>CALXHQ010000005.1 GCA_944388145.1 uncultured Gemmiger sp. | reverse complement strand
ACTGTCGGTGTCAACTACTGGGATGTCGTTAACAACAAGCAGGCTGGTGAAGGCAAAGTTACCGTTGATGCGGATGCCAATAATGTGAATACCAGTCTCTTGACTGATATTCCTAGTGGCTATGAGCTGGTTAGCACCGGCGATATCCAGATCAACGATGGCTGGATTTTTGTCGACGTCCGTCCTGTCGCAACAACTCAGACTGTCGGGGTCAACTATTGGGATGTCGTTAACAACAAGCAGGCCGGTGAAGGCGAGGTTACCGTTGATGCCGGCGCCTACAACGTCAACAGCAGCCTGCTGACCGACATCCCCAAAGGTTATGAATTGGTCATTACTGGTGACTACCAGATCAATGATGGCTGGATTTTTGTTGAAGTCCGTCCCGTTCCCCGCACAGTTGGTGTCAACTATTGGGACATCATCAATAACAAGCAGGTTTTTGAAGGCAAAGTTACTGTTGATGTGGATGCTTATAACGTCAACAGCAGCGAGCTGACGGACGTTCCCGAGGGCTACGAACTGGTCAATGTCGGCGACTACCAGATCAACGATGGCTGGATTTACGTTGAGGTAAAACCTGTTGAAACCACCATGACTGTCGGCGTCAACTATTGGGATACGGTCAACAATAAGCAGGTCTTTGAGGGTCAAGTTACCGTTGATAAGGACGCTTACAATGTCAACAGCAGTGAGCTGACCGATATCCCTGAGGGCTACGAACTGGTCAATGTTGGTGACTACCAGATCAATGATGGCTGGATCTATGTCGAAGTCAAGCCTGTTGCCACCACTAAGACGGTTGGCGTCAACTATTGGGATGTCGTCAACAATAAGCAGGCTGGCGAGGGTGAAGCTGTTGTCGCTGCTAATGCCTACAATGTGAATAGCAGTGCCCTGGTAGATATTCCTGAGGGCTACGAACTGGTCAACGTTGGTGACTACCAGATCAACGATGGCTGGATTTATGTCGAGGTTCGTCCTGTTGCCACTACCAAGACGGTTGGTCTGAATTATTGGGACATTATCAACAACAAGCAGGTTGCTGAGGGCTCCATTGAGGTTGCCGCTGACGCTACTAACGTTAACACCAGCACCTTCACTGACATCCCCGAGGGCTACGAACTGGTTTGGACCGGTGACCTGCAGATCAATGACGGCTGGGTTTGGGTCGAAGTTCGTCCCGCTACCCGCACGGTAGGATTGAACTACTGGGATATTGTCAACAACGAACAGGTTGCCGAAGGCTCTGTTGAAGTTGCCGTCAACACCAATAATGTCAATACCAGCACCTTTACCGATATCCCGGAAGGCTATGAGCTGGTCTGGACTGGTGACCTGCAGATTAACGACGGCTGGGTCTGGGTTGAAGTCCGTCCCACCAAAACCGTGCGTATCTACTGGGCCATTGACAACGGTGATGCCGCCGATTTTGCAAACGGCAATGCGGATTCCTACACCCAGGTACTGACTTGGAAGCACATCCATGATGACATCGATATGCCCGAGCTGACGATCGCCGATGGTTATAAGCTGGCTGGCTGGACGGTCGGCGGCAAGAATAGCGAGTACTGGGATGCTGATTTGGCTACCACGAATGTGGGTGACCGTTATGTAGAAGATGAGAATGGCGGTGTGATCTCCATCACTGCGAATGTCGTCGCGGAGTCTACCACGCCTTCTACTCCTGTTACTCCTCCTTCCACCGGCAGCAGCACCACTGTCACTGTGACCGCGACTCCCAAGCCGGACGAGCATCCCGATATTGCCGAGGGCATTGCCAACGGCACCTGGGGTGCTGCTCCTACCGCTTCTTCTGACGCGGCTTCCACCAGCACCATCCCCCAGACCAGCGACAATCTGCCGCTTGTGGCCCTGGTGATCGTTGCCGTGGTTGCTGCGGGCGCTGTCTGCGGCCTGGTTGTCCTGCGCAAGCGCGGCAATCAGTAAATCCACCGTCCTTTCGTTGGCCGCAAAAAGCTGAACTGAGAGAGTATCCCTCCGGGATATTCCCATCGCATGGCGCGGGCCTCCAGCACAATTTGGCCCGCTCCGTGTAGTGCGCGATTTCGTCGCGCCTGGTTTCCCCCATGAACGGGTTTATCCCGTCTGCTTTTTGCATCAGCGATTTTCCCGGGCGGACCGAAACTTTGGTTCCTGCCCTGAGCTCCGCGCAGACGGAGACAAAATGCAGCCCGAAACGCGTGTTTCTGCGTTTCGGGCTGTATTTGTCCTTGCCGTTCAAACCGGCTTTTTTCCCTGTTATTGCTTCCGTGTACTTGCATTGGAAACAAACAACGCGGTATAATGAGATTGTCAACAAGTGAACACGCTATTGCGCGTTGAACCGGGCGGCTGTCAGTTGACAGCCGCCCGGCTTTTTTGTTTGGTTTATGTACAACAAGGGGTATCTGGCATGAGAGAACAGCAGGCGGCGGCATTGCCCGCCTACACGGGACGAGACTTGGGGGCAAACTGGCAGCGGGACTATACGCTGTTCAAACTGTGGGCCCCCACGGCGGCGGCTGTGCGGGTCATCCTGTATGCCACCGGCTCGGATGACGAGCCCGGTGCCGCCATGCTGGGCAGTGCCATCCTGCACCCGGCGGGTCAGGGCGTCTGGCAGGCGCGGGTGTCCGGCAACTGGGATGGCCGTTACTATGTCTACGCACTGCAATTTGAGGGCTCCGACCAGGAGTGTCTCACCGCCGACCCCTACGCCAGGGCCTGCGGCATCAACGGGCAGCGCAGCATGGTCATCGATCTGGACGCCGCCGCGCCGGAGGGCTGGCGGCAGGACCGCCGTCCGGCTATTCCGCCCCATGCCCGGGCCGTGTGGGAAACCCACGTGGCCGATTTCACCGCCGACCCGGCGGGTGGTGTGCCGGAAAAATGGCGCGGCAAATACCTGGGCTTTACCGCGCCGGATACCTGCCTGGACGGCGACCCGTCCAAACCCACCTGCCTGAATTACCTGAAACAGCTGGGCGTTACCCATGTGCAGCTGATGCCGATTTTTGACTTTGGCTCCACTGACGAGACCGACCCCGCGGGGTACAACTGGGGCTACGACCCGGTGAACTACAATGTGCCCGAAGGCGCCTACTCCACCGACCCCTGGCATGGGGAGGTGCGCGTGCGGGAATGCCGCGCCATGATTGCGGCCATCCACCGGGCGGGCCTTGGCGTGGTGATGGACGTGGTCTACAATCACACCTACCATGCCGACAGCTGCCTGGAGCGCACGGTGCCGGGGTATTACTGCCGACGCACCCCGGACGGCAGCCTGACCAACGGCTCCGGCTGCGGCTGCGACATGGCCAGCGAGCGCACCATGATGCGCAAATACATCGTGGATTCCTGCCTGTTCTGGGCGAGGGAATACCATGTGGACGGTTTCCGCTTTGACCTGATGGCTCTGATTGACGCCGAGACGATGAACGCCGTCCGTGCTGCGCTGGACACCCTGCCCGGCGGCCGCGAGATCCTGATGTACGGGGAACCCTGGACGGGCGGCGGAACCTGCATGGCCCCCGGCGCCCGCCCCGCCGACAAGGGGGCGCTGGATGTGTTGGACGAGCGCATCGGCTTTTTCTGCGACGGCACCCGGGATGCCATCAAGGGCAGCGTGTTCGATGCCGGGTCCAAGGGGTATGTGAACGGCGGTATGTACTATGGCGTCCGGCTGCTGCACGCGGTGGATGCCTGGCGGGACGGCGCCGACGGCTTCCGCCCCAAGGCCAGCGGGCAGGTGGTGCAATACGCCTCTGCCCACGACAACTACACCCTGTGGGATAAGCTCAAGCTGGCGGCAGGCCGCAAGGACTTTGCCGCGGTGCAGCCGGATCTTCTGGCCCAAAACCGTATGGCGGCAGGCATTTACCTGACTTGCCACGGCCTGCCCTTCCTGCTCTCGGGCGAAGAGTTCGCCCGCACAAAGCTGGGCGCCCCCAACAGCTACCAGGGACCGCTTTCCGTCAACCGGCTGGACTGGCGCCGGGCATGGCAGCTGGAAGAGCTGGTGCGCTATTACCGGGGGTTATTTGCCATCCGCCGTGCCTATCCGGAACTGTCCGGCGCGGCAGGGGAGACCGCCCCTATTCTGCTGGCCACTCCCGGCTGGATGGTGGGGTTTGTGCTGGAAAAAGCGGATGGCAACGGCGAGTTGGCGGTGCTGTACAACCCCGAGCCCACCCCGCAGCAGGCGGAGCTGCCCGGCGGCAGCTGGCAGTATCTGTCGGACGGCGCCACCGCCGGTGCCGTCCCCTTTGGCGAGGCAAAGACGGGGCAGATCATTTTGGCCCCCACCAGTGTGACGATCCTGGTGCGGCGGTGACACAATAAAAAAGGGCGCAGCACGCTTTCGGGAAAGAAATCCCGGACGCGCTGCGCCCTTGCTTTTTGTGATCCGGTACGCTCCCCTCAGGCGCTCTCCTTGCTGATACGGGCCAGAACCAGCCGCGCCAATGCAAGGAAGCCCAGCACGAACACCACAAGAATCGCCCAGGCCAGCAGCATATGCGGCACTGTAAAGTCGAAGAAATCCTCTGCCTCGTGGGGGATCATGATGCCCTGCTGCTGCAGCTTCATGGGCAGGTCGTTCAGGTTGGCGGTGGTGCCAAAGCCCTCCATGCTCCAGCGGCAAACGGCAAACCAGGAGATGATCTCAGTGGCACCGTCCAGCTTGAAGATCAGGCCGGAAAACAGGATTTGCGGCATCAGCAGCAGCGGCGCCACTGTCATGGCCCGGTCGGCATTGGTGAACAGCGAGGAGACAAACAGGCCCATAGCGGCCGATGCCACCGCCGTCAAAAAGGCGGTGATCAACAGCTCCAGATAGGGAAACATGATCAGCCCTTCCTCCGGCAGGCCCACCATCAGCGAAAAGACGGTGACAATCATCAGGCTTTGCACCAGGCACAACAGGCCCAGCACCAGGATTTTGGACATCAGGTAGGAAGTCAGTGATAGGCCGGTCATGTACTCCCGCTTCAGGATGCTGCGCTCCTTGCACACTTCCTGGATAGCGTTCAGCATGCCCACCCAGAAAGCCGAACAGGACAGCGCAAACAGCAGGCTTTTGGTCATCTCATACTGTTCAAACTGGTTGCCGTCCGCCACCAGTGAGATCAGAGCAGCCAGCAGGGGCGCCTGAACCAGCAGTAACAGCAGACGCTGGCGGTCGTTGGTCACCAGCTTGAGATACCGCCCGCACAGCACACCCAGCTGGCGGGGGATGTTTTGCTCCGTGCGGCGGGTTAATGCGGCGGCGGGGCGGGTGTGGGGCACCGGCGGCCGCACCTGGCGGAAGCGGGCGCTCCACTGGGGGGCCTGCTCGGTGATCATGTTGTACACGTCCACCACGTCCGACACGCCGAAAAACTTCAGTGCCTCGTCATAGCTGCCGTAAAAGCACAGGTTGCCGCCCTTGCCCATAAAGACGATCTTGTCGCACAGCTTCAGCTGCAGGGTGCTGTGGGTGACCAGGATCACTGTCTTGCCGTTGCAGGCCATTCGCCGCAGCGACTGCATCAGGTTGCGCTCAGTGCCGGGGTCCAGGCCGGAAGCCGGCTCGTCCAGAAACAGCAGGTTGGGGTCGGACAGAAGCTCCACCGCAATGCTGGCACGCTTGCGCTGGCCGCCGCTGAGTGAGCGGATCAGGCTGCCGCGTTTTTCGGTCAGCTCCACCATCTGGATGGCCCGGTCGATGGCGGCCTCCCGCTCCTGGGGGGTGGTGTCCCGGGGCAGCCGCAGACGGGCGGTGTAAGCCAGCATATCGTACAAGGTCAGATTGTCGTAGACAATGTCTGACTGGGGTACATAGCCGATCAGCTTTTTCAGTGAGTCAAAATTTTGGTACAGGCTGATGCCGTTGATGTACACCGAGCCCTCGGCAGGCTTCAGGTAGCCGCACAGGCAGTTCAGGATGGTGGACTTGCCTGCGCCGGACCCGCCGATGATGGCCACCAGCTCACCGGGGCGGATGTTCAGGCTGACATGGTTGCAGGTGATGAAGGAGCGGCGGCCGTGTCCGCGGCGGATCACCACGTCGGCAGCGTCCACCGAGATGCCGCTGCGGAAGCAGCAGTAGTGCACCTCAGTGCTGGTGAAGATCAGCTTGGAGTTGGTGATGGAGATGATGTCCTTGTCGTGCAAACGGATGCGTCCCCGCACCCGGCGCCCGTTGACAATGACACCGTTGGTGCTGCGATGGTCGTAAAGATAAAAGCCGTCTGCCTCCCGGGCAATCCAGGCGTGGCGCTTGGAGACCGAGATGTGGGGCAGCTGAATATCGCAGCCCTCCTCCCGGCCGATGGTCAGGGTGGGTTTGCCGTTCAGCGGGACAGTGCGCCACTGGTTGCCTGACCCGGCTGCGGTAAAGACGAACAGCACCCCGGAAGGCACCGGTTCCACGCCGTCATCAATGCGGATAAAATCACCGTCGGCCACCACCCGGGCGGTGACGGCGCAGTTGTTGTAGATCAGGCCGTTGGTGCTGCCCTGACCCTGATAGGCCGCCTTGTCCTCGATGCTCCAGACACCGCCCCGGCGGATGAAACGTCCGTGAAAGGCGGAGGCGATGGGGGAACTCAGCACAATGTCGTTGCGTGGGTCCCGCCCGAAATAGACCATATCCTTGCCGAACCGGTTCAGCAGGTACAGGCGCGGGGGCTCAGTGCCGTCAAAAATGGTCACCTGAGAGCTGGCCAGCTTGCCGGCGGTGTCATCAAGGCCGCCCATGACGGTGCGGTCTCCGGTGTAAAAAGCTGTTTTGTCGCTCAATTCCATAAACTGCCAACCCCCTTTATTTGATGGTGATATTGCCCAGGCAGATGGTTGGGTAACCGTTGTACTCGGTGTAAGCTGCGGTGATCCGCAGCTGAGTGGCGCCGGTCACCGGCAGGGTGATGTGCTGGGGCAGGCTGTAACAGCCGACAGTATAGGAAGTGTACAACACGTCGTCCAGATAGACAGAAAGCGTCACATCCGTCATGCCGGTGCCGTCCACATGGCCCAGGTCAAACTGGATCTCGCTGTACTGGCCCTTCAGATTGGTCAGAAACCAGGAGCCGCCCTCGAAGATCTCCATGGTGATGCTGTTGCGGTACTGCTGCCCGGCCATGTTCACTGTGTCGGTGTCGGTGTGCATGGCGCTGTGGCGCTCCAGCTCATAGGGTGGGCAGACCTGCACCAGTGCCTTTGCCTCCGGGTCTGGGGTGGGAGCGGTGCTGGTGGCATTGGGGTCGGCCTTGACGGTCATGTTGCCCAGGCCGATGGTGGGGTAACCGTTGTAATCGTTGTAATTTGCGGTGATCCGCAGCTGGGAAACGCCGGTCACCGGGATGGTCACCTGCTGGGGCAGGGCAGAGCTGACCACCGTGTAGGTGTTGTACAGTACGCCGTCCAGGTAGACGGTCAGAGTGACGTCGGTCATGCCGGTGTTGTCCACGTGCCCCAAAGCGAACGACAGCTCCGCATACTGCTTGTTCAGGTTGGCCAGGAACCAGGAGCCGCCCTCGAAGATCTCCATGGTGATGCCGTCATGGTAGAGCTCGCCGCCCATGGTGAAGGAATCGCTGTCGGTGTGCGTCCCACACCGGCGGTCACTCTGATACGGCGGGCAGACGGACAGGAACAGCTGCGGTGTGGCAGACTGGATGTTCCGCTGCTGAGCCAGCAGGGTGGAATTGCCGGGCAGCTGCTGCAGGGCACTGGACAGCACGCCGTTTGCCTCCGAGTATTTGCCCTCGTCCAGCAGGGTATTGGTCTGGCTGACCACATCCGCGGTGTAGGAGTCGGCGTATTCCTGCCGTTTGGCGGCCAGGTCGGCGTCCTCACCCACTGTAGTGATGGCCTGGTCCAGGGCATCAATGGCGCCGGGGTAGTCCCCGCTGTTGGCCTTGGCGGCCGCATCAGTCAGTGCATCGTTTTTCAGCTGGTCATCGCGGGCGGCGGTGTACTCGTCCGCCTTGGCCTGCAGCTGGGTGGAGGCCGGGTAGCGCACCAGCCCGGTCTGCACTTTGGCCAGCGCAGCGGCATAGTCGCCGCCGTCAGCCAATTGCCGGGCGCTTTCCAGGATGGCGCTGATCTCCTCCTGCTCGTCGCGGGTGAAATCACCTTCCTCCGGCGGCAGCGAGGCTGATGTGCCGGAGGAGGCCACGCCGCTGCCCGACCCACCGCCGGACCGGCTGCCGGTGTAGAGCTGCACAGCCAGAAAAAGCCCTGCCGCAACCAGCGCCAGAAAAATGGCTGCCATGCCCAGCACCACCGGCAGTTTGCTCTTTTTGCGGGGCTTGGCAAAGGTGTCGATCTGCTGGCGGCCGGTACTGCGGTTCCCGTCAGGCTTTCGCACCCCGACGGTGCCGCTGCGCCCGGCGCCGGTGATGCGGTAACTGCCGTTGGCCACGCTCAGCAGGGCCTGTTTCATCTCAGTGGCGGTGGCAAACCGGTCCTCCGGCCGGTAGGCGCAGGCCCGCAGCACCAGGTCTGCCATGGCGGGCGAAGCATTGCAGGGCGGGGGCAGCGGGTCGCCCCGCAGGCGGCGATCCACCGCAGTCCGGCGGGCGTTGGGGTTCATCAGCTGCTGCGCATTGTCCAAAAAGGGCAGCCGGTTGCCGTTGAGCAGCCGGTACAGCACGATGCCCAGCGAGTAGATGTCCACCCGGGCATCGTACTCCCGGCCGTTGGCCACCTCGGGAGCCATATAGTTGTAGGTGCCTTTCTGGGAAAGGCCGCCGGTCATGTTTTCCAGTTTGCGGGCAATGCCGAAATCGCCCAGCTTGAAATAGCCGAAATCGTTGAGGAAGATGTTCTCCGGCTTGATGTCCCGGTGGATGATATTGCGCTTTCCGCAGATTTCCAGCGCGGTACAGATATCGCAGCCCAGTTTGATGACCTGCTGCTCGGTGAGCTGCCGGTCCCGCAGATAGGTGTTGAAGGGGGTCAGCAGTTCCATGCGGATGTAAATGTTCCATCCGATCTCGCCGGTTTTCTCCACCACCTTGTAGTCTTCCACGCTGACAATGTTCTGGATGCCCTTCAGCGATTCCATCAGCTGGATCTCGCTGACAAAGTCGTTGACAATGCCCTGGAGATAGGTCCGGGTGGCGTTCAGGTTCAGCCCCTCCGATCGCAGCGAGTCCACCTCTGAGGCATCCTGCGGGATGGAGATCACCTTGATCGCCGCATAGCTCTGTACATTGTGGTCCCGCCGCACTGCCCGGTAGACAGCCCCGAAGGAGCCGCGCCCCAGCAGCTGCTCAATTTGCCATTCCGGCCACACGCCGCTCAGCACGTCCGTTGTCATCATGTTACACCTCACACCTTGTTGTGCCTGCACAGCCCGGCCAGCCACCCCGGGGCCCGCCGAACCTGGCAGAGAAGAATGGTCACATTGTCCCGCCCGCCATTGTCCAGCGCCTGGCGCAGCAGCGTTTGAGCCGCAGTTTCAAACGACTGCCCCGCCAGAATGCGGGCGATATCCTGTGTGGAAACCATATCGGTCAGCCCGTCCGAGCAAATCAGGTACAGATCACCGGCCCGGTAGGCACCATGGGCAATGTAGGGTTCAATTTCCAGTTCAGTCGGGGGGATACCCAGATTCTGAGAGAGCGGCGGCTTGACGCCGTAGGCTGCCACCGCCAGATGATCGCGGGAGATCTGCTGCAAGGTACTGCCGTCAAAGCGAAAAATCTTGCTGTCGCCGATGTTGCACAGCACGATCTCCCGCGGGGCGAACACCAGCATGGCCACCGTGGTGCCCATAGCGGAGATGCCCAGCGGGCCCACCCAGCTGCAAATCTCGGCATTGGCGTCCCGGCAGTAGCGGGCCACACCCTTCACCGGGTCGTGGCCGAAGGCATATCCCGCCGCCGCGGCGGCCGCCAGGCGGGACGCCACCGCGCCGCAATCCTCGCCCCCCAGTCCGTCAAAGACGCCCACAGCCACGGGAGCTTCCGGCTGCAGGGTGCCGGACATCGGCAGCCGTATGGGTCTGCCGTCCAGATATCTGCCGTTGCAGACAAAATTGTCCTGGTTGTCGCTGCGAAGCAGCCCCACATCGCTGATGCAGGAATAGGCGACCTGATATTTCACCGTGCTGCCTCCCTTCCGCCCGCGCCGTGCAGGCGGACCCGAAAAATCTGTTATTGCCATTATAGCAAATGCGTCTGGCAGCATCAAGAAAACCGGGGGAGAATTTGTCCTGTTTGGGATGATTATGACCAAAAGGCGGGAAAAATGGCAAAACAGGACGAAAAAACCGGTCCGCGGCGAAACTCGGGCGGACCGGAAAGGAAGGAAAAAGTTGAAATTGCTGCGTGCTCAGCGCCGCACCCGTGCCAGAATGGCGCGGACAGTCTGACCGGAGGGCGATTCCAGCCGGTAAGCGCCGGCAGCCTCGGGCAGGATAAAGGTCTGGGCGTAGTGTACGGTGAAAGGTGCAAAAGTGCCGTCCGGGCTGGTGATGCGGGCTTCCTCCCCCTCTACCAGGTTGAGCATGTGCACGCTGCCGTCCCGGGGCAGCAGCAGGGACCGGGCGGTGGTCAGGCGGAAGGTGTCGATGAATTCCCGCTCAGCCAGTCCGGTCATGGTCACGGTGCCGTCCGGCCCTTCCAGGACCAGCCTGTCCTGGCGGAGCAGATTCCGGCGGCAGTAGTCGGTATCCCGGTCCCACTGGATATTGGCCAGCCCGTGGTCCAGGTGGATGGGGCGGGGTTTGCCGTCCAGGTCCACCCGCCCCCAGTCCCACAGCTTAAAGGTGAAAATGTAGGGGGTGGCGCTGATCTCCAGCACCATTGTGCCCGCGCCGGACCCGTGCACGGTACCGGCGGGGATCAGCACATGGTCGTGCTTTTTTACCGGGAAGCAGTTGACATAGCGGGCTGCGTCAAAGGGGGCGCCGCCTGCCTGGGCGCGGCGCAGGGCGTCGGCCATGGCGGCGGGGTCGGTGCCGGTGCGGATTCCCAGCCAGACGCTGCCCTCCTCGCCCGCAGTGTCCAGAATGTAATAGCTCTCGTCCTGGGTGTAGCGCATATTGAAGGTGTCCTGGATATACTCGGTCAGCGGATGTACCTGCAGCGACAGGTTCTGCCCGTGGATGGTATCCAGCATGTCAAACCGGATCGGGAACTCGGTGCCAAAGCGGGCGTGTACCCGTTCCCCCAGCAGTTCCCGCGGGCGGGCAAACACCAGGTTGACAGCCGGCGTTTCCAGCACAGTCTCGCCAAAGCCCAGCAGCAGGCTGTTTTCCTCAGGCACTCCGTCAAAACTCCAGGCATAGTTGCTGCCGTTTTCCGGCAGGTCAAAGGTTCGTTTCATCCAGTCGCCGCCCCACACGCCCGGGTCATAGTAGGGCACCAAACGAAAAGGCCGCCGCACTGCCTGGTCCAATGCCGAGCGATAGGCCCCGCCCTCCGCCAGGGCAGGGGACCCGCCGGTGGTGGTATCCAGATAAAAATCCATCACCGGCAGGCAGGTCTTTTTGACTTTGTCGCCCCAGCGCCACTCGGCAAAATAGCCCCGTTTGTATTTGCTCAGCCTGGGCAGGCCGCGGCGGGCGGTGCGCCAGTTGTCAGCTCCGCGGCGAAAGCGCAGCTGCAGTTCCCAACGGGTGATGTCGGCATATACCAGTACATCTCCCTCCGTCACCAGCGTGGCCCCCACGCCGTACACCAGTACCCGCCGTCCGTCGGCCACGCTTTGGCGGGCGGCCGCCAGCCGGTCAGGCGGGTAAAAGTCGGCCAGCCGGCGCACTGTGAAAATACCGAACACCCGGTCGTCGGTCAGGTCACGGTCCAGTGCCGCATCCAGCTCCGCCGGCGGCAGAGCACAGTCATCGGCGTGGATGACTGTGTCAAACCCCAGCGGCAAAAACAGGTCCAGTACTTCCTGCTGGTCCACGCCGGGGTAACATTCCACCGTCACGGTAACCTGCTGCCGTCCCGCCAAGGCCCGGGCCAGGGCGGCGGTGCAGGCCATCGTGCCCCGGCAGGCCGCGCCGGCGGGGGCCTGGATGGAAATGACCGGATGCAGCATCTCCTCGCTGCGCAAAGACATACAAATCCTCTCCTTCTGCGCTTGCTATCCACAGGGTAGCGCGATCTGGATAATTTGTCAATACAAATTTTGATATATGATAAAATGTGTATTTACAAATCCGTTCGACGGGTGTATACTGCAACCAGAATCCCGGAAGGAGGAACATTATGGCCGAAAACCGCTATCAGCAAGTGATGGAAGTACTGCGCCGCCGCATCGAGGCGGGGCAGTACCAGGCGGGGGAACGCCTGCCCGCAGAGACTGAGCTGGCCGCCGCGCTGGGGGTCAGCCGGCCCACCCTGCGCCAGGCACTGGCCCGGCTGCAAAGCGAAGGCCTGCTGGTCCGGGTCAAGGGCAGCGGCACCTTTGTGGCCCAACCCAAACTTCTGCATGAGAGCACCAGCTTTCTGGCCAGCTATTATCAGGAAGCTGCCCACAGTCACCGCACCCTGCGCACCGAGGTACTGGACCTGGCGGTGCAGCGTGCGGGCGAACTGGGGGAAAAGCTGGCTCTGCCCGCCGGCAGCCAGGTTACCCGGCTGGTGCGGCGGCGCCGGGTGGAGGGGTTTGACAATGGCCGCCCGGTGGTTTACACCACTGTCTATGTGCCTTACGCCCTGTTCCCGGACATGGCGCAGCAGGATTTCACCGACAGTTCCTTTTACAGCCAGCTGGAGGCCCGGGGGCTGAAGGTCTGCCGGGCCAGCCGCGTGCTGGAGGTGGTGATGCCCCCGGCCCCGGTGGCGGCTGCGCTGGAACTTTCCCCCTTTGAGCCGGCCATCTATGTGGACTCGGTGGGGTACGACAGCCGCGGCCGCCGGGTGGAGTATGCCCGGAGCTACTACCCCGCGGGCAGCAGCAAGTTCCTGATTGAGATCCGAGAATGAGGGGGACCGATATGCAGCCAGTGTTGCTCTGCGCCGACGTGGGCGGAACCCAGATCAAAACCGGGCTTCTCACCCGGGATGGCCGTCTGGCCGGCGCTGTGACAAAAACCGCGGCCCGGGCCACCCTGCCCCGGACGGCCCTGCTGGACCATATGGCCGCCTGCCTGCTGGCCGCCGTGCCGCCCGGCGGGGTGGAGGGCGTCCGCCTGGCGATGCCGGGACCCTTCGACTACCGGCGGGGCATCTGCCTGATCCGGGGCCTTGACAAATATGGTGCGCTGTACGGCACGGACCTGCGGGCGGAGCTTGGCCGCCGCCTGGCGCCCCGGCTGGGCCAACCGGCCCGGGACATCCGCTTTGCCAACGATGTGGCGGCCTTTGCGTTGGGGGAGCTGCACTTTGGCAGCGGACAGGGCAGCCGGCGCGGGGTGTTTGTCTGCATCGGCACCGGTTGCGGCAGTGCTTTTACGCTGGGGGAGGGGCTGGCCCCGGCGGGCACCCCGGGCGTACCGGAAAACGGTTATCTCTACCCGCTGCCGCTGCAGGGCAGGCGGGTGGACGACTGGCTCTCCCGCCGCGGGCTGGAGGAGCTGAGCTGTCAGGCCCTGGGCAAACCGATGGACGGCCTTGCCCTGGCCCACCGTGCCGCTGCCGGGGATCCGGGGGCTCAGGCGGTCTGGCAGCGCTTTGGCAGCCTGCTTGCCGAGGCCCTGACCCCCGTGCTGGACGCCTACGCCCCGGACCTGTGCTGCCTGGGCGGGCAGGTGACGGCCAGCAGCCGCCTGTTCCTTGCACCATTGGCCGAAGCCTGCCGCTGCCGGAACATCCGCCTGGCCTGCACCCGGGACACTTCACTGCGGGCCATGCAGGGGCTGCTGGCGCTGACCCCGCACCCCTGAACCGCAATCCAGCTGTACAGACACGCGGCACACCTGCCGCAGATTGAGAGAGGTACCTATTATGGAGCACTCCATCCGCACCCTGTATGTTGTCCATCATTCCCACACTGACATTGGCTACACCGACCTGCAGGAGCGGGTGGTGCAGGCCCAGGTCAATTACATCCGCAGCGCCCTGCAGCTGATGGAATTGCCGGAAAACGCAAACTTCCGCTGGAACTGTGAGACCTGGTATTGTGTCGAGGAGTTCCTGCGCCAGGCTGCCCCTGAGGAAGCGGACGCCTTTTTTGCCCGAATGGCGCAGGAGCGCATCGGCTTCTCGGCCAACTATCTGAACTTCTGTGACCTGGCCGACAGCCGGGTGCTCAGCCGCCGGCTGGACCAGGTCTGTGCCCTGCTGGAGGCCCGGAGCATCCCCCACCGCACCGCCATGTGCGCCGACATCAACGGCATCTCGATGGGCCAGCGGGACGCCCTGATCGACCATGGCGTTGAGTTCCTGTTTATGAACATCCACTGCCACCATGGCATGTATCCGCTTTACCACAACCAGACCGCCTTCTGGTGGGAGAACGCCGCCGGCCGCCGCCTGCTGGTCTGGAACGGTGAGCACTACAACCTGGGCAACGTGCTGGGGCTGAAACCCAACAGGGTCAACAGCTTCATGGCGCAAAATTTCTTTGGCAATGCACCCATCCCCGCCGACCCGGTGGAAGCTCTGCACGGCAACCTGGACCGGTACCTGACCGAGTGCGAGCAGAACGGTTACCCCTACGACTTCATCATCGCCAGCGTATCCGGGGTGTTCAGCGATAACGCCCCGCCTGAGTCGGAAATTCTGCGCGTTATCGAGGGATACACTGCCCGCTATCCCGGCGAGACGGTCATCCGCATGGTCAGCCTGCAGGAACTTTATGCGGCCATTGCGGACAAGCTGCGGGACAGCCCGGTCTACCGCGGGGATCTGACCGACTGGTGGGCCAACGGCGTGGGCTCCACCCCCTACGCGGTCAAGCAATATCGGGACGCTCAGCATCGCTATGCGCTGGCCGGCCGCCTGGACCCCGCCCTGGCGGAAAAATATCCCGACCTCTGCCGGGAAGCCGAGGACAACCTGCTGCTGTATGCCGAGCACACCTGGGGGCATTCCTCCACCATCACCAACCCCTACGATACCATGGTGCTCAATCTGGATATCCGCAAGACCAGCTATGCCTCCAAGGCCCACGAGGCAGCCTCCCGTCTGCTGGGCGCCATTGCCGAAGAGCGGGGGGATACCTTGCGCTATTACAACACCAATGGCAGCCTGAAGGTCTGTGTACCCAACAATGCGCCGGGGCTGCAGCCGGTGGAGTTCTATGTGGAAAGCCCTTACCTGGCCCGGGCTGAAGTCCGCCGGTCAGACGGCACCGTGCTGCCCTGCCAGGTGTCGCCCCATCCCCGCGGGCGGCGGATCACCTTCCTGGATGATTTCACCGGCAAGGCAGGGGAGTGCTACACCTTCACCGAGCTGCCGCCGCAGCCGGACACGCTGAACAGCCGCAAATGCTATGTGGGGGCCGAGCGGGTGAGGGACATCCTGAACGACTATGACCCGGTGACCTGCCGCCTGCCCTATGGGTACGAGAACCCCTGGTTCCGGCTGGACTGCCGCCCTGGCGACGGCGTCACGGCACTGGTGGACAAGCGCACCGGGCGCAACCTGCTGGCAGGGGGCGCAGCGCCGTTTTTCACCCCCATCCACGAGATGACCCCCATCACCCCACGGGACAATGCCGCCCCCTGCCCGGCGGAACACGCCCGGCGGATGATGGGCCGCAATATCCGGGGACAGCAGGCGGTGCTTACCGCAGGGACCCTGCGGGAGGTGTTCTGTGAGGAGCACGGCCCGGTGTTTACCACCCTGCGGCTGGGGTACGACCTGCCCGGCACCGTCCGGGCGGATGTGCTGGTCAAGCTTTATGAGGCCATCCCCCGCATCGATTTCACCCTGCAGCTGGGCAAAACGCTGTCCGACGCAGTGGAAAGTATCTTCCTGCCCTTGACGCTGTCTGTGGCGGACAGCCAGTCCCTCTGGCTGAAAAAGGGCGGCGAGCCCTTCCGCCCCGGGCTGGACCAGCTGCCCGGCAGCTGTATGGAGTTTTCCATGACCGACACCGGCCTGGTGTTTGCGGGCAGCACCGGCAGCGCGCTGATCGCCAGCCGGGATGTGCCGCTGTGCTATTTTGGCGAGATGCGGCATCACCCCATCCGCCTGTGTGACAACCGCCCCGAGAACAACCGCCGACCGGTCTATTCCTGGGTGATGAACAACATGTGGGAGACAAACTTCAAGATGGATCTGTCCGGCTATGCCGAGTATCAGTATACCCTCTGGCTGACCGACGCCGCGAACCCGGCTGACGCCATGGCAGAGCTGGAGGCCCGCAGCTTTGACCCCTGGGCCTTCATCACCGGTTGAGCGCAGCCGCGTCCAAGGCCCGGACCTGACACAAAGGAGATCCCCGGCGAAGCCGTCTGGCTTTGCCGGGGATCTCCTTGACTGTTGTTTGGTGCACCTGCTGCAGGGATCAGCGCACAGCCTCCACCAGGTACAGGCGGCTGATAAAGTCTCCTTCGCCGGTAAAGTTTTCCCCGCAGCTGCCATCGCTGGTCACCAGACCGGCCTGCATCAGCTCATCGCCGTAAACTTCCTCCGCCTGGCCTGCCGCCACAGCGCCGCTGCCCAGCGGGGTAACACGGTAGAGCACATCCGGGTCCAGCCCGGCCAGCTTCAGCCTGCGGTATCCCACGTTGACTTCCTGCAGGATGCGGTAATCCGCCGCGATCGCCTGCCGCCGGTCCGGCGAGACGGTCATCCAGGCGGCCTCGTTGGAATCAAAGGGGCTTTTCAGCCGCCAGAAGGTGCCAAACTGCAGCAGCCGGCGGTGCCGCTTGACAAAGGCCACCTGGCTGGCAACCAGTTCCTTGCCGCGGTCCCCCAGTTTGGTCAGGTCCAGCTCATACCCAAAGGCGCCGAAGGCAGCCACATTGGCCCGCATGGTCAGCGAGGTGATGCGGTTGACCTGATGGTTGGGCACCGCGGCCACATGGGCGCCCATGCTGGACACCGGGTAGACAAAGCTGGTGCCGTACTGGATCTTCAGGCGTTCCACCGCGTCGGTATCATCGCTGGTCCAGCACTGGGGGGCGTAGTAGAGCATCCCCGGGTCGAACCGGGCGCCGCCGGAAGCGCAGGACTCAAACAAAATCTGCGGGAACCGGTCGGTGAGCAGCTGATACAGCCGGTAGACCCCCAGGATATACCGGTGCAGCACGGCGCCCTGCTGGTCCGGGCCGGCCGTGCAGGAGAAGGCATCGCTGATGCTGCGGTTCATGTCCCACTTGATATAGCTCAGCGGCACGCCGTCAAACAGCTGCTCAAAGTGGCGGAACAGGTGGTCCACCACCGCCGGGTTGGAGTAGTCCAGCACATACTGGTGCCGGCCAGGCTGGGGGCGGCGGCCGGGCTGGTGCAGCACCCAGTCGGGGTGCTCATCCCACAGTTTCGTGCCGGGGTTGACCATCTCGGGCTCAATCCACAGGCCGAACTGCATACCCATGGCGTTGAGCTTTTCGCCAAAGCCCTTCAGGCCGCCGGGCAGCTTTTGGGTGTTGACCTCCCAGTCCCCCAGGCCGCCCCGGTCGTCGCTGCGGTTGGTGAACCAGCCGTCATCCAGCACAAACAGCTCAATGCCCAGCTTTTTTGCCTCGGCGGCCAGGCCGAGCAGTTTGTCCTCATTGAAATCAAAGTAGGTGGCCTCCCAGTTGTTCACCAGGATGGGGCGCACCCGGTCCCGCCAGGCGCCCCGGGCCAGCCGGGTGCGGTAAAGCTGGTGGTAGGTCTGGGACATTCCGTTGAGTCCCCGGTCGCTGTATACCATGACCGCCTCGGGGGTGGTGAAGCTTTCCCCCGCTTTCAGTGTCCAGCTGAAATTCTGGGGATGGATGCCCATGGTTACGCGGGTGACATGGTAGGGGTCCACATCCGCCTGGGCCAGGAAATTGCCGCTGTACACCAGGCTGAACCCGTATACCTCGCCGGAAAACTCATCGGCGTTGGGCCGCTTGAGGGCCAAAAACGGGTTGAAGTGGTGGCTGGAACACCCCCGCAGCGAGTAAACCGCCTGCACGCCGAAGGCCAGAGGCCGGGTGACCACATGGCGCTCCCGGGCCCAGGCGCCGGTCAGTTCCACCATTTCATAGTCCATATCGGGCAGGTCCAGGCAGAGGGACATGGCCCGGTCCAGCTGCAGGGTGCCCGGGCCGGTGTAGCCGATCACCGCATGGCGGGCGATGGCCGGATCATCCGCAAAGATGGTGTAGGAAAGTTCCACCGTCACCCCGGCCAGCGGGTCTGCCAGCAGGACAGTCAGGGTATCGGCCTCACTGTCCTGCTCCACGTAGGTGGCGGGCAGCCCCGGCAGGGCCGGCTTGCCCGGGGCGATGCGGTGGCCCTGATAATGCAGGTCCAGCAGGCGGCTGCCGTCCGGCATGCGGGCGGCCAGCGCGGGCAGGTGCATATCGCCGGTGCCGCAGGTGGCGTACTCCTGCTTGATGTGCTCCAGCGAGTAGGTGGTGTCATCGTCAAAATAGCAGACCGACATGGAACGCTGGCTGGTCTCAAACAGGCGGTCAAAGTCCGGCCGGTCATGGATGGCCTTGCCGTAATACAGCTGGCCCAGATGGCCGCTGGGCAGCACCTTGAAGATGTAACTGACCGCGGCGTTGTACAGGTGAAAGGTCTTGCTCTGCTCGTGATATACGATCGCCATATACGGCTCCTTTCCGCGCGGGAGGGGGCGCATGGCCCGGGCATGCCCCCGCCATAAAAAAGGGGAACAGGCAAGGGCGCCTGTTCCCCGCTTCCGTTTGTTTATCCTGCATTACAC
Source organism: uncultured Gemmiger sp. (assembly GCA_944388145.1). Lineage (GTDB taxonomy): Bacteria > Bacillota > Clostridia > Oscillospirales > Ruminococcaceae > Gemmiger. Next base: position 152,738 of record CALXHQ010000005.1, on the reverse strand, counting down.
GCCGTTTTCCCGGGCGTCTGCCATGGAAAAACCGTGCATATCGTAAAACTCTGCCTTTCCGGTAAAGCTGTCCACAGAAATCGTTGTGCTCTCGCCGAAAATCCTGCTTGTCATGGCGGCGTACCCATCGTTCAGGAAAACTTCCATTGTGGAACCGTCGAGATAAATGTCCATTTTTGTCAGGGTGTCCAGCTTCATGCGGCGAACGCCGCGGGGCCCGCCGCAGACCGGCCCCATTTCAAGCTCCAGCACACCCTCGCCGGCCCGGTAGCAAAGCACCGTGTCCTCGTACAGATGCACGGCCACATCCTGGCCGGCAGCGGGCGCAAGCACCAGCTCGCACCGGCGGCCCTGCCACTGGCAGCCGGCAGCGGGATCCCGGACCTGCCGGTCGCCGCGCAGGGCGGCCAGCTCCGGGATCGGCTGCTGGTACAGGCGGCCGTCCCGCCAATGCAGCTCCCGCGGCATGGCAATGACCTGGTCCCATCCCCGGTCGGCGCAGGGATTGCGGTTGTAGCTTGTCTCGGACATACCCATCCAGGCAAACAGCAGCACACGCCCGTCTTTGGCCTTGAGGGTGCGGGCAGCGTACAGGTCAAAGCCGAAATCAAACTGCTGAAACTCCCCCAGCACCGCATCTTTTGCAATGTCGCCCTCCACCGGGAAGCAGCCGCACTGATGAGCATTCTGGTAGCGGTATTCTTCGTGGGGGATGCCCTGGGGGCAGCAGATGAACAGCGGCTGGCCGTCCACCACTGCCAGGTCGGGGCATTCCCACATATAGCCGAACGGCTCCGCCGTCTGCAGCCGGTTGGCCAGCCGGAAATGGGTGCCGTCCACGCTCTCATACACCAGGGCGCAGCCCACATCCTCCAGCGTGCGGGCGCCCAGCAGCATGCGGAGCCCGCCGCCCTCCAGGGGAAGAATCTGCGGGTCCCGCACATGGTTGGTCAGGTCGGCGGGAAAGTCCTCGTTGGTCATCAAAAGGGTTTTGTTGTCAAAATGGATGCCGTCGGTGCTTTCCACCCGCAGCACGTTCTGTTCCCGGCCGGCGTGGATGTAGTCAAAGTCGCCATGGTGGCGCACATTGCCGGTATAGTACAGGTACAGCCTGCCATCCCGCACCAACGCCGAGCCGCTGTACACGCCGTCCCGGTCACGCCGGTCATCGGGGTAAATGGCGATGGGCTGCAATGTGTAGCGGATGAAATCCTTTGTGGTAAAGTGGCCCCACACGCAGGGGGTGCGGGCGGTGGTGCGGCAGCTGAGCGGGCTGGTCACGTCAAAGATATGGTAGGTGTCCCCCACCTGGCACAGGCCGTTGGGGTCGCCCAGCGTGCCGGCGGGCGGCGTCAGGTGATAGGCCGGGCGCCAGGGGTCGGCGGGCGCTGCCGCCATGTCGGCATAAGCCCGGCGAATCTCGGCGCGATAGTTGGGATTTTCCATAGGGCAATTCCTCCCGGATGCTCCCGTTGCCCGGGCGGCGTTTGGCAGACCGGGCAACGGGAGCGGTGTTCAGCGGGTCAGGCTTTGGCGGCCGTGTTCTTTTTGGACAGCACCTTGCCAAAGACCACGGTCAGCACCAGGCCGATGGCCAGGGCGATCAGGTGGGCGATGATGTAGTGGAAATAGCCGTTATTGGCGGGGTCGCAGATGGCCAGGCCGGGCAGGGCGGTGGTGCCAAAGCCCAGAGCCGTCAGCTTGGAGAAGAAGACGTAGGCACCTGCACAGGCACCGCCGATGCAGCCGGCCACCAGCGGGAACTTGTTGCGCAGGTTGACACCGAAGATGGCAGGCTCGCTGATGCCGAACAGGGTGGAAATAAAGGAGGGGATGCACAGCTCCCGTGCCTTGGCGTTCTTCCAGTTCAGGACCAGATAGCCCAGCACGGCGCCGCCCTGGCCCATCAGGGCAACGCTCATCAGCGGGTTGAGGAAGTCGCGGCCAATGGCCGGGTCAGCCAGCAGCTGTGCCTCGATGGCGCCAAAGATGTGGTGCAGGCCGGTGATGACAATGATCTGCTGCACGCCCGCAAAGACCATATAGCCCAGGGCACCCAGGTTCTGGGTCATCCAGACCAGACCGTTGGTGATGCCGGTGGAGAGCAGGCGGCCAACCGGGCCGACGATGGTGAACAGCAGGATGGTGGAGATCAGCACCGAGCACATGGGCGAGAACAGCAGCTTGACCACATCGGGGATCTTCTTGTCAAAGAAGATGTCCAGTTTGGCCACGATAAAGCCCATCATCAGGGCGATGATGATGCCGCCCTGGAAGCCCACCAGCTCGATGTTCAGCCCGAACAGGCTGATGGAATCCGGCTGGACCAGGCCCTGGGCTGCCTCGTAGGCGTTGGCCAGCGAGCCGTCCAGCATGATGGCGCCCATGACCAGGCCCAAAATCGGCTTGCCGCCGTAGCGCTTGCAGGCCGAGTAGCAGACCGCCAGCGGCAGGATGTTAAAGATGCCGTTGGAGGCCAGACTGACCAGCTTGTTGATGCCGTACAGCGTGGCGTTGTTTTCCACCACATCCCACTGGCTGAGCACGCCGGTCAGGCCGGAGAGCAGCGCCGCAGCCAGAATGCCGGGCATGATGTCCACAAACACATCGGACAGCGACTTGATCACCGCCTGCAGGGGGTTCATCTTTTTTGGCGGCCTCTTCCTTGACCTCGGCCATGCTCTTGCCGGCGGTGCCGGTATAGTCGGCAAACACCTCATACACCTCATTGACCAGACCGGCGCCAAAGATGATCTGCAGCTGGTTGCCGGCAACAAACTCGCCCTTGACCAGGTCGATGTTGTCGATGGCCTCTTTGTTGATCTTGTCGTAATCTTTCAGCACGATGCGCAGCCGCGTGGCGCAGTGGGTGCTGGCCACAATGTTCTCTTTGCCGCCGATGGCGTCAACGATCTGCTGGGATATGTTCTGATATCGCTGCTGCTTGTCCTTATCGCTCATGGAAATCCCTCCTGGCTTTGCGCGGGTTTGCCGGAAACTGCCCCGGCGCCGTTCCTTTCCCGAAAAGCTGTGCGATCTGCGGTATCGGTCTTGCGCTGCTGCTTTTCAGGTCATTTCCCGGCGCCTTGGGCGGCCAGGCCGCACCCGGGAAAACGGATGCCTGCTGCCCGGCGGTTCCGGCCCCGGGGACAGTGGCATCTGCAAAACACTACTACTTGAAAAACCGGTTTTACTATGATCATATTATATCCCAAAATAGAGCCGGTTCAAGTTGTAATATTTCACAAATAATCGAAGTAAAATTTAGTAAAACCGATTTCATAAATTGTGCTATGATAAAAATTACTATAAGAAATAAATTCAGGTGCCGCTGTCTGTCGCCCGGGAAAGACCGGTTTGACGGCAGACATGGCCCGTGTTACAATAAGCTAACATAAAAAGTGTGCCGGTGCCGCACCAAACCTGTGCTGCGGGGGCAACCCGGTGACGCGAGCCTTCCCGGCACAGTTTTGCCGGGAAGGGACAGAGGGGTGAACGATGAAAACAAAATCCACCATCAACGATGTGGCGGCCATGGCCGGTGTGTCCAAAAGTACGGTTTCCCGTCTGCTCAACGGCAAGCCGGTCCGGGAGGACAGTGCCCGCCGCATCCGCCAGGCCATCGAGCACTATCACTACGAGGCCAATCCCTTTGCCCGCCTCAGTGCCAAACAGTCCCACATCATCGGTTTTATTCTGCCGGGGTTCGACTCTACCGTCACCCCCCGGGTACTGACGGTGATGGACCGGTATCTGCGCACCAAAAACTACACTCCCCTCTTTGTCAACACTGAGGGCGACCTGAAATTTGAGGTGGCCAGCATCGGGAACCTGGCCCGCATGCATGTGGATGGCATCATCCTGGTGGCCTCCTACATCACGCCCGCCCACCGGCAGGCGGTGGAGAGCGTCCAGATCCCGGTGGTTTTTATGGGCCAGGAGGTGAACAGCGGCATCTCTGTGCTGGATGATAATCTTTCCGCCGGCGAGATGCTGGGCCGCTATATAGCCGGCCGGGGGATCACCCGGCCGGGGTTGCTCTGGGTCAGCGAGGATGACGTTGCGGTGGGGCTGCGCCGCAAACAGGGCATCCTGAACGGCCTGGCGGAGGGCGGTGTCACCGATGTGCGCAACTATCTGGCCGATTTTACCTATCCCACCGCCTGTGCGGTGGCCCGGCGGATTCTGCAAAGTGAGGACCGGCCCCAGGTGTTGATCTGCGCCACCGACCGCATTGCCTACGGCGTCTACAAGGCTGCCCGTGAGCTGGGCCTGCGCATTCCGGAAGACATTTCGGTCACCGGCTTCGGCGGTTACGATACCAGCGAGCTGCTTACCCCGCCGCTGACCACCATCCGCTTTGACGTGGATGTGGCCGCCACCGTCTGCGCCGACACCATCCTGCGGCTGGTACAGGGGGAACCGGTCAGCAAAACCCAGCTGATCGGGTATCACTTTTTCCCCGGCGGCAGCGTGGCAGACCTGCGCTCGCCGGTGCAGCGGGACTGAGTGCTGCGCCCCAAAAAATACTTACGCATACAGCGAATGGCGCCCCGCCCGGAAGTTTTTTGCTTCCGGGCGGGGCGCTATTTTTGTGCATATTGTCAGAATGAATCACATCAGGTTGGCAAACAGCGGGCAGAGCACAGCGGTCAGGATGCCGGCGATCACCAGTGCCAGGCTGCCGACGGCCTCGGCGGTTTCGCTGATTTCGGCGGCCTTGGCGGTGCCCACCACATGGCTGGCGGTGCCAAAGGCGGCTCCCTGTGCGGCGGGATGGTGCAGGCGCAGCACCTTGCACAGCCAGGGGCCGAAGGCGCTGCCCAAAATACCGGTGAAGATGATGGCCGCCGTGGTGATGGCGGGCTCGCCGCCCATCATCTCGCTGACGGCAATGCCCATGGCGGTGGTGACGCTTTTGGGCAGCAGCGAGCTGGTCAGCACAGCCTCCATCTCAAACAGGCGGGCCATGCCCCACACGCAGACCAGGCTGACCAGCGTGCCGGCCACCACCCCGGCCAGGATGGCGGGCAGCTCCCGCTTCAGCCGGCGGAACTGGATGTGCAGCGGGATGGCCAGGCAGATGGTGGCGGGGGTCAGCAGCCAGGAGAAGGTCTCGCATCCCTGCTGATAGCTGTCGTTGGGCACACGGGTCAGCACCAGCACCACCCCGGCCAGGATGGCGCCCACCAGGATGGGGTTGAAGATGGGCAGCTTGAACTTGCGCTGGCAGACGCATCCGATCTCGTAAGCGCCGAAGGTGAGCAAAATGGCAAACAGCGACGATGCCGACAAAAACTCAATCATTCCCGTTCGCCTCCGTATCTTCCGCCTTGGCCGCCTCGGCATGGCCCAGCAGCATCTGGGTTACCCGCCCGGAGACGGCAAACACCACCAGCGTGGAAAGCACGATGATGCACAAAACCGATACCCACACGTTGGACAGCAGCGGCCAGCTGCCGATCAGGTTGACAGCCGGGGCCACAAACAGCACCGGCATCAGTTTGAGCAGAAACTCGCCGAATTCTTTCACCGAGGACAGCGGCAGCAGGCCGGTTTCCAGCGCCAAAAACAGCAAAACCAGGCCGTAGATCGCTGCGGGCAGCGGCAGTGGCAACAGGGCGTGCAGCGCTTCGCCCGCCAGGGTGAAGCCGATGATCCACAAAAATTGTCTCAGATATTGCAAGATGCTCTCTCCTTTTTCAACTCTCCCGGGGCCGGAACAGCCGGCACCCCCAAATCCCCTCGGAGACATCTGGAAAATTCTGCCCGGTCCGCACCGCCAAAAGTGCCTGCGCCGCCTGGAGTTAAGGTTCACCGGCTTTGCGCCCGCTATTCGTCATGGCTTGGCAGCGGACCGACCCGTTTCTGCCAGACATCACCTGAAACACACGCCGATAATTGTAGCAAGCTGCGGGCTGCAATGCAAGGAACATTTGCCACGATTAGAGCCAGTGATTCCTGTTTTTGCAATTTTTGCCTGTCGGACCGCGGTGGAGGACGCATCAAAATTTTACAAAAAGCCGGTATTGCAAACGTCTGGTAAAATCGGCGAAAAGCTTTCACCCGGCTGATTGAAAAGCCGATTTTGCAGTGATATAGTTCATTACGGGCCCAACAGTGCGGCCGGTTGCCCGGCTGTGCCTTCCACAGGATTACAGGCGGCGAAGAAAGAAAAAAGCGCGCTGCCTTGTTACATTCGGGCGCTGCCGCCGCGTTGACGGCAGCGCAGTTAAAAGGGAGAGAAAGATAAGAATGAAACGCCTGAAACTGATCTCTGCAATGCTCAGCTGCGTGATGGCAGCCGGCATCCTGGCTGGCTGCTCCAACGGTGCCGGCTCTTCCAGCGCGGCCACCTCCAGCAGTGAGCCATCCTCCTCCAGCAGCGAAGCGGCCTCCAGCAGTGAGTCCGCCTCCGGCGCGGCATCCGGTACCGAGACCAACGGTGCCTCGGTTTCTGCCCTGCCTGACCACTACAATGACTCCAGCGTCACCGGTACCGACTGGGATGCATGGACGGCCGAGTGGGACAGTGTGGCCACCGACTTTACCAAGGTTTCGCTGACCCCCGGTGCAGACGAGACCGAGCTGAACTTTGCCTGGTACTCCAAGGCTGCCGACGGTGCGGCCACCCCTGTGGTCCATTTCGGCACCGACAAGGAAAATCTGCAGGAGTTTACCGGTGAGAGCGGCGACGTGGACACCGAGCTGACCGGCGGCGAGGCTTACCAGTACAACCATGTCACCGTCACCGGCCTGACAGAAAACACCACCTACTACTACACCGTGGAAAAGAGCGGCGTCGAGACCGAGCCTGTGGAGTACAAGACCGGCAGCTTCTCTGACCTGACCCTGCTGTATGTGGGCGACCCGCAGATCGGTGCCTCCTCCGGCAAGCCCCAGGGCGGCGAGGAGCTGGCCAATGATTCCGGCGCGGCCAACACCGCCGCCCGCAACGACGGCTACGGTTGGAACCGCACCCTGGAGCTGGCCATGGAGCAGAACCCCGACGTGAACTTTGTCATCTCCGCCGGCGACCAGATCAACAAGACCGGCCAGCCCAAAGAGGAAGAGTACGCCGCCTATCTGAACCCGGAGGTTTTGGCCAGCCTGCCCGTTGCCACCACCATCGGCAACCATGACTCGCTGAATCCTGACTACGGCTACCACTTCTACAATCCCAACCAGACCGGCAACGGCATGACCCAGGCCGGCGGCGACTACTACTACACCTATGGCCCCGCCCTGTTCATTGTGCTGAACACCAACAACTACAACGCTGCCGAGCATCAGCAGACCATCGAGGAGGCCATCCAGGCGTATCCCGATACCACCTGGCGCATCGTCACCATCCATCAGGACATCTACGGCTCCGGCCTGGATCACTCCGACACCGACGGCATGATCCTGCGCACCCAGCTGACCCCGATCTTCGACGCCAATGACATTGACGTTGTGCTGCAGGGCCATGACCACACCTACAGCCGTTCCAAGATCCTGTACGGCGACGGCCAGACCCATGGCACCTACCAGTTCCAGCTGGATGAGACCGGCATGGATTACGATTGGGACCACGCCTACAACACCCAGACCGGTGAGCAGATCCCTCTGTACCCTGAGGACGGCGACACTGAGGGCGCGGCCCTGCGGGACGCCTTCCAGCAGGACAACAAGTGCTATGTGCTGGAGGATGTGGAGGGCAACTCCATCACCAATCCCCAGGGCATCCTGTACATGACCGCCAACTCGGCTTCCGGCTCCAAGTTCTATGAGCTGCTGGCCACCCAGCAGGATTACATCGCTGTCCGCAGCCAGAACTGGCTGCCCAGCTACTCGGTGCTGCACATCACCGACGACACCTTCTCCATTGACACCTACCAGATCACCGATGACGGCCAGGTCGAGCCCATCGATCAGACCTTCACCATCACCAAGACTGCGTGACCGTGCCTGTGTGAGAAACTAAGGATCTCTGGCCCCGCCGCTGGCCAACGCCCGGCGGGGCCATTTGTTTGATGCGGTATACGGAAAATCGGGCGCTCCGGCGCCGGAACAGAGGAGAGGACCCCATGAAGACCAAACTGAAAACCTTTACCCGCCGCTGGTGGCTGATGGTTGTTGTGCTGGTGCTGACCACCATCCTGGCCGTGGCACTGCAGAATGTGAAAAAGACCGAACTGATCAACCGTACGGGGCAAACTTTTGAAAAGGGCGTTGTCGTCAACGTGCTGCGGGACAACCTGCAGCCGGACGGCACCCGCGTGGGCGACCAGCTGGTGGAAGTGGAAATGACCAGCGGCGTGCGCAAGGGGCAAACCATCCAGATGACCAGCAGTTCCGGCTATCTGTTCGGCGCTGCCTGCACCGAGGGCCTGCACGTTATTGTCATGCAGAGCGTGGCCGGCGAAACCACCGTGTCCAGCGTCTATTCCCAGGACCGCGGCGGAATCCTGATCCTGTTTGCGGTGCTGTACCTGGCGGCGCTGGTGATCATTGGCGGCTGGCAGGGGCTGAAAGGCGCACTGGGGCTGGCTTTCACCTTTCTGGCAATCATCTTTTTGTATCTGCCGCTGGTTTACCTGGGTTGGCCTCCGCTGTGGACCTCGGTGCTGATCTGCGCTGTCACCACCGCCGTGACCATGTACCTGATCGGCGGCCCTACCCTCAAAACGGTGGTGGCCAGCGCCGGCACGGTGGCGGGCGTGGTCATCGCCGGCCTGATGGCCGCCATCTTTGGCTGGGCCACCGGGATCTCCGGCTGGAATGTATCGGACATTGAGACTCTCATCACCCTGTGGAACACCAACGGCATCAATGTGGGGGACCTGCTGTTTGCGGGGCTGCTCATCTCCAGCCTGGGCGCCGTGATGGACGTGGCCATGTCGGTGGCCAGTTCCATGGGTGAGGTGCTGGCCCAGAACCCGGCCATGCACCGCACTGCCCTGTTTGCCTCGGGCATGCGCATCGGCCGGGACATGATGGGCACCGACTCCAACACTCTGATTTTGGCCTTTGCCGGCGGCAGCGTCAGTATGCTTCTGCTGGACTATGCCTACGACCTGCCCATCCTGCAGATTTTGAACTCCAACAATATCGGCATTTCGGTTATGCAGGGCCTTGCGGGCAGCTTCGGCGTGGTGCTGGCCGTGCCGGTTACGGTGGTGCTTGCCACCTTCCTCTACACGGCAGGCCGCCACAAGCAGGCGGCCTGAAATACGCCACCCTGCAACAGAATACGCAACATGCAAAAGCGGCAGATGCCCTGACCAGGGCATCTGCCGCTTTTTTGCGGTTCTGCGGTGCCGCGCGGTTTTGCGGGCGGCCGGTTGGCGACGCCGCCCGTATTCTTCACCGGTGGGACACCGGCATTCCCGGCTGTCACATCCGGTCCCAGGACCGGATGTGTTCCACAAACCGGCGCACCGCCACCGGCACGTAAGCGTCCTTGGGCAGCAGGATGTAAAACATACGGCTGGCCAGTGCGCTGTCCAGCGGGTAGTATCGCAGCGCCGTGTTTTGGGGGCGCACGATCCTGTCACTGACAAAGGTGGCCCCCATACCCGCCTCGGCCAGGTGAAAGGCGGTCACCAGCTGGTTCAGATCCATCTTGATCTTGGGCTGGATGTCCGCCTCGCGGAACATCTGCCAGGCCCGCTCATGCAGGTTGTTGCCCTTGCGCAGCAGGATGAATTCCAGGTCGGCAAAGGCGGTCAGCCGCAGCCGGGGGCAGTCCGGGGATGTATGCCGCTCCGCCAGCACCTGTGCGGCGGTCAGGGCACATTCCGGGTACAGGCTGTTGAAGGGGGCGGTGGCCGGCACCGCCAGCAGAACGTGGTCCTCAAACATCTCCTGGCGGGGGAACATCTGCACAAATTCAGGGTCGCAGTTGAAGGTTACATCCAGCTCCCGGTTGGCGAGCATCCCGGCCAGCTCATAGGAGCTTCGCTCCTGGATTTCCAGCGTTACGCCAGGGTATTGGCGGCTGAAGCTGGCCAGGATCTGGGGCAAAATGTAGGCGATCAGGTAATGGGTGCCGCCCAGCCGGATGCTGCCGGTGACCAGGTTCTGGATGTCGTTCAGCCGCTGCTGCTGTTCCTGCTCCAGCAACATCATCTTGCGGATGGTGTCCACATAGATCTCGCCCGCGTCCGTCAGCCGGATGGGTTTGCGCTTGCGGTCAAACAGCGGCATACCGATGGACTGCTCCACCTTGTGGATGGCAATGCTCAGCGCCGGCTGGGTCAGGTACAGCTTTTCCGCCGCCTTGGAAAAGCTGCCCTCCTGATAAACGGTGTAAACGTACTGCATTTCCGGGCTCATGCCAGAACCGCCTTTCTTTGCTGCGGCGTATCGAAAAACCACCAAAATGGGGGAGTCCATACACCCTATAAATTGCGCTAATGAAACAATAAAAACTATTAATTTGATTATACATCAAAGCAGTGGTAGCGTAAAGATAGACAAAAAAGTTTCCCGGCCGGAAACAACTTTTTTGAAAATTGAACGGAGAATCCATCTGGAAACGGATGCCGACCGGCAAGGCGCCGGGCCGTCCCTGGCCTGCGCCGCCGGTGTCACCCGGATACAGCCCGGACCTTCGGCCTTTTGTCCTGCGCGGCGGGCAGCCGTCTGCCGCGGCGGGGCAGGCCGCCATGCCGGGATGTTTCAAAAAAGAATGGAACCACCAACCTGCCTTTCCGGCGTGTAAAGGGGAATGAAAAATGACATTAACAATCTGTATCATCATCTGTGTACTTACGATGATCGGCTACATCATTGGCAAATGGCCCATGGGCCTGGTGGCCATGGTCAGTATGCTGGCCTTTGTGCTCACCGGCTGCCTGGACCCCGCCACTGCGGCCGGCTACTTCGGCAACCCCAACGGCATTATGATGATGGCCATGTTCGTGGTGGCCGCCGGCTTCAACCGCACCCAGTTTGTCAAGACGGTGGCGGCCAGCGTCAACCGCATCGCCAAGGGATCACTGGTGCGCGTCATGTTTGGCTATGTGCTCATCACCATGATCCTGTCCCAGTTCATCCAGAGTTCGGTCATTGTTTACGGCATCATGGCCCCCATGCTCATCGCCACCTGTGAAGAGATGGGCATCAAGCCGTCCAAGGTGCTGTTCCCCATCGCGATGGCCTGCATCTCCACGGTTTCCGCCCTGCCCCTGGGCGGCGGCGCCACCGTCTTTGCCGAGATGAACGGCTACCTGCAGGCAAACGACTACACCACCTTCACTGTGGCGCTGACCGACCCCATGAAGGCCCGCCTGCCCGCGATGATCGTCATGTTCATCTACTGCGTCTTTTTCTCCACCAAGTTTGCCCCCAGTGAACCGCCCCTGGCCTCCAACGCATTGCAGGCCCGCGGCGACAATCGCGAGCCGCTTTCCCCTTTCAAGGAGCGCGCCGGTTACATCATCTTCATCCTCACCACCCTGGCATTGCTGTTCCAGCCTCAGCTGGGCATTGAAACCTGGGTCATCTGCGTCACCGGCGCTGTGGCCATGGTGGTGTTCGGCGTCCTGACCGAAAAGGAGGCTGTGCAGGCCATCAACCTGCCCATGGCGTTCCTGTTTGTCGGCTCTCTGGCCATGGGCGGTGCCCTGACCCAGACCGGCGCAGGCGAGGTGGTCGGCGCAGTCCTGGCCGATTTTGCCAACACGCTGTCCAACCCCTACCTGATCGGCTTTGTCTTCTTCATCGTGCCGTTCCTGCTGACCCAGGTTATGATGAACCGCACCGTCATTATCATCTTCATCCCCATCGCCATCCTGGCCTGCAAGGCCATGGGCGCCAACCCGGTGGGCATTGTGCTGCTGGTCCAGTCTGCCTGCCTCAGCTCCTTCATGACCCCCATGGCCACCCCCGCCATCCCCATGTGCATGGCCAATGCGGGCTATGACCTCAAGTCCATCATCAAACAGTCCATCATTCCGGCCATTCTGCTGTGTGTGGTGTCCGTCGGTTGGATCATGACGGTTTTCCCGATGTACGAATAACCCCGTTTTGCAAACAAGGAGGCAAACACAACCATGCTGGAAGTCAAATCCTTCCCCAAGGATATGAGCATTTTTGAGGTGGATCACGCCGAACCCCGCCGCTGCCTGGTCACCGGCCTGTTCCAGGAGCCGGTGGAGGTGAACGGCCAGACCCGCAGCTTTTACACCTACCTGAAGCCGGGCCTTGCCTACAACCGGCCCTGCCTGGTGGTGGCCCCGCCCGACGATGTGCCGGTGCTGGACTACCTGGAAACCAGCCCCTGGGTCCGGTTTGCTCAGGAACACGACCTGTTCCTGCACATCCTGATCCCCGGTCAGGGCGGCTGGAAACTGGACGGTACCGACGCCGACTACATGAACCGGGTCTATGTGCAGATCAATGGCCGCCGCGGCTATGTGATTATGCAGGACAATATTTACGCTCTGGGCGTGGACGGCGGCGCCACCGTGGCCCAGCAGGCGGTGATGAAGATGAGCAGCGAGTGGTCGGGCCTTGCCACCTTTGGCAACCTGGACCCGGCGGCTCTGCTCAACACCGACACCACTGCCGGCGGCGAGAACACCGGCAAGACCGAGCTGGTCATCTCCGCCGCCAAGGTGCAGGTACCGGTCTGGATGGCCTGGGGCCAAAACTCCGGCGCCAACGCCGACGTCTGTGCCTACTGGAAGGCGATGAACGACGCCGACGGTGAGCCCTTCGCCAACCAGTGGGCGGATGAGATCTATTTCCCCCGGACGGTCTGCAAAAAAGGCCAGATCAACGAGGAAAAGATCGCCCAGGTGCGCGTTACAAACGGGTACAGCGGCACGCTGGAAGAACCGCTGCTGGACGCCGTGTGGGCGTATCTGAGCAAGGCCTGCCGTCACCGCTGCTTTGGCACCAAGGCGCTGCGCAACCGCATCGACCCCGAGGCCTACGGCTTTGTCCGCCGCACTATGGAGCTGGACGGCTGGACCCGCACCTGGTACGAGTATGTGCCTGACCGGGTCAAAACGCTGGACCGTCCGGTGCCGCTGGTGGTCTGTATGCATGGCCGCGGCGGCACAGCCGAGAGCTTCATCAGCCTGTCCGGTATGAGCCGTGTGGCCGAGGAACGGGACTTTATCGTTCTGTTCCCCGAGGCAGGCGTGCACCAGCAGCGCCCCGGCGCCCTGCGCAATCTGCTTTTGTGGAACGGCGAATACGAGGGCAAAAAGATCGACGATGTCAAGTTTGTGCTGGCCATCATCGACGACGCCAAGAGCCGCTATAATATCGACAGTTCCCGCGTGTACGCCTGCGGCCAGTCCAGCGGTGGCATGATGACCTCCACCCTGGCCATCAGCGCGCCCAAGGTCTTTGCAGCGGTGGCCCCCTGGTCGGCCCTGGTGGACCCCGACCACGAGCTGCAGCTGCCCGAAGCCATCGATCCGGCGGTGCCCTACTTCTTCCTGTTTGGCGAGAAGGACTGGCTGTGCGCTGATCTGGAACACGGCGAGCTGGAATACCACGCCGCCCATGATATTGCCGCCTTCCTGAAAAACCTGATGAAGCTGTACGGGCTGGACACCACCCCGCTGCGCTACACCTGCGGCGAGATCAGCTACTATGTCTATCTCAACGCCAACAAGGTGCCCATGCTGACGGTGGGCACCGTGCGGGATATGTCCCACGCCAACTACCCCGGCGAGAGCTGGGCCAGCTATGACCTGTTCCTGTCCCGCTTCTCCCGCGCGCAGGACGGAACCCTGCTGTACATGGGCAGGCCCGCCATCTGACCATACCATCCTCCCATAGCGCGTATTCTGCGCGGATGTATTCTCTCGTTTACCGGTTTGTGCCGCCGCAGGCCTGCGGCGGCACAAACCGGTATCAGGAAAAAAACACTGCGCGGCCTCTTCTCAAGGAGAACCTTTTATGAAAATCACCGATCTCAAGCTGATCCACGCCAAACACTATCTGTTTGTCCACATTTACACCGATGCGGGGATCGTCGGCCTGGGCGAGGCCGGCAATTGGGCGTTCCTGTCCGCCACCGCCGCGGCCATCGAAAAGTTCCGGCCCTGGCTGATCGGCCGCGACCCCTTCCGCATCGAGGACATCGGCCAGAACCTTTACCGCGCCCAGTATTTCCGCGGCTCGGTCATCATGAGCGCGCTGTCCGCCATTGACATTGCCCTGTGGGACATCAAGGGCAAGGCGCTGGGCGTGCCGGTGTATGAGCTGCTGGGCGGCAAAACAAGGGACCGGGTGCGGGTCTACGCCTCGGTCATGGAAAAGCAGGAAGATCCGGACGCTCTCTGCGCGGGGTACCGCGCGCTGCAAAAACAGGGCTTTACCGCCGCCAAGGTCTTTGTCAATGGTCCGATCCATTCTTCCGGCCGCAGCGACGAGTTCGGCACCGGGCGCCTGACCGACGAGGTGGAGAAGGTCCGCCGCATCCGCCAGGCCGTGGGGGATCGTTTTGACCTGATCCTGGAAGCGCACCGGGGCATGACCCTGCCCGATGCCGTCGCTTTTGGCCGGGCGGTGGAACCGTATCACCCCCTGGTGTTGGAGGACCCGGTGCCGCCGGACAACATCGACACCATGGCCCAGGTGGCCGCCCGGGTGGGGGTGCCCATCGCCACCGGCGAGCGGTTTGCTAACCTGCGGGAGTTTGCCATGCTGCTGGACCGGCACGGCGCACAGTTTGTCCGGCCGGACGTCTGCGCCGTGGGCGGCATCACCACTGCAAAAAAGATCTGCGCCCTGGCCGAGGCGCACGATGTGCAGGTGATCCCCCACAATCCGCTGGGCCCGGTGTCCACGGCGGCCTGCCTGCAACTCTGCGCCAGCATCCCGAATTTGGGCATCCAGGAGCTGCCCGGCTTCTGCCTGAACGGCAGCGAGGATGCCATGGTCAAGCAGCCGCTGGCTTTTGCCGACGGGTTCATGGCCATCCCGGAGGCTCCGGGCATCGGCGTGGAGCTGGCGGACAATGTAACAGAACTTTACCCGCCGAAGGACCGCAGCAGTAACGAAGCCCCCCGTGCGCTGGACGGCGCCGTGAAGGACTGGTAAGCCTGCCGCAGCCGTCCGCTTTTGGCCCGTAGCCGCGGGCAATTTGGTATCAGAAAGGAGAAATATTGCTGTATGAACCGTAAGTACCCCCATCTCTGCGCGCCCATCACGCTGGGCCGCGTGGTGTTCCGCAACCGCATGTTCAGCGCCCCCATGGGCGGCACCGATATCACCGCCGACTGCTGCGTCGGCCCCCGCACCCCTGGCTTCTACGAACTGCGCGCCAAGGGCGGCGCGGCGGCGGTCACCGCCAGCGAACTGGTGGTCCACCCCCAGACAGACGCCAGCCATATGTTCCACCTGGACCTGCACACCCCCGGAAGCCTGTCCAGCTGGACCTTTGTGGCCGATGCCATCGCCCGCCACGGCGCGGTGCCCAGCGTGGAGCTGAGCCACTCCGGCCAGTATGCCGGCACCTATCTGATCGACAAGGACAAGAAAAAGGGCCTGACCCAGTATGGCCCCAGCGACTGGGTGCGCCCCGACGGCATTCCCGTCAAGGCGCTGACCGCCGGGCAGATCGACGATATCGTCAAAGCCTACGGCGAGACCGCCGCTCTGGCCAAGCGGGCGGGCTTCCAGATGGTCATGGTCCACGGCGGCCACGGCTGGCTGGTCAACCAATTCCTGTCGCCGGCCTTCAA
Organism: uncultured Gemmiger sp.; assembly: GCA_944388145.1. Classification (GTDB taxonomy): domain Bacteria; phylum Bacillota; class Clostridia; order Oscillospirales; family Ruminococcaceae; genus Gemmiger. Next base: position 137,043 of record CALXHQ010000005.1, on the reverse strand, counting down.
CCATCGCACCGACGAGTACGGCGGCAGTTTGGAAAACCGCCTCCGCTTTGCCCGGCGGGTGCTGCAGTCGGTGCGGGACGCCGTCGGACCGGGCTTCCCCATCGAGTTCCGCATGAGCGGCGCCGAGTTTTTTGAGGGCGGCTACGACATTGAGGAGGGAATCCGCATCGCCCAGGGTGTGGAGGATCTGGTGGATCTGATCCACGTCTCCGCCGGATCCTATCAGTTCGGCTTTTTCCGCACCCATCTGCCCATGTTCGCCCCCCACGGCGACAATGTCTGGCTGGCGGCCAAGATCAAAAAGCATGTCTCCAAGCCGGTGGCCACCATCGGCGCGCTGAACGACCCCGAACAGATGGAGGAGATCCTCGCTTCCGGTAAAGCCGATGTGGTGGAGATGGCCCGTGCCCTGCTGGCCGACCCCGAGCTGCCCAACAAGGTGGTCGCCGGCCGCGACGACGAGATCGTCCACTGCCTGCGCTGCTTCACCTGCATGGCCGAGCGCCCCACCACCGGCACCCGCCGCTGCACCGTCAACCCGCTGATTGGCCGGGAGATCGAGGGCACCGAGGTGCTGCCTGCTGCCCGCAAAAAGCGGGTCGTGGTGGTGGGCGGCGGCGTCGGCGGTATGAAGGCTGCCCTCACCGCGGCACAGCGCGGCCACACCGTCATCCTGCTGGAAAAGACCGGCGAGCTGGGCGGCATCCTCAAGAGTGAGCAGGCCCTGCCCTTCAAGTACGAGATGTACCGCCTGGGCCTGACGCTGGCCCGCCAGATGGAGCTGGCCGGCGTGGAGGTTCGACTGAACACCGCTGCCACCCCCGAACTGCTGGAGCAGCTTGCCCCGGAGGCCCTGATCCTGGCCACCGGCAGCACTCCCATCGTGCCCAACCTGCCCGGTATCCATGGCGACAATGTGGTGGTTGTGAACAACTACTACAAGGAGAAGGACAAGGTGGGGGACAGCGTGGTGGTGCTGGGCGGCGGCCTGGCCGGCTGCGAGTGCGCCGTCCACCTGGGCATGGAGGGCAAGACCGTTCACCTGGTGGAGATGCGCGACCAGCTGGCGGTGGACTGCAACATCCGCCACCGCCCCATCCTGATGCAGATGGTGGACAAGTATACCACCGTCCACCTGAAGCACGCCGGCCTTCGTGTCACCGGCGAGGGCCTGGTCTGCCGGGACGAGACCGGCGCCGAGGTGCTGATCCCCGGCAAGACAGTCATCTGCGCGGTGGGCCAGCGGTCCAACCGGGCCGATGTGGACGCCCTGCGCGGCTGCGCCCCCTGGGTGCGGGAGATCGGCGACTGCGTCCGCGTCTCCAACATTACAAACGCCGTGTACCAGGGCTATCATGCCGCCCTGGATATTTGAGCCCTCCTGACAAATACAAAAAACGCAGGCTGCCGGAACTTGCCGGGGCCTGCGGTTTTTTGCTGCCGCCCGAGCGGGCAGGGCAGAGCCTGCAAGAAAAATCGACCGGTTTCTGCATTTTCCTTGTGTGCGGCGGTCTGCCATGGTATGATACGGGTAACAACTGTGACAAGGGGGAGTCGCTGTGCGCAGAATTTTGACCCGTGTGCTGGTGGCGGTGCCGGCGGTGGCGCTGCAGGTGGTCTGGCTGCTGTTGCTGGCCAATTGGCTGGCGCCCTGGGCGGCGGTGATCAATCTGATGCTGTCGGTGCTGGCGCTGTTGTTTGTGCTCTATCTCATCACCAAGCTGGAGGAGCCCACCTACAAGATTCTGTGGCTGCTGGTTATTTTGACCTTCCCGCTGCCGGGGGCATTTTTGTATCTGATGTTCGGTGACAAGCGCACCACCCGGCCGCTGCGCAAAAAGCTGGAGGCGGTGCAGGCCGCCGAAACGCCCGCGCCCGGAACCGCCCCGCCGCAGGCCGGGCCCCGTCTGGCCCAGACTTTTGCCTATATCGAGGGCATCGCCGGCGCAGCACTGCAGCCCAATGCCGAGGCCAAATTCTATCCGCTGGGGGACGACGTTTACCCGGTGATGCTGCGGGAGCTGGAACAGGCTGAGCACTATATCTTCATCGAGTATTTCATCATCGACCGGGGCGTTTTGTGGGACTCGTTTGTGGAGATCCTCCGCCGCAAAGCGGCCCAGGGGGTGGACGTGCGGGTGCTCTACGATGATCTGGGCAGTATCTCCACCTACAACGGCGGCGACGCCTGGAAATTGCAGCAGGCGGGCATTCACTGCGCCGCCTTCAACCCGCTGTTGTTCCTGAAAGGCACGCTGAATTACCGGGATCACCGCAAAATGACCATCATTGACGGCCGGGTGGCTTTTACCGGCGGGATCAACCTGGCGGATGAGTACATCAACCGGGTGGTTAAGTACGGCCACTGGAAGGATTACGGCCTGATGCTGAAAGGCCCTGCGGTGGAAAACTACACCCGCATGTTCACCGAGTTCTGGAACGCCTTTTCCGGTGATCCGCAGCCGGTGCCAAAGCCCTGGCCCCACCCCCGGCCCGAGGTCCCGGACGGCTGGGTGCTGAGCTACTACGACTCGCCTCTGCGCAGCCAGGCCGCCAGCAACGAGCTGTATATTGAGCTGCTCTCCCAGGCGGAGCGATATGCCTACTTTATCACACCCTACCTGATGCTGGGCAGCTCACTGATGGAGGCCTTTGTCCGTGCAGCAAAGCGGGGTGTGGATGTGCGCATCCTTATGCCGGGTATCCCGGACAAAAAACTGGTGTTCCGCATGTCCCAAAGCTTTTACCCGCCGCTGCTGGAGGCCGGTGTCAAAATTTATGAGTACATCCCCGGCTTTGTCCACGCCAAGGGCTGCGTGATCGACGATGTGGTGGGCACGGTGGGTACTGTCAATCTGGATTACCGCAGCCTGTTTTTGCACTTTGAAAACAACGCTCTGTTCTACAAGGCATCGCTGCTGGACGACATCAAGGCGGATTTCCTCGCCACACAGGAGCAGTGCCTGGAGAGAAAGCTGGGCGAGAATGTGCGCACCACACCCTGCGCAGCTTCCTGACCGAGGGGGTACTGCGCATTTTCTCTCCGCTGTGCTGAGCGCTGTGCGCCCGGCTCAGATCCCGCCTGAGGGGGACATTGCCATGCGCAGTGGCTGTCCCCTCGGCAATTCTGCGGACCGGGCGCGGTGGTGTCAGCACATCCCGCTGGTCATCAGCCGGATGATGGTACGGTCCGTCTCCCGCATCCCCTCGCTGGCCAGGGTCCCCACGTTGCGGATGGTGTTTTCCACACCCTTGACCACGATGCCATCGCCGCCGTAAAACTGGCTGTGGTGCTGCTGCATCTTCCAGCCCAGCAGGCCGGCCTCCACAGCCGAGGCGATCTTGGCAGCACAGCTGGCTTTGGCTCCGTCGCAGATCATGCCCGAGTCAATGGCCACCGCGTTGACAATGGTGTGGGCGATCTCCCGGTAGCGGCCTCCGTGCAGGTAACAGACACCGGCCCCCGCGCCGCAGCCGGCCGCCGTGGCGCCGCAGTAGGCGGACAGGCTGCCGATGCCGGTTTTCAGGTGGATGGTCACGAGATTGGACACCACCAGCGCCCGGTACAATTCTTCCTGCGCCGCGCCCAGTGCCCAGGCATAGATGATCACCGGCAGCGAGGCGGTCAGCCCCTGGTTGCCGCTGCCCGAGTTGATGACCACCGGCAGTTCGCAGCCGTTCATGCGGGCGTCTGAGCCGGCCGCCGCCCAGGCCTTGGCCCGGTTGTGGGTGGAATCGCCGTAGGATTCCAGCAGAATCCGCCCGATGTTGGCACCCCACTGTCCGCGCAGGCCCTCTTTGGCAATGGCGGTATTGCAGTCGATCTGCCGCTGCAGCACCGGCTGTACGTCCTCAAGCTTCACGGTGTCTGCAAATTCAACGATGCGTTCCACCGTCAGCAAGCTGCGGTCGGTGGTGTGCTTGGGGCCTGCCTCGGTATAGGGGTGGTCGAGCAGGACCTCGCCGTCCCGCTCCAGCCGGATGACGTTTGTGTGGAAACCGGCGATCTCGGCAAAGGTGGTGTGCCCGCCGGCGTCCGCCCGCACCTGGATGTCGAAAATGTAATCCCGGTCGGAGGGGTGGACATGCACAATGCCTTTCTTTTCGTAGGCGGCAATCTGCTCCACCTGTTCCGGCGTGATGCCGGCCAGTACCTGTAGTTTGGCATCGGCATTGCCCGCCACGATGCCCGCGGCCGCGGCGACAGTCAGACCCCGCTGCCCGCCGGTGTTGGGCACCACCACGCTCTTGACATTCTTGATGATGTTGGCGCTGGCGTAGACCTGCACCTCCTCGGGCAGGCAGCCCAGCGTCCGGCGGGCCAACGCGGCGCAGTAGGCCACGGCAATGGGCTCGGTGCAGCCCATCGCGGGCTGCAGCTCCTCGGCCAGAACGGCACAGAATTCGCGGTAAATTTTTTCCTCCATTCCTTTCCCTCCCAGGCTGTAAAATTGAGTTTATTGTAGCACAGATTTTTGCTGTGCGACACCGTTTGGGCCGATTTGGTCCCAAAATCGGACAACCCGGCCTGTTCGCCGGTATACAGCGCTGTTGCGCTGCGCGGAAAAGATGGTACAATAAAGAAAGGCCATTTTGCCCCTGTCTGCCCGCAGCGGAACAGGGAAGGAAACGATTTCGCGTGTTTTGAAAAAGAAAAAGTGTGATTTTTCCCGTTTTTTACACAGCAACCCCCTGCGGTGTCTTTCCATTTTCACACTTTTCTGGTACAATAACCGCGGAACATTGCAATCGCGGGCGCGCCCGATTTCGGCCTTGCAGCCGGGATCGGGCGGTATGCCGGCTTTTTTTACTTTTGCAAGGGGCGCGGCCGCCGCGCATGACGCATAATAATTCAAGGAAAGCACAGGATGCAAGCAGTATGCAATATGGAGGGACGAGTTTGAATTCAACTACTTTGGTCATCACAGGCATGGGCGCCGTCACGCCGATCGGGATCGGTGTGGACGCCTACTGGAATGCGCTGGTCGCCGGCAAGTGCGGCGTCGGACGCATCACCCGCTTTGACGCCTCCGACCTGCCGGTGCAGATCGCGGCGGAGCTCAAGGATTTTGACCCGGCCAACTTTATGCCCAAGGCGCTGGCCCGCACCATGTCGCCGTTCATGCAGTTTGCCTACGCCGCAGCCGAGGAGGCTCTGGCTGACAGCAGCCTGGACATTGCCGGGGAGCCCGACCGGGTGGGCATCGTTATGGGCACCGCCATGGACGGTGTCACCACTGTGGCCGATACCCAGGCCGCGTTTGACGCCGGCCACAAGGTGGGGCCCCGCTTTGTGCCCATGACCATCGGCAACATTGCCGCTGCCCAAATCGCCATCGCCCACGGCATCCGCGGTCCCAGCCTCACCCTGAACACTGCCTGCTCAGCGGGCGGCGACGCCATGATGACCGCCGCCATGCTGCTGCGCAGCGGCGAGGCGGAGGCCATCCTGGCGGTGGGTGGCGAGAGCATCCTGTGCAACATCGTGGTGGCCGGTCTGGCCCAGGCCAAGGCGCTGTCCCGCCGCAACGACGACCCCGAGCAGGCCTGCCGCCCCTTTGACATGGACCGGGACGGCTTTGTCATCGGCGAGGGCGGCGGTGCCCTGGTCATTGAGACGCTGGACCATGCCCTGGCCCGCGGCGCCCGCATCTATGCCGTGCTGGCCGGTTACGCCAACACTTCGGACGCCCACCATGTCACCGCTCCCTGCCCGGACGGCACCGGTGCGGCTGCCTGCATGCGCCGCGCCCTGGCCCGCGCCGGCATGCAGCCTGCGGACATCGGCTATATCAATGCCCACGGTACCTCCACCAAGCTGGGGGACAAGGCGGAAACGCTGGCCATCAAGTCGGTGTTCGGCGGCCGGGAATCCGCTCCGCCCATCTCTGCCACCAAGTCTGCCACCGGCCATCTGATGGGTGCAGGCGGTTTGACCGAAGCCATCGCCTGTATCAAGGCCATTCAGGACGGCATCCTGCCGCCCACCCTGCACCTGAATACCCCCGACCCGGAGTGTGACCTGGACTATGTGCCCAATGTGGCCCGCAGGGTGCAGATCCGGGCAGCCATGTCCAACTCGCTGGGATTCGGCGGCCAGAATTCCAGCATCATCCTGTCCCGATACGAGGGGTGACCCTGCGTTCCCCCTCAGAAAACAGAGGAACTTTTATGCACGAATACACCTACGATGTCACCATGTTCCGGGATACCTTTGAGTCCCGCTTCACCTACCTGAATGGCTTTTTGCGCAACGTATCCCGTTTTGGCAGCCGCCCGGCGCTGTTTGACCCGCTTACCGGCCGGCGCTGGACCTACCGCCAGCTGAACGCTGAGGCCAACCGTCTGGCGCATGCGCTGCGGGCCGACGGCGTGGGAAAAAACGATGTGGTGATGTTCGCCCTTCTCAATTCGCCTGAGTTTGTCTTTTGCTATCTGGCCGCCCACAAGGTGGGGGCCATTGCCTGCCCGGTGAATTACCGCCAGGGGGCCGGCGAGATCGCACTGGTCATTGACGACAGCAAACCCAAGGCTTTCTTTTATGATTCCGAGTTCGCAGAACTGTCCGGCCAGGCGCTGGAATCGTGTGCCAGCAAGCCCGGCGTGGCGGTGGTGGTGAACACCAAACACACCATCGGCGCTCCCGCCGGTCAGCACTGCTATGCCGACTATGTGGCGGGCCAGCCTGAAACCGACCCGCCCATCGACTTTGATCCCCATATCTACGACGAAACCACCCGGCTGTACACTTCCGGCACCACCGGCTGCCCCAAAGGGGTGCCCATCAACAATGTGAACGAGGTGCTTTCCGCCCATGATGTGATGATGCACTTTCCCCTGGGGCCCACCGATCGTACCCTGAACATGACCCCCTGGTTCCACCGGGGCGGCATCCACTCCGGCGGGCCCTGCCCCACGCTGTACGCAGGCGGCGAGGTGGTTATCCTGCGGGACTTTGCCCCCCGCCGCTGCCTGGAATACGCGGAACAGTACAAGATCACCTTCCTGATCGGGGTGCCCACCATCATCGCCATGCTGGCCCGTATGCAGGAGCGCATCCATGCCGACCTGTCCAGCCTGAAGGGCATTGTCACCATGGGTGCTCCCTTTGAAAAGACCGCCTGCGAGAAGTATCTGAAGTTGCTGACACCCAACATCTTCAATGGGTACGGCACCACCGAAACCTTCTGGAACACCTTCCTGCGGCCCTTCGACCTGCCGGAGATGGCGGGTTCGGCCGGCCGCTCCTGCACCGATGACGACGTGCGCATCGTTGCCGTGCATGAGGACGGCAGCCGAACCGAACCGGAGGAAACCGTCCCCCGGGACAACCGGACCCGCGGCGAGATTATCATCTCCTCGCCGGCCAAAAGTGCCTTCTGCTACTACAACAACGAGCCGATGACCCGGGCCAAGTTTTACAAGGGCTGGATGTACACCGGCGATATGGGCACCTGGGACGAAAATGAGTTTATTACCGTGGCCGGCCGCAAGGATGATATGATCGTCTCGGCAGGGGAGAATATCTACCCCGCCCAAATTGAGGAGGTGCTCAATGCGCACCCCAAGGTGGCGGAAAGCGCCGTCATTGGCATCCCGGACAAGCTGCGGGGCGAGGTGGTGGCCGCCTATGTGGTCCCGTCGGACGACAGCCTGACGGTGGACGAACTGAAAAAATACTGCCAGCAGCAGCCCACCCTCTCCTCCTACAAGTGGCCGCGGGTCTACCGCCTGGTCAGCGAGCTGCCACACACCGCCACCGGCAAACTGATGCGTTATAAACTGCGGGAACAGCAGGGCTGACCTGCCCGGCTGCAAAGGGGGCAACGCTTCGACTGGCTGACGCCAGCTCGTCGCGTTGCCCCCTTTGGAAGTCCGGGGTGCGGTGACCGCAACGTGCGGCGCACGTTAAAACGCGCTTGCACTCTGTGACCGCTGCGCCTGCGCCGCCGTCGGCTGCGGATTTTGACTTTTTCGACAGTCTGCCATAGAAAAAACGCATGGAATTTGATAAAACAGAAGCATTTTACATGGGCCCTCCCCCGACCTATAATACAGACAGAAAGAAACCGGCAGCGATCCGAAAGGGAGGTACTTCTGTGCAATACACAAAACTTGGCAATTCTGACCTGACCGTCTCCCGCATCTGCATGGGCTGCATGGGCTTTGGCGACCCTGCCCGCGGCCAGCATACCTGGACATTGGGGGGGAGGATTCCCGCGCCATCATCCGCCGCGGGCTGGAGCTGGGCGTCAACTTTTTTGACACCGCCATCGCCTACCAGAGCGGTACCAGTGAGCAGTACCTGGGCCGCACCCTGCGGGACTTTGCCCGGCGGGACCAGGTGGTGGTGGCCACCAAGTTCCTGCCCCGCACCGAGGAGGAACTTGCCGCCGGCGTGACCGGCCAGCAGCATATCGAGAACATGGTCAACCAGAGCCTGAAAAATCTCGGATTCGACTATGTGGATCTGTACATCTACCATATGTGGGACCACCAGACCCCGCTGTATGACATCATGGACGGCCTGAACCGGGTGGTAAAGGCAGGAAAAGTGCGCTATATCGGCATCTCTAACTGCTTTGCCTATCAGCTGGCCAAGGCCAACGACCTGGCGGAACGGGAGGGCTTTGCCAAGTTTGTCTCGATCCAGGGGCATTACAACCTGATCTTCCGGGAGGAGGAACGGGAAATGGCAAAGCTCTGCGCCGAGGACAACATTGCCATGACGCCGTACAGCGCCCTGGCCGGCGGCCGGCTGTCCAAACACCCGGGCGAGACCTCCAAGCGGCTGATGGAGGACAGCTATGCCAAATTCAAGTACGACGCCACCGCACAGCAGGACGCCGTCATCATCGACCGGGTGGCGGAGCTGGCCGACCGCCGCGGCGTGACCATGACGGAGATCAGCCTTGCCTGGCTGTTGACCAAGGTCACGGCCCCGGTGGTGGGGGCCACCAAGCTGCACCATGTGGAGGGGGCGGCCAGGGCTGTGGATCTGGCCCTGACACCGGAAGAATGCCGCTATCTGGAGGAGGCCTATGTGCCCCACAGACTGGTGGGCGTGATGGCGCAGAACACCCCCGCCGCCGCCAAACAGCCCCACGTCTGGTCCACCGGCGATCAGCAGATCGCCGGCGCAGGATCGGACAGTGTGTCTTGACAGGGGCGGCTTCCGATTTTATAATAAATTTAGGACAGGGCACCGGCGCCACAAGGGCGCCGGTGCCCTGTCCTTTTGCGTAAGGAGGGACTGCGTTATGAACGACCTGATTCGGCATGAGCGGCAGATCAACCAGCAGCTGGCACGTTATGGCGTCAAGTTTGGCATCTATAAAAACGGAGAATTTCACGAGCGCTTATTCCCTTTTGACCCCATCCCCCGGGTGATTACAGCAGAGGAGTGGACCGTTCTGCAGCAGGGGCTGTCCCAGCGCGTCCGGGCGCTGAACTGCTTTTTGCGGGATATCTACGGCGGCAAAAAGATCCTGGCTGACGGCATTGTGCCGGAGGATTTTGTTTACCGCTCCCCCGGCTACCTGCCCCAGTGCGAAGGCATTCTCCCTGCAAAGGGGGTGTACAGCCATATTTCGGGCATTGATCTGGTCAAGGGCAAGGACGGCACCTGGTATGTGCTGGAGGACAACCTGCGCATCCCCTCGGGGGCGTCCTACCCACTGATTGCCCGGGAACTCTGCCGCCGCTGCAGCCCCGAAACCTTCCACCAGAACCATGTGGTGGACAACCGCCAATACGGCCAGCTGCTGCGCCGCACCATGGATAGCGTGAACACCGGCGGCATCAATGTGGTGTTCACCCCCGGCCGGTACAACGCCGCCTACTTTGAGCACTCCTATCTGGCCGAAAAGGCCGGTGCCGTTCTGGCTGAATCCAGCGACCTGTATGTGCGGGACAGCCAGGTATTCTACCGCTCCATCCAGGGCGACCGGCGGGTGGGAGCCATCTACCGCCGCGTTTCGGACGAGTACATGGATCCCCTCTGCTTCGAGCCATCCTCGCTGATCGGCATCCCCAACCTGATGACTGCCTACCGGGCGGGTAACGTGGCGGTGCTGAACGCCTTCGGCAACGGTGTCGCCGATGACAAGGGCATCTACTACTTTGTGCCCAAGATGATCCGTTACTATCTGGGGGAGGAGCCGATCCTGCACAACGCCCCCACCTACCTGCCCATCGACGATACGGACAAACAGTACATCCTGGACCATCTGGACACGCTGGTTGTCAAGGATGTGGCCGAGGCGGGCGGCTACGGCGTGGTTTTTGGCAGCAAACTTTCCCGGGAGGAACTGGCGTCCCTGCGGGATACCATTCTGGCCCAGCCGCGCCGGTTCATCGCCCAGGAGGTCATCGATTTTCAGGACCTGCCCATCTTGGAGGAAGGCGTCCGGGTGGAGCGCAAGGCTGACCTGCGGGCCTTTGTGCTCTCCGGTGCGGGGGAAACGGTGGTCTGGCCCAGTGGCCTGACCCGTTTCTCCCGCAATTCGGACAGCTTTATTGTCAACTCGTCGCAGGGGGGAGGATTTAAGGATACATGGATACTGTCACGCTGAGCAAACAAAACCGTCTGTTCTGGCTGGGCCGTTATGCCGACCGGGTGTACGCCACCGTTCGGCTGATGATCCGGGAACTGGACAAACTGATCGACGACCGGGCCATCGACTATGCCGGCTATTGCCGCCGGCTGGGCATTCCCTGCCCCTACACCAGCGGGCAGGACTTCTGCCGCCGCTATCTCTTCGACAGCCAGGACCCCAACTCGGTGCGGGCCTGTGTGGACAATATGCTGGGCAACGGCATTGTCCTGCGCGAGACCATCACCTCGCCCACACTGGCCTACCTGCAGATGGCCCAGTCCGCCATGGACCTGGCCTCCCGTAGCGAGTCCCCGGCGGTGGAGCTGCAATGGGTGCTGGATGACATCATGGCCTTCTGGGGCAGCTTTGACTACTCGGTGGATGCCGAGGAAGCCCGCAATATCACCAAGGCCGGCGGCCTGGTGGAAAACCTGAGCCTGATGCTGCGGCTGGGCCTTGGCGGTGAACGGCTGGACCTGGACCTGAAAAAACTGCTGAACCGGCTGTACAAGACTGACCTGAAGGCCCGGCCGGAGGCGCTTGCGGTGATTGAGGCCCGGGTGATGGAGCAAAAGCCGGTCCCGGATGAGGAGCTGCTTCGCGCTGTGGAGGGCCTTTTCCAGCTATGAGCCGCCTGCTGCATTTCCGCTATGACATTCTGCTGGAGTTCAGCCGCCCGGTGGTGCGCCACAGCTTTGTGCTGCGCTGCCTGCCGCCCGACCTGCCCTGGCAGCGTATCCTGGATGTGACACTGGCGCTGGACCCGACGGTGCCGGTGGCCCTCCAGCGCGACAGCTTTGGCAACTTGATCCAGGCCGGCTGCATCGAGGCGCCCCACACAAATTTCCGCTACCGGGTGCAGGGCACCGCCCTGCGGGACGACAGCCGCCGCAGCGCCGGGCCGTGCCACCCGGTCTTTCGGCAGCCCTCCGCCTACACGGTGCCCCGCCCCGAGATGCTCTGTTGGCTGGATGGGCTGCAACTGCCTGCCCAACCCCGCCCGCGGGCCTGGGCGCTGGCACAGGCCGTGCATGACCGGCTCAGCTACACCCCCGGCGCCACCGGTGTGGCCACCACCGCGGCCCAGGCCTTTGCGGCAGGGCAGGGGGTCTGCCAGGATTTTGCCCACGTCTATCTGGCGCTGGCCCGGCGGCTGGGGCTGCCGGCCCGCTATGTCAACGGCCTGCCGGAGGGAGAGGGCGCCAGCCACGCCTGGTGTGAGGTTTGGCTGGACCAGGGGTGGACAGGTATTGACCCCACCCGCCTGCAATGGACCGACGAGGGCTATTTGCGCTTTGGCGTCGGCCGGGACTTTGGCGACTGCCCCATTGAGCGGGGAATCTTTGTGGGCAATGCCGATCAGACCCAGACCGTGCATATGCGGGTGGAAGCGGAACAGGAATCCTGCAAAACAATTTGAGTTACAGTTTCGCAACGGTGCGGAAAACGCCCTTTCCGGCCGTTGGCAGAAAGGACGTTTGCATACCATGGTACAGGAAGTGTTGCGTCTGCCGCTGGCGGTGGACGAGGAACTGACGATTCGCAAAAACCGGGTTGGCAGCGGCAAAAAGCGGCTGTGCGTGGTCACCGGCACCCACGGTGATGAGCTGGAGGGTCAGTATGTGGTCTGGCGGCTGAACCGTCTGCTGCAACAGAACCCCGGGCACCTGCAGGGCACAGTGGATCTGTACCCTGCCATGAACCCGCTGGGCATCAGCACCATGACCCGGGGCATCCCGCTGTGCGACCTGGATATGAACCGCACCTTCCCCGGCAGTGAGGACGGCTCCATGTCCGAGTACATCGCAGCGCGGCTGGTGGCTGACCTGCAGGGAGCAGACTGTGTCATCGACATCCACGCCAGCAACATCTATCTGCGGGAGATCCCCCAGGTGCGCATCAATGTCAACACAGCCCAAACGCTGGTACCGATGGCCCGCTGCCTGAACATGGATTTTATCTGGGTGCACGCCGCCGCCACTGTGCTGGAATCTACCCTGGCGTACAGCCTGAATGCGCTGGATACCCCCACCCTTGTGGTGGAGATGGGGGTGGGCAACCGCCTGACCCGCGCTTACGGCGAACAGCTGCTGGCGGGCATCCTCAACCTGATGGCCGCCCTGGGAATGTGGACCGGGCCGGTCACCCCCCCGCGGGAGCCAATCATCAGCACCGATCACCATGTCTCCTTCGTCAATTCGCCCTGTCCGGGGATCTTTATCCCCGGCGCTGAACACACTGCCCGGGTTGCCAAAGGGGAACCGCTGGGTCTTGTGGCGGACCCCCTCACCGGCGAGATCCTGCAGACACTCCGCAGCCCGTCCGACGGCCTGCTGTTCACCCTGCGGGAGTATCCGGTGGTCTACGAGGGGTCCCTGATTGCCCGCATCCTGGACGAAAACACCGACGGCAAAGGGGAGGCAGCACTATGAAAGAGGAAGTCCTTTTTACCATCGACACCCCCTATCGCCCGGCACTGCAGGTGCGCGCCTGGCGGTTTGGCAACCCGGAGGGCAAAAGCCTTGCGGTGATGGGGGCCCTGCGCGGCAACGAAATCCAGCAGATGTACATCTGCGGTCAGCTAATCCGCGCCATGAAGGTGGCCGAGGCGGCAGGCCAACTGGCACCGGACTGCGGTATCCTGGTCATCCCCTGCGCCAACCAGTTTTCGATGAACGTGGGGCGCCGGTTCTGGGCGGCAGACAACACCGACATCAACCGGATGTTCCCCGGGTATGACCAGGGGGAGACGACCCAGCGCATTGCGGCCCGCATCTTTGCGGCGCTGGAAGGGTACCGGTACGGCGTCCACCTGACCAGCTTTTATCTGCCTGGCGACCATCTGCCCCATGTACGCATGATGGAAACCGGCTACCAGCACCTGGAGGAGGCGGCCGCCTTCGGCCTGCCCTACATTGTGCTGCGTACCCCCCGCAGCTACGACACTACCACGCTGAACTACAACTGGCAGATCTGGAACACCCAGGCCTTCTCGCTGTACAGCACCTCCACCGATTGCATCGACGAGGCGGCGGCCCGGCTGGCGGTGGAATCGATCCTGCGCTTTTTGGCGGTGAAGGGGCTTTTGCACCGCCAGTATTTCCCGGCGGCGGGCGAACCCCGCATCCTGCGGGAGAGCGAGCTGCACAATGTGCTGTCCCACGCAGGCGGCCTCATGATCAACCGCCGCCGCCCCGGAGATATGGTGGAACAGGATGAGCTGCTGGGCGAGATCCTGAACCCCTGTACCGGTCAAATGCTGGAACAGCTGCGGGCAGGCTGCCGGGGCCGGGTCTTTTTCTGCCGCCGTGCCCAATTGATCAACGGCCACGAGGTGGCCTGCCGCATCCTGCCCGAGGAACGGCTGTAACCGGCACCCCGCGGCGGAAAAGGGCGCCGGACAAAACACAGAGGCCTGTGAACCATGTCAGGGGAGGCGAGCACCGTGCGTTTTGAAAAGCACTGCTGGGCCGAGATCGATCTCGACGCCCTCACATCCAACTACCGGTGGATTTGCCGCCATGTGGGCGGCCCGGTCTGTTGTGTGGTCAAGGCCAACGCCTACGGCCACGGCAGTTTGGCCGTGGCGGATGCCCTATCCCGAGCCGGAGCAGCAGCCTTCGCCGTCAGCTGCCTGGCCGAGGCCAGGGAACTGCGCCGCCACGGTATCCGGCAGCCGATCCTTATCCTGGGTTACACCCAGCCGGAGTTTGCCGATGAGTTGGCCGCACTGGATATCACCCAGACACTGTTCTCCATCGAGTATGGCCGGGCGCTCTCGGCCGCTGCGGTGCGGGCTGGTTGTGTGGTTCACTGTCACCTGAAGCTGGATACCGGCATGGGGCGCATCGGCTTTGCCCTGCGCACCGATTTCGATGCCGCCGTCCGCCAGATGGAAGCATGCTGTACCCTGCCGGGCATCGCAGTCACCGGCGCGTTCCAGCATTTTGCGGTGGCTGACAGCACCCGCCCCGACGACATCGCCTATACCGACCGGCAGCATGCACTGTTTGACCGTGCGGTGGAACGGCTGCGGGCGGATGGATTTGCCATCGGCATGGTGCACTGCGCCAACAGCGCTGCCCAGCTCACCCACCCTCAATGGCGGTGTGACCTGGTGCGGGCAGGCATCATCCTGTACGGTCTGCCGCCCAGCAGCCAGGTCCCTGTGGAAATGCTGCAACCGGTGATGCGCCTGAAGGCTCTGGTGACCCATGTGAAATGGGTACAGCCGGGCCAGAGTGTCAGCTACGGCCGCACCTTCACCGCGGAAAAACCGGTGCGGGTGGCCACGGTCAGCGTGGGCTACGCCGACGGCTATCCCCGGCTGTGCTCAGGCCGCGGAGTGATGACCATCCGGGACCGGGCGGCCCCGGTGCTGGGCCGGGTCTGCATGGACCAAACCATGGTGGACGTAACCCAGATCCCCGGTGTACAGCCCGGGGATGAGGTGCTGGTGTTCGGTCCGGGCGCTGCCCCCGGCGCCGACAACGCCTGTACCCTGGCGGAGAAGGCGGGCACCATCAGCTACGAGATCGTATGCGGTATCGCCCGCCGTGTGCCCCGGCTTTACCTCAGCGGCGGGACAGCGCAGGTGCGCTATTATGACATGATGTGAGCGGCCCCGGGCGCCCTTCAGCGGAAGTCATACTCCCGCAGTTCGCAGTTGCCAATGCCAAAGGCGGCATACTGCTCGTTGGTCATATCAAAAAAATAGCTGTGTACCACCCGGGCAATGCCGTTGTGGGCCACCAGCAGGCAGGTTTTGCCGCTGCGGCGCAGCTCGTCCAGCAGGGGATAGATGCGGGCGGCCATCTGCATCATCGACTCTCCGCTGCCAAAACGGTTGACAAAGTGGGCTTTTGCGGCGCGAAAGGCGGCACCGTTCCGGGGTGTGCCCTCGAAGATGCCAAAGTTCTGTTCGGTCAGCCGCGGCTCAATCTGCAGCGGCAGTCCGGCAGCTTCGGCCAGGATGCGGGCTGTCTCAGCGGCGCGGCTCAGGGGCGAGGCCAGCACCAGGTCGATAGGCAGCCCTGCACTTTGCAGCCGCTGCCCCAGCGCTGCTGCCTGGGCCCGGCCCTTGGGGGTCAGGGCGATGTCGGTGGCACCGCAAATCTTGTTCTCCACATTCCAGAATGTCTCGCCGTGACGCGTAAAATACAGTTTGTCTGCCATTGGTTCCTCCCTGTGGCTCGGAGGGGATCGGGCCCGCCAGAAGCACAGGCCCCCGCAGGAACTGCGCAGATGTGCCGGAATTTCCCCGGATACCCCCGGATTGATGCAAAGAATACTATCATAGTGCCGAATCCCGGCGGAAAAGTCAAGCCGCCGCCAAGCCCTAAAACAGACAGCCGCCGCACCGCGGGCATACTTCCCACGGTGCGGCGGTATTGGTTTTGGCGAAGAATGCCTGCGGCCGGCTCAGGCTTCCGGGGTACGGTTCAGGATGTCCGGCACGGGGTCCAGCGGCAGGTGCAGCGGCTGGCTGCGGTTCCTCAGCGCACCCAGGTCCAGGCACTGGATGCGCTGGTTTTCGTAGGTGGTCCAGTACGCCCGCAGGGTCTGAGCACAGTAGACGGTGGTGTATACCGTGTAATCGAAGGGCAGCACCGTGCTGTCCAGCTCAGTCACCTGGCTCTGGTGACTGACACGCACCAGCCCCAGCGGAAAGGCGGCGCTCTCGAACAGGCGGAACATCCGGCTGACACCCTCCTGCTCATTGCGGCCGGGCAAGGCATGTGTTTTCAAAAAGGCAAGGCGCACAAACCGGGCGGGGGAACTCCAGTCCCCGGGCAGGCCCTGCATGCCGCTGCCGGAAAAGCACTGCTCCAGCGTCTCGCCGGCCATCTGCAGTTCGGGGTAGTCGGCGTCCCGCAGACCGGCATAGTTCAGCAGGTTCAGCCGGTGCCAGGGATAGCCGGGACTGTTGGTCATTACGCCCAGTGTATTGCGGTAGATATGCAGCCCGTCCCGGTCGGGTTCCACCACAATGGTCTCGCCGCCTGCATCCCGGAAGGCCCAGTGCAGCGGCGGCACAGCGCCAAAGAAGGGGAGCGCGGCCAGGCAGATCGCTCCTTCCAGCATCTGTACGGCTTCCTCCACGGTGGCGCATTGGGCCAGCAGATGGTAGACGAGAAACGGCGGCTGCAGTGTGCGGGCATCCGGCTGGCCCGCCGGTGCATAGTCCGCAAAGCCCCGGTAGTAGAGCTGGCCGCCCATCAAGCCCCGCTCGTTGATGCCCTCATACAGCACCGGTGTGGGGGAGAGCAGCAGCCCCACACCCGCGCAGGCATAGCGGGAAGTGTGGGGGGCCGGGGCAGTCGGCTGTCCCACCACCCCCTGGTAGCAGGTGCCCCGGGGCAGAAAGGTCATACCGGCGCCGTCGGCCAGGCGGTCAAAGTCGTAGTTGCGGCCCCAGAGACACAGCCCGTCGGCGGTATCCCAGGACAGGGCGCTGCAGCCGGCGTTCAGACCGGCAGAAACAGGGGTTGTCATGGCGGGTCCCTCCTTTTGTGGAAAAACGGTGTGCGGGTATCCTTTTGCCTATACTATATCACAGTATCTCCCGAACCGCACCTGCCAAAACAAACCGTGTGCACCGGTTCCCTCCAAAGTACTCTTTTTGCAAACGCCCCGGCAGCACGGTAAAACGCGGGTCGCGGGGGGCTCAGCCCTCTGCCGGCAATCCGGGCTTCAGCCCGTAGATGGGGGAGTATTTGCGGTCTAGGTAGGTGAGGAAGGGCCGCGCGTCCAACCTGCTGCCGGTCACCCGCCGGATCAGCTCCCCGGCGGTAAAGCAGCAGCCCCACTGCCAGATCTGTTCCCGCATCCAATCGTTCAGCGGTACAAAATTGCCCCGGCGGAGATCCTGCTGCCAGTCAGGCAGGTCCCGCTCCAGCGCCGCAAGGATCTGGCCGTCGTAAATATTGCCCAGCGCATAGCTCTGGAAATAGCCGATGTAGTCGCCGGCCCAATGCATATCCTGAAGGACGCCCTGGGTGTCGTCCGGCACCTCCACGCCCAGATACTCCCGGTACTTTTGGTCCCAGGCGTCGGCCATGTCCTCGGCGCAAAGGGCACCGGCAAAGTAGTCGCGCTCCAGCTCAAACCGCAAAATGGCGTGCAGGCTGTACGTCACCTCGTCGGAGGCGATGCGCTTGAGGGTGGGGCGCACCCGGTGCAGGCCCAGATAGAACTGTTCCGGGTCCAGGGCGGCGAACGCGGGGATGGCCTTTGCCAATTTGGGGAAGCAGTAGTCCCAGTAGGCGCGGCTGCGGCCCACCATATTCTCGTAAAAGCGGGAGATGGCCTCATGGAAGCCACCCTCGATGCCGCCCCACAGCCCGGCGTCGATCAGCCGCTGGCTGCTGCCGGTGGAGTACATGGCGTGGCCGGCCTCGTGCAGGCAGGTGAAGATCAGCTCGTGGCTGCCGTTGCGGTAGGTGGATACCCGGGCGTCCCGCGGGCCCATAAAGGAGGTGAACCCGTGAACCACTCGGTCGTTGAAGCTGCCCAGATCGGTGGAAAAACCCAGCTCCCGCGCCAGGCTCTGGGCAAAGGCGGACATGGCCGCCGGGTCGCCCTGCGGATAGTCCACCGCTGCGGGGGCTGTGCCGCCGGCGAGCTTGGCAAGCAGCGCGCGCAGGCCCTTTTGCAACACCTCGAACTGGGCCGAGATCTCGCCCACGGCGGCGCCCTCATCGGTCAGGCTGACCAATGTGTCAAAGGCGGGGGCGTCCGGGTTGATGGCCTGGGCGATCTGCCCTTTCAGATCGAACGCCTGCTTCAGCCAGGGCATAAAGATTTTGTAGTCCTTCGCCTCGCGGGCTTCCTTCCATTTCTGCATACAGCGGGCCTTCAGCAGGTTGTACTGCCGCTGCAGATCCTCCGGGGTGCGGGCGGCGATCCGGCGCCGGGACAAAAAGGTGCGGATGATGCCCCGCTCCACCGGGTCCTCGATCTCAGCGAGGGAGACGCCGTCAAAGTAGGCTTCCTCCCGAGCGGCCTCTTCCGTCAGATAGAGGTGGTTTTTCTGCTGCGCCACCCAGGCGGCGGTTTGCTGGCGGTAGTCGCCGCCCAGCGGCGGCAGCATCGTCCACTGGTCCAGCTCAAACAGCGATTCGATGCTCTTGCAGTAGCGGTACTCCCGGCCGATCCGGGTAATGCTCTCCAGATGTTCCTGATAGGTCATGCCGGTTCCTCCTCCTTCAAAATCGAGCGGGCGGGGAACTCCTGTCCCGCCTTCATCACGAACGCGCAGTCCAGCAGGGCGGTGTGGTCGCCCAGCAGGTCGCGGGGCCAGCCGGCCAGGTCGGCCAGCTTGCCCGGCTGGATGGTGCCGATGCGGTCCGCCAGCCCCAGAATGCCCGCGTTCACGGCGGTGGCGGCTTTCAGCGCGCGGTAGGGGTCCACGCCGTTGCGCAGCCAGGCCGAGTACTCCCGCCCGCACTCGTAGTTTTGGTAGCCCACCACCAGGTCGGTGCCGTAGCCCAGGCGCAGGCTGCTGTCGATCAGCAGCCTGCGGCTTTCCACCAGCTGGTCGCGGTAATGGCGCAGCTTGCGCTGGAATTCGGGGGATTTCTGTGCCAGTTTCTCCTCATCCAGCAGCACGATCTCGTCATAGGGGCAGAAGGTGGGCACCACATAAATATCCTTGTCCTCCAGCTTTCGGATGGTCTCCCGATCCACCAGCGAGGCATGTTCCACGCCGTCGATGTTCAGGTCGGCCAGCTTGCCCACCAGCTCGCTGGTGTAGGCGTGAGCGGTGACGGTGGTGTGCAGTGCATGGGCGGTGTCAATGATGGCCTTCAGCTCATCGTCCGCCAGCTGGATGTCCTCCGGCGAGTCGTTGGGGGTGAAAAAGCCGCCGGTGGCCATGATCTTGATGAAGTCGGCACCGATCTTGACCTCATGGCGCACGGCATTGCGGAAGAAATCCGCTCCGCTGCCCATGGTGGGGTACTGCTGTTCCAGAAAGTTGGACAATACCGGGTTTACGCCGATCTTTTGGGTGGAATCGCCATGGCTGCCGGGCGCGCAGAGAAAGTGGGGCGCCACCACCATGCGGGACCCCTGGATGAATCCGGCGTTGATGGCGCGCTTGACATCCAGCACATAGTCCTGCCGGAACCAGCCCACATGCCGGATGGTGGTAAAACCGCCGGCCAGGGCGCGGCGGGCGCACTCGGCGGCGGCCAGCGCCCGCATCCCGTCGGAATAGTAGACCACGTCCCTGTCGATCTCCCGCCAGTCAAAGAAGGAGGCGTGAACGTGTGCGTCGATCATGCCGGGGGTCACCGTCAGGGCGGACAGGTCGATGACCCGGCAGCCGGCGGGGGCGGCGGTGTGGGGGCCAACCTCCAGGATGGTGTCGTCCCCAATCAAAATTTCCTGGCCGGGTTTCAGCCGGTCCTCGATGCCGTCGTACAGCTGCCCGCACAATATTTTCTGATACTTCATACAAAAACTCCTTGCTGTGTGAAAACGCTGCCCATTGTGGCCGATACACATAGACGCATAAGGCCGGGGGGCCGGCCTTATGCGCTTTGAACACTGTGTGGGAGGGGTTACTGTAGATAGACGAAGGCGCCGGGGCCCAGCGGCAGGTCCAGGAACATCCAAAGGATGACAAAGATCGTCCATACGATCAGAAAACCGAAGGAGTAGGGGATCATCATCGAGATAACGTTGCCCATGCCGAACTTCTTGTCGTACTTGGCCGCCATGCCGATGACCATGGGCAGGTACGGATAAATGGGGGTGATGGGGTTGGTACAGGAGTCTGCAATGCGGTAGACCGCCTGGGCAAATTCGGGGGCAAAACCCAGCATCATGAACATGGGCACGAAGATGGGCGCGAAGATGTACCACTTGGCGGTACCGCTGGTCATAAAGAAGTTGACAAAGGTGGTCACGATCAGGATGGCCAGGATCAGCGGCACACCGGTCAGGCCGATGGTATCCAGGAAGGCGGCGGCGTTCACTGCCACCACCATGGCCAGGTTGGTGTAGTTGAAAATAGCGATGAACTGCGCAATGACGAACACCAGCACAATGTAGCCGGTCAGAGAAGTCAGCGATTCCGCCATCACACGGGGGATGTCGTCCACTTTCTTGAAGGTGCCGACGGTGAAGCCGTAGACGATGCCCACAATCACAAAGTAGGCCAGCAGGAAGGGCACCAGGCCGGTGACAAAGGGCCCCTTGATGATGGAACCGTCCTCGGCGCGCAGGATGCCGTTTTTGGGGATCAGGCCGATCAGGATGATGGCGATATAAATGAGCGTGAAGATGCCGGCATTGCGCAGGGCCTTCTTCTCCAGCGGGGTGGCGTCGCGGGCCTCGTCCACCTCGGTACCGGTGTACTTGCCCAGCCGCGGCTCAATGATATGGTCGTTGACCAGTGTGCCCACAATGGTCAGCACAAAGCAGGACGCAATCATGAAATACCAGTTGTTGGCGGGCGAGGTGGTGTAGTTGGGGTCGATCGTCTGCGCCGCCTCCTGGGTGACGCCGTAAAGCAGGGCGTCGGTGGAGGTAATCATCACATTGGCGGTAAAACCGGCATTGGTGGCCGCATAGCCGGCAATCAGGCCGGCCAGCGGATGCTTGCCCGCCGCAAAAAAGGCGGCGGCCGCCAGCGGCGGAATAAAGACGATGGACGCCTCCGACGCGATGGAACCGTTAATGCCGATAAAAATGACCACGGCTGTCAGCGCCCAGGTTGGCACGCCCAGCACGGCGCGGCGCACAGCAGTGTGCAAAAGGCCGCTGGCCTCGGTTACGCCAATGGCCATCTGCATAAGCAGAACGATGCCCAGCGCCGCAAAGCCGGAAAAGTTTGTGACCAGCGACCCCAAAATCCATACCAGGCCGTCCCGGGTCAGCAGGCTCTGCACGGCGACCGTTTCGCCGGTGGTGGGGTTCACCGCCGACACGCCGAAGGCAGCCAGAACGGCCGTCAGCACAATCAGGATGACCACCAGCCACACAAACAGGATGAAGGGGGAGGGCAGGGCGTTGCCCACGCGCTCGATTGCGCCCAGGATACCGCCGGTCTTTTTCTCCAGCGAACTTTTGTTTGCCAAATCGATCAAGTCCTTTCTGTTGACGCACCGGCCGCTTGACTGATGCATAAAATTACAAAATCTTTGTATATATTATAAAATTGCCAGGAACTTGTGTCAAATTAAAAAGAACCGGCGCCGTATTTCGGCCGCATTCATCGCCATGCAGCGAAAAAAATAAAAAGCCGCGTGCGCCAACCGGCGCCGCGACTTCACTGTCCCGCTGTATTTTATAATTTAGTATAGCATCTTACTTCCATTCCTGCAAGCATTTTTTTTGCGGTATGGGCGCGCCGGGCGGGATTGCCAGCGGCCTCGCTCCGTTTGCTGCCGGAATGTTTTGCCGGGAAGGCGTGCAGCGGACCCTCCCTGCCGCCGTCACTGCGACACGGTGTACAGCGAGTAGAAATACCCCTTGCGCGCCATCAGCTCATCAAAGGTGCCCTGCTCAACGATGCGGCCGTTTTTCAGCGCCAGGATGCCGTCGTACCGGCGTAGCAGCGCGGCGTCCAGCGCGTGGGTCACCACAATGCGCGTCATGCCCTGCAAATCCAAAATGGCGCCTGCCACCTGAAAGGCGGTCTCCCTGTCCAGGGCGGCGGTAACCTCATCCGCCAGCAGCACCGGGGTGCGGCGCAGCAGGCAGCGGGCAATGGAAATGCGCTGCCGTTCGCCGCCGGAAAGGTTGCAGCCGTTTTCGCCGCAGGGAGCGTCCTCCCCCTTGGCGGCCAACAGCGGCGTCAGCCCGGCACCCCGGACGGCGCGGTCGAACTCCTGCCGGGAAAAACTGCGGAACATGGTGATATTCTCCCGGACGGAACTGTCAAACAAAAAGACGTTCTGTTCCACCATCGACACCAGCCGGTACAACGAGTCGGTGCTGACCTGGCGCAGCTCGGCGCCGTCATACCGGATGCTGCCGGTATAGTCCCGGCTGGCGGACATCAGCAGGCGCAGCAGGGTGGACTTTCCGCTGCCGGACGCTCCCACAATGGCGTAGCTTTTGCCGGCGGCAAAGCGGGTGCTCACATCCTGCAACACCGGCGCACCGTCCCCGTAACCGAAGGAGAGATGCTCCAGCGTGATGCCCTGTTCCAGCCGGCAGGGGATGGGGCGCCCCTCCGCCTGCCGGTGGGCGGCCAGCGCGCCTGCCAGCCGGTCAATCAGGGCGCGGCAGGAGGTGCGGTTGGCAAGATAGTCCGGCAGCGCGGCCACAAAGGTGGTGACGGCCCCCATCAGGTTGACAAAAATGACCATCACGCCGGGTGTGACGCCCCAGCCGGACAGCGCCATCCAGCACCCGGCCAGAAACACTCCCAGCTGTGCCGCAACCCCCGCCATCGAGCCCAGGTTTTGCAGGATGCTGCCCAGCCGCAGTCGGCGGCGTTTGGCGTCCTGTGCCCGGCGGCTGCTCTGGCAAAACAGACGCAGCGCCTCCCCCTCGGCCTGGAAGCCCTTGATGACCGAGAACCCGGCCAGCCCCTCCTTCAGGGCAGCCACATAGCGGCTGTTTTCCTGGCTGACGGCGGTTTCGGCCCCCGCCAGTTGCGGCCCTGCCAGCACCGACACCACCAGCGGCAGTGCCGAGAGGACCAGCGCCACCAGTGTAAGCGGTACGCTGTACCAGAACATCATGGCCATGGCCCCGGCAAACAGCAGCGCGCCGCCGGTGAACTCAAACAGCTTTTGCAGATAGGTTGTCTCGATAGCTGCGGTATCGTTGGACAGGGCCGACAGGTAGGTGGCGGTGCTCTCACTCTGGAACGTGGAAAGGTCCTTCCCCAGCAGTTTTTCGTAGGCGAATTCCCGGTACTGGGCGATGGCGCGGGAGAGAAACCGCGGCCGGGCAAAGGCGCTGACGCCGCCGGTCAGTGCCAGAAGCGCCAGCAGGCCCAGCGTAAACAGCACCAGCTGCCCAAGCCCCAGCGTGCCCCCCGCGCCGGTGGCCAGATCGACTGTCTGCTGCAACAGCCAGGAAAGTCCCAAATTCAGCGCCACGCCCATCAGCGAGGCAGCCAGCCCCAGTGCAAAGTTCAGGTGGTTGCCCCGGTAAAACTGCCGGGTGAACTGCCGGCGCCGGGCCAGGATGCTGCGGTCAGTCGTTTTCATAATTCCATTCCTCCCAAAGGCTGCAAAGGCGGGGATAATCCGCGCCGTTGTCTTTCAGTACTTCTTCCACCCCGCTGCGGGCGGTGGGGCCAAAATCGTCAAAGGCGGTGGCCTTGTCCGGCTGGGCCGGGCGGACGAACCGCAGCGCCAGCGTGCCGGTGGGGGCGGTGTCGTACCGCAGCGCCAGCAGATACGCCCGCCGCAGGTCGGCGTCGGCCTGCGCGGTATCCCGCTGCTGTTCCGACATCATGGCGCAGGCGCACCACAGCGCAGTCAGATACTTGTCCAGCGCCGAGCCAACGCCCGGCTGGCGCAGCCCGTCCAGAAATTGGATCACCAGCAGCATCAGCGCCCGGGCGTCCGCCGTGTCAAAACTGCCTGCGCCGGCCAGGTTCAGGTAGCCCATGCAGAGAGAAAACAGCTGGGGCAACAGCCTGAGCAGGGCGGTTTCCAGATATTCCGGCGCTTCAGACTGAAATTCCGGCTGCTTGGCCAGCATTTGGCCGAGCAGGGCGTCGTTCAGCCCCTCCACATTGTTCTGCTTGAGCAGCGCCAGGCCACGGCCGGTCTCCCCAAGCTGCAGCGCCAGATTTGCCAGGCGGTTGCCAATGCCGATCCGGCTGATTTTGGGGTCGGTGTTCTGTTCCATCAGCTCCAGCGCCCGGGTGTACAGCTCTTTGGCCCGGCCGGCGGCGGTGTGGTCCCTGCTTTCCAGGGCCGCCATGTCGTAGAGCATCGCACCCTGGTAGGCAACGTCAAAACTGTTGGGGAATTGCTTGACCGCCTTCTCCGCCATGCGGCGTCCCTCGCTGTACTGCCGGGCGTCGCGCAGGGCGCGCAGCTGTTCCAGCGTGCCCACCAAACTGGTGCTTTGCTGCCGGTAGCCCAGCAGCACATCCACCGATGTACCAAAAAAGTCAGCCAGTTCCATGATGAGGGCCAGATCCGGCGTGGAGCTGCCGCTCTCCCATTTGGAGACCGTCCCCACCGCGACGCCCAGCACCTCGGCCAGCTGCTCCTGGGTCAGGTGCCTGTCCCGGCGCAGGCGGCGGATGTTCTCTGCCAACAGAACTTGCATGGTATACGCTTCCTTCCTTTTGTGCCGCCGGGTTTGAAACCTGCGGTTCCATTAGCCCCTATTGTAAAAGATGCGGCGGCAAAAAAACAGACCGGAATTTTCCATATAAGAATGAAAAATATTTCGTATTTGGAAAATCCTCGAGCGCTGCTGCCGGAGCAAAAGCCGGAAACCTTGGCATAACGCTGAAAGAATGCCGGTTACATTTGTGCAACCCTGACAATTGTCAAGGTTTTGCTTAAATTGGAACGTGATTTTATTGTAAATCACGTGCTTATTTTCCTCGCCGGCCTCCGCTATAATAAAGACAATGAAATGACGGAAAGGAGAGGCGCAACACATTGACCTATCATCTTGCCATCGACATCGGCGCGTCCTCGGGCCGGCACATCCTGGGCTGGGTGGAGGATGGCCGTATGCAGCTGAGGGAAGTCTACCGCTTTGAAAACCGCCTGGTGGAGAAAAACGGCCACCTCTGCTGGGAGATGGACCGCCTGTGGGCAAACGTCCTGGCCGGGCTGAAGGCCTGCAAGGATGCCGGGTACACGCCCGCCACGGTGGGCATCGACACCTGGGCCGTGGACTTTGTGCTGCTGGACGCGGCCGGGGAGATCCTGGGCGACACGGTTGCCTACCGGGACAGCCGCACCGACGGCGTCCGCCAGGCGCTGGAGTCGCTGCTGCCCTTTGCCGGGCACTACGCCCGCACCGGCATCCAGTACCAGCCCTTTAACACCGCCTACCAGCTGGCCGCGCTGAAAAAGGAACACCCCGAACAGCTGGCCGCGGCCAAAACCTTCCTGATGGTGCCGGATTACCTGAACTACAAGCTCACCGGCGTGGCCGTCAATGAGTACACCAACGCCTCCACCACCGCCCTGGTGGGGGCCGTAAGCCGGGACTGGGACGATGAGCTCATTGCAAAGCTTGGCCTGCCGCAGGCAATCTTCCAGCCCATCCGTATGCCCGGCACCGCGCTGGGCAGCCTGACACCGGAGGTGCAGGCTGAAGTGGGCTTTGATTGCACTGTACTGCTGCCCGCCACCCACGACACTGGCTCCGCCTGGCTGGCCGTACCCGCCCGGGACGACAAGGCGGTCTACCTGTCCAGCGGCACCTGGAGCCTGCTGGGGGTGGAAAACACCGCCCCCATCACCACCCCGGAAAGCGCCGCCGCCAACTTTACCAACGAGGGCGGCTATGGCGGCACCTACCGTTACCTGAAAAACATCATGGGCCTGTGGATGATCCAGTCCGTCCGGCGGGAACTGGGCGAGCGTACCGGCACCCGCCCCACCTTCCCCGAGCTGATCGCCGCCGCCCGGGCCGACAGCGCTTATCCCGGCCTGGTGGACGCGGATGACGACCGCTTCCTTGCGCCCAAGAGCATGATCGAGGAGGTCAAGGCTGCCTGCGCCGAGGCCGGCTACCCCGCCCCTGCCACCACCGGAGAGGTGATGCAGGCCATCTACAACTCGCTGGCGGACGATTACCGCCGTGCGGTATCCGCCCTGCAAAGCCTGACCGGCAAGGCGTACGAAAGCGTCAACATCGTGGGCGGCGGCAGCCAGGACGGCTACCTGAACCAGATGACCGCCAACGCCACCGGCCTGCCGGTTTACGCCGGCCCCACCGAGGGCACCGCCCTCGGCAACCTGATGGTCCAGTTCCTCGCGGCGGGCGAATACGCCGATTTGCAGGCCGCCCGCGATGCGATCAAACAAAGTTTTGCAATCCAGGAGGTGCTTCCCCAATGACCAAACCGCTTGTGGAAACCAAAGCCCGGGTGGGCGTGTTCGCCATCGCGCTGGGCGCTTATCTGCCCCAATTCCCCAGCCTGGTGCCGGAGTTCGAGGCCCAGTACGCCGCGTTCAAAAAGACCATCCCCGATACGGTGGAGCTGATCGACGGCGGCATCGTCACCACCAAGGAGAAAAGTCAGGAGGCCGGCGACAAGTTCCGCGCCGCCGATGTGGATCTGGTGATTTTGCAGCTGCTGACCTACGCCACCAGCTACAACATGCTGCCCGCCGTGCGGGACCTGGATGTGCCGGTGGTGCTGGTCAACGTGCAGAAAAAGCGCGCCCCCGATTATGCCAACACCGACACCCCCACCTGGCTGGGTGAGCTGTACGCCTGCGGCGCTGTGGGCGAGATGGTTGCCGACCTGGAGCGCGCCGGCAAGCGGCATGCCGTCATTACCGGCGTGGTGGAGGGCGGCGACCCCGCCGTCCAGGCCGAGATCGAGGACTGGTGCAAAGCCGCCCAGGTGCGCCGCCGCTTCCGCGACACCAATCTGGCCCAGATCGGCCGGCCCTACCCCGGCATGATGGACCTGTACATCGATGAGACCAACCTTTACAACCGGATGTGGCTGTACACCAAGCAGTTCGACTGGGAGAAGATGTGGGCCATCGCCGACAACATCACCGATGAGGACGCCATCCGCGCCAAGGCGCAGGATATCCTGGATACCTTTGATATCGAGGGCGGCGGCACCATCGAGAAGGTCTGGGATATGGCCAAATATGTGGTTGCCTTCGAGGCCTGGGTCAAGCAGGAGAAGATTGCCTTCATCGCTTCCCACTACGACGGCTTTGCCAAGGGCAAGGCGGGCGTGCTGGATTCCATGCTGATCCCCGCCTTCTCAATGCTTATCAAGCAGGGCGTGGCCTGCGCGGTGGAGGGCGACATCAAGGTGGCCATGGCCATGTCCATCCTCAAGACCATTTCCGGCACCGGCCAGCTGTCCGAGATGTACTCCATTGATTTTGACAAGGATATCTGCATCATCGGCCATTCCGGCTCGGGCGATGCCGACATCAGCTCCAAAAAGCCCACCATGAAGATCGTGCCGGTGTTCCACGGCAAGACCGGCGGCGGTTACCTGACCCAGTTCTACCCGCACCTTGGCCCCGTGACCTACCT
Source organism: uncultured Gemmiger sp. (assembly GCA_944388145.1). Lineage (GTDB taxonomy): Bacteria > Bacillota > Clostridia > Oscillospirales > Ruminococcaceae > Gemmiger. Next base: position 109,264 of record CALXHQ010000005.1, on the reverse strand, counting down.
GGGCATCACCCAGGACAAGGACGGCCACTTCAAGTTTGTGGCGGCCGAGGGCATCAACGAGGACGGCCCCATCTTCACCTTCGGCGACACCAACATGCGCACCCGCTTTGCCTGCGGCGCGCGGGAGTTTGTCACCCGTTGGAGCGAGGCCGGCCCCACCCACCACATGGCCGCCGCGTCCGGCCGCCACATCGACACGATTTTGAAGGTAACCAAGATCTTCAACGTGCCGGTGGACGTCATCACCCGATAAGCGCGCCCGGCCCGCTTTCCCTTTATAATCTGTCCCATATCTGTCTGTTGAGAAAGGAAGAGGTTTTTCATGGCAATCACTGATATCGCCTGTGTCAAGGGCTTTATCCGCATGTGCAACGACGGCTGGCTGCAGGGCTGGCATGAGCGCAACGGCGGCAATCTGACCTACCGCATGACCGAGGAGGACGTGGCCGCCTGCCGCCCCTACTTTGACGCGACCCCGCGGGAGTGGGTCAAGATGGGCGTCCAGGCGGACAATCTGGCCGGCGAGTACTTTATCACCACCGGTTCCGGCAAGTATTTCCGCAACGTGGAGCCCGACCCCATCCACAGCATGGGCATTGTGGAGATCAACGCTGCCGGTGACAGCTGGCGCATCGTCTGGGGCCTGGCCGACGGCGCCAAACCCACCAGCGAGTTCCCCAGCCACTTCATGAACCACAGCGTCCGCAAGGCGGCCACCGGCGGCGCCAACCGGGTCATCTACCACTGCCACGCCACCAACGTCATCGCGCTGACCTACATCCTGCCGCTGACCGACCGCGCCTTCAGCCGCGCTTTGTGGCAGTCCGCCACCGAGTGCCCGGTGGTCTTCCCCGAGGGCGTGGGCGTCTGTCCCTGGATGGTGCCCGGCGGCGCCGACATCGCCATGGCCACCAGCGAGAAGATGAAAACCTACCAGGCGGCCATCTGGGCGCAGCACGGCCTGTTTGTCTCCGGCCCCGACTTTGACACCGCCTTCGGCCTGGCCCACACCATCGAGAAGAGCGCCGAGATCTACGTCAAGGTGCTGTCGATGGGCGGCGGCCTGATCCGCCAGACCATCGAGGATGATGACCTGCGCGCCATCGCCCGCGACTTCGGCGTCCAGCTCAACGAGGACTTCCTCGACTGAGCCTGGCCACCAATAAATTGCCCCAAAATTCTCCCTGTGCTGTTGCTTTTTTGCCAAAAATCTGGTAAGCTGGCAGCAACAGCAGCCCTCCCTGCCCGGCAGGGGGGCCGAACCCCGTCCGCCACCCACACATTTTGTAAAGGAGCATACGTATGGTAAGCCGCATTGTCCTGAACACCATTTCCTACCATGGCCATGGCGCCATCGAGAACATTATGCCCGAGCTGACCGCCCGCGGCTACAAGAAGGCCTTTGTCTGCTCGGACCCCGACCTGATCAAGTTCGGCGTCACCGGCAAGGTCACCGCCCTGCTGGACGCCGCCAACTTCCCCTACGAGGTCTACTCCAACATCAAGGCCAACCCCACCATTGAGAACGTCCAGACCGGTGTGGCCGCCTTCCAGAACTCCGGCGCCGACTGCATCATCGCCATCGGCGGCGGCTCCGCCATGGATACCGCCAAGGCCATCGGCATCATCGCCAACAACCCCGAGTTTGCGGACGTGCGCAGCCTGGAGGGCGTTGCCCCCACCAAGAAGCACGCGGTGTTCACCATCGCTGTGCCCACCACCGCCGGCACCGCCGCCGAGGTCACCATCAACTACGTTATCACCGACGTGGAAAAGAAGCGCAAGTTCGTCTGCGTGGACACCAACGACATCCCCGAGATTGCCGTGGTCGATCCCGACATGATGTCCACCATGCCCAAGGGACTGACCGCTGCCACCGGCATGGACGCCCTGACCCACGCCATTGAGGGCTACATCACCAAGGGCGCCTGCGTCATCTCCGACATGTTCCACCTGGAGGCCATCCACCTGATCTCCGAGAACCTGCGCGGCGCCGTGCAGAACACCCCCGAGGGCCGCGAGGGCATGGCCCTGGGCCAGTACATCGCCGGCATGGGCTTCTCTAACGTGGGCCTGGGCATTGTCCACAGCATGGCCCACGGCCTGAGCGCCCTGTATGATACCCCCCACGGCGTTGCCTGCGCCATCATCCTGCCCACCGGCCTGGAGTACAACAAGGGCGTGGCCGGCGGCCGCTACCGCGCCATCGGCAAGGCCATGGGCGTGGAGGGCATCGATGCCATGAGCGATGCCGCCGCCGCCGATGCCACCATCGCCGCGGTCAAGAAGCTCAGCGCCGATGTGGGCATCCCCACCGACCTGAAGGGCATCCTGAAGGAGGAGGACATCCAGTTCCTGGCTGAGTCCGCCTTCGCCGACGCCTGCTGCCCCGGCAACCCCCGCGACACCAGCGTGGAGGAGATCAAGGAGCTGTACCGCAGCCTGCTGTGACGGTAGCCTGCGCCTGAGTGGGAGGCCCGTCCACAGCGGACGGAAGGCCCGCCGCAAATCCTGACAGACAACCATGCCATTGGCTTGCGATGCCGGCGTCCCGGCAACCGGCCAATGGCACTGTTTTTTGGGCTGCGGGAGCGGTACAGCCGCGAACACTGCGGCGGAGATGCCCGCAAAACCGCGGCATTTTTGGCGTGGCTATGCCCGTTTGCGGCTGCCGCCCCGCCGGGCAGCCCTTGACGCATCTCCGTGAAATCAGTAGTATTACAGTAGAGGGTTACAGCATACAACCAAAACAGTGCAGGCAGCCGGCACTGCCCTGCAACCGCGCAGAAATTTTTTTGGGAGGAGTGATGTCCGCTTGATCCGTATCGCACTGGTGGAGGACGACCCCATCTATCGCGGGCAGCTGCAGGAATATCTGGATCGCTACGCGCAGGAAAGCGGTGAGAAACTGGCTGTGACCTCCTTTGCCGACGGGGACGAGATCGCTCTGAGCTACAAGGCCGACTATGACATCATCCTGATGGACATCGAGATGAAATTCATGGACGGCATGACCGCAGCCGAGATGATCCGCCAGAAGGATGACCAGGTGGTCATCATCTTTATCACCAATTCGCCGCAGTATGCCATCAAGGGGTATGCGGTGGACGCGCTGGACTATGTGCTCAAACCGGTCAGCTATTATGCCTTCAGCCAGCGGATTGCGCGGGCGCTTGCCCGTATGCACCGGCGGCGCCAGCAGCGGTATCTGACTGTCTCCACCCGGGAAGGCACCCACAAGCTGGCCTTTGACCGCATCAACTATGTGGAAGTGCAGACCCACGAGCTGATCTACCACACCCGCGACGGTGTGCTGACCGCCGCCGGCACCATGAAGGAAGTGGAAAAAAGCCTGGATTCCCCGGCCTTTTTCCGCTGCAGCAAAGGCTGTCTGGTCAATTTGGAACAGGTGGACGGTATCCGCGGCGACGATGCCATCGTGGCAGGGGATGCGGTGCCCATCAGCCGCGCCAAGAAAAAGGCGTTTCTCGATGCATTGAACAACTATATCAATGAGGTGGGCAAATAATGGATATGCTGCCCAACATTCCGCCGGTCTGGAGCGCACTGGCCTACTGGCTGGCCTGCCTGCTGTACCTGTCGCTTTTGCCACGCCGGTGGGACAACTGGCGCGGCTGGGCAGCGGGGATCTGCCACTTTTTGGTGCTGGCCGTCTATATGACGCTGACCGCTGGCTGGCAGGATTGGCTGTTCAACCTGGGCATGGTGGGCACAGCTGCCCTTACGGCGGTGCCCTTCCTGCTGCTGGGGCGCTTTTCCTGGCGCAACGCACTGTACTATTGCGCCCGGGCGTTCATCCTGGGCGGGTTTACCGCGTCGCTGGCCTGGCAACTGTATGCGCTTTTGGTGCTGCCCCGTGTCCAGGCGGCCAACCGCCCGTTGGAAGCCGCCCTGATCCTGCCGCTGTACGCGGTGCTCTACTTGGTCATGTACCTGATCGAGCGGGTCCACCGCACCGAAATGTGGGAACTGAACATCACCACCCCCACCGTCCTGACGGCGGCAGCCATCGCGCTGGTCATCTATTTTGTGTCCAGCATCAGCTATATGTCTATCGAGACGCCTTTTGCTGGCACCACCGATGCGGACGCCTTCAATGTGCGCACCTTTGCCTATCTGGGGGGCGTGGCCATCCTGTACGCCTATCACCTGCAGCTGTGCGAAAGCCATGCTCGCCAGGAGGTCACTGCCCTGCAGAACATCCTGCAGACCCAATACGCCAACTACCGCAGCAGCGAGGAGAGCGTTGAGCTGATCAACCGCAAGTACCACGACCTGAAGCACCAGATCGCGGTGCTGCGCAGCGAGGTCCAATCCGGCAAGCGTTTGGAATATCTGGACCGGGTCGAGCAGGAAATCCGAGCCTATGAGGCGGAAAACAAGACCGGCAACCGGGTACTGGACACCATCCTGACCAGCAAAAGCCTGCACTGCCAGCAAAACGGCATCCAGCTGACCTGTGTGGCAGACGGTTCAGCGCTGGATTTTATGGACGTGATGGACCTGAGCGCCTTGTTCGGCAATGCGCTGGACAATGCCATTGAGGGCGTCAGCGTCCTGCCGGACACCGGGCAGCGGCTGATCCATCTGGCGGTGACCCGGCAGAAGGGATTTGTCTCCATCCGGCTGGAAAACCGCTGCCGGGAGTCACTGTATGTGGACAAAGGCCTGCCCCGCACCACCAAACGGGACAAGGGCCTGCACGGCTACGGCCTGAAGAGCATCCAGGCCACGGTGGAAAAGTACGGCGGCTCGGTGACGGTCCACGCTGAAAACGGCTGGTTTGAGCTGCGCATCCTGATCCCCTGCGGGGACATAGAATAGAATACTGATAGTACGATAAAGCCCCCTGGATTGGCAATCTGCCAAAAGCCCAGGGGGCTTTGCTTGCTATTTTGCACAAAGCATTTTGCATTTCATGCTGCAAAAGCGACGGATTATGAATTTTCTGCGGCAAAGCAGAAAAGGCGTTGTATACTATATACAGAAATAACAGACATATGTGCCGGATGTTTTGCATAACGCACAATGCGGTGCAAGGGCCATGGCATATGTCAGAATACCGGGAAAGGCCGCCGGCGAACAGCCGTTCCCGGCTGGCAGGCAGGGCTACGCTGTGCTGCCCGCCGTACCATGCAAGGAGGCTGGAATATGTTAAAAATTACCCGCTTTGCCGTGGAAGGGTTGACGGCCGGCTGCGTGACCGACCATTCCCATCCCAGCTTCAACTTTGCGCTGGAAAGCGATGGCCGGAACATCACCCTGGCGTCGGCCGAGCTGCAGGTGGGGGACTGGAAAACGCAGGCCGCCGGCCAAACCATCCAATATGCCGGACCGGTGCTGCTGCCCTTCACCTGCTATCATGCGGTGCTCAAGGCGACTGCCTCCAACGGCGATACCGCCACGGCGGAGCTGGACTTTGAGACCGGACGCATGGACATCCCCTGGCAGGGCCAGTGGATCAGCGATCCATCCTACCGCTTTACCGAGAAAAAGGTGTCGCCCCTGCCGATGGTGTTCCGCAAGGCGTTCCACCCCGCCAAGCCCATCGCGAAGGCCCGGCTGTATGTCACCGCCATGGGCATCTATGAGCTGGAGCTCAACGGCAAAAAGGTGGGGGAGCAGTGGTTTGCCCCTGGTTTTACCAGCTATAAGTCCAATCTCCAGTACCAGGCCTACGATGTCACCCGCCAGCTGGGGGAGTACAACACCCTGGTGGCCACTGTGGCCGGCGGCTGGGCGGTGGGCAGCTTTGTGTTCACCCGCGTCAACCGGGTCACCGCCGACCGCCAGGCCCTGCTGGCCGAGCTGCGCGTCACCTACACCGACGGCAGCGAGGAGGTCATCGGCACCGACTCCAGCTGGCAGGTCACCGAGGATGGTCCTGTCCGCATGGCGGACCTCTACGACGGCGAGACCTACGACGCCACCGTGGACATCGAGCGCGCCGGCTGGCACGCGGCCGCCCCGGAAACGCTGCGGATCAATCCCGCCATCAGCGCCGACATCGGCGCCCCGGTCAAGGCCCAAAAGGTCATGAAACCGGTCTCCTGCACCCGGCGCGGTCGGGAGCTGATCTACGACTTCGGCCAGAACTTTGCCGGCGTTGTCCGCTTCAACGTCAAGGCAAAGGCCGGGCAGGTCATCACCATCCGTCACGCCGAGATCCTCAACCCGGACGGCAGCCTGAACACCGCCTTCCTGCGCACGGCCAAAGCCACCGCCACCTACATCTGCCGTGAGGGCGTTCAGACCTGGCATCCCCGCTTTACCTACATGGGCTTCCGCTACATCAGCGTCACCGGCGCGGACGAGGCCGCCTTGACCGTCGAGGCGCTGGCCCTCTGGTCGGATGTGCGGCAGATCGGCAGCTTCCAGTGCTCGGACGAGATGCTCAACCGCCTGCAGTCCAATATCCTGTGGAGCGCCCGCTCCAATTTTATGGATATCCCCACCGACTGCCCCCAGCGGGATGAGCGCATGGGATGGACCGGCGACATTGCAGTGTTTGGCCCTACCGCCTGCTTCAACTTTGACGTGAGCCGCTTTTTGAAAAAGTGGCTGCGGGATGTGAAAACCGAGCAGCTGAAAACCGGCGGCATCCCCAACACGGTGCCGGTACAGGGCTACGGGTTCCCCGCAACCATGCCGGAAATGGCCATTGCCTGGTGGGGCGATGCCTGCGTGCTGGTGCCCTGGGCCATCTACCAGGCCTCCGGCGATGTGGGGGTCCTGCGCGATATGTACCCCACCATGAAAAAATATGTGGGCGCCTGCAAGTTCTGGGCCGGGCTGTTCAGCACCGGCAAAAAGAGGTACATCTGGGCCATGCCGGGCGCCTTCAGCTTTGGCGACTGGGTTGCCCCCGATGTGCCGCAGATGAGCCAGTGGCAGGCCCGCAACAAGTGGACCGGCACCGCCAGCCTGCGCAGCACCAGCGGTTTGGTGGCAAAAATCGCCCGCATCCTGGGTAACGACGCCGACGCCAGGGCCTACCAGGCGCTGAGCGATGCTGCTGCCGATGCCTATTGCACCCTGCTGACCGATGGCAACGGCAAACTGCTGGAGGAGTTCCAGACCGCCTACGTGCTGCCCCTCTACCTGAAGATGTTCCCCGAGAACGTTCGCGCCAAGGCGGTGGACAACCTGGTCCGCCTGGTGGAAAAGAGCGATTACTGCATCGGCACCGGATTTCCCGGCACGCCCTATATCCTGTTCGCCCTGGCCGACAACGGCCGTCCGGACGTGGCTTACAAGATGCTGATGAACACCAAGTGCCCCAGCTGGCTGTACGAGGTCCGCGTGGGCGCCACCACCATTTGGGAGCGGTGGGACGGCCTGGACGAGAACGGCACCTGCCCCATCGGCGATGACGGCACCGACAAGATGATCTCCTACAACCATTATGCATCCGGCGCGGTGGGTGCCTTCCTCTACCAGCGCATCGCCGGACTGCAGGCCACTGAGCCCGGCTACAAGCGATTTGCCGTCAAGCCGGTGATCGGCGGCGGTCTGACCAGCGCCAAAGCGCAGGTGGAGACCCCCTACGGCCTGGCCGGCAGCGACTGGAAGATCGAAAACGGGACCCTGACCGTCACCGTGACCGTGCCGGTGGGCACCACCTGCGAGGTGACCCTGCCCGGCGGAACTGCCAAAACCTTCGGCAGCGGCGTGTATACTGTCAGCGAACAATATCAGTAAGGAGATGTCAGGATGAACATGAAATGGATCGAAGCGCCGGTATTCAAGACGCGGATCACCTCGGCCAACGTCAAGCCCACCGAGATGCTGCTGGGCTACCTGATCGGCCCCTTTTGCGCGTTGATCTCCAACGCGATCTTCGGCAGCTACTTAAACCGTTACTACTCCGACGTCCTGGTCTGGACCGACACCAGCCGGTTCGGCAACTTCTCGGCGTTGCTGCCCATCCTGTCGGTGATCTGCGTTATCATCGGCAACCTGGTGGTCGGCCGGCTGATGGACAACACCAAAACCACCCAGGGCAAGGCCCGGCCTTACCTGATCCTGTCCGCCCCGCTGCTGGCGGTGGCCATCATCACGCTGTTCGTGGTGCCCAAACAGGCCGCGCCCGCCATGCAGATGGTCTGGATCGCCGTCAGCTACAACCTGTACTACTCGGTGGCCTACCCGCTGTACTACACCGCCCATTCCTCGCTGGTGGCGCTGTCCACCCGCAATTCCAACGACCGCGGCCTGCTGTCCACCTTCTCCAACGCCTCCGGCGTGGCCGCCGTGGGCATCGGCGCCAGCATCCTGGTCCCGATGCTGCTGCAGAACTTCCTGTTTGTGCCCAACGCCGATGGTTCCATCAACGCCGATGCCAGCTACGCCAACTGGCGGGTGGTCATGGTGGTACTGTGCGTCATCACCGCCATCGGCATCCTGATCGAATACTACTTCAGCCGCGAGCGCATCACCGAGGAAAGCCTCAAGATGCCGGTGGAGGAAAAGAAAATCCCCATGTCCAAGCAGATCAAGGTCTGCATGAGCAACAAATACTGGTGGATCATCATCCTCTACTTCCTGCTGTTCCAGCTGGGCGGCCTGGTCAAGAACGGCTCGATGAACTACTACTGCACCTGGGTGTTCGAGGGCATCGACAGCGGCACCGCCATGGGCCTGCTGGGCGCCATCGGCGGCATCCCCACGGCCATCGGCATGGTGCTGGCCTGGCCCATCGCCAACAAGCTGGGCAAGCAGCGGGCCGTGGTGCTGGGCCTGGCCGTCTCGGTCATCGGCGGCCTGGCCAGCTTTATCGATGTGCATAACTTCGTCATCGTCTGCATCGGTATCATCCTCAAGGGCATCGGTTCCATCCCCGCCATGTACGTCACCCTGGCCCTGCTCAGCGATGTGCTGGACCACCTGGAGGCAAAGAACGGCTTCCGCTCCGACGGCTTCACCATGTCGGTGTACGGCGCCATTATGGTCGGCATGACCGGCCTGGGCAACGGCATCATCAACGTACTGCTGACCGCCGCAGGCTACGATGCCAGCCTGCCCGCCCAGAACCCCGCCGTCCAGAATATGCTGGTCATCTGCTACCTGGGCGTTGAGCTGGTCTGCTACGCCATCATTGTTGTGCTGATGAGCTTCCTGAAGGTGGAAAAGCACATCAAGGAGGACCAGGCTGTCATCCTTGAGCACCAGAAGGCTGCCGTGCTGGCCGCCGGCGGCGAGTGGGTTGAGCCTGCCGAGCGCCTGCGCCGCGAGCAGGAGCAGGCCGAGAAGGAGGCCGAGGCCGCCCGCATTGAGGAACTCAAGGCAAAATGCGCCAAAAAGGGCCTGAATTTTGCCGAGGAAGAGGCCAAATACCAGGCCAAGCACGCCAAAAAGAAGTGATGCGTGCCCCAAATCGTCCTTTGCACACCCGGCCCCGGAGGGAAGAAAACGGGGCGGATGCGCCGGAAATATACGTCTATCGAAACCAAGGAGGTCTATCATGAAGCAAGATTCCACCGGCCGCCACAGCCAGCGCGTCTGGCGCGGCGTCACGGCTACCTGCGCAACGGTCCTGTCGCTGAGCATCTGCGCCGGCACTGTTGTTGACAGCTTCCGCACCGACATCGACAAGTTCCTGGGGACCCAGTCCACCAAGATCGTCACCGAGGATGCGGACCCTGCCACCGTGTATACCTACACGTCCGACTATTCCACCACCACCGAGCTGCTGGATGCCATCGAGGATCTGGGCGAGCGCATCAGCGAGGAGGGCTCCGTCCTGCTCAAGAACAACGGCGCCCTGCCCCTGACCCAGGAGGAAACCCAGAAGCTCTCTCTGCTGGGCTTCTCCAGCTATCACCCGGTGATGGGCGGCATCATGGGCTCCAGCCTGACCGCCAACACCGGCACCGACGCCGACACCGTGGACATGGTCCAGGCCTTCCAGGCCAAGGGCTTTGCCATCAACCCCACCCTGCAGCAGATCTACACCTCCCTGGAGAGCACCTACACCACCGAGGTGGAGAGCTGGGGCGGCACCACCAGCTACCTGAACATCACCGCGCCCTCCATCGGCAGCGTGTTCAGCAGCAAGGAGCCCAGCCAGGCCGCCATGGAGCAGGCCAGCGCAGGCTGGAAGGATACCCTGAATGACTACAACGTCATGATCGTCACCATCGCCCGCGCCGGTTCCGAGAACGCCAACTACACCCCCGGCACCGCCGGCGTGGACCCCACCCAGAACCTGAACCAGACCGATCCTCTGGGCCTGTCCGACGACGAGCGCGACCTGATCCAGGCCGCGGTGGACGCCAAGGCAGCCAACGGCGGCAAGGTCATCGTCATCCTGAACAACTCCAGCGCCATGGAGGTGCAGGAGATCCAGGACAATGAGGGCGTGGACGCCATCCTGCAGGTGGGCCTGCCCGGCGGCTACGGCTTCTACGGCGTGGCGGACATCCTGTCCGGCGCCGCCAACCCCTCCGGCCGTCTGCCCGACACCTACGCTGTGGACAATGAGAACTCCCCCGCAGCGCAGAACTACGGCGATCTGGAGTGGACCAACGCCAACCCCGAGACTTCCATCAACTCCGAGCTGGTGGAGGCCGAGAACATCTACATCGGCTACAAGTACTACGAGACCCGCTACATGGATACCGTCCTGGGCCAGGGCAACGCCAGCTCCACCGTGGGCAGCACCACCGGCTCCGCCTGGAACTATGACGACGAGGTCACCTATCCCTTCGGCTACGGCCTGAGCTACACCACCTTCACCCAGTCTCTGGACAGCCTGACGGTGGACAAGGAGGCCAAGACCGTCACCGCCGAGGTCACCGTCACCAACACCGGCGACGTGGCCGGCAAGGATGTGGTGCAGCTGTATGTCAGCCTGCCCTACACCGACTACGACAAGGAGCACGCCGTGGAGAAGGCCGGTGTCCAGCTGCTGGACTACGGCAAGACCGAGCTGCTGGAGCCCGGTGCCAGCGAGACCGTCACCCTGGTGGCCGATATGCAGGACATGACCAGCTGGGATTCCTCCGCTGACAACGCCGTCGGCACCAAGGGCACCTACATGCTGGATGCCGGCGACTACTACTTCGCCATCGGCACCGACGCCCACGACGCCGCCATGAACGTCCTGGCCGCCCAGGGCCAGCAGACCGCCGGCGATGCCGCCAAGGTCCAGACCTGGAACCTGGCCGAGAGCGATTTCACCACCTTTGCCCACAGCAAGAACGGCACCGCCGTGGAGAACCAGCTGGAGGACATGGACCTGAACTATTGGATGCCCGACACCGTCACCTACCTGACCCGCAGCGACTGGGAGGGCACCTGGCCCAAGACCTACGAGAACCTCACCGCCACCGATGAGATGCTCGATGTCATGGACAACGACAACTACCAGATCACCGCCAACGGCGATCCCTCCTCCGTCACCTTCGGCGCCGACAACGGCCTGACCCTGGCTGACCTGAAGGGCGTCACCGACATCACCGACGAGCGTTGGACCCTGCTGATGGACCAGATCAAGCTGGAGGACTGCCTGATCCGCACCGGCTTCGGCGGCACCTCCACCAAGGCCATCGAGTCCATCATGAGCCCCGAGACCATCCAGAACGATGGCCCCAACGGCATCTACAGCTATCCTCTGGGCCAGTACGCCAACACCGACACCTCCTCCGGCGACCCCTGCGCCGTCGATCCCAGCGATCCCAACCTGACCTACAAGATGGGTGTCATGCCCAACGAGACGGTCATCGGTTCCACCTTCAGCAAGCAGCTGGCTGCCGAGTACGGCCGTGTGGTGGGCAACTACAGCCTGTGGAGCAACCTGACCATCCACTGGGGCTGCGGCACCAACCTGCATCGCCTGCCCTACAACGCCCGTAACCACGAGTACTACTCCGAGGACGCTGTCCTGACCGCCGGCCAGGGCGCCGCCTATGTGGCCGCCGCCAAGGAGTACGGCTGCATCGAGGCTCCCAAGCACCTGGCCTTCAACGACACCGAGGTCAACCGTACCGGCGTGGCCGTCTTCATGACCGAGCAGCAGGCCCGTGAGAACGAGCTGCGCGGCGTCCAGGCCATCATCGAGGACGCCGGCGCGCTGGGCGTCATGACCGCTTACAACCGCGTGGGCTGCTTCACCAGCAACTCCCACACCGGCCTGATGATCAACATTCTCCGCGGCGAGTGGGGCTTCCAGGGTCTGATGAGTGAGGACTTCATCCAGGACGCCAACTATACCGCCCTGAAGGAAGCCGTCATCAACGGCATCACCATGAGTTGCAACACCGGCGATTCCACCATGGAAGCCGTCAGTGAGAAGTGGCCCTACTGGACGGTTGAGAATGTCAGCCAGGACGCTACCCTTCTGGCTGCCCTCAAGCAGGACATGCTGTGGCAGAATTACGCCCTGGCCAACTCCAACGCCATGGACGGCCTGTCCTCCACCAGCCGCCTGGTCAGCGTGCGCACCTGGTACGACAATGCTCTGACCGGCGCGCAGATCGCCTTTGCCCTGCTGACGCTGGCCGGTGCCGCTATGTACATCCGCGCCGCCAAGCGCAAAAAGTCCTGATAACGGGAGGGTACGATCATGAAAAAATCTGCCGGATTTCCCCTCACGGCCCTGTCCGCCGTGCTGGCCATTGTCGGCCTTGTGTTCTACTTCATCAACTGCAACACCAATTATTTTATCGCGGATGGCGTCAACCCCGGTGTGATCGGATGCACCGTCGCTGCCATTGTGGTGGAAGTGCTGCTGATCGCCGTGGCCCAAAAAGGCCAGAAGACCTGGATGGACATCCTGCCCGTGGCGGCCCCCGTGCTGCTGATGGTCGGCTTTGTCCTGTTCCTGGTCAGCCGCATCAATGCCATTGCCGCCATTATGACCTTCACCAACAGCGCCGAAAATATGGCCGACCTGCAAAGCTGCATCATCAGCCTGGCCTGCCTGCTGATCGGCTGCGTTGTGGCGGTGTTTGCCTCCTTCTTCGACATCACCAAGGAAGCCTAAACCGAACACGCTGACATTTTACTTCCCAATCACACGGAACCCCCGCAGGCGCTGTGCCCGCGGGGGCTTCCGTGGTGTTATGGCGGGGGGGCGTGGGCGCTCAGCAAGGGCGGCGCCGCCCGGCTTTTCAGCCTTCGGATTCCCTGCACATCTTCCGGAAAGGGGGCACACCATGCCCGTGCGCAAAATTCTGGCCATTTTGCTGGCCGCGCTGTTGCTGGCGGGCTGCACTGCGCAGCCCGCCGCCCCGGCGGACACCTGCCAGGTGGTTTTGGAGGAGAGCAAAGCCTTCACCGCCGCCGACCCGGTGCAGACAGTGGTGCGGGGCGGAACGGTGCGGTTTGCGCTGCGCCCGGCTGATGGCTACACTCTCACCGGCTGCGACTACCCCGATGCTATGCTGGAACCCTCGGCCGATGGCTATACCCTGACGCTGGAAGAGGTGCGCTACCCCGCGGTGGTCACGGTCACCGCACAGCAGAGCGGCACCGCCTTTGTCTGCCATGCCAACGACGGCACCGGCGCATCGGTGCGGCAGGCGGTGCTGGACACTCACGCCCGGCTGAACACCCCGCGGGCGAGGTTGTTTTCCCGGGATGGCTATACCCAGACCGGCTGGAGCACTGCCCCGGACGGCGGCCAGGCGGTGGTGCAGGGCGGCCGGCTGGACTTTGCAGGGCAGGAAACGCTGGACATTTATGCCGTCTGGCAGCCCTGGACCGATGCCGCCTGCTTCACCTGGCTGCCGGAAGGGGCGGGGGCCGTCATCACCGGCTGCACCGCAGAAGATGCGGTTCTGGCAGTGCCCGCCGAGATCGATGGCCGCCCGGTGGTGGGCATTGCATCGGGGGCGATGTCCGGCCTGCCCTGCCGGGAGATTGTGCTGCCCCAGGGCCTGGCTCGGCTGGAGGAGGGGGCGATCCGGGAGTGCCCCAATCTTGCCGTGCTGACGATGTTTGACGATATCACCAGCCTGCACGCCGACCCGGTGCAAAACTGCCCCGCTCTGCAAACGCTGCGGCTGCAAGCGGCCACCGCACCCCGGTACAGCGGCGGCTACTTTGCCGCCTTTGCCGACAAGTATGACCGGCTGCTGGCACTGCGGGATACCCGAAAGCTGGTGCTGTTTTCCGGGTCATCCACCCGCTTCGGGTACGACAGCGCCCTGCTGGACGCCGCCCTGCCCGGGTATGATGTGGTCAACATGGGGGTGTTTGCCTACACCAACGCCACGCCCCAGCTGCTTTTGATCCTGGACTGCATGCAGGCGGGGGACATCCTGCTGGATTCCCCCGAGTTTGATGCCGCCCAGCGGCAGTTCTGCACCACCGGCAAGCTGGACGATTCCTTCTTCTGCATGATGGAGGCCAACTACCAGATGCTGGCGGCGCTGAACCTGCGCCAGACCTCCGGCGCGTTTGCCGCCCTGGCCGAGTATCTGGCCAATCGTGCCTCTCTGCCGGAAAAAAGTTATGGCCTCTCCCCGGCCGATTTTGACGAGGACGGCAACCCCACCGACACCCCCAGCTACAACAGGTACGGCGACTACTGCCTTTACCGCCCCAATGCGGCGGACGACGCCCCGGTTTACGGCCTGGCGGTGGAGTACACCACCCACGGCCTGCCTGCCGGGCAGTTTGTCACGCCGCTCAACGCCATGTTCCAACGCTTTTTGGACAAGGGGGTGCAGGTGTTCTTCACCTACGCGCCCCGCAACGCCCAGGCGCTCTCGGCGGACAGTACCCCCGAAGCCCGGGCCGAGCTGGACGCCAGCCTGCGGCAGAACCTGTGCGTGCCGGTGCTGGGCACGCTGGAGGATTCACTCTGGCCGGGGCGGTACCTTTACGGTACCGACAACCACCTCTCCACCGAGGGTGTGGCAATCCGCACCCGGCAGGTGCTTGCCTGGCTGGCGGAATACCTGCCGCCGGGCAGCGTGCGGAACGTGCCGGAAGAATGATTTGCCTCAGAAACCATTCCGGGCGGCCCCATGGATTGGGGCGCACCGGGTACGCCGATGAAAACCAGACTTTTGGGGTGTTTTGTATGCTGTTTGCCATCTTTCTGGCCGTGGTGCTGGCCGTGGCGGCGCTTGTCTGCGGCGCTACCCTGCAGCAGCTGATGCTGGCTGCGCTGGTGCTGGCCCTTGCCTGCCTGGGGCGGGGGAGGGACGGCCGATGAACTTTGCCTCGGCGCAGTTTGTGCTGCTGTTTCCGCTGGTGCTGCTGGTTTGGCGGCTGACCGTCCCCCGCTGGCGGTGGGTGCCGCTGCTGGCGGCCAGTTGGCTGTTTTACGCCAGCGGCCAGCCGGCGGCCTTCCCGCTGCTGCTGCTCGCCACCGGCGTGTGTTACCTGGCGGCGCTGCGGGTGGCCGAAAGCCAAAGCACCGCCGCCCGCCGCGCCTGGCTGGCGCTGGCGCTGGCCACCTGCCTGGGAATTCTGTTCCTGTTCAAGTACCTGGGCTTTGCGGCATCGCTGTTCGGGCTGAGCGCCCCGGCGCTGATGCTGCCGGTGGGCATCAGCTTTTATACCTTCCAGAACCTTTCCTACGTCATTGACGCCTACCGGGGCACCATGCAGCCGGAGCGGCACTTTGGCTACTACGCGCTGTTTGTGGCCTATTTCCCCCAGCTGGTGGCTGGGCCCATCGAGCGCCCGCAGAACCTGCTGCCCCAGCTGCACGCCGCCCAAAATCCCACCGCCGAGGATTACTGGGCGGGGGCGCAGTTTTTGCTGCGTGGCTACTGCAAAAAGCTGGTCATTGCCGATTTTTCCGCCCGCTTTGTGGACCCGGTCTACGCCGGCGCGGCGAACGCTTCCGGCCCGGCGGTGGCCGCTGCCACAGTGCTGTTTGCGCTGCAGATCTACGGCGATTTCTCCGGCTATTCGGACATTGCCTGCGGTGCCGCCCGGCTGATGGGCGTGCGGCTGATGAAAAACTTTGACGCCCCCTATACCGCGGCCTCCATCCGGGAGTTTTGGCGCCGGTGGCACATCAGCCTGACCAGCTGGCTGACCGACTATCTCTACATCCCTTTGGGAGGCAGCCGGTGCGGCAAACTGCGCCACTGCGCCAACATCATGGCGGTGTTCCTGGCCAGCGGCCTGTGGCACGGCGCCAACTGGACCTTTGTTGTCTGGGGCGGCCTGCACGGCGCCGCCATGGTGGCCGAGACGCTGCTGCCCGCCCGGGCCTGGCTGCCCCGCCGCCTGGGCCAGTGCCTGACCTTTGCCTTTGTCTGCTTTGCCTGGATCTTTTTCCGGGCCGACACGGTGGCGGACGCGCTTGCGCTGGCGGCGTCGCTGCCCACCGGTTGGGGTGCCCTGCCCGACCTGGGCCTGGCCCTGCCCGACCTGCTGCAGGTCGCCCTGGGCGCGGCGCTGTTGATCCGGCTGCGTGGCTGGCCCGCGCCGGTCACACAGCCCCGCCGCGCGGCGGCCGCCGGATTTTTCCTGACCGCCGGCATTGCGCTGGCCTGGCTGTCGTTGCTGGCAGCCGGGGCGGGCAACGCCTTCATCTATTTCCAATTCTGACCGGGGACTGCCATGAAAAAACTGTTGCTGCAACTGTTGGCCCTGCTGCTGGCCGGCCCGGCGTTCCTGCTGGGGTGCGGCTTTGGCCTGCCCGCCCAGTATGACGAGAGCTTTCTGGGCGAGCTTTCGGACAAGTGCGCCCTGCTGGAACAAAGCCCCTCCCCCCGGATCATCCTGGTGGGGGGCAGCAGCCTGGCCTTTGGGGTGGACAGCGCCCTGCTGGAACAGGAGTTCCCCGGCTATACCGTGGTCAATTTCGGGCTGTACGCCGCATTGGGCACCCAGCTGATGCTGGAACTGTCGGACGGCCAGTTCCGGGAAGGGGATATCGTCATCCTCTCGCCGGAACAGCAGGCGCAGACCCTTTCCTGCTATTTCAACGCCGAGGCCGCCTGGCAGGCGCTGGACGGTGATTTCGCCCTGCTGGCCCGGCTGGATTCCTCCCACTTCGGTGCGCTGCTGGGGCAGTTCCCCTACTTTGCCGCCCGCAAGCTGAACTATTTCCTCCGGGGCGAAAAGCCGGTGCCGGAGGGCGTTTACCGACATGCCAGCTTTGACAGCCGCGGGGATGTGCGCGCCGATACCCCCGCCAACATCATGCCCGGCGGCTGGGACCAAAACACCCCGGTGCTGCTGGAGCCCGGGGTGCTGGATGCGGAATTTGTGGAGTTTGTCAACACCTGGGCGGCCCGCGCGGCGGAACAGGGGGCGCAGGTTTATTACCGCTTCTGTCCCATGAACGCCGCGGCGGTGCAGGGCGACCCGGACACTTATTATGACTTTCTGCGCGGACAGCTGGATTTTCCGATTTTGGGCGACCCGAACGCCTGCGTCCTGGACCCGGCCTGGTTTTATGACACCAACTTCCATCTGAACAGCGCCGGGCGGCAGCTGAACACCCGCACGCTGGTGCGGGATTTGAAGGCCCAGCTGGGCGACACCAGCAAAACCGGCATCCCCATTCCCGCCATGCCGGAACTGGCCACGGCAGAGACGGCGGCGGGCGATGACAGCGATGCCGCCTGCTTTACCTTTGAGCAGCGGGGCGGCGCCGCGGTGCTGACCGGTGTGGCGGAGGAGGGCCGCGGCCGCAAAACGCTGACCGTGCCCACCCACTGGCAGGGCCTGCCCGTCACCGCCATCGCGGACGGCGCCTTTGCGGGCTGTGATGCGCTGCGTGCCATCCGGCTGCAAAGCGCCGACCCCACTGCCTGTGTCCCTGGCCAGGGCCTGCTGGACGGCTGCGCCGCCGATGTGTCCATCCTGGTGCCGGATGGGGCGGCGGACGATTACAAGCTCAGCTATTTCTGGTCCGGCTACGCGGCCAACATCCGCTGATGTGCCCGCCCTGTCTGACCGGGCTCTGACCGGTACAGCGGCGGCGCAGCAATTGGCGCCCGCCCGGAGGGGAACTGATGGAAAAAGGATCCCCTTGCCCGCCGGGTCGGGTGCGTGCTACAATACAAACAGAAGGACGGCTGTCTGCCTGTGGAAATGAGGTCTGTGCCATGGTTCAAATTGCAATTTTGGAGGATGATCCGTCGGATCTTGCCTCGCTGAAAGACTGCCTGGACCGGTACGCCCGGGAGCAGCGGCAGCGGTTTTCCATCGCCTCGTTCAGTGATCCGGCGGTTTTTCTGGAACAGTGCCAGCCTGGCTATGACCTGCTTTTTCTGGACATTGATCTGCCGGCGATGAACGGCATGGAGGTGGCCCGCCGTCTGCGGGAAAGGGGGTCAACCGTCACGCTGGTATTTGTGACCAATCTGGAACAGTATGCAGTCAGCGGCTATGCGGTGGACGCGTTGGACTTTGTGGTCAAACCCATCAACTATTACCGATTCTCCTCCATGATGCGCCGGGCACTGCGGCGGATCGCCAACAGGCAATCCCGGGAGGTGGTGATCCAATCCGCCGGCGGTATCACCCGCATCCTGGTGGACACGCTCTATTATGTGGAGATCCGGGACCACCTGCTGATCTACCATACCGAGCAGGGCAACCTGACCGCCTGGGGCAAACTTTCGGAGGTGGAAGCCCAGCTGGCTCCCTGGGGCTTTGCCCGGTGCAGTACCTCCCACCTGGTCAATCTGCGGCACGTGGATTCCGTCAACGGCAACGATGTGATGGTGGCGGGCACCCGGCTGCCGGTCAGCCAGCGGCGGCGCAAGGCATTCTACGCCGCGGTCACCGGCTATCTCAGCCGGCAGTAAGGGGGCGGGCCCATGGCTTCTAACGGAATGATAGCGGCGCTCCTTGCCCATTTCAAATTCTTTGATATTTTTGTGGCCTTCCTCGCGGCAACGCTGCTGTTCGCCGGCCACTGCCAGCGCCGGCCCCGCTTCTGGCTGCGGGCGGCGCTGTGGCTGGTGGGCATCCGATTCTTGTGCCTGGTGTTTGCCGCCACCTACGGCGGCAGCATTGCCATCGAGGCCATCTACTCCGGGGTTCTGATCTGCCTGATGCTGCTGGGGCTGATGTGCTGCTATCGGGAATCGTTCTGGAATATGCTGTTCTATTTTGGCTCCGGGTTTATGACCTGGTACATCACCGACCGGCTGTTTTTGGTAATGGCGTCGGTCTGCCGGCAGAACAACACCCTCCAGCCGCTGTTTGTGGAGGGGACCATTTCCCACATCCTGATGTATTTTGGCAGCTTCCTGATTGGATATTCCTCCATCTTTTTTACGGTGGAACGCCGTATGCGGCGCTTTTCCGGGGGCGAGATCCCCATGCAGAACTCGCTTTTGATGTTTGCGCTGGTCTGCATCCTCACACCGATTTTCTATTTTGAAAGCCAGGTCATTGCCAATTACGACCTGTTTTTCTACAACCTGCTCAACATGGGCGAGATTGTCTTTTACCTGTTTATGTTGATGATGCAGGTGCTTACGCTGATCGCAGCCCGGGACCGCAGCGAACTGCTGGCCATGCAGACCATCTGGGCGGAGGAAAAACGCCAGTACCGGCTGACCAAAGAAAATATCGATGCCATCAATATCAAGTGCCATGATCTGAAACACCAGATCCGCCACCTGCGGGAAACCGGCCAGGTGGACCCGGCTTATCTGGAAAGTCTGGAACAGTCGGTCAACCTGTACAACAGCGCGGTGCGCACCGGCAACGAGACGCTGGATGTGGTGCTGACCGACAAGCGGCTGCACTGTGCCACCCACAATATTCAGTTTACCTGTATTGCCGAAGGGGAAAAGATGAACTTCATGGAGGCAATGGACATTTTCTCGCTGTTTGGCAACATGTTGGACAATGCCATTGAGTACGAGGCGGAACTGCCGCCGGACAAGCGGTTTATCCATCTTTCGGTGCGGCCTGCAAGCCAGATGCTGGTGATCCATGTGGAAAATCACTTTGAGGGCAAGGTGCAGCTGCGGGACGGCCTGCCCCTGACCACCAAGGGGGACAAGGCGGGCCATGGCTACGGGATGCGCAGCATCCGCCGCATTGTGGACAAATACGGCGGCAACCTGGAAATCTCCACCGAGGACCAGCTCTTTCAGGTTGATATCGTGCTGCCCGTCCCGGCAAAAGCAAAGGAGGGCGCCTGAGCAGCGCCCTCCTTTTGTGCATGCGGTTGGTGCCGCAGCCTATTCGTCCAGGCTTTCCCGCAGAAAATGATCCAGCTGAGCCAGAAGCTGTGGCCGGAACAGCCGGTCATCGGCGTGCTTGCAGTGGGGCACCAGCACCAGCTCCACCCGGTCCGGACCGAACGCCCGGCCCAGCACCTGGGCAAATTCCCGGGATTGGTCGGCCGGAACCGTAATGTCGGACAGACCGTGCAGTATCCAGCTGCGCATCCCCGGGTTGGGGCTGCGGCCTGCCTCCGCCTGGCGGCAGGGGAGAAAGGCCTGCAGTTCCCCCTGTGTCCAGGCGGCCAGCGGCTTGCCCATCCAGCACTCTTCGGCGGTGGCAAACCCCTCGGAATACCGGTCCAGCCAACGGTTGGCCAGACGGCGGACCCACCGGGGAATGCCCATTGCCTGGAATTGGGCCTCCTGGCTCAGCAGATTGCAGGGACCGTAAAAGTCGGCCAGCGCCGCAAACCGCAGCATGGGAAAACGACGGCCCGGCGTTTCCCCCAGGCAGGGCGTGCCGGCAAATGTGTCGTCGTCCGTCAGGGCAGCCATAGCCGCCAGATAGGCCCCGGCGGATTCCCCCCAGATGGCGGTGCGACCGGTGTCGTAGCCATATGTCTGCCCCTGCTGCCCCAAAAACCGCACGGCGGCCTTCACGTCCTCAATGGCGGCGGGAAAACGCGCCTCCCCGGCCAGCCGGTAGTTGACGGTGGCACAGGCATAGCCGCGGTCGCGGAAAAAGCGGTACATCAGCCGGGCCTGGCGGGACTCGGCGTCATTGGTCACAAAGCCGCCGCCATGCACCAGAATCAGCAGCGGTGCAGGGGAGGGCGTATCAGGCAGATAGAGGTTCAGCCACTGGGCCGGGGAACAATCCTCATAGGCAATGTGGCGCAGCACCCGGCCCCCGGCCCAGGGGGCCTTCGGGCAGGGGGCAAGGTTCAGCGCGGTCATGTTATCCACAAAAACCCGCAGCGGTGCGGTGCGAGCGGTGGGGTGCACCCGGTTTTGGGCAGGCATGGGCGTCCGGCTCCTTTCAACTGGTTCGATTCTTTCCTTCCAGTATACGCCGAAAATTGCCGGAACACAACGCAGCAGGCCCCCGGCAGGGAAGGCCGCACAAACATCAGGCACGGGCCGTGGGCCAAAAGATGCATGCGCCGGACACGCCGCCTGTGATTTTGAAAACGGAAGGGAGATGGCCGCCATCAACGCGGAAATATTGGGCGCATTGTCCCGCATCACGCCGGAGGAACAAAAGCTGCGGGACGGCGAACCGCTGGACCGGAACCTGTATGCCACCGGCCACGGCTTTGAAATTGAGGCCGCCAAGCTTCTGCGGCAGGGGCAGCTGATCACCATACGGCCCCACACCCGGTTCGTGGCTTTCCCTCGCCACAGCCACAACTATGTGGAGATTATGTACATGTGCGCCGGGCAGACCACCCACCTGATCGGCGGCGGTACGCCGGTGCACCTGCATGCGGGGGAACTGCTGTTTTTGAACCAGCGGGCCAGCCATGCCATCCAGCGGGCAGAGGCGGGGGATGTGGCAGTCAACTTTATTGTGTTGCCCCAGTTTTTTGACTTTGCGTTCCAGATTGTGGGAACCTCCAACCTGCTGGGCCGATTCTTTCTGGGCACGCTGAAAAGCGGCGGGAGTGAGATCACCCACCTGCTCTGCCACACTGCCGAGCTTTTGCCGGTGCAAAACCAGGTGGAAAGTATGGTGTGGAGCCTGCTGCACAACGAGCCCGGCGCCCGCCGCGCCAACCAGATGCGAATGGCGGTGTTGCTGTTGGACCTGCTCAATCACCATGACTGCATCGAGGTGCAGGGCGAGCCGGGTCAGGGCAGCCCACTGGTGTTGGCTGCCCTGCGGGAGATCGAGGATGACTGCCGTGGCGCCAGCCTGTCCCGCGTGGCGGAAAGCTGCCATGTGTCACTGCCCTATCTGAGTGCCCTGATCCGCAAGGCCACCGGAAGCACCTTCAAGGAGCTGCTGCAGCAAAAGCGCCTGGACCGGGCCCAACAGCTGCTGTGCACCACCAAACTGCCGGTACAGGCTGTCGCCGAGGCGGTGGGGTACGAAACCACCAGTTACTTTTACACCATTTACAAAGAGGCTTTCGGCATTACGCCGAAGGAATACCGGCGCCGCCTGCAAAGTCCCGGCAATTAGGGTGTATCTGATCCATCAAACGTGCTGGAAAATTCGCTGAAAAACGGCGAATATAAGGTGCCAAACCGCAGGAACCCCTGATGCATTCCAAGGTTGAGCAACGCAGCAGACGTTACTTTTTGGTAGAATTGGACCGTGCTGGGAATTTTTCAGATATCCTCTGGGGCACATCCGTGAAAAACGGTGCGGTTTTGCGCGGAAATTCCTGTGCCGTGCACGACAGATGCCCGGAACACCGCTGTTACGCCTGCCAGACCTCCGGGTTGAGGATGGACACGACGGCGCCGGATTGCAGCGGCTTATCGGTGGTCAGCACCAGCTTTTCCACAAGGTCCATCGCCGGGGCGTCCAGCTCCACCTCGCCGTCGGCTTCGCGGAGGATCTCGCCGTCGATGGCCTCGACAAAGTATTCGATGCCGAAGATGCCGTCACGGGAGCGCACGCGGTAAATGGTCACCCGGCCGTTTTCGTCCCGGCTCTGAATGCAGGACTCCGGCACCCACCATTCCGCGCCATAGTCGTTGGGGTCGGGGGTGTCCCGCACCAGGAAGTCGTAGACTTCCACCCGCGGCAGCAGCGCATCGTACACAAAGTACGAGACCCCCGTACACACCGCCAGCACCAGCAGGCACACCGCCGCCACCCACCGCAAGATTCGTTTGCGATTCATAGAAGACCTCCACCGTTCCTTTATTTCAAAACCGTCGCCGTCGTCGGCGGACATGCGCCGACGACGGCGACACCGCCAAGAAAATTTTGCCCCTTTTGACACGCTCAGTGGATCTGCGACAGCGAAATCCCGTCCGCCAGATCCTGGTCGTAGTACAAAAACAGCAGCAGTACCGGCAGCGCGGCCAAAATGCCACAGACGCACAGCACGCCCACGTCCTGCCCGTTCATCTGAGACAGGAAAACCGACAGCGGGTAGTCGTAGGAGCTGTCCAGGTAGACCAGCGGCTGCTCCACCATATTCCAGGCGTCCACAAAGGTCAGAATCACCAGCGAGACGACCCCCGCCCGGCTGCGCGGCAGCAGGATGCGGAACAGGATCGTCAGGTTGCCGGCCCCGTCGATCCGCGCGGCGTCCAGCAGGTCGTCTGGGCAGGTGTCGAACACCTGCCGCAGCAGAAACACACCAAAGGGCGAGAAGATGGACGGGATGATCAGCGCGGCCCAGGAACCCATCAGCCCCAGTTCGCGGATGACAAAGTAGTTGGAGACCAGCGTCACCTGGTAGGGCATCATCATGACGATGATGACGATAAAAAACAGCGCTTCCCGCCCGGGAAAGCGGAATTTGGAGAAAGCATACCCGGCCAGACTCGAGACCAGTGTCTGCCCGGCCACGATGGCCGTACTCAAAAACAGCGAGTTCCAGAATTTGATGAGGTAATGCGGGCGGCGGAGGAACACCTCGAACCAGCCGGCCAGCGACCACTGCTGCGGCAGCAGGCTGTACGCCGTGCCGGTGGAGAAGGAATTGACCAGCGTGAACAAAATCGGGATGACCACAAACAGCCCGAAGAAGCAGAGAAACACCAGCCGCAGGGCGGAAAAACGCTTGGCTTTCATGCGATGGCCCCCTTTACCGTTCGTTGCGCGCCTTGAGCCGGAACAGTACCAGTACCAGCACAAAGATCACCAGGAACACCAGCAGCGCCGCCACCGAAAGCCGCTGGTAGCTCAGGTTCTGGAAGTTGTTGTTCATAAAGTGCTGTAACATATAAATGCTCTCGTGCGGATTGGCGCCGCCCAGCAGGTAGGCTTCGCGGAAGGACTTGAACGAGTTGATGATGGATACGATCAGGATAAAGAAGAAGGTCGGGGTCATTAGCGGCAGCGTGATGTAGCGGAGCGTCTGCCAGTAGCTCGCGCCCTCGCTGGCGGCGGCCTCGCGGTATTCGCGCGGGATGGCGGAAAGCCCCGCCAGAAACAGCACCAGGTCATAGCCGCAGTTTTTCCAGATGTACAGGGCGATCAAAAGCGGGAAGGCGTATTCCGATTGAATCCAATCCTCAATGGGCAGCCCCAGCCAGGACAAAAACTGGTTGAGCAGCCCGTCGTTTGAGAAAAACGCCTGCACCACAATGACCACCGAGGCCGCAGGCAGCACCAGCGGGTACATAAACAGCGAGCGGAAAAAGCTGGCCCCGCGGAATTTATCAAACAGCAGCAGTGCGAGCACTAAGGAGACGAGCATCAAAAGCGGCACGCCGATGAGGATAAAGCGGAAGGTGTTCCAGGCGGCCAGCCGGAACGCCGCGCTGCCGAAAATATCCATGTAATTGCGCAGCCCCACAAAGGCGGTGCCGCCGGAGCCGCTGGTGAAGGTGAAGCGGATGCTCCACAAAAAGGGAATCAGGTAAAACCCGGCGAAGCCGATCAAAAACGGCAGCGCCAGCAGATACCCGGCCAGGGCGTTTCGGGTTTTCAGTTTCATGGAAAAAACCTCCCATCGTGCGGAAATCGGTGCAGGCCGGCGGCCTACTCCGAAAGGTAAAGGTTCATCTGCCGTTCGGCTTCTTTGACGGCATCCTCGTAAGAAACTTCGCCGGAAATATAGCCGCGCATATTTCTCATAAAGTTGGTCTCAGCACAGCTAAAGTAAGCGCCCGTGATTTGCCGGGTATAGTCCATCAACTCGTCAAAATCCTCCTGTCGGACGTCCACGCTATCTAAGCCGTAGGCATTTTTTGGTGGTGTAAGTGGCACGGCGCGGCCATACACATAGTCTTGAAAGTAAGCATCGTTGGCAGCATCAAGCACCGAATAATAGAGCCAACGGTAGTTGAGGGTCTCGGTGTGGTATTCCTCACTGAGCAGATACTTTATGAATTCGTAGGCGTTTTGCAGATTCGGGCTGTTATTGCGCACCGCCACTGCCCAAGTGATTTCAGCCTGGATACCGCCATCCACGTCACGGATCGGCATCATGACCATATCGTCAAAGGTGTTGATGACTTCTGGCCCGGTATAAAAACCGTCCACCGGTGGAAAAGGGCAGGTCCACAGTGCCTTGCCGTCACGAATGTCAGCAGCACTGTCTATACCCATGTCATAAGTGCCGAGTTCAAGGCCCCCCAGATTTTGAAATATCTCTGCGCTCCGTTGGAGCTCCGGGAAAGAAAGGTCTGCTTTCTGCCTATCGTAATCCACATAGGGAATCCCCGCATAGTGCGCAAAATCATAAAAGGTGAATTTCGCCCGGAACACATCCCGTGTCTGGCCGGGGTCTGCCTGCATGGCTTCTATCTCATCCAACAAACCGCCGAAAGTATCGCAGTTCTCCATAGAGAAACCGGTCTCATCCAGCGCTGTCTGGGAGGTATATAGCATTGGAAAGTTGTATTGCAGTGGAATGACTAACCGGTGCCCATCCCAGACGCCAGCGTCCATGACGGCCTGGTTATAGCCCGACCAGTCAAAGTTGTCGGCCTCAAAATACGGTTCCAAATCGGCAAAAACGCCGCGGCGAACCATTTTTTCAATGTCCATGTTGCCGACATCAAAGAAAATTAGATCGGGGCCACTTCCTGCCATCACCTCAGTAAGCATCTGCTGGGTCGCCTCGTCATTGCTTTCGGCGGAATCATCAGCAAAATACTTTTCTGCCGTAATAGGGTTATCCGGGTGCTGCTGGTTGTACTGGGTCACCGCAGCGTCGAGATACTTCGCTGTCATACCATAATCGGTATACCAGATATTCAGCCCCTCGTTGGTCTGTTCCACCGGCGGGGGAACCTCGATGGGGGCAGGCTCGGTGTCGGCGCCGGTGTCCTGCGCGCAGGCGGTCAGGGCCAGCAGGCAGGCCAGTGGCAGGCAGAGCAGTTTGCGGCAAACACGTTTTCGTACAGGTTTCATGGGGGCCTCCTTGGGAAAAATCGGGCTGTGACGAGCCGTAGCACTCACTCCGATAGGTAAAGATTCATCTGGCGCTCGGCACTCCGAACTGCCTCTTTATAGGACGCGTCACCAGAAAGATAATCACCTATATTACTCAGAAAATTTGTCGCTTTGGTATAGAAAAACACTCCACTGACCTCGTTCATATAGGACGCCAGCTCGTCATAATCTTCCTGCGGCAATACGATGTTGCCCTCGAAGCCGTAAGGATTGTCGGGGGCGATCATCGAATTGCTGCGCTCGACTGTGTTTTCGATGTAGTATCTCTCGTTGGCTGCGTCCAGCACCGAAAAATACTGCCAGCGCCACCCGATTGTGTCCAACTGGAACTCTCCGCTGAGCAGGAACTTGATGAACTCATAGGCGACCTGCAGGTTTGGACTGCTGTTGCGCACCATTACGGCGGAGGTGATCCGCGCGCGGATGCCGCCCTGTGTATCGCGGACCGGAAGCATGACCGCATCGTCAAATTTGTTGATACAGCCTTCCGCCAGGAAGAAACCATACAGCGGAAAGTTCGGGTAGGTAAACAGGCATTTCCCATCCCGGATATCGGCGGCACCAGCCATATCATTTCCATCGCTAAAGCCAAGCTCAATGACCGGATTCAAGTTTTTATAAATGGAGGCGCCCTGTTCCAGTTCCGGGAAAGAAAGGTCCACTTTTTGCCGGTCATAGTCCACATAGGGGAGCCCGGAATTGTACGGAAAATAATAAAATGCCTCTCCCGATCGGAAAGCTTCCCGCGTCTGCTTTGGGTCGGACTCCATCTTCTCGACCTCGTCCAAAAAACCGTCAAAAGTATCGCAGTTTTCCACCGAAAAGCCGGTTCCCTCCAACGCCGTCTTCGACGTGTACAGCACGGGCAGCATATAGGACAGCGGCACGACCAAACGGTGTCCGTCCCACACGCCGCCCTCCATGGCGGCCTGATTGTAGCCGGACCAGTCAAAGTTATCCGCTTCGAAATAGGGTTCCAGATCGGCAAACACCCCGCGGCGGGCCATTTTTTCTACGTCCATGGTGAGAAAGTCGTAAAGAAACAGATCTGGCCCCTCACCCGCCATCACCTCGGTGGTTATTTTCGTATAGGCGTCCTGGTGGCTTGTATATAGCCCATCCGTGAAGTATTTGTCCGCCGTGACCGGAGTATCCGGATGCTGTTGGTTGAACTGACTGATGGCGGCGTCCAGAATTTTGGCTTCCACTTCGTTGTAGTCGGTGTAAAAGATCGTCAGCCCCTCGTTGGTTTGCTCCACCGGCGGCGGGACCTCGATGGGGGCAGGCTCGGTGTCGGTACCGCTGTCCTGCGCGCAGGCGGTCAGGGCAAACAGGCAGGCCAGTGGCAGGCAGAACAGTTTGCGGCGGGATGGTTTCATAGTGCTGCTCTCCTTTTCAGTAAGGCATTATTCCGACAAATAAATGTCCAATTGACGCTTTGCATCCCGCATCTCCGCTTCATACGATTCTTCTCCGGCCAGATAGGCGCTCATTTTTTTTACAAAATTGGCCTCTTTCGCAAAATAGAAGGTTCCGCTGACATCGTTCAAGTAAGACATCAACTCATCAAAATCTGCCTGAGAAATTTCGATATTTCCCTCGAAGCCAAAGGGATTATCCGGAGAAATTTTTGACTGCTCCCGCTCCGTGGTTTCACGCTGGTAATACGCCGCATTGGTGGCATCCAGTACGGAAAAGTCATGCCAGCGATAGCTCAACGTATCCACCTGGAATTCTTCACTGAGCAGGAACTTGATAAATTCGTAGGCAATTTGCAGATTGGGGCTGCTGTTACGCACGGCAATGGCAGAGGTGACCCGTGCCTGGATGCCGCCCTCTACGTCACGAATCGGCAGCATGACCGCATCGTCAAACTTGTTGATGACGCCAACCGAGGTGAAAAAACCATCCAAGGGTTGTTCCGGGCAGATCCACAGGCATTTTCCGTCCCGAATATCAGCGGCACCGGCAATCGAATTTCCATCTCCGAAGCCGATCTCTATCCCGTTCAGGTTTTTGTAGACAGCCATTCCCCGTTCAAGCTCCGGGAAAGAGAGGTCTGCTATTTGCCGATCATAGTCCACATAGGGAATCCCCGCATATTGTGGAAAATAGTAAAAAGTAAGTTTGGTCCGGAAAACTTCGCGGTCTTGTTCCGGGTCGGCTTGCATCTTTTCCACTTCGGTCAAAAGACCGTCGAAGCTGCCACAGTTTTCTACATCGAAGCCGGTCTCGTCAAGCGCGCCTTGCGAGGTGTACAGCATCGGCAGTTCGTATTCGAGCGGAATGACCAGCCGATGCCCGTCCCAGACGCCGCCGTCCATGACGGCCTGGTTGTAGCCCGACCAGTCAAAGTTATCCGCTTCGAAATAGGGCTGCATGTCGGCAAACACGCCGCGCCGGGCCATCTTTTCGATATCCATGGTCGTGTAATCATATAAAAACATATCCGGCCCGTCACCCGCCATCACTTCGGTGATCATTTTCGTATAGGCTTCCTGGTGGTTTGCAATTGACTCGTCAGTGAAGTGCTTGTCCAAAGTGACAGGGGTCTCCGGGTGCAGTTGGTTGAACTGGTTTACGGCGGCATCTAGAATTGTAGATTCACGATAGATGAAATCCGTACAAAAGATCGTCAGCCCTTCGTTCGTTTGCTCCACCGGCGGGGGAACCTCGATGGGGGCAGGCTCGGTGTCGGTACCGCTGTCCTGCGCGCAGGCGGTCAGGGCAAACAGGCAGGCCAGTGGCAGGCAGGCAAGATTGCGGGATGAAGACCTCATGACATGCTCCTTTGCATAAATTCTTTGAACAAGATACGGCTAACTTTATCATAATGATACAGGAGAAAAATGGAGCTGCGGTGGAGTGCCGGTGTTTTTTTGATGGAGTCTGGCAAAAGAAAGGGGGCTTTCGCATGGCAATGTGCGAAAGCCCCCGGAGGTTGCTTGGCGCCGATGTCATTCCAGACCCGCAGTGAACAACACACCGTCCTTGGTGTTGGTCATCGCGCAGTGGATGCCGTGGCGCTCCAAAATGGTTTTTGTGATGTACAGCCCCAGCCCGCTGCCGCCGCTGTTGCGGCTGCGGGATTTATCCACCCGGTAAAACGGCGTAAATACCTGGCACAGGTCCCTTGGCTCCAAATGGACGCCGGTGTTCTCCGCCGTAAACGTCTTGTCTGTCAGGGCAACATGAACCGATGCACCCGGCGGCGAGTAAGTCACAGCGTTGCCGATCACGTTGGAAAACGCCTTCTCCATCAGCCGTGGATCCCCCTGGCAGTGGACACCAGGCTGGATGGAAGTGTGCAGCGCGATCTGCTTGTCCTCCGCAGGGCCCGAATATTTTCGGCAGACGGCCTGCAGCATCCGGCTAAGGTCCAGGTCGGTGCGCGTCAGGCGAAAATCGCTGCCGCCCATCCGGGCCACAGCCAGGATCTCCTGAACCAGAGTCTCCATATCATTGGTGGTTTTCAGGCAGCGGCGCAGATAGAGGTCCCGATCCTTGTACTCCCCCACCTGGCAGATCATTCCCTCCAGCTGGCCTTTGAGGATGGCCAGCGGTGTTTTCAGCTCGTGGGAAACCGCGGTGAAAAACTCGATTCGCTGTTTTTCCTGTGCCCGTTCCTGTTCAATGTCCTGCTTGAGCTGTTTGTTGGCTGATTGCAGGCTGGTCAGCGCCTCGCTCAGATGGGCCGACATTTCGTTCAGGCTGCGGGCCAGTGTGCCAATTTCATCCTGGCGGTCCACCTTGCATTGCCCGGTCAAGTCCAGCGCGGCCATTCGCTTGGCTGTCTGGCTGATGCGGACCAGCGGTTTTGCATAGTACCGTGAACAGAGCAGCGCCCCCACGACCGAAACCAGCAGGATCACCGCGGCAACCAGGGGGATGAGCTTCAGCAAGATGGTATAGGACTGTGTCACTGCCACCGGCGCGGCGCTGGCGATTAGATAGTAGGTTTGCCCGTCCCGTTGGAAGGCGACGGAACCGTTGATGATGGGGATGGAAGAATTCGCCTCCTCCGTGGTGCTGTTATCCTCGGTGAACAGGACGTTGCCGGCGTCATCGATGATCTGTACGGCAGCGTCATGTGACAGGGAAAATTTCGTCAGGGTTTCGGTGCCGTCCTCCCAACCGTCCCGCACCAGGACAAGCGCCATATTGTTCATATCCCCAAGGACCTGCCCCTCCAGGTCCGAGTAGGTGCTTTTGGGCAAAAAGATCATCACCACGCCGTAGATTGCTGCGCAGCACACGGCCAGCAGTGCCAGCATGCTGAGGAATGTCTTGGCCCGGATGCTTTCACGAATTTTCATTCTCAATTTTATACCCCGCTCCCCGTATTGTCTGGATACAGTCCACACCCAGCTTTTTGCGGATATTTTTGATGTGGGTATTGATGATCTTTCCGTCACCAAGATAGTCGTAGCCCCACACGCCGTCCAGCAGCTGCTCCCGGGAAAGTACCCGGCCCTGATTTTCCAGCAGCAATTTCAAAATCTCAAACTCGCGTGCCGTCAGGGCCACGGGGACGCTGTCCACTGTGACGGTCAGGCTGTCTGTGTCCAGCACGATGTTTTTGTACCGCAGCACCGGCGGCTCGGCACCTCCCGGTTCCGACCGGCGCAGCACCGCCTCGATGCGCTTGAGTACCACCGGCATCGAGAAGGGCTTGGTAATGTAATCATCCGCCAGCGCGTCAAAGCCCTGCATCTGGCTGTCCTCGTCCCCCAGTGCGGTCAGCAGAAGGATGGGGACGCGGCTCTCCCGCCGCAAAGTCTTGCACACGGTAAACCCATCCACCTTGGGCAGCAGCACGTCCAGCAGCACCAGATCCGGACTGAACCGGCGGAACCGGTCAATGCCCTCGGCCCCGTCGGCGGCGGTCAACACCGTATACCCGGCGTCCTCCAAAAACGCCCGGATGACGTTGCGGATCGACTCCTCATCCTCAATCACCAAAATCACCTTGGCCATGGCAATCCCTCCCTCAGTACAGTGTACCACACAAAGGTGTAGTTTGGGTGGAGAAAGGCCCCGGCATACAAAAAGAGCAGCACGAACCGTGCTGCTCTTTGATGTCATGTTCCGTGGAAAAGGATCAGAGGATCGCCCGCACAGCCGCTTCCTCCGGCACGCTGCTGATGCCGCCGTGGGTCTGGGTGGACAGGCTGGCTGCACAGCAGGCAAACCGGGTGATGCGGCGCAGTTCCTCCACCGTCAGGTCGGCGGGGGCTTTGCCCGATTTCAGGAACTGGCTCATGGCGCTGCCGCCAAAGATATCGCCGGCGCCGGTGGTGTCGATGACGTGCAGCCCGGTGGGGCTGGGCACCTCGCCGCAGCCGTTTCGATTGGCAAAATGGCAGCCCTTGGGGCCAAGGGTGGCATAAACCAAACCAACGCCATACTCGTTCAGCAGTTTCTGCGCGCCTTCCTCCGGGGAGAGCCCCCACAGAAAGTCGATCTCTTCGTCACTGATTTTGACAATGTCGGCCTGCCGCAGCCCCCACTCGATCTGCTCTTTGGCGGCAGCCTCGCTGGGCCACAGCGGCTTGCGCAGGTTGGGATCAAAACTGATAAGCTTGCCCTGCTCCCGGGCAAAGGCGACTGCCTTTTGGGTTGCGGTGCGGGCCGGCTCGTTGGTCAGGCTCAGCGTGCCAAAGTGGAACACCCGTGCCTGACCAATGAGGGCTGTGTCCACCTCCTCCGGCGTCAGGCAGGTGTCGGCGCCGGGCTTGCGGGCAAAACTGAACTCCCGGTTGCCGGTGGCGTCCAGCGTGACAAAGGCCAGCGTTGTAAAGACGCCGGGGTCGCTCACAATGCCCTGCGTCCCGATGCCCTTGGCTGCCACGGTATCCACCAGCAGCCGGCCAAAGCTGTCTGCCCCCACCTTGCCGATCATGGCGGTGGAGCAGCCGTATTTTTGCAGCGCGGCCAGGAAATTTCCCGGCGCACCGCCCGGTTGCGCCTTGAGGGTGGGATAGCCGGATTCATCAGTAGAGACAGGGGCGAAGTCAATGAGCAATTCGCCCAGGGCAACAACATCGATCATGGTGCGGACCTCCTAAACAACAAGAATAGACAGTGTGAACAATCCTCAATCCCGGCGGATTGGCTGATCCGGAAACTGCGCGGCAATCTCCTCCTCCAGCTGGAAGGCCTCCTCCAGCTTGTCATAGAGCAGAAACAGCACGGCATACTGGATAAACCAAATGGCCACAAAGGGCAAAAGCAGCAGCGTCCAGGGGGCAAACAGCACCATCACCAGCCAAAACACCAGCTGAAGTGCGGCCGTGCCCACCACAGGCAAAAAGTATTTCAGGGAAAATAGCAGCATATTGCGCAGCCGCACGATGTTTTTCTGCTCAAACAGCACCAGCTGCGGCCAGTACAGCGTGGAGATGGCAAAGAATACCAACCAGCTGAACAGGTAAAGGCAGATCGTCCCCACCGAGGGCCAGACCCTGCTCCAGCCGAACAGCATCATGGCGGCAAAGGCGGCGGCGCCGATAAACAGGCCGGTCAGTGCGCCGGGCAGAAGGGCACCGCGCCAGTTCTGGCGCAGGGCACGGCGCACATTGTCCCGCCAGCGGCCGGGAGCGTCCCGCAGGGCCCGCAGGATGCAGTCGTACAGGCAGGCCAAAAAGGGACCGGCGATGGCGCCGCCCACCAGGCCGGCCGGCAGCAACACCAAAATGCTGCTGCTCAGGATGGCATATGCGATGCCCAGCCCCAGGGGCAGGCAGCCGGCCAGTGTGACCAGGCCGGTCAGGAAAAAGCGCTTCCAGTTGCGGCCAAGGACATCCTGATACCGGTCGATGCCGGTCAGGCGGCCGCGTTCGTCCCGCCGGGGCTCACCGGTGCTGAAGGGACGAAAAAGATTGAATGCCATGGGAACATTGCCTCCATAAAAACGGGTTAGCCGCAGGGGCTACCGGCTGTCGCGGGTGGTGCCGCCGGGCTGATAGCGTACCGGCAGGCAGATCAGCGGCGGCAGCCCGGTGAAATCGTTGGAAAGCACCATGTTCACCGCCGTCTCGGCAATATCCGGCAGCGGCTGCACAATGGTGGAACAGACATAGTCCAGATCCCCAAACATGCGTGTGCCATCAAAACCGATCACCTGGATGTCGTCCGGTACGCGGCGGCCCATGCCGCGCAGGATGTTGACCACCTGCCATGCCAGGGCGTCGTTACCGCAGAAGATGCCGTCCAGCGGGTGATCGCTTTCCAGGATGTTCCGTTTGAGGAACACCTCAAAGGCGGAAAGGGGCGAGCCATCCGGCAGGTTGCACACCTCAAAGGGCAGTCCCAGTTCCATGCAGCCGCTCACAAACCCGTCCTTGCGCTTGCTGGGTTCGTTGACCAGCAGCGAACCTTTGCGCAGGCAGGCCAGGTGCGTGCAGCCCAGCTCGGCCAGCTTTTGCGCCGCCAACCGGCCGCCGCCGAAGTTGTCCGATGCAATACAGGGCACCTCCACGCTGAAAAAACGGTCGATGGTCACAAAGGGGATGCCGGTGGGGATCATCAGGTCCGGCGTATAGGTCAGGGCAATGATGCCGTCGGCCTGGTTGTGGCGCACCATGCGGATAAATTCCTGCTCGCGGCTGGCATCCCGGGCGGTAAAACAGAGCATCATTTTATACCCCCGCTTTTCCAGCGCAAGGTTGACATATTGGGTCAGCAGTGCAAAATAGGGGGTGATGGTGTCCGGGATGATGAGGGCAATGAACCCGCTGCGGCTGCTTTTCAGCGCCTTGGCGCTGACGTTGACCTGGTAGTCCAGTTTTTTGACGGCGGCTTCCACCCGAAGGCGGTAGCTTTCACCCACAGGCTGGCCGTTGATGACCTTGGACACGGTGCCCAGCGCCACGCCGGCTTCACGGGCAACATCGCTCATGGTGGCGGCCTGTTTGTTTCGCATAGGAGGCTCCTTCCTTTCATTTAGAGTTATGGCATCCCCCTCTTTGACATGCAAACGCGGAGAGGCGGGGGCTTTGGCTGCCACATTGATTTGAATATATTGTAGCATGATTTCACGCGAAAATCAATATGATTTATGAAATGTAGCAGTGAAATTTCACGAAAAAATGCGTGAAAACATGAGAATGGGGTTTCGCTGTTTTAACTAAATTTCGGCCACATTCTTTGTAAAAATAGCCAAAAAGCCGATTGAGCACCGGAAAATTGTGAATTTTTCTTGACGTGAGCCCCCAAACATGCTATTTTTAGTTCACAGATAGCGTGAAACGATTCACATAATTTGCGAACTGTTTCAGCGTGCCGCCACACACCCATTGATACATGAAGGAGGTAATCGCATGAGTAGCACTTCCGCGGCGGCCAAGGCACAAAAGCGGACACTCTTCTCAAAAAAGAAAGAGCCTGCACTGGTGCCCGCCCACCGCAAGCCGCTGAAAACGCGGCTGAAAGAAAATTGGCAGCTGTATCTTTTGCTGCTAATCCCGGTCCTAATCACCATCATTTACAAGTACGGGCCGATGTACGGCATCCAGATCGCCTTCCGCGATTTCACGCCCAGCGGCGGAATCACAGGCAGCAAGTGGGTTGGCCTGAAGTGGTTCGAGCGGTTCTTCTCCTCGCCAAACTGCTGGCGTATGATCAAGAACACCGTTCTGCTGAGCCTGTACAGCCTGCTGTGGAGCTTCCCGGTGCCGATCATCCTGGCCCTGGCGCTCAACCAGCTGCGTTTCCACAAACTCAAGCGCGTGGTGCAGACGGTGCTGTACGCCCCGCACTTCATCTCCACCATGATCATCTGCGGCATGCTTCGCATCTTCCTGAGCCCTTCCGGCGGCTTGATCAACCTGATCTTCGGTACTAGCATCGACTTCCTCAACCAAAGTTCCATGTTCCGAACCATCTATGTGGCCAGCGGCATCTGGCAGGAGGCTGGCTGGGGTACCATCATCTATCTGGCCACCCTGTCCAGTGTGGACACCTCGCTGTATGAGGCTGCCAAGGTGGACGGCGCCTCGGTGTTCCAGCGCATTTTGCACATCGACCTGCCGGCTTTGGTGCCCATGGCGGTGCTGCAGCTGATCCTCAGCGCCAGCAACCTGATGAACGTCGGCTTCGAAAAAGTTTTTCTGCTGCAGACTGATCTGAACATTGAGACCAGTGACATTATCGCAGTCTATGTGTACGAACAAGGTATTCAGAGAACCCAGTACAGTTACACAACGGCAATCGGCTTGTTCAACAAAGCAGTCAATATCATATTGCTTATCATTGTCAGCCGCATTGCCAAGAAGGCAAGCGACGTGCAGTTTGTGTAAGGAGGGGGTTTGATGTCTGCAAATACCAAGGCTTTGGGCAAGAAACCCGGCGGCCTCTCTGACAAAGCGAGCGATATCATCCTGGTGGTGTTGAGCGTGGTCATCATGCTGTTGGTGGCCTACCCGCTGTACTATATCCTGGTGGCATCCTTCTCCGACCCCTACGACGTTTACGCCGGCAAGACTTTCCTGCTGCCCAGCCAGTTCACGCTGGATGGCTACAAGGCGGTCTTTTCGGATGACAGCATCCTGGTCGGCTACTGGAACAGCATCAAGTACACAGTGGTGGGCACCATCTTCTCGGTGGTGATGATCTACATTACCGCCTACCCGCTGTCCAACCCGGATCTGCCCGGGCGCAAGTCTTCAACGTTTTCTTTGTCATCACCATGTACTTTGGCGGTGGCCTGATCCCCACCTACTTGATCGTAAGGGACACTGGCCTGATCAACACCATCTTCGCCATGTTCCTTCCCGGCGGCGTTGCAGTGTCCAACATGATCATTGCCCGCAACTATTTCGAGACAAGCATCCCCAAGGAGCTGAAGGAGGCGGCCGAGATTGACGGCGCGTCCAAACTGCGGATCTTCTGGAACATTATCATCCCGCTGAGCCGCCCGATCATGGCCGTTATGGTCGTGTTCAGCATGGTGGCCTACTGGAACGATTGGTTTACCGCATTGATCTACATGACCGGCGAAGGCCGCGCCCCGCTGCCGCTGGTGCTGCGCAACATCCTGATTGCCAGCGAAACCTCGGCCAGCCAGGCCAGCATGATCTCCGGCGGCTACGCCGAGCTGAATAAATTGACCGAGTCCATCAAGTTTGGCTCCATCATTGTGGCGGCCGCACCCATGCTTATCATCTACCCCTTCGTACAGAAGTACTTTGAACAAGGCTTCATGGCCGGCGCCGTGAAGGGCTAAAATTTCGACCGCCGCCTGCGGCGGAAACAGGGAGAAATTTTAGGCGCAGCGGTCGAAGAGCACAAGTATGCTTCAGCATACGCCGTGCGATTCGGGCACCGCAAGAGAGCCGGGCAGCTGCCTTCCGGCAGCAAGCAGCCAAGCGTGCTGCCGGAAATCCTTCTCCCCGCCGACCCAATTCCTCAAGGCTTTATGCAACAAAACAGAAAAGGAGAACCACCATGAAAAAACTCGCCAAGCGCATCGGCGCACTGACCCTGACGGCTTCCCTCGCCGCCAGTCTGGCTGGCTGCGGCGGTGGCAACGCCAACCGGACTGAACCTGGCGTGGCCAACACCAACACCGACCAGACCGAATTCAACATCATCAGCGGCATCTCGGCGCTGTCCGGCGGCTACGATGACAACCCGGTCCTCAACGAGATGGCCGAAAATGCCGGCATCTCCATCACCTGGGAGACGATGAGCGATTCCCTGTCGGAACAGGTCAACATCCGGATTGCCGGCAACGACCTGCCCGATGCCTTCAATGCGGTCGGCTTTTCCAACTACGATCTGACCAAAAACGGCGAGGATGGCGTGTTCATCGACCTGACCCCCTACATCACCGAGGAATACATGCCCAACCTGACCAAGATCCTGGAGGAGCACCCCGACATCCGCGCCGCCATCACCATGGACGACGGCTGCATCTACGGCCTGCCCGCCGGGGAACAGATGGGCACCGCCGGTATCGGCAAGCCGGAGGACTACAACATCTACACCATCCCCTAGTATTCTATGATCAACAAGACCTGGCTGGATGAGCTGGGCCTGGAAGTACCCACCACGCTGGATGAACTGCACGATGCTCTGGTGGCCTTCAAGGAAAGCGATATGGCCACCATGTACGGCAATGACCCGGGGTCCACCATCCCCATGTCCTTCGGCATTGACCAGTGGTGCTGGGGCCAGAACATCTACTACGCCGGTTTCGGCTTCACCAACTGGACCAACGACGTTTGCATGGACCTGCTGCTTCAGCCCGATGGCAAGGTCAACTTCGTCTGTGATGACGATAACTACCGCGTTGCACTGGAATACTTCCACGACTGGTTCACTGAGGGCCTGATCGACCAGGAAGTGTTCAGCCAGGATGACACCCAGTATATGGCCAAGTGCAGCCAGGGCCGCGTGGGCGTGGCTACCTGGTGGTACATTGAGGAGCTCATGGGCGACCATTCCGACGACTATGTGTTCCTGCCAATTCTGGATGGCCCCGACGGCACCCATAACGTCACTGTCCGTGACGGCGGCGGCATCAACTCCGGCAACTTGAGCATTACTTCCGCCTGTGAAAGCCCCATCAATCTGTTGAAGTTCTACGACCAGTGGTATGACCCTGAAAACGTCATGCAGCTGCAGTACGGCCCCATCGGCACCTACTTCACCGAGCAGGACTCGAACGGTCTGTGGCAGAGTATCAGCGACGAGGAAGCCGAGGCTCAGTTCGGCAAGAGCGCCGGCGAGCTGAAGGGCGAGTGGGAAGTCTCCGGTCCGAAGCTGATCCTCTCCGACTACTACCGCACCACCTTTGAGATGGAGCCCCGTGCCCAGGAACGCCTGAACGATCTGTATGACTACTGGATGCCTTACGTAAAGGACACCACCTGCTACCCCGTTGACTGCGTTTTTACCAGCGATGAGCTGGACATCATCGACCAGTACCGCACGAGCTTCGAGCAATATGTGGCGCAGAAAGAGGCAACTTGGCTGCGCGATGGCGGCATCACCGATGAATCCTGGGAAGCCTACAAAGACGACTTGAACAGCTACGGCATGAACGATCTGCTGGAAGTCTACCAGGCCGCCTACGACCGCTATGTGGAAACCGCGGGCGCGGAGGAAAACACCGCACCGGCTGCCACCGCTGAGAGCGCTGAATAAACGCCGTTTCATTGTTAAGGCCAGCGTCCTGTGGGGCGCTGGCCTTTCTGGTATGCAAATCGCAAGGCCGCACACCGGCCGCACAGAAAGGACCATCCCCTATGCCTCACACTATGAGTAAACTGGAGACTGCCCGCGATTTTGAACGGCGGGAGGCCGCCAAGATCCCCGCCAGCTGCCGCCCGGGTTTCCACCTGACGCCGCTGGTGGGCTGGATGAATGACCCCAACGGGTTCTGCTATTACAATGGCTGTTACCATCTGTTCTATCAGTACTATCCCTACAACACTGTCTGGGGCCCCATGCACTGGGGCCACGCCGTCAGCACCGATCTGCTTCACTGGGACTATCAGCCCTGCGCCCTGGCCCCGGACACCGCGGCCGATGCGGCGGGGTGCTTTTCCGGCAGCGCCGTGCCCCTGCCCGACGGCCGCCTGCTGCTGCTTTACACCGGCGTGCAGCCCGCCGCCACCGGCCACAAGGAGCAGCAGGCCCAGTGCGTGGCCGTTGGTGACGGGTACAACTTCACAAAAGACGAAGCCAACCCGGTCATCCCTACCACCATGCTGCCCGAAGGCTACTGCGCAGTTGACTTCCGCGATCCCAAGATCTGGACGGAAAACGGCAAATACTACTGCGTGGCCGCAGCCCGCCACCAGACGGAACAGGGGACGATCCTGCTGTTTGAAAGCCTCGACGGCCATGCCTGGCGGTATGTGAGCGTGCTGGATTCCAGCCACGATGCGCTGGGCAAAATGTGGGAATGCCCCGATTTCTTTGCCTTGGACGGTGTCCAGGTGCTGCTGGTCAGCCCACAGGAGATGCGCGCAACCCCGGACAGCGAGTTCCATGCCGGCGACGGTACCGTCGCCCTGCTGGGCCGCTACGACCCTGTCACCCACGCCTTTGCCCGCCAGAAGGCCCAGGCTGTCGATTACGGCCTTGATTTTTACGCCCCCCAGACCACGCAGGCTCCCGATGGCCGGCGCATTCTGGTGGGCTGGATGCAAAGCTGGGCCACCGCCAACACAGCCCCGCACCCCAAGCCCTGGTTTGGCCGGATGAGCCTGCCGCGGGAACTGCATGTGCGCAGCGGCCGCCTGTATCAGTGCCCGGTGCGGGAGATTGAGACGCTGTGGCGGGACAAAACGGAACTGACCGGCGTGACGGTGTCCGAACCCTCCGAGCTGCCGGGAATCCATGGCCGAAGCCTCGATCTGACCGTGGTGGTGGATGCGGCTGCCAGCCCCGACTGCCGCCGCTTCACCATTCGGTTTGCCAAGAGTACGATGCTGTTCAATGAGATCCGCTGTGATCTGGACCGCGGCGAGCTGGCGTTTGACCGCAGCCACGGCGGCAGCCGCCGTGATGCTCCCCATACCCGCCATATCAAGGCGGTACCCCAGGCGGGCAAGCTGACACTGCGCCTGATCCTGGACCAGGATAGTGCGGAGCTGTTTGTCAACAATGGTGAGCGGGTGCTCTCGGCTGTGCTGGATACGCCGCTGGAAGCCAAGGGCATCACCTTCCAGGCTGAGGGGGCACCGGTGCGGCTGGATGTTGTGCAATATCGCCTGGAGTGATCGGGGAGGAAGCGCGATGGAAGAATGGGAGAACCGCCTGAACCGCCACAGGGACGAGCTGGAATGGCTGTTCATGGAACTGTACAATGACCGCGCCGCACTGAACACGCTGGAAGCCGAAATGGCTGCCGCCTTTGCCGCGCGCAGTGCTGAGCTGAAAGCGCTGGACGCCGCCCGGGAGGCTGACCCTGACTGGTATCGCCGCGGCTCCATGCAGGGTATGACGATGTACACCAATCTGTTTGCCGGCAACCTGAAAAAGCTGGCCCAAAAGCTGCCGTACCTGCAGGAACAGAATATCACCTACCTGCACCTGATGCCGCTGCTGCAAATGCCCCACCCCCACAACGACGGCGGCTATGCGGTGGAGGACTTCGACACGGTGGACCCGGCCCTGGGTACCAACCGGGACCTGGCCGACCTGACAGGCAAACTGCGGGCGGCCGGTATCAGCCTGTGCCTGGACTTTGTGATGAATCACACCGCCGACACCCACCGCTGGGCGATGCGTGCCAAGGCCGGGGACCCGGTGTATCAGGCGTATTACTGCTGCTACCCGGACCGGACCATCCCGGACCAGTTTGAACAGACGATGCCCCAGGTGTTTCCCGGCACTGCCCCCGGCAATTTCACCTGGAACCAGGAGATGCAGCGTTGGGTGCTGACCACCTTCCACCCCTATCAATGGGACCTCAACTACCGTAACCCGGCGGTACTGGTGGCGATGGTCAAAAGTATGCTGCACCTGGCCAACCTGGGGGTGGAGGTGCTGCGCATTGATGCGGTGCCCTATATCTGGAAAACCCTGGGCACCACCTGCCGCAACCTGCCCCAGGTGC
The DNA here is from genome assembly GCA_944388145.1 of uncultured Gemmiger sp. Classification (GTDB taxonomy): domain Bacteria; phylum Bacillota; class Clostridia; order Oscillospirales; family Ruminococcaceae; genus Gemmiger. The sequence goes on along the minus strand of CALXHQ010000005.1, from coordinate 68,475 downwards.
ACACCATTGTGCGGATGGTGCGCATGATCCTGGAATGCGTTTGCCCGGCGGTAATCCTGAAAGGCGAGGTGGTCATGGCCCCGCGGGAGTTGGCAGCCTACTATGGCACACCGGAAAAGCCGGAATGCCACATGCTCTACAATGTCTCGGTGATGGTCAACCTGTGGAGCGCGCTGGCCGCGCGGGATACCCGCCTGCTCAAAGCCCAGCTGGATGAGCTGGACGCCCTGCCGGAGCACTGCTGGTTTGTGAACTATCTGCGCTGCCACGACGACATCGGCTGGGGCCTGGATGAGGACGAGGAACGCCGCCTGGGCATTGATCCGCAGCGGCACAAGGAGTATCTCTACCGCTTTTATGATGGTGAGTTCCCCGGCAGCTGGGCCAGAGGTGAATTGTATAATTACGATCCCATCACCGGCGATGCCCGCACCTGCGGTACCGCGGCCAGCCTGTGCGGTGTGGAGGCGGCGCTGGAGCAAAAGGACGCCGCAGCGATGGATCTGGCCATCAAACGCATTTTGCTGCTGCACAGCGCGGCGTCCTTCTGCAAGGGGTTCCTGATGCTGAACAGCGGTGACGAGATCGGTCAGCTCAACGGCTGGGACTATCACGACGATCCTGACCGTGCGGATGACAGCCGCAACCTGCACCGCACAGCGTTCAACTGGCACAAAGCTGCCCTGCGCCGCCGTCCGGGAACCCTGCAAAACCGCATCTGGCAGGGGCTGACCGAATTGCGCAAACTGCGCGCCCATGCCTGCTTTGCCCCCGACGCTGCGGTGACCACCTGGGGCGGGGATAACCCCGCCGTGCTGGCCATGGTCCGCCGCTGCGGCGGCCAGCGCCTGGTGGGGCTGTTCAACTTCAGCGAACAGCCCCAGACCGTCCGCCTGGACAGCCCGGAAACCTTGGGCCTGGAGGCCGCCGTTACCCTTGCGCCCTATGAGGCAAAGATGATCTGAGCACACCCCACCCTGCATGACAAACCAAAAGCGCCGGCTGGCCGTAGCAAAAGCCAGCTGGCGCTTTTTTGTTGTGCGGGACTCTTTCCGGGGAAAAACAAAGGCACGTCCGCGGCTTCCCCGCAGGGGCCGGGGCGGCAATCAGCCCTTGCGCCGGGCGATCTCTGCCTGTTCGGCGGGCAGGTTTTTCTCCACAGTCCAGAACAGGATCAACAGTGCGCAGACCGCATAGCAGACTGTCTCGACCCAGATATAGCTGATGGTGATGGCGCTCTGCGCGGCGGCAGACTGTGCCGCGGTGCCCAGCGCCACGTCGGCGGACTGGTTATATCCCACCGCATTGAGGATACCAGAGAAGATCGCGTTGCAGACGGGGGTGCCCGCCACCATAATCGAGCTGTAAATGCTCATGGTCAAGCCGTCCGTGCGGATGCCGCGGCGGTACTCGATGTGGTCAATTACATCGGCCAGCATGGCAAGGATCAGGTAGCAGGCCGGGGCCGAGCCAAAGCATTTGAGCGCCACGCCGATGGCCACGGGGACGATCTGGCCGTTGCCCAGCCCGGCGATCACGCCGCCCACGGCGCCCAGCAGCATGCCCGCCATGCAGACCAGACGCTTGGAAAACCGGTTGGACAGCGGCACAACAAACAGCGCCGCCACCGCCATGGGGATGGCGCCCAGCACTGCCAGCAGCGACTGGGAGGCGCCCCAGGCGTCTGCCGAGCCGAAGAAGGTGTTGTCCATGACCCACTTGCAGAAGTAGGCCATCGAGCCGTTCTTCATCGCGCCGGACCATTGGAAAAACAGGTAAAACAGAATGACGATCCACCACCATTTTTCCGAGGCAATGGCCTGCAGCTGGGTGGCAAGCGGCGCGGTGGCCGCGTGCTGGCCGGTCTGCCCGCCGGCGCCCGGCGTGCCGGAAGCCTGCAGCTCCTCGGTCACGCGCTCCCGGGTGAACTTGTACTGCAGCAGCACGGTCAGCGCGGTGAAGATGGCCACCGCCAGCATGGCCAGGAACCAGCGGCCCTGATCTTCCTTGAGGGCGAAGGAAACCAGCATCGGGAAGATCATCGAACCTACCCCCATCACGCCCAGACCGGCCACGTTGGTGAAGGAGGCCAGTGCACTGCGCTGCTGGGAGTTTCTGGTGGAAACGGGGATCAGCGTGGAGTTGGCGGTGTTGTAGATGGGGTAGGCCACCGCATAGAACAGGTTGTAGGCAATGGCGATCCAGACCATGCGGGTCACGCCCTCAAAGGGGACAATGAACATCAACACCGACGCCACCGAAAGTGTCAGCGCGCTGAGCAAAATCCAGGGTCGTGCCTTGCCGGCCAGACAGTGGGTGCGCTCGATCAGCTGGCCCACAATCAGGTTAGCCGCCACGATGAGGATGGTGGAGAACAGCTGGAGCCCGGTCAAAAAGTTCAGGTCCAGCTTGAGTACGTCGGTAAAGTAGTTTTGCAGGATGCTGGTGTAGATGCCCGAGGCCAGCAGCGCGCCAAATGGACCGATAAAATAGCCGAACAGCATCTCGGGCAGGCGCACCGTGTCGCCTTTTACCAGGGAAGCGGCCAGCGGACTGGACCAAAATCCTTTTTCTTGATTTTTCAAGGCGGAACCTCCTTTCTCATCCTTCAACGTTCGCCTGGCAAACCGGATCAGGGCCGGGCACCGGGACGACCCGGATCAGAAATTGTAGCGTGTAGTCCTGCTTGGCGCTGTACTGGAATTCCGGCGCGATGGCGGGGCCGCAGGCACCGGTGCCGATGCCCTGCTGGAATGCCTGAATTGTCACATAGGTGCCGGTGCGGACCTCGTCCTCCCGGTGACGCATCTGAAACAGCGCTTTGTCGGTGTAGGGCTTGACGGCCAGCTCAAAGGGGCGGTCCACCGCCGCAAAGGTCACGGTCTGCCGGCCATTTGTCAGGCTGGCGGTGGTGCAGTCGCAGCGGTTGCCGCTTTCCTGCGGTTTGATGTTGGGCTCGGTCATGTCGGCCACGCGGCATTGCACCCGTCCGATGGGGAACTGCTCCTTCATGTCGCAGTAGCTCTCGCCGGTACGGCCGGTGTAGTCCACCCGGTCGAAATCCTCATCCAGGCGGAAGCTCTTGCCGAACCGGGGCAGGATGCCCCCGCCGCCGATGCAGTGGATGCGGCTGGTGACCAAAATTCCCTGTGCGGTGCCCTGATAGGTGTCTGTCACCAGGAACTTGGCCTTTTTGTTGGCCACACGGGTCACCACCCGCCAGCCGCCGTCGATCGCCTCGCAGGAGACGGGGGTCTCGGTCTGGGCAGCGTAGGGGGCCATGGTGTTGCGGTAGAACAGGTCGGTGTCATTGTCGGTGGCGGCGCGGTAAAGCAGTGTGCCCTGCTCGGCGGTGGTCAGCTGCCTGCCGCCGCCCAGGTCCAGTGTGAACCGGCCGCCGGATACCGTGCAGCCCGCGGGCAGCGCCGTCATGGCGGGAGCATCGGGCAGATGCTCGGCCAGGACCAGCTGCTCCCGGCTGACCGTCCGCCCGGTTTTGTTGTCCACCGTGGTGGCCACGGCGGACAGATTGCCGTCCACCGCTTTGCCCAGCGGCAGCTCCATCACCGCCCGCTCCAGCGGGCCGGCAGCGGGCGCAAACGTCTGCTCCGTGCCGTCGTTCCAGTGCAGGGTTACCCGGTAGCGGCCGCCGGCGGAAAAGCCGGTGGTGTTGAACACCTCAAAGCGGTTATCCCCCAGATGCTTTACCCGGATGGGCCGGTAGATAAAGCGGATGATCTTTGCGCCCACCGAGGGCGTGCGGTCGGGATAGAACATCCCGTCCACGCAGAAATTTCGGTCGTGGCTCCACTCGCCGTGGTCGCCGCCGTAGGTATAGCTGCCGTCGGGGTGCAGAACCGCATGGTCCACCATCTCCCAGACGCAGCCGCCCATCAGGTTATCATAGCGATAGATTTGCTGCCAGTAGGCCTCCACATTGCCGGGGCCCACCCCCATGGCGTGGGCGTACTCGCACATGAAATAGGGCCGGTCGTTGAGCTGCTTTTGCTTGCGGCGGTGCTCGCCCACATCGTGAACCATCTGGACCGAGGGGTACATCTCGCTGCCCACGTCGTAGGCCACCCGTTTGCAGTGGACTGCGCTCTCGTAGTGGACGGGCAGGTCGGAGCGGGCTTTCAGGTAATCGTACATCTTATCGGTGTTGCGGTAGCCGCCCGCCTCGTTGCCCAGCGACCACATCACCACACAGGTGTTGCCGTGCAGTTTGTCCCGCTGGTACAGCCGGGTGATGCGGTCCAGATAGTGGGCTTCCCACCGGGGATCGTGGCTGATGGTGTTGTAGGTGGGGGGCAGCTGCATGGCCCAGGTGCCGTGGGTTTCCAGATCGTTTTCGTCCACCACATACAGGCCGTATTCGTCGGCCAGTTCCAGCAGCAGCGGGTCGGGGGGATAGTGGCTGGTGCGCAGCGTGTCGATGTTGAACTGCTTGCACAGTTTTACATCCCGCTCAATCTCCTCAGGCGTCATGGTGTAGCCGTTTGTGGGGCTGGTGTCGTGGTGGTTGACGCCGTGAAACTTGATCAGCCGCCCGTTCACATAGAATTTGTCGCCCCGGATCTCCACCGTCTTGAAGCCGATCCGCTCTTTGACGCAGCAGGAGGGCGTCTCGTAGTAGAGGTTGTAGAGGGTGGGCACCTCTGCGTTCCACCGGGTGACCGAGAGCCCCTCAAAGGTGACGGCAGCACGGCCGTTTTGGGCGGTCACGGTCTGCGTTTTGCAAAGACCGTGCCCCTCCAGCGTGAAGGTGACGGCGGTGTCCTGCCGGGTCTTGGCGGTCAGTGTCAGCGCATAGGTGTCGCCGGTCTGCTTTGTCGCGGCGTCAATGTCCAGAAGATCCTGTGGGTCGTCCCGGCGCAGCAGCACATCCCGGAAGATGCCGTTGTTGCGGAACATATCCTGGTCCTCCAGGTAAGTGCCGTTGCACCAGCGGTGGACCACGGCCACCAGCTCATTGTCGCCGGCCACCAAACGGCCGGTCAGGTCAAACTCGGCGGTGTTGTGGGACCCTTCCGAGTAGCCCACAAACACCCCGTTCAGGTACAAATCCAGGCAGCTGGCCACCCCCAAAAAGGAGACGGTATACTGTCCGTCCGGGTCCTCCACCTGGAAAAACCGGCGATAGACACCCACAAAGTTGTATTCCTCGCCCGGGTCCTTGTACCGCAGCGAGATGCCCTGGTCGCAGCCCATCCAGGAGAACACCCGGCCCACCTTTTCGGTGGTGGGGATCACCGGCGGCTTGAAGGGAAACTGGTAGCGGATGTTGGTGTAAAAGGGCTTGTCATACCCACGGAACTGCCAGCAGGACGGCACGTCGATCTTGTCAAACGCCACCTGGTCGGTATCCAGCAGGGTGGGCAGCTCCGCCGGGCGGGGATAGAATTTGAAATCCCACTGGCCGTTCAGGCACTGCACCTTGGGGGAGCAGTAGCGCTTCTCCAGCGGGGCGGCGGCGTCTGCCGATTTGCGGTCGGGATAGGGGATAAAGTAGCTGCGCGCCGGCAGCCTGTTTACCTCAAAAATGGAAAAGGTATGGTAGTTTGTTGCATTCAGCGTATATTGCATAGCGGTTTCCTCTTCCTTATGCTTGCAAAACGGCCACCCGGGCGCTGCCCTGCAGCTGCCCGTCGGTCACGGTGAGTTGCACCGGGCCGGCGCCATCTGCCTGTACCACGGCGAGGGCCTGACCGTAATAGGTGTCGGTGGTGTCGGTCAAAAATCCGTCAGGGTTGTAGGGGCAGCCGCTGCCCAACCCCAGCAGCCGGCCACCGGAAACCTGAACCTTCAGCCTGCCGCGGGCCAGCGGCTTGACGGTGCCGTCCCGGTCGGTATACTGCAGGCGGATAAAGGCCAGATGACCGGGGGCGACGGCGCTCTGCTCCGGTGTTACCCGCAGCAGGGTGTCCGGTCCGGCAGTGTGCAGTGCACTGCGGCCGGTCTCGTGCCCGGCAGCGTCATAGCACACGGCTTCCAGCGTGCCGGGCGCATAGTTGGTGCGAAAGCGCGCCACACATTGCTTTAACGGGCGGCGGCCGATGGATTTGCCGTTGAGCAGCAGCTCCACCTGCGCCCCGCGGGCATAGACCTCCACCTGCGCCGGTCTGCCTTCGCAGCCTTCCCAGCTCCAGCTCTCCCGCGCATTGGACATCCGCCAGGCCGAGGGCGAATGCCGGTCATCGGTGTGGTTCACCGGCCAGACCGCCAGCCGCGGCCCGCTTTCCAGCTCAAAGGCCACGCGGGTGTAAAGCACCTCCCCCCAGGGGGTGCCGGTCAAATCCATGCGGCCGCTGCCGCCGGCCACCCAGCCCGGCCCGTGGGAGGGGTCGGGGGCATAGTCGGCATATTCCCAGGCGCCGATGCCAACCTCGCCCAGATAGTCGATGCCGGCCCAGACAAAATCGCCCACCAGCCGGGGCTCTTTCTTTGCCAGGTCGTAGAAGCGCGCGGCGTCCTTGCAGAAGGTCTCGCTGCCCAGGATCAGCCGCTGGGGATACTTTTTCAGGTCGTGGCCGTAGCGGTAGATGCCGTAATTGTACCCGGCGATGTCCATGCGGGCGAAGGCGTCCCGCGTTTTCCAGTCACAGGGGGGCAGGGTGGCGCCCCGCTTCATAAACTCATCCCCCAGCAGCCCGGCCAGGTTGTTGAAAAATTCGCTGCCCACCGCTTTTTTCTTTTTGGCCTTGCCCTGGCGTGCGGCCTTTTCAGCCTCTTTTTTCGCTTTGGCGTCACTGTAAACGCCAAAACCGATGGAACTTAAAAAGTTGAAGAAGATATTCACGCCGCAGCTCACCGGGCGGCTGGGATCCAGCGCGTGCAGCCGGTCGGTCAGCTCGCCGGTCAGGGCAATGCCCCTGGGCTGGGCGGTCTCGCTGACCTCGTTGCCGGTGGAATAGAGGATGACGCTGGGGTGGTTGTAATCCTTGTCCACCATGTCCTGCAGATCCCTTTTCCACCAGTCTGCCACATAGGAGGCATAGTCGTGCTCGGTTTTATGGATGTACCACATATCCGTATACTCGTCCATGACCAGCATGCCCAGATGGTCGCAGGCCCGCAGCAGCGCCTTGGAACAGGGATTGTGCGCCGAGCGCAGGGCGTTGTATCCGGCCTCCTGCAACAGGCGCACCTTGCGCCATTCCGCGTCCGCGTAGCAGCAGGCACCCAGGACGCCGTTATCGTGGTGGATGCAGGCACCCCGCAGGATTACCCGCCGGCCGTTGAGCAGCAGCCCTTCCTTGCCCCAGGCAAGGGTGCGCAGGCCAAACTCGCACGCGGCACTGTCGGCACCGAAATGCGCCCGGCAGGTGTAAAGGCGGGGGTGCTCGGGGCTCCAGGTTTCTGCATCCGGCAGGGGCAGGGTCAGCGTGGCGCTGCCCTGGCACTGCGCCCGGGCTGACGCCAGCACCCGGTCGCCGTCCAATACCTCGACCTGCACCTCGCCGCCGCCCTCCGTCAGCACAGCAACCTCTGCAACGGGCGGGTCCAGGCTGACCGTGCGCACCTTCAGGCCATTGACCAGGATGTGCTCCTGCGGGGCTGTCCACAGGGTCACCGGGCGGTAGATTCCCGCGCCGGAATACCACCGGCTGTTGGGCTGATCGGCGTTGCGGGCAATGACCTGCAGCAGGTTGGCACCCTGCCGGTTCAGGCGGCCGGTCAGGTCCACATAAAAGTTTGTGTATCCGTAAGGGCGGAACGCCAGTTTTTGGCCGTTGAGCATCACTTCAGCGTTGTGGTAGACCCCCTCAAATTCCAAAAGGAGGATCTGACCGTCCCACGCAGGGCAAAAATCAAAGTGCTTTTCATACAGATAGTCCCGCCCGGCACACCAGCCGGTGTTGGTACCGCCGGCAGAAGCCGCGGTGCGGGGTTCGGCCAGCATTGCATCGTGGGGCAGGGTTACCGGTACACCGGGGGCGGCATCCTCCAGATGGCGGCAGGTCCAGTTTTGATTGAAGTCGTGGCCAAGCATAATGTGTTTCCTTCCTTATAGTATGGGGATAAGCGGCGAAAGATCTGCGCCATCCAACGTGCATGAAAGTCAAAATCCGCTCACACAAAGCGGCAGGTTCAGGGCGGCTGTCTTTGGCGGGACGGAACGGCGCCGGGGACGGCTGCAACCCCAGGAACAGTATACCACAAAGCCGCCCGAGGCGAGGCCCCGGACGGCCAGTGTGCAGTCAGCCAGGCTGAGCTGCTGCCATCGGTTTAATTGGTTTTGCTCTTTTTGGCAAAGCAGCTGACGATGCACGCCAGAATTGCCAGAAAGCTGACAACCGCCATCGAGACGTTTGTGCCGGCCAGTTCCGGCAGACCGACCATCTTGATGCCGTTGATTGCCTCGGCGATGTTCCAAATGCCGTCAGACAGAACCCGCATCATGGCAAAGGCCAGCAGCACGGCGGCAGCGATGCCGGTAAAATCCGTCCAGGCACGCTCGCCAAAAAAGAGCGACACTTCACATACCAGGGCGGCGACCAGTGCCGCCAGCGCCAGCGGGCTGACAATGCCGCCGGAATTTGCGTACAACAGCGTCATGACCAGTGTTGCCACGGTCAGCACCGCTGCGATCACGGCAAAATAAAAGCCGGTTGCTTTGTTTTTCACAGGGATCGCTCCTTTCTCTCACGCTTTTTTGCCTTTTTTGACCTTGCTGACCACCAGCATTACGAAGCAGGCGGCAGTCAGCACGGCGCTGGCGATGATGGCAACCAGGATGGCGGTCTGCCACCAGGGGGTCACATGGACCACCACGGCGCTGGCCGAGATGCCATTGGTGATTCCGGAACGGCTGATGGCATACTCCCAGCTGATGGCAGCCTCCTGCAGCAGTTCCAGCAGATGGCCGTCATCGGTATCCTTGGCTTTTTGCAGCACCCAGTTGCCGTGGCCGGCCACGGCGTCCAGGCACCATTCCTGGGTGCCGGCGTCCAGCACCTCGGCGGCGTGGTTGCGGTAGCCGCCGTCTGTATACTCGTCAAAGCAGGGGGCAGCGTCGGTGTCGATGGCGCCGTTCCAGCCCCACTCGTTGCGCAGGACTGCGGTGTTCATCGCCTTGCTGGCCGAAGCCCACTTCAGGCCCAGGCGCTCAAAGCTCTGCATGATGCCGCCGGCGCCCGCTTCACGCACGGCACCTTCAAACGCGCGCAGGTTGCCCTCGCGCCAGGCCTGTTCGGTGAAGAAGCAGGCCACACCATCACGGTAAAATTCCTGATCGTTGCCGGCAAAGTGCTTGGCACCCATGTGGGAACCGGTGGCTTCCATGGCCTCGGTCTCAGGGATGCCGGCCAGATAGGACATGATGGGGCACTCGCTCATGTACTCATAGTTGCGGCCGCCAAACGGGGTGCGGTGCAGGTCGGCGCCCAGGCTGTAATTGATCATAAAGCCGGACCACAGGCCATCCTCGCCCATCATCTTGCCGCGGTTGGCGTACAGGTCGGTGTTGAAGGTGGCGGTCAGGATGATCTTGGAGCAGTAGCGGGTTGTCGGCGGGTTGACCTCCTCACCGTTGAACTCAACGGTGAAGGGCAGCGTGCCGCCCACGCTGTCGCAGCCGTCGCCCACGCCAAAGGCGGGGGACAGGTTGCCCACAGCGGGGGATTCAAAGCTCTCGGCGGTGGCGTTGGGCAGATCCTCGGGTTCCAGCTGATAGATGAACTTGAGCCAGGTCTCCCGGTCGGAGAGCGGCACGTCCTTCATCATGGCCAGATTCAGGCCGGAATCCACACCGAAATTGGCGGCCACCTCGGCGTAAGTGGGGGCATCCTCCGGCTTCTCGTACCATTCGCCGTCCAGAATGTCCATCATCTCCTGGGTGGCCTCCACGGTGGTCTGCTCCACAGGGTAGGTGCCGGCCCAGTCGCTGCGGCTCAGGTAGGTGCCTGCGCCCTCAATCCAGTAGTTCAGGTCGCAATCCTCAAACTGGTTGGAAACGGTCACGCCGTTCTCACCCAGCCGGTATTTCTCATCGTCAAAGCTCTGGTTCCAGGTGTAGCTCTTGTCCGGGTTGCCGTCGGCGGTCATGCCGTTGGCGGTGGTGTAGCCCTGGGCGGCAAGGATGTTGTTCAGCGCATCGTGGCAGTCATCGCCAATGGCCAGATAGTAATCGCCATCGGACAGAATGTAGCCGCCTTCGCCGTCATGGGCGGTGGAGTCGTAGCTGGCCAGCAGGTACTTGTCCACCGTGATGGTCACAGTCTCGCTGGCGCCGGGGTCCAGCAGCTGGGTCTTGGCAAAGCCTGCCAGCTGAATGGCGGATTTCTCCACCTTGTGCTCTTTCTCGTAATCGCCGTAGGGGGTCTGGGCGTAGAGCTGTACCACCGATTTGCCTGCCACCGAGCCGGTATTGGTCACAGTGGCGGTCACAGTGATCTGGTCCTCGCCCACATCCACGCTGTCCAGCGTCTGCTCAAAGGTGGTGTAGCTCAGGCCGTGGCCGAAGGTGAACTGCACCTCGTCGGCGTAGTTCCAGGCTGCGGCCCCGTCCAGGGCACCGGCCGGGTCGGCGGCGTTGCCCTGGCCCATCACGCAGTCGGCGTAGCGGGTCTCGTAATAGCGGTAGCCGATATAGATGTTCTCGGCCTGGAAGGAGATGTACTCGGCACGCTCATCGGCGTCGATGGTGGCGTTGATCTCGTCCACGTTGGCAAACTGCGGGGTGTTGGTGCCCGAGTTCACAGTGGCCGGGGCGGACAGGGAACTGGTGGCGTAGGTGTCTACCAGATGGCCCGAGGGGTTCACCGTGCCGCGCAGCAGCTCCGCAACGCCCACAAACCCCTGGTGGCCCGGGGTGCCGATGAACATCATTGCATCACAGTAGGGCAGGATCTCGTGCACTTCCATCTGGTAAGGGCTGTTCAGCAGGACGATGACCGTGTCAAACTCGGAACGGACCAGCTCCAGCAGGTCCTTCTCGTTCTGGTGCAGCGCCAGAGAGCTCATGGGGGTCACGCCGTCATCATCGGTATCCTGCATCAGCATATCGGTGCCCTCGGCGCCCTCACGGGTGAAGACCACGATGGCGGCGTCCTTGTAGCCGTCGGCCCAGGTGGAGCGCTGCCCCTCATAGAAGGCCTTGTTCTCCTCAGTGTTGGCGGCCGAGCCGGTCACGCTCTTGCCGCCGCCAAAGCCGCCTTCACCGGTGGAACGGGTGGTGTTGGTGGATGCCAGCGCATTCCACAGCGCCTCGTTCACCTCAAAGCCCTCGTTTTCCAGTGCGGTCTTGAGGTTGATGACGTTCAGGTCGCCGTCCGCCACCTTGGTGCCGGCCGAGGAACCCTGGTACATGGGATCGACGGCCGCATGGCCGAACACCGAGACCTGTACGGCATCGGTCAGCGGCAGGGCACCGTTGTTGTACATCAGGGTTGCGCCCTCCCGCATCTCATTGATGTTCTGCTCAAAGCTGGCGGCCAGCAGGGCGGCCTGTGCTTCGGGGTCGTCAAAACTTCCGAAAGAGCTCTTGAAATAGGTGGTATCGCCGGTTTCACCGGTCTCCACCACTTTTGAGCTGGAAACACCCAAAGCCGTGTTGATATAGCTGGCGTTGGCAAGGGCCAGGTTCTGCCCCAGCAGGCAGATGACCAGCAGCACCGCGAACACCGAGGTGAGACCTGACCACAGTTTGCTCTTTTTCACGTGTTTATCCTCCTTTTGTATTGTTTTCTTTGGGGAAAAGGGAAATCCCCCGGGGTGCAGCGCGCCTGACGGCAGGCTGTACCACGCAGCCCTGCCACGGTGCTCTTCCACAAAACGAATGCTTTGGAAGGGCGCACAGGGGATCAGGATGGCGCTGCCCGCTGGCATTGCCGGGCCCGCTGCCCGGCGCTATCACCTCGCCTTCTTTTTCAGCGCCCGCAGAAGGGGCTGATCCTGTTAAATTCACTATATCACACCGGAAGGCGGCTGTGTTTTGTCTTTTCGTAAATGATAGCTTTTTTTTCGTAAGTGACGAAATTGAACAATAAAATTTCACTGACCAAAAGGACTTTATTACATTATGTATAGTTTTCGGCGGCGCCATGCCGCCAAACCCTGCCGGAAGTACCACAGCAGGGGCAGAAAACGCAAACCATGGGAAATACCCAAAACCGCAGGCCCGCGGTATTCAACGGCCGGCAAATCCGGCGCTGTTCTGCGCCGGGAGATGTTATGCTGCAACCACATTCTGCACGCGGATACAAAAAGACGCGCTGCGGGGAGAATTCCGCAGCGCGCTTCCTTATGGTGTTGTCTGCTGCACATACCGGGGTGCTTTCCTCTGCCGTATGCCGGGCAGGCGGCGGGGGACCGGTCAGGGAGCAGGGAAAAAGGGGGGCCTCAATCCCGGACGGCATAGCTGCCCAGGAAGGCCAAACTGGGCTTGGGGGTGCGGATCTGGCCATGGGCGCGGTCGACAGCAATCAGGCCAAACTGCATGGCAAAGCCCTTCTGCCACTCAAAGTTGTCCATCAGGCTCCAGTGGAAGTAACCCCGTACCGGCAGTCCATCGGCAACGCAGCGCTGCACGCCGGCCAGCGCCTGCTCGATAAAGGCCACCCGGCGGGTGTCGTCGGCGGTGGCGATGCCGTTCTCGGTGATATAAATATCGCCTGAATAGTCGGCGGCTACCTTCCGTACCACATGTTCCAGACCTTCGGGATAGTATTCATACCCGGCCTGGGTGACTTCAGAGCCGTCGGGAACAGGAAGCAGCCCGTCCGGCCCGAGCAGCGAGCGGGTATAGTTTTGCACGCCCAGGTAGTCATCCTCCTGAATATAAGGCAGATAGTGGCGGAACTCCTTGTCCCACTCGGCCTCGGCAATCGTTTCCGCCCCGGGAAGAGGTTGGAAATCGTGCAGCGAAAGAGATAGTCCTACCTTGACCTGGGGGCAGACCTCCCGGATCGCCTGCCGGGCTGCCACATGGGCCTGGCAGAGGATCTCATCGCCGGCGGCCGTACAGGCAGACTGAAATACATGCACCGCTTGGGGATCTTCCAGGCCAAAGGCTCGGGCACCTTCTTGGCCGCTGAGCTTCTGCAGCTCCATAATCGCCTGCAGGTTCATGCCCATCTGCACCGAAGCTTCGGCGTCTTTGGCCGCACTGGCTTTTTGGGCCTGCAGCGCATAACGCTTCATGATATCGGCAATTTGCAGGCGAATGTTCAGCTCATTGATGGTACAGACGTACCGCACCTCATTTCCGAGACGCTCCATAACATAACGGCAATAGCGGGCAAAATCCTCGACAACGGTCTCGCTTTCCCAGCCGCCCTTGGCAATGAGCCATCGAGGGCTGGAAAAGTGCATCAGCACGATCATGGGTTCCAGGCCATATTGCTTGCAGCACCGAATGACGCGCCGGTAATGTTCGATCTCGGCATCGCTGAAATGCCCTTCTTCGGGCTCGATGCGGGCCCACTCCAGCGAGAAGCGATAAGCGTTGAACCCCGCTTCGGCCATCAGGCGGATATCCTGCTCATATAGATGGTAGTGATCCACCGCATCGCCGGAGCGATCGACGTAAAGTGTATGGGGAATGTTTTCCAGAGCCCAGCAATCGCTGTTCAGGTTGTTGCCTTCCACCTGGTGGGCGGCGGTGGTCGCGCCGATGAGAAAACCGGGTGCAAATTGTTTCATGGTAGAGTCCTCTCTTTCTGTTCTGATGGCCAAAATGGCGGGGTGGGGGGGATGCACGGCAGCAGACCCCTGCCTTTTCTTTGAGTATAATGGATGGGCAATAAAAGCCTAAATCAATTATTTGAATTAAAAATTAAATATTTGTGCGATTGACAAAACTATCTTAATAATTGATTTTCAAACCAAATATTTGTGTTTTTTGCACTCCGCCGCCGTGTTATCGTAAAAACACAGCGACGCGGGGCACAGCCGCGCCGGCCGGCGCGGCGTCATGCCGGCCGGAATCTTTTGCGCATTTCGAATCTATTTGGGAGGAATCAACAATGGCATTTGGCAAGAAGAAACCCAGCCAGAGCGAGATCGACGGCGTACAATACCGCCGCGTTCCCACCTGGTGTATTGCAATCGCCGAGATGCAGGGCGGAGCCGCGATGGCGTTCTATTCCCTGGTGGGGCTGATGAGCTACGTGGCCAGCGAGGGTTACGGCATCGCGCTGGCGGTGGCCGGTATGATCCTGACCGCCACCCGCTGGTTTGACGGCATCATCGACCCGTTTTTGGCCGTCTGGATCGACAAGCTGCACACCCGGTTCGGCAAGCTGCGCATCTTGATGCTGCTGGGCCTGACCATCCGCAGCATCGCCATGCTCTTGCTGTTCGTCTGGTTCTCGGGCAAGACCCAGAGCGTGGTGCTGTTTGTGATCCTGTACATGATCAACATTGTGGGCAACTCGATCTTTGACATTGCAGGCAATATGCTGCCCGCCGTCATGACGAACGACCCGCGCCAGCGCCCCACCGTGCAGGTCTGGGCGACCGTGTACAACTACGCTTTCCCGGTGGCGCTGTCCCTGGTTTCCACCATGGTTCTTCTGCCGATGTTCGGCAACCAGTACACCAAAGAGATGCTGTCCCTGACCTGCATCATCTATGTGGCGGTGGCCTGGGTGCTGACGCTGATTGCCTGCATCGGCCTGACGCCGGTGGACAAACCCGAAAACTTTGAGGGCATCACCGCCGGCGGTGACGACGTGGGCCTGAAGGACATGTTCCACTTCCTGGCGAGCAACCGGCCCTTCCAGCTGTACACCCTGTCCGCTGTGGCCGACAAGCTGGCCCAGCAGGTCAACAGCCAGGCGATCATCTCGACGATGCTGTTCGGCATCCTGATCGGCAATATCCAGTTCGGCACCATCCTGTCCATGCTCTCGATGCTGCCCAGCATCGTGTTTGCAATCTTCGGCGCGCGGTACTGCGGCAAGCACGGCAACAAGGAGGCCACCGTCACCTGGACCTGGGTCTGTGTGGCAATCTCGGTCCTCTCGATCCTGTTCTGTGCCTTTATTGATATGAGCACCATCCGCACCAACATAGTGCTGCTCTGCGTGTTCTTTGCGCTGCTGCTGCTGAACAACGGTTCCAAGATGTGCATCACCACGGCCAACGGCGCCATGCGCGCCGACATTGTGGACTACGAGCTGGACGCCTCCGGCAAGTACATCCCCGGCATTGTCACAGCCACCTACAACTTCATTGACCAGGTGATCTCCTCCTTCGGCATCACCATTGCCACCTTCTGTGTGTCGCTGATCGGCTATGTCAATACCACGCCCCAGCCCACCGACGCTGCCACCCCGGCCATCAAGGCGATGGCACTGTTCCTCTACTTCGGCGTGCCCATCATCGGCTATGTGATTTCGCTGGTTGCGATGCGGTTCTACAAGCTCACCAAGAAGGATATGGTGGACGTTCAGAAGCGAATCTCTGAAAAGAAGCAGGCCCTGCAAAACAAATAACCCGCCTAAAAAGGGAGGGGCGGCAAACTGCCGTCCCTCCCTGGTGGTGTTATTGGTTCACCCGGGCGCGCCAGGCCGTGGGCGTGCGGCCGGTGACCGCCTTGAAGCACTGGATGAAGTAGCTGCGGGTGGTGAACCCCAACTGGTCGGCAACCTGCTGCACGGTCAGTTTGGTGGACTGCAGCAGCACCTTGGCCCGCTCGACCTTCGCAAACTTGATGTAGTTGGTCAGCGAGTAGCCGGTCTCCCGTTTGAAACGCCGGGTGATGTAATATTCATCGTAGCCCAGCTGCGCGGCCAGGTCCGCCGCCTGGATCTTCTGTTCCAGGTGCAGGTCGATGTAATCAACGCACTTTTGCACCATGGGGCTGTAATGAGGGTTGGTGCGGCAGCGGTGTACCCGGTGGATAAAGTCATCGTACATTGTGGGAGCCAGCCGGCGCAGCTCATCCATTGTGCGGGCACTCTCCGTGCTTTGAATGTAGGCGTCGCCCAGGGGATACGCCACCTCGGGGGAGAGGCCGCCCTCGATGGCGGCCCGGCAGACCAGGCTGGTGAACACCGTGATGCTTGTCTTGGTCTGGCGCAGCGGGTCCAGCCCGGACACCGGCACGCCGTTGCTGAGCAGACTGGAGTTGCTGAACGCATCCTGATAGTGCAGGTCGCCGTTGCGCACCATGTCCAGCAGGGCGCGCTCCGAGGCATAGATCTGGTAGCGGTCGTGGCTGGCCACGCCGTCGTTCCTCCGCCCGGGCAGGGCGAGGGTCTCGCTGGGCAGCTGCAGGTCGCTGATGCTCAGCCGCCGGCCGGTCAGGCAGTAGTGCAGCATCAGCAGGTAGCGCCCCAACAGCACGTTGGTCACAATGGGCTGGCGCACCGCCGCCTGTATGAATTGCTCTTTCCAGGCCAGGCTCAGTTCCAGACCCTGGTAGTTGCCGTAGCCCAACTCGATCTGCCCCATGGATACGCTGGTGTAAAACACCGGCCCCAGCACCCAGCACCGCTGCAATGCGCCGGTGTCGCTTTTTTCAAAGGCGGCGCCCCACACAAGCCCCAGGCTGGTGCCCAGGACCACCGGGCTGTCACCCTGGGCCGCGGCAGCCAGCATCTGTTCCCGGCAGCCAAAGGCTGAAAACGCCGTGTTCAGCACGGCTTCGTCGGTACAGTCCGACGCCAGCAGTGAGCCGTTGGCGTCATAGGTCCAGGTGGAGAGCCTGTCACACAGGTCAAACAGCTCCCGCAGCAGGCTGGCCTTGTCTTCACGCGTCATCAAAACATTTCGTTCCTTTCCCGTTTTGTCCCATTATACCGTATTCCGCCGCACATGGGTAGCCCGGCGGCGCACACGCAGCAAAGGAGAACACTATGCGTACCATCCAAACCATCAACGACAACTGGACCTTTATCAAGGCCGAACACCCCGCCGACGGCGAGGGCGTTACAGTCACGCTGCCCCACACCTGGAACGCCGAGGACGGCCAGGACGGCGGCGATGACTACCACCGCGGCCAGTGCTGGTACCTGCGGGACCTGGACAAGCCCCAACTGCCTGCAGGCGGCCGGGCCTGGCTGGAGTTCGAGGGCGCAGCCATGACCGCGGAAGTTTACCTGAACGGCGAAAAACTGGCCGAACACGCGGGCGGATACTCCACCTTCCGGGTGGACCTGACCGACCATTTGAAGGAACACAACAAGCTGGCTGTGGCGGTCAGCAATGCCCGCAGCGATACGGTCTACCCCCAGCGGGCCGACTTCACCTTCTACGGCGGGCTGTACCGGAACGTGAACCTCATCCTGGTGCCCGCGGCCCACTTTGCCCTGGGCTACCACGGCGGCCCGGGGCTGAAGATCACCCCGATTGTCGATTTGGCTGCGCACACCGCCGCCGTCACCGCGGAAGCCTGGGTGGAAGGCCCGGCCGAAAACGCCCAAGTCACCTTTGCGCTGGCCGGGCAGACCCAAACGGTGCCGGTGGCGGACGGGACCGCCCGCGCCGATTTCACCATTGAGAACGTCCACCTGTGGGACGGCCTCGACGACCCCTACCTCTACACGGCCACGGCCAGCCTGACCGGCGGCGATGCGGTCAGCGTGCGGTTCGGCTGCCGGAAATTTGAGATCGACCCCCAGAAGGGCTTTCTGCTCAATGGCCGGTCCTACCCGCTGCGGGGCGTCTCCCGCCATCAGGACCGCAAGGGTGCGGGCAATGCCCTGACCCCCGCCATGATGGAGGAGGACATGGCCATCATCAAGGAGCTGGGCGCCAACACCCTGCGCCTGGCCCACTACCAGCACGCCCGGTATTTCTACGACCTCTGCGATGAAAACGGCCTCGTCGTCTGGGCTGAGATCCCCTACATCACCATGCACATGCACGGCGGCCGGGCAAACACCCTCTCCCAGATGGAGGAGCTGGTCATCCAGAACTACAACCACCCCTGCATCGCCGTGTGGGGCCTGTCCAACGAGATCACCGCCGCCTCCGCCGTCAATGAGGAACTGCTGGAAAACCACCGCGCCCTCAACGACCTGTGCCACAGGCTGGACCCCACCCGCCCCACCACCATGGCCGATGTGTTCATGCTGGAGACCGACAGCCCCATCCTGGAGATCCCCGACGTCAACAGCTACAACCTCTACTTCGGCTGGTACCTGGGCGAGCTGGAGCAGAACGATGAGTTCTTCGACGAGTACCATTCCAAATACCCCGACCGCTGCATCGGTTTTTCGGAGTATGGTGCCGACGCCAACCCCGCCTACCAGAGCCCTACGCCGGAGAAGGGCGACTACACCGAGACCTACCAGTGCGTCTACCATGAGCATATGCTCAAGATGATCGAGGCCCGCCCCTGGCTGTGGGCCACCCACGTGTGGAACCTGTTTGACTTCGGCGCCGACGGCCGGGACGAGGGCGGCAAACACGGTGAGAACCAGAAGGGCCTGGTCACCTTCGACCGCAAGCTCAAAAAGGATGCCTTCTACCTGTACAAAGCGGCCTGGAACCACAAGGAAGCCTTTGTCCACCTGTGCGGCAGCCGCTACGTTGACCGCGCCGAGGAAGTCACCGAGGTCAAAGCCTACTCCAACCAGGACGAGGTCAGCCTGTATGTGGACGGCAAGCTGTTCGCAACGCAGCAGGGCCATGTGGTATTCACCTTCCAGGTGCCTATCTCGGGCGAGCATACCATCGAAGCCCGCGCCGGTGGCTGCACCAGCGTGATGTTTGTGCGCAAAGTCGCCGAACCCAACCCGGCCTACCGCAAGCCCGGACGCGCGGCGTCGGTCAATGTGACCAACTGGTTCGACAAGGGCGAGGCCGACCCCACCTGCTACTCCATCCTGGATACGCTGGGCGAGATCCGCCAGAATCCTGAGGCGGGGGCGATCATCGATCAGATGATGGCCAAGGGTGCCGAAAGCCACGGCGAGGTGGCCGAGACCGTCAAGGACAACCCGGCCCTGCAGCGGATGATGAACCGCATCACGCTGGTCAGCCTGCTCAAACAGGCGGGGGCCGACGAGCAGAGCATCAAACAGCTCAACCGCATCCTGCAGGGGATCAAGAAACCGGAGGCCAACGCATGAACACCTACTGCAATCCGCTGGACCTGCCCTACCGCTACCAGCACATGAACGAACAGGGGCGCCGCTATGCCTTCCGGGAGGGGGCGGACCCCACGCTCGTATATTTCAAGGGTACCTACTACCTGTTCGTGTCGATGTCGGCGGGCTTTTTCTACTCCGACGACCTGCTGCACTGGTCTTTCCACGCAGACCCCGATCTGCTGATCTACGACTACGCCCCCGATGTGCGCCAGGTGGGGGAGTACCTGTACTTCTGCGCCTCCCGCCGCAGCGAAAACTGCCCGATCCTGCGCAGCGCCGATCCGCTGCATGAGAAGTTCAAGCCGGTGGCCGCGCCCTTCCCCTTCTGGGACCCTGACCTCTTTCTCGACGACGACGGACGGCTGTATCTCTACTGGGGCTGCACCAACACCCAGCCCATCTGGGGTGTTGAGCTGGACCGGGAGACCCTGGAACCCATCGGCGAGAAGACGGCGCTGATCCACGGCGACCCTGAACACCTGGGCTACGAGCGCCCGGGCGAGAACGGCGTGGTGGACAAGGAATCCAGCGTCATGTACCGCAGCCTGGCCCCGCTGTTTGATCCCGAGACCCGGACACTCAAGCTGCCCGAGGGCGTCACCGACCTGGGCGGCTACCCGGTCGAGGCGCTGACCAAAATCTTCCTCGCCGTGGGCCAACCCTACATTGAGGGCGCCTTCATGACCAAGCACGGCGGCAAATACTACCTGCAGTACGCCTGCCCCGGCACCCAGTATAACACCTACGCCGACGGCGTCTATGTGGGCGAAAGCCCGCTCGGCCCCTTCACCCGGCAGGCGGCCAACCCGTTCTCGGCTGTGACCGGCGGTTTCCTCACCGGCGCGGGGCACGGCAGCACCATCGCCGACCGATACGGCAACTACTGGCACGCCGCTACCATGCGCATCAGTGTCAACCACGACTTTGAGCGCCGTGTCGGGCTGTTCCCCGCCGGGTTCGACAAGGATGGGGTGCTCTACTGCAACCAGAACTTTGCCAGCTACCCCCACCGCATCCCCGCCGGACGGTTCGACCCGGCCGATTGGCAGCCGGAGTGGATGCTGCTCTCCTGCGGCAAGGCGGCCTTCGCCTCCTCCACTGCGGCGGGGAGTGACCCCTCCCTGGCCGTGGATGAAAACATCCGCACCTGGTGGAGCGCCGCCGACGCTGCCCCCGGCCAGTGGCTGACCGTGGACCTGGGGCGGGTGATGGATGTACACGCCGTGCAGGTCAACCTGGCCGACCAGGACATTGCCCTGGACCTGCCGCCGGAAGCCTACGGCGACGACCGCCACACCCGGCACATCGAGCTGGAGCCCCAGATCTCTCACTATGCCATCGAGGCGAGCACCGACGGCGAACACTGGGCACAGCTTGTATCTGTTGCAAGGGAGTGCTCCAACGGCTATTATGAAGTTGAAAACGGTGTTGCGGCGCGGTATGTGCGCCTGGTGGGCGGGCAGCTGCCCTACGGCCAGGTGTTGCGGGTGTCCGGGCTGCGGGTGTTCGGCCGCGGCGGCGGGGCAAAACCGGCCCCGGCCCAAGCTTCGGCCCAGCGGCGCGGCGGCCTGGACGCCATCGTGTGCTGGCAGCCGCTTGCCGCCATGGGCGCCCAGGGCGTGAACATCCGCTACGGCATCGCGCCGGACAAACTCTACCTGAGCCACCTGGTCTACGGTGCCAGCGAAGCCGCCCTGACCACCCTGACCGCCGGGCAAACCTACTATATCGCCGTGGACAGCTTCAACGAAAACGGCGTGACCCCCGGCCCGGTGTTTGCGCTGCAGGCGTAAAGAGAGGAGAACTGTGACCATGAAGATCCAAACCGGCGTGCAGCAATTTATGCTGGGCACCGCCCTGAACCGCGAAGCCCAGGCCCGCCAGACCCTGGCCGCTGTCAAAACCGCCGGATACACCGGCATTGAGCTGTGCGGGTTTATGATCCACCCCACCGGCATGATGGTACGGCTGCTGACCCGCGCCGCCGGTATGCCCACCGGCAACGGCGGCAAGCTGGACTGGCACGCCCTTGTGAAAGAGTCCGGCCTGGCGGTGATCAGCCTGCACACCGACCTGGGCAGCGTCGAGCGGGACGCCGCGGCCGTTGCAGCCGAGGCCCGGAGCTTCGGTACCCGCTATGCCGTCATCACCGGCATGTACCGCTTTGCTTACGCCGACGCAGCCGCCTGGCACGACCTGGCCGCGCGGCTCAACAAAGCCGGTGCGGCGCTGGATGCCCAGGGGGTGCAGCTGCTTTACCACAACCACAACTGCGAACTGCAGCGGGTGGAAGGGGAAAAACGCGGCTACGACATCCTGCTGGCCGAGACCGACCCTGCCCACCTCAACTTTGAGTTTGACTCCTACTGGTTCGCCGAGGGCGGCGCCGACGTGGCCTCTGTGATGAAAGCCCTGGGCAGCCGAATGAAACTCTGGCACATCAATGACCGGGGCACCCGCCTGTCACCCGCCGAAAAGGCCATGACGCCGATCCTCAAGACCGACAGCATGGAGCTGGGCACCGGCAATCTGCCCCTTGCCGCCTGGGCTGAGATCGCCAAGGCAAACGGCGTCGAGGCCATCGTGCTGGAAAGCCACCGCAACTGGGTCGGCAACGACCCCGTCAAGAGCCTGCAGGTCAGCGCCCGCTGGCTGAACACCCATCTGGATACAAAGGAGTGACCCGCATTGTCTGCTAACAAGACCATCGAAGCCCTGCTGGGCGGCCGGGCCGATAACCACATTCTGCCCTTTTTCTGGCAGCATGGTGAGGACGAGGCCACCCTGCGCGAGATGATGGCGGCCATCGAGGGCGCCAACTGCAGGGCCGTCTGCGTGGAAAGCCGTCCCCACCCGGATTTCTGCGGCCCCAAGTGGTGGGCTGATATGGACGTGATCCTGGATGAGGCGCGCCGCCGCCATATGCAGGTCTGGATTCTGGACGACAGCCATTTTCCCACCGGATTTGCCAACGGCGCGGTGAAAACTGCGCCGGATGAACGCTGCCGCCAGAGCATCCTGGGCAACGAGAAGCCCCTGGACAGCGCTGCCGGGCCGCTGACCCTGGATCTGCGGGCTGAGGGACTGATGGACCCGCCGCGGCTGGACCTGCGCGACCCCATGCAGGCCTTTGCGGCCAAGATGCCGCCTGCCCGCAGCTTTGACCCCGCCACCGACCGGCTGCTCACCGTTCAGGCCGTGGCAGAGGGCGGTGCCGTGACCGATCTTCTGCCCATGGTACAGGGCACCGTGCTGCACTGGGACAAGCCCGCCGGGGCGTATGCGTTGCAGGTGGTCACGGCCAGCCGAAACGCGGGCTACCATAGGGACTACATCAACATGACCGACCCCGCCAGTGTGCGGCTGCTGATTGATGCGGTGTATGAGCCCCACTGGGCCCACTATGCCGCCGATTTCGGCAAGACCATCGCGGGCTTTTTCTCCGACGAGCCGGAGCTGGGCAACGGCCTTTTGTATCAGAAGGGCAACACCCTGGGCTGCGGCCAGGATCTGCCCTGGAGCGCCCCGCTGGAGGCCGCCGTGGCCGCAGACTTCGGCCCGGGTTACACCGCCGCGCTGCCCCGGCTGTTCTGCCAGGATGCCAGCGCCGAGACCGCCCGCATCCACACCATTTACATGGACTGCCTGACCAAACTGGTACGCCAGAACTTCAGTGAACAGCTGGCCGCCTGGTGCCATGACCACGGTGTACGGTATATCGGCCACCTGATCGAGGACGACGGCCAGCACTGCCGCACCGGCTCCAGCCTGGGGCATTACTTCCGCGGCCTGCAGGGCCAGGATATGGCCGGGATCGATGACATCGGCGGCCAGGTGCTGCCCCAGGGCGAGGACGAACCCCGCGTCAACAATATGCGCCAGCCCCGCGACGGCACCTTCTACCACTACGGCCTGGCCACCCTGGCCGAGAGCGCCGCGGCGATTGAGCCGACCAAGGGCGGCAACGCCATGTGTGAGATCTTTGGCAACTACGGCTGGTCCGAGGGCGTCCGGCTGGAAAAGTACCTGGCCGACCATTTCCTGGTCCGGGGCATCAACTACTTTGTGCCCCACGCCTTCTCGGGCAAGGCATTCCCGGACCCTGACTGCCCGCCCCACTTCTACGCCCACGGCCACAACCCTCAGTACCGGCACTTCGGCCAGCTGATGGCCTATATGAACCGGGTGGCCACACTGACCAGTGCGGGGGCCCACGAGGCCCCGGTGGCGGTGCTCTACCACGGCGAGGCCGAGTGGTGTGATCCCGACGCCATGCCTTTTGAGCAGGTGGTCCGCCCACTGTATGACGACCAGATCGCCTGCCGGGTGTTGCCCGCCGATGTGTTTGGCGAACCGGACCGGTACAAAACCAAACTGGGCAGCCCGTTGCTGGTCAACGGCCGGGCCTATCGGGCCTTCGTGGTGCCGGGGGCCAAACGCCTGCCCGCCGCCGCAGCCCGGGGGCTGGCCGCGCTGGCGGAAGCCGGGCTGCCGGTGCTCTTTGCCGGGCAGCGGCCCGAAACCTTGTGCGAGGGCGGCCCGCTGCCCGCTGCCCTGGCCGCCTGCCCGGTGGTGCCCCCGGCCAGCCTGCCCGCCGCCATCCGGGCCGCCGGGGTGGCCGCCCCGGTGTTGGAGCCCCGCAACAACCGGCTGCGCCTGCTGACGGTGCAGGGCGACACCACAATGGTGCTGGCCGTCAACGAGGGCACCACCCCCTGCACCGGCACGCTGACGCTGCCCGGCCTTTCCGGCCCCTGCTGCTGGTACGACCCCTGGGCCAACCGCTGTGAGCCCGCCGACGCCGCCGACACCCCCGGCGGCCTGCAAGTTGCCGTCAATATCCTGCCGCTGCAGCCCCGGGTCCTGGTGCTGGGCGAATCGCCCGCCGGGGCGGCGCTGTACACGGCTCCGGCCCTGGGCGACGCCATCCCCCTGACCGGCTGGACCCGCGCCACCTGCGAGGGAGCCGCCTACCCGGCATTCGGCCCGGCTGTGCCCGTCACGCTGCCCGACGCCCTGGCCGAGGAACAGCCGGAATTTTCCGGCTTTGTGCGGTATGAGGCCCGCTTCATGCTGGACGGGCCCGCGCCGCTGCGCCTGACCATCACCGACGCCGCCGAGGGGGTGGAGGTGTTCCTGAACGGCGCCTGCGCCGGCATTCAGATCGCCCCGCCCTTTGCCTATGACCTGGCAGGACAGGCGGGGGAGAACACCCTGGTCATCGAGGTGGCCACCACCCTCGAGCGGCAATGCTATCCGCTGCTGGACGGCTACCGCAAGATGCTGGCCCCCAAACCTGCCGGGGGCAGCGGTTTGACCGGCACCGTGAGCCTGCATCGGATTCGGCAAAAATAAGCGGCAAAAGCAGTGTGAACGGCATGCTGTCAAACACACCCGCCATGGAGACAATACCGGAAAAACAAGCTGTATAATATTATAGAATTATACAAAATGTTCCTGACCTTTGCCCTGCATCGGCTGCCTGGCGGAAAAAAGCGCAGCTCCCCTGGGGGAGCGGTGCTGCCGGCTCTGTCTGGAAGATGCGCAGGCTGTTTCCACTGTCAACCCCGTAAAAAGGCCTTTTTGGCTCTTACGTCACCGCAAAAGGGACCGGATTTTCCGGTCCCTTTTGCGGTTTTCCACATGGCTGTTGCCCCTGCCAAATTTTTTTGTTACACTGGAAACAGAGGTGATTGTTATGGAGTTTCGCAAAGAACCCGGCCGGATTTTTGCCACGGATGAAACAGGAAAGCTGTTGGCGGAGGTGACCTTCCCGGAAAAGGAGGGCGTTGCCGTCATCAATCACACCTTTGTGGATGCCTCACTGCGGGGGCAGGGGGTGGCGGGACAACTTCTGCGCGCGGTAGCCGATACCCTGCGCCAGGAAGGCCGCAGAGCCAGGCCCATCTGCTCCTATGCCGTGCACTGGTTTGAAACGCACCCCGAGGAGCGGGATTTGCTGGGAGAATAACGGACCCTCCCCTGACGCTGCCGCGATCCAAAGGTTCCCGGCTGTGCACAATTTCTACGGGATGCCATGGCAAACCGGTCCAGTCAGGAAGATTTACAAGCGCTGCCCTTTTTGCGGGACAGCGCTTTTTTTGTGCTGCTCCGTCTCCGGCGTACAGCCCCGGCTTTTGTATCGGTTCCTGCGAAAGATCCCCGATTCCGGCAGGGAAGGGGAGCTCACCTGGGCTGGATGAAGTGGGTCTGCCGGTATTCACGCGGGGAGACGCCGTGGACGTTTTTGAAGGCGCGGGAAAAGTGCAGCTGATTGGCGTAGCTGACCTGCTGGGCAATCTCGCCGATGGAGAGCCGCGTCTCTTTGAGCAGTTGGGCGGCGCGGGCCATGCGGTAGTGCAGCAGGTAAGCCTGAGGGCTTTCCCCCACCGCATCCCGGAACACCTTGCCGAAATAGCTGCGGTTGA
Organism: uncultured Gemmiger sp.; assembly: GCA_944388145.1. Lineage (GTDB taxonomy): Bacteria > Bacillota > Clostridia > Oscillospirales > Ruminococcaceae > Gemmiger. Next base: position 43,001 of record CALXHQ010000005.1, on the reverse strand, counting down.
GCCCGCAGACCGCGGCGATCTCCTCGATGGAGATGTCGCGCTGGTAGTTCTGGTCGATAAAGACCAGTGCCTCCTTGATGTAAAAATCCCGCAGGCGGCGTTCCCGGCCCTCCTGACGGTTGGCGGAGGACTGCACAAGCTGGTCCAGAAACAAAAAACCGTGGGCGATCAGATGGATGGGGCTGGCATCGCTGTGGTTGACGATGTAGAGCATGGCGTCCTGCAAAAGCTGGCCGGCGCGGGCGCTTCGGGCGGTGTAGATCGGCTGGATTCCGCTGATCCCGGCCAGATTCAGACTTTCGTGGGCGCGCAGACCGTCAAACTCCAGCCAGGTGTACTCCCAAGGGTCCTGCTCGTCGGCGCGGTAGGTGGTAATCTGCCCCGGGACCACCAAAAAGCCGTGCCCTGCCGTGATCGGATACTCCTGCCCGTTGGCCTGCAGCATGCCTTTGCCCGCGATCACATAGTGGAACAGGTAGTGGTTGCGGGCGTGCGGGCCGTAGCTGTGGGCCGGTTCGGTGCGTTCCCAGCCGAACTGGTACAGGTTCAGGTCCACAAACCTCTCGTCGCGAAAAACATGAAATTTCAGCTTAGATACGTCCTTTGTCTGCGGTGCCATGGGCAACCCTCCTTTTGAACAGTATATACCAAAATGCGTTCTGACTTCAACAAAAATGGGCAAAAACCTTGAAATTGGCATATAAAAAACGGCATAGTGGCATTTCATTATAAGGGGGACAGAATGTATAATATCTTTGCAAGAAAGAAGTAGAAATTGTGCAATGTGCACTATGCACAATTTCGGACGCCTGATTTCATCAAAATGACGAAGAGCGCCATGCTTCCCTATTGGCCGGCCACAGCCTTTTACCCTTTTGCGATTTAATAAAAGGAGATGGATCATGAAAAAGCTGCATCGATTGGCCGCCGGTGCCCTGGCGGCGCTGATGGCGGCCGGTTTGGCCGGGTGCGCCCCGGATGACGGCACGGTGAATCTGACCTTCCAGATTTGGGATGTGGCCCAGCGCGACGGCATGCAGGCCATGTGCGACGCCTACACGGCGCAGCACCCGGATGTTCACATCCAGGTGCAGGTCATCAACTGGGACGAATACTGGACCAAGCTGGAAGCGGCCACCATGTCCAACAAGATGCCGGACATCTTTTGGATGCACACCAACGAGATCCTGAAGTATGCCGACAACGGCAAGCTGGCGGACTGTTCCGACATTGTGGACACCGAACATTTCTCCGACATCTCTCTGTCCAACGCCAGCGGGTCGGACGGGGTGCTCTACGGCGTGCCCAAGGACAAGGACACCGTGGGCCTTGTGTACAACAAGGAGATGTTCGACGCCGCCGGGGTGGCCTACCCCGACGAAACCTGGACCTGGGACGATCTGGTGGACGCGTCGCAGAAGATCTACGACGCCACCGGCAACTATGGTTACATGGCTTACGCCGACGACCAACTGGGATACTGGAACTTTGTGTACCAGGCGGGCGGCAGCATCCTGACCGCAGACAAGACCCGCGGCAACTTCCTTGACCCCGGTACCGAGAAGGGCATGGCGTTCTACATCGGCCTGCAGAAAAACGATTGGTGCCCCGACCAGACCTACTTTGCCGAGACTTCCCCCGGCACCGCCTTCTTCTCTGAAAAGGGGGCCATGTTCCTTGAAGGCAACTGGAACATCCTGTCGGAATTGCAGAACTACCCCGACATGGTGGGCAAGTGGGATGTGGCGGTGCTGCCTGCCTGCCCGGACCCCGTCTCCGGCGACGGCCGGGCCACGATCTCCAACGGCCTGTGCTACGCCACCGGCGCCAACAACAAACACCTGGACATCGTCAAGGATGTGTTGAAATTCTTCGGCAGCGAGGAGGGCCAGCGCATCCAGGGCGAGAGCGGCGCCGCCATCCCGGCCTATGAAGGGCTGGAGGATACCTGGGTCGGGGTGTTTGACGCGTACCCCATCGACGTGACCTGCTTTGTGGATATGTTCGACTACTGTGTGCAGAGTGTCAACAACGCAGCCCGCCCCGAGTGGAAAACGCCCGTCAGCGATACGCTTCTCAAGATCTACACCGGCGAACTGGACCTGCAGACCGGCCTGCAGCAGATGCAGCAGGAAGTGGACACCGCCAGCGCCGAGTATTACGAGGAGGATGCATGATGCAAAAGACATCCAAACTGTCCCGCGATGGCGCCGTGTGGGGGCTTGTCATGGTGGCCCCGACTGTCATCGGACTGCTGGTTTTGAACATCTGGCCGTTTTTCCAGGCCATCTACATGAGCTTTTCCAAGTCGCTGCCCTTCGGCGAGTTCGAGTTTGAGGGCATCGACAACTATGTCGAGATGTTCAGCAATGCCGAATTCTGGAAGGCGACCTGGAACACCATTCTGTTCTGCATCCTGACGGTACCGGTGGGCATTTTTCTGGCGCTGCTGGTGGCCGTGATGCTCAACAGCAAGATCCGCGGCCGCACAACCTTCCGCGCGATCTTTTTCCTGCCGATGGTCGTGGCCCCCGCGGCCGTTGCCATGGTGTGGAAGTGGATCTTCAACACCCAGTACGGCATCATCAACACGATGCTGGGGCAGAACATCGGCTGGCTGACCGACTCCCGCTTTGTGCTTTTGACCTGCGCGGTCGTGCAGATCTGGTCCAACATCGGCTACGATGCCGTGCTGCTGCTGGCCGGGCTGCAGAACGTCAGCGCCACGCTGTACGAGGCCGCCGACCTGGACGGCGCGTCCAAGGTGCGGCAGTTCTTCAGCATCACGCTGCCAATGGTCTCGCCCACGCTGTTCGTTGTGCTTATCATGCGGCTGATGTCCTCGCTCAAGGTGTTCGACCTGGTCTACATGATGGTGGACGACGCCAACCCGGCACTGAGTGATGCACAAACCTTGATGTCGCTGTTCTACCGCGAGAGCTTTGTCGCGGGCGACAAGGGCTACGCCTCCGCCATTGTGGTGTGGACGGTATTGCTCATCGGCATTGTCACGGTCATTCAGTTCATCGGCCAGAAAAAGTGGGTCAATTACGAGGTGTAAGCTATGCAAACCAGTATGAAAAGCAACAAGAGACTCTCCGCCGGCCTGACCTACGCCGTTCTGATCCTTGGCAGCGTCATCATGATCTTCCCCTTTGTGTGGATGGTGCTGACCTGCTTCAAGACCCAGGCCGAGTCGATGGCCATTCCGCCGCAGATCCTGCCCTCCCACTGGGGCATCGAAAATTTTGTCACGGCGCTGCAAAGCCTGCCGTTTGTCAACCTGTACGTCAACACCGGCCTGCTGATCCTGTTCCGCGTATTGTGCGCCGTCCTCTTCAGCTCGATGGCCGGGTATGCCTTCGCCAAGCTGAACTTTCCCTGCAAGAACCTGCTGTTCTCGGTGGTGCTGGTGCAGATGATGCTGCCCAGCCAGATCTTCATCACGCCCCAGTACCTGATGCTGGCTCATATGGGCCTGACCAACACGATCTTCGCGCTGGTATTCCCGGGGATTGTGTCGGCCTTCGGCACCTTCTTCCTGCGGCAGACCTACCTGGGTATCCCCAATGAAATCGCCGAGGCTGCCTACCTGGACGGCTGCAACAAATGGCAGACCTTCACCAAGGTCATGTTCCCGCTGACCGGCTCAAGCATGGCGGCGCTGGCCATCTTCACGGCGGTGTTCGCCTACTCCGACCTGATGTGGCCGCTGATCTGCAACACCGACCTGAACATGATGACGCTGTCGGCCGGGCTGTCCACCCTCAACGGGCAATACAGCACCAACTTCCCGGTGCTGATGGCGGGCAGCCTGCTGGCCATGATCCCGATGGTGGTGCTGTACCTGCTGTTCCAGAAACAGTTCATCCAGGGCATCGCCATGACCGGCGGCAAATAACCACTGCACCCCAACCCGGCAGCCTGAGGGCAGGGCGCAGGCTGCGCGGCATGGCGGGCGGAATGCTTCCGCCCGCCATGCTCTTTTGTTACGGTTCAATAAAACGGATGTGCCCTGATCGACCGGCCGCCACAGCGGCCAAGGAGGAACTTCCATGAGCATTGTCTATCAGCCCCAGGACCAAACCTTCCGGTTGCAGACCCAACACACCAGCTACTGCATGCGTGTGGGCCGCGGCGGGCACCTGCTGCACCTGTACTATGGCAGCCGCATCGGCGAAGGCGATCTGGCTGCACTGTACCCGCCGGCGGATGTGGGATTCTCGCCCAGCTACTACGCGGGCCGTTTTGAACGGGTGCTCTCCCCGGACCTGCTGCCCCAGGAGTATACGGGCTGCAATGTGGGGGATTTCCGGCTCGGCTGCGTGTCGGTCACCGATGGCGCCGGGGCGCGCGGTGCGGATTTTATCTATGTTTCCCACAGGATCGTTTCGGGCAAGTACGCGCTGGCGGGGCTGCCCGCCTCTCACGACGAGGACGGCGAGGCCGAGACGCTGACGGTGCGCCTGCAGGACCCGGTGACCGGCCTGACGCTGGAACTGCTCTATGCTGTGTTTGCGCAGCAGGATGTCATCACCCGGGCCGCCCGGCTGGTCAACGAGGGCCGCGGCCCGCTGTGGCTGGACAAAGCGGCCTCCGCCTGCCTGGATCTGCCCTTTGGCTGCTGGGACCTGATCCACTTCCATGGCCGCCATGCGATGGAGCGCCAGATGGAACGCACGCCGCTGGCCGATGCGATCCAGACCGTTTCCTCCACCCGCGGCGCGTCCAGCCATCACCACAACCCCTTTGTGATCCTCTGTGACCGGGAGACAACCGAGGAGTCGGGCGACTGCTGCGGCATCATGCCGGTCTACTCGGGCAGCTTCCGCACCGATGTGGAGGTGACCCAGACAGGCCTGACGCGGCTGGTCACCGGCATCCATGAGGAGGGCTTCCGCTGGCTTTTGCAGCCCGGCGAGACATTCACGGCGCCGGAGGTTATCCTGGCTTACACCGGCCGGGGGCTGGGGGCGCTGTCCCGCGTATTCCATGGCTTTGTGCGGCGCAACGTCTGCCGCGGACCTTGGCGGTTTGCGCGGCGGCCGGTGCTCATCAACAACTGGGAAGCCACCTACTTCGATTTCGACGCCGACAAGATCGTCCGCATTGCCGAGAAAGCCGCCGGCCTGGGCGTGGAGATGCTCGTCCTGGACGACGGCTGGTTCGGTCGCCGCAGCGACGACAACAGCAGCCTGGGCGACTGGCAGGTGAACACCGACAAACTGCCCGGCGGCCTGGACCCGCTGATCGCGCGCATCCACGCCCTTGGCATGAAGTTCGGCCTCTGGGTGGAGCCCGAGATGGTCAGCGAGGATTCCGACCTCTACCGCGCCCACCCGGACTGGGCCCTGACGCTGCCCGGCCGCCGGCCGGCCATGGGCCGCAACCAGTTGGTGCTCGACCTGGCCCGGCCGGAGGTTGTGGATTATATCACCGGCTGGATGACCGCGCTGCTGCGGGATCACGCCATCGACTACATCAAGTGGGACATGAACCGCAACATGAGCGACGTGTACAGCCGTGCGCTGCCCCCCGAACGCCAGGGCGAGACCACCCACCGCTATATGCTGGGGCTGTACAGCCTGCTGGAACGGCTGACACAATCCTTCCCCGACGTGCTGTTCGAGGGCTGCGCGGGCGGTGGCGGGCGGTTTGACGCTGGGATGCTTTGCTACTTCCCGCAGATCTGGTGCAGCGACGACACCGATGCCATCGAGCGGCTGACCATCCAGCACGGCACCTCGTTCGGCTACCCGGTATCAGCGGTCGGGGCCCATGTGTCGGCCTGCCCCAACCACCAGACCGGCCGCACCACCCCGCTGGATACCCGCGCCGTCGTGGCCATGTCCGGCACCTTTGGCTACGAATTGGACCTGAACCGCCTGTCCGACGCTGAGTGCGGCGCCGTGCGCAGCCAGATTGCGCGGTTCAAGCGCTGGGCCGGGCTGATCGGCGGCGGGGCCTACTTCCGGCTTGTGCCGCCGCAGGGCGGGTACTTTACGGCCTGGCAGTTCGCCGCGCCGGACGGCGGCGAGACGCTGCTCAACCTGGTGGTCACCCACCCCCAGGCCAACCCGCGGCCCATCCACCTGCGGCTGCGCGGGCTGCGCCCCGACGCAAGTTACCGGGTGGATGAGCTGGTCTTTGCCGGCTGCTCCGGCGCAGCCGAAGCCCGGCGGGAAAGCGGGGCCGCCGCGCTGTCGGGCGGTGTGTTCAGCGGCAGCCTTTTGATGAACGCGGGGCTCACGCTGCCCCAGCTGTTTGGCGATTATCCTGCCGTACAGCTTCACCTGACCCTGGCCGATGAAGCTGAAGGCAGAGAGGAGAGAGCATGATGAAAAAAACGTCCTCCACCCGCGGCCCGGTCGAGGAAGCCCCCACAGGCAAGCGCGCAGCGGCGGCAGAAAGACTCTACGAAAAGCGGCTGTCCGCCCGCTGGGACGAGCTGAAATGGCTGTATTGTGAGCTGTACAGCGACCGCTCCGACGCGGCCGAGCACCTGAACAAATTGGCCGCGGCCATGCACCGGTTCTATGACGAGCGCCCCGCCGCGCTGAAATCTTCGGACAAAAAGCGGGAGGCCGACCCCGACTGGTACCGCCGCAACGACCTGATGGGCATGATGCTGTACGTCAGCAACTTCGGCGGCACGCTGCAGGGGACCGCCCGTCATATTGACTACCTGAAGGAGTGCGGCATCAACTACCTGCACCTGATGCCGCTGCTGCAAAGCCCCAAAGGCAGGAGCGACGGCGGCTACGCGGTGGCGGATTTCCGCACCGTTCAGCCGGAGCTGGGCACCATGGATGACTTTGCGGCCCTGACCGCCGCCTGCCACAAAAACGGGATCAACGTCTGCCTGGATTTTGTGATGAACCACACCTCGGAGGAGCATGAATGGGCCCGCCGGGCCCGCGCCGGGGAAAAGGAATACCAAGACCGCTACTTTTTCTTTGAGGATTCCACGATCCCCGACCAGTATGAAAAGACCTGCCCCCAAGTATTCCCGACGACGGCGCCGGGCAATTTCACCTGGCTGCCCGACTGCCGCAAGGTGGTGATGACCACCTTCTACCCCTATCAGTGGGACCTGAACTACGGCAACCCGGTCGTGTTCAACGAGATGGTGGGCAACATGCTCTATCTCGTCAACCAGGGGGTGGATGTGGTTCGCCTCGACGCAGTGCCCTATATCTGGAAACAGTTGGGCACCAATTGCCGCAATCTGCCGCAGGTGCACAGCATTGTGCGCATGATGCGGATCATCAGCGAGATCGTCTGCCCCGGTGTGCTGCTGCTCGGTGAGGTGGTCATGGAGCCGGACAAGGTGGCGCCCTATTTTGGCACGCCCGACAAACCGGAGTGCCACATTTTGTATAATGTGACCACCATGGCCAGCACCTGGCACACGGTCGCCACCGCCGACACCGCCCTTCTGCGCCGCCAGCTGGATATCCTGGCCGGGCTGCCCCGCGGGTACGTTTTTCAGAACTATCTGCGCTGCCACGATGACATCGGCTGGGGGCTGGATTACGATTTTCTTGCCCGGTTCGGCATCCGGGAAGTACCGCATAAAAAGTACCTCAACGACTTTTTCACCGGCAAGACGGACAATTCCTTCGCGATCGGCGAGCTGTACAACGATGACCCGCGCCTCGGCGACGCCCGGCTGTGCGGCACGACGGCCTCCCTCTGCGGCATCGAGCGGGCCGGGTTCGCGGGCGACGCGGCCGCGCAGGAGCGCGCAATCCGGTTAGACCTGACGCTGCATGCCTTCATGTTCTCGCAGTCGGGCATCCCTGTGTTGTACAGCGGCGACGAGATCGGCCAGCTCAATGATTACAGCTACAAAGCTGACCCCGACAAGGCCGCCGATTCCCGTTACCTGCACCGCGGAGTCTTCCGCTGGGATCTGGCCGCCAACCGAAGCGTGCCGGGCACCTTGCAAAACCGGCTGTTCCCGGCGCTGATGCGTCTTGAACAGCTGCGCCGCAGCCACAGCGTCTTTGGCGCGACGGTGCCCTTCGCCACCATCGACACCGGCGACCGGGCTGTGCTGGGGCTGGTGCGGGAAAACGACGAGGAACGCTTCATCGGACTGTACAATTTCAGCGGTGAGGCGCGCACCGCGGGCATCCGGCAGGGGAGCGAGCTCTACGAGGATTTGCTCACCGGCGAGCGCCTGCCCGCCGACGCCGTGCCGCTGCCCGCCTTCGGCTGCCGCTGGCTGTGCCGCAAATGTCACCTTCCCGCGCCGCCCGCCTCCGTTTGACTCTGCGATCTGTGATGCGGACTCGCCTGAGGCGGGAGCCTGTGCGCTGCATTGACCAAAACAAACCATAACAACAGCGGGGAGACGCTTTGATATGCTCCCTTCTAAGCGAACAGTGAAAAAGCACTGAACGCAGAGAAGGGAGCATTTTGTATGTCAAGGAAAGAAAAAATTTCAAGCAAACGCAAAAAGAAAGTCGTAAGGATGTTCACACCATATTCTCAGCAATCGTTTGTTGTCAAATTCTCCCGATTCACGGTATAATACTTATGTCTGCCGCCGATCTCATGCCGGAGCAAAACGACCGACAGAGCGGCCGGCCAATGCTGCGGGGGCATGGATTGCCCCCCCTTTTGGCGACAGCTACAGGAAGCTCATGTACCCCCAAGTTGTGTATCGGGGCTAAAAAGCCGGGCCATCCGGCATCTGGGAGTTGTGTTATGGATATTCTTGTCAGTTTGAACGAAAACTATCTTCCCCAACTGCGCGTTCTGCTTACCTCGCTTTTCTTGAACAACCCCGGCGTGACGTGCAGCATTTATCTGCTTCACCGCAATTTTGACCCATCGGTTTTACAGCCTCTGCAGCAGTCGCTAGCCCGGCTTGGGCATCGGCTGATTCCGATCCAGGTGGATGAGCGGCTGTTCCAGGGCGCGCCTGTGATGAAGCAGTACCCGCAGGAGATGTATTTCCGGCTGCTGGCGGGCCAGCTCCTGCCTGATACGCTGGACCGCGTGCTCTATTTGGACCCGGACATCCTGGTCATCAACTCGCTGGCCGCTCTCTGGAATCTGGAAATGGGCGATGCCCTCTTTGCCGCAGCGTCCCACCAGGGGGCGGCTGAGCTGGCCGGCAGTGTCAACCGCCTGCGCCTGGGTACGGATGCCAACTACTATAACTCCGGTGTGCTCCTCATCAATCTGTCACAATGCCGGGCAAAAATCGCGCCGGATGCGATTTTCGGATATGTCCGGGAGCACGCGATGGAGCTGGTCCTTCCCGATCAGGATGTGCTGAACGCCCTGTACGGCAGTCAGATTTTGGAAATTCGGGATGATCTGTGGAATTACGACGCCAGAAATTATGGCAGCTATTATATGCTGAGCCATGGCGAGGCCGATCTGGCCTGGGTGATGGCCCACACCTCCATCCTGCACTTCTGCGGCCGCGAAAAACCCTGGCTGCCCCACTACCGGCGCCGGTTCGGCGTGCTGTACCTGCATTATATGCATCTGGCCGACAAGATCCTTTGCGATACATGAACGCTGCCAACGCCGGCTGCGCAGGCGCGAAAAGACACTGCCGGTGCAAATTTTCCTGCCTGCCATGACCGCCGCCAGGTGCAGCCGGGCATACACAAGGGGTGTGGATCCTTTTCCACACCCCTTGTGTATGCCATCACTGCGGGTTCACCGGCAGTTCGCCCAGCGCCGCCTTCATCCGGCGGACATAGTCCCCTACATGGGGCGGGGCGGCTTGGCCGTACTGTTCGACCAGCCGCACGATGGCCGAGCCGACGATGACGCCGTCGGCCAGCGCGCCCATTTCCCTTGCCTGTTCCGGCGTCGAGATGCCGAAGCCGATGGCGCAGGGGATGTTTGTGTTTTGCCGCACCACCTCCACGATCGCGCCGAGGTCGGTGGTGATCTCGCTGCGCACGCCGGTGACGCCGAGGCTGGAGACGAGATAGAGGAACCCCTCAGCCTCCCTGGCGATCATGGCAATGCGGTTTTCAGAAGTCGGTGCGATGAGCGAAATCAGGTCAACGCCGTATGCCCGGCAGGCGGGCAAAAAGTCCTCCTTCTCCTCATAGGGGACATCGGGCAGGATCAGGCCGTCGATGCCTACATCCCGGCAGTTTTTGACAAACCGCTCGGTGCCGTAGGAAAAGACGACGTTGGCGTAGGTCATGAACACCAGCGGCACCGTCACATCCCGGCGCAGGTCGCGCACGAGGGCAAAAATTTTGTCGGTGGTGACGCCGCCCTGCAGCGCCCGCAGGCTGGCCGCCTGAATGACCGGGCCCTCGGCGGTGGGGTCGGAAAAGGGGATGCCCAGCTCGATGAGATCAGCCCCGGCCGCCGCAGCCGCCCGCACCGCCGCCGCGGTGGTGGCGAGGTCCGGGTCGCCGCAGGTCAGAAACGGGATGAACGCCTTGCCATTTTGGAAGGCCGATGCGATCTTACTCATGGAGATCCTCCCCTCTGTAACGGGCGATGGCGGCGCAGTCCTTGTCGCCGCGGCCCGAGATCGTGATGACGATGATCCGGTCTTTGGTCATCGTCGGGGCGAGCTTGCAGGCATAGGCCACCGCGTGGGCCGACTCGATGGCCGGGATGATGCCCTCGGTGCGGGAGAGATACTCGAAGGCGTCCACGGCCTCATCGTCGGTGACGGGCACATACTCGGCCCGGCCGATGTCGTGCAGGTAGGCGTGTTCGGGGCCGACGCCGGGGTAGTCCAGCCCCGCCGAGATCGAGTAGACCGGCGCAATCTGGCCGTACTCGTCCTGGCAGAAATAGGACTTCATGCCGTGGAAGATGCCCAGTTTTCCGGTGGCGATGGTGGCGGCGGTCTCCCGGGTATTCACGCCGCGGCCGGCGGCCTCGCAGCCGATGAGCCGCACGCCGGGGTTCCCGATAAAGTGGTAGAAGCTGCCGATGGCGTTGGAGCCGCCGCCCACACAGGCGATGACCGCATCGGGCAGGCGACCTTCCTTTTCCATCAGCTGAGCCTTGATCTCCCTGGAGATGACCGCCTGGAAGTCCCGCACGATGGTAGGGAACGGGTGCGGCCCCATGACCGAGCCGAGGCAGTAGTGGGTGTCCGCGATGCGGGATGTCCACTCCCGCATTGCCTCGGACACCGCGTCCTTGAGGGTGGCGGTACCGGTGGTGACCGGCACGACGGCGGCTCCCAGCAGCCGCATCTTGTACACATTCAGCGCCTGGCGGCGGGTGTCTTCCTCCCCCATAAAGACGACGCACTCCATGCCCAGCAGTGCCGCCGCGGTGGCGGTGGCCACGCCGTGCTGCCCGGCGCCGGTCTCGGCGATCAGGCGGGTTTTGCCCATCTTTTTGGCCAGTAGCGCCTGGCCCAGCACATTGTTGATCTTGTGGGCGCCGGTGTGGTTCAGATCCTCCCGCTTGAGGTAGATCTTTGCCCCGCCTAAGGAAGCCGTCATCTTGGCGGCATAGTACAGCCGCGAGGGGCGGCCCGCGTAGTCATTGAACAGGGCGGTCAGCTCCCGGTTGAAATCCGGGTCGTTTTTATAAAAATTGTAGGCCTGTTCCAGTTCGATCACGGCGTTCATCAGCGTTTCGGGGATATACTGCCCTCCATGCACGCCAAAGCGTCCGTTCGGGTTGGTCATACTGCCTCCTCCTTTCGCACGGCGGCCACAAAGGCCGCCATTTTTTCGGCGTCCTTGACGCCGTTTGTCTCAATGCCGGAACTCACATCCACCCCAAAGGGGTGCAGGCGGCGGATGGCCCCGGCCACATTGCCGGGCGTCAGCCCGCCGGCCAGCAAGTAGGGCCGCCCCAGCCGCCCGGCCAGCCCCCAATCAAACGCGGCGCCGTCGCCCGCGCCGGCGTCCAGCAGGACGAGATCCGCCGTGCTGCGCCGGGCAGTTTCCAGTGCCTGCATCGCGCCGGGCCCGGTGAGCCGTACCGCCTGCCAGAGAGGTTTATCGGTCAGCGCGCGCAGCCGGGTCAGGTAGGCTTCGTCCTCCCGCCCATGCAGCTGGGCGATGTCCAGGGTGCCGTTGCTCAGCAGCGCGGCGACTTCGGCGGGCGGCGCGTCCACAAAGACCCCCACCGTCCGGATGCCGGGTGCAAGTCGGGCTTTCAGCGCCGCGGCCTGCACGGGGGTGACGGCCCGGCGGCTGCCGGGGGCCAGCACAAAGCCGATATATTCCGGCCGCAGCGCGTTGGCGGCACGGATGTCCGCCGGGGTGCGCAGGCCGCACAGCTTGATTTTGGTCATTCCGCACACCCCCGCAGCTCGGCCAGTTTGGCGCGCTTGTCCGGCGCGCGCATCAGCGCTTCGCCCACCAGCACGGCGTCCGCCCCAATGGCCCGCGCGGCGGCCGCATCGGCGGCAGTTGCCACCCCGCTTTCGGCCACAAACAGCACGTCCCGCGGTACCAGCCGCCGCAGCCGAGCGGCGTTGGACGTGTCCACCGTAAAGTCCTGCAAATTGCGGTTGTTAACCCCGATCACCCGCGCCCCGGCCCGCAGGGCGGTTTTGATCTCCGCGGCGTCGTGGGCTTCCACCAGTGCCGACAGCCCCAACTCATCGCAGAGGGCCAGGTAGTCGGCCAACTGCGGCGCCTCTAGCAGCGAGACGATCAGCAGCACTGCCGACGCGCCCAGCCGTTTGGCCTCGTAGATCATATACGCGTCCACCGTAAAGTCCTTGCGCAGGCAGGGGATTTGCACCGCCGCGGCGATCTCGGCGAGATACCGGTCGCTGCCGAGGAACCATTTCGGCTCGGTCAGCACCGAGATCGCGTCGGCCCCGGCGGCCTCGTATTCCTTTGCGATGTCCAGATACGGGAAGTCGGGCGCGATCAGCCCCCTCGAGGGCGAGGCCCGCTTGCACTCGCAGATAAAGGAGAGCCCGGGTTTTGCCAGCGCCTTTTCAAAGGCGAACTCCCCGCGGGGCATTGCGAGGGCCTCGCGCCGGAGTTCCGCCAGCGGTTTTTCCGCCTTGGCCAGCGCCACCCGGGCCCAGGCGTGACCGGCCAACTGCTCGAGGATGGTCATGGCTGCACCTCCGTGAGGTCCGGGCGGTTGCTGACCTTGATGAAGGCTTCGAGGGTCGCCAGCGCCTTGCCCGCGTCGATGAGGGCGGCGGCCCGCGCCACCCCCGCGCCGAGGGATTCCGCCTTGCCGCAGAGGTAGAGCGAGGCGCCCGCGTTGAGCAGCACGGCGTCCCGCCGGGGGCCGGCCTCCCCGCCCAGCACCGCCCGGGTGATGGCCGCGTTCTCGGCCGGGGTGCCGCCGCGAAGGTCTTCCCGGGCGCAGCGGGCCAGGCCGAAGTCCTCCGGCCGGATGGTGTGGGATTTGAACCAGCCGTCCTTGATTTCGCAGATCTTGGTGGGCGCGCAGAGCGAGATCTCGTCCAGCTTGTCCTGCCCGTAGACCACCATGCCCCGGCGCACCCCGAGGCTGATGAGCACCTGGGCCAGCGGCTCGACCAGATACTCGTCGTAGACGCCCAAAAGCTGGACCGACGGTTTGCCAGGGTTGGTCAGCGGGCCCAGAATGTTGAACACGGTGCGGAAGCCCAGCTCCTTGCGGATCGCCCCGACGTACTTCATCGAGGCGTGGTATTTCTGGGCGAAGAAGAAGCAGATGCCGACCTCGTTCAGCAGTTCAACGCAGCGGGCCGGGCTTTGATTGATGTTGACGCCCAGCGCCTCGAGGCAGTCGGCCGTGCCGCACTGGGAGGAGGCCGCCCGGTTGCCGTGCTTGGCCACCTTGACGCCGCCGGCCGCCGCCACCAGCGCCGCGGTGGTGGAAATGTTGAAGCTGTTGGCGTTGTCGCCGCCGGTGCCCACGATCTCGAACACCTCCATGCCGGTGTCCACCTGGGTGGCGTGGGCCCGTATGGCGGCCGCGCAGCCCGCGATCTCATCGGTGGTCTCGGCCCGGGCGCTCTTGGTGGACAGCGCCGCCAGGAAGGCCGCGTTCTGGGTGGGGGTGGTCTCGCCGCTCATGATCTCGTTCATGACGGCGTAGGCTTCGTCGTAGGTCAGGTCCTGTTTGTCCACAATTTTGACGATGGCTTCTTTGATCATAGCGGGTGCTCCTTTCACACTTCGCGCAGGAAGTTTTGCAGAATGGCGGCGCCGTCCGGCGTCAGGATGGATTCGGGGTGAAACTGCACTCCACAAATCGGGTATGCTCTGTGCTGCACGGCCATGACCTCGCCGTCCTCGGCGCGGGCTGTCACGGCCAGGCAATCGGGCAGGGAACCGGGGTCCGCCGCCAGCGAATGGTACCGCGCCACCGGGATGACGGGCGGCGGGCCGCGGAACAGCGGGCAGCCGGGGGCCAGCGTGACCTGCGACTGTTTGCCGTGCATCAGCCGCTTGGCGTGGATGACCGCCGCGCCGAACGCCGCGCAGATGGCCTGGTGCCCCAGGCAGACGCCCAGCGTGGGGATCTGCGGGCCAAGCGTTCTGGCGGCCTCCATCGTGACGCCGGCGTCCTCCGGGCGGCCCGGGCCGGGGGACAGGATCAGGCGGCGCGGGCGCAGCGGGGTAAAATCGCCGGTCAATCGCCCCGGCGGCTCCGCCGCCCGCGGGCCCAGCAGCAGCCGGCGCAGGTAGTCCAGCTCCAGCGCGGCTTTGTTGTAGCCGGCTTCGCCCTCGCACAGCCGCATGTTGACGATGAGGTGGATGACCTGCGCCACATGGTCGAAGGCGATAACCTTGTCAAACAGCATCAGGTCCAGGTCCCGGAACTGCTCGGTGTTCTCGGTGCGGCCGCGCACGGAGGGCTCGGCATAGCCGAAATACTCGTAGGCAAAGTAGCCCACCAGCCCGCCGGTGAAGGTGGGCAGCCCGGGCAGCCGCGGGCTGCGGTAGCGGGCGAGCAGCCCGCGCAGCACGCCGGCCGGGTCATCGGTCTCCAGCGCGATGTCCCCCACCTGCATGCGGCCGTCCCGGCAGGTGATCTCCATCCGGGGGTCAAACCCCAGGAAGGTGTAGCGGCCCCACCGGGCATCGGCCACAGCGGATTCCAGCAGGTAGCAGTGGCGGGAAACCCGTTTGAGCTGCTTGAGCACCTCGATGGGGGTGGTAAAATCGGCGAGCCGCCTTTCACCGGCGGGTTGCACAGCCTGCCGGGAAAGGCGGCAATAAAAAACGCCCCCGGCAGACCCTATACGGTCTGCTAAGGACGAATAAAACACTTTATCCGCGGTGCCACCTTGACTTCACGGGTTTGACCCCATGCACTTGACAGGATACCAACATATCCCCGGCAACTGACGTATGCCTGCACGTTGCAGAATACTGGGAACGGGTCACCCCGCTCTGTTCCCTGCACCCTCAGCGGTCCATTTGACAGCTTGTCTCTTGCCTGATTTCCACCATCGCAGGCTCTCTGTGAAGGCATGGCTGCCGTTATCTCCGCTTCAACGGTTTAGCGTATTGAATTGTCTGGATTGTAGCACAGCTTGCGTTCCCTGTCAAGAGAAAATTTCAGAGAAATATTGGCAACAAAATTGTTCGTTACAAGGCATAAGCAGGCCTCGTTGATTTTTCTGATCTATGGCGCACCTCTGCCCGCCGCTCACAGCAGCATGGCCCCGGTACCGGCCAGGATCAGCACCAGGCCCACCGCCGCCCTGGTGGTGAGCTTTTCGTGAAGGACCAGGCCGGAGAACAGGATGGTCACCAGGATACTCAGCTTGTCGATGGGCACCACCACGCTGGCCAGGCCGTCCTGCAGCGCCCGGTAATAGCACAGCCAGGACAACCCTGTGGTAATGCCGGACAAAAGCAGGAACAGCCAGCTCTTGCGGCTGATCTGCCCGATGCCCTTCTGCGCCCCTGTCAGGAACACCATGCCCCAGGCCATCACCAGCACCACCACCGTGCGCAGCGCCGTGCCCAGGTTGGATTCCACGTTCTCCACCCCGATCTTGCCAAAGATGGAGGTCAGGCTGGCAAACAGCGCCGAGAGGAAAGCGTAGACCAGCCACCCCCTGCCTTGGGCCGCCGGCTGGGTTCCCTGCTTTTTGGCAATCATCAGCAGGGTGCCTGTGCCGATGCCCAGCACCCCCAGCACCTGGGGCAGGGAGACCGGCTCCCCCAGAAATACAAAGGCCAGCAGGATGGAGAGCACCGTGCTGGACTTGTCGATGGGCGCTACCTTGTTCACGTCGCCCAGCTGCAGCGCCTTGAAGTAACACAGCCAGGACGCCCCGGTGGACAGCCCCGACAGCACCAGGAACAACAGCGTGCCCCCGGTGATCTGCCCGATGGTGTTCTGGGAACCCACCACGAACACCATCAGCCAGGAGAATGCCAGCACCACCACCGTGCGCAGGGCGGTGGCCAGGGTGGAGTTCACATGCTCGATGCCGATTTTAGCCAAAACCGCCGTGATGCCCGCGAAAAAGGCGGACCCACAGGCAAAAGCGATCCAAACCATAGCTGTATTCCTCTTTTCCCAAATCAGGACAAAATGGCGGTCAAACTTTTTCCTCGATCTGTTCCGAGCGTCGATTTTCTTTTGCTGTCCCGCGCAAAAGCCGAATATTCTGGCGCAGATACAGCACAAACGACAGCAGGATCAAAACGGAGGCGGCCGCTGCCATAAGGATGGATACAAAATCGGGTATTTGAAGCCAAACCAAGTGTGCCACGAGCATGGCATCCAGAAAGACCGTGGCCAGCTTGCCATGCCAGGCCGCGCTGTACACCTGCCCGGAGCGGTAAATCACCAGGCCGCCCGTCACGGCCATACAAAGTTCTTTGCAAAGCATGAGGGCCAGCGGCACCGCCATCCAGGGATGGCATACCATCAGGCAGAGCAGAACCACCCCTTGCGTCACTTTGTCCGCCACCGGGTCAAGCACCTTGCCCAGGTCGCTGACCATGTGGAACTTGCGGGCAATCACCCCGTCCGCGATGTCGGTCACGCCGGAAAGGATCAGCACGCACCCCGCTGCCAGATAGCGCTGCCGGAACACATACAGCCAGACAAAAAAGGGGAGCAGGATCATGCGGAACAGGGATAAGAGATTGGGGATCGTCAGAATCCGCTTCCGCGGGTCTTTTTTCGTATGCTGCATAAGACCATTCCCTTCCTTCATTCCAAGTATACCACACGGTTGCCGTCTCAAGAATGACATCCTGTTGCTTTTTGCGGCTCTTCCAGGTGAAGTACCACCACCTCGCTGTCGGTTCCGATGCGGACCGGCAGGCCGAAGAATCCGGTTCCGGCCGAGATAATGGAGCGGGTGTGCCCGTGCAGGCCCGCACCGTAGAAGTAGTCACGCCCGTTGGGCCACCGTGTAAAGACCGTCATCGGGAAAAACTGCCCCCGATGGGTATGCCCGCAGACCACCAGGTCCGCGCCGCAGGCGGCGGCCTCCCGAATGCCCTGGGGATCATGGTCGATCACGAGAACCGGCTGTGCCGGCAGGCCGCGCAGCATCGGGGCCAGCGGGGTGCGCAGCTGCGGCGTGTCCACAATGCCGGTGCGGCCCACCAGTGTCAGGCCGTCCAGCCGGCAGGTTTCGTTGTAGAGCATGTGGATCCCGGCCGCTCGCAAAAAGTCCTGGAAACGCTTGTCCGAGATGTCCGGGTCATGGTTGCCGGTCACCGCATAGACGCCCAGCGGGGCACGCAGCCGCCGCAGGGCACGGCCGGCGGCCTGCAGTTGGGCCTCCTCCGGCAGGTAGCCGTCCAGCAGGTCCCCGGCGATCAGCACAAGGTCCGGGTCCAGCCCGTTGACGCGCCGGACCACGCGGTCCAGGTAGCGGCTGCCGATGAACAGCCCCACATGCAGGTCGCTCAGCAGTACGATTTTGGACGGACCGTTTTTTGTTTTCAGCGGCACCGTGTAGTCCACTGTCTTGAGGCGCCGGGCGTGCAGGCTGCCGTACAGCAGCAATCCGCCTGCCAAACAGGTACAGGCCAGGATCAGCCCGGCGCGGGCCGGATGCCCCAGCCCCAACAGGGCCGACGCCAGATCGCAGATCAGCAGCGCCGGGACGTCATAAATAAGAAAGCACAGCCGGTAGGCCGCCGCCCGCCGGCAGGCACCCGGGAAACCGCGGTGGTATTTCCGCAGCAGCGTAAAAAACAGCAACAGCACGACCCCGGCCGCAAGGAAAACCGGCCCATACAGCGAACGGTGCAGCCCCCAGTCCAGTGCGTTGGCATCCCGCAAAGCCATATACCCCAGTGCCAGGATCACGATGGCGTTGACGGTGACAGGGAAGCCCCGGCTTTCGATCCATTTGCCAAACTTTGTCTCCAAGTTGTTCGCCCTCTTTCCCACTCAATCAATGGCAAAATATGGCCATACCCGGCAAACCGCCGCACGCAGCCACAGGCCGCTTTCCCCGCCGGAGGAAAGCGACCTGTTCAGCCGGACGCTCTGCAAATGTTCAGGCTGTCACTGTGGCGGGATGCCCTCCTGTACGGTCGCAGGCTTCTCCGCTTCCGGCACGGTGGGCTGCACACAGTGGCGGTGGACGGCAATCGCCGCGATCCCCACACAGCCCAGGGCCAGCGGGGGGTGGCCGGTCCAGAGCAGCCACCCGCCGCCCAGCACGCCGAACAGCGTGAACACCACACGGCTGCGCCGGGCCATGGGGCGCAGCCGGATGATGGTGGAAAACAGCAGGTAGAGCGCCGCCAGCAAAAACACCACGCCGCAGCCTGGCAGCAGGCCAGCCAGGGCGCCAAAGGCGGTGGCAATGCATTTGCCGCCCCGCCCATGGTTGAATACACCGGCCGCGTGGCCCAGAACGGGCGCCGCAAGGAGGCCGGCAAAGAGCAGTGAGCGCGAATCGACGGCCCGGCTGCCCAGTGCCACCGGCACAAAGCCCTTGAGCAGATCCAGTGCCAGGCAGATAAGCCCCAGGGGCACGCCGCAGATCAAAAAGACGTTAGCGGTGCCAGGATTGTGGTCCCGGCTCTCCCGGGTGATGTCATGCCCGGTCAGCCGCAGAGGCAGCCACTGGCAGTACATTACGCCGCCGCTCAAAAAGCCGGCGGTCGTCCAAAAGGTCCAAGCCGCAAGTTGCTGTGTCACATGGTTTCCTCTTTTCTATGCATTGATGCAGAGCAAACGACAGATTCCCTTCAGCGGTGGATCTGCTTCAGCGAAAGGGCTTCCACCAGCAGGGCGATCCCCTCCACGATCAGATAGGCCGCCAGGATATAGTTGAGCATCAGCATGGACAGCAGCGGCAGCAGGATAAAGATGACTGCCAAAATGATGCTGACCACGCCGCTGAAGGTAATGGCGCCCGTATTCATAATGCGGTAGTATTTCATACGGGAGGCAAAGGCGATGTGCTCTGCCCCGTGGAACAGCAGCAGGAAGGCAAACAGGAAGGTCAGCGTTGCCACCGTAACCCCCACCGGCATGGATGCCACCATAAGCCCCAGCAAAATATCCAGGATGCCCGCGATGATGAGCATGGGGTCCTTGAAATAGTAGGTCGTGAAGGCATAGGACACGATGTGCCCGATGCCCTGGACAATGAGGGCGGCTGCGGCAAAGATCTGAATGGTCAGGAACGTCTCCTCCGGCAGCAGCGCGCAAAGCACCCCTGCCACCAGCAGCAGAACCGCCACCACGATCAACATTCCTTTAAACCGCCCAAGCTTGCTGTTCCAGTTGTCGATAAATTCCGAAATGTAATCATATTGCGGGTCAAACCAGGTCATACATACCATCCTTTCCTCTATCCGGCAGAGCTTGACGAACCCTGCCATGCCGAAATGATCCTCGGGTGGATCTGAAAAATCCTCAGCGTTTTTGATTTATCAGATACACCCCTGACCCGGCGCGCCGTTGCCGGCCCGCCGTGAATCAGCAAACAGAAAATGCCCGGACAGTATCCAAACCATCCGGGCATCCTGAAACGAATCGCCGCCCCCGCTTTTTTTGAAAGAGCGCTCTATACTCAAGGCAACACCGGCCCCTGTCTCGTCACCCGTACCGCTTCCTTGTTATCCTTCACGGATTCCAAAAAGCGGCGGGTTCGCCGCAGGCTGCAAAACAGCGGTTCGATTCATAACCCGAGATCGCGGGGCTTGCCACCGCGTGATGTAATGTTTAACATTACATCATAATTATACCATTTTCTCTTGTAATGTCAATATTTACATCGGGACAAAAATGAAATATAATAAGAATAAATCGCTGTAATTGTAATCAAAGGAAGCGCATCATGCATATCAGTACCAAGTGCTCCGTTGCCATTCATTGCCTGATCTTTATCGCGGAGTACGGGCAGACCGTCCGCGTCACCAGCGATCTGCTGTCCCGCTCCACCGGTGTCAACGCGGTGACCATCCGCACCATCCTCAGCGTGCTGAAGAAGGACGGCGTCCTTCTGGTAAAAAGCGGCCATGGCGGGGCAACACTGCATTGCCCGCCGCAGGAGATCACCGTTTTCCGCATCTGCCAGGCCCTCGAGCCTGATTTTCTGGATAAGATGATCGGGATTCACCAAAATCCGTCGCAGGAGTGCCCGGTCGGCCGCAGCATCCATGCCGTACTGGATCAAACCTACCAGAAGATCCGGCGGGACCTGCGGCGCAGCCTGGAAGAAATCAACCTGCGGGATATTTTGAAGGAGTATCACAGCAGGTAGATCCTCCCACCCTGTCTGTTGGCGCCAAACAATCATAAAACCGGCAGGTGCGCTCCTTTCTGCCTCCTGTTTGTTGGAAATGTGACATTTGTGTAAGTACATCCGCCGGTACTGTCAAGGTGTGCATCACGAAGAGTTCCGCCTTTGCTGTTTGTGTGATAAGGGAAGCCCCTCACAAATATTCAGTCTGGGCAAGCGAAAAAAGTGAATGAACGGAAAATTCGTGAGTGCGGTTAACAGTGGAGGAGTGGGCGGAACACAACAAAAACGACAAACTTCTGACAGCACAAAAGACCCGCCGCAAAACCATATCCGCGGCGGGTCTCGAGGGGAGAGAAAGGAGAAAAAGCAATATCAGAAAGAGGGGGCAGACATTGTGCCCGCGGGCGTCTGGCCGCAGACAAAGCAGCGGATGTCCTCACTGAGCTGGCGGACGTTGTCCTCGCCAATGAAGATCATATGGCCAGAGGGATACCCTTTCATAAAGGTGCGGTCGGCAGGCAGGTGCATGTGGGTCATGGTATGCCAGACGATGCCGGTTTGGGTGACCAGGTCATACCAGCCATTGGCGAAGAAGGTGCGCATCCGGCGGTTGCTCTGCATGGCGATGGACAATCGCTCACCGGAAAGCTGCTGCGCACTTTCAAAGTCCCAGCGGGAGCCGGGAACAAGCTCGGTACCGAAGTCGCAGGAAGGGACAAAACTGCGGTCAAAGTTTCGGATGCCCAGCCGATCAGACATCTCACCCAGCAGGGCACTCTGGAAGAAGGGAGAATATCGCTCCGAGGTGGCGTCGGTGGCGAATCCGGGCGTGCCTTCGCGATAAAGAGGGCGAAGGGCCGGCCTGGTGAAGCGGCCGTCCATCAGAGAGACGACTTCTTGCTTTTTCCGCAGCACTTCGTGGCAGAAGGACCAGCGTTCCAGCCGCAAATCGCGGGCTTCAAGATATTCCTCCGACACGCCGGTGTAGGCCATCAGCTTCTGTTTGAGGTGGTTGCGTTCCGGACCGGTCAGCCCCTCGCCCCGGAACAGGGCGGGCAGATACTCTCGGGCGGCAAAGACCGCTGCCTCCTTGACAAACTCCTCCAGCGGCTGATCGGTGGGGCGGTTGTGGTACCAGTGGATCGCCGCCATGGTGGGCAGGGCTTCCACTGCCGGTTCCACCGGTGCGCCGCGGTTGAAGTATTTGGCCACCGTGACGGTGTTGCCCAGCAGGATGACCCCGTCAAAAGCCATGTTGTAGCTGCGGGTCGCTCCGCCGGTCATGCCGATACCCGCAGCCGTGGCGGCGCGGGTGCAGCCGTAGCTTTCGCCCACAAGGTATTTGGGGCTGCTCCAACGCCCGTAGCGGGACAGCCAGCGCCGAATGAACATCAACAACGCTTCGGCGTCCTCGTCGATGCCGTAAAAGCGCTTATCGGCGGCCTCATCCAGCAGCAGACCATAGCCGGTTCCGGTGGGGTCCACCATGACAAGGTCGGCCACATCCAGCAGACAGTCAGGGTTATCAATGACCTCGTAGGGCGGCAGGGCAGTTTCTGCAGTCGGGTCTGCTGGGTATTTGACCCGCAGTGCGCCGAAACAACCGGCGTGCACCGACGAGGAGGACGCCCCGGGCCCACCGTTGAAGCAAAACAGAACCGGGCGGCTCGAACGGTTTTTGACATTGGTGCGAAAATAGGAATAGGAAAAGATGGTGGCCAGCGGTTTGCCGGTTTCGTCGTAGAAGACGTTGTCCTCACAGACAGTCTCATAGGTGATCTCCTGCCCATGGAGCCGCAGGCTGCCGCCTCCATGGAAGCAGGCAGGGGAGAAGGCGTCGGTGTTATACATAAGGTACCTCCTGGCGGGGAGCCCGCCATCATCACTTGCCGATCATCATGTTCAGAATGGCAATATCGGTCGAGGCCATACCCACGCGGCCCATACGGGTGTAGGAGTTGACCGTATCGGCAAGCGTCTCCCCGACCAGGCCTTCGCCGGGCTGGAACACGTTTCCGTCGGCCGCCATGTAGTACCCCATGATGGCGCTGAACACGCTGCTGGCGATCTTGGCGGCGCAGCTGCTCTTGGCGCCGTCGCAGACAATGCCGCTGACATCGGCGATGGTGTTGGTGATGGCGCGCTCGATACAGACTTCATCGCCGCCGGACAGCCAGGCGATGGCCGCGCCGCTGCCGGTGGCCGCGCTGACCGCGCCGCAGTAGGCACTGAGCTTGCCCAGTTGGTTCTTCTGGTACAAGGCAACGAGGTTGCTGAGCGTCAGCGCCCGGATCAGCTTTTCGCGGTCGGCGCCGATGTGCTGCGCATAGATGTACACCGGCAGCGAGGCCGTCATGCCCTGGTTTCCACTGCCGCTGTTGATGACCACCGGCATCTCGCATCCGGCCATGCGGGCGTCGCTGCCCGCGGCGGCATAAGCGGCAGCTCTGACCTGCCAGGAATCCCCAAGGTGTTTGAGCAGCGTCTTGCCGACGTTGGCACCCCAGGTCCCGTTCAGACCCTCCTCGGCGATGGCCAGATTGCACTGAAGTTGATTTTCCAGAATGGACTGCACCATCTCGAGCGGGACGGTCTCGGCAAAGGTCAGAATATCTGCCAGGGTCAGCGCGGAGAGGTCGGTCTCCTCGGCAACGGGGTGGCCCTCACCCTGGTAGATCAGCTTGCCGTCCTTCTCGATGCGGGCAATGTTGGTGTGCGCGTTGCGCACTTCCACAAGAGCGGTGGAATCACTGGCCCGGACTTCCATGATAATGTCCAGATTCGGCACCCCCTCCAGCAGTTCCACATCACAGATGCCGTCAGTCTCCAACTGTCTGGCTTGGGCGCGCTGGGCGTCGGTGATAGCGGACAGGCACTCCAGCCCACGGGAGGCATCACCGCCCACGGCGCCGAGAAGGGCGCTGATGGCGATACCGCGCAGCCCGCCCGAGGCGGGAACGATGACACCTTTGATGTTTTTGATGATGTTGCCGCTGCATTTTACGACCAGATGCTCAGGCATTTTGCCGAGAACCTCCCGCGCCTTGGCGGCGGCAAACGCGACGGCGATGGGTTCGGTACAGCCGAAAGCAGGGATCAGTTCCTGTTTCAGGATGTTTGTGTAGGTTTGGTATTGATTTTTGTCCACGTGGATACCCTCCTGTGTGAAACGACTTGGGGTCAAAGCAATTCGGACTTTACTGCACATCCACCCACTGCCCGCTCTGGTTGCTGGCCAGGCAGGCTTCAACAATGTGCACGATGCGGGCGCCATCGCTGAAGCGAGTGAAGCGGTTGTTCGGTACGCCGGACAGTTCCTCGTAAAAACTCTGGATGGCGTTGCGCAGTGCATCATTCCAGGCGACCACGTGCCCGGCGGGCAGCGTGGCGTACCGGCGTGCGGTGCCGTGCAGCGCATCGGCGGATGCCTGTACACAGGTCATGCCCTGCTCACGGCTGCCGATGAACAGCCGGTCAGGGGTTTCCTGATTCCAGCTCATCGAGTAGCTGCTGCCGTCGATGCCGATGGTGAAGCCGTTCTTGTACCCGGCTGATACTTGGGAAAGCACCAGGTTGCCCAGTACGCCATCCTCAAACTGTACCAGAATAAAGGCGGCATCCTCGGTGTTGATATCCACCAACGTATAGTCATCCCCGCTCTGCTTCTGGAAAGTAGCAGCCTGAGTTGTGTACTTTTTGCGCTGGGGCAGAACTGTCATGAGCTTGGCGTACACCCGGACAATTTTTTTGCCGGTGATAAACTGCACGGTGTCGAACCAGTGAGAGCCGACGTCGGCCACGGTGCGGCTGGCGCCGCCCATCTCGGGGATGCAGCGCCAGTTGTAGTCACTGTCATACATCATCCAGTCCTGCAAATAGGTGCCGTGCAACAGGAAAGTGCGGCCCCAGTCCCCGGCAGCGACCCGCTCGTGCATCTCCTGTACGATGGCGTTGTGCCGGTAGTTGAAGTTGACGGCACACAGCACACCGTGCTCTTTGGCCAGAGCGGTCAGCTCGTCCGCTTCGGCGGCGGTGTTGGCCAGCGGCTTTTCGCAATAAACGTTGACCCCGGCCTCAATGGCAGCCTTACAGGCCTCGAAGTGAACAAAGTTCGGGGTGCAGACGTGAACCACATCCAGATGCTCTTTGGACATCATTTCCCGGTAATCGGCGTAGGCGGCGGGAATGTACAGTTCCTCACAGGTTTTCTTGGCTAGAGCCTCGTTGCGATCGGCCAGAGCCACAACCTCCACACCGGGGATGCGGCGCAATGCCTCGGTATGTGTGCGGCCCATCATGCCTGCGCCGATAATGCCGGTACGAATCGTTTTCTTCATAAATAACACCTCATTTTGTCTTTTTCGGTTTATCGGTTTATTATGTAGAATAATGAACAAAGTGAAGGAACCGTCAAGTTACGTCCCATCCCTCGCGGTGTGGAGCGCTGCGTAGATGTCCCGGCCGTGCTTCCTTTCAATCGGGCAGGCCGCCGGATTGGTGAACCACCGGCAGGCGCCGCAGTTCAGACATTCGGTGGCGGGGTGGACGCCATTGCGGATACGGTTGACGAAATCCGGGTTGGTCAGCATCGGGCGGGCGTAGGCGATGAGATCGGCATGGCCGTTTTCCAGCAGCCATTCGCCCCGTTTGGCGGTGCAGATACTGCGCACCGCCACCACCGGAATGCGAACGGACTGCCGCACCACGCTGGCACCGTAGGTCACGGCGTTGCCGTCGAACCAGTCCGGTGCGGGGGTTGGCCGCCAATAAGGGGTGTCCAGATCATAGTGATCGTCCAGACCGAAGGAGACGCTGATGTAGTCGGCGCCAACCTGTTCGAGCAGCTTGGCTATTTGTACCCCCTCGGCATAGGTGGGCTCATTGCCGCCGATGCGGCTGGCCAGGATAAAGTCAGGCCCACACACCTGCCGCGCGCCCTGCAGAATCTCGGTCTGCAGGCGAACTCGATTTTCCAGGCTGCCGCCGTAACGGTCAGCGCGGTGGTTGTATCGCGGGGAGGCGAACAGAGAGAGCAGGTAACCGTGTGCGGCGTGCAATTCGATGCCGTCAAACCCGGCAAGTTGTGCCCGGCGGGCGGCGGCGATGAAATCGTCGCGCAGCCGTTGTACCTCCGCCAACGTCATGGCCCGGGCGCCATAGCCCGGGATGGGGGAGGGGGCGACCCGTTCCCTGCAAACCTCCGGCATGACCCGCGCTCCGGCGTGGTGCAGCTGTACAGTGGTCAGCGCTCCGTGCCGGTGGATGGCCTCGGTCAGCGGGCGGAACAGATCAATCTGGCGGTCTGTCCACAGGCCAAACTCGCCGGTGCGCAGGCGGGCATTCTTTTGCACGGCGGTGATGCCCACCACGATCAGCCCGGTGCCGCCCGCAGCCACTGCTTCATACTGTTGAAGGCGATTTTCCAGCGGTCCGCCTGTGCGCGGGTCGGCGTCAAAGGGCAACCCCACCGAGGGAAAGCAGAACCGGTTGCGCACAGTATGGTTGCCAATCTGCAAAGGGGAAAACAGTGCGTCGTACATAGAAACCTCCTCCTGTTCGGCAATCCGTCTAACTCTTTTCACATTTTGAAATGAAAAATGCAGCAAGATTGACCGCTTGTCTGAGTGAAAGTATACACGAGCACATCAAAATTTTCAATAGATGATTTGTTTTACAGAAAATAATTGTCACATTTTACATAGAATGCCAAAAAAAATCGTCAAAATGACAACAGGCATCCACCGTTTCAACGGAAATACAACAGGATGCCCTCCGATAACCCGAAAATGCGGAACATAAAAATGAAAAATATTTTCATAAGTGTCTTGCGCCGGATCTTATGAGATGGTATAATATGGATACAGTGAAGGTCGTTACTGCGTTGACGGGACTGTATGCAACCGGAACAGGCCGTGCCTGAAGCATGTAAATTTTCTGGGACGGCAGGAGCAGGCAGATAAAATATTCCCGCCCGTACTCTGCGCCGGGGCACCTCAAAAAGGAGCCATTGTCCGTTTGTGTTGTCCAATGTCAAAACAACTGAATCAGATACAGAAAATAGATTTATTGCGAAAAGGTGTGTAAACAATGGCCAAAAAAGTGACAATTCAGGATGTCGCCAAGGCAGCAAACGTTTCCATTGCCACTGTTTCACGGGTGTTAAACAATCCGCAGGCGGTCAAAAATGGGACTCGCTTGCGGGTTCAACAGGCATTTGGCGAGGTTGGCTACGGCGCGGCTGCACCCTCTATGGTGCTGTCCGCAAGCGCCCCGGACGAAACCGAAGCCCAGTCCAAGCCAAGCCACACAATCCTGGCAATTTTGCCGGAACTGCGCAACCCGTTTTATGCGGACGTTCTGGATGGCATCATCTCCAAAGCAGATTTTCGCGGTTATGAGACAGTGTTGTATCGAGCCAAGGTGGCACGGTACAGCCTGGAGGAACTACGGGAACTGGTAGAAGCCATCCATGCCTGCGGTGTCCTGACTCTGGGAAAAATCTCGACACCGAAGGACTTGGAGGAGCTGAACCGTTACGTGCCGGTTGTGCAGTGTGCCGAGTTTGAAAAAGAGTGCGGCCTGCCGTATGTTTCCATCGACGATTATGGAGCCGCAAAATCGGTTATGCAGCTGCTTTTGGAAAAAGGCCGCCGCCGCATTGCGCTGCTGAACGGCCCATTGCAGTATAAGTACGCAGTGGAGCGGGAGCGCGGGTATTTTGACGCCCTGCAGGGGGCGGGCATCGAGCGGGATGACAGCTTGGTGATCCATCAGCCGGTCAGCGAGTTTGATCTGGCACTTTCCTCTGCAAGTCGGCTGCTCAGCCTGCCGGAGCGACCAGACGCGATCTTTGCCGTGTCTGACGTAATGGCGGTGGCCTCAGTCCGTGCGATCCATCGCGCGAATCTGCAAGTGCCGGAGGATATCGCGGTCGTGGGATTTGATGATACCTATATTGCACAGATGTGTGAACCGTCTCTGACCACCGTGCGCCAGCGGGGCAGCCAGATGGGTGCCTATGCAACAGAGATCCTGCTGGATATGGTTGCGGGCGTACAGGTGGCCAACCAGCAGATCTTGATGGATGTAGACCTTCTGGTGCGAGAGTCTACTTGAAAGCCGCCAAGGCGACGAATATTACCCGCAAAACCGGGGCCTGAAAACCATCAGGCCCCGGTTTTTTTCATACAATTTTCATGGGCCGCTGTGCGGTATGCCGGTATCGTCATGCGGATTGATGTACAAATTGGTGGAAAAGGGCGGGGAAATGAGCTAAAAATGTGTAAAACTGACATGAATTTGGAGCATTCGACAAAACGGCAAGGTCTGAATTGTAAAAAGGCACGAAAATAATGCAAATGCTTGAAAACTATGATGTAAGTAGTTATAATAAGAACTGTAAATTATGAAAATAATTTACATAACACATCACAGATGGAGGAAATAACGATGGCTATGACGCACACACAACGCTTGAAGGCCGCTGTGGCTGGCGAACACCTGGATCGTCCCTGTGCAGCTTTTTGGGGGCCGCACCTCAATTTTGAAGAACTGGATGCCTACGACCTGGCCTACGCTATGATCGCCAACGAGGATGCCTATCAGTGGGATTTCATTAAATTTGATTTCTCGGGCATGTACTTTCCTGAGGCGTTCGGCCAGAAAATCGCCACTCCGCTGCATGCGGATATGCAGGCCTGGCTGAATGTGGATACCTGGCGCATCAACCATGCTAAGGACTGGCTGACATTGCGTCCGCTGAAGGTGAAGGACAGCGAGGTCTTCCAGCGCAATGTGGAAGCCGTTAAGCGGGTCTGCGACCACTATCAGGGCGATGTGCCGGTGCTGCCCACCGTGTTCAGTCCGGTGAGCATGGCGGGTGAGTTTGTTGCTGGATTCTTTGACCAGGAAAAGCTCATCAAAATGTTTGAGTACGATACCAAAGAGGTGGAGTACGGTCTCCAGGTCATCGAAGAGACTCTCGTCAACCTGATGGAAGCCTATGTGGATGCAGGCGCGGCCGGTTTCTTTATCGGGATGCAGAACGGTCTGGACCAGAAGATGGGGTACGAGCTGTTCAAAAAGTACGAATTTGATGGAACCGCCCGTATCGTCAACGCCATCAAGGATAAGACCTGGTTCAACATGGCGCACCTGTGCAATGGCAGCGGCATTAAAGAAAAGGACACCGCCTCCATTGAATGGTGCCTGGACCTTCCCGTCACCGCCTTCAACTATACGGATACATGGGAATCCATGCCCAGCTTGGCAGAACTGCGCAAAAAGACCGACAAGGTCCTTGTCGGCGGCATCAATCATCTGCGCCTGCCGCTGGATCGCAGCGTGATGAACGGTGCGGGTGGCGGCAACGACTTTGCCGGCGCGGATCGCCGCCTGATTAAAAAGACGCTGCGCAGCCGTGTGGATGCCGCCATCGCCGGTGCGGGCGACAAACTGGTTATTGCTCCCGGCTGCGGTTGCTACGAACCGCATCGCTTCCCGGTCCTCAGCCAGGTCCTGGACGAGGTGGAAGCCGAGCGCGCCGCCAAAGCTTGAGTGCTTTCTTTTTGCCCATCACGCAGAACGCCTTCCTTATTCTATTGTTCTTTTTGCTCTTTCTCCTCAGCAGTGTGGCCCCGGCCGGGGCCGCCTGCAACGCAAGCGGTGCAAGCAAACCTGCACCGTTTGCGTTGCAGGCGGAGGTTCGGCAATTGACACGCCCAAAGGCCGCCATTGTGACAACATAAAAGAGGTGTCTTTATGAAACTTGGTGTTTTGAATGTGCCGCTTTCCGGTATGCCTTTCGCCGATGCTATGGCCTATCAGGCTTCCATTGGCGTAGAAGCCGTCGAGATCGGCTGCGGCGGTTCCCCCGGCAACGCCCATTGTGACCCAGAAATATTGTTGAATGATGCGCAGGCTCTGGCCGAGTTCAAGGCGGTTCTGGAAAAGAACCATCTGAGCATCAGTGCCCTTAGCTGTCATGGCAACGCGGTCCATCCGAACCCGGCCGTGGCCCAAAAAGCCGACCATGAATTCCGCAATGCCGTATTGCTGGCCGAAAAGCTCGGCGTCGGCGTTGTCAATACATTCTCCGGCTGCCCGGGCGACTGCCCCGCGTCTGAACATCCCAACTGGGTCACCTGCCCCTGGCCGGAAGATTTCCTGGAAATACTGGACTATCAGTGGAACAAGGTATTGATCCCCTACTGGCAGGAGATGGCCAAGTTCCTCAACGCCCACCATGTGAAAGCGGCGTTTGAGATGCACCCGGGTTTCTGTGTCTACAACCCTGAAACGATGCTCCGCATCCACGAGGCGGTTGGCGACGCGGTCGGCGCCAATTTTGACCCCAGCCATCTGTATTGGCAGGGTATCGATATTCCCACAGCCATCCGCGAACTCAAGGGGATCATCTATAATTTCCATGCCAAGGATTGCTATGTGGAACCGGTCAACGCCCGCAAGTACGGCGTGTTGGACACCAAACCCTACGCCGATGAGCTTCATCGCAGCTGGATCTTCCGCACGCTGGGCTATGGCCACAGCGCTGACGAATGGAAGCAGATCGTCAGCACGCTGCGCATGTGTGGCTTTGACGGTACGCTGGCCATTGAGCACGAGGATAGCCTGATGTCCATCAAGGAAGGCTTGGAAAAGGCGGTCGCCTTCCTGCGTCAAGTCATCATCTCGGAACAGCCGGCCGCCATGTGGTGGGCCTGAAAGGAGGACCCGAAGATGAAATACGGTTATAATCTGTTTTCGGCTTACACGATCATCCAAAACGGCCAGGACCTGATCAAGGTTATGGGCACCCTCAAAGAGATGGGCTACGACGGGGTGGAACTGTTCTTGCCCTACGATTTGACTGCCGCCGAACTCAAGACGGCAGCCGAGGAAATCGGCATCAGGGTGTTCAGCTCCCACCCGCGTATGTACCGCTTTTTTGACAATCTGCAGGAGGAGATCGACTATGCGCGTCAGGTGGGAATGGAAACCCTTGCACTGCCCCACATCCCGGATGAGGACCGCAACGACGCCTACTACCGGAAAGTCCTGGACGCCATCCCCCAGTGGAAAAAGCGCTGCGCCGAAGCGGGCCTGCAGCTTGCCTGGCACAACCACGATTTTGAATTCCAGCCCTACGGGGATCATGCCTGCCTGATGGACGCAATCCTGGAAAAAGAGCCGGGCCTTGAGTATGAGATCGATACCTTCTGGACCACCTACGCCGGGATCGATACCCTCGCACTCATGGATCGGTACAAGGATCGAATCCGCTATGTCCACTTTAAGGACTACGTTGGCAAGACCGGCCCCGGATACATGGATATCGACTTCTGCGCCGTGGGCGAAGGCCTTGTGGATGTGGAAGCCATTGCCGCCAAGGCGGTGGAAATTGGCGCCCAGTGGGTGGTTGCGGAGCAGGACCTGCACAAAAAAGATGTGTTGGAGGATGCACGTATCAGCCTGCAGACACTGCGGCGGCTGATTGATGCGAGGTGAAAAGCATGAATATTGCGATCATTGGCTGTGGCGCCATCGCAAAAACCAGGCATGCCCCGGCGGTGGCCGTCAACCCGGATGCCGTACTGTACGCGGTGTGCGACCAGACACGGGCCAACGCCGACGCACTGGCTGAACAATATGGAGCCAGGGCTTTCTATGACGTGAACGAGGCGATCACAGACCCGGCCGTGGATGCCGTCATCATCTGTACGCCGGAACGCTTTCACTGCACCCATGTGGTTGCGGCGCTGGAAGCTGGCAAGGATGTGCTGTGTGAAAAGCCGTTGGCCATGACCCCGCAGGAGGGAGCACAGATCCTGGATGCCTGGCATAAAAGCGGACGCAGGCTGATGGTAGCCTTCGCCCAGCGGCTGACAGCCGAACATCAGCTGGGCAAAAAACTGCTGCGGGAGGGGGTCATCGGAAAACCCATCGCGTTCCGCACCGAGCTGGCCCACAAAGGTGTGGAATATGCCAGCATCGGCGGCCCCACCCCGGATTTCTATGACAAACATCTGGCGGGTGTGGGGGACGTCATGCTCAGTGTTGGCTGCCACCGCGTGGACCTGGTGCGTTATCTCTTCGACAGTCCCATCAAGGCGGTCAGCGCTGTAACCCCGACGATCGACAAAACCTATGCCGACGGCAGCCCGATCAAGGCGGCTGACCATGCGATGATTCTGGCCGAGATGGAAAATGGAATCCAGGGCTCCATCTGGATCAGCTGGTGCGACTACGGCCGGCCGGAGCGTGGCACCACGATCTACGGTACCGAAGGTATCATGCGCTTGTGCACTGGCCCAGGCGTTGTGGTGGAAAAGCCGGACGGCAGCGTCGAAGAACACATCGTCCAGCAGGACCCCGACGCCTGGCAGCAGATCACCCACCACTTTATTGCGTACCTTGGCGGTAAGGCGCCGATCTGTGACGGCAACGACGGGCAAGCCTGCCTGCTGGCTATGGAGGCCATCCGCAAATCCAACGACGAAAAACACCGCGTCCTTGTTGAAGAGGTGAAATAAAATCCAAAGGCTGGCAGGTAAGGCCGTCAGCCTGAACGGGGGAAAAATCTATGGGCAGATACATAGTCAAGCGCCTATTGACTGCCATCGTGGCATTCTTTGGCATTACCATCATCACCTATATTCTGGCCTCCTTGATGCCCGGCACCCCGCTGGACATGCTGGTGCAGCCGGGATCGGGCCTTTCGGCGGAGGAAATCGCCGAGATTGAACACCGCATGGGGCTGGACCAACCGCTCATTGTCCAGTATTTCTACTGGCTGGGTAACATGCTGCAGGGCAACTTTGGCACCTCTTACAGCCAGTACCGCCCGGTTTGGGATCTGCTGATGGACCGCATCGGCCCCACCCTGCTGTTGAGCATCTCGTCTCTGGTCATTGCACTGCTCATCGCGGTGCCGCTGGGGACCATCGCGGGCTACAAAGCCTATTCCGGCTGGGACTATGGTTCTACCATTATTGCCTTCATCGGCCGCGGCGCGCCGACCTTCTTTGTGGCCCTGCTGCTGATCTATGTGTTCAGCATCCAGCTTGGCTGGTTGCCCGCCAGCGGTATGTATGATGCCGGCTCAACCGGTTCCTTTACTCAGCTTGTCGCCCACATGGCGCTTCCCTGCGCAACCATGGTGCTGGCCAACATCGGCGTGTTCACCCGCCAGATGCGCAACAGTGCGGTGGAATGCCTCTCGGAGGAT
Source organism: uncultured Gemmiger sp. (assembly GCA_944388145.1). Classification (GTDB taxonomy): domain Bacteria; phylum Bacillota; class Clostridia; order Oscillospirales; family Ruminococcaceae; genus Gemmiger. Next base: position 10,158 of record CALXHQ010000005.1, on the reverse strand, counting down.
TATATCCGAACGGCGCGCGCCAAAGGCATGAGTGAAAAAACTGTGCTGTTCAAGCACATGCTGCGTAACGCCCTGCAGCCAGTGGTTACATCAGCAGGCTTGGCGTTGCCGTCGCTGGTTGGCGGCTCTATCGTTATCGAACAAATCTTTGCCTGGCCTGGAATGGGAACCCTGATGCTCCGTTCCATCCAGGGGCGCGACTACCCGACCATCATGGGCATTACGGTGCTGATTTCAGTCGTTGTCCTCGTTGGCAATGTGTTGCTGGACATTCTCTACCGTCTGCTTGACCCCCGAATTGGGGATAAGGCCTGAAAGGGGTGTCAAGAATGAAACAAAGCAAAACAATCGTCAAAGATGCGTATCTGCGTGATACCATCGAGCGCTTCACCCGCCACAAAATGGCGGTGGTTGGCCTGGTGGTCCTGGTGCTGGAGATCGTTCTGCTCTTCCTGCTGCCGGTCCTGCTGGGCAGCAAGCCCAATGAGATCACCCCCTACTTCAGTGCGGCGCCGAGCGCTGAGTTCCCTTTGGGAACCGACACCACCGGCCGCGACCTGTTGGCACGCCTGCTTTACGGTGGGCAGACCAGCCTGGGAATTGGCCTGTTGGCCGTGCTGGTCCAGGCGATTATCGGCATCCCGCTGGGCATCATTGCCGGGTATTACCGTGGCACGGCTGAGGTGGTGATCATGCGCTTGGCCGACATCTTCAACTCCATCCCCAACATGTGCTTGAACCTGGTGCTGGTTACGGTGTTCAGCCCTTCTTTCTGGACCATTGTTATGGTCATCGGCATCACCGGCTGGCCCAGCTTCACCCGCCTGCTGTACTCCAGCGTGCTGTCCATCCGTGAAAAGGAATATGTTGAAGCGGCCCGGGCTATCGGCACCAAAAACAGCACCATTATGATCCAGTACATTCTGCCGAACGCACTGAGCCCTGCGCTGGTTGCTTTCACCTTCGGCGTGCCGAGCGCAATCCTGTCCGAATCGGCGCTGAGCTTCCTTGGCCTGGGCATCCAGATTCCGCAATCCACATGGGGCAATATGCTCAACGCCGCACAGTCGCTGGCGGTGGTGGCAACCCAGCCTTGGATGTGGATCCCGCCGGGACTGTGCATCCTGATCACTTTGATCAGCATCAACCTGTTTGGCGACGGCCTGCGCGACGCGCTGGACCCCAAGACCAAGGTCGGCTAAGGGAGGAAGCGTCTATGTCTGAAAAACAAACCGTCCTGGAAGTTAAGAACCTGACCGTCAGTTTCTACACCAAGGCTGGCAAGCTCACAGCCGTCAACGGTATCAACTTTGACCTGCATGCCGGCGAAACGCTGGCCATTGTGGGCGAGAGTGGCTGCGGCAAGAGTGTTACCAGCATGGCCATCATGCGGCTGCTGGACGAAAAGACCAGCGAAATTGCCCCGACTTCCTCGGTCAAACTCAAGGGCGAGGAATTGACAAAACTGAGCAACAAAGAGATGAGCAAGATCCGCGGCAACGCGATCTCGATGGTGTTCCAGGATTCCCTGACCTCGTTGAACCCGACGCTGACCATCATGAGCCAGATGGTCGAGCCGTTCATGCGCCACCAGGGAATGAAACGCAAGGAGGCGGAAAAGCAGGCGGTGGAAATGCTGCGCAAAGTCGGTATTCCCAACCCTGAAGTCCGAGCCAAACAGTATCCGCACGAACTTTCCGGAGGTATGCGCCAGCGGGTCATCATCGCTATGGCCCTGTCCTGCAAACCGGCGGTGCTGATCTGCGACGAGCCCACCACGGCGCTTGACGTGACCATCCAGGCCCAGGTACTGCGGATGGTCAACGACCTGAAGAAAGACCTGGATACCGCCGTTATCTTTATCACCCATGACATGGGCGTCGTGGCTGAAATGGCCGACCGCGTCATGGTGATGTACGGCGGCAACAGTGTGGAGAAGGGCAGTTGCTACGATCTGTTCACCAACCCACTGCACCCATATACCAAGGGGCTGCTGGCCTCCATCCCCAAGATCAACGACAACAGCCGCCTGTTTACCATCAAGGGGACAGTACCCAGCCTGAAGGATATGCTTTGTGGTGCAGATGGTCAAGAATGATGACCAGACGCCAAAAAAGTATCCAAGGCAAACCAAAGAAAATCACATCAGAAAGGACGTGGCAGTATGGCATCCATTCGCAAGCGGGGAGAGAACAGTTATTTGATCGTGGTCTCTCGCGGGTACGACTACGAGGGCAACCGGCTGAAGGCGGCACAGAAAACCGTACATCCGCCGGTGGAATTGAAACCGAAGCAGCGCGAGAAGTGGCTGCAAGAACAGGCAGTGTTGTTTGAACGGGAAGTTCACCACACCCCGGAGCCGGTGAACAAGAGCATTACACTGGCGAAGTACATTGACCACTGGTTGGCGGATGTCGCGCCCAAGAAGCTGGCGAAAACCACCTACTCCCGCGACCGGCAGGATGTGCGGAGAATCTTACCTGTATTAGGTCACTACAAACTGACCGACCTGCGCAAAGAAGTCGTCCGGGATTTTTACGAGGAAATGCGCAAGGCGCCCAAGCTGACTGACGGCAAACCATTGAGTGAGAAAAGCGTGGAGGGCATCCACAACACTCTGTGCAGTATCTTGAGCGATGCAGTAGAGGAGGGATACTTACTCCATAACCCGGCCTGGAAAATGTATAAACCGCAAAGCGAGAAGAAGGAGCGGCCGGTGGCGGATGAGGAACTGGTGCAGCGTTTGATTGTCGCCCTGGAGGGGCAAAGCCTGAAATACGAAACCTACTTCAAACTTGTTCTGGCCACCGGGATGCGCCGCGGTGAAGCCTGCGGGCTGCGGTGGTCGGACATCAACTGGAAGAAGCGGTCAATCCACATCCAGCGCAATGTGGTAAAATTGAGCCACGAACCCATCTTTGTGAAACCGCCCAAGACTGCCAGCGGTGACCGGGTGGTGTATGTCAGCAAGGAGATGGCCAAATTGTTGAAGTCGTGGAAGCAGCAATGCGTGTGGGATCGCAAACAGAATGATGAGGTATTACAGGAAGATGACTACCTGTTCCGCCAGTCCAGCGGCGACCCGATGGTCCCCACCACCTTTACCTTCCGCTTCAAGAAAATTTTGCGCCAGAACGGCTTGCCGGAAAATCTGAATGTACACAGCCTTCGCCATACAAATGCCAGCCTGTTGATCGCCCAGGGCGTGGATGTCCGCACGGTAGCCAGCCTGTTAGGTCATTCCCAGGCCAGTACAACGCTGGACATTTACGCCCACGCCTTTGACAAGAAGAAGCGGGAGGCGCAGGAGAAGCTGGGGGAGGTGATGGGGCTGTAACGAGTCTGCAGGTTGCTTTGAAAAAACATTTTGGCGGGTTGATCTCCGGCCCAAAAGCCGGCCCCGGCGGTCCTGTTGGCCTCCAAAACGCGCCTGTGGGCGCAGTCCGAAACGACGCCTGCGGACGCCAGTGCGAGCATCGGCCCCTACAAATTAGGAGAAGCAGCAGGTCAACGCCCTGTTGCCGCCGCAAAATTCCCAGCAAAATAAAAAACTGATAAAATAGTCCCTGTGCCAACTGCTAGCTAAATAAATCGGCACAGAAGGGCGGCTCCCTATGGACTATCTTATCAGTTTTGTTCTATCTGTCATGGCCAATATCGCAGCGTGCATTGTCACAAAGTGAATCGACAAGCACGAACCATGACAAAACAATAAGGTCGCTGTACGGCAATACAGCGACCTTTTTTGTGTTGGTTAGCCTTTATTACTGGCGAGGACTGAGATATTATTTCCATTCTTTTTGTGAAAGTGGTTTAAGGTAGTTTCTTCAAATCACTCTATCACGCTGATTTCCAAAAAAGTACTTTCCAAAAAAGTACTTTTGGATTTTGACAAACAGGCATCATCCGTATTAAGTGAGGACAGGTATATCGTACAAAGCAAATTCACTACTTAGTGGCGTTTAATTATACTGAGATAGCATCGTCATTGCAATATAGCACATGAGGCAAACGTACAGTAACTACCGTTTGCGGCCCAAATGAACAGTTCAGAAAGTAATGCCAATTCAAGTCAGTTAATCATAGACAAACTAGCAGCTGAATAATAACAAGAAGGAGAGCTATTAAGTCTAAAACTAATGCAACTCGTGAAAAGAAAAACTTACTCTTCGCAAGACGACTATTATATATAATCTCGCTTGCAAAATCAGAAACCAGATTTCGTTTACCCCCTTTAATCTGGCTCCCACCAAAGTAAGATTCACTAATATAATCAATGTAGTCATCCTTGTTGTCGATCAAAGCAACGTCGCCAAAATAAATATAGTTTTCTGCTATTTTATTTTTTCTTCTGGGGAAGATAACACTAGCCAGAGATGGCCAAAAACTTATTAACGAGACGAGTGATGCTATAAATAAGAGACCTAATGCCACCCTGTACAAACCATATGTAAAAGACGCGGATATAAATGCAGCGGCTATTGCTATATTTAATGCGATTATTGCCGCATTTTTAGCTTCAGCAGAGGGCATGAAAGAAGACAAGGCCAGTTGGGTTAATTTCTTTCAGTGGCTCCGTGGCCGTGGTCTGGATGGGGTTAAATTGGTGGTTGGTGACACATATACTCACAAGCGAGCGAAAACGCAAAGCAGGATAGTTTTGTTGGCATGTGCAGGCCATTGGTCTTTTTGCGTAAGAATGCCAATCCAAGATTCAAAAGAAGTACCTGCGGAAACGGCGCAACCAAAGAACCCAAGGCAATCAAAATGCAGAAACCGCCGATGTTCATGACCTTGCATTGCAACGAGTACTGCAGCCATTCGGCTTGGTCTTCGTCAATCAGGTTTTCCCGAATGCATTTTTGCGTGATGGATTCTATCAGTTTATCCATTTGGTTGAACCCTCTTATATGATAACCTACCCTTATTAAAGCAGATCATTTGCGCCTTGCCCTCTTTTTTGTAGTGAAAGAGCAGTTATTTGTCATGAAATTAGAGTATTGGGCAGATCTGTCGCAAATCCAAACCAGCCGTCGGCGTAGTTAAGGGCATAAAGGGAATGATACTTCCTCAGTGTGGTCTGCACATTTTGCAGGCCGTATCCATGCAGTGCCGGAGGAATTTTTGTCGTGACCGGTAACTGCCCCGGCTGTACATTCACCGGCAGCGAGCGGTTGCGGACAGAATAAAACAGTACATCCTCTTCCAGCAAAACCTGTACGAAAATTTGCCGGTCGTCCTCCGGCAACTTCTCGCAGGCCTCGATGGCATTGTCCAAGGTGTTGCTGATGAGGATGGTAAGGTCCACCATATTAATTTTGACCGCAGACAGATCATTGACCGAAAACTGAATGTCAATTTTGCGGTTTTTGGCCACAAACGCCTTCTGGTTGAGCAAGGCATCCAGCGCGGCGTGATGCGTGTTGACCAGCAAAATGCGGTCTGTCTGCGATGCCCGTAACCCCTGCACATACTTTTGCAGTGCCCTTGTATCAGGCGGTTGCTGTGCCAGCATCCCTGACAGCGTGTCCAGATGTGCCTGGAAATCATGGGTCCGTTTACGCTGCTGGGCGTAAGCCGCACTCAGCGCTTCGATGCTCTCCTGCTGTGCCTGTGCCCTTGTCCGCAGGCTGAGTGACTCCTCCCGAAAGTGCGCATTCTGTTCCATCCAACTGACCAGAAACATTGCCGCCGTTTGCAGGAAGGCAAGGAAGACTGCACAGACAAAGAGCGGAAACACGTCCATTTGGCCTTTTTGAAAGCAGCTGCCAAAGAAGGGAATGAGCAAAATACTAACTATCGAGAGCAAAGTTGGGACGGTATACCATTTCCAGTTTGTGGTTGCGGTAACTTTGCTCTTGCGGATTCGATTGAGCAAATAGAAAAGTAATATTTCGATCATGTGGATGATAATAGAAACCGGAACCTGATCGCTTAAATCGATTGCGGTGGATTCGCCGGATTGCCAAAACACAAATGTTGCACAGAGATTGTCAACACAGCCCATCGTTGCATAGTAAATGATCGTCATGTACAGGCCAAACAAAAGGCCGCTTTGATACAAAATACAGTGCAATAGAAAAAAAGCAGCGCACACATACAATATTTTACCCAAATTAGCCAATCCGGGATCAAGCAGGTTTAGGCCTGTCGCCATTAGAACCGTAAAGCACGCCGCAATAAGCCAGTGTATCCCTGACCTGTGTTTTCTCTCTGAAAATCCGTCAAACAGCAAAATTGCCGCATAGCATTCCAGTCCAGACCACAAGTATGTCAACAGATATTCCTTCACTGCGATGTCCTCCACTGCCGGTTCTTCCACGCCAGATACTGGATTTTGATTTGCGAATATCCCTTGCGGCTGACAGAAAGCTCTTTGCCGTTGCTTAAAATGACACGGTCATAGTTGAGCTTTTTGATATGCGCCATATTGACCAGGTAGCTTTTTTGTATGCGCAAAAAGCCTTCCGGCTCCAGTTCACGGGCCAGATCTTCCATCTTACCGTAAAAATGATCGCCGTTTTGCCGGGGGGTGACGGTGTACAGGTAGATTACTCGCTGATCGCAGCCCATATAAATAATATCGCCATACGGCACATAGTAGGATTCAGCATTGACGGAAAAATGCAGCCCTTTTTCACCACGCGAAATTTCCGCCAGCGCATCGCGGAAATACACAGGCAGTTTTTGTTCCATCTCCTGTTTGAGCAGATAGCGAAATGCCCGCACTTCGTACCCTTCCAGGGAAAACTGGGGGTAATTGGTCACAAAGATGATAATTGTGTCAAGGTAGAGTTCCCGCACCCGCCTTGCAATGTCCATACCGCTCCGCTCTGGCATATCAATGTCCAAAAACATGATTTGGTATTGTGACAGGTCACGGTCACTCAAGCTTGTCGAGTGGGAATTCTTTGTGACGGCAACGGAAGTCCCCTCTGGCAGAGGTTGTTGTGTAATCGTTTCAGTCAGCCTCTGCAGAAAGTCTTTCTCATCATCACAGAGCAAAACATTGATTTTCATCGTTGTACTCCCGCCTTTGTTGCGCCGCAGCAGGCGTCCTTCTTTACACTCCAACATACGACCTACCCTCCTGAAAGTCAAGTTTTTTATCAGAATTACACTTATAGTGTAATTATACGTTTGCATTACACCGATTGGCAACCGCAATTGTATAAAATTGTCTTATCTTAAAGAAAATAACTGTGCGGGATGTTCAAACGGTCAGGATACAGACATGAAAAATACAGAGCGATTTTACTATATTGGCGATCACATTCGCCGGTTGCGGGAAAGCAAAGGGTGGACACAACAGGAGTTCGGCAAGCGGCTGGGGAAAAAGACCTCAACCATCAGCGCTTATGAGACAAACGCCAAACTGCCGTCCGCTGAATGCCTGATCGAGATGGCGGAATTATTTGGTATATCTCTCGACACACTGGTTTATGGTGAAAATGCGGAGCTGCTTTCTGTTCGCTCATTGTCACAAGAACAAAAAGGGCTGGTATCTGCACTGGCAGAATATTTTGGCACCGAATCCACAAGGCAAAAATCCATTGAACTACAATGGTTTCTCATCACAGAACTTGTTCGTCTCTTAAACCAGTAGTGCACCTGTTTCTATTGCTCATAAATCCACAAGATGCCCCGGCTACGCCGAGGCATCTGTTGTTTACTGGCATTTCATGTCGAAAGACTCTAATTTGGTGTCAAATTTGTGGTGTAGCAAATGATTCTATGGTATCTTGTGGTTACAGGAAAGGGTCAGCGAACCCGGGAACTGACCACGACTTGTAAAAGCCGTTACCGGCGCGCAGGTAATGGTCTTCGCTTCAAAACCAACTCCATCACCAAAAACCTGGTGAAAAGGAGGACTTATGTGATGAAAACGCTGAGTAAGAAGCTCCTGACCGCTTGTCTGGCCCTCGTGATGGCTTGCGCAATGGCACTTCCCTCTTTTGCTGCAAGCTATCGTCCCAATGGACAATTTGGCTATCTGTTGAATATCAACGGCTCGACCGGCTCTGCCTACCAAGGCCGCGCCCTGAATCTGATGCAGACCAGTACAATGGGGAAAGATCAGAACTTTTTAATCGGTACACGCAGCGGCTACACTGGATATTACATGATGGTTACCGCAAACGTCAATTATGCTGTGAATCGATCTGATTCCAATGGACGTGCAATCATTTGGCCTCTGTCAACGGGCTCTGCCGATTCTCGTTTGTACGACAACAGTGAGTCTGTGATCCGACTGTACTATTCCCGTGAACTTTTAACCGCTCGCGAGCCCGTTGGTCCGTGGAGTACCGTCTATTTCGGTGGTAGCGGCATCTCTGTTTGGGTACGTGCGAACTGACATTACCACCGGAAGATTGCTCGCTGTTTCGAGAATCCTTCGAGATTATCCTCACATTTAACATTAGTGAATTGGGCAAGTGCGGCACAAGCGCGATGGCAAATCGTAGGCTTCAAAGCGATGTGTCGCACTTGTCCCACTTCATTTGTTATTGCCAATCAAACTTCTACAATGAAAGGCTTTGGGTAAACATGAAATTCGTGTTGAAATTGTTGTGCGTTAGTTTGGCTGTCGCCAGTCTTGCAGGGTGCACTGTAACCAATGAAGGAAGTTCGTCTCCAACGTCAGAAACCAATCTCACCAGCGCTTTGACAACTGCCGGAGATGGCCTATATGTCACTACTGACGCGGGAATCTATGAACTTCAAACAGTTTTTCCTGATTCCGCTAACCTGTTCTATACGGATGTCAATACAAAACAGCGTATTTTCTTGTGTGCAAATCCAAACTGCACACACGCAGATGAAAGCTGCCCGAGTTATATTTCAACACCTTCTACAATGTTTCCACCCATGCTATTACGTGTTGGAGATCAGCTCTTGGTGGTTTTCTCCGAAGCTACCGATTCCAGTAACCCGTACGCCATGTTGATGAACATGGACGGGTCTGATCGCCGAACTGTATTTGAACTTTCCTCCAACCAATATATACAAGGGGGATTTTGTACTACCGGGAATGATCTTTATTTCGACCTTTATGAAATTGGGGAAGACGGAGACATCACCTACCAATTGTGGTATGCAAACTTTGAAAGTGGTATCTGCGAGAAAGTGATGGACCTTGGCTCCGGTGATAGCCACTATTCGCTGTGTGATTGTACGGAAGATATGCTATGTCTTAATTATATCTCCCCCGAAGGAATTAGCTATTGTATGTACGATCCGCAAAGCAACATAATACAGGAACCATTTTATGTCGATAACAGTGCAAGTGGCAACTCCTTGGTTCGCGATGGATACCTGTTTGCTCTCAACGAGCAAAACAATAGTGTGCAAAGAATTAGCCTGACGGATAACGAAGAGAAAAGCGCCACTTTTACGGTGAAAGAGTCCTTCGGGGCCCCCAGTATGCGATACTTGTTTGATGGAAATTTGATGATTACCGAAACGCAGATGGAACCGGATGACAATTCGTATGATATGTGTGCTTATATCTTGGATTTTGAAACTGGAGACTGTACGGAGTTTACCTTGCAAACACCATACAACAACCGACCTGTGTATGTGTTGACAACCATTGGAGATCTTTGTTATGTCGCAACGGACTATACAACCTATACCCCCGTTTCCATTTCCGAAGATGGCACGGTTTCCAATTTCGATTACGTTGCCAATATTTATGCCTTTGTTACCAAGCAGGATTATGTAAACTCTAACTCCAGTGGTTATCAAATGGTTGACGATGCATTTGAATAATTTCTGAAAATTCCAATTTTCTGTTTCCAAATCAATATTATATATCACATATAACATATACTTCTTATTGCTTATGCCTTCTTCGATTCATGCAGATCTTGTTATTCAAAACCTGCAAAAAGCCTATCAAGTGCCAAATCGTGTATTTTTCTTCTTTTCACGTCAAAGGAAGAAAGTTCTTCGTCCAAAACAGGCTCTGGCCGGGGTGTCCCTCACCCTCGGCCCGGGGCTTTACGGCCTTTTGGGTCCCAACGGCGCGGGCAAAAGCACGTTGATCGGCATCATCACTGGCACGCTGGCGGCGGATTCCGGCGAGGTGCTCTGGTGCGGCAGGCCCGCGCGGGGCATCCGCTTCCGCCGTGTGCTCGGGTATATGCCCCAGCAGCA
>CALXHQ010000004.1 GCA_944388145.1 uncultured Gemmiger sp. | reverse complement strand
ATCATCAATGAAGAAAAGCGGGCGCTGACCTTCGACGATCCACGGCTGGAGCAAAGCATCCTGCAGGAGAATGCCCGCTTGTTGATCCTCGACCCGCTCTCGGCCTACATCGGTCCCACGGTGAGCATGAATCAGGCCAACGAGGTGCGGGGGGCTTTCCGCAGTCTGTATGCCATGGCTCAGCGCACCAAATGCGCCGTGCTCATTGTGGCGCACATGAATAAGATGATCGGCATCAGCGCCCTGTACCGAACCAGCGGTTCCATCGACATTGCCGGTGCTGTGCGGTCCATTCTGACCGTGACACGGTACCAGCGTTCGCCCACACAGCGGGTGCTGGTGCCGGTGAAAAGCAATCTGGCCGCTGCCGGTCCGGCGCTGCTGTTTGAGCTGAGCGACCATGTGGAGTGGATGCGGCAGCTGGATGAGGATGCAGATTCCCTTTTGAATGGCTGCGACAGTCTGTCGGAAGCTCCCACCAAACAACAGCAGGTGGAAGAAGAACTGCCCCGGCTGCTGGAAAAAGGCCCCGTATCCAATCAGGAGATCATCCAGCATTTCAAGAACAAAGGCATCCAGGACCGGACGGTGAATCTGGTCAAAGGCAGGCTGAACATCCGCAGCGTCCGCAAGGGCGACAAGTGGTACTGGCAGCTGAACGCATGAACCAAGGCAACCATGCAAAAGGACGCGCCACCGCTGTCTCTTGCGTTGTTGCATACTTACCTAAATCGACGAAAAAGGAGAACCCATGAAAAACAAAACCAAACAGCGGACCAAAGAAGTCAAGGTCCGCCTGACCGAGGGAGAGCTGGCACGGCTCAACGACAACGTGGCCCTCACCGGGCTGTCCCGGGAGCAGTATCTTCGTCTGCTCATCATCCACAAGACGCCCACGGCGCTGCCGCCCGCCGATTACCGGCTGTTGCTGCGGCAGATGCAGTGGATGGAAACCCAGCTGAAAGAGCTGGCAGGCAATCAGTCCACCGACGAAAGCCGGGAGCAGCTGGACTACACCCTCCAGCTGCTGAACAGCACAGTGCTGCTCATGCAGGGTGCCATGCTGCCCCGGACATTTTCGCCCTTTACCCCAAACACACCCAACGGAGAGGAGGTAAATCCCTATGGAGGGTTTGCAGATTGATTCCCGCTACATTGCCCACAAACTGATTCAGCGGTTGTACGAGGAGGGCAAGATCAACAAGGCCACCTACGACAATGTGCTGGCCACTTATCCGCCGGTCCCGGCAGTGCCGCTTGCCCCGGCCAAAAAGAAAAAGAAGCGGCGTTGAAGAACCCCCTTTTGTACATTTCTCAAACAAAAACCAATACGCTACAATAAGCGTACACCAAAGGAGGTTGATCCTATGAGCTTTTTACAGGAATACCGGAACCGTCCCCGCCGCGTGGTATTTTACGGGCGGGTTTCCACCGAACACGAAGCCCAGGTATCGGCGCTGGACAATCAGATGGACTGGTATCAGGAACTGGCAGCCAAGAACCCCAACTGGGAGGTGGTGGGTCAGTATGTGGACGAGGGCATCACCGGCACCCAGGCCACCAAACGCCCTTCGTTCATGCAGATGATCGAAGATGCACAGAGCGGCAAGTTTGACCTGATCGTCACCCGTGAGGTCTGCCGCTTCGCCCGCAACACGATGGACACGCTGTTCTACACCCGGAAGCTGAGCAAGCTGGGGGTAGAGGTCTACTTTGCCGCGGACAGCATCTGGACCATGGACAACGAAGGTGAGCTGCGGCTCACCATCATGGCCACCATGGCCCAGGAGGAAAGCCGCAAGACCAGCGAGCGGGTGCGGGCCGGCATCCAGATGAGCCGGGAAAAAGGGGTGCTGTACGGCAACGGCAACATCCTGGGCTACGATCTGGACAAGGCCCACAACACCTACGTCATCAACGAGGAACAGGCCGAAACGGTGCGGATGATCTTTGAACAGTACGCCACCGGCGACGGGCTGGGAAAGGTGGCCAAAGCCCTGATCGCAAAAGGCCGCAAGGACGGCGGTGGCCGCCTGAAATGGGATTCCAGCAAGATCACCCGCATCCTGCGCAACCCCACCTACATGGGCTACTGCGTCTACAACCGCACCCGGACCACCGACCTGCTGGACCACACCCGGGAGAAGAACAACGACGAGGAAACCTACATCCTGAAAAAGGGAAACTTCACCCCCATCATCGACGAGGAACTCTGGCACCGGTGCAACGACATCCGCAGAAGCCGCCAGCGGAACCTGCTGGACGAGAACGGCAAGCCCCGCAAGTACGGCGGCACCGTGGCCAAGAACGTCTGGGTCACCAAGCTGGTGTGCCACTGCGGTTCCAAGCTGCGGCGGTATCTGTGGAACACCAAGGCAGACGGCACGCAGGTCTATGGCTTTGAGTGCTACCGCCACAAGAAGCAGTCCGCCCTGTATCTGAAGAAGCACGGCCTGCCCGCGGGAATCTGTGAGCTGAAAGCCTTCCCAGAATGGAAGCTGGAGCTGATGGCCTTGAAAATCTTCAAGACCGTGTGGGGCAACCGGCGGGAGGCAGTTCTGGAAGCCTGCCGGATGCTCAACGCTTGCTACCGGAAGGAAAGCGCCGACCCGGCCAAGCTGAAAGCTCTGGACAAGCGCATGGACACCCTGAACCAACGGCTGGACAACCTGATCATGATGAAGGCATCCAACCAGATCACCCTGAGCCAGTTTGTAGAGCAGAGCAACGAGATTGGTGTCCAGCAGCAGCGGGTCAGCAAGGAGAAAGCGGAACTGCTGGCCCAGCAGGGGGACCACAAGGCGCTGGACATGGACGCCATTGAGGCCAGCCTTTGCGAAGCGGTGGATTTCACCGACGGTATGGTGAGCGAGTGGTTCATCCAGAACTTTGTCCGCCGCATCACACCCATCGACGATACGCGGTTCGCCTGGGTGTTGGATCTGGCGCCCGAACCCCAGACGCTGGTCTGTGAAGTCAACGGGCGGAAGGAATATCCGCGCATTACACTGGAAAGCAATTTATACCAGGGGGCCTGGCTGCCCCCCGGGGCTTCCCGCCAGACCTTTCTGATCAGCAGGAATGGTCGGCTGAATGGGGACATTTCGGCGGCGGGATTGGCACAGGACAGGCTGCCATCAAGAATCCTCGCAAGTAATTACGTTGGACTCTTGGGGCTCACGCTCAGCTTAGAGGATGCGCAAGCATTCCGAAAATCGCATAACAGCGTGATAAAGCCGAGCCGATGGCGTGATATCGACTTGGAAATCTACCTGTAATACGCCAATCCCCCTGCTACTGATTTCAGCTGCAGGGGGATTTTTTATGCCTACTTTTTGCTCAAAAGGCGATTTTGGGCCCGGAAAACCTGAATTTTCTGAAAATGTACCTAGTTTTTCATTTCACATTTTGGGGAACGAAACGCCTCTTGCAAGCCCTCAATCTACATAGAAAAGGAGCGTATGGTCATGGCAGAAAACCAAGCCAAAGACCCACAGACTGAAAAAGTAATCACTCTTTCAGCCGGTCAGCTGGAACTCTTTCAGGGGCATCCTTTCCGGGTGGTCAGCGGCGAAGAGATGGAACAGCTGAAGGAAAGCGTCCGGGAGAATGGTGTCCTGGTCCGCCCCGTGGGGATAGCCGCTACGAGATCGTCAGCGGACACCGACGCAAGGCCCTGGGCATCACCGAACTGCCGGTGCTGGTCCGGAATATGACTGAGGATGAGGCGGTGAGCCTGATGGTGGACAGCAATATCCGGCGGGAGCAATATCCTGCCCAGCGAGAAGGCGTTTGCCTATAAGATGAAGATGGAAGCGGTGAAGTATCAGGGAAAGATGACTTCCCGACAACTTGTCGGAAAGTTGGAATCGTCAGATATTGTCGGTCAGGTTAGCAACGAAAGTGGCCGCACCGTCCAGCACTACATCCGTCTGACCCGCCTGATTGCCTCTATCCTTCAGATAGTGGACGAATACTAGATTGCCTTCAATCCAGCGGTGGAGCTCTCCTATCTGACCGAGGAACACCAGCGGATGCTCAAGGAGGAAATGGACGCCTGTCAGGTCACACCGTCCCTCACCCAGTCCCGCACTCTCAAACAGATGAGCCAAGCGGGAACGCTGACCCGCGAATACCTGCATCACCTGTTCACCGAGGAAAAGCCCAACCAGCGGCAGAAGTTTTTCCTCAATCAAGAGGATGTGCAGAGGTATTTTCCCAAGCACTACACCCCGCAGCAGATGCAGCAGGTCATTCTCCATCTGCTCCACACCTGGCAGCACAAACGCGGCTGCACCTGCTGGAACTGCACTCCGGCGGCAAACGTGTACGATATCATCGACTGGATTGACGCGGAGCAGCTGTAAATTAAAGTTCCTCAAGATCGCTTCGCACAAATTCATCCATCAGCTCAATCGCATCTGATTTCCTTTCATCAGGAACGAGATCGAGGACTTTGTCAAAAAGCTTGCCCAACCGGACCACATCAAGCTGCCTCATACGGAGTGTAGCATCCCCCAGAAGCTTTTCTTCATCAAGTATTACCTTTAAAGGCTTCCAGAAGTCGGATACATACTTTTGGACTTGTTTCACATCGGTATGGGTTCCGTCGGAGGCGGTGAAGGTGTGGAAGAAAAAACTTTCCTCACAAGCGGATTTAATATCCTCCGTTCCAGATGACAGATAGTCTTTTGCAAGATTTTTGCTTGAATTCAATACCGCATTAAACATTTCTTTTTCTAAGCGAGTATTTTGATTCCGCAACCATTTTACTAACTGCGTATATACAATGTCACGTTGAAGGGCTGCCTTTTGAGAATTGGCTTTAGAAACAACCCCTCGCACATATTTTCTATAAAAAGGTGATGAACTTGACATAATAATTCCTCCTAACCATGTGTTAAAAAAGAAAAGGACTTGTTTAAAACCGCTGCTATTGAGGATATGAAGATTATACCATAAAAGCACGGGCCGGTGTGAAAAAGCACCCGGAATAGCTAATATATAAAAAGGCCGCCGGTTCACACCGACAGCCTTACGGTTCAAAATTTCCTTCCTCAAACATGGGTGGATTGAAAAATTCGCTGATGTTCAAATGTATGCCCTGGCACAATTCATGGATGATGCGCAGTTTTACGGAGTTGTACATACAGTTTACAACGTTGCCAATAGTAGACTTAGGAATTGCACTACTCATGCACTAGAAATATTACTTATTGCGTGTCGAAAAACATCTATACCTTCCTTTTTCTGCTGCGCTTCTTGGCAGCTTCCTCTTGTCTGCGCCGCTCCGCAGCGGCTTCTGTTTACCGGACTCTATCAAAGATCTCACATAGCTGAGCATCCAAAAGCCTCTTCATCAAAGGTTTCTGGATGATCGGTTGCTTCATTCACAAGAGGTTTGACCTCTTTGCGCCAGATCTTCAGGATACCGGCACGGCGCTCTGTGGTCATACCCACAGCATGAGCAAGTCTGCCGTTCATCCGTTTGTTGACCTTGTTGAGAATATCAAACGGAGACGAAACTTCCCGTTCGCAGGCTCTTTCCTCTTTACGGACCTTGCGGCAGGTGCACTGCCCTCCATTAGGACTCTTTCGATTGCAGCATTTTGCACCCGTGTTCTTGGACAAAAACAGCATCCCGCAATGTTGGCAATTGTTCTTCCATTGCCCATGTGTTATACTGATTGTGTTTCGAATATGCAAGATGGGACGAGAAAGGATGGTGTGAGATGGTGAAATATCGCGCTCTCTTCTAGGCGATAGAAGAGATACGAGAACAGCTCCTTCTATCGCATTATTGCCCATATAATGGATAGGAGAGTACTATGAAACAATATTCAAAAAAGAACCGGACCAGCTATTTGTCAGGTCTGGCCGCCATTCTTGTCAGCACCGTCTTTTCGGTGGTGTTACAGTTTTTCAAGGGGGATGTCCTCGATGCGGCGCTTGCCGGCGAGACCACTGCGGCCGTAAGGTGGGCGGCGCTGCTGCTGGTTTTTATCCTGGGAGAGAGCCTTTTTTACTATTTGTACGCATGCCTGGCAGCCAGATTTGTGACCGGATGTACCCGGATGCTCAAACAGGACATTTTCAAAAGTATCCTGCGGCGCAGTTATGTTTCGTACAAACAGCACCCGCAGGGGTGGTATGTCTCAAAATATACCAACGAGGCGGACAACATCCAGGAATCCTACTTTCAAATGTTGCCGCTGTTGGGGCAAATTCTTCTGAAGGTCACCTTTGTCGGCGCTGCCCTTTTTCTGCTGGATACCAGGATTGCTGTTTTGACCCTGGTACTGTTGACAACGCCGCTCTATCTGCCAAAGCTGATTGAGAAGCAGCTGCAAAACGCTCAACAGGAAAAGATCCGGGCGGTGGAAGCCGTTCTGACCCGCGTACAGAATTGGCTCAGCGGATTTGAAATTCTCAAGAACTTTTCGGTTGAGCAGAATGTCTTCCAAAAATTCGGCGAGGCAAACAACCGCGCCATGAAGGCAATGTACCGCAATGCAGCGTGGCGGGCCAAATCTCAGTTGCTTACATCGCTGATTTCCTATCTTTCTTACTTTGTGATTTTGGCTTTCTCCGCCTTTTTGGTATGGCGCGGGGATTTCTCCGCAGGGGACTTTTTTGTGGCGATTGGGATGATCGATCAGCTTTCCTACCCGCTGATTTCATTGGCGGATATCCTGCGCGCGCTTATCTCCATCCGCCCGGCCTGCCAATCGATGCAGCGCTTTCTCGCCGAAGGGGACACCCCGGCGGGCACACATCCGTTGCGGGCGGTGCATCGAGAAATTTGCTATGATGCCGTCACCTTTGCCTACCCCGGCGCATCCCGGCCTATCCTGCAAGATGTGACCTATACCATGCGAAAAGGCTGCCGCTACCTGCTCAAGGGTCCCAGCGGCTGCGGAAAGACAACGGCGGTCAATCTGCTTTTGCGGTACTATGACGTGGATTCGGGACGGATTACCGCAGACGGCGTGCCGCTCTCCGACTATGACAGCACCTATGGCTGTGTGACGGTAGTGCGTCAAGATGCGGTGCTTTTCCACGATTCTCTGCGCAACAACCTTACACTGTATCAGGATGTGGCGGAGGAAAAACTGCTGGAGGCTCTGCACGCGGTTGAACTCGACAAATTTGCCAGCCGGGAGGCACTTGCCTCGGTCATCGCGGAAAACGGAGCCAATCTGTCCGGCGGCGAGAAAAAGCGGATCTGCCTGGCCAGGGCGCTGCTGCGCGATACCGATGTGCTGATTCTCGACGAACCGCTGGCAAATTTGGATGCAGCCACCGCTGCCCGCATCGAGGATCTGTTGCTTTCAATCCGGGGCAAGATCGTGCTGGTGGTGTCGCATCAGTTTACGCAGGAAAAACTGCGGAAGTTTGACGGCGTGATCGAGTTCCATGCCGCAGCAGAAGCGCCTCTCTGTGCCCGCAGGGCGTGAGAACGGTACCTTATTGCACAATAGAGAAAAAGCGCAGCAAGCGTGACAACAAAGTCTTTGCCGGCCGCCGCCGAGACGCTTGCCGCGGGGAATACGCCAAAGCCTTTGGCCGTGACCGGCACACCGCTGGTCACGGCCTGTTTGCTGTCCCTCCGCGGCAGGGCAGGGAATGAGCAAATGTATGGATATGCATCAATTTTACAGAATGCTTTGCTGGTTTAATGCGCTGCATTACGCGGCGGACGCCGTCAAAGGACAACATATTCTGCGATGATGCGATTGCTCTCGCGGGGGCTCCCGCCGCCCGGCTGCCGCCCTGCAAAATGTCCATGGACTTTTCCCCAAAATCGACGTACAATTATAAAATAAAGCAAGCCGGGCCGGACCACTCCGGCGCGGTGCCTGGCACCGGCATGGCCCGGCGCACGGGCGGCGAAGGGGAAAGGAGCCTTGCAAAGATGAGTTACAGTGTTTGCCTGCCCAACTATACCATCGGGCCGGACTGTTATCGGGAAATTCCATATTTTGCCCGCTACTACGGCAAAAAGACGGTGGTCATCGGCGGCAAAACCGCCATGGCTAAGTCCCGCAGTGCCCTGTTGGAGGGCATTGCCGGGTCGGACCTGGAAATTTTGGACTTTCTCTGGTACGGCGGGGACTCCACCTATGAGAACGGCGACGCCCTGATCGCCAACCCCACCGTCCAGCAGGCGGACCTGATCCTGGGCGTGGGCGGCGGCCGTGCCTGCGATACCTGCAAGTACGTGGCGGACAAGATGGACAAGCCGCTGTTCACCATCCCCACGGTGGCCAGCAACTGCGCCGCAGTCACCGCCATCTGCGTGATCTACAACCCGGACGGCAGCTTCCGGGAGTATTACTACCCCAAATTGGCCGAGCACACCTTTATCAACACCGCCGTCATTGCCGATTCGCCCTATGAACTGCTGTGGGCGGGCATCGGCGACGCGCTGTCCAAGGAGTTCGAGGCGGTGTTTTCCAGCGCGCCGGACGCACTGTCCCACACGCCGTTGATGGGCGTCAAGCTCAGCGAGGTCTGCACCGAGCCGCTGCTGGACTACGGCGCCGAGGCCCTGCGCGCCTGCCGGGACAAGCAGGCCACCCGGGCGCTGGAACAGGTAACGCTGGACATCATCATTTCCACCGGCCTGGTCTCCAATATGACCACCCAGATCCCCAACTATTACTACAACGCCTCGCTGGCCCACTGTGTCTACTACGGTGCCACCGTGACCCGTCGGGGGCACAGCCACCGCCACGGCGAGATTGTGGCCCTGGGGGTGCTCTGCCTGCTGACCTATGAGGGCAAGCGGGAGATGCGCGACCGGGTGATGGCCTTCAACGCCGAGATGGGGTTCCCTGTCTGCTTTGACGACCTGGACATCGGCGAGGATGAGTTCGACGCCATGGCGGACAAGGCCATGACCAGCACCGAGTGGGAATACCGCCCCAAGGATGTGACCCGGGAAAAGTTCATCCAGTGCATGAAGGACCAAAACACCGCCGGCCGCGCCTACAAGGCCGCCCACCCCAAACCGGAACAATAAGCCGCCCGCCAACACCGCCCGCCCCGCAGCCGCCATGGCTTGGGGCGGGCGTTTTTTTGTGCGCGTTACCGCTGCCAGGGCCAGCGGCGGGTTTTGCGGGGCGTGGGAGATACAGCGCCTTGGTCCTGGTACCCGCCGCGGCGCTGGTTGTCCGCCTGGATGGGCGCCATCCAGTTGGTGGCCATCGGCGCGCCGCAGCGGAACTGACCCACCACATCGCTGACCACCTGGTAGTTCAGCCGGGTGCCGGCGCTGTCGCAGCAGTAGGTGACGGCACGGTCGCAGCCGATGCCAAACCGGGAGGCCGTGGCCACCGCGTCCATGTTGGCGCCCAGGAACAAAAACTCCCAACCCTTTGCTTTTTGCTGTTCGATCAGCTGCTTCACGTCGTTGTAGCTGTACCGGCGGCTGCTGTTTTCCATGCCGTCGGTGGTGATGATGAACAGCGTGCGGGCAGGCAGGTCCTCCGGCCGGATATACCGGTGCACTGTGCGGATATGTTTCACCGCATCGCCGATGGCGTCCAGCAGCGCCGTGCTGCCGTCGGGAATATAGTCGGCCGGGGTCATGACGGGGATATTGTCCAGCAGCATGCGATCGTGCAGCACCATGCTCCTGTCCGAGAACAGCACCGTGCTCACCACTGCCCGGCCGGGCTTTGCCTTCTGCTCCCGGATCATCGAGTTGAAGCCGCCGATGGTGTCGCCGGTCAGGTCATACATCGAACCGCTGCGGTCCAAAATAAATACCAGTTCGGTCAGGGTATTGTCGGGGCGGGCGCTGTTGTTGTACAGATTCATCATGGAAAATTCCTCCTTCTGCGGGTTCCGGGGAACCGCGGTGTTCCAATGGCGCCGGCGCTTGCGCGCAGGCGGCGATAAAAAAAACAGGCTGTAAGGATCTTGTGTTCCTTACAGCCTGATTGTATCCCATCTGCGCGCCGGAAAGGTCACCTGGCGGGCGACATTTGCCGCCGGGCTAGCAGCCCAGCAGGCTTTGGTCAAAGGCGAACAGCGCCTCGTTGATCTGTAAAATATCGTAGTTGCCATGGGAGATGAAGTATTCCACAATAATATCCGCCACGCTGGCATGGGACAGTGCAAACCCTGCCTTGGCCAGCAGGCTGCGGGTCTCCTCCAGCGGCAGCTGCAGCGCGATGGCAAAGGCCAGCGCCGTGGGCTTGCTGGGACGGTAGTGGGGGTCCGACCGGATCTTGGAGAACAGCTTGCGGCTGATATTGGCCCGCTTGTAACACTGGGCGTCGGTCATGCCGGATTCATCGATTTTGCGCAGCAGCATCTGGGTAAAGCTTTCATCCAGCCGGCGCAGCGCCGCGCGCAGGCCCGGATATGCGGCTGCGGGGGGCTCGGCCGCTGCGGCCGGAAAGGAAGCCGCGCTGGGGGCGCACAGCGGCGCGCTCTCCGCCGGGGCACACTCCAGCAGTGCGGCCCGCCGCCGCTGCTGGGCCCGTGGGTCGCTGTGGGCGCCGGCATAGCAGTCGTCGATGTAGGCGGCAATGTCCCGGTAGCGCTGGGCGCCGATCACAAAGGAGTCCCGGTCGAACAGCACCAGATAGACGTGCAGCTCCTGCTGCTGCAAAAAGGCCTGGATTGTCCCGGTGGCCACCTGAAATGCCTCGGCCCGGGGGTAGCCGTACACCCCCGCCGAGATCAGCGGGAAGGCCACCGTCTCAAACCCGCGGGCAATGGCCAGCTGCAGCGCGTTGCGGTAACAGGCGGCCAGGGCCTGCGCCTCGCCCCTGCTGCCGCCCTGCCAGACCGGCCCCACCGTGTGGATCACGTACCGGCTGGGCAGGTTGTATCCGCCGGTCAGTTTGGCCTCGCCCACGCGGCAGCCGCCCAGGGTGCGGCATTCGGCCAGCAGGCCCGGTCCTGCCGCCCGGTGGATGGCGCCGTCCACCCCGCCGCCGCCCAACAGCGACGGATTGGCGGCATTGACGATGGCGTCCACCTGCATATGGGTGATGTCGTTGCGGACAATGATCAGCGGCATGGCGATTCCTCCCTTTCCTCTACTGACAGTGTACGCCATTTGGCCCCCGGCTGCAAGCGGCGGACGGTTCCGCAAAAGATTTTTCGTCCGGCGGCCTTTTGTTCGCCCGGGTTTTCTGTTATAATACCATTGCCCGCGCCGGCTTTTTGCCGCGCAGGCCGCAACCGAACAGCAAGCGCCGCCTGGGCCCAGGGAGTGGGTCCGGGCATTGGCGCATGGAATTTTGAACCACGAGAGGGGAGCTTTGCATGAGCGAGACCACCGCCCGCCAGCGTCTGGAAGCCGCCGAGCACCAGTACGCCGCAACCTTTGAAAAACACCTGGACAACGGTGTGGAGTTTACAAGCCGCAATGTCTACATTGACCCGGAGGTGGAGATCGCCCCCGGCGCCGTCATTCTGCCCGGCTGCATCCTGAAGGGCCGCACCAAAATCGGCGCGGGCTGCGTCATCGGCCCCAACACCCTGTTGGAGAACACCACCGTGGGCGCCGGGTCCACCGTCAACGCCAGCCAGTGCTACGACAGCACCCTGGGCGAGAATAACAAAATCGGCCCCTTCACCCATGTGCGTCCGGGCACCGTCACCGCCGAGGGCGTCCACCTGGGCGCCTATGTGGAGACCAAGAACGCCAACTTTGCCGAGGGCAACACCGTCAGCCACCTGACCTATATCGGGGACGCCGACGTGGGCAAGTACTGCAACTTCGGCTGCGGCACCGTCACCTGCAATTACGATGGCGAGGGCAAGTTCCGCACCACCATCGGGGACTACGCCTTCATCGGCTGCAACACCAACCTGGTGGCGCCGGTCCGGGTGGGCGACCACGCCTACACCGCCGCGGGCTCCACCATCGGCCGGGATGTGCCCGACGGCGCCCTGGGCATCGAGCGGGGTAAGCAGGCCGCCATCGAGGGCTGGGGCGAGAAGAAGCTGCAAGCCTACATCGCCAAAAAGCAGAAGCTGGAAGCCGAGAAGAAAGGCTGACACGCCCCAGGCCCCATTCTATAAAGGAGACAACATCCCCACCTATGGCATTTTTTCACAGTATGTCCGGGGCCGACTGGCTGATCGCCGGCCTGGGCAACCCGGAACCCAAATACGACGGCACCCGCCACAACACCGGCTTTGCGGCGCTGGACTACCTGGCCGGTCGTTGGGGCACCAGCATCAACAAGGCAAAGTGGCAGGGCGAGTACGGCATCGCCCAGGTGGACGGCCACAAGGTGGTGCTGCTGCGCCCGCTGACCTACATGAATCTGTCGGGCCAGAGCATCGCCCCCGCTGCCGGTTTTTACAAGATCAAGCCCGATCATGTCATCGTCCTGTGCGATGACATCGCCCAGAAGCCGGGGCATCTCCGCATCCGGCCTTCCGGCTCGGCGGGCGGCCACAACGGGCTGAAAAGCATCATCGCGTCCCTGGGCACCGACGGCTTTTACCGGGTGCGCATCGGGGTGGGGGAGAAGCCCAACCCCCAGTACGACCTGGCCGCCTGGGTGCTGGGCAAGTTCCCGCCTGAGGACGCGGCGGCGGTCGCCGGCCGCTTTGCCGATGTGGAAGCCGCCTGCCGCCTGCTGATGGACGGCAAGCTGGCCGAGGCCCAGAACCGATACAATCACTGAGCGGCACAAAAAGGCTCCTCCCAGGCGCACAGCGCCAGGGAAGGCAGCGGGGGTTATCTGCGCCCGGCAAACAGCCCCTCGAACCTGCGGACAAACAGCCCGTACAGCAGGTAGCACACCCCGCCGCACAGGGCAAGCATCCCGGCCAGGTAGCCCCACCGCGCCAGCCCGCCGCCCGGCTCCATCACCGGGAAAAAGGGCAGCAGCATCGGGTGGGCCAGATAGAGGAAAAAGCTGCCCGCGCTGAGAAAGTGCAGCGCCCGCTGTGCCCGGCTGCCGTTCCGGATGTGGCAGGGCAGCTGCAGGGCCAGCAGCACCAGCACCGTGAACACGCCCTCAAACGCCATGCGCTCAAACCCGAACGCCGCTGGCAGCAGCAGGCAGAACCCGCCGTACAAAAGCGCCCGACCTTCCTTGATGGCGTAGTAAAGCACCACACCGAACACAAAGGCGTACAGCTCCATGGGCGGATTTTTGGCGCTGAACTCGGAAATATTGTCCACGCTGCCCGGGGGCAGGGCGGTCAGGGCGGATTCCATGCCGCGGCCCAGCGCGCCCTTGCCGGCCAGCAGGGCTGCAAGCAGCGCAAAACCTGCCACAAAGCCGCCGCCGGCCCAACGCCTGCGGCAGGCTTCCAGCAGCCGGTGCAGCCAGGGTGCCAGCAGATAGAAAAAGGCGAAGGCGCTCATTGTCCAAAGCACGTTGCGGTTGTTCCACAGCATCCAGTCATCGCTGGGCAGCCACATCTGCAAAAAGAACACATACCGCAGATATCCCGGCCCGCAGGGACCGTCCGGGGCAAATACCTGCCCCGCCGGCATCCCGCCGGCCAGATACCCCACCGCATCATACCCGTACCGCACCGCCAGTATCAGCCAGTACAGCGGCAAAATGCGCCGCGCCCGCCCGGCGTAGTAGCGCTCGGGCGCAGGGTTCCGGTCCAGGCTGGCCATGGTCAGGCAGCCGCTCAGGATAAAAAACAACAGCACTCCGTTGGCGCCCACCCGGGTCACAGCATCCAGCCCGGCCACCTGCCCGGCATGTACCGCCAGCACCATGGCGGCGGCCAGCACCCGCAGCAGGTCCAGGGCGGGGTTTTGACGGTTGGGGTTTGTCTGCGGCATTTTGCAAATCTCCCTTCCGGCAGGGCGGGCCTGCCGGGTGTTTTCCTTATTTCCTTCTAGTATACCGGCCGCGCTGCGGCCTGACAAGTGGACAGGTGACCGTATGTTCCAACAATTGTTTGCCGCCACAAAAGAATACGAAAAACTTGCCGCCGCGCTGGCAACCCCCGGGGCGGCGGCACTGTTCGGCCTGCCTGCCGCCGGCCGGGCGCAGGTGTATGCGGCGCTCTGCCGTGCGCTGGACAAGCCGCTGTGCATCGTCACCCCCGGCGAGGTGGAGGCAACCCGCTTTGCCGCCGACCTGAACACGCTGGGCATCCCGGCGGCGGTGTTCCCTGCCCGGGACTATGTGCTGCGCCCTATCGAGGATACCTCCCGCGAGTACGAGTACCGCCGCCTGAGCGTGCTGGGGGACCTGGTGGGTGGCCGCCTGCGGGCGGTCTGCGTCCCCTGCGAGGGGCTGACCCAGTACACCATGCCCAAGGAGGAATTCTGCCGCAACACCCGCATCCTTCACCCCGGCGACGCCTTCCCGCGGGAGGAACTGGTGGCTGCCCTGACCGATGCGGGCTATACCCGCCGCGACCGGGTGGACGGGCCGGGCCAGTTTTCGGTGCGGGGCGACATTGTGGACATCTTTGCCCCCGACATGAAGACCCCCGCCCGCATCGAGTACTGGGGCGACGAGATCGACACGCTGCACAGCTTTGACCTGGCCACCCAGCGGCGGGAGGACGCGCTGGAAAAGCTCTACCTCAGCCCCGCGCGGGAGGTGCTGTTCGGTACCCCCGCCGACGCGGCCGGGCTGCTGCGGGCCTACCTTGGCAAACAGCGGGGCAAAAAAAAGACCGCCATGACCGCTTGTATGGAGGCCGACCTGGCCATGCTGGACGGCGGCGCCCTGCCCGTCGCCATGGACAAGTACATCACGGTGCGGTACCCGCAGCCCGCCACCATCCTCGACTATTTTGACGCGCCGCTCTATCTGCTGGAGGAGCCCGCTTCCCTGCGGGAGGCCGAGCGCGCCGCCCAGTTCCGCCGGGACGAGGAGTTCAAAAGCCTGCTGGAGGACGGCATTCTCTGCGCCGGGCTGGACGATCTCTACGCCGCGCCGGGCTGGATGCTGGCCCAGGCAGCGGACTATCCCACCCTCTGCGCCGAGAACTTTGCCCGCAGCATGCCGGACGTGAAGCTCAAGGAGATCGTCAACGCCCCCGCCCACACGCTGCCCGCCTGGGGCGGCGAGGTGGCCGCCCTGGCCGATGAGGACCTGGCGCCCCTGACAAACCAGGGGTATGCGGTCACCGTGCTGGCCGGCACCGAGCGCGCTGCCAGGGGCCTGGCCCGGGACCTGCGGGACAAAAAGTTCCGTGTTACCGAGCAGCCCGACGCCGAGCCGGCCCCCGGCGTGGTGCAGGTGCTGCCGGGGCATCTGTCCTCCGGCTGCGAGTATCCCTTTGCCAAATACGCCCTCATCACCTCCCGTGCCTTTGGCGAGTCCAGCGCCGCCAAGCGAAAGAAGGCCCGCAAAAACAAGGACGCCCTCTCCAGCCTGACCGACATCACCCCCGGCGACCTGGTGGTCCACCAGAACCACGGCATCGGCCGGTATGCGGGCATCCGCCGCATGGAAGTGCAGGGCGTCACCAAGGATTACCTGCGCATTGAGTACGACAAGAAGGACGTGCTCTACGTGCCGGTCACCCAGCTGGATCTGCTCTCCCGCTACACCGCCCCCGGCGACAGCGACAAGGTCAAGCTCAGCCGCCTGGGCGGCGCCGAGTGGGCCAAGACCCGCAAGCGGGTGCGCGCCGCCACCGAGCAGATGGCCCAGGAGCTGATCGAGCTTTACGCCCGCCGCAGGCAGGCCAAAGGCTACGCCTTCCCGCCGGACGATACCTGGCAGACGGAGTTTGAGGAACGCTTTGCCTACGACGAGACCCCCGACCAGCTGGAAGCCGCCGCCGAGATCAAGCACGATATGGAGCAGCCCTGGCCCATGGACCGGCTGCTCTGCGGCGATGTGGGCGTGGGCAAGACCGAGGTGGCGCTGCGGGCCGCCTTCAAGTGCGTGATGGGCGGCAAGCAGTGCGCGATTTTGGCCCCCACCACCATCCTGGCCTGGCAGCACTTCAACACTGCCATCTCCCGCATGGAGGCGTTTCCCATCCGCATCGGGCTGCTCAGCCGCTACCGCTCCGCCAAGGAGCAGAAGGAGACCATCCGCGGCCTGAAGGACGGCACGGTGGACATTGTGGTGGGCACCCACCGGCTGCTCTCCAACGATGTCAAGTTCAAGGATCTTGGCCTGGTCATCATCGACGAGGAACAGCGCTTCGGAGTCAAGCACAAAGAAAAGCTCAAGGAAAACTTCATCGGCGTGGATATGCTCACCCTGTCGGCCACGCCCATCCCCCGCACGCTGAACATGGCGCTGTCCGGTATCCGGGATATGTCCACCATCGAGATGCCCCCCACCGAGCGCCGCCCCATCGAGACCTATGTGCTGGAGTACGACCCCGGCATCGTGGCCGAGGCCATCAAGAAGGAGCTGGCCCGGGGCGGGCAGGTCTACTATCTGTACAACCGGGTGGATTCCATCGAGGAATGCGCCGCCCGCATCGGCAAGATGGTGCCGGGCGCCCGCATCGGCATCGCCCACGGCAAAATGACCGAGGAGCAGATCTCCACCGTCTGGCAGCAGCTGCTGGACGCCGAGATCGACATCCTGGTCTGCACCACTCTGATTGAAACCGGCATCGATGTGCGCAACTGCAACACCCTGATTATCGAGAACGCCGACCGCATGGGCCTGTCTCAGCTGTACCAGATCCGCGGCCGGGTGGGGCGCTCCAGCCGCAAAGCTTACGCCTACTTCACCTTCCAGCGGGACAAGGTCCTGACCGAGATCGCCGCCAAGCGGCTGTCCGCCATCCGAGAGTTCACGGCCTTTGGCTCCGGTTTCCGCATCGCCATGCGGGACCTGCAGATCCGCGGCGCGGGCAATCTGCTGGGCCACAGCCAGCACGGCCACATGGAGGCCGTTGGCTACGACCTGTATGTGAAGATGCTGGGCCAGGCCATCGCCCAGGCCAAGGGCGAGCCGCCTGCCCCCGACAAGAGCGACTGTCTGGTGGACATCAACGCCGATGCCTACCTGCCGGAAAGCTACATCCCCGACGCCGCCGGCCGCATCGAGGCCTACAAGCGCATCGCCGCCATCGAGACTGCCGAGGACGCCGCCGACGTGATCGACGAGCTGATCGACCGCTACGGCGACCCGCCCCGCAGTGTGCAGGGGCTGGTGGATATTTCGCTCATCCGGGTCACCGCTGCCCGCGCCGGCATCAACGAGATCGCCCAAAGGGGCGACGCGCTGCTTTTGTACACCGATGTGATCGGCCCCAACCAGCTGGGCCCGCTGCTGGACGCCTTCCCCCACCGGGTGCTGTACAGCGGCATCGGCCGGCCGGCCATCTCGCTGCATGTGGCAAAAGGGGAGGACCCGCTCACCATCCTGCGGGACGCGGTGGCGCTGCTGCCCGGTGCCAAAAAGCAGGGCGCGATGTAAAGCCGACGCCCGCCTGGAACGGTACGCCACACAATTTACACATGTACCATGGCCCTTTGGGTTGAAAACACCGCCCAAAGCGTCTATAATGACTGTATATGCTGCACAGGTGTCCCTGTGCGGGAAAGTCGGGGCGCAGCCGTTGCGCCCCAGATAAAGGAGAGAACCTACCCACATGAAACAGAAGTTTATCAGCCTGGGCCTGGCGCTGGCAATGCTGCTGGGCGTTGCGGGCTGCAATGTCACCACGCCCGCCACCGTCGGCACCATCGGCGGGGTCGAGATCCCGGCCGGCATCTATCTGCTGGCCCAGTACAATGCCTACAATACCACCGCGTCCCTGGTGGATTTTGCCACCGGGGAATCCGCCGACGATGTGAAGGTCGTGCTGAATGCCCAGGTCACCGGCACCATCAACGGCGAGGAGGTCACCACCGACGGCGCCGACTACATCCACCGGCTGACCTTGTCCTCCATCGAGTATTACGCCGCCACCGAGGCGCTGTTTGACCAGCTGGGTGCCACGCTGGAGGACGCCGCCACCTCTGAGGTGGCCACCACCGCCGATTCCATGTGGGAATCCAACGGCGACGTCTACGAGGCAAACGGCATTGCCCGCACCACCCTGGAAAAGTACCTGACCAATGCCCAGAAAGCCGCGGCCTGCCTGCAGGCGCTCTACGGCCCCGACGGCCAGGAGCCTGTGACCGACGGGGAGTACGAACAGTTTGTTCAGGAGGACTGCCGCTACATTGAAAGCGTTGTCCTTCCCATGGTGGACTATTCCACCTACACCTACGCCTTCACCGATGAAACGATGGAATCCGCCATCGAGGCCATCGCCGATGAATGCGTGAACTTCCTGACCCAAAACACCGGCACCGAGCCCTTGAACGACTATGCCGCCATGTACCAGGCCGCCAGCCAGTATGTGCCCCGGGTCATGGCTGTCCTGGGGTCCACGGCTGAAACCGCACAGGCTGGTAGCTTTGTATCCGGCAGCCTGTACCTGCCCAACGACCTGGCCAACTATGATGATGACAACGGCGGCAACCTGCTGACCGACGCGCTGGATGAGGCCGGCATGGGCTGCTGGACCAAGATTAACCTGACTTCCTCGCTGGTGGTGGCCCGCCAGATGGATCCTCTCAAGACGTACGATATTGACACTTATAAGGAATCGTATGACCTGCTGGGTGCCATGAAGCAGGATGAGCTGCGGGACCGCCTGTACGCGGATGGCGCAGCGATGGAACATCAGCTGGATGAGGGCGCCATGAACACCTACAAGGCATCCAACATCAAACACAGTGTCTGAGACGACCGGCAAGGTATCGCCGCAGAAGAAACCAGCAAATCAATGATCCGCCCAGGGTGCCCAACAGAACGGCAGGCCGGTCCGCCCAAAACGGCGGATGCGGGGCCGGGCGGCAGATGCCCCTTTTTCGTGGAAAGACACAGGGGCAGGGGCAAATATTCTCTGAGGGCCGGGGCGGCAGACACCCCGGCCATTTTTGTCCGAACGCCCCGGCAAGCGGCACAGGACAGCCGCAGCACGGGCACATCCGATACCGCTCCAAAAACAGGGGGGACTGAAATGAAACACAGGACGTTGCAAAAACTGGTCAGCCTTGCGCTGGCCTGCTGCCTGGCCGGTGCCGCCGCACTGCCGGCCTTCGCTGCGCCGCTGACGGCCCAGCCCGCCGGCGTGATGGAAACCCTGCTGGAGGTGCCCATCCTGGGCGATCTGCTGCGGCTGTTCACCGGCGGGGAGGAGGAACCCTCCGCCCAAAATGACGATGAGTTGGCCACTGCGGGGAGACATTCCACCTCCGAATCCGCCACCCCGGAAGCTGCAACGCCGGAGGCTGCCACCCCGGAGACCGCGCCGGCCCCCGGTGATTGGCCTGCCGCCTGGATGGTGGGCGGCACTGTGCCCGGCGCTGTTTATCCCGCCGGGGACCCGCAGGCGCCCCGCAGCCTGACCGTCACCGCACCGATGTGGAGCCAGGTGCCCACACTGGCCGGCAGCACAGTGGACGTTGCCAGCCGGGAGGAGACGAACTTTGGCGACCTGGTGGCCGATGCGGTCGGCTGGGCGGTGATCTCCAGCGACAGCTGGCAGCAAAACAGCACACTTTCCGGCCTGCCGCTGGTATCGGTGGTGGAGGGACGCAGCCTGCTGGCCAACGTGCCCGCCGGCACCACCCTGACCGCCGAAAACCTGGGCAGCTACCTGCAGGACGATGCGCTGGCGCTGGTGGTGGTCACGCCCAGCCAGCTGCATCAACTGCTGGCCCGTGCCATGCAGGACATGCTGGACCCCTCCTCGGAGGCATACGGCAGTTACCTGCAGGTCAGCGGCCTGCGCTTTACCTGGCAGGCCACCGACGGTGTCCTGCAGCCTGCCGCCGTCTGGCTGGCCGGCCTGCAGGGGGAACAGCTGCTGGACAGCCGGGATACCACCACCCGCATCGCGCTGGCCTTGCCGCAGGCGCTGTGGGAGCAGGCTTTTCCCAACACCGAAAACCTGCTGTCCGCCGCGGACCTGACCCTGCACGGTGCGCTGCTGGATCTGGCCAAACATTGTGACGCTTCCACCCTGGCGGTGCTGCTTGGGCGGGGCGGCAGCACCGGCCGGGCCCTGCCGGTGGACGCCGCCGATTTTACCGCCTGCCTGACCACCGACGGCACCGCCCGCAGCTGCCAGGCCACCGTCTATGTGGACGGCCAGGCGATGACAGCCACCATTGACGCCGACGGCCTGATGACCATTCCCGGGCTGACCCCCGGCGGACACACCGTCCGCCTGACACCGGACAGCGAGCCGGTCTACGTGAGCAACCTGGTGGACATCGGCACCGAGGCAAACGCGGCGCTGCGCCCGACGGTCATCCTGCCGGAGGGCTTTGTGACCACGCCGCTGCCCACCCCCACGCCCGCGGAACCGGCCCCCACCGCCGCCCCTGCCGCACCGCAGCCCACCCCGGCGGCGCCCACCCCCACGCCGGCCATTGTCACGGTGACCGGCACCGCCGCGCCGCCGGCGGCAACGCCAACGCCGGTGCCCCCGGCTTCCTCTGCCCCGGTGCCCACCCATGCTCCGGCAACCACCCGGCCTTCCGGCGGGTCCGGCCAGGTGGAGGACCCCCTGGCCGGCACCATCATTGGCACCACACCCGCCCCCACCCTGACCCCCACCGCCACGCCGCAGCCCACGCCGGCACCCACCCCCTCGCCGGAGGAGGCAGCCCAGGCGGAGCAGACGGCCAAGACTTCGGCCCGGCTGCCGCTGTATGTGGGCATTGCTGTGCTGGCGCTGGGTGTGGTCATTGTGGCGGTCACGCTGGTGCGCCGCCGGCTGGAGGAGGGCAAAGGCAGCCACTACCACAAACACTGACAAGCCCCGCCGCACCCTGCAAAAAACATAAACAGGCCGCCTGCCCCGGCATTTGGGGCAGGCGGCCTGTTTGATTGGCGGATGGGAAACTTCAGTCGTGGGTGGTGGCAAACTGGATCGAGATGCCGATGATGGCCACGATCAGCAGCAGGGCATTGCGGGCGGTGCCCTCCGGCGCCATCCAGCCCAGCTCGCCCAGGCTGGAAAGCAGGCAGCTGGACCCGGCAAAACCGGTGATGACAATCATGGCCGGCTGGTCCAGCTTGACGCCCAAAATTCCGGCCGCCACAAAAAGCAGCACCAGAATGCCCAGCTGCAGCCAATGGTCCAGCGGCAGCTGCATCAGGTAGCCCGATGCCAGCAGTGCTGCACAGCCGCCGCACAGCACAAACACGCCGGCGTCGTACAGCCAGGAGCAGAAAGCGGCCAGCAGCAGCGCCACCACAACGGCAGCTACCATGGCAGCGGTCCCATCCAGCACCATGCTGGCCACATCATAGGTGATCAGATACCCGATCAGTGCGCCGGCCAGCATGATGCCGGCCTGGCGCAGCCGGTACCCCATAAAGCAGATGCCGACACCCAGCGCCAGTGACAGCACCGGCGAGGGGATGCTGCCGATGATGGCGGTGAGATCAAGGTGAGACAAGTCCATAGCAGGCTCCTTTACCCACGCGGCGGCCCGGCGCAGCCCGCGCCGGCAGCGGCCGACAAAAAATGACACTTTTTTCCATATGCAGTGTTATTGTATCATGGCCGGGGGCTCTGTGCAAGTGCTGCCCGCCCCGCAAAAAAGCAGCGGCGCCGCACCCCAAAAGGGCACAACGCCGCTGCAGGAAAAAAGCCGGAGCAGGGGCAGGCAGTACTTAGGCCTGGCGGGCAAACAGTTTGGGCATGGCCTTGTACAGCACCACGGCGCCCGCCACCGTGAGGATGGTTTCGGGCAGCATGTAGCTGAAGTTGTAGGCAAAGCTGTAAAACCAGCACAGGGCATTTTCGCCCAGATGCTCGGTGAACCAGGCGGTCCAGCCGAAGTTGTTCAGCCACTCAATGGCGGTATCATAGTCCTTCCAGACGATGTAACCGGACAAAAAGCTGCACACAAACCGGATCAGGCAGACCACTGCGGTGCTGACCGCCACCCCGGCCAGCCTCTTTTTGAACGGCTTTGCGATAGCGCCGGCCAGGCCCAGTGCGGTGAAGGCCAGCAGGTAGTCCAGCAGCACGCAGCCGATCTGGGCGCCCAGCGTCTGGCAGTAGGCCAGGTTGCTGATGCCCATGGCAAACTGGATCAGGCTGTACAAAAAGGCGGTGCCAAGGCCCCACTTCAGACCGTGGCGCAGGCTCATCATAATGATGGGCAGCATGGACAGCAGCGTGATGCTGCCGCCCCGCGTCCACGCCAGCGACAGCGGGAACAGGCTTAACACGGTGGCCAGCGCAATCATCAGCGCGGCTTCCACCAGCGTGCGGACATGGGATTGACGGGTAGACATGGCGGATACACTCCTTTGGCCGAGCGGGTGCGGCGGTTTTGTGCAGCATTGCCCGGCTGGACAAAATAGTACATAAAAACAAGAAACGCGCCCGCATACAAACTGCATGCAGGCGCGCAAAGCCGCTTCTTCTCATTTTGGGTGAGGATACCGCAAACTTCCTACGCCGGCATTACCCGGATCAGGTTCAAGGCGACCTGAGGCTGCAATTTGCCTCAATCTCAGCCGGGAAGAACTCCCAGCGCCCCTGTTTTTATGTCCAAATTCAGTATAGCCGGTTTCGACAAAATGTCAAGGAAAAACTTTCCGGCGGGGGGCTGCGGATACTTACCCGCTGTCCTGCCCGGCGCCCGCCCGGCGCAGTGCCCCGGCGGTGCGGTACAGCGTGGCTGTGCAGGCCAGGTCCAGCGCCAGCAGGCCCCAGTCGGCAATGGTCAGCAGCAGATAGACGGCCGCCCACGACACAGACAGCATCGCCAGCGCGCCCAGCACCAGGGCGGCCAGCCCTGCGGTACACCACCACAGCACCCGCCACCAGCGGGCCAGCCGGTCCTCCGTTCCGGCCAAAACCCTGGCATGGGCTGTAAATTCCAGGTACACACCCGCCGCCAGCGCCGCAAAATAGATCGGCGTGACCAAGGAGAGGGGCAGCGGCTCCGGCAAGGCCGGAAAAACCAGCGCCGCGGCGGCGTATATGCCGCATACCAGCCGGCAGGTCCCGGCGGCACGGTAACGGCCACAGGCCTGCCCCAGCACCAGCAGCACGGCACCGCCGGCGGCCAGCGCCACCGCACCGGCTGCATCGCCCGCCGCACGCATTTCCCGCACCGGCAGCGAGATGGGCAGTGCTGCCAGCAGTTCGCTGTTCAGCAGGTCCGCGGCAAAGCGGAGGACCGCCAGCAGTGCCAAGACAAGCAGGCAGCGGGCGGCCAACACCGCCTGCCGCCGGGAGAGCGCAGGGGGTTCCCCACTCGGGCGGGGGCTTTGCGGGGTGTTATTTGCCATACAATCGGCCTCCTTTCTGTGAGAAGCCTTCCATGGAAAATTAGAAGTTTGAAATGGGAAATGAGAATTTTTGGGGCGGTGCGGCGGTGGCAGCGGGCAGGGAAACCGAAGCTTTTTTATTAGTATACCGTATAAAATCCGGAAAGACAATGGGGCTGACAAAAAAATAACAATGTGCTTTGCGCCCGCGCCGGCCAGGAAAATTGCAGCCTGCCCGGCGCGGCGGTATAATAGAGAAAACAGCCGCCCCGGGCGCTGCGCCCGCTCCATCCCCGTTCAAGGAGGCCGCCCATGCCCGCACAAACCGCCAACCGCTCCGCCCTGTCGCGGCGGATCACCGCCAACCTGCGCCGCCACAAGATTGCCCTCTGCCTGCTGGCCCTGGCGCTGGCGGGGCTGGGGCTGTTTTGGGCCGCCCGGAGCAACCGCGCCTGGATGGACGCCTGGCTGGCCCATGTGTCCATGCCTTTCAAACGGGCGGTATCGGCGGCGGTGGACCCGTTGCCCTTCTCCGCCTGCGAGGCGGCGGCCACCATTGCCATCCTGGCGGCGCTGGTGCTGCTGGTGCGTGCGGTGGTGCTGGCGGTTCGGGGCGTGCACAACCGGCTGGGTACCTGGCTGCTGCACTTTGGCACGTTTGTGTTGTGGATTTATCTGCTGGTCTGCGCCTTCTGGGGTACCCAGTATTACGGCGCCACCTTTGCCCAGCAGGCGGGCATGAAGGCACCGCCGATGACGATGGACCAGCTGGAGGCTGTCACCGCAACCTTTACTGCCCGGGTCAACGAGACCGCCGCCGTGCCCCGGGACGAAAACGGCCTGTTTGCGGTGGAACCCGGCGCAATTCTGGACGCCAGCGACGGCATTTACGACGCCATCACGGCGGAATATCCCTTCCTGGCCGGCCCGCAGCGCCGCCCCAAACCCGCCTTTTACTCCCGACTGATGAGCGCCTTCGGCTTTACCGGCTACCTCTGCCCGCTGTTTGGCGAGAGCACCCTTAACGTGGACAGCCCGGCGGTGTTCTTGCCGGTGACCATCGCCCACGAGTTTGCCCACCAGCGGGGCGTGGCGGCGGAGCAGGAGGCCAATTTCTGCGGCATCTACGCCGCCGTCACCTGCGGCGACCCGGTATACGCTTACTCCGGCTGGCTGTACGGCTACCTGCACCTGTATAACGCCCTCTATTCCGCCGACCCGCAGCGCGCCGCCGGGGTGATGGCTACCCTGTGCGACGGCGCCCGGCGGGACCTGGCGGCCAACAATGCCTACTGGACCGCCTGGCAGGGCCCCGCCGAGCAGGTGGGCACCGCCGTCTACGAGGGCTTTCTGCAAAGCTACGACCAGGACCTGGGTATGCGCAGCTACGGCGCCTGCGTGGGCCTGCTGGTGGAAAAGTACCTGCCCCTGATCTCCTGAGGCCGGCGGCCGAAAGGGCAGGGGGGAGGCTCTCTGGGGGAGGGGGTGTGCCCCAACCACCAGATGTTGTTGGCTGTAAAAAAGTGCTGCACGATGCAGCGATAAAATTTACATATGTTTCCAGGCTATATCCCTTGCGGCCGCGGGTCATGCGCGATATAATAAGCTTGTATCCCTATCGATGGATGTGACCGCATTGCGGGCAGAACAGGAGCAAACAGGTACGATGCGAAATCACAAGGCAATGAAGTATTTTTCCGGCAGCGCCTTCCAGCGTCTGCCGTTGTACAAGCTGGCCATGGGCGGCGTTGCGGTGCTGCTCTGCGCCGGCATCGGTGTCAGCACCATGGCGGCGGCCTTCATCGGTGCGCCGCCCGCCGAGCCGGTGCCGACGGTGGCCGAGCCGGTGGCCACCTTTGAGACTGCCACCCCCAGCCCCACGCCGGCGCCCACCCCCGCCCCGGAGGTGGAGGTGTACAGCGAGATCTCGATCCTGCAGCAGAACATTGGCGTCCAGCTGTACAGCCTGGTGGAGCTGCCCGATGAAGAAGCCGGCGGGGAGACCGCCCAGGCCCAGACCATCGCCGTGCAGGCCGCCGACACCGAGGCCACCCGGGTGCAGGATGGCAAAAAGCCGCTGACCGGCGTGGCCATGGATATCACCATCCAGCCGGTGTCCGGCGACGGGGAGGACCAGGACGAGCGCCAGCCGCTGGTCTGCCCGGTGGACACCGAGACCGGCACCCTGTTGGCGGAGGACGTCGCCCCCGGTGAGTACACCATTGTGTTCCCGGAGGTGGAGGGCTACCGTATGCCCGAGGATGTCAACGTCACGGTGAACGAGAAGGTGGAGTACAAGGCCGATGTGGAGGCCGTCAAGGATAAGATCGTCCAGGCGGACGAGGTCGTTGAGAGCCAGGAGGACAACAGCTACGGCGGCGATACCGTCGTGCAGGAAGAGATTGTGGACACGGTGGCCTACGCCGATTCCAACAAGGTGGAAACCAGCCGCACCACCGTCTACACCGCAAAGCTCAGCGGCGACGGTCACCTGCTGCTCAAGGACGGCTCTGCCACTGGCTATCTGCCGGTCTACGATGAGAACAACGCCCTGACCGGCGCCCGGCGGGAGACGAGCGCTGCCTCGCTGGCGGCCGGTGCGCGGCTGACCGGGCTGGGCGGGCTGCTCCGCCACGGTGCGCCGGAACCTGGCGCGGAGGCCACGCCGGACGCGTCCCCCGAGGCGCTGGACCCTCTGGAGGAGACCACCCCCGCCCCGGAAACCACCGCGGCGCCCGATGCCACTGCCGAGCCCGCAGTGACCCCGACCCCCGTGCCGGAGGCGACCCCCACCCCTGCGCCGGAGGTTACCCCCACGCCCGCCCCCACGCCGGAGGTTGCCCCCACGCCGGCGCCGCCCACGGCAACCCCCGCCCCCAGCGATCCCACCGCCGGCTGGC
The DNA here is from genome assembly GCA_944388145.1 of uncultured Gemmiger sp. Classification (GTDB taxonomy): domain Bacteria; phylum Bacillota; class Clostridia; order Oscillospirales; family Ruminococcaceae; genus Gemmiger. The sequence goes on along the minus strand of CALXHQ010000004.1, from coordinate 171,287 downwards.
CCAATGAGATTGCCGCCGCTGAGCTGGCAAACTACGGCTTCGACGTGTCCGCCACCGAGCAGATTACATACGAATACACCGGCTGGCAGACCATCAACGGCAAGCAGTATTACTATGATCCGGCCACCCACCAGCCGGTCACCGGCAGCCAGGTCATCCAGGGCAATGTCTACGAGTTTGCGGCGGACGGCGCGCTGAACCAGACCGCCCGCGGCATCGATGTGTCCAAGTATCAGGGCAACATCGACTGGAACGCCGTGGCGGCCGACGGTATCACCTTCGCCATCATCCGCGTGGGCTACCGCGGTTACGGCAGCGGCGCGCTGGTGGAGGATTCCACCTTCCGCCGGAACATTGCCGGCGCCACCGCAGCGGGTTTGAAAGTTGGCGTTTATTTCTACAGCCAGGCTGTCAATGAAGCCGAGGCTGTGGAGGAGGCCAGCATGGTCATCAGCCTGTGCCAGGGCTACGGCCTGCCGCTGGGCGTCTACTACGACACTGAGAAGGTGGCCGGCGACACCGGCCGCGCCGACAACATCTCGGCCGCCGAGCGCACCGCCTGTGCCGTCGCCTTCTGTGAGACGATCCGCAACGCGGGCTACACCGCCGGTGTCTACTCCTACGCCAGCTGGTTCTACAACTCGTTGAATTATGCCAACATCAGCAAGTACAACATCTGGATTGCCCAGTACCGCGACACGCTGGACTTCAACTACCGCTATGACATCTGGCAGTATACCAGTACCGGCCGGGTCGACGGTGTGCCCGGCGGTGTGGATATGAACATCGGCTGATCCGCCTGGTCCGCGTCCGCAATCAAGCGCCCCGGCAGCGGGGGAGGGAAAAACCTCCCCGCTGCCGGGGCGCTGTCTGTTTGTTTGGTTGGGGCACCGGCCGGGGCTCAGCCGCAGGGCGTCTGCAAGTTGGCTGCCGCGCCGCCGCGGATCTGGCCGCTGCCGTGGATGATATACTTGTAGGTGCACAGTTCCGCCAGTCCCATGGGGCCGCGGGCATGCAGCTTTTGGGTGGAGATGCCCATCTCGCACCCAAGGCCGAACTCGCCGCCGTCGGTGAAGCGGGTGGATGCGTTCACGTAGACCGCCGCGCTGTCCACACAGGTGACAAACCGGTCGGCTGCCGCCCGATCCTCCGTGACGATGGCATCGCTGTGATGGGTGGAGTGGGCGCCGATGTGGCCGATGGCGTCCTCCAGGCTGTCCACCACCCCCACGGCCAGGATATAGTCGAGAAACTCGGTGTCAAAATCCTTCGGCCCGGCGGGCACACCCGGGATGATGGCCGCGGCACGCTCGTCCAGCCGCAGTTCCACCGGGGGCAGCTCGGCGGCCAGCCGATCGGTTACCAGGCGGTGCTCCAGCAGGGGCAAAAACGCCGCGGCCACATCCCGGTGCACCAGGCAGACCTCCTCGGCGTTGCAGACGCTGGGGCGGCTGGTCTTGGCGTTGTCAATGATGTTGACTGCCATCTCCAAATCGGCAGCCTTGTCCACATACACATGGCAGATGCCGGTGCCGGTCTGGATGCAGGGCACGGTGGCGTTGGCCACACAGGCTGCGATCAGCCCCTTGCCGCCCCGGGGAATCAGCAGGTCCACCAGACCGTCGGCGGTCATCAGCGCGTTGGCCGAAGCATGGGTGGTATCCTCAATCAGGCTCACTGCCGTCTCGGGCAGGCCCGCCTGCCGCAGGCCCCGGCGCAGCGCCTCCACAATGGCATGGCAGCTGCGCCAGGCATCCCGCCCGCAGCGCAGCACACAGGCGCTGCCCGCCTTCAAGGCCAGCGCCGCAGCATCGGAGGTGACGTTGGGGCGGCTTTCGTAAATAATGGCGATCACGCCCATGGGCACCGCAGTTTTTTCAATCAGCAGGCCGTTGGGCCGCAGAATGCGCTTGCGCACCTCGCCCACCGGGTCGGGCAGGGCGGCCACCTCTCGGATGCCCTTGGCCATATCTGCCAGGCGGGTGTTGGTCAGTGCCAGCCGGTCCAGCATCACCTCCGACACCCTGCCCCGGGCGTCTTCCAGGTCGGCCCGGTTGGCCTCCAAAATCTCCCCGGCTGCCGCCACCAGCGCCACGGCCATAGCCTCCAGCGCAGCGTTTTTGCGGTCGGTGGACGCCAGTGCCAAAGGCTGGCGGGCAGACTGTGCTGCCAGTAAAATCTCATGCGTGGTCAATGCAAAACGCCTCCTTCAAAAAAGCACAGCGGCAGGGGGTGCGGCCCCCGCCTTGCGCCGCAGGGTCCCGCGAAAAGGCCGGGCGGCACAGCCCGGGCAGCGGCAGGGCGCTTCAGGCAGTATGGCCGTGTTTCCGGCCGATAAATCGGGTGCCCACCGCTTTGCCCTCCACAATGTCGTAGAGCAGGGCAGGGGTGCTGCCGTTGGCGATCACCATATCCACCCCGGCGCCGGTGGCGATGCGCGCGGCCAGGATCTTGGTGGCCATGCCGCCGGTGCCCAGGCCGCTGTGCACCCCGCCGGCCAGTGCGGCAATGTCGGGAGTGATCTCCCGGACCACCTCGATGCGTGTTGCCTCCGGGTGGGTGTGGGGGTCGGCGGTGTACAGGCCGTCGATGTCGCTCAGCACCACCAACAGGTCGGCCCGGGTGTACTTGGCCACCAGCGCGCCCATGGTATCGTTGTCGCCCACGGCGATCTCCTCGGTGGCGACGCTGTCGTTCTCGTTGATGATGGGGATGGCGTTCAGCTGCAGCAGCCGGTAAACGGTGTTCTGCAGGTTTTCCAGCCGGCTGGGGCTGTCAAAGTCCTCCCGGGTGACCAGGATCTGCGCCACCGTGTGGCTGTATGCAGAAAACAGCCGGTCGTAGGTGTACATCAGCTCACACTGGCCCACCGACGCCGCCGCCTGCTTGGTGGGCATATCCTGCGGGCGGGGGATCTGCAGCTTGCCCGCCCCCATGCCGATGGCACCGGAGGATACCACGATCAGCTCATGCCCGGCGTTTTTTAAGTCGCTCAGCGTCTTGACCAGCTCCTCGGTGTGGCGGATGTTCAGCCGTCCGCCCGCGTGGGCCAGGGTACTGGTGCCGATCTTTACCACGATACGCATTGTCTCAACCCCTCAGGTTATTTCTTCCCAATCTCCCGGGTCTTGTCAAAGGCGGCCAGCACCGCGTCGGTCACGGCGCCGCGGAAGGCCCGCTCCTCCAGCACGCGCACACCCTGAATGGTGGAACCGCCGGGGCTGCACACTGCGTCCTTCAAGGCGCCGGGGTGGCAGCCGCTTTCCAGCACCATCCGGGCGCTGCCCAAAAGCATCTGGGCGGCGTACCGCTGCGCCTTGGCCCGAGGCAGCCCCGCTGCCACGCCGCCGTCGGCCAGCGCCTCGATGAACTGGTACGCCCAGGCAGGCCCGCAGCCGGACACACAGCTGGCGGCGTCGATCATGCTCTCGTCCACCTGGTCCAACAGGCCGGCGGGGGCCATGGCCTGCAAAAATTCTGCCAGCTGTTCCGGCTCCACGTCCTTGGAGCAGTACTGCACCATGCCGGCGCCCACCGCCACCGGTGTGTTGGGCATGATGCGGATGGTGGGGTAGGCGTCGCCGGCCATCTGACGGATGCGCGCCATGGACAGCCCCGCCGCCATGGTTACCAGCACAAAGGGGGTCTGGCGGGCAGCCAGAATGTCGGCAATGTCATCCAGCATATCCGCCATCATCTGGGGCTTGACGCCGAGAAAAATATACGTACATTCTTTGGCGACCCGGGCGTTGTCGCCCACCTGGCAGCCCAACTCGGCGGCCAGCGCCTCCGCCTTGGCCCGGGTACGGTTGGCCAGCAGCACCTGCCCGGCGCCCGCGCCCTTGCAGACGGCCCGCGCCACGGCGCCGCCCATATTTCCGCAGCCGATAAAACCGTATCGCATGGAAGAACCTCCATCTTGTATGTGCCGTTTCGGCACAGGAAACAACAAAATAAATATGTATGTATTATCGTAACGTATCGGGCGCGCTTTGTCAATTAAAAGCGGCGAACAAACTGCGCCATCAGGCAGGGGATCTGCCGCCGGCAAAACAAATTGCAATTTGCTGGCTATCTGCTATAATAATCTGGAATACAACCAGGCACGGGCGGGCCTGCTGCTTTGCCCTGTGCAGACTGCCAAAAATGGAGGCAAAGGATATGCAATATGTTTCATTGGGACAGACGGGGCTGAAGATCTCCCGCCTGGGCTTTGGCGGCATTCCGGTGCAACGCATCGATCAGCCCAAAACCCGCCAGATGCTGGAGGCCGCCCACAAGGCCGGCATCAATTACATCGATACCGCCCGTGCCTACACCGTCAGCGAGGAGTGGATCGGCCAGTCGCTGCAGGAGAGCGGCCTGCGGGATGAGTTTGTCATCGCCACCAAGTGCCGCGCCATCACCGCCGAGGAGATGGAGCGCGAGCTGAACGCCAGCCTGAAAAACCTGCGCACCGACCACATTGAGCTGTACCAGTTCCACAACCCCAGCCCTGAGGACTTTGACCGCATCCTTGCCCCCGGCGGCGCGATGGAGGCGCTGAAGGGCGCCAAGGCAGCGGGAATTGTTGAGCACATCGGCGTCACCGCCCACCTGGCCGCCACCTTCGAGAAGGCGCTGGCCTGCCCCGATATCGAGACCATCATGTTCCCCTACAACATCGTCGAACAGCAGGGCGCCGAACTGATCGCCCGCTGCCATGCGGCCGGCAAGGGATTTGTGGCCATGAAGCCGCTGGCCGGCGGTGCGATCGAGGATGGCCGCCTGGCGGTGCGCTATGTGCTGGCCAACCCCGACGTGACGGTGGTTATCCCCGGCATGGCCGACCCCAAAGAGCTGGAGCAGAACGTGGCCGCTGAGGCCGATGCTGGCCCGCTGACCCAGGCGGAGCTGGACGCCTGCGAGGCGGTGCGCAAGAGCCTGGGCACCCAGTTCTGCCGCCGCTGCAACTACTGCGCCCCCTGCACGGTGGGAATCCAGATCCCCAGCTGCTTTTTGTTCCAGGGGTACCTGAACCGGTACGGCCTGCAGGACTGGGCCCATGAGCGGTACAATACCCTCAAGGTTAAAGCCAGCGCCTGCATCGGCTGCGGCGCCTGCGAGAAGCGCTGCCCCTACCAGCTGCCCATCCGCCAGATGCTGAAAAAGGTGGCCGCCGATTTTGGCGAGTAAGACGCCGCAATACCCTGCAATTTCATGGTTTTTTCGCCCCGGCGCCTGTACATAGGCGCCGGGGCGTGCTATAATTTATTCTGTATTACTCTGCGCGCTGCCGCCCGCTGTGGCCCCGCCGCGCAAAAATCAGAGAGGAACTGCAAGAACAGCCATGCGAACCGATCCCAATCTGCACTATCTGGACAACGCCGCCACCACCATGGTGGACCCGGCCGTGGCGGATGCCATCCATGACGCCCTGCGCAGCTGCTGGGCAAACCCCTCCAGTTTGTACGAGCCCGCCATCCTGGCCGAGCACAAATTGGCTGCCGCCCGCGGCAAGATCGCCAAAACGCTGAACTGCGCCCGGGACGAGGTCTACTTCACCGCCTGCGGCAGCGAGAGCAACAACCTGGCAATTTTGGGGGCAGCCATCCCCCGGCAGAGCTGGGGCAGCAAGATCGTCACCACTGGGTTTGAGCACCCCAGCGTCCAGCGGCCCATCCGGGCTTTGAAGGACAGGGGATTCACCGTGGTGGAGGTCCTGCCCGAGCCGGACGGCAGCCTGGATGTGCAGAAGCTCGTCGATGCGGTGGACAAAACCACCGTGCTGGTGGCCTGCATGGCCGTCAACAACGAGACCGGCGCCCTGCAGGATATTGCCCGGCTGGCGGCGGGCGTCAAGGCCAAAAACAGCCGCACCGCCGTGCATATCGATGCGGTGCAGGCCTGGCTTCGTGTGCCGCTGGACATGAAAAAACTGCCCGGCGTGGATACGCTGTCGGTTTCCGGCCACAAGGTGCATGCCCCCAAGGGCATCGGCGCGCTGTACCTCTGCGACAACCAGCGCCAGCACCTGCAGCCGCCCTATCTGGGCGGCCACCAGGAGCGCGGCATCCGCCCCGGCACCGAAAACCTGCCCTACGCCATCGGCCTGGGCCTGGCTGCCGAGCAGGGGGCAAAAAAGCTCCGGGCCAACGCCCGCCATGCGGCCGCCCTCAACGCCCGACTGCGGGCGGGACTGGCCGAGCTGCCCGGCATCACCATCCATTCGCCGGAAAACGCTGTGCCGGAGGTGCTCAACTTTTCCACGGGCTGCGTCAACAGCCAGACCTTCATCAGCTATTTGAGCGGCCGGCAGGTCTATGTCTCGGGCGGCAGCGCCTGCGACAAGGGCGAGCCCAGCCACACGCTGCAGGCCATGGGCTGTGATGGCCGGGCTGTGGCCACCGCCCTCCGTGTCAGCTTCTGCGCCGACAACGACGAGGCGGATGTGGACGCCCTGCTGGCCGGGCTGAAAGCCGGCCTGGCCGAGTTGCAACACATTTAAGCCGGGAACCGCTGCTTTCCGCAAACCATAAACGATAGAAAAGGTTGAAGTATATGAGAGAGATCATCATGGCCTTCCAGGGCGAGATGGCCCTCAAGGGTCTGAACCGCGGCACTTTTGAGGCCAAACTGACCAAGGCGGTCCGTCACCGGCTGGAGGATCTGGGCGAGTTCAAACTGCGCACCGCCCAAAGCACCCTGTACATCCAGCCCCAGGGCGAGGACATCGATATGGACGAGGCGTTCCGCCGCGTGTCCAAGGTGTTCGGCATTGCTCGCCTGAGCCGCGCCGCCGTCTGCGACAAGGAGTTTGCCGCCATCTGCGCCACCGCGGAAGACTACCTGGGCGAGGCGCTGCGCGGGGTAAAAACCTTCAAGGTGGAGGCCAAGCGCTCGGATAAGACCTTCCCCATGAAAAGCCCGGAACTCTGCCGGGAACTGGGGGCTTTCCTGCTGTCCAAACATCCCCACCTGCGGGTGGACGTGCACAATCCCCAGCTGGAGGTCATGGTGGAGATCCGGGACTTTGGCGCCTACATCCACGGTCCCAAGGTGCCCGGCCCCGGCGGCCTGCCGGTGGGCACCAGCGGCCGTGCGCTGAACCTGCTGTCCGGCGGCATCGACAGCCCGGTGGCTGCCTGGTACATGGCCCGCCGCGGCCTGGCTTTGCACCACATCCATTTTGCCTCGCCGCCCTACACCAGCCTGCGCGCCAAACTCAAGGTGGTGGCCCTGGCCCGGGAAGTCAGCGAGTACACCGGCAACTGTATGCTGCTGGTGGTGCCCTACACCAAACCCCAGGAGTACATCCGGGACAACGCCCCTGACGTGCTGTTCACCGTGCTGATGCGCCGCAGTATGCTGCGCATTGCCCGCATGGTGGCTGCCCGCACCGACCTGCAGGCACTGGTTACCGGCGAGAGCCTGGCCCAGGTGGCCAGCCAGACGCTGGCGGCCCTGGCCTGCACCGACGCCGCCCAGGACCTGCCGGTGCTGCGTCCGCTGATCGGCATGGACAAGACCGAGATCGTGGCCAAATCCCGCGAGATCGGTACCTTTGAGACATCCATCGAGCCCTACGAGGATTGCTGCACCATCTTCACCCCGGCCCATCCCAAAACCCGCCCCACCCTGGCCGAGATCGAGGAGGCCGAAGCCGGTATGCCCGGCCTGGCTGAGCTGGAGCGGGAAGCCGCCGAGAACGTGGAAAAGATCCCTATCCGCATCGGCGACGACCCGGAACTTTAAGGCTGCCCTGATATTGCATTTTCCCAAGGAGGAAACACCCTATGACCGCCGAGATCATCTGTGTTGGCACCGAGCTGCTGCTGGGCGACATCGTCAACACCAACGCCCAGTTTTTGAGCCGGGAACTGGCCGAGCTGGGCATTTCGGTGCTGCACCAGCATGTGGTGGGGGACAACGTTGCCCGCCTGAAGGAGCTGGTCAGTACCGCCCGGGCCCGCAGCGACCTGCTGGTTTTTTCCGGCGGGCTGGGCCCCACTGCCGATGACCTGACCAAGGAGACGGTGGCCGAAGCTTTTGGCGATACATTGGTGTTTGACCCGGAAGAATGGCAGAAGATCGTGGACTTTTTTGCCCGCACCGGCCGCACCCCCACCGGCAACAACCGCAAGCAGGCCATGGTGCCGGTGCACGGCCGCAAGCTGCCCAACGCCCACGGCACCGCTCCCGGCGCCTGGTTTGAGGACGCAGACGGCCACTGTGCCGCCCTGATGCCCGGTGTCCCCCGGGAGATGAAGGCCATGTGGGCCGAGCAGGTGCGCCCCATTTTGGAGCGGCGGCAGAACTGCACCATCCACAGCAAGACGCTGCACGTACTGGGGGGCGAGAGCCGCATTGCCGAAAAGGTGGGCGGCCTGTTTGACAGCGCCAACCCCACTGTGGCCATCTACTGCAAAACCGGCGAGAGCGAGATCCGCGTCACTGCCCGGGCTGCCACCGCCGACAAGGCGGAAGCCCAGTGCGATGCCATGCTGGACAAACTCCGCGCCCGCCTGGGGGACAGCGCCTACGATGTGGACGTGCCCTCGCTGGAATACACCGTTGTCCGCGCCCTGAAAGCGCGCGGCCTGCACGCCGCCACGGCGGAAAGCTGCACCGGCGGCCTGGTGGCCGAGCGTATCACCAACGTGCCCGGCTCCAGCGAGGTGTTCAGCTACGGCTTTGTCACCTACTCAGAAGCCGCCAAGGCAAAGCTGCTGGGCGTGGACCCGGCCCTGATCGAGCGGTACAACGTGGTCTCCGGCCCGGTGGCGGTGGCCATGGCGCTGGGGGCGCAGCGGATCTCCGGCGCCGAGCTGACCGTCGCCCTTACCGGTATTGCCGGCCCCGGCGGTGCGCTGCCCGGCAAGCCGGTGGGCACTGTCTATCTGGGCGGCTACGATGCCCGCCATGACCGGGCCTATCTGATGCGGCTGACGCTGGGCGGCTACCGGGAGCGGGGCATCATCCGCACCCGGGCGGCGCTCTACGCGCTGGACCTGCTGCGACGCATGGCGCTGGATCTGCCCCAGCCCGAGGCGCTGACCCTGGACGCCGCCGGCCCGCAAAGCCCCGCCGCCGTTCCTGCCTGCCTGGCGGACCCCGGCCGGCTGGACCTTTGACCCGCCGCCCCTTCCGCTATCATTTCCTGGAGGTGTTACCATGGTGTGCACACAGCTGCGCATCCTGCGCGTGTTTGGCCTGACATCGGCCGAGGTGACTGCCATCCTGCGCCAGGCGCAGGCGGATGGCTGCACCGGACTGCGCCTGCTGGAGCGGGACGGCGAGTTTGCCGTCTGCGTGCAGGCGTCCGCCCCCACCCAGGCCATGGCCGATGCCCACTGTGACAAGTGGATGCAAAAGCTGGCCGCCCGGTTTGGGGATTCGGTCTACGGCACCGGCGAGACCAGCCTGGCCCAGGCCACGCTGGACGCCCTGCTGCAAAAGCGCCGGCTGCTGGTGGCGGCCGACGAACCCACCGGCCGCATCCTGGGCGACCTGCTGCGCCCGCTGGAACACGGCGAGGCCGCCTTTGACTTTGGCACGGCCACCTACGCCGACCCGATGGCATCCCGTGAGATTGTCACCCCGCCGGCACTGCTGAAAAAGTTCCCCGGCGACGTGGTGCAGGCGGCGGCTGGCCGTGCTCAATCGGCAATGGATGTGGGCGAGGCCGATATTGCCGCCGTCTATATGCCTGCTACGGTGGGGCAGGCGCCCTTTGTGCTGATCTGTGACCGCCGTGGGGCCGTGGCCTGTGCCCTGCGCCCGGATCTGAGTGATGCGGCCATCGGCAACCATCTGCTGGACCTGGTGCGCCGCCGTACATTGGGGCTGAAATTTGTCCCCGGCACCATCCAGTTCCGCCTCGGCCACGACCACCCACTGCTGCTGGTCTCGCCGGAAGGGCAGCAGAAACCCGGCGATACCGCCCGCTTTTCGCTGCGGCGCCGGCGCGGGGCCGGCCACCGCTATGAGCCGATGCTGGACTTTGACACGGCGCCGATCCCCAAAGCAACCATGGAAAGCGCCGCCGCAGCCGCTGTGGCGGCCTCCATCGGGGAGGAGGGTACCCCTGAGCCGGCACGCGACACTGCGGCACCGGCCGCCCGCCCTGTGCCGGACAATGCAGCCGGTGTGGCAGCCTCGGCCCGTGCCGCCGCCGAGCGGGACTGGAACGCCCCCGCCGGCGCTATCCGCTTTGAGGAGGCCCCCGACCAAAAGGAACCGCCTGCCCAGCCGCAGCCGCCGCTGGACTTTGCCACCAACGGCGCCGATACGGCAGCCGCCTACCGCGCGGCCCGGGGCAGCGGCACCCACCGGCTGACCCGCATCAACCGCGACGGTGACAGCCGAGCCAAGGCGGACGCCAAGGGCGCTGCTCCCCGGCCGCCCCACTCGATTTTGGATGATGATCTGCCTGACCTGACCAGCGGCCTGGACCCTGAGGCGGTGCGTGCCGCCCGGCAGGCGGACGACCAGGCGCCGCCCGCCCCGCTGGAGGAGTTCCGCCAGGCGGTAGACCAGCTGTACAGTCAGGACTCCGCCGCCAACCCCCGCGGCCGCAGCCGGCGCCAGCCGCCCGCGGAGGAACGCCCGGCGCCCATGGACGCAGCCCAAAGCCGCAGCCTGGCCCGGGTGGAGCGGGGGGAGCGCCGCCAGCGGGCCACCATGATTGCCGTCTGTGTGGCGTTTTTGGTGGTGGTTGCGGCGGCCGCCACGGCTATGGTTCTTTACTTTACCAACCATCAGGGCAGCGGCCCTGCCGCCCGCGGCTACGGCACCGCCCAGTTTGATACCCAGGTGGGCGAGTATCTGCAGCAAGCCGCCGAACATCAGCAGAACCTGGTGGGCTACCTGGCCTTCCCGGGGTTTGAGGGGCAGCTGGTCTACCTGGCCGGCGCCTCCGACGAGGATGCCCGGCCCGCAGGCCCGCAGGTGACCGACACCAGCTACCTGGGCAGCAGCTACCCGGCCAACACCCTGCTGGAGATGAACAACGCCACGCTGGACGCCCTTGCGGACCCCGAGACCATGCGGGCCAACGCCGGGTTTACCCTCTACCTGTCCGGCGCCACCTACCGCTACAAGGTCATGGCCGTCTACTATCAGGACCCGGCGGAAACCGGCGCGGGCGCCTTTGATGTGACCGGCCGCCCGCTGACGGACTATGCCACCTACCTGGATTTTGTGCTGGGCACCCGGGTGCGCTCGCTGTACGACACCGGTATCACGGTGGGGGATTCGGCCAGCTTCCTGACGCTGGCATCCGCCCCGGCTGCTGACGGCACCCGTCTGTGCGTCACCGGCCGGCTGATCGCCGACAATGAGAACGCCCAGCTGGCCGCCGCCCTGATCGAACAGCGCACCGACCCGCTGCTGCCCGCCGCACGGTATCAGGCCCAGGGCCAGGCAATGCCGGATGTGTCCACCCAAATGTCCCAGGAGATGGAGTGGTATCTGAATGCCGGGGTTGACGTGGCTGCCTTTGATGACGGGGCGGGAACGGATGCCGATGGCACCGCAGCCGGCGGTCCGGGGGTGGATACCCAGGCGCTGAACGAGAGCATCGAGCAGCTGCAGGACCAAACCAACCAGCTGACGGCGAATGTGGATACCCTGCTGGCCGGCCTGACCGACAAGGCAGGCGAGGAGGGCGCCGCTGAGAGTGACATCCATCAGGGGGCCGAGGGCAAACTGCCGGAGCAGCAGATCTCGGTGGAGGAGCTGACAGCCTCCGCCAACCCGACCCCGGCCCCGGAAGGGGATGGCGGGGGCACCGACCCCGCGCCGGAAAATACCCCTGCCCCGGACAGCGGCAGCCAGCCCCCCGCGAGCGCCGAAGGCGAAACCATCAATGTGACAATGAACGGCAGCCAGCAGACGCTGGACCTGGTGACCTGCCTGGCCATGATCGCCGAGAATGAGCTGGGTTCCAGCGCCCCTGCCGAGGCCTACAAGGCCCAGTGCGTGGCAGCCCACTGCTGGATCATCAGCCAGGGGGGCTACCCCTCGGTGGCGGGCAGAACCCCCGGTGCAGGTGCCCTGGCCGCTGCGCAGGAGGTGGCCCATGTGCTGGTCACCTACGGCGGCAACGTCTGTTTTACACCGTACTTTGCCGCCGCCTCCACCGGTACCGCCTCTGCGGCGGATGTGTGGGGCGGTGAGCGCGCCTGGCTTGTGCCGGTGGACAGCCCCTACGACCAGAGCTATGCCACCCACTGGAACACCAACGGCGCCACCTCGGGCACGGCCCGGTTTGCCCGCGCCACGGTGCAGCAGCGCATTTTGGACCTGCTGGGCATTGACCTGTCCGGCGTGGACCCCAACAGCTGGTTCAAGATCCTGTCGGCCAACCAGTACGGCTGGGTCAGCCAGATGCAGATCGGCCCGGACGGCGGCCCCAACACCACCTGCCGCGGCAGCTGGTTCCGCGAGACGCTGCTGGCCGGCCAGAGCGTGGACGGCCGCAGCCTGCGCAGCCAGTGCTTCACCGTCAGCTACGATGCCTCCACCGATTGCTTCCTCTTTGACGTCTACGGCTACGGCCACGGCGTCGGCATGAGCCAGTGGGGCGCGGTGGGCTATGCCAGCAACGGCTGGAGCTACCAGCAGATCCTGCAGCACTACTATCCCGGCACCAGCCTGACCACCTATTAAATACCCGTTATACGCCCTGCGGCACCCAGCCTGTGCTGCAGGGCGTTTCTGCTTTTCCCGGGGTTAAACGCCCCTCTTCCTGCATACAATACTGAAGGCGGATCTGCGCCCTCCAAGGCGCCGGATTCCAAACAGGGAGAGGGGGAACGCCGGATGGAAAAGACCGTTTACCGCGCCGGGGGTGGCGGATTTGGCAGGCGCCTGGCCTCGCTGCGCCGCCGTTTGCGGGCACTGCCGGGGCTGGACCTGCCGTTTCTGGCGATTTTGTTGGCGCTGGTGGGGCTGGGGCTGGTGGTGCTGTTTTCGGCCGGGTACGCGGTGGCCCTCTACCGCCGGGGCGACGCCTTCACCTACATCCGCCCCCAGCTGCTGTTTGCGGCGCTGGGGGTGGCGGCCATGTACCTGGCCTCGCTGGTGGATTACCACATCTGGCACAAGCTGGCCTGGCCGCTGATGGGTCTGTCGCTGGTATTGCTGGTGGTGGTGCTGTTTATGCCGGAGTACAACGGCTGCAAACGGTGGATTGTGCTGCCGGGTCTGGGCACCCTGCAGCCCAGTGAGATCGCCAAATTTTCGGTGGTGCTGGTGTTTGCCCATATTATCAGCCTGAACCATGACCGGATGAAAACCTTCACCACCGGGGTGCTGCCCTTTGCGGTCATCCTGGGGGTGGTCACGGTGCTGATGCTGCTGGAGCCCCACCTGTCCGGCACGCTGCTGATTTTGGGCATCGGCGCGGTGCTGATGTTTGTGGGCGGCACCGGGCTCAAGTGGTTTGCGCTGGCGGGCGGCGCGGCGGTTGCGGCCATCGCAGCGGCGGTGATCCTTCTGCCCGAGCTGGTTCCCTACGCCACTGACCGGCTGGCCTCCTGGCAGGACCCCTTTGCCGATCCCTTAGGGGAGGGGCACCAGACCATCCAAAGCCTGTATGCCATCGCCTCAGGCGGCATTGCCGGGCTGGGGCTGGGCAACAGCCGCCAGAAATACCTCTACGTCCCCGAACCGCAGAACGACTTCATCTTCTCCATCCTCTGCGAGGAGCTGGGCTTTGTGGGGGCGGCGGTGGTCATCGGGCTGTTTTTGTTGCTGCTTTTGCGGGGAATGTCCATCGCGGTGCGGGCGCGGGACCGGTTTGGCGCATTGCTGGCGGTGGGATTTGTGGTGCAGGTGATCCTGCAGGCGGTGCTGAACATCGCCGTTGTCACCAACACCATCCCCAACACCGGCATCAGCCTGCCGTTTTTCTCCTCCGGCGGCACCAGCCTGATGATGCTTTTGGGCGAGATGGGGGTGGTGCTCTCGGTCTCCCGCCAGGCGGACGGCGCTTAGGGGGCGGGCAGAACAGGGCGGCCGGCCCTGCGCCGGCAGATGCGCAAAGGGACGATGGAGCGCCAAGCGGTTGAACGGCCGGCGGGATTCGTTTATAATGGGAGGGCAGGCAGCTGCCCTCCCGTTTTTGTGCGGCGGGGTGGCTGCCAATTCACAGAAGGAGCCATTGCCCATGCCCGAACCATCCACGCCCTTTCGCCTGGCTGCCCGCTTTGCCGGGCGCGCCGCCGTGACCCTTGTGCTGACGCTGGCAGTCCTGTTTGTTTTGCTGCTGGGAGCTTTTGCGCTGCCCGGCGGCCCGGTGCGGGCCAACATTGCCCGGTCGGTGCCGCTGCTGCAGGCGGAGGGCCTTTACCCCGAGTTTTTCGGCTTCAAGCTGTTCCAGATGGACAACTACACCGACACCGTGATGCTGTTTGAGGCGGCTGCCGCCGACGAGACTGCCCCCCTCACCGCCATGATGACAGCCACCGCCTACAACGTGGACAACTTTGAGACCTTGCCCGACGATCTGGCCGCCTATCTGGAGGCCCGTCAGCAGGGCCTGACCGGCGCCGAGACCGGGCTGGAGCCCTTCTCCTACGCCCGGTATTGGCACGGTTACCTGATCTGGCTGCGGCCGCTTTTGCTGGTCTTGACCTATGGCCAGGTGCGCATTGTCCAGTACCTGGTGTGGATTGTACTCATCGGGGCGCTGCTCTGGCGGCTGTGGCGGGTCTGCGGCTGGCGGCCGGCGGTGTGGTTTGCCCTCAGCCAGGCGGCGGTCACCGCCTTTTTCGCCCCGCACCAGGTGCAGTTTTTCACCTGCTTTGCCGTGGGCTACGCCGCCTGCCTGTGGGTGATGGCAAAACCCCGCACGGCAGCTGCGCTGGCGGTGGGACTGGTGGCGGTGGGCGCCTGCACCGCCTTTTTGGACCTGCTGGTCACCCCCATCCTGACGCTGGGCCTGCCGCTGACGGTCTGGCTGCTGGACCCCCGCACCCCCGGCGGCAGTTCACCGCGCCGCTGCGGGGCGGTGCTGGGGGGCGCTGTCTGCTGGGGCGGCGGGTACGGGCTGTGCTGGGCCTGCAAATGGGCGCTGGCCGGCCTGATCACCGGGCAGAACGTCCTGGGCGACGCGCTGCATCAGGCGGCGGTACGCACTTCGGCCGATACCTGGCACGGCATCGAGCTGACCTGGCCAAACATCTTCCGCTTTGTATACGGTACGCTCAACGGTAAGGGACTGTTCTGGCCGCTGGTTGCGGTGCTGGTGCTGGCGCTGGTGGCCGTCGCCCTCTGCGTGCGGGATCGCCGGGCGCTGGCCCGGGCGCTGCCGCTTCTGCTGGCGGCGTTGTCCGCCCCCGCCTGGCTGGCCCTGCTGCGCACCCACTCAATCCAGCACGGCTGGTTCACCTGGCGCAGCTTGGGCGTCACCGTCTTTGCCGGGTTTGCCTTTCTGCACACGGCTTGCAGCCTGCGCGCCGGCTGGCGCCGGCTGACCCGCCGCGGTGGCTGAGCAGCGCAGTTTTGCCCGAAGAGGTGGAACTTTGCCCCGAAAATGCGAAGGCAGGGCACGGAAGCTCGGCGGGATTGCGCTGTGTTGCATGTTTGGCCCCCAGCAGCCGCCAAAAGGGAACAGAAAAATGCTGATGATTCCAAAACCCGGCACAAATCATTAACCAATGTTAATGCAAAGAGGGCAAGATATCGTTCATAATAGATAGGTGATTTTTTGGGTGGATCGCCCCCATCAAGCGTGCCGGGACAATTCACTGGAGGGGCGCGCTGCAAGGCGGTGGGACCGCGGCAGATGCGGCTTTTTGCGGAATCCGTCTGTGCCGGGAAGTTTGCGGATACATCCAGGATGCAGGGACAACCGGGCGGGCCGCCTGGCCACAATGCCCGCAGAGGGACGGAGACAGGAATCAGATATGCGAATCTATGATTTTTTGAAAAATGTGATGCATCTGCAGGATGAGGAGTTGATCCAGCAGCTGCTGTATGTGACCGAGATACGCCACATGACCCGCCGTGAGGTGCTGGTGCGGGAGGGGGAAGTGCAAAAGGTCATCGGCTTTGTCATCAGCGGCTGCCTGTGCGGCTTCTCTCAGAATGCCGAGGGGGAGGAGCTGGTAACCTGCTTTGCCTGCCGCCCCGGTGAGCCCACCATGCTTTCCTTCGCCCTCACAGAGCCGGCCATGGGGACCATGGTCGCCCTGGTGGACAGCGAGGTGCTTTGTGTGCCCACCGAGGAGGTTGCGCGCCTGGTGCACAGCTCCATGGCCTGCCTGGAGTTGTACAACAACCTGCTGGAACAGTCGCTGAAGCACCAGGTGATGCTGAACCTGATCATCAGCCGCGGCCGGGCCATGGACCGCTACCGCTGGTTTTTGAAGGAGTATCCCGGCCTGATCGATACGATCAACAACAAATACATTGCCTCTTACCTGCAAATGACCAATGTTACCCTCAGCCGCCTGCGCCGGGCTGATCGGGAACGCCGCCACCCGGACAAGGACCAGCCGGCGGGAGAACTGCCGGCTGCCCCGGCTGCCCTGACAGACTGATACCCGGTGGGACCCGCCACCGGGAAAATGCACAAAAATATCAAAATTGCTTGACGGGACGCGCCGCGCATGATACCCTTAAACTAGGTTGCATCCAATGCGTATCTAAGAAACGGTACGGTTCCATCCCGCTGCAAAGCAGTGCCTGCCGTGTGCTGCGGTCTTGCTATACCAAAAGTATGGCGGCCTTGTACTTGGCATCCGCTGCTGGCTAACGGGGCTTCCAGCCTTTTGGGTGGATCAAACATACCCAAATCCATTTTGCAATCATGCTTTGCGGCAACCCGTATCCAGCCGGCCCCGGGCCGGAGGGAACGGTACAGGACAGGAGTTGACAACCATGTTTTGTTCCCATTGCGGACATCAGGTCCCGGACAATATGAACTTTTGCACCTACTGTGGCCATAAGATCATTCGGCCCGCAAACACTGGCAGTCAGGGCGGCATTCCCGGTCAGGGCGGCATCCCCGGCCAGGGCGGTGTTCCCGGCCAGGGCGGTGTTCCCGGCCAGGGCGGTGTTCCCGGTCAGGGCGGCGTTTCCGGCCAGGGCGGTATCCCCGGTCAGGGCGGTGTTCCCGGTCAGGGCGGTGTTCCCGGCCAGGGCGGTGTTCCCAGTCAGGGCGGCATCCCCGGTCAGGGCGGCGTTTCCGGTCAGGGCAATATCGGTTCAATCTCCCCCACCGAGGTGGTCTGGAACCGGGAAAAAAAGTATGACGATGGCGTAAAGGATGACGATGGCGTAGAGCTGATCACGGACAGAACGCCGGAAGGCATCTCCCGGGCCGAGAACAACGTGCAGCCCACCACCACCAAACTGTGGAAGATCATTCTGGTGGCTGTGCTGGACATCGCGTTGCTCTGCGTGGTGGGCGTGGAGGCTTTCTTCCTCATCACCGGCAACAGCGATTACACCGACGGTCGGCAGGATTCCTCCATCAGTGCGGAGCAGGACGAGGAGACCACGCCCGCAGAGGATGCGGATGGCGACGCCTCCGATTCTGCCGGGGCAGACTCGAATGCAGGGGATGCCGGTGATTCGCCCTTCTTCTCCTGACAGTGTCCGGAGACGGTACTGAGCCGCCTCCCGATCTCAGTCAGATACCCCATATCTTTCTTTCGGCTGAACAGAACAGGCAGCCGCTCACGCCAGGGAAACCATGGCGGAAGCGGCTGCCTGTTTTCTTTGCCTGTGTCTGCCGGCAAAATTCAGTCTCGGGGCGCCGGGGCGCCGTTGAGCAGGGCGTGCACCAGCCGGTCGCCCTGATAGTACAGCTCCAGGTGGAAGAATGGCTCGCCCCGGTTCAACAGCCGGAAAAACAGCTTGTCCCCCTCCCAGATGGGCAGCTGTTCCACCCGGTCTTTGGGTACCCAGGCCAGCTCTCCCTCGTCGCAGTCGTGGGCCGTGCCGGAAAAGTCGGTGCAGGTGAACAGGTGCATCCGCTCCGGCGGCCAGGGATCGCAGGTAAAATCCACAATGCCCCGGTACCGGGGGCCGTGCATGGTGTAGCCGGTTTCTTCCCGAACCTCCCGCAGGGCGCAGGCCAGGGCGTCCTCGCCGGGCTCAAACTTGCCGCCCACGCCGATCCACTTGTCCCGGTTCACATCCTGTTTCTTTTTCACCCGGTGCAGCATCAGGTAACAGCCGTCCCGCTCCAGATAACACAGCGTGGTCTGCAACAGTTCCTTCATGGCAGGTCGCCTCCCTCTCTGCATTCCAGTATACGGCATGGCATATCGTTTGAAAAGCCCGGCAGGTATATTTTGCCTGTCCTGGCGGCACAATACAGGTGGAATGTCAAAAAAGGGCAGAAGCACGGGCCGCCGCCCGCCTGCCGCAGGGAGGACAGAGCATATGAAAGCAACAGGCATTGTGCGCCGCATCGACGAGCTGGGCCGGGTGGTCATCCCCAAGGAGATCCGCCGCACCCAGCGCATCCGTCAGGGCGACGCGCTGGAAATCTACACCGCGCCGGACGGGGAGGTCATCTTCAAAAAATATTCCCCTGTGATGGACCTGGGCGAAATCACCGGCATCTACGCCGATGTGCTGGCCAAAAACCTGGGGGCACCGGTGCTGGTCTGCGACAGGGACGTGGTGGTGGCCGCAGCGGGCGCAGCCCGGGGCGAGAAGGAGGACCTGATGGGCCGCCCCATCACCCGTGAACTGGAAAAACTGCTGGCTGCCCGCAGTGTGTACACCGCCCCCGCCGACCCCTCCCGCCAAGTACGGGCGGTCAGCGGAAGCGGCGAGAGGGTGCTGGGTTGCGCCGCGCCCATCCTGGTGGGCGGCGACATCGAGGGCGGCGTCTGCGTGCTCAGCTCTGCCCAGGGGGAACCACCCGGTGAACTGCAAACCGGCGCGGTGCGCATTGCTGCCAACTTTCTGGCACGGTGGATGGAGGAATGATAACGCCGCTGCCCCGCCCCACCGTCCGTCGCGGGGAAAAGGGGCGCAAAACGGGCAAAAATGGTCCGGGCGCCGCTGCCTGTGGGGATCTCCCTGCGGGCGGCGGCGCTTTTCGGACTGCACATTCCCGGGGATTGTGACGAAACTGTTAAACTTTCAAAGAATTTTGCAAACCCCCTTGACAGATGGCACGGTTGGAATATAATAGACTTAGCACTCGGGAAGACAGAGTGCTAAAACAGGCAACGGAGGCGACAACGATGGCAATGGATGCACGCAAGCAGCGGGTCCTGGAGGCTATCGTCGCCCTGTACGCGCTGGACGGTGAGCCGGTGGGTTCCGGCCTGCTGGCAAACTACTTTGATATGGCCGTTTCCAGCGCCACACTGCGCAACGAGATGGCAGCGCTGACCCGGCTGGGCCTGTTGGAACAGCCCCACACCAGCGCCGGCCGCGTGCCCAGCGCCAAAGGCTACCGATATTATCTGGACCACCTGCTTCAGGGACCCAATGCCACCGTGCTGGGGGAGGAGGACCGGCAGCGCATCGACGCGTTGTTCGATGCCATGGACGCCGAGCCTGAAAAGCTGGCTCCTGCCGCAGCCCGTGCCCTGGCCGACTACACCGGCTGCGCGGCGGCGGCATCCACCCCCCGGGCCGACGACCTGTGCATCGCCCATTTTGAGGTGGTGCAGGTGGGCCGCTACTCGGCAGCCGTGCTGGCAGTCACCAGTGCCGGCGGCGTGCGCACCCGCGTGGCGCGGGTCGACACCGGCCTGTCCCGCAGCGATGCCGCCCAGCTGGCCCAGCTGCTCAACCGGAACCTGACCTTTGTCTCGCCGGAGGATCTGAATGCCACCCTCTCCGCAAAATTGCGGGTGGCGGCCGGCGCAAGGCTGGCCCCGGTGATTGCCGCGGCCGAGGCACTGGTCCGCACTGGCCCCCAGGTTTACCTGGAGGGCGCCCAGTATCTGGCACAAAAAACCGATGTGCGCCAGAACTTGGGGGCGCTGCTGGAGCTGTTTTCTGACAACCGCACCGCGATGGAACTGATCGAGCCCGGCAGCAGCCGGGTCACCGCCAAGCTGGGCGAGGATCTGGAACCTGCCATGCCGAATTTGTGTGTGGTCAGCAAGCGGTATCTGGCCGGCGGCGGCCTGACCGGCACCATGGCCCTGATCGGGTCCAGCCGGATGGCCTTCTCGCGGCTGATCCCCATCTTAAACTATTTTGCCGGCAAACTCGGTGAGGGAATGTCCGGCAAGCGACAGGAGGAACAAACATGAGCGAAGAAACCAAAGCGCCCGGTACCCAGCCTGAACAGGCTGAAGCGCCCAAGGCGGAAACGGCGGCTCAAAGCCAGCCGGAAGCTGCGCCTGAGACCTCCGCACAGGCCGAACCCGCCGCCCCGGCACAGGGTGCTTCCCAACAGGAGGCGCCCAAACAGGACGATAAAAAGGCGGAGGCCAAACCCAAGAAGGACTGGTTCGGCGGCAAGACCGCCAAGGAGCTGGAGGCCGCCAAGGCAAAACTGGAGGCATCCGAAAAAAAGGCTGACGACCTGCGCAATCAACTGCTGCGCACCGCTGCCGAGTACGACAATTTCCGCAAGCGTTCCGCGCGGGAGGCTGACCGCAAGTTTAACGACGGTGTGTCCCATGCGATCACCCAGATCCTGGGGATCCTGGACACGCTGGACATGGCGGCCAACGCCGCCTGCACCGACGAAAATTACAAGAAAGGCGTTATGATGACGCTGGACAAAGCCGCCAAGGCATTGGATACGCTGCATGTGACCGAGATTGAGGCCCTGGGCAAGCCCTTTGACCCCAATTATATGAATGCCGTGCAGCAGGTGCCTCCCGCCGAAGGGCAGGAGAGCGGCAGCGTCGTTCAGGTCTTCCAGAAAGGCTATATGATCGGCGACAAGGTCATCCGCCACGCCACCGTCGTTGTGGCCGAATAACATCGGGATGACGGGCAGCGGCTTCCGCGAGTCACACACCAACGCGAAGGCAAAAGCCCGATCACATAAATCAAACATTCACACCCACGTTTTCAACAAGGGATCGGGCGTCCGCACAAAGGGCGTCCCCATAGAGAGGAGAGCATTTACTATGAGCAAGATTATTGGTATCGACCTTGGTACTACAAACAGCTGTGTTGCCGTTATGGAAGGCGGCGAGCCTGTCGTCATCCCCAACGCCGAGGGCGCCCGCACCACCCCGTCTGTGGTCGGCTTCACCAAGAACGGTGAGCGTCTGGTGGGCCAGGTGGCAAAACGCCAGGCCATCACCAACCCCGAAAACACCATCTCTTCCATCAAACGTAAGATGGGCACCGCAGAGAAGGTCCATGCCGGCGGCAAGGACTACACCCCCGAGGAGATCAGCGCGATGATCCTGTCCAAGCTGAAGGCTGACGCCGAGGCTTACCTGGGCGAGACCGTCACCGAGGCCGTCATCACGGTGCCTGCCTACTTCAACGACAGCCAGCGCCAGGCCACCAAGAACGCCGGCACCATTGCGGGCCTGAACGTCCGCCGCATCATCAACGAGCCCACGGCCGCTTCGCTGGCTTACGGCATTGATAAGGAATCCGACCAGAAGATCATGGTCTACGACCTGGGCGGCGGCACCTTTGATGTCTCCATCATCGAGATGGGCGACGGCGTCACCGAGGTTCTGGCTACCAACGGCGATACCCACCTGGGCGGCGATGACTTCGACCAGCGTATCATCGACTGGATGGCCGAGGACTTCCAGAAGGAGAACGGCATCGACCTGCGCAAGGACAAGATGGCTGCCCAGCGCCTGAAGGAGGCTGCCGAGAAGGCCAAGATCGAGCTGTCCAGCGCCACCTCCACCAACATCAATCTGCCCTTCATTACCGCTGACGCCAACGGCCCCAAGCATCTGGACATGACGCTGACCCGCGCCAAGTTCAACGAGCTGACCGCCGACCTGGTTGACCGCACCATGGGCCCTGTCCGCAAGGCTCTGGCCGATGCCGGCCTGAAGGCTTCCGACCTGAAGAAGGTCCTGATGGTGGGCGGTTCCACCCGTATCCCCGCCGTCTACGACGCGGTCAAGAAGGAACTGAACTGTGAGCCCTTCAAGGGCATCAACCCCGACGAGTGCGTTGCCGTCGGCGCTGCCATTCAGGGCGGCGTGCTGCAGGGGGACGTCAAGGGCCTGCTGCTGCTGGATGTCACCCCGCTGAGCCTGGGCATCGAGACCCTGGGCGGCGTCTGCACCAAGATCATCGAGCGCAACACCACCATCCCCACCAAGAAGAGCCAGATCTTCTCCACCGCTGCCGACAACCAGTCCAGCGTCGAGGTCAACGTCCTGCAGGGCGAGCGTGAGTTTGCCCGCGATAACAAGAGCCTGGGTACCTTCCATCTGGACGGCATTGCTCCGGCGCCCCGCGGTGTGCCTCAGATCGAGGTCACCTTCGACATCGATGCCAACGGCATCGTCCATGTCAGCGCCAAGGATCTGGGCACCGGCAAGGAGCAGAGCATTACCATCACCGCCTCCACCAATATGAGCAAGGAGGATATCGACAAGGCTGTCAAGGACGCCGAGCAGTACGCTGCCGAGGACAAGAAGCGCCGTGAGGAAGTGGATGTCCGCAACAACGCCGATCAGCTGGTGTTCCAGACCGAAAAAGCCCTGAGCGAGTTTGGCGACAAGGTTTCCGCCTCTGAGAAGAGCGATATCGAGACCAAGGCCAGCGCCCTGAAAGAGGCCCTGAAGTCCGGCACCATTGACGACATCAAGGCAAAGCAGGACGAACTGCAGAAGGCGTTCTACGCAGTCAGCGAGAAGGTCTATCAGCAGGCTGCCCAGCAGGGCCAGGCCGGCCAGGCAGGTGCCAACCCCGGCGCCGGCGCACAGCCCAACGACGGCCAGAACAAGACCGACGACGGCGCTGTGGATGCCGACTTCCACGAGGTGTGATGTCCGGCGCACCGGCGGTGTAAACACAAACCCTGTCAGGCGATGACTGCCTGACCCGCAAGGAACTGCGACCCACTGGCCGCCGCCGGATTTTGCCCGACGGCGGCCCTTGTGGGGTTATCCGATCAAAAGTCAATTCAGTCGGGCGCCCCGGCCCGCAGGGTGGACCTGATCCACCTTGGCCGGCGGATGGCCCAAACCAGTCACTGGGCCTGCTTTGTCAGGCGCGGCAACGCGCCGGTGGGAACAGCGAATGGAAAGGTGTGATAATATGGCAGAAAAACGTGATTATTACGAGGTGCTGGGTGTCGGCAAAAACGCCACCGACAGCGAGATCAAAAGCGCCTACCGCAAGCTTGCCAAAAAGTACCACCCTGACCTGAACCCCGGCGACAAAGAGGCCGAGGAAAAATTCAAGGAGGTCAACGAGGCCCACGACGTTCTGTCCGACCCCGAAAAGCGTAAGCGGTACGACCAGTTCGGCTTTGCCGGCGTGGACCCCAACTACGCGGCCCAGCAGGGCGGCGGCGCGGGGGCCGGCGGTTTTGGCGGCGGCTTTGGCGGCGTGGATCTGGGTGACATTTTTGGCGATATCTTCGGTGGCTTTGGCGGTTTTGGCGGCTTTGGCGGCTCCACCAGCCGGGCCAACCCCAACGCCCCCCGCAAGGGCCATGACATCCAGGCCAGCGTGATCCTGACCTTTGAGGAGGCAGCCCACGGCTGCGCCAAGAAGGTCACCATCAACCGGCAGGAAACCTGCCGGGACTGTGGTGGCACCGGCGCTGAGCACGGTACCAGCCCCGAAACCTGCCCCCACTGCGGCGGCCGGGGCTATGTGGTCACCCAGCAGCGCACGCCCTTTGGCGTGATGCAGAGCCAGCAGCCCTGCAGCTACTGCGGCGGCCGCGGAACCATCATCAAGAACCCCTGCCGCACCTGCCGGGGCACCGGCAAGACCGGCAGCCGCAAAACATTGGAAGTGCGCATCCCCGCCGGCATTGATGATGACCAGAACATCGCGCTGCGCGGCCAGGGCGACGCCGGCACCAACGGCGGACCCGCCGGCGATGTGATCGTCCATGTCACCGTCAAGCCGGACCCGGTGTTTGAGCGCGATGGCTTTGACGTGTGGGTACATGAGCCCATCACCTTCAGTCAGGCGGTCCTGGGCGGCGAGATCACCGTACCCACCATCGACGGCAAGGTGGCCTACCAGCTGCCCGAGGGCACCCAGAGCGGCACCAAGTTCCGCCTGCGGGGCAAGGGAATCCAGTACCTGAACGGCCGCGGCCGCGGCGACCAGTATGTGGTCGTGGATGTGGAGATCCCCAAAAAGCTCACCAAGGCCCAGCGCGACGCACTGAAAGCCTTTGAGGATTCCCTCCGGGATGACAACTACGAAAAGCGAAAGGGCTTCTTCAAAAACCTGAAGGACCGCTTCCTGTAACCGCAAAATGACATAAAACACCGGCCCGCATCTCAGTCAGTTTCTTGAGATGCGGGCCGGTGGCTTTTTTTGCAAAAGTTATTTTAGCAAGCGAGGTTCAAACATCCTGTTCCATTGTCACAACAAGGCGGTAACTCATTGCGGTTTCCCAAAATGTCACGGCAACCACGCGCCAGCCCTGCTGTGCCATACGGTTCATCTCGGATTCGGCCTCTTCCGGAGCTTTGGCGGTAAAGACTTTATACTTCTTCATAGCGGGAACCCTCCTTTTATGGGCAGCACAGTGCAACCGGTTTATTCCCACAGCCCCCGCGGGTAGGTGCCCGCCCGGGTCATGGCCTCCAGCGCGTCCATCAGGGCGGGTTTGTCCTCCCGGTAGGTGATGCCGTACCACTTGTCGGGGCTGGTCAGCACCTTGACCTGGGCCTTGCCGCTTTGCAGCGCGGCGGTGACCACGCTGGGCAGGTAATATTCACACTTCAGCGGGTTGACAGGCAGGTTCTCAGACAAAAAGGCCGCAAAGCCCTGCCGGGCCTGCTCCACAAAGCTGGGGGTGAATCCCCACAGGTTCATGCTGACCACTGTGTCGCCGGGCAGCTGCACCCAGGTTTTGCCATCGTCCTCGGTGTAGGCGATGGCGCCGTCCCGCGGCTCGATGCGGGTGCGCTCGGTGACCGAGACCAGGTTGCCCTCCCGGTCGGTGACGCAGACGCCGCGGCTGACCGACCCGTTCTCGCTGACGGTGTTTTTCAGGTGGAAGCCCACCATCGCCCAGGCCAGTTTCTCGCCGTCCGCATGAGTGGACAGGTAGTTGTAAATCAGCTGGAAGCACGCGGGCCCGTAGTAGTCGTCGGCGTTGATGACGGCAAAGGGGGCATCGATGCACCCGGCCGCTGACAGCACGGCATGGGCGGTGCCCCATGGCTTGACGCGGCCTTCCGGAACGGCAAATCCCTCCGGCAGCAGTTCCAGCTGCTGGAAGGCGTAGCGCACCTCCAGCCCGGCTTTCTCGGCGCGGGCGCCCACCGTCCGTTTGAACTCTGCCTCAATCTCATGCTTGATGATGAACACCACGGTGGAAAACCCCGCCCTGCGGGCATCGTACAGGCTGTAATCCAGGATGGCCTCGCCGCAGGGCCCCACCGGGTCGATCTGCTTCAGGCCGCCGTAGCGGCTGCCCATGCCGGCAGCCATCACCACAAGAATCGGTTTGCTCATATCCCAAAACGCTCCTTTGTGCCGCCAGGGCGGCAGAATCTCGGTAAAAAGTTCCTGCTTCTATCATACACATTCCCGCCTGCCCTTGCAAGGGGGGCGGCTCCCGCAGGCGAGCTCCGCCGCAGCGGGTATGTAAAACCGCCCGGCGGGCGCGGGCCTGCCGGGCGGCTTGAAAACAGTGTGGTGGGGGATTACTTCAGTACGGCGCCGTAGTTGGCGCTGGTGACCATGCGGGCGTAGCGGCTCAGCCAGCCGGACTTGACGTTGGGCTCCGGCTGGACGTAAGCGGCCTTGCGGCGGGCCAGCTCCTCCTCATCCACCTCCAGCGTGATGCTGGCGTTCGGGATGTCGATGGAGATGGTGTCGCCCTCCTGCACCAGGCCGATGGGTCCGCCGGAGGCGGCCTCCGGGCTGACATGGCCGATGGCCGCCCCGCGGGAGGCACCGCTGAACCGGCCGTCGGTGATCAGCGCCACGGTGGTGTCCAGCTTCATGCCGGCCAGGGCGCTGGTGGGGTTGAGCATCTCCCGCATGCCGGGGCCGCCCTTGGGACCCTCGTAGCGGATGACCACCACATCGCCGGGATGGATGCGGCCGTTGTAGATGGCGTCGATGGCCTGCTCCTCGCTGTCAAAAACGCGGGCCGGGCCGGAATGGCACTGCATTTCCGGCGCGACGGCGCTGCGCTTGACCACGCAGCCGTCAGGGGCGATGTTGCCCCACAAAATCTGCAGGCCGCCGCTTTCGCTGTACGGGTTGTCGATGGGGCGGATGGCCTTCTCGTTCAGGATATGGGCGCCCTGGATGTTCTCGCCCAGCGTTTTGCCGGTGACGGTGGGCACATCCAGGTCCAAAAGGCCCTTCTTGGCCAGCTCGGCCTGCACGGCCGGGATGCCGCCCGCCTCGTACAGGTCAGGCATGTGGGTGGGGCCGGCGGGGGCCAGGTGGCACAGGTTGGGGGTCTTGGCGCTGATCTCGTTGAACAGTTTCAAATCCAGCGGCACGCCGGCCTCGTGGGCGATGGCCAGCAGGTGCAGCACCGTGTTGGTGCTGCAGCCCAGCGCCATGTCGCAGGTCAGGGCGTTGCGGATGGACCGCTCGTTGACGATCTGCCGTGCGGTGACGCCCCGGCGCACCAGGTCCATGACAGCCATGCCGGACCGCTTGCCCAGCTGCAGCCGCTTGGCGTAGACGGCGGGGATGGTGCCGTTGCCGGGCAGCGCGATGCCGATGGCCTCGCACAGGCAGTTCATGCTGTTGGCGGTGTACATGCCGCTGCAGGAGCCGCAGCCGGGGCAGCAGTTGCAGGTGCAGTCCTCCAGCTGTGCGTCGTCGATCAGACCCGCCTTGTAGGCACCCACGGCCTCGAACATTTTGGACAGGCTGACTTCCTCGCCGCCGTAGCTGCCGGCCAGCATAGGCCCACCGGAGCAGACGATGGCGGGCACGTCCAGCCGGCAGGCGGCCATCAGCATGCCGGGCACGATCTTGTCGCAGTTGGGCACCAGCACCAGGCCGTCCAGCTGGTGGGCCATGAACATGGTCTCGACGCTGTCGCAGATCAGCTCGCGGCTGGGCAGGGAATACTTCATGCCGATATGGCCCATGGCGATGCCGTCGCACACGCCGATGGACGGCATCAGGATGGGGGTGCCACCGGCCATGCGGACGCCCGCCTTGACGGCGTCGGCCAGCTTGTCCAAGTTCATGTGGCCGGGCACAATCTCGCTGTACGCCGACACAACGCCGATCAGCGGGCGGTCCAGTTCCTCGGGGGTGTAGCCCAGGGCGTAGAACAGGCTCCGGTTGGGGGCGCGCTCCGGCCCTTTGGTAACATTATCGCTGCGCATGAGTCCATAACCTCCTGATAAAGAGGGAGGGCAGGGGGCTTGCCGGCCGCCTGCCCTCCCAGGGTCAAAAAATCAAAATGTTTATCACTGCCGGCGGACCTGCGGCGCGGCCGGCAGCGCCGCTTTGCAGCGCGGCGAACTTTTGCCGGGCAGGCTTACTTCTTCAGCCAGCTCATCATGCTGCGCAGCTCGGCGCCCACCTTCTCGATGGGATGGTCGGCCTGCATACGGCGCTCGGCCAGGAAGTGCACCTTGCGGCCGCCGTTGGGGCTCATCTCGGTCAGGAACTCGCTGGCGAAGGTGCCGTCCTGGATCTCGGTCAGGACCTTCTTCATCTCCTTGCGGGTCTCCTCGGTGATCAGGCGCTTGCCGGTGCGGTAGTCGCCGTACTCGGCGGTGTTGGAGATGGAGTAGCGCATCTTGGAGAAGCCGCCCTCGTTGATCAGGTCAACGATCAGCTTCATCTCGTGGCAGGTCTCAAAGTAAGCCATCTCGGGGGCGTAGCCGGCCTCCACCAGCGTGTCGAAGCCAGCCTTGATCAGCTCGCAGACGCCGCCGCACAGCACAGCCTGCTCACCGAACAGGTCGGTCTCGGTCTCCTCCTTGAAGGTGGTCTCCAGGATGCCCGCACGGCCGGCGCCGATGCCGGAAGCATACGCCAGGGCGATGTCCTTGGCCTTGCCGGTGTAGTCCTGCTCCACGCAGATCAGGGACGGGCAGCCCTCGCCCTCGGTGTACAGGCGGCGGACAATGTGGCCGGGGCCCTTGGGGGCGATCATGATGACGTCCACATTCTTGGGCGGGGTGATGGTCTTGAAGTGGATGTTGAAGCCGTGGGCGAAGGCCAGGGCCTTGCCCTCGGTCATATAGGGAGCGATCTGCTTGTTGTAGATATCGGCGCACAGTTCATCGGGCACCAGCATCATCACCACATCGCCGGCTGCGGCGGCCTCCTCGACTTCCATCACCTTGAAGTTGGAATGGGTGGCGGCAAATTCGGCAGCCTTATCCCAGTGGCTGGAACCCTTGCGCAGGCCGACCACAACATTGACGCCGCTCTCGGCCAGATTCTCGGAATGGGCGTGGCCCTGGCTGCCAAAGCCGATGATGGCAACGGTCTTGCCGTCCAGCACGCCCAGGTTGCAGTCAGAATCATAATACTTCTTGATGGCCATAATACATTCTCCTTTTTGTAATAAGATTTTGGATAATAACCTTTTGTATATTCAGCGCCGGGAGGGCGGGGAACCAAAACAATTCGAAATGAGAAATTTGGAGCCAGGAACGAGGGCCTGCGTCCAGGGCTTACCGGTTGCCGCCGGGGCCGTAGGTGGGGTAGTCAATCTCGCTGATCTCCTGCTTGGGCTTCTGCATGTGCTGGTGCATTCCGCCGCGCTCAATGGCGGTGACGCCGGTGCGGCACAGCTCCAAAATATTGTAATCCTGGAACATCAGCAGGAAGGCGTCGATCTTGCTGGGCTTGCCGGTCAGCTCAAACACCATGCTGTCAGGGGACAGGTCGATGATTTTTGCCTTGTAGATGCTGGCAATCTCCCGCAGCTCGGCACGGTTGTGGACATCGGCCTTCACCTTCAGCAGCAGCAGTTCCCGCTGCAGGCTGTTGTCCTGGTCCAGTTCAAAGATCTGCCGGGTCACTTCCAGCCGGTCGGTCTGCAAAAGCAGCTGGCGCAGGGCATTCTCGTCGCCGTGGGTGGTGACGGTGATGCGGCTGATGGCAGGGTCGTTGGTGGCCGAGACAGTCAGGCTGTCGATGTTGAAGCCGCGGCGGTTGAACAGGCTGGAGACCCGCGCCAGGACACCGCTCTGGTTATCCACCAGGATGCTGATGACCCGGCGTTCGGCCGCTTCGTTTTTTTTCACAGTGGGCATTGCAGGGGCCTCCTTTATTCCATCATGATGTCGTTGATATCGCCGCCGCCGGGGATCATGGGCAGCACCTTTTCGTCCTTGCCGATGCGGCAGTCGATCCAGCTGGGGCCTTTCTGCTTCAGTGCATCGGCGAAGGCAGCCTTGAACTCGGCGGGAGTCTCGCAGTGGTAGCCCTTGGCGCCGAAGCCCTCCGCTACTTTGGCAAAGTCGGTGCGGCGCCCCGGGTCGGTGTTGGAATACCGCTTGCCGTAGAAGGCGGTCTGCCACTGGCGGACCATGCCCAGCACCTGGTTGTTGAAGATGACGGTGATGATGGGCAGGCCGTAGCTGACGGCGGTGCAGCCCTCGTTCAGGTTCATGTGGAAGCTGCCGTCGCCGGTCAGCATGATGACGCGGGCGTCCGGCCCCAGGCCGATCTGCGCGCCGATGGCCGCACCGTAGCCAAAGCCCATGGTGCCCAGGCCGCCGCTGGTGATAAAGCCGCGGCTCTTGACGTGGTGCAGATACTGGGCCGCCCACATCTGGTGCTGGCCCACGTCGGTGACATAGACCGCATCGGGGCCGACCTGGCGGCAGATTTCGTCAATCATCTGGTGGGGCTTCAATACCGTGTCGCTGTCCACCGGTTTGTAGTCGTGGGACTGCCATTCCCGGATCCGGGCGATCCAGTCCGGATGCCTGGCCGGCTGAATGTGGGGCAGGATGGCCTGCAGGATGTAGGCCGCGTCGCCCACCAGCGCCAGATCCACCGGTACGTTCTTGCCCATCTCACTGGGGTCAATGTCGATCTGGATGCGCTTGGCGTTGTGGGCAAAGGTCTCCGGCTTGAGCGCCACACGGTCGGAAAACCGGGTGCCGATGGCGATCAGCAGATCGGCCTCATCCACGGCCTTGTTGGCGGTGTAGCAGCCGTGCATGCCCAGCAGACCCAGGTTCATCGGCTCGCCGTAGGCCAGCACGCCGGCGGCCATCAGGGTGTAAGTGGCGGGAATTTCGGCCTTGGCCAGCAGATCCCGCAGCGGCTGGCAGCCGGCCGCGCCGCGGACGCCGCCGCCAAACACCACCAGCGGCTTTTTGGCGGCGTTGATCATCTCGGCCGCCTGTTTGACGCTCTCCTCGTCGTAGTGGGTGACGGTGCGCACCGGCTCGGGCGCCTTGGGGGTGAACTCGCAGGAATTAGCGGTCACGTCCTTGGGAATATCCACCAGCACCGGGCCCTTGCGCCCGCTTTGGGCGATGCGGAAAGCGGCGCGCATGGTGTCGGCCAGGTCCTCCACCCGGCGGACGGTGTAGTTATGCTTGGTGATGGGCATGGTCACGCCCTCGATGTAGGCTTCCTGAAAGCTGTCCTTGCCCAAAAGCGAGGTTGCCACGTTGCCGGTAAAGGCAACCATCGGTACGCTGTCCATAAAGGCGGTGGCAATGCCGGTGACCAGGTTGGTGGCGCCGGGACCGCTGGTGGCCAGCACCACGCCGGTGCGGCCGGTGGCGCGGGCGTATCCGTCCGCCGCGTGGGCGGCGCCCTGCTCGTGGGCGGTCAGGATGTGCCGGATGCGGTCGGAATTTTTGTACAGTTCGTCGTACAGATTCAGCACCGCGCCGCCGGGATAGCCAAAAATGGTATCCACGCCCTGCTCGGCCAGCACCTCGACAAAAATCTGGGAACCTGTCAGCATCATCGTGATCCTCTCCTTTTCCTTCCTGTGGTTTTATGGCGGCAATCTCCACGCACTGCCAGGTGCGGGAAGATCCATGGCAAGATCGGGGGCGCAAAAATAAAACCGGCCTTTGCCTCAACGCACTAAAGCGTTCAAGAGACAAAGGCCGGTAATAGCTCTCTGCGGTACCACTCTCATTGATGCACCCGGCGGGTGCATCCCCTCAACGGGCTTCCAACAAAGCCCCGCACGGTAACGGATGCTGCCGTGCCGGCTTACCGCAAATGTTTCAGCCGGCCTGCTCGGGGAGGACTTCACCCGCAGCCTGCCCGCTGCCTTGCACCATCCGGCAGCTCTCTGGGGGCGGTGTTGGGGGATACTGGTTCCCGTCACTGCATTTCCAAATTGTTATACAGAAAATATACTGCAATTTACCGACCCTGTCAACTGTTTTTGTGAAAGTGTCACATTTTCGGGCCGGCTGCGCTTGCAGCGGCCAGCTGCGGGGGGTATACTGGTATCACACTCTTGAAGCTGTGTCTATCTACTTTTTTAGGGGGAGCTGCAAATATGAAACTGGAACAACTGGACCTGCGCCTGCGGGGGGTTGTGGTCCTGCGGGGCATCCTGGATGACCCGGTCATCGGCCGGTACGCCGCCATGGTACAGGCAGCAGGGGAGGGGACCGCCGCATTTGTCGCCGCGGTAGCCGGGTTTGAGGCGGCCCTGTTTGATACAGGCCGCTGCTGGACCGACTATCTGCTGGACGCAGTGCTGGAAAACAACAACATCTGCATCCGCCGCGCAGCCGCGGGCGGCGCGGGGCCGAACGCTGAAGCCGCCCTTTCCTCGGAGCTGGAACTGCTTGGCCGGGTGGGGGAGAACGGCCTGGACGCGCTGCTGGCCGATGCGCCCGCCGAGCTGCAGGCCGCCTGTGCCTTCCTGCCCCGGTGGGAAACCCACCCCGCCGGCTACGCCGCCGCCTATACGCAGCGCCGCGCCGAGGTGGGCAAAAAAGGCTACGGGATGTTTGCCCGTTACCATGTCTTTACGGTGGAGGATGCCCGGCTGGTGCCGGTGCGCTGCCCCGACCCGCAGCGCCTCTCCGAGCTGCCCGGCTATGAGGCGGAGCGCGCCAAGGTCATTGCCAACACCAAAGCCCTGCTGGCGGGACTGCCGGCCAATAACGTCCTGCTTTACGGCGATGCGGGCACCGGAAAATCCAGCACGGTCAAGGCCATCGCCAACGAGTATGCCGCCGATGGCCTGCGCCTGGTGGAGGTGAAAAAGAACCAGCTCTACCAGATCCCGGCGGTGATGGAGTCGCTGGCGGACAACCCGCTCAAGTTTATCCTGTTCATCGATGACCTGAGTTTCTCCGCCAACGATGACGATTTCGCCGCGCTAAAGGCAATTTTGGAGGGCAGCGTGGGCGGCCGCAGCCACAACATTGCGGTGTATGCCACCTCCAACCGCCGCCACCTGGTCAAGGAGCGGATGAGCGATCGGGAGGGGGATGACCTGCATGCCACCGATACCCGCCAGGAGCTGATGAGCCTGTCCGCCCGGTTTGGACTGACGGTCACCTTCCAGCGGCCGGACAAAGCCCGGTTTGAAGCCATCCTGCTGGAGCTGGCCAAACAGTACGGCGTCCAGATGCCTGCCGACCAGCTGTACATCAAGGGCGAAGCCTTTGCCATCCGCGCCGGCGGCCGCAGTCCCCGGGTAGCCAAACAGTTCATTGAACTGTGCAAGGGCGGCGTCCAACTGTAAGCGGCCATCCGCCAAACCTCCGCCGTGTCCGGTTCCGCCGGGCGCGGCGGTTTTAGTTTCTCACCGCGATGCACTCAATCTCGACTTTGGCGCCCTTGGGGATGCCGGCTACCTGCACGCAGCTGCGGGCGGGAAAGGGCTCAGCAAAAGACTGGGCGTACACCTCGTTCACGGCGGCAAAATCATCCAGGTCGGCCAGGAACACCACTGTCTTGACCACGTCGGCCATGGTCAGCCCTGCCTCAGCCAGGATGGCTTTCAGGTTGGCAAGGCTCTGCCGGGCCTGATCGCGCACGTCCTGCGGCGTGACGCCGGTGGCAGGGTCCACGGGGATCTGGCCGGAGACAAACACCAGGCTGCCCAGGTCCAGCGCCTGGGAGTAGGGCCCGATGGCCGCGGGGGCGTTTTGGGTAGAAATGGCTTTCATAACAATACATCCTTTCTGCGGCGGTGCGCCGCGGTAAAATCATTGGGTCACGCCCGCTCGCTGACCAGCTTGAATCCGGCGTCGGTCAGCGCCTGTTTGATCTCCTCGATCTGGGCGGCGTCGCGGGTTTCCAGCGCCAGCTTGAGGAAACAGCTGGTGATGGCCATGTTGGTGTCGGCCAGGTCGTACTGTACGCTGACCACATTCGCGCCGCAGCCGGAGATGATCTCACTGACGCGGGTCAGCTGGCCGGGCTTGTCCTCCAGGGCAATCATCAGGTTGCACTTGCGGCCGCTCATCACCAGGCCGCGGTTGATCACCCGGGACAGGATGTTCACGTCGATGTTGCCGCCCGAGATCAGGCAGACGGCCTTTTTGCCCTGGATGGGCAGCTTGCCGTACAGTGCCGCTGCCACCGACACGGCGCCCGCACCCTCGGCCACCAGCTTCTGGTTTTCCATCAGCGACAGGATGGCCGCGGCGGTCTCGTCCTCGCTCACGGTGATCACATCGTCCACGTATTTTTCCACCAGCTCAAACGTCAGCTCGCCGGGGGTCTTGACGGCGATGCCATCCGCAAAGGTGTCCACTGTGTCCAGCGTCTCATACGTATGGTCGCGGAAAGCCTTGTACATGCTGGCCGCGCCGGCCGACTGCACGCCGTAGACCTTCACGTCGGGGCGCAGGCTCTTGACGGCAAAGGCCACGCCGGCGATCAGCCCGCCGCCGCCCACGGGAACGATCACGGCTTCCACATCCGGTAGCTGGTCCAGGATTTCCAGCCCGATGCTGCCCTGCCCGGCAATGACCTGCTCATCATCGTAGGGGTGGATAAAGGTCATGCCGGTTTCCTTCTGCAATTCCACCGCCCGGTCATGGGCATCGTCGTAGGTGCCTTTGACCAGGCAGACCTCGGCGCCCAGGCGCTTGGTGCTTTCCACCTTCATGATGGGGGCGCCGTCCGGCATGCAGACCACGCTTTTCAGCCCCATGCGGGTGGCGGCCAGCGCCACGCCCTGGGCGTGGTTGCCGGCGCTGCAGGCGATCACGCCTTTGGCCCGCTCCTCCGCCGACAGCTGGCTGATCTTGTAATAGGCGCCCCGCACCTTGAAACTGCCGGTCACCTGCAGGTTCTCGGTCTTCAGGTAGAGCTCGCAGTCCTCGCGCAGGCGGGGCGCCGCAATCAGGTCGGTGCGGCGGGCCACCTCCTTCAGCACAAAGGCGGCGTGGTAGATCTTGTCCAGTGTCAGCATGTATGGAACCCTCCTGTATTCTGGCAGCCCGCGCTGCAAAAGCGCACAAAATTGCCCCGCGCACGGCGGGGCAGGCTCCGCTTCGCCGTCGAAGCGATATGAAAGATTATACTTGAACATCATTGACCAGTCAAGTGAAACAAATTCAACAAAATGGCATCCTCCCCTGCGGCTTCCCTCATGGCAGGACCTGCCGGACCTGATTTTACCTGTTTGCGCGCAGAGCGAGGCCGCTGCCCGCCGGGGGCGCGCGCCCCGCCGCAGCTCTGCCGTTCCGGCCGGCAAATTGCGCCAAATCCCCCCGAGAAATTCTCTTGACAAAGTCCACGCCCTTTCGCATAATAGAGAGGTACAAAAGGGAGTAGCTTACGGCGGGCACGCCGTGACGGACTGCGTCAATACGGTTTCTGCCCGCAGCCGGATCAAAAAGCAAGACTTTTGCCATGTGCAGCGGCTTCGTGCGTGCCACCCATGGCAAAAGTCTTTTTGCTTGGGGCGCATCTGCCCGATCCAACGTGTGGGAAAATTTTTCAAACACACCTTGGCGTCTCAGATGTGCCTCTGTCCGGCGGGGCCTGTGCCGGGGGATACACCCTTGTAAAACGGAACTGCCCGGGCGCGCCCCGGGCACGGGGCAGCACCGCCCCCTGTGTGAGAGGAGTTTTTCTATGGATGCACTGTTTGGTAACGTACTCAACCTTCAGTGGCAGCAGGTCGTCATGTGGGCGATCGGCGCGCTGCTGATCTATCTGGCCATCAAAAAGGGCATGGAGCCCTCGCTGCTGCTGCCCATCGGCTTTGGCACCATCCTGGTCAACCTGCCCCTGTCCGGCGCGGTGACCCAGGTGTACGAATCCGGCACCGAGGAGGGCATCCTGGACGTGCTGTTCAACGCCGGCATCGCCAACGAGCTGTTCCCGCTGCTGCTATTCATCGGCATCGGCGCCATGATCGATTTTACCCCGCTGCTGTCCAACCCCAAATTGATGATCTTCGGTGCGGCGGCACAGTTCGGCATCTTCTTCACCCTGTGCGTTGCCAGTCTGCTGGGCTTTGACATCAAGAACGCCGCCTCCATCGCCATCATCGCGGCGGCGGACGGCCCCACCTCCATCTTTGTGGCCAATTTCTTCCAGTCGGACTATATCGGCGCCATTGTGGTGGTGGCTTACTCCTACATGGCGCTGGTGCCCATCATTCAGCCGCCTGTCATCCGCCTGATCACCACTAAAAAGGAGCGCCTGATCCGCATGAAGTACGCGGAGCGCAGTGTCTCCAAGGTCACCAAGATCCTGTTCCCCATCTTCATCACCGCGGTGGCCGGCATCTTTGCCCCCCGCAGCGTGGCGCTGATCGGCTTTTTGATGTTCGGCAACCTGATCCGTGAGTGCGGCGTGCTGGACGCCCTGTCCGACACCGCCCAGAAGGCCCTGGCCAACCTGGTCACCCTGATGCTGGGCATCACCGTTGCCACCAAGATGCAGGCTGAAAGCTTCCTCAACCCGGTCACGCTGATGATCCTGGCCCTGGGCCTGGTGGGCTTTGTGTTCGACACGGTGGGTGGCGTTATGATCGCCAAGCTCTACAACCTGTTTGCCAAGGAAAAGATCAACCCCATGATCGGTGCCGCTGGCATCTCTGCCTTCCCCATGTCCTCCCGCGTCATCAACAAGATGGGCCTGGAGGAGGACAACCAGAACTTCCTGCTGATGCATGCGGTGGGCGTTAACGTTTCCGGCCAGATTGCCTCGGTTATCGCCGGCGGCATGATCCTGGCACTGTTTGCTTCCTGATTTGCGGAAAGGGGAATCACCATGAATTTCGAGACATTTTTGCCCATTCTGGTCAACTCGCTGCAGGGGTGGATGGGTGTGTTTATTGTCACCCTCATCATCATTGCGCTGGTGTACCTGTTCAACTTCCTGTTCTCTGGCCGGGAATAACTTCCAGCAGAAAAATGCGGCCACAGCCGGTTTGACGGCGGGCGCTTCCGTCCATCCTGAAGGTGGGCGGCGGCGCCCGCCGCTTTTTTGCCCGGGCGCTCAAATGTGAATTTTTTGTTGACAAAATCGCCGCAGAACGGTAGAATGGTAGCAATCGTGATGCCGGCAGGAGGCATGGCAATGCAGCAGTTTGACCCAGAACTCATCGCCCGGGCAAAGTCCGGCGAGGAGACTGCCCTCGCTGCGCTGATCGCCCGCATGATGCCGGCCATCCGCCGCGGTGCCGCCCGCTGCACTGTCCCCGGCCTGGATTTTGAGGATGCCGTGCAGGAAGGGCTGATCGGCCTGTTTGACGCTGTGCGCAGCTATGAACCCGGCCGCGGGGCTTTTGCCTCCTACGCGGCCGCCTGTATCGCCCATGCCCAGCAGGACGCCGCCCGGGCCGCCACTCGCAAAAAGCACGCCCCCTTGAATGACAGCGTGCCCCTGCCAGAGGATTCGGCGGCGCCCGGCCCCGAGGAACTGGCCATTGTGGGGGAGACAGTGGACGATGTGATCCGCCGGATCAAGACCCAGCTCTCCCCAATGGAACGGGGCGCCCTGCTGTGCGCCATCGACGGCCGTTCCGCCGCCGAGACAGCCCGCCTGCTGGGCAGGGAACCCAAGGCGGTGGAAAACGCCTTAGCCCGCGCCAGGCGGAAACTGCGCGGCGCAACGTAATTCTTTTGGAACCCGGCCCCCGTTGGCCAGGTCATATAATGCCCTCAGTAGTTTAGCTTCCGAACCCAACGGGTGTCTCTTTTGTCAGCGAGGCAGATGCACGTTACCCAAAGGTATTTGGATGAAATCCTTCCGCGGGCAAAACTTAACAAAGAGGAGATACCCACTATGTTCGAAGACAAGACCTTAGTTTGCAAGGACTGCGGCAAAGAGTTCGTCTGGACTGCCGGCGAGCAGGAGTTCTACGCCAGCCGCGGCTTTGAGAATGAGCCCAAGCGCTGCAAAGAGTGCCGCGCTGCCATGAAGGGCGCCAACCGCAGCGAGCGGCAGATGTACGACGCTGTCTGCGCCAGCTGCGGCAAAGCCTGCAAGGTTCCCTTCCAGCCCCGCGAGGACCGTCCGGTCTACTGCAGCGAGTGCTTCGCCAAGATGCGCCAGAACTGATGTTCTGCCGGGGCGTATCGGGTCCCCCAAAGGTGTTGGGGGCGTTCGCATACGCCCATGTGTGTAACAAAAGGGTGCGCCGCCGGGTAACCGGTACGGCGTACCCTTTTTCTGTACCATGTTCAGGAGGTAAGCCCATGGAACACCGGGTCGCCCGCCGCAGGCAGGCGGTGTATTGTTTGGCCGCTGCGGCAGCGGTGCTGGCAGTCTGCTCCAAATCGTCGCCCCTTTATCCGCTGAACGACTGGATGGATGCCAACATCTTCTATACTGCCGGCAAGGCCATGATGAACGGCGCGGTCCTCTACCGGGATGTGTTCGACCACAAGGGCCCGCTGCTCTATCTGGTCTACGGCGTGGGCTGGCTGATCGATCACACCGGCTTTTTCGGCGTTTGGCTCATCGAGATTGCCGCCTTTGCGGGCTTTTTGTATGCCGGGCTGCGGGCGGTGCAGGCCGTGGCGGGGCCGGTGCATCCTGCCTGGGTGCTGCTGCCCGGCGCAGCGGTGGCGGCGGGGGCCACCTTTGCCCACGGCGGCAGCGCTGAGGAACTTTGCTTGCCGCTGCTGGCGGCGCCTGTCTGGGCGGCGCTGCGCTTTTTCGCCCCGCCGCCGGGGCAGCGGCAGCCGCTCTCGCTGGGGCTTGTGGCGCTGCTGGGCGCGGCGGCGGGCTGTGTGCTGTGGGTCAAGTTTACCATGATGGGCCTGTTTGCAGGGTTTGCGCTGGCGCTGGCGGCGGGGTATCTGCGTGCCGGGTGGGGCAAACGCCTGCTGCAAAGCATTGCCGCCTGGCTGGGCGGCATGGCGGCTACACTGCTGCCCTGGCTTGCTTATTTTGGGGCAAACGGCGCCCTGGCTGACTTTTTCGGCACCTACTTCGGGGCAAACCTTTTCCTCTATGGCGGCCGTACCACCGGCTTTGCCCCAGCGGCGGCCGCCATGGCGGTGGTACAGCGGCTGTGGTGGGCTCTGCACGACGCCCCACTGCCCATGCTGTTGGCTGCCGCCGGGGCAGTCTGGCTGCTGGTCCGGCGGCAGCCGGGCTGTGCCGGGGCGGTGGCCTGCATGGCAGGCTGCCTGGCGGTGACCGCCTTCGCCTTTGGCGACTATCACATCTACTATGCGCTGCCGCTGTTGGTCTTTGCCCCGCTGGGGATCGGTCCGGCGGCGGCGCTGGTCCGGCGGCTGCCCCGGCTGCCCGCCCCGGCCCGCCCTGCTGCGGTGACGGCGGCAGCGGCGGCTGCGGTGGCGTTCTGCCTGTTGACCTGCCGCAACGCCGGGCAGCTGCTCCGCCCTGCCGGGGAGCTGCCGCAGTTCCGGTTCGCGGCGATCCTACGGCAGGAGGGCGGCGGACAGCTGCTCAATTACGGCACGCTGGACGGCGGTTTTTACACAGTCACCGGCCAGCAGCCGCCCTGCAAATATTTCTGCGTCACCAATCTGCCGCTGCCTCAGCAACAACAGCAGCAGGATGCCCTGCTTGCCGCCGGCGGCGTCGAGTGGGTAGTCACCCGGGACGCTGCACTGAGCGGGCGTTTCCCCTCTTATCGGTGCAGGGCGCAGGCCGCGTACGACGGCGGCGAAGGCCAGGCGGTGTGGTACCTTTACCGCCGCAGCATCGCCGTTTGACGCCCGGCCATGGTTGCACTTTTTGCGTTGACATGCTAGAATAGCAAAGAATCAAAATTCAAACAGGCAGGCCGGCGCAGCGGCCGCCAAAGGGGGAGCCAGGATGGAACAGGTCAAGGCATTTTTGTACCGGCGCCGCCTATGGCTTGTATGGCTGGCGGCGGTGGCGGTCTGTGCCCTGGCGCTTTTGTGGGTGCGTTATGACCTGGCCGACCGGGTGGACAACCAGCCGGTGTATCAGATTGTCAACGACGATTACGCCCGCACTGTGGCCATCCCGGCACAGGGGGGACTGACCCAGCAGATCAGCCTGCAGGCGGGCCAGCGGCTGTACGGCGTGCGCCTGAACCTGACCAATTACGAGCATGCCTTTGCCACCGGTGTGCTGCATGTGGCGCTGGAATCCCCCCAGGGCGACACGTTGACCGCCGGCACGATGAACTGCATCGATATCCGGGACAATACCTTTGAAACCATCATCTTCACCGAACCCTATCGGGCCGAGGACGCCGCCGCTGTGACGCTGCACATCTGGTATGCCGACATGGACGGCGCCGACGCGGACCTGCCGCTGGGGCTGTGGGCCAGCAACATCCAGGTAGGGAACATGGCCCTGGCCGCTGCCGGCGGCCCGCTGGATGCCACTGCTGCGCTGCAATATGTGGTGGATTACTCCGAAAACTGGTCCGGGCGGATGCTGCTTGTGCCCGGCATGCTGATCCTGGCGGCGGTGGTGGTCAGCTTTTGGCTGCTGTTTGGCCGCACGGCCCGCCCGGCGTTGGCGGTGCTGGCCGGCGGTGCGCTTCTGGGGGCGGCATTTGTCTGCGTCACCCCGCCGCTGGTGGCCCCGGACGAGTATACCCATCTGTCGGTGGCCTACCAGCTGGCCGGCAGCCTGCTGGGGCAGCCCACCCTGGCCGGTGACGGCAGCGTGCTGGTGCGCGCCTGCGACGCCCCCTACTTTTTGAACCAGACCGGCGACATTGGCGTGTTTGCCTACAAGACAATGGGGGAACACTTCTGGCAGGGGGGAGGCGGTATCCCCGACACCCCCACCGGCATTGTCACCGATATGACCGGCCGCATCCCGTGGCTATATCTGGGCCAGGTGGCCGGCATTGCCCTGGCCCGCCTGCTGGGGTTGGGCTTTTTTGCCATGCTGGCACTGGGGCGGTTGGGTAACCTGTTGGTCTATCTGCTGCTGGCCGCGCTGGCTGTGCGGCTGGCCCATCCGGGGCAAAAATGGCTGTTTGCCGCGGCGGCGCTGCTGCCCATGGCTTTGCAGCTGGCGGGCAGCCTTTCCGCCGACGCCATGGTTCTGGGGCTGGTGTTCTGCTATGCGGCGCTCTGTCTGGCGCTGCGGCAGCGGGCCGCCGCGCCGGGGCAGCTGCTGCTGTTGCTGGCGCTGGCTGCGTTGACCGGGCCGGCCAAGGCCATCTATCTGCCGGTGGTGCTGCTCTGCCTGCTGATCCCCAGCGAAAATCTGGACTGGCGGCCGGCACCCTATGCCCGGCGGCTTGCCCTGGGACCGGTGCGGCTGCAGGCGGGCAGTCTGGTCAAAATTTTGGCGCTGGCGCTGGCCGGGTTCTGCTGGATGCAGGCCAACCTGGGGGCGCTGCTTTACGCCACCCGCGATGTGGACAGCGTTGGCCTGACCCGCGGTGCCGTTGCCTTGGCAACAGCCGTGGCGGCGCTTGCCGTTGTATATTATCTGGTAAGGCGGCGCCCGCTGGGCAGGCGCATCTTTTTCGGGGTGCTGATCTCCGGTGTGGTTGTCGCTGTACCGGTGGTGCTGTACAACCTGACCCATATGTGGGGCGGCCTGACGCCGGAGGATTTGGTGGACAGCATCCAGCCCAACGGCGATTCCATCTACACCTTCTCGGCAGGGTACGTCTGCCGCAATCTGCCGGCCACCCTCAAGCTGCTGCTGCGCTCGCTCCCGGAGCAGGGGGCCCTCTGGCTGGAAGGGGTGCTGGGCACCGCTTTGGGCGAGCCCATCGTCTACCGGGTGGAGGTCAGCTGGCTGCTGGGCATTGGGCTGTTGGCGGCGCTGGCCGCTGCGGCTCTCCCCGCCGACGGCACCCCCCGCGTGGTCAATCCGCTGTCCGGCCGGGGCAAAGCGGGCATTGCCCTGGTGACGCTGTGCGTGGTGGGGCTGACCTTCTTTGCCGCCCTGAACTGGACGCCCATCAACTACACCACCATCTTTGGCGTGCAGGGCCGTTACTGGCTGCCGGTGCTGCCGCTTCTGCTGGTGCTGCTCAACGCCAACCGGCGCTGGTTTGCCCGCCGCCCGGCCGGCCGCGGCGCGGTGTATGCCGTGCTGTGTCTCACCTCGTTTGTCCTCCTGCAAGGGTACAGCCTGTATGCAACCTGGCAGGTTACGACATAATAAGACTGCGTGCCGGTTTCCCGGCCGCAAAAACCGATGAACCGATCCAAGAAAGGAATCTTCCCATGACTGTCCAGAGAGATACGATTATTGCCGAAATTCTGCAAAACGACCCCGAGCAGGGCTGCGTGCCCATCTTCCTGTCCACCGGGATGCACTGCCTGGGCTGCATGGCCGCCCATGGCGAGACCGTCGCCGAGGCCTGCGCCGTCCATGGCGTGGACGTGGATGCCCTGATCGCCCAGCTCAACGACTACTTTGCCAAGAAGCAGTAACCCGCAGCCGCCCTGTTTGGACGCCCGGCTGTCAGCTGCGGCCGCCTATGTGCGGCCCGGGCACCCGGCGGCGGACATCGGCTGTGATCACGGCAAACTTAGTGCGTGGCTCGCGGGCAGCGGACGCTGCCCGCGTGTTTTTGCATGCGATCTGCGTCCCGGCCCGCTGGCCAAGGCCAAAGTCACCTGTGCCCCCTGGGCGGATCGGGTGCAGTTTCGGCTGGGCAGCGGGCTTTCGGTGCTCAAGCCCGGTGAGGCCACCGAGCTGATCATCGCCGGCATGGGCGCCGAGACAATTTTGGAAATTTTGGACGCCGCCCCCTGGGTGCAGGATCCGGCCTACAACCTGATTTTGGTGCCGGCCACCAAGCACAGCATTCTGCGGCTGGGCCTGGCCCGGCGGGGCTTTGCCCTGGCGGGTGAGACCCTGTGCCAGGCAGCAGGGCGGTGGTACACGGTGGTCAACGCCCGGTTTGACGGCCGGACATTCACACCCGGCGCCTGGTTCTGCCTGACCGGCCTGACCGCCGGCCAGGCCGGTCAGGCCGGGTATCTGGCCCAACAGCGCCCCAAGGTGGAAAAGTACCGCCGCGGCCTGGCCCCCGGCCCGGAGGCGGAAGCGGTGGACGAACTGATCCGAATATTGAAACAGATGGAGGGAGAAATATGACCGTAACCGTACAGGAGATTCTGGCCGAGATGCGCCGCATCGCCCCGCCCGAATTGGCCCAAAGCTGGGATAATGTTGGTCTGCTGGTGGATGCCGGCCGGCCGGTTACCGCGGTACTGACGGCGCTGGACATCACCCCGCCGGTGGTGGAGGAGGCTGCCGCGCTGGGCTGTGAGCTGATCGTTGCCCATCACCCGGTCATTTTCCAGCCGCTGAAAACCATTGCGGCGAACGATGTGCCGGCGCTGCTTTTGCGCCATGGCATCTCTGCCATCTGTATGCACACCAACCTGGACGCGGCGGAGGGCGGCGTCAACGATACGCTGGCCGACATCCTGGGCATCCGGGATACCGCTGTGTTTGCCGATGGCTGCGGCCGCATCGGCACTGTGGATGAGACCACCGCCGCCCATCTGGCCCAGCTCTGCCAGACCACGCTGGGACCCGGCGTTCACTATGTGGAGGCAGACCACCCTGTTACCCGGGTGGCCGAGGTCAGCGGCGCCGGCGGCAGTTACTGGCAGGAGGCCCTGGACCTGGGCGCCGACTGCCTGGTCACCGGCGAGGCCAACCACCATGCCGCCTGCGATGCTAGGCGCTGCGGCATCGGTCTGGTGGTGGCGGGGCACTGGGGAACCGAGCACCCCATAGCCGCCGTGCTGAAAAGCCGCATGATGCGGGCTTTTCCCGGCCTGAAGGTGGACACCGCCGACACCGACCGCGACCCGTATACCTATTTATAATCAGGAGAGGGGGAAATCCCCATGGCGCTTGACGCCGCAACGCTGGCACTGGTGACGGCGGAACTGAACAGCCGCCTGCTGGATGCCCGCATCGACAAAATCTTTGAACCCACCCGGGACGAGGTGCTGCTGCTTTTGCGCAGCCGCACCGACACCTTCCGGCTTTTGCTGTCGGCCCGCAGCGGCTCCGCCCGGGTCTGCCTGACCGATGAAACCTTTGAAAATCCCGCCACGCCCCCGGGCTTCTGCATGCTTTTGCGCAAGCATCTGACCGGCGGGCGGCTGGTGGGGCTCCACATGGAACCGGGGGACCGCATCGTCTACTTTGACTTCCGCTGCACCAACGAGATGGGCGACCTGGTTATCAACACCATGGCTGCCGAGCTGATGGGCCGTTATTCCAACCTGGTCCTGGTGCAGAACGGCAAAATCATCGACGCCCTCAAGCGGGTAGACTTTGAGGACAGCGAGATTCGCCAGCTGCTGCCCGGCCTGCCCTACACGCTGCCGCCCAAACCCGCCAAGCCGGATTTCCTCAGCATTTCCGGCGCCGAGGCGGTGCAGCTGGCCTGCCAGCGGGACCTGCCCCCGGCGGATGCCCTGACCAAGAGCATCGGCGGCGTGGGACCGGTGGTCATGCGGGAGATCTCCTGGCGGGCCTTTGACGGCGAGACCGCCCGGCTTGCCAACGAGCTGGACGGGGAACAAAAAAGAGTGCTGGCCGCCGCCTACGATGACCTGAAGGCACAACACGCCGCCGGCGGAACCCCCGCTGCGGTGCGCCTGCCCCGGGCCGACGGCACTGACAAGCCCACCGAGTTCAGCTTTTTTGTGCCGCAGCAGTACGGCCCCACGGCCAAAATCGCCACCTATCCCACTTACAGCGAGATGCTGGAGGATTACTACGCCACCAAGGACCGGGCCGAGCGCCTGCGCCAGAAGAGCCGCGAGCTGTACAAGGCGGTGCATAACATGCATGAGCGGGCCGTGCGCAAGCAGGCCGCCCGGCGGGAGGAGCAGGCCGCCAGCACCAGGGCCGACCGGCTGCGGCTGTACGGCGAGCTGATCCAGGCAAACCTTTGGGCCATCCACAAGGGCGACCGGCAGGTGACGGTGCAGAACTACTACACCGGCGAGGATGTGACTATCCCGCTGGACCCCCGCCTGGCCCCCAATGAGAACGCCCAGAAATACTTTAAGGATTACAAAAAGAAACAGACCGCCGGCGAGATGCTGAAAAAGCTGCTGGTGGAGGGCGAGGCCGAGATCGAGTACCTTTCCACCGTCCTGTACGAGGTGGAAAGCGCCCCCGGCGAGGCCGCCCTGAACGAGATCCGCGCTGAGCTGAAAAGCCAGGGCTACCTG
Organism: uncultured Gemmiger sp.; assembly: GCA_944388145.1. GTDB lineage: Bacteria > Bacillota > Clostridia > Oscillospirales > Ruminococcaceae > Gemmiger. Next base: position 126,687 of record CALXHQ010000004.1, on the reverse strand, counting down.
AAATACTATAAGCAGCGGGACAAGCGGCAAAAGCCCGCCGATTTCCTGCGCTACCGCTCCAGCGACGGTTTCGAGATTCTGGTGGGCCGCAACAACACCCAGAACGACAAGCTCACCCTGCACACCGCCCGCGGCAAAGACCTGTGGTTCCATGTGCAGAAAGCCCCCGGCAGCCACACGGTGGTGCTGAGCTACGGGCAGGACATCCCCGACACCACCAAAGAGGAGGCCGCTGAGCTGGCGGTGCTGCACTCCAGCGTGGGCGGCGGGGCCAAGGTGCCGGTGGACACCACCGAGGTGCGCAACATCAAAAAGCCCGCCGGTGCCAAGCCGGGCATGGTCGTCTACGAGGTGTATACCACCGTCTACGTCACGCCCCGCCCCGGGCTGGAGGAACAGCTGCGCCAGAACGAGGCCGCGTTCCGCAAAACCAGCGGCGGAAAATAATCCCTGCCCGGGAGCTGACAGTCTAAAGCGCCGGGATTGCTTGCGTACACCGAAATACCGTAACAAACCTACCGGCAGGAGCGGGGGAGAGAAACGATCCCCCGGCCTGCAAGGTAAGGCCGGGCACCGCCCGTTGGCGGGGCGGCACCTGTTTGCCTCAGGCGGGATTGCAAAGGGGAAGACCCTTTGCTCGTGCGTCCACTGCGTCGAAATCGGTGGCACCTTTCTCGGTTCCCCTTTCGGTGACGAAAGAGGAACGCCCGCCATCGCCGAATGGCAAAAATAACGCGCATATCCTTGCCTGGCAGAGAAAAACACCCGGCTCATCTCCGACTTATATTGTAGTTTGCCACAAAAATGCGGGCGCACTGCAGATGTTTCTTCTGCAGCGCGCCTTTTGCATACCGGCTGGGGCGGCAAAGGGAGAAAGCAGTTGTAAAAACTTTGATAAACTATTGACAAAGTTTCTGCCTGGGTGTATGCTGTGGAAAATTCAGCCAAGGCGCTGGATTTTCCGCCTCCCTGTGCATACCGGCCACCCCGGCCGGTGGCAGGGGAGCAGTCCTCAAGGAGGGATTTGTATGCTCCGGATCAACCATTTTTCCAAACAGTATGCGCTCGGCCGCTACGCCGTGCAGGACCTGACTTTGCATGTGGCCCCGGGGGAGATCTACGGCTTTCTCGGCCACAACGGCGCCGGAAAGTCCACCACACTGCGCGCGGTGGCGGGGGTGCTGGATTTCACCGAGGGAGAGATCGCTATCGGTGGGCACTCCATCCGCACCCAACCGGTGGAGGCCAAGCGGATCATGGCCTTTCTGCCCGATAACCCCGACCTGTACGACTTCCTCACCGGCATCCAGTATCTGAACTTTGTCGCGGACATCTGTGCCATCCCGGCGGATACCCGCACCGCGCGCATCCGCCAATATGCCGATGCCTTCGCCCTCACCGGCGACTTGGGCAGCCCCATCGGCAGTTACAGCCATGGTATGAAGCAGAAACTGGCCCTGGTCTCGGCGCTGATCCGCCGCCCCAGGCTGCTTTTGCTGGATGAACCGTTTGTGGGGCTGGACCCCAGCGCGGCCTACACCCTCAAACAGATGCTGCATGAGCTGTGCGCCGAGGGAGGGGCGGTGTTTTTCTCCACCCATGTGCTGGAGGTGGCTGAAAAGCTCTGTGACAAGCTGGCCATCCTGAAAAACGGCCGCCTGATCGAGGCGGGTCCCACCGCCGAGATTGTGGGCAAGAGCAACCTGGAGGAGGTCTTTCTCCAGCTGGAGCGGGAGGAGGCGGCAAAATGAAAGCCTTTCGCGCACTGCTGCGGGTCAGTTTGACCGCGCTGCTCAAATCCATCTCCCCGGGCAGAGCGGGGGCGGCGCTGGCCATCGGCCTGATGGCAGGGCTGTCGGTGCTGCTGTCGCTGTTGTTTGGCGGCGTGCTGGTGATGGCCTTTGCGCCCCTGGGTATGCTGGGGCTGGTGCCCGGCATCCTCTGCCTGTTGGGGGCGGCGATGGCCTTTCTGCTCACCGCCTTCGGGGCGGGCGGCGTGCTGTTCGGCGGTCGGGACAACGATCTGCTGCTGGCCCTGCCCATCTCGGATTCCATGCTGCTTGCCGCCCGTCTGCTGGCTGTCTATCTGGAAAATCTGCTCACCTTCGGCCTGACCATCCTGCCTGGTATGCTGCTTTACTGTGCGGCGGCGGGCAGCCCGGCGATGCTGCTGCCCACTTTGCTGGTGGTCCCGGCGGCCAATCTGATCCCCACGCTGCTGGCAGCACTGGTGGGCTGGGCCATCACCTGGCTGGCCAGCCACAGCCGCCACAATGCCCTGCTGGCCAACCTGGGTTACGGGCTGGTGGTGCTGGGCTGTTTTGCCTTGTCCATCGGTATCAACCTGTTTACCCGCTCCAGCATGCTGTCGGAGCAGGGCGTGGCCGACGGGCTGGCCGGGGTCCTTTCGGGGCCGCTGTGGCTGTTCGGACAGATGGGCGCCGCCTGCACCGGCAGTCTGCCCGCCCTGCTTTGGACCCTGGCGCTGAGCGTCCTGCCCGCGGCCCTGTTTCTTCTGCTGCTGGGGCGGAGCTACCGGCGGCTGCTCACCCGGATGGGCGCCCGCGCCGCCCGCAAACAGTACCGCATGACCGCCCAGCGCAGCGCCGGGGCCATGGCCGCCCTGCTGCGCAAGGAGGCCGCCCGCTTTTTCCACACGCCGATCTACCTGTTCAACACCGGGTTTGGCCTGATTTTGCTGCTCGCCGCCACCGTGGCGGCCTGCTGGCAGAAGGACTTCCTGCTGGCCTGGCTCGGGCAGGAGGCTGGCATCACCCTCACCGGCGGACAGCAGTTTGCTGCTGTGGCGGGCTGCATCTGCTTTTTGCTCAGCACGGTTTCCACCAGCAGCGTCTCCCTCAGTCTGGAAGGCCGCAGCTTCTGGCTGCTCAAGTCGCTGCCCGTCTCGGCGGCGCAGATCCTCCGGGCTAAAGTGTGGTTCAACCTGCTGGCTGCTTTGCCGCTCACCGGGTGCTGCGTTCTGGCGCTGTGGGTCGGGTTTGGCTTCACGCCGGTACAGGGAATCTCGCTGCTGGTGTGCACAGCGGCGCTGACCTGGTTCCTGTCTCTGTTCGGGATGGCGGCAAACCTGCTGTTCCCGCGTCTGGATGCGGCGAACGACACCGTCATTTGCAAACAGTCGCTGTCAGCGACTGTGGGCGTCCTGGGCGGCATGGCAGTGGTGGGCGCGGGCATCGGGCTCTGCTTCGCGCTTGCCCCGCTGCTCCCGGCGGAGGGCTGTCTGCTGGCCGGTGCAGCCGTTCTGGCGCTGTTTGCCCTGCTGTTAAACCGCTGGCTGGCCACTGCCGGTGTGCGGCGGCTGGCGGCGCTGGGGTAAGCTGGATTTCGTCTGACTTTCGTCCACATTGTAAAAGGTTTCGGGGATGGGCCTGGAACCTTTTCTCTTTGTACAGAGTGTGCTATGATAGGGACAGAAAGAAATGGTTTTTGGGAAATCTGACTATAACAAGAGGAAGACGTATGAAAAAATGGTCTGTATTTCTCCCGGTCTGCCTGTTGGCCGCCGCGCAGCTGGCCGGATGCGGCCGTGTCCCTGCCGGGGAAAAAAACGCCCCGTCCGCGGTGGCATCCCCGGCGCCTGCCAGCCCGGAAGCTGCGGGGCCGGTGGGCTGTCCAGACTTCGACCAGGCCATGGCGGGGGTGGAAGGCCCCGGCAGCATTGACCCGGCATACACCAATGCCGAAACCTGCCTGCAAAACGCCTATGCGCTGGCGGCGGCCCTTTACCGCGGCGATGCGAACGCCGCCGCGGCAGCCTGCGATGCCGCAGCGGGGGACAATGGTATGGCGGTTACCCAGGATGACCGCTTCCCCTTCACGGACCTGACCGGTTTGCGGGTGGACGGGTTTGCCTTCTCCGGCGGCGGAGAGGAGGAACCGCTCTGGCTTACCCTTTCGGTGGCGGAGCCGGGTGCGGCACCGCTGCCCCGGGGAACGGTCACCTACGCGGTGGAGTTCGGTGATGGCTACTACACGGCCGCCGGCTGCGTGCAGGCGCTGGTACCGCGGGAAAACTATCTGCCCCAGCGGGGCGCGGCATACGCCGCGGTCAGCAGCTTCCGCAGTTGGGTGACCACCCAGCCCTGGCGGGATGCCGGCAGCCTGCCCCCGGTGGGGACGGCCTACTATCTATCCGGCTTTGCGGCAGGCCGCGGGCTGGAACCCTCCGGCGGCACCGGCAGCGGCGTCTGGGATGGGGAAGTTCTGGCCGGGCAGGCGCAGGATGCGTTCGGCGCCACCCCGGATTTCCTCCAGAACCGCTATGCCGCGGCCTTCACCCAGGAGGGGTACGGCACCATCTACGACGAAACCACCGATACCTTCCTGCTGGCAGCCAGCCCCGGTGATCCCGGCCGCAACCGCCGCATGACCTCGTTTACGCAAAACGCCGACGGCACCGCCGCGCTGACCATTGCCCGGGGCGCAAACAGCCTGTGGATTCAGCCCGACCAGCAGGTCACCTACACATTGCGCGAAAACAGCGATGGCAGCTGGGCCATCCTGCATGCCGACTGGACTGGCGGCAGCAAAACGCCGGAGTACCGGATCTGGGGCACCGACATCCGGCTGCCGGACGGCAGCTCCCTGCCCGAAACCCTGCCGCTGGCGGCGGACCTGTCCGGCACGGCCAACGGCGGCGGGCTGACCTGGCAGCAGGCGGCTGACAAATATGGCGTGACGGTGGAACAGCTGCACGCCCTCAATCCGGACGCACGCTGCAACCCGGACGGCACCATCAACGATATGCTTCTGCTGGACCCGGACTACTCCCTGCCGGACACCGGCCAAAAGCTGGTGCGCATCCTGGTCCCCTGGGAAGATTACCAGGGGGACCGCACCTATGTGCTGCCCGCCGATCTGGATGACAAAGCCTGCATTGCCGCCGCCGAGGCGCTGGACTTCCTGTGGCACTACAATGTCCGCATCGGCTATACGCCTGCGGAGCGCGTGGAGGACAACCAGCATGGCGCGGAGCTGTACCAGTCGGTGCAGGGGGCCCGGTTTACCCGCTACAGTGAGCTGAAATCCTATCTGGAATCGGTCTTTACTTCGGAATTGGCGCAGGAATATGCCTCCGGCGGCTACGAGGAACCTTACCGCGCCTATACCGGCTACCTGGCCGGGGAAAACGATGAACTGCGCTTTGGCACCGGCGAGCGGGGTACCAGCCCGCTGGTAATGGCGCAGCTGTGCACCGAACCGATGACGCAGCCGGATGGCAGCATCCGGTTCGGCCTGCTGGGGCTGGAGCGGGAAGCTGACTCCACGGCAGGCGATACCCCGGTGCGCGCGGTCTGGCACACTGTCCGCCTGGTGCCGGACGGGGACGGTTGGCGGGTAGCCGAGGCTGAGTTAGCCGTTTGACCCACGCGGCGGATGCCGCCACATGAAAACGCCACATGACAAGGAAAACGTTGTTTGGAAAGGAGCTGGCCGTCACATGAAAAACAGTTTCTTGCTTTGCCGTATGTATCCGGCAGTCCTGGCGGTGCTGCTGGCGGGCTGCGGCCTGCTGCCCGCCAGTGCCCCTGCCGCAACGCCAAACCCCGTCGTTACCCCGGGACCGGCGTTGGCCCCGGCGCCCGAACCTGCGGCAACCTCCACACCCGAGCCCCAGGCCGCGGCCGATGCCGTGGTACTGGACTACGATGAGATGCGCAGCGTGGCGGTATATGGCACAACACCGCCCACCATGATGGAGGGGTACTTCACCGTCAGCAAGGATGGCAAATGGGGGCTGATCCGCGCCGATGGCACCGAACTGCTGCCCTGCTTGGCCCCGGAGCCGGTTGCCAACTGTGGCAACGGCCAGCACTGGATGTGGACTGTCCCCGGTATGGGCTGGGAGGAACAGGATGCCTGGACGGCGCGGCTGGAGGCGCAGGGTGAGCAGGGTGTCTGCCCCGGCCACGGCGGCAGTTCGCTATTGTTCTTTTACGATCTGGACGCACCCGGAAAGGATATTCATGCGCTGGACCTGAGTGCGCTGCGAGCCTATGTCTCGTCGGATGGCCCGGGCAACATTGTGACGGTCACTGATGAGATGTGGGAAACCTACGGCGATCTGCTGCCCATCTTCTCCGCCCATGAGGAAGGGGAGGAGGGCGACCCCCGCTATCCCGGCAGCCCGGTTATTGCCGAAAATGGGGATGGCAGCACCAGCAAGTACCGGTATGTCAGCCGGGAGGGCTGGAGCTTTGATGTGCCCAACGCCCAGATGGCCTGCTTCTTCTTTGACGAACCGCTTGCCCCCGTCCAGAAACCCGGCGGCTGGACCTATGTGGACCGCAGCGGGAATTGCCTGCCCGGCGATACCTACTACGACCCGACCTACGCCGCCGGTCCCGTACAGGACAGCGACAACCCGGCAACCGAGCCTTATTACGCCGCTATGCTGCAAAATGGCTACGCCGCTGTGCGCCAGGCGGACAGCTGGGGGCTGCTCGGCCCTGATGGCACAGAGGTGATCCCCTGCGAAAAAATGGGCGTCGCCTGGGACGGAACCACCCTCTGGATCAAACAGGGGGACGGCTGGCACCAAAGTGAGCTGCCGGGGTAAACGTTGATAGAACAGATACAGCGCATTCCGCGCCCGGACAAGTTCCGGAAAGCGGAATGCGCTGTGTTTTTTTGGCAATAAACCCGGCATAACTGTCAGCCGGGCAGATGGCGCAGTGCTTGTGCCATTTGAGCAACGGCCTCATCCCAGGTGGGGGCCTGGTATCCTGCCAAACGCGCTCTCCAGGCAGACATCCGCGCCGGATCATCGGCAAGGGCGGCCAGTAGAGCGTGCCATTGTTCCGGTACGTTTGGATCGCAGTACAAGCAAAAGTCCTGACCCACTTCCCGCAGGACATCCCGGTCAGCGGCAACCACCGGTACGCCGCGCTCCAGCGCCTCGATGATGGGCAGACCAAACCCCTCGTTGAAGGAAGGATAAGCCGCCAAAAAGGCATGGTGATACAGGACATCCACCGAGGCGTCATTTAATCCCGACAGGTGATACAGCCCTCGGCCCAGCCTGGGGTGATTCTGAATGCGCGCCAACAACTCACTGACCCCCCAACCGATGCGCCCGGCAAACACTAGGGCAAGTCCACGGTCAAACAACCCCTGGTCAAAAGCATCCAGCAGTACGCGGTGATTTTTGCGCGGTTCCAGTGTGCTGACCAACAATACATAGGGAGCACCCTGTACAATGGCGGTAACTTTTGGGGAAACTGTGACGCGGGAAGAGCGGGAGGCAAAATCTGCACCCAGCCCTGTCACCACCACCGGACGTGCGGTGCTGTGGGCCTGACACTGCAACATTTGAATGGCTGTTGCTGTGGCCTGTGTCGAGACAAAGATGCAGCCGGCGCCGGTCAGAACCGCACCCATGTAGTTCATAAACTGACAAACGGTATTCAAGTCGCAATATTGCGGGTCAGTGATGGGGATGCAGTCGTGAACGAAAGTGACCACCTGTATCCCTTGCTGCCGCAGCATTGGGTACAACCAGGAGCGGGGAACTGGACTGCCCCAGACAGCATCCAGGTCATACCAGACGCCGGGGGCGAGCTCTGTGATGGAAAACAGGGCCCCGCGCTGTGCAGCAGGAACACGGTGGCCGGCAAGGGCATCTTGAAAAATACGAGGATCGACCTCGGACCAGTGTTGGCCATCCGGTTCTACTCGCAACAATCGCAGATTCAGACCGTAGCAGTTCAGCAGCCGTACAGCTACTTCCCGCACGACCCGCTGGATGCCAGTCAAAAAGTTTTGCTGCAAAAGATTGGTAATGTCCAGATAGATGGTGAGGGTTTGCGTCATTTTGCAGCCAGATCCTTTCCCCGATGATAAATCCGCCGTACCAGTGACTGGATTCCCTGCGGCAGATGACAGTACCCGCAGCGAAGAAGGTGCATCAGCCTGGCCTGCCAGGGCAGACGGGCTTCAGGCGGAATGTGGATTACATGCAGCTGCCTGCCGGAAAATTCAACGCTGCGCATCAATGTCTGCAATACAGTTGGACGGATTGAACCAGACGCCCGGGGAGAAGGCCCCAAGCAGGCGGCGACCTCCTCCCGAGCGGGAAACCGCCCCAGCAAAGCCCAGTAGGCCACCTGAACGAAAGTTAAATCATCGCCAAAACTGGTGATAACGTCTAGGTCTGCCAGGCCTGGCACGGCAACTACCGTGTAAAGAAATGCCTGTTCTGTGGCAGGCAGAAAATTGGCGGGCTGTGTAGCATCAAGCCGGCTGGCGACCAAATGGTACAAAGTTTGATAAACAGCAAGCGGTCCGGTGGACGGAATCGGCACGCGATACTCCTCCTTCACACAGAGTTTGGCATTTACAAATTTACTATTTATATAGTAACTATAAAAATGTAAATTGTCAATACTGAGGTCTTGTTCATAGGATATATATGGAGGAGATCACATGGACAGAGGCATCCTGCAGGTAAAAGAATATGGTAAAATCCAAATTACATTGCGCCAGCGCATGGACGCGATGGGCATTACCCGTAACCGTATGGCACGGATGATCGATGTCCGCTACGAAGTGATCGACAAGTGGTACAAGGGCAAGGTCGAGCGCATTGATGCTGACATCCTTGCACGCCTGTGCTTTGTGCTGGGGTGCACCCCGGGCGAACTGATCCGGTACGTGCCCGGCACCCAGGGAGAGGCAGGTGTGCCGCCCGCGCCCGCCCGCTGACCCACTTTGGTAGATTTGTCCAAAATTGCCCCCCGCAGGTTTGTAAGTTTTCTCCCGGCGGGGGCTTTTCTTTTGCGTCGGCGTATGATATGATACTTTCCGGCGTGAAAATCCGTGGAAAATACCGTTCTGCCGCCGGAAAATGGACAAATCAAGAGCGCTTTGCACAAAACGCCCAAAACTTGTCCAAAGGCCGCTGTCAAGTGCGCACAACGTAAAATTTCTTCAAAAAAATTTTGCTAAAATGCGAAAAAACACTTGCAACGCCGGGCGGCGTGTGGTAATATAATACATGGCTGCGAACGGCTTGTGCAGAACAAGCGTTTCCGCACAGGCCACGATATGCGTTGATGCGGGAGGTTGCCGTGTGATGAGCACGGGTTTTTCCGCGGAGTATGTCCGATCTTAGAACCGGGCGAAAGAATTACGAATGCGAAGGGATATGTACGGCGCTGCATTCTGCGGCACGGACCAATGTCCAATCAGCTTTGCGGAGATTCTTTCCGGGGGAACTGCGTCTGCGGTTCACCGGTTTTTCTCATGCAAAGGGGTTGAACACCCGGTAGCGTGTGTAGTTTATCGGCTCGCCTAAGGCAAACAAATTTCAGGAGGCGAATGCAATGGCAGTCAAAGAAAAAATCAGAATCCGTCTGAAGAGCTACGATGCATCCCTGATCGATGCGGCTGCGGCCAAGATCGTGGAGACCGCTAAGCGCACTGGCGCGCGCGTGTCCGGCCCGATCCCCCTGCCCACCGACAAGGAAGTGGTCACGATTCTGCGTGCTGTCCACAAGTACAAGGACAGCCGTGAGCAGTTCGAGTCCCGCACCCACAAGCGTCTGATCGACATTCTGAAGCCGTCCAACAAGACGGTCGAGGCTCTCATGAGCCTGCAGCTCCCCGCCGGCGTTGACATCGAGATCAAGCTGTAAGCGATCCTTTACATTATATATATGCCGGTCCGAGCGGCCGTGTTCCGCTGACCGCCGGCAAAATAACGTAGAGGGCCGCCACGGCTTGGCAGGATGCCAGCACACCGCGGAGAGGTCATGTTGATGGGCCACTCCCCACCAACCAATAACCTTTACAGGAGGAAAACAACAATGCAAAAAGGTATCATCGGCAAGAAGCTGGGCATGACCCAGCTGTTCGACGAGAACGGCAAGGTCGTTCCCGTTACCGTCATCGAAGCCGGCCCCTGCACCGTCGTGCAGAAGAAGACCGAAGAGTCTGACGGCTACCAGGCTGTTCAGCTGGGCTTTGGTGAGGTCTCTGCCAAGAAGGTCAACAAGGCCGCCAAGGGTCACTTCGACAAGGCCGACGTCGCTCCCAAGCGCACCCTGCGCGAGTTCCGCCTGGCGGACATCTCCGGCGTCAACGTCGGCGACATCCTGAAGGCTGACGTCTTTGCCGCCGGTGACCACGTGGATGTGGTCGGCGTCAGCAAGGGCAAGGGCTACCAGGGCGTCATCAAGCGCTTCGGCCAGCACCGCCTGCGCGAGAGCCACGGCACCGGCCCTGTGGCCCGCCATGCCGGTTCCAACGGTTCCACTTCCACCCCGTCCCGTGTCTTCAAGGGCAAGCGTCTGCCCGGCCACATGGGCGCTGTGCGTGTCACCGTGCAGAACCTCATCGTCGTCAAGGTTGACGCCGAGAACAATCTGATCGCCATCAAGGGTGCGATCCCGGGCGCCAAGGGCTCGGTCGTGACCATCCACGACAGCGTGAAAGCGTAAAGGAGGAAAACACAATGGCACAGTTTGATGTCGTCGATATGAACGGCAAGAAGGTTTCCACCGTTGAGCTTTCCGACGCCGTCTTCGGGATCACCCCGAACGAGAAGGCTGTCCACGAGGCAGTCGTCAACTTCCTGGCCAACCAGCGCCAGGGCACCCAGAACACCAAGATCCGCAAGGAAGTCCGCGGCGGCGGCAAGAAGCCCTGGCGTCAGAAGGGCACCGGCCACGCCCGTCAGGGCTCCATCCGCGCTCCCCAGTGGACGCACGGCGGTGTCGCCCTGGGCCCCAAGCCCCGCGATTACAGCTACCGCATCAACAAGAAGGTCAAGCGCCTGGCTGTCCTGTCTGCCCTGTCCGACAAGGCTGCGTCCGGCAACATGATCGTTGTTGACAAGATGGCTGCCGAGGAATACAAGACCAAGGCTGTTGTCGCTATGCTGGCTGCTGTCGGCGCCGGCAAGAAGAACCTGATCGTCAACGAGGCTGTTGACGCCAAGTTCGTCAAGAGCGCCGCCAACATCCCGGGCGTCAAAACCACCACCGCTTCCAGCGTGAACACCTACGACGTTGTCAACGCCGACAAGATGATCATCAGCCTGGAGGCCGCCAAGAAACTTGAGGAGGTACTGGGCTGATGAAATTCGCACAGGATATCGTTCTCGCCCCCGTCATCACCGAGAACTCCATGGCCGGCATCGCTGACAAGAAGTACACCTTCAAGGTTGCCACCGATGCCACCAAGGTTGAGATTGCTCAGGCTGTTGAGGAACTGTTCGGCGTCAAGGTCGCCAAGGTCAACACCATGAACGTCCGCGGCCGTTACCGCCGCCAGGGCATGCACGCCGGCTACACCGCCGCTGCCAAGAAGGCGATCGTCACCCTGACCCCCGACTCCAAGGAGATCGAGTTCTTCACCAGCATGACCTGATCGGGACTTGACCCGATTCGGTTTTGGACCATCCGGTCCTTTCGAGCCCGCCGAGGGCTCAGCTATGGGGATATGACCCCGACAAAAATTCATAAGATAAACAAAGGAGTACCACGATGGCTATCAAGAAGTACAAGCCGACTACCCCCGGCCGCCGCGGCATGACTGTCACCGATTACAGCGTGCTGAGCAAGGTCGCGCCGGAGCGCAGCCTGCTGGAGCCTATGAAGAAGCATGCCGGCCGCAACAACACCGGCAAGATCACCGTCCGCCACCACGGCGGCGGCAACCGCACCAAGTACCGCGTCATTGACTTCAAGCGCAACAAGTTCGATGTCCCCGCCACTGTCAAGACGCTGGAGTACGATCCCAACCGTTCCGCGTTCATCGCTCTGATCGAGTACACCGACGGCGTCAAGAGCTACATCCTGGCTCCCGACGGCCTGAAGGTGGGCGACACCGTCATGGCCGGCCCCAACGCCGACATCAAGCCCGGCAACGCCCTGCCCTTCGAGAACATCCCCGTCGGTACCATGATCCACAACATTGAGCTGTATCCCGGCAAGGGCGGCCAGTTGGTCCGTTCCGCCGGTGTCATGGCTCAGCTGATGGCTAAGGAGAACGGCTACGCCCTGGTTCGTCTGCCTTCCGGCGAGATGCGCAACGTCCGCCTGAACTGCATCGCCACCATCGGCGTTGTCTCCAACCTGGACCATGAGAACGTCAACCTGGGCAAGGCCGGCCGCAAGCGCCACATGGGCGTCCGTCCCGGCAGCCGCGGCACCGTCATGAACCCCTGCGATCACCCGCACGGCGGCGGCGAGGGCCGCGCCCCGGTCGGCCATTCCAGCCCGCGCACCCCGTGGGGCAAGCCGGCTCTGGGCCTCAAGACTCGCAAACATCATGCCCGCTCCGACAAGTTCATCGTCAAGCGCGCCAACGGTTAAGGGAGGAAACGAAATATGTCCAGAAGCACCAAGAAGGGCCCGTACGTCCTGCCTTCTCTGCTGAAGAAAGTCGAGGCCATGAACGAGAGCGGCAAAAAGAGCGTCATCAAGACCTGGAGCCGCGCCTCCACCATCTTCCCCGATTTTGTCGGCCACACCTTTGCTGTGCATGACGGCCGCAAGCACGTGCCTGTGTACGTGACCGAGGATATGGTCGGCCACAAGCTCGGCGAGTTTGCGCCCACCCGCAAGTTCACCGGCCATACCAGCGGCAAGACCACTGGTAAGTAAGAGAGGAGGAAACAACGAATGGAAGCACGGGCAATTCTCCGTTACGCCCGCATCAGTCCTCGCAAGGTTTCGATCGTGATGGACCTCATCCGCAACAAACCCCTGGACGAAGCGCTGGCGATCCTGCAGTACACCCCGAAGGCCGCCTGTGAGCCTCTGCTCAAGCTGGTGAACTCTGCAGCCGCAAATGCGGAAAACAATTTCAACATGGATCGCAACAACCTGTATGTGGCAGAGTGCTATGTCTGCCCCGGCCCCACCCTCAAGCGCATCATGCCGCGCGCCCAGGGCCGTGCGTACCGCATCCTGAAGCGGACCAGCCACATGACTGTCGTCCTCAAAGAGAAAGAGTAAGGAGGTAAACAAATGGGCCAGAAAGTCAATCCCCATGGCATGCGCGTGGGCGTTATCAAAGATTGGGACAGCCGCTGGTTTACCTCTAAGAAGGAATTCGGCGACACCCTGGTTGAGGATTACAAGATCCGCAAGACCCTGAAAAAGCAGCTCTACTCTGCCGGCATCCCCAAGATCGAGATCGAGCGTACCGTTGACAGCCAGTCCGGCCAGCCCCGCATCAAGGTCAGCGTCTTCTGCGCAAAGCCCGGCATCGTCATCGGCAAGGGCGGCTCTGAGAGCACCAAGCTGGAAGAGCAGCTCAAGAAGATGACCGGCAAGAATGTCAACCTGAACATCGTTGAGGTCAAGGGCACCACCACCAATGCTCAGCTGGTCGCTGAGGATGTCGCCTCCCAGCTGGAGCGCCGCATCGCCTTCCGCCGCGCGATGAAGCAGGTCATCCGCAATGCCATGCAGCCCCGCAACGGCGTGCCTGCCAAGGGCATCAAGGTCACCTGCTCCGGCCGTCTGGCCGGCGCGGACATCGCCCGCACCGAGAGCTACCATGAGGGCACCATCCCCCTGCAGACCCTGCGTGCCGACATCGACTACGGTTTTGCCGAGGCCAACACCACCTACGGCAAGGTCGGCGTCAAGGTCTGGATCTACAAGGGTGAGATCCTCAAGGGCGCCAAGCCTGCCGCCAAGAAGGAAGGAGGCAAACAGTAATGTTACTGCCGAAACGTGTTAAATACCGCCGTGTTCAGCGCGGCCGCATGACCGGCAAGGCCATGCGCGGCAACAAGGTCAACCAGGGCCAGTACGGCCTGGTCGCCCTGGAGCCGGCCTGGATCACCTCCAACCAGATCGAGGCGGCCCGTGTTGCCATGACCCGTTATATCAAGCGTGGCGGCAAGGTCTGGATCAAGATCTTCCCCGACAAGCCCGTCACCGAGAAGCCGGCCGGCACCCGAATGGGTTCCGGTAAAGGCAGCCCGGAGTACTGGGTGGCCGTGGTCAAGCCCGGCCGTGTCCTGTTTGAGATCGCCGAGGTCGACGAGGCTACCGCCCGCGAGGCTCTGCGTCTGGCAGGCAACAAGCTGCCCATCCGCTGCAAGTTTGTCAAGCGGGAAGACGAAGTGAAGGAGGGTGACGCTGAATGAAAGCGAACGAGCTGCGCGATATGACCGCCGTTGAGCTGGAAAAGAAGCTCAAGGATCTGAAAGCGGAACTGTTCAACCTGCGCTTTCAGCACGCCATCAACCAGTTGGACAACCCCATGCGCATTGATACCGTCAAGAAGGACATCGCCCGTGTGATGACCGTCATGGCGCAGAACAATGCCAAGAACGCGTAAGAGGAGGGGAAAGTAAATGGAACGTAACCTGAGAAAGCACCTGGTCGGTGTGGTCGTCTCTGACAAGATGGACAAGACCATCGTCGTCGCCGTCCGTGACGCCGTCCAGCACCCCCTCTACAAGAAGATCTTGAAGCGTACCAAAAAGTACAAGGTCCATGACGAGAACAATGAAGCCGGCACCGGCGACCGCGTCGAGATCATGGAGACCCGCAAACTGTCCAAGGACGTGAACTGGCGCCTGGTCAAGATCGTCGAGAAAGCGAAGTAAGTAAGCCTGGTACTTTGAAAGGAGGACCTGAAAGATGGTTCAGATGCAAACTTATCTCAAAGTGGCCGACAATACCGGTGCCAAGGAGTTAATGTGCTTCCGTGTACTGGGCGGTACCCGCAAGAGATATGCCAACATCGGCGACGTCGTGGTTTGCAGCGTGAAGAAGGCTGCGCCCGGCGGCACCGTCAAGAAGGGCGATGTGGTCAAGGCTGTCATCGTCCGCAGCAAGCACGGCCTGCGCCGTGACGACGGCAGCTACATCCGTTTTGATGAGAACGCCGCCGTCATCGTCATGGCCGACAAGAGCCCCAAGGGCACCCGTATCTTTGGACCCGTCGCCCGTGAGCTGCGCGACGCCGGCTTCACCAAGATCCTGTCCCTGGCGCCCGAATCGCTGTAAGGAGGTTTTAATAGAATGAACAATCTTCATGTTAAAACCGGCGACAACGTCATGATCATCTCCGGCAAGGACAAGGGCAAGACCGGCAAGGTCCTGCAGACTTCCCCCAAAGAGGGCAAGGTCATTGTCGAGGGCCTGAACATGGTCACCAAGCACGTCAAGCCCCGCCGTCAGGGCGAGCAGGGCGGCATCGTTAAGGCCGAGGGCGCCATCTACGCCTGCAAGGTCATGCCCGTCTGCCCCAAGTGCGGCAAGCCGACCCGTGTGGGCCACACTGTCAAGGACGGCAAGTCCGTCCGCATCTGCCGCAAGTGCGGCGCTGAACTGTAAGGGAGGAGCTAAACTATGGCACGTTTGAAAGAACAGTATGTCAGCGAGATCGCTCCGGCCCTGAACAAGAAGTTCAACTACAAGAGCCCCATGCAGATCCCCAAGCTGGACAAGGTTATCATCAATGTCGCCGCCGGTGAGGCAAAAGAGAATGTCAAGGTCATTGACGCCATCGTCAAGGATCTGGGCCAGATCACCGGCCAGAAGGCTGTTGTCTGCAAAGCCAAGAAGAGCGTTGCAAACTTCAAGCTGCGCCAGGGCATGCCCATCGGCGCCAAGGTCACCCTGCGCGGCGACCGTATGTACGAGTTCGTGGATCGTCTGTTCAACGTGGCTCTGCCCCGTGTTCGTGACTTCCGCGGCATCTCCGGCAACTCTTTTGACGGGCGCGGCAATTACGCCTTCGGCCTGAAAGAGCAGATCATCTTCCCCGAGATCGATTTCGACAAGGTCGATGCGATCCGCGGCATGGACATCTGCTTTGTCACCACCGCCAAGACCGATGAGGAAGCCAAAGAGCTGCTGAAGGCTCTGGGCGCTCCGTTCGCCAACTGAGAAGGGGAGGAACAACAATGGCAAAAACTTCTATGAAGCTCAAGCAGCAGCGTCCTGCCAAGTTCTCCAGCCGCGCGTACAACCGCTGCAAGATCTGCGGCCGTCCCCACGCTTACCTGCGCAAGTACGGCATCTGCCGTATCTGCTTCCGCGAGCTGGCCTACAAGGGCGAGATCCCCGGTGTCAAAAAGGCATCCTGGTAATCCCCCGGCCGCACATCTGACCGAGAACATCTAAAAAGAAACACAACCTAAGGAGGTTAGTGGCATGCAAATCACTGATCCTATCGCGGACCTGCTCACCCGCATCCGCAATGCCAGCACTGCCAAACACCCTTCCGTGGACGTTCCTGCTTCCAACCTGAAGAAGGCGATCTGCCAGATCCTGGTTGACGAGGGCTACATCAAGGGTATGAAAGTGACCGAGGACAACAAGCAGGGCATGATCACCCTGACCCTGAAGTACCAGGACAACGGCACCCCGGTTATCGCAGGCCTGAAGCGCGTTTCCAAGCCCGGCCTGCGCATCTACACCAACTGTGAGGATATGCCCAAGGTCATGAAGGGCCTGGGCACCGCAATCATCTCCACTTCCAAAGGCGTCATGACCGACAAGGCTGCCCGCGCGGCCCATGTCGGCGGTGAAGTCCTCGCCTTTGTGTGGTAAGAGAAAGGGGCACTAAGACAATGTCGAGAATTGGAAGAAAACCCATCGTCATTCCCGCGGGCGTGGATGTGACCATCGACGAGGCCGAGCACACCATCACCGTGAAGGGCCCCAAGGGTAGCCTGCATTCCAAATATCATCCCATGATGACCGTCAAGGTCGAGGGCAATGAGATTTTGGTTACCCGCCCCAATGACGAGAAGGAGGCCCGCAGCCTCCACGGCCTGACCCGTTCCAACATCCACAACATGGTTGTCGGCGTGACTGAGGGCTACAAGAAAGAGATGGAGATTCAGGGCGTTGGCTACCGCTGCGCCAAGCAGGGCAGCACCCTGGTTCTGACCCTGGGCTTCTCTCATCCGGTCAACGTGGAAGAGACCGACGACATCAAGATCGAGGTCAAAGACGCGCTGCACTTCAACATCCTTGGTATTGACAAGCAGGCTGTCGGCCAGTTCGCTGCCGAAGTCCGCTCCAAGCGTCCTCCCGAGCCGTACAAGGGCAAGGGCATCCGCTATGTGGGCGAGTTTGTCATCCGCAAGGAAGGCAAAGCCGGTAAAGGCAAATAATAGGAGAGGAGAAGCATTATGGTCAGTAAGGCTGATAAGAACGAAGCACGTCTTCGTCGTCACCGCCGCGTTCGCGGCAAGATCAGCGGCACCGCTGAGCGTCCGCGCCTGGATGTTTTCCGCTCTGCCAAGCACATCTACGTGCAGGTCATTGACGATGTGGCCGGCAAGACCCTGGTCAGCGCCTCCACGCTGGAGAAGGACTTTGAGGGCTACGGCGGAAACGTGGAGGCTGCCCACAAGGTCGGCCTCAAGATCGCAGAGAAGTGCCTGGCTGCAGGCATCAATGAGGTCGTTTACGACCGCGGCGGCTTTGTCTACCACGGCCGCGTCAAGGCTCTGGCAGAGGGCGCCCGTGAAGGCGGCCTGAAGCTGTAAGGAGGGAGAAGATACAATGGCCATGCAGAGAAACAGAGAACAAGATGACGGCATGATCACCAAGGTCGTCTCCATCAACCGCGTTTCCAAAACGGTCAAGGGCGGCCGCGTGATGAAGTTCGCTGCCCTGATTGTTGTCGGCGACGGCAAGGGCAGCATCGGCTACGGCGTCGGCAAGTCCGGCGAAGTTCCCGAGGCCATCCGCAAGGGTGAAAGCGCCGCCAAGAAGAATATGCACAAGATCGCCATGAAGGGCACCACCATCCCCCACGAGATTGTTGGTGTGTTCGGCGCCGGCCGCGTTCTGATGCGTCCCGCCGCCCCCGGTACCGGCGTTATCGCCGGCGGCCCTGTCCGTGCGGTCCTGGAAGCTGCCGGCATCAAGGACATCCGTACCAAGAGCCTGCGCTCCAACAATCCGATCAACGTCACTGCCGCGACCTTCAATGGTCTGTGCAGCCTGACCGACGCCGAGAGCGTCGCGGCCAAGCGCGGCAAGACCGTGGCCGAGATCCTGGGCTGAGGAGGGAACTGAAATGGCAGAAAATAAGCTGAGCATCCTGCTTGCCAAAAGCCTGAACGGCCGCGGTAAGGAGCAGACTGCGGTCGCCCACAGCCTGGGCCTGAAGCGCCCCGGCGACACGACTGTCCAGCCTGACAATGCCGCTACCGCCGGCAAGGTCGCCAAGATCTCTCACCTGGTCGTTGTGACCAAGGTCTAACGCAAGGAGGTGCAAGCATGAAACTCCATGAACTGAAAGCGCCCAAGGGCGCCAACAAGGCGCCCACCCGCAAGGGCCGCGGCGCCGGTTCCGGCAACGGCAAGACCGCTGGCTACGGCCACAAGGGTCAGAAAGCCCGTTCCGGTGTCAAGAAGGCCGGTTTTGAAGGCGGCCAGATGCCGCTGCAGCGCCGTCTGCCCAAGCGCGGCTTCAACAACATCTTCGCCACCAAGTACGTCACCATCAAGGTCTCTGACCTCGACAAGTTCGAGGCCGGTGCCACGGTCGACGCAGCTGCCCTGCTGGAAAAGGGCATCATCTCCAAGACGCTGGACGGCGTCAAGGTCCTGGGCAATGGCGAGCTGACCAAGGCGGTGAACGTCAAGGTCGCTGCCTACACGGCATCTGCCAAGGAAAAAATTGAGAAGGCAGGCGGGAAGGCAGAGGTGATCTGAGGTGTTCGAGACATTTCGCAATGCCTGGAAGATTCAGGACCTGCGCAAGCGGCTCCTGTTTACGCTTCTGATCCTCGTTCTGTTCCGTCTGGGCAGCGCGGTGCCGGTGCCTTACATCTCGTCTGAGGCACTGGACAGCATGTTCTCGGCCGGCAGTATGCTGAACTACCTGAACATGATGTCCGGCGGCAACCTTGCCAACTGCACCATCTTTGCGCTGGGCGTTCAGCCCTACATCAACGCAAGCATCATTGTTCAGCTGCTGTGTGTGGCCATCCCTTACCTGGAGAACCTCTCCAAGGAGGGGGAGCAGGGCCGCCGCAAGCTGACCCGCATCACCAACTACGTTGGCTGCGGCATTGCGCTGGTGCTGTCCATCGGTTACTTCTTTGTCATCCGCCGCATGGGCGCGCTCTCCTACACCGAGGGCGGCAGCCAGATCTTTGCGGCAATCGTCATTGTGTTCTGCTTCACCGCAGGCGCACAGCTGGTTACCTGGATGGGCAACCAGATCGATGACAAGGGCATCGGCAACGGTATTTCGCTTTTGATCTTTGCGGGTATTGTTTCCCGCTGGTCCGATGTGATCGGCTCCGTCCAGCTGCTGCTGGCCGAGGCCGCCAACGGCGCCCCGCAGTATTACGTCTACCTGCCCGTCATTGTCATCCTGGCCCTGGTGGCTGTGGTGTTCGTGGTCATCCTGACCAACGCTGAGCGCCGCATCCCGGTCCAGTATGCCAAGCGCGTGGTGGGCCGTAAGATGTACGGCGGGCAGAACAGCTACATCCCCATCAAGGTCAACATGACCGGCGTTATGCCCATCATCTTTGCGTCCACGATTTGTGGCATCCCCAGCCTGATCGGCGGTTTCATTCCGCTGGAGTCCGGCTCCTTCTGGGCGAACTTCTTCGCGGTATTCAATTACACCAGCCCGGTGTACATTGTGGTTTACCTGCTGCTGATCATCGCGTTCAACTATTTCTACGTGGCAATCCAGTACAACCCGGTTGACATTGCCAATCAGTTGCGCAAAAATAATGGTATGATCCCCGGCATCCGTCCGGGCAAACCTACCAGCGACTTCATCACCAAGACGCTGAACAAGATCACCCTGGTTGGCGCACTGTTTTTGGCAATCGTCGCTGTGCTGCCCATTATCCTGGGCAACGTCACCGGCGTGTCGATCCAGCTGGGCGGTACCAGCCTGCTGATCGTGGTCGGCGTTGCGCTGGAGACCGGCCGTTCGCTGGAAGGCTATATGACCGCACGTCACCACAAGGGCTTCCTGGAATAAACCAGGGGAAAGGGGAACCGACATGAAACTGATCCTGTTGGGCGCTCCGGGCGCCGGCAAAGGTACACAGGCTGAGATCCTGTGCGACGAGCTGCATATCCCCACCATTTCCACCGGCAACATTCTGCGCGCCGCCGTCAAGGACGGCACGCCGATGGGCCTGAAGGCGAAAAGCTATATGGACGCCGGTGCCCTGGTGCCGGACGATGTGATCGTTGGTATCGTCAAGGAGCGGCTGGCGCAGCCGGACTGCGCAAACGGCTTTATCCTGGACGGCATGCCCCGCACCATCGTTCAGGCCGAGGCACTGGAAAAGATGGGCGTTGAGATTGACAAGGCACTGGACATTCAGGCGGACGAGAACCTCATCATTGAGCGTATGTCCGGCCGGCGTGTCTGTGCCAAGTGCGGCGCCAGCTACCATATCAAGAATAAGCCCAGTGCGAAGGAAGGCATCTGCGACCGCTGCGGCGGTGAGCTGGTCATCCGCAAGGACGATCAGCCGGAAACCGTGCGCGACCGCCTGAAGGCCTACCACGAGCAGACCGAGCCCCTCGTCGGCTACTACCGCGAGCGCGGCAAACTGATCGATATCCCGGATCAGGGCTCCATCGAGGCTACCAACGCATATATCCTGAAAGCTCTGGAGGCGTAAGCGTTCCATGATCCAAATCAAAAACGCTGCCGAACTTGCCCTGATGCGCCGCGCCTGCGAAATCAGCGCGGCGGCCCTCAAGGCTGGCGGCGAGGCGATCGAACCCGGCATCTCAACGGCGGAGATCGACAAGATTATCTACGACTTTATCGTGCGGCACGGTGCACGGCCCAACTTCCTGCACCTGTACGGCTTCCCGGCCACTGCCTGCATCAGCGTCAATGACACGGTTATCCACGGCATCCCCAGCCACAGCCAAAAGATCCGTCCCGGCGACATCGTATCCATCGATACCGGCTGCAAGATCAACGGCTTCAACGGCGACAATGCCTGCACCTTTGCCTGCGGCAAGGTGGACAAGGAGGCCCAGCGGCTGATGGACGTCACCCGGGAATCGCTGCACCGCGGCATTGCAATGGCGCTGGCGGGTAACCGCATCGGTGACATTGGCCACGCAGTGCAGAGCTACGTGGAGGAAAACGGTTTTTCGGTGGTGCGCAGCTTTGTCGGCCATGGCGTCGGCAAGGAGCTGCACGAGGACCCCGAGGTCCCCAATTTCGGCAACCCCGGCCGGGGACCGCGCCTGGTGCCTGGCATGACCATCGCCATCGAGCCGATGGTTAACCAGAAGGGCTGTGCGGTAAAGACGCTGGGAGACGGGTGGACGGTAAAAACCTGTGACGGCGGCCTGGCTGCTCACTTTGAGCACACCATTGCCATCACCAGTTCCGGCCCCGAGATCCTGACCCACGGCTGGGAGGAACCCGGATGGACTTTGTAAAAGGCCGTTTGGTGCGTTCCCGGGCAGGGCGCGACAGTGGCCGCACCCTTGCCGTCCTGGCTGTGGAGGGCCAGATGCTTCTTCTCGCAGACGGCAAGCTGCGGACCCTTGCGCGGCCGAAACGCAAGAAGAGGAGGCACGTGGCCCCCACTGCCACCGTGTTAGAGAACGCGCTTCTGGAAAGCGATCAACTGCTCAGCGGGGCGATCGCCGCTTACGATGCGGCGCATCCGCTCTGATTGAGACCCTTCAAAAGAGGAGGCTGTCACCTTGTCTAAAGAAGATAACATCGAAGTAGAAGGTATCGTGCGCGAAGCCATGCCCAATACCGTGTTCAAGGTCGAACTGCTGGGCAACGATTCCAAGCCCAACGGTCACACGGTTCTGGCCCACATCTCCGGCAAGTTGCGGACCAATTTCATCCGCATCCTGCCCGGCGACAAGGTCACGATGGAGATGTCGCCCTACGACCTGACCAAAGCCCGGATCACCTGGCGCTCGAAGTAAGACCAAAAGCGCTGTGGTGTTAGGTTTTTAGAAGGAGGTTAACATCATGAAGGTCAAACCTTCCGTGAAACCCATTTGTGAGAAATGCAAGGTCATCAAGCGCAAAGGCCGCGTGATGATCATCTGCGTCAACCCCAAGCATAAGCAGCGCCAGGGCTGATTGCCCGCCAGGCGGCCAGCTCCGCGCCGCCTGCCAGGACGCTAGGGGGCCAAGTGCGTAGATTCCCGGCGCAGGCCCCGACACAAACGACATGGGATGATTTTATGGAGGTGCTTTATGGCACGTATTGCTGGTGTTGATCTGCCTCGTGAGAAGCGGATCGAAATTGGTCTGACTTATGTGTATGGTATCGGTCGCAGCACGGCCGACCAGATCCTGGCCGGTACCGGGATCAACCCGGATATCCGGGTGAAGGATCTCTCGGCTGAGGACGAAGCCAAGATCCGCGACTATATCGACAAAAACGACATCATCGTCGAAGGCGATCTTCGCCGTAATGTTGCACTGGACATCAAGCGTCTGACCGAAATCCAGTGCTACCGTGGCGTCCGCCATCGCAAGGGCCTGCCTTGCCGCGGCCAGCGCACCAAGACCAATGCGCGTACCTGCAAAGGTCCCAAGCGCACTGTCGCGAATAAGAAGAAGTAAGGAGGAACTGAAATGGCTGCTACGAAATCCAGTGCGAAGACCCGCACTAAGAAGAAGGAACGCAAAAATATCAGTGCCGGCGCTGCTCATATTCAGAGCACGTTCAACAACACCATCGTCACCATCACTGACACCCAGGGCAACACCGTTTCCTGGGCCAGCACTGGCGCATTGAACTTCCGTGGTTCCCGCAAGAGCACCCCGTTCGCTGCCCAGAGCGCTGCTGAAGTGGCTGCCAAGGCCGCGATGGAGCACGGCATGAAGACCGTTGAGGTCTATGTCAAGGGCCCCGGTTCCGGACGTGAAAGCGCCATCCGCGCCCTGCAGGCCACTGGCCTGGAGGTCACGATGATCCGCGACGTCACCCCGATCCCCCACAACGGCTGCCGCCCCCCCAAGCGCCGCCGCATTTAACCGAAAGGAGAAACTGACTTATGGCTAAAAATACTCAGCCGATCGCCAAGCGCGCCCGTGCCCTGGGCATTTCTCCTGCTGTTATGGGTTATGCGAAGAAGCACACCAACCGTAACCCCGGCGGCCAGATGAGAAAGAAGAAGAGTGAGTATGCCCAGCAGCTGGCCGAAAAGCAGAAGGTCAAGTTCGTTTACGGCATCATGGAGCGTCAGTTCCACACCTACTACGAGAAGGCCACCCGCATGCCCGGCCGTCCCGGCGACAACCTGCTGATCCTGGTGGAGCGCCGCCTGGACAACGTTGTCTACCGCCTGGGCTTTGCCGCTACCCGCCGCGAGGCCCGGCAGCTGGTCAGCCATGCACACTTCACCGTCAACGGCAAGAAGGTTAACATCCCCTCTTACCTGGTCAAGGCTGGCGATGTCATCGCCGTGGCCGAGTCCAGCCGTTCCTCGGTCAAGTTCTCCAAGCTGACTGGCGAGGACGCTCCCGTTGTGCTGCTGCCCGCCTGGCTGGACCGCGCCAAGGGCGAGCTGAAGGGCACTGTCACCAAGCTGCCTGTCCGCGAGGACATCGATGTGCCGATCGAGGAGCACCTGATCGTCGAGTTGTACTCCAAGTAATCCTCTGCCACCTGACCGAGTTTTACCCATACGGCTGCCTGACCATTACCGCCCCATTCGGCGGCAGCGGCATCTGGCCGCACTGTCAGGCAGGCTGACAAAACCGGCGCCATGCCGGTGATCAAGGAGGGTTTTTATGATGGAGATTGAACGCCCCAAGATCGAGATGGTCAACCTTTCCCCGGACGGCCGCTATGGCAAGTTCGTGGTGGAGCCGCTGGAGCGCGGTTTCGGCACCACGCTGGGCAACAGCCTGCGCCGTGTGCTGCTTTCCTCGCTGCCCGGTGTCGCTGTTACCAGCGTTAAGATCGACGGCGTCGTCCATGAGTTCTCGACCATCGAGGGTGTCAAGGAAGATGTCACCGAGATTGTGCTGAACCTCAAGGGTATCGCCGCCAAAATCTACGGCGACGGCCCCCGCACCGTTCGCGTTGAGGCGGCCGGCCCCTGCGAAGTCACTGCCGGCAGCATCAAGGCAGGCGATGACTTCGAGATCCTGAACCCTGACTGGCACATTGCCACGTTGGGGGAGGGCGCCAAACTCGTGATGGAGCTCACGTTCGACAAGGGCCGCGGCTATGTTCCCGCTGAGCGCAACAAGCTGGCGATCATCGAGAAAAACGATGTCACCACGCTGCCTGTCGACAGCATCTACACCCCGGTGCTCAAGGCCAACTACACGGTGGAAAACACCCGTGTGGGCCAGATCACCGACTATGATAAACTGACCATCGAGGTCTGGACCGACGCCACCATCTCGGCGCAGGAGGCGCTGAGCTTGGCAGCCCGTGTGCTGACCGAGCACCTGAACCTGTTCGTCAACCTCTGCGACGAGGCCGCCGAAACCGAGATTATGGTGGAAAATGACGAGAAGGGCAAGGAAAAGGCGCTGGAGATGACCATCGAAGAGCTGGATCTCTCGGTGCGTTCCTTCAACTGCCTCAAGCGTGCCGGCATCAACACCGTCGGCGATCTTGTCAGCAAGAGCGAAGACGAGATGATGAAGGTCCGCAACCTGGGCCGCAAGAGCCTGGAAGAAGTCATGGCAAAGCTGGAAAGCCTGGGCTTTACCCTTTCCCACGACGACAACGAGTAAACCACAGGGCCCGCAGGGCTCATCGCACCGGCCCGGCCGGTGCAATCCCGGCTCTTGCGCCGGAGGCCGCCCCACGGGGCAGGCTATCAATACAAAGGAGTGAAACGGAATGCCCGGTACTAGAAAGCTTGGCCGCGCCACCGACAGCCGCAAGGCAATGCTGCGCGCCATGGTGACCTACCTGTTTGAGAACGGCAAGATCGAGACCACCGTCGCCCGCGCCAAGGAAGTTCGTTCCATGGCCGAGAAGATGGTCACCCTTGGCAAGAAGGAGGACCTGCACGCAAAGCGCCAGATCTTCTCCTACATCACCAAGGAGGATGTGGCCAAAAAGGTGATCGACGAGTATGGCCCCAAGTACGCTGACCGCAGCGGCGGTTATACCCGCATCATCAAGACGGGGATGCGCCGCGGCGATGCTGCCGAAATGGCCATCATCGAGCTGGTCTGATTGACCGCCTGACATCCGCCCAGCGGCGGACTGTCCCATACGCATCGCAGGTGCCGGATGCTCTGCCCCAGGGGGGCGGGCGTCCGGCACCTTTTTGTGCGCCTTCGCAGCCGTAGGCCAAATCCCGTTTTTATCCCGGAAAGCCTCCTGACAATGGCCGGAAAAGGCGGATTTGGCAAAGGCAACAGAAAATGCCGCACCATTTTTCAAACACAATGTGCAAGGTGACAAAATGTCGAAGTATCTGGAAAAAGCAGCGGACAAATGCTGATTTTCCGCCGCGGCTGTGCTACAATATATCTGAATGACATGGCAGGGGGGTGCTCTGCCGCCAGCAATCGGTATCTGTCAAAAAAGGGAAAGGATGCACCTGAGCCGGGGCAGCGGCTGCCTGCCGGGCTGGTGCCAGACAAAATAAAAGACAAGGAGACAAAAATGGCAGAACAGAACATGGGTCCGCGCGACTTTTTTAGCAAGGAAGATGCAATTGCCGACCTGGGCCTGATCGCATGCCCCGGCGCCGAGGAACTGACCCGCTTGGTGGACAGCCATCTGGTGCGCTGGGCCAAGGAGGTCGGCCAGGATGTGGACACCTTCATCATCCCCTCCGACTGCCCCCGCTTTCAGTCCGGCGATGCCAAGGGTTTGGTCAAAGCGTCCACCCGCGGCGATGACCTCTTCATCTTTGTGGACCCAGGCAATTACAGCATTACCTACAAGCTGTTTGGCTACGAGAATCATCTCTCTCCCGATGACCACTTCCAGAATTTGATCCGTATCATTCAGGCATCCTCCGGCCGGGCGCACCGTATCACTGTCATCATGCCCAGCCTGTACGGCGGCCGCCAGCATCGCCGTGTCTCCCGTGAAAGTTTGGACTGTGCCTATGCCCTGCAGCAGCTGCGCGCCATGGGTGTCAAGAACATTATCACCTTTGACGCCCACGACCCCCGGGTGCAGAACGCTGTGCCGCTGATGAGCTTTGACAATGTTATGCCCACCTACCAGGTGCTCAAGTGCCTGCTGCACCATGTGCCGGAGGTCAACTTCACCAAAGAGCATTTCATGATCGTCTCCCCTGACGAGGGCGCCATGAACCGCAACATGTACTATTCCAGCGTGCTGGGCTGCAACCTGGGCATGTTCTACAAGCGCCGCGATTACAGCCGCGTGGTCAATGGCCGCAACCCCATCGTTGCCCATGAATACCTGGGCGAGAGCGTGGAGGGCAAGGATGTGTTTATCGCCGATGACATTATTGCTTCCGGCGAGAGCATGCTGGACATTGCCTACGAGCTGAAAATGCGCGGCGCCCGCAAGATCTTTACCTGTGCCACCTTCCCGCTGTTCACCTCCGGCCTGGAGAAGTTCGACAAAGCTTACGCCGATGGCATCATTTCCGCCGTGTTGGGTACCAACCTGACCTACCGCACCCCGCAGCTGCTGGAACGGGAATGGTATTACGATGTGGACGTGTCTAAGTACACCGCCTACTTCATCGCCGCCATCAACCACGACAAGAGCGTCAGCAGCATCATCGATCCCATTGTCAAGATCCGCGCCCTGCTGGAAAAGCACGGCATCCCCATGGGCGGCCAGAACTGACCGGTCCCCATACGGCACAAACAAGCGGCCTGTACACGCAGGCCGCTTTTCTGCGCCGCTCCGGCGGTGAAATCTGTTGCGCGGCTGTTTACATTCTCCCGACAGGCGTATATAATCGTATGGGGTGTATCCAATCCAACCGCGAAATATGCAGATGCAGGCCGCAGGGCCGCGCCGCATTCCAGGGTCCGCAGCACAGCAGATGCTGCCCGTGCCGGAACCTTTTCAGGTACACCATGGGAAAAGGCCGGTAATCCGGCCAGTTCGCTGCAGGCCGGTGCCATGGGCCCGGCCGCCGGCAAGCCGGGGCAGGGGAGGTGATCCCCGCGTATTTCCGGCTGCCACGCTCCAAAGGAGGAATATCCATGCAGCCCATTGAACAACTGAAACAACTGATCCAGGGCAAAAAAGTTGCCTTTATCGGCGCTGGTGTCAGCCACAAACAGTGCATCGAGCAGTTTGTGGCGATGGGGGCCGACGTGACCCTCTGTGACCAGAAGGAAAAGCTGGAGGATTTCGGCGATTACGCCGACACCCTGCGCCGGCTGAACGTCCATCTCAGCCTGGGCAAAAATTATACCGACGGCTTTGCCGGGCAGGACATCATCATGCGCACCCCCGGCTACGAATATTTTAAGACGCCGCTTCAGGCGGCCAAACAGGCCGGCACCCTGGTTACCAGCGAGGTGGAGCTCTTCTTTGAGTTCTGCCCCTGCGAGATTGTGGCCGTGACCGGTTCCGACGGCAAAACCACCACCACCACCTTGATCGCCAAGATGTTTGAGGCCGCCGGCCGCCGTGTATTCCTGGGCGGCAACATTGGCGCGGCGCTGCTGCCCCAGCTGGCCGATGTCACACCGGACGCGGTGGCGGTGGTGGAGCTGTCCAGCTTCCAGCTGATCAGCATGCATCGTTCACCCAAGGTGGCGGTGGTGACCAACGTCACCCCCAACCACCTGGACCACCACAAGGATATGCAGGAATACATCGACGCCAAGCGCAACATCCTGCTGTGGCAGGTGCCGCCCTGCCGTGCCGTGCTGGGCTACGAGAATGATATCACCCGCGGGATGGCGGCGGACTGCAAGGGCGAGCAGGTATGGTTCACCCGCCTGCATGAGACGGATCGCGGCGCCTTTCTTCGGGCGTCGGATGATACCCTCTGCTATGCCGAGAACGGTGTGGTTACCTCAGTGCTGCCCCGGGCCGAAGTCAAGCTCCGCGGCCTGCACAATGTGGAAAATCTGTTGGCTGCCATCGCCGCCGTCTGGGGCCGGGTGCCTGTGGAGGCCATGCGCCGGGTGGGGGCCACCTTCACCGGTGTGGAGCACCGCATCGAGCCGGTGCGCCTGTTGGACGGCGTGCAGTATTATAACGACTCCATCGCCTCCAGCCCCACCCGCACCATTGCCGGTCTGCGCAGTTTTGACCGCAAGATCATCCTGATCGCAGGCGGCTACGACAAGCACATCCCCTACGAGCCGCTGGCCCCCGAGATCCTGGCGCACGTCAAAGTGTTGATCCTGATGGGCGCCACCGGTCCCCGCATCGAGAAGGCCGTGCGGGAGTGCCCCGGCTTTGCCGGCAGCAGCCTGGTGATCCGCCATGCCACCACCATGCAGGACGCGGTGGAGCAGGCCCGGGCCAGCGCGGTGCCGGGGGATATCGTCAGCCTGTCGCCGGCATCGGCCTCCTTTGATATGTATCCCAACTTTGAGGTACGCGGCCGGGATTACAAGCGCATCGTCAACGCGCTGCCGGAACAGGCATGATTGCGGCAGTTTCCACCCTGGAGCAAAAGCAGCGCTTTCTGGCCGCTGCCCGGCGGGAACCGCTGCTGCACGCGCTGCTGGGTCGGGACCTGATGCTCTGGGCCGACAACCCCGGTGCACCGGTGCGTCTGTTCCTGGCGGGGCAGGCGGCGCTGTCCGTGGGCAGCCGCGCAGCCTGGCTTGCCGGCAACCCCGATGACCCGGAGGAGCTGGCCGGCTTTCTGCGGTTTGTGGGGGTGGATACGCTTTACACCTCGGCCGAAACCCCCGCTCCGGGGTTTTGTAAAGCGGGCCGGGAGCGCGGCTACTGCCTGCCGCCCGGACGCCGGCTGCCGCAGCCCCTGCAGCCGGCAGGCTATACCCTGGACACCGCCCTGGGGGCGGGAGCGGCGGCGGGGCTGCTGTTCCCTTACAGTGCCGCGGATCGGGACGGCTTTTACTCCCGCACCTGCACGGCCATCAACCATGGCATGGCCCTGCTGTGGGGCCTGCGGGATACCGGCGGCCATCTGGCTGCCACTATGGGGGCCGATGCCCTGTTTGGCGGGCAGGCGTATCTGTCGCTGCTCTGTACCCGGCCACACTGCCGGCGGCAGGGACTGGGCAGCTGGCTGGTACTGGCTATGGCCAATGCGCTGGCGGCCCGGGGCTGGCAGTGCGTCTTTCTCAGCGAGGCCCACAATGTGGATTTTTACCGCAAGCTGGGCTTTGTGCCCTGGGGCGGGCTGAACGTCTGTAAGGATGAAAAAACAAAACGGATAAAATGATATAAATATTACTGTAAGGATATAAAACGAATGATCGAACAATTCTATGACATCAAACCTGAGGTGCTGGCCCTGGACGAGACTGCCATGCGCCTGTGCGCCGACCAGTTTGCCGCTACCGAGCGCATCCGGGACTACAACCAGCTGAAGATGCTGCGGGCCTTTACCGACTGCGGCGTGGAGGCCCGGCACTTCTGGGGCTCTTCCGGCTACGGCGTCTGGGATGACAGCCGCAATAAGCTGGAGGAGGTGTTCAGCAGGGCCATGGGGGCTGAGGATGCCCTGGTGCGTCCCCAGTTTATGAGCGGCACCCACACCATCGCGGTGGCGCTGTTCGGGCTGCTGCGCCCCGGCGATACGCTGCTGGCCGCCACCGGCCGCCCCTACGATACGCTGGAGGGCGTGATCGGCATTGGCGATGCAGGCAAGGGCTGCGGCACCCTGCAGGAGTTTGGCGTACGGTACGACGAGGTTCCTCTCACAGCCGCCCTGATGCCCGACTACGACGGCATTGCCGCCAAGGCACCCGGTGCCAGGGTGCTGCACATCCAGCGCAGCCGCGGCTACACCCAGCGCAATGCATTCTCTCTTGAAACCATTGAGAAGATCATCCGCACCGCAAAGGCCGCCAACCCGGGCATCATCGTCTTTGTGGACAACTGCTACGGTGAGTTTACCCAGACCCGGGAGCCGCTGTCCGTCGGGGCCGATGTGATGACCGGCAGCTTTATCAAAAACCCCGGCGGCGGCATCACGCCCACCGGCGGTTACATCGCCGGCCGCGCCGACCTGGTGGAAAAAATCAGCCACCGCTTCACTGCCCCCGGCATCGGCAAGGATCTGGGCTGCACCCAGGACTCGCTGCGGGACACCTTCCTGGGCTTTTACTACGCCCCCGGTGTGGTCTGCGAGGCCCTCAAGACCGCCATCTACGCCCAGTGCCTGCTGGAGCTGTGCGGCGTTCATCCCGTGCCCCGCTACACCGATGAACACAACGACATTGTCACCTGTTTCGATTCGGGCAGTGCGGCGGCCCTGCAGGGCTTCTGCACCGGCATCCAGAAGGGCAGCCCCATCGACAGCTTTGTCACCCCCGAGCCTGCCGACGAGCCCGGCTACACCGACAAAGTCATCATGGCTTCCGGCAGCTTCACTGAGGGCAGCACCATCGAGCTCTCCTGCGACGGCCCGCTGCGCCCGCCCTATACCTGCTATTTGCAGGGCGGCGTCAATTTCACCGCCGGCCGTGCCGCGGTGCTCTGCGCTGTGCAGAACGCCTTCTTCCCCGATCACGCATAAGGGGGAGCCCCGGTCAATCCCGGCCCGTGGGGCGGCCGTGCCCGCCCTCCTGTACCCACACACAAAAAACGCCCCTGCGGTTCATTCAGCCGCGGGGGCGTTTTGAATTGTGCTCAGGCAGAAAGCCCCTTATTCCTTGGGCTCACTGTCCTCTTTTTTGGGGGTGGGTTTGGGGGTGCTGCACCGCTGCTGGCAGCTGGCACAGTGACCGGTGCAGCCGGACTTGAAGCCGCCGTTGTTGGCGATGAAGAGGATCGCCAGCGCCAGCAGCACAAAAATCACCACAAGCACGATAAAACTTTGCAGGTTCCACATGGAAAATCCCTCCTGTCAATTGAACGGTGGAAAGCCGCCGCACGGCTCCGGGGCGGGCGGTTACGCCAGGCCGATCAGCAGCCCGACGGCATGTACCAGGAAGGCAGCCGCCCAGGCGATCAGGCACTGGGCCACCACCACGCCGGCCGCCGCGCGCGCGGAGCCCAGCTCCCGCCGGGCGGCGGCGATGGCTGCCACGCAAGGGGTGTACAGCAGCGTGAAGGTCAGGAACACAAAGGCGGTAAAGGGGGTGAACATGGTGTTCAGCGCCGCGGTGTTGCCGCCCAGCAGCACCGTCAGAGTGGAGACAACGTTCTCCTTGGCAGTGAAGCCGGTGACCAGCGCGGTGGACACCCGCCAGTCGCCAAAGCCCAGCGGGGCGAAGATGGGGGCGATCCAGCCGCCGATCAGCGCCAGCAGGCTGGAATCGGGGGTGGCGGCCACGTTCAGCTGCAAGTCAAAGGTTTGCAGGAACCAGATAATGACGGTCGCCACAAAGATGATGGTAAAGGCGCGGGTGATAAAATCCTTCGCCTTGTCCCAGATCAGCTGGCCCACGCTCTTGGGGCTGGGCAAGCGGTAGTTGGGCAGTTCCATGACAAAGGGCACCGGCTCGCCGCGGAAGCGGGTTCCGCGCAAAATCAGCGCGTATACCACCGCGAACAGCACGCCCATCAGGTAGAGGGCGATCATCACCACCGGCTGCCACAGCCGCGGGAAAAAGGCCGCCGTGAACAGGCCGTAGATCGGCAGCTTGGCCGAGCAGCTCATGAACGGGGTCAGCAGCACGGTCATGCGGCGGTCCCGGTCGGAGGACAGCGTCCGGGTGGCCATGATGGCCGGCACCGAACAGCCGAAGCCGATCAGCATGGGCACAAAGCTGCGCCCCGAAAGACCGATGCGGCGCAGGGGCTTGTCCATGACAAAGGCCACGCGGGCCATGTAACCGGTATCCTCCAGAATGGACAGGAAGAAGAACAGCGTGACGATGGTGGGCAGAAATTCCAGCACGGTGCCCACGCCGGCAAAGATGCCGTCAATCACCAGCGAGTGGACCACCGGGTTGATGCCGTAGGCGGTCAGCCCGCCGTCCACCAGATTGGCCAGCGCGTCAATGCCCATCGACATCAGGTCGGACAGGGCGGCGCCCACCACGCCGAAGGTCAGCCAGAACACCACCGCCAGGATTAGCAGGAAGCAGGGGATGGCGGTGTACCGCCCTGTCAGGACCTTGTCTATGGCCACGCTCCGCTTGTGCTCTTTGCTTTCCACCGGGCGGACCACCGTCTGTTCGCAGACACCCTCGATAAAGCGGAAGCGCATATCGGCCAAGGCGGCCTCCCGGTCGGTGCCGGTCTCGTGCTCCATCTCTACAATGGTGTGCTCCAACGTTTCCGTTTCGTTCTGGTCCAGCTGCAATTGTTCCAGGATGGGCCCGTCGCCCTCCACCAGCTTGGTGGCGGCAAAGCGGGGCGGCAGCCCGGCCCGGCGGGCGTGATCCTCAATCAGGTGGACAATGGCGTGGATGCAGCGGTGCACCGCGCCCTGTGGGTCGTTGTCATCGCCCGCCTCGCAGAAGTCGATGCGCCCCGGAACCTCCCGGTAGCGGGCCACATGGATGGCGTGGTCGATCAGCTCGTCAATGCCCTCGTTGCGGGCAGCCGAGATGGGCACCACCGGGATACCCAGCAAAGCCTCCAGCTCGTTGACAATGATGGTGCCGCCGTTGGCGCGGACTTCATCCATCATGTTCAGCGCCAGCACCATGGGGATCTGCAGTTCCATCAGCTGGATGGTCAGGTAAAGGTTGCGCTCGATGTTGGTGGCATCCACAATATTGATGATGCCGGTGGGCTTTTCTTTCAAAAGGAAGTCCCGGGTGACAATCTCCTCATTGGAGTAGGGGGACAGGGAATAGATGCCCGGCAGGTCGGTGACGGTGGCCTCGGCATGGCCGCGGATCTGGCCGTCCTTGCGGTCCACCGTCACGCCGGGAAAGTTGCCCACATGCTGGTTGGAGCCGGTCAGCTGGTTGAACAGCGTGGTCTTGCCACAGTTCTGGTTGCCGGCCAGCGCAAAGGTGATGGGCTGGCCCTTGGGGATCACATCGCCGGCTTTTTGGTCGTGGTAGCTGGGCGCGTGGGTGATCTCGCCATGGCCGGGGTGGGGCACCGGCATATGCCGGGTCTGCGCCGGGGCGGGGCGGTCGGTCTCGTGCACGCCCTCAATCTCAATCTGTTTGGCATCGTCCAGGCGCAGCGTCAGCTCGTAGCCGCGCAGCTCCAGCTCAATGGGATCGCCCATGGGCGCCACCTTGCGCAGCGTCACCTCAATGCCGGGCGTCAGGCCCATGTCCAGCAGGTGGCGCCGCAGCGCGCCCTCGCCGCCCACTGCCTTGATGCGGGCATCCTGGCCGATGGAAAGTTCCGCTAATGTCATAATTTCACAACCCCCCCAAAGCCCTGCGCCATTGCCCCGGCACAGGGCTTCGAATTCTCCTGATTTGTATCACGTCCGCATTGCCGCAACCGGCAATGCCCGGCGGCTTCCCATACCCCGCCGTTGTCGCTGTCAAATCCTACTGTTTCAGTGTAGCATCGGGGCACATCCCTGTCAATAGCAGGGTTTTGCCCGGCAAAATTTTCTTTGCCGGAGGCAAAGAACAAGGCCCGGCCCACCCTGATGGGAGAGGCCGGGCCCGGTCAGCCGTGCGCGCAAAAATACCGCGGCACAGCATTATTCAATGGTAATACCCCAGTGGGCGGTCAGGGAGGCGCCGGGGGCCAGTTCCTCGTGGCGGCCCGCCTCGTTGACGCTGTTGGCCCATCCGTTCCAGGGCTCCATGCAGACAAAGCGCTCGGCGTTCTGCTGCCACAGTACGCCCTTGCCAAAGTGGCCGTCAAAGTCCACGGTTACCCGGTGCCCGTTGCCCGAATCGGTGAACACCATGGGGCTTTGCACACCGGTCAGCAGCCGGATGGAATCGGCGGCGCCCTCCTTGCGGGTCAGGGTGATCTGGGCGGGGGCTGCCGGCTGCTCACCTTTGGGATCCTGGCTGCATGTGGCGGCGGTGATGTCAAATTTCACGTTTTCCAGCGCCGACACGGTAAAGTAGGGGTGGAACCCAAAGCTGAAGGGCAGTACCCGGCTGCCGGTGTTCTTCACGGTCAGGGCCAGCTCGGCGCGGTTGCCCTGCAGGGTGTAGCGCATGGTCAAAAGAAAGTCAAAGGGATAGACGAACTTGGTCAGTCCGTTGGCGCACAGGCTCAGCTCGATGGCATCATCGCCGGCGTAACTTACCTTCCAGGGCAGCAGGTCGGCAAAGCCGTGGGTTTCCATAGGGTAGGCCTTGCCGTCAAAGATATGTACGCCGCCATCCGGGTTGCTGCAGCTGGGGAACAGGATCGGCACACCGCAGCGGGGGCGGTCGTTGGATTCAAAGTTGCCGTCCCGCAGCCAGAGATATTCCTCGCCGCTGCGGGTGAACGAGGTGGCCATGCCGCCCTTCTCGGGGGTGACGGTCAGGGCACAGCCGCCGTCGGCCAGGGTCAGCGTATCGTAGCGGGCGCCGTGTTTTTCATAGACGCCCCGGGTCAGTTGTGAAGCCATATCGGGCACTTCCTTTCAGGTTGCTATGGGGGGCAAACGGATCTCTGCCCCTATTGTACCGCGCGCCGGGGTGGAAAATCAATCCCGGCAGGGCAAAACGCGCTGCGTCTGCCTGCGCCGGAGAACGCCGCCGGGTATGGCGCTGAGGCGGCAAAAAGCAGCCGCCAGGCTGCGCACAGTGCACAAAAACTTTGCGCGAATTTCGGCGTGAAAGCGGCCAACAGGGCAACTTTTGCAACTTGTTGAATGCCCGGGCAATCGGTATAATAAAAGGTAGAAATCAATACCCCCATCCATTCTCCGCCGGCAGACGGCGGTCAGTAAAGGAGAATCACAGCGTATGAAAGCATTCATGGACCAGAATTTCCTGCTGGATACCCCCACGGCCCAGCATCTTTACCACGACTATGCGGCCAAGATGCCCATCTGTGACTATCACTGCCACATTCCGCCGCAGGAGATCTATGAGGATCGCCGGTTTGACAACATCGCACAGGTCTGGCTGGGCGGCCACCAGGTGCTGGCCGACGGCTCCGACTACTATTTCGGCGACCATTACAAGTGGCGCGTCATGCGCTCCAACGGTGTGCCGGAGGAGTACATCACCGGTGACAAGCCCGACCGTGAGCGCTTCCAGAAATTTGCCGAGGCGCTGGAGATGGCCATCGGCAACCCCATGTACACTTGGTGCCACATGGAACTGAAAAAGTATTTTGGCTATAACGGTGTGCTCAACGGTGAAACTGCCGAGGAGGTCTGGAACCTGTGCAACGATAAGCTGCAGCACGACCCCAACATGACGGTGCGCGGTCTGATCCGCCAGAGCAACGTGGCGTTTATCGGCACCACCGATGACCCCATCGACAGCCTGGAATGGCACAAAAAGATCAAGGAGGACCCCTCCATCACCTTCACGGTGGCACCCTCCTTCCGCCCGGACAAGGCAGTCAACATCCAAAAACCCGGCTTTGCCGAATATATGCGCCAGTTTGAGCAGGTGGTCGGCCGTGAGTTCCACTGCGTGGGCTGTGTGGTCAAGGCGCTGGACGAGCGGCTGCAGTACTTTGTCTCGATGGGGTGCCGCGCCTCCGACCATGGTCTGGACTATGTGCCTTTCCGTGAGCCGGACGCTGACATCGCCACTGCCGCCTTCCAGAAGGCAATGGCCGGCGAGCCTGTCACCGTGGAGGAGGCTGAGACCTACCAGTCCTACCTGCTGTGCGCCCTGGGCCGGCTGTATCATAAGTATAATGTGGCGATGCAGATCCATTACAGCTGCGTGCGCAATGCCAACGCCAAAATGTTCAAGCAGCTGGGCCCCGACACCGGCTATGATATGATCGCCATCACCGATGGCAGTGTCAGCCTGAGCCGCCTGCTGTCCAACCTGACCGAAACCGGCGAGTGCCCCAAGGTGATCCTGTACAGCCTCAACCCCGCCGATTTTGATATGCTGGGTACCCTGATCGGCTGCTTCCAGGATGATGAGGTGCCCGGCAAGATCCAGCTGGGCAGTGCCTGGTGGTTCTGCGATACTGACGACGGCATGCAGCAGCAGATGCACACGCTGGCCCGCCTTGGCCTGCTGGGCAACTTTATCGGCATGCTCACCGACAGCCGCAGCTTCCTCAGCTACACCCGGCACGAGCTGTTCCGCCGTATTATGTGCAATGTTATTGGCACCTGGGTGGAGAACGGCCAGTACCCCAACGATGAAAAGCTGCTCAAAAAGATCGTGGAGGGCATCAGCTTCTCCAACGCAGCCCGCTACTTCGGCCTGTGACCCGGTCTGCGGCGTCATCCATCACCACAAATAAAAGCGGGGCGTCCCGCCGGCAACTGCCCGGCGGGACGCCCCGCTTTTTCATACACGCGCTGTCTGCCGCGGTGGCAGCAGGGGAAAACTCACCCCTCCTGGCGCCAGCCTTTGGCCACGTCCACCCAGCCGGCAAAGTTCTGCACGCTGTGTTCCAGCTCCGGCAAGGTCAGCTTCACCGCCGAGTTGGCGGTGCCCGCTGCGGGGTAGACGATGGAAAAACGCTTCAAGCTCTCGTCCAGATAGACAGGCACGTTCTCCCGGATGGCAAAGGGGCATACACCGCCCATGGGGTGACCCACCAGCTCCACCAGTTGGTCGGGGCGGACCATGGCAGCCTTGGTGTGGAAGGTGGCCTTGTAGCGCAGGTTGTCCACCTTGCCGTCACCGGCCATCACCACAAGGATGGCGTGGCCATCCAGCAAAAACGCCATTGTCTTGGCAATGCGGGCAGGCTCACAGCCCAGGTCGGCGGCGGCCTGGGCCACCGTGGCCGAGCTGGCGTCGAACTCCATCACCCGGTCCCCCAGGCCGAATTTGGCCAGATATTCCTTTACGCTCTCAATTGACATATTTCGTTCCCTCTTTCTGAATATGCAGCAGGACCGCCGGTCAGGACAGACGCGTCATCGCAATGGCGCGCACCTGCAGCACGGTGCCGGCATTCTGGTAGATGCGGAAGCTGACCTGCCCGGTTTTTACAGGCAGCGGAAGGGTCAGCGTGGCGGAACCGTCCGCCTCCAACGGGACAGACGCCAGAATCTGCAGCCCGTCCGGTCCGTTTGCGGTGGCCTGCAGTTGGGCGGGAGCGTCGGCGGGCATCTCCACACAGTCGGCGTCCAGCACGGCCTGGTAGCTCCCCGGCACGAAGGTGGCCTCCTCAGTCCATAAGGGGTATCCGGCATCGGGGCTGGTGGTCAGGACGCCGTCCGACACCTCACCGCTGGAGATGAACAGGTATCCGTTTGCGACGGAACAGTCCCAATGGGCCAGATAGATGTGACGGTTGGCCGGAATGGTCAAAATCTGTTTATCCGGCCCAAGCCCGGCCAGCTGTTCCTCCAGCCAGAACAGATCATCCGGCGTGTTGCTGCCCACCGCTTGCCGTACCATGTCGGCCTGCGAGGCATCCAGGTAGAGTTTGCGGATATTCTGATCGTCATCCATCCAGCCATCCGGCAGCCAGATACCGGTGTTGGAACGGTTGGTCAGTACCACCGGCAGCGGCTGATACAGGCCGGGAAAATGTTCCAGCAGCTTGAGGGTGATGGGGGTGGGGGACAGGTAGTTGGTATTCGGCGCGTCGATACCGCCGTACCAGGCAATTACGCCGCTGGTGTAAACCGCCGAGCAGGCCAGGGCACCGGCCAAAATCCGGCGTGACCGCACCCCGCGCAGCAGCACCGGCCCTTGGGCGCAGACAGCCACAGCCATCAAGGCGGTGGCCCAGGCCAGATAGCGGGAGATGCCGGACATTCCGTGGTTAATGTTCGACATCAGCGAAACACCCAGCAGCGTTGCCAAAAAGCCGGCGCTCATCCATAGATAACGCCCGCAGTGGCGCACCACCGCCACCACCAGCAGGATGATCCAAATCGCCAACAGGATGGGCATATAGGGCAACATACCAAAGTTCCAATCGGTAAAGTAGGCCCAGAGATGCTTCAGCAGCGTCAGGTCATTCAGGGGAATCCATTCACTCGAATAGGAGGCCGTCAGGTTGATGGCACTGCAGATGGAATAATTGTAGGCAAACGGTACCAGACCGGGCAAAAAACAGCAGGCATAGAGCAGCACTTCCCTCCAGCGGGCGAACGTCCCCTTCAGCCGTGCCAGAGGGCGGCCCTGCCCTTGGCGCCACAGCCCGACCAGATACTCGCCGATCATGGCCAGGCCGATGGCAAGAATGCAAGGGTTGGTGGTGCCTGCCACGGCGATCAGCAGCGCCGCCCGGTGTCGCCGGCCGGTGACCCAGCAGAGGGCCGACAGGGCAATCAGGGCAAACTGAAATACCTCGGCGGAAGGCCAACAGAGATAAAAAATGGCTGGGTGGATTCCCAGCAGCAGGCACAGCGGTGCCTTTTGCCCCAGGGACAGCCGCCGGTCCGCCAAAACCGCCGCCAGCACGGCCAAAAAGCAAACCAGATTGGTCAGGCAGAAAGCATATTCTCTTGGCTGGCCCAACAGTCCCAGCAGCTCAAACAACGGCAGGCAAGCTGCCGGATAGGTAGGAAAATACCAGGGAACCGTTCCCTGGCTGGTGGTGTAGTGGGACCCGCCAAACTCTTGATAAAACTCGGCCCATTCAGGCAGCCAGCGGCGGGCGGCGGCCAGATCCTGCGTCGAGACGATGGCGTTGCCGTCATTGACCAGAGAGACAGTGGTCAACGTATAGCTGGCAGCCTCGCCGGAAAAAGTACTGCCGGTGCGCACCGTGCACCAGGTTAAAAATACAGCATACACCGCCACGGCCAGGCATAATACCGCAAAAGCGGTCCGCTCCCGCCTCGGGCGGA
The DNA here is from genome assembly GCA_944388145.1 of uncultured Gemmiger sp. Taxonomy (GTDB): domain Bacteria; phylum Bacillota; class Clostridia; order Oscillospirales; family Ruminococcaceae; genus Gemmiger. Next base: position 87,847 of record CALXHQ010000004.1, on the reverse strand, counting down.
TGACAGTCTGATTTGTGTTCATAAATCACCTCAAATTTGAAACGAGTGTGGAATGGCGGGGAACAAAGGAAAAATCACTTCTCTTTGCCCAGCAGCACCGTGCGGATGTGGCGGAAGCAGGCGTCCTCACCCTGGTCCCGCAGGATCAGCAGGCAGGTTTCCAGCTGGGCGCGGGTGTCGGGATGCAGGATATAGTGGTCCTTGCTGCGGTCGTAATACTCCCAGGCGGAGGCGTTGGTGTACTTGTCCCCCTTGTAGTTTTTGCTGGCGGCAATGCGGTCGCAGACCATCTCGGCCACATACTTTTCCGGCATGCGCATACCGGCCAGGGCGTGGTCACCGTCGGGGGAATAGTCGATCCAGTATTCCAGGTGGTGTTTGTTGCGGCCCTTGTGGTGCAGCCAGGCGGCACTGTACCCCTCGGCCTGGCGCTGGGCGTTGTTGGGGCTGCAGGTGCCCTGCCAGTACTTGGCCCCGGCCAAAAACTCCACCGGCGCCAGCTTGCTCAGGTCATGGGTCAGCCCCTGCCAGTACAGTCCGCAGCGGAAACAGTACCGCCGCACCAGAACCTTGTGGTGATGGATGGTCTTGTAATGCTTGATCGGATGCCACATGCGGTGCACTCCCCCCTGGCGGTCAACAAAAAAGATGCGGCGTTCCCTCTTTCCTGGCAGGGAACACCGCATTTATTGTAATACAAACCGCATAGGAACGCAAACGAAAGTTGTGCCTGCCCCGGTGGGATTCAGCGGGGACGCACCGTACGCACCAGTGCGGCAATCAGTGCGCCCCAAAGCGCCAGACTGGCCGGTACCGCCGCATACTGGAACAATACCGGAATCAAATGGCTGTGCACATCGGCGTGGGCCTTGCTCAGCACCAACCAGGAGACCGGCGCCAGCACCGCCAGCACCCACAGGCAGATCATGGGGGCAAGCTCGGCCAGCACGCTGCGGCGATGCAGCGCCAGCAACAGCAGGCAGACTGCCGCGGCTGCGGCCAGTGTGGCCCCCAGCAATGCCCCCAGCGGAAGCCCCAGCCCGCCGACGCGCAGCGCAGGGGTGGTGTCCGCCACAAGGTACTTGTGCAGCACACCGGGAATCGTCACACCGGACCGCACAGTGCCATCGCTGATGCTCATCCGGCTGCCGGCGGCACCCAGGATGTTGCCAAGGCTATCGCCCCAGCTGCCGTAGTAGAAAAAGCCCTGCACCAGCCAGACCAGCAGTGCGGCGGCCACGCCGCCCACAGCGCTGACACCCGCCCAAACCATGCGGAAAAACCAGGCACGCACCGGCAGGCGCCGGCAAAGCGCTGCCGTCCAGCAGACCGCCAGAGGGGTTTCGGCCAGAATCAAAAAGGCGGAGACAAACTCAAACCCGCACATACACCGTGCCAGGCAGGCTCCGCCCAGCAGCAGGAAGGCCCACACCGGTGTGCGCCCCCGCCGCAGCGTTGCCCCTGCCAACACCACGCCGGCCAGCAACGGCACCAGCCAGACCCACAAACACCAGTACAGGTCTTTCATGCCGGTCTGGATGCCCGGGGCCAGCAGCCCGGCGGCCAGCCAGCCCAGCGCCGGCAGCCACCCGGCGGCCCGGCGCAGCGCCAGGCAGACCAGCAGCGTGCAAAGGTAAAACAGCACCGCATTGGTGGTGTAAAGCATGGTCTCCCGGGCGGCGCCATCATCCTGAAAGACCGAGTAAACCTTGTTCAGCATCCCCAGCCCCCAGCCCTGCAGCCCGGACTGGTGGGTGTAGCTGTGGTATCCGGCCGGGTCCATGGGCGTGTTGTCCCGGTACCAGTAGCGGTTTTGGCTGTCACCCCAGTCGTCGGTGTAGACGCCCATAAAGCCGCCCGGTGTGCTCTGGTTCTGCTGCATCTGCAGCATCCTGCCAAACACCAGCTGCTGGGAGTAGTCATCCCAGCTGCCGGTGGCGTAGGTACTGCCGTTTTGGAACACCAGCGCCAGCGCCAGCGAACAGGCCAGCAAGCCCAGAGCCGCCAACATGGCCCAAAGCCTGCGGTGCCGCGCCGCCCAGGCCGGGCGGTGCAGCGGTCCGGTTGTAAAAAGTTCCTGCTGCATGGGCGGAAAAGCTCCTTTGGATGGTTTGATGCCCCGGCCGTTCCCGGGCGGCGGCTCTGCGGAAAAGCCGGCAGGTCAGCGGTCCCACTTGTCGCACAGGGCCTGGATCTGGCTGGCAAATTTGGCCAGATCCTTGTTGGCACCGCCGCGGTTGTGCTCGATGACCACCAGCAGCCGCTTGCCCATGTTGACCAGCCGCTCGAAGGCGGGGCTGGTGCGCACCACGTCCCGGGCCTGGGGCGCGGCCTTGGTCAGCCGGACCTGGTTGCCCGGCTCCAGGCAAACCACATGGCCGCCCGCCAGCTGATAGATGGATCCGTTGTAGGGGGCGGCGGCGGTGTAACCCTCCTGGCGCAGGTGCTCCGCCCAGCCGGCGGCCACCCGGTCCTCGCCGTGGTTGACAAACACAAAGGCAGGCCGGGGCGAAAAGCTGGCAATCCACTGCTCCAGCCCGGTGCGGTCAGCATGGCCGGACAGGCCGGTCAGCTGGCGGATCTCGGCGTTGACCTGCACATCCTCACCGAACAGGCGTACCTCGTCGGCGCCCTCCACCAGGGCGCGGCCCAGCGTGCCGGCTGCCTGATAGCCCACAAACAGGATGGTACATTCCGGCCGCCAGAGATTGTGTTTCAGGTGGTGGCGGATGCGGCCCGCATCGCACATACCGGAGGCCGAGATGATGACCTTGGGCGTGGGGTCCGAGTTGATGGCCATCGAGTCCTCCTTGGTCTGGCTGATGCACAGCCCGGGGAAGGACAAGGGGTTCTTGCCCTCGCGGATCAGGGCGAGGGCCTCCTCGTCATAGCATTCGCTGTAATTGTCGCGGAACACGGTGGTGGAGCGGTTGGCCAGCGGGCTGTCCACATAGACAGGAAAGTCCCCGTGGCCCTTCACACGCCCCTCCGCCTTGATCTGGCGAATAAAGTACAGCAGCTCCTGGGTACGCCCCACGGCAAAACTGGGGATGACCACATTGCCGCCCCGATCCAGCGTGCGCTGCAGGATACCGGCCAGCTCCGCCAGATAGTCGGGGCGGGGCGGGTGGTCCCGGTCACCGTAGGTGGATTCCATCACCACAAAATCGGCGGCGGTCAGGTAATGGGGATCGCGCAAAAGCGGCTGGTTTTTGTTGCCGATATCGCCGGAAAAAACGATCGTTTGGACCTCGCCGTTTTCCGTGATGCGCAGGGTCAGGCTGGCGCTGCCCAGCAGATGCCCCACGTCGGTAAAAGTTACCTCCACCCCGTCAAAGATGCGCAGCGTCCTGCCGTAAGGCTGCGGACGAAAAAGCTGCATGGCGGCCTCGGCGTCGCGGGTGGTATACTCGGGTTCCACCAGGGGGCGGCCGCTGCGCTGGGCCTTGCGGTTTTTCCACTCGGCGTCCTGCTCCTGAATGTGGGCCGAATCCTCCAGCATAATCTCGCACAGGTCGGTGGTGGCGTCAGTGGCATAGATCGGCCCACGAAATCCGTTTTTGTACAGGTAGGGAATTCGCCCGGAATGGTCGATGTGGGCATGGGTGAGTAATACAGCCTCCACCTCGGCGGGAGCACAGGGCAGGGGAACGTTCTCGTACAGATCGTGCCCCTGTTCCATACCGCAGTCCACCAAAAAGCGATGCCCGGCCGCCTCCACCAGCGTGCAGCTGCCGGTCACCTCGCGGGCAGCACCCAAAAATTGCAGTTTCATGCAAGGACCTCCTTTTTTTGAACCGGACGGAGCCTCCTCAGCCCGGAAAATCACGTGGTGTCCTTTCCCAGTGCATCCCCTCTGTCGCACCTTGCCGGCCCGCTGCGTGTCAGCCGGTCACATCGCCGCGGCCCACACCGTAGCGGGGGGCCTGCGGCAGTACAAACGGTTCGGTAAAGCCGGCGGTGGCGTCGTTGATGGCCATCCGCACACACCAGAACGCGTCGCCATAGTCCCGCAGCAGTGTGTAACTCTGGTCGGACAGGCTGCGCAGTGTGGCGGTATCGGTGATCAGCAGCACCTGCGCCTCGGGGGCGATCTCGTTGCTGACCAGGCTGTCAGTGTAAGTCTCAGCCACGCTGCCGGCGTTCAGCAGCTCGGCATACATGGCACCGGTGGTCTGCACCAGCTGCAGCCGTTCGGGAGCGGGCAGCGCGTCCAGCAGGGCGCCGCGGGTAACGTCGCCGGCCTCCAGCTCACCCACGCCGCCGGCCAGTGCCACCGGGGTCTGGCCCTGAAGGTCGGCAGGCCAGTTGGCCCGGTCGTTTTCAGCCAGAGTCAGGTAAGTCTCAGCCACATAGTTGCCGAAGCTGATGCTGCGGTTGCTCTCCTCATAGGTGAACAGCACCTGGGCCCGCACACTCTCATCGCCGGCTTCCAGCGCATCCAGGGCGTCCCGGGCGGTCTGCCAGGCATCCTGCTGCTGGGCGGTGGCTGCATCGGCAGGGATGGTGGAGGCGGCAGCCTCCACCGTGCCTTCCGCGGTAAAAGTCAGCTGCAGGCAGCCCACTGCCTCCAGCCCGCCGCCTGCCGGCACAACGGTCAGCGGTGCATCGGCGGCGGGTTCGGTGCGGCCGCCGGCAATCACGGCATTGACCCCAAGCTGGGCCAGAGTCTCCCATAGCGGGGCGTCGTCGGTCTCGGGGCCCACCACGCAGACGATGGCGTCCACGCCCTCACCCCGCAGGGCGGCCACCTGCTCGCTGGCGGTCTGGATCGGGTCGGCGGCGGTCAGGTTTTCACTCTCCGCCGAACAGCCCAGGCTGGCCAGCGAGAAAAAGCCGATCCGCTTGCCCGCCGATTTGAGCACCGCGTTCATGCCATTGGTGATGCGGTTGCGGCTCCAGCTGGTGGAACGGTAGAACAGCGGCACGCCTTCGGCGCTGCGCAGGTTGGCTGCCAGCGATTCCCCGTTGGCGGTGACCGCATCGTCCAGCAGCCGTTCATAGCCAAAAGCCAGGTCGCTGGCGTCAAAGCATTGCAGGTTGTACCCTGCCGCCGCAAAGGAGGAGGTCATGTCCATGCCGCCGGTCAGGCTGGTGGGCGCGCTGCCCTGCAGGCTGCCGCCCGCATCAATCAGCAGCGCATCGGGATTGGAAGCCTTCAGTGCGGCCACATCGGCCAGGCTCAGGTCCTCTGTGGTGATGGCGCCGCGCAGTCGCCCGGTGGCGTAGACCGGCACCGTCACGTCGCCCACCCGCACCACGCAGCTGGCAGAGGTGCGACCGTCGGCCAGTGTGGCGGTCACTGTGCACTGGCCGTTGCCGCGGGCGGTGACCACGCCGTCACGGCTGACCGTGGCAACCTCCTTGTTGTCGGTGGACCAGTAGATTTTCTGGCCGCCGTTTTCCTCACCGGGTTCATCGGTGACCAGGGTGGCCTTGTCGCCCTTCTGGCCCAGGGCAAGCTCGTTTTTATAGGTGTCGTTAGTAAAGCTGGGGGTCACCGCCTTGCCGCTGGCCGACTCGATACCGGTCATGGTCAGATCTTCCATGACAAAATCGATGTCCACCGTCTCGCTCTGCACGCCATAGTCCGTGCCCGGGGCCTGATAGGTGGCCTGCCACATGGCGTAGGTGTCGGTGTAGCCCAGGGTATTGTTGTACCGGGCAATCCACAGGTTATCCCGCCAGGGGTCAAAGGCGGGGTCGTCAAAACGGGCGCGCACCCAGTTCAGCGAGGCATACAGCCCCTGCTGGCCGGTGTAGCCGTACTCTTCCAGCTGGTCAAAAAATGTGGTGACAATGGCCGCCATCTCCTCCGGGAACAGCCCGGTGATGGACCGGTCCTCCAGATCGTAGTAGACCGGGTAGCTCAGCTGATAGTTCTTGTCGGTGTAGCTGGGCGTCCCCTCCACGGTGGGTTCAATCAGGCCCAGCAGCCGGGCTACATGGGCGGCCTCACTGCGGGCCATCTCCTCGTTGGTGGCGTAGGAGTAGAGATACACGCCAAAGGGGATGCCCAGCTCGGTGCAGGCGTCGGCGTTGCGTTCCCAATAGGCGTCATCCTGGCCATATTCCTCAAAGGTGCCCTCGCCGCTCCACTCGTTGCCGTAGCCGCAGCGCAGGATGGCAAAATCGATGCCGGCATCCTTGGCCTTCTGCCAGTCGATCTCCCCCTGATGTTCCGACACATCGATGCCCTTGAGCACCGCACCCAGAATCGGCTCACCTGCGTCGTTGAAGTAATAGCCTGCGTCGTTTTTCTGCCAGGCGCCGGCACTCTGGCCGGGCTGGGGCACCGCGGGTTCGCCCTCGTCTGGGCGCAGCAGCACAATGGCCGATACAATGACGGCCACGATCACCACGACCAACAGCGCCGCCAACGGCAGGATCAGCCGCCGGCGCGGGTCGGGGGCGCGCCGCTTGCGGTAGGTGGGCTTGGGGGTATTCACGGTGGCAGGTTCCTTTCCCGGGGGGCTGAAAATTCCTTGCCGCGCCTTGGCACGGGGAATCCCTCAGCGCGTCCCCGATCAGATTCGGTGGGCGGGCAATTGGCCGGCAAAACCGCATACAGTGCATATGTATGCACCGGATGGCAGCGGGATACGGCCGGAGATATTCTATCCTTATGGTATCATGTTGTCGAAAAAAATACAATGCTGGCGCAGGCAGGCAACCTGTAAAATCCAACTGTCCGCTCCGGCTGGTGTCCTCCCTTTGCGCCGGTTGCGTGCTGTGTTATAATAGAAAAGGTATAAAAATTACGACTAACCCATCCAATTCAGAAACGGAGGCTGTATTGCTTATGAAGGTTCTGCTGATCAACGGCAGCCCGCACGAGAAGGGCTGCACCTGGGCTGCTTTGTCCGAGGTGGCGTCCGAGCTGGAAAAGGCCGGCATCGAGACCACCATCTTCCACATCGGCAAAAAGCCAGTGGCCGGCTGCATCGGCTGCGGTGGCTGTGCAAAGGCAGGCAAGTGCGTCTTTGGCGGCCCCGTGGTGGATGTGCTGCCGTTGCTGGAACAGGCGGACGGCGTGGTGTTCGGTGCGCCGGTCCACTACGCCGCCGCAGCGGCCGGCATGCTGGGCTTCATGCACCGGCTGGGCTACTCGGCCGGGCGGTACCTGCGCCACAAGCCCGCCGCTGTGGTCACCAGCGCCCGCCGTGCCGGTACCACCAGCGCTTTGGACGATATGCTCAAGCTGCCCACCTTCTTTGAAATGCCGGTGGTTACCTCCACCTACTGGCCGATGGTCCACGGTTCCAACGCCGACGAGGCCCGCCAGGACGAGGAAGGTATGCAGATTATGCGCAACCTGGGCCGCAACATGGCCTGGGTGCTCAAGTGCATTGAGGCGGGCAAGGCTGCGGGCATTACTGCCCCCGAGGCTGAAAGCGCCGTGCGCACCAACTTCATCCGCTGAGAGACGCTGAATCGCAGAAAAATCAGGCCGATGCCGCGGACTGGAACGGCACCGGCCTGATTTTTTGCTGCGGCCCCCGCGGACGGGCCAAAACTGCACAAAAAAGACTGTTTGCTGGAAAAGCCGGTGCACAAAACGCTGAAAATGCAAAATATTCATTGACAATGCAAGGTTTATGCAGCATACTGATAAGGCCACCGGAAAGGAGAACACGTTGCTATGCCGGTGGCAACACATGAAAGTATTTGAGATAAGAGGGAAACAAACATGAAAAAACTGACTGCACTTTTGCTGGCCGGCTTTATGGCCCTGAGCCTGGCCGCCTGCGGTGGTACGACTTCCTCCGGGAGCAGTTCGGAGAGCACCGAGCCCGAATCCTCCAGCACGGCTTCCGGCGAGACCGCCTCCGCCGAGACTGCCTCTTACGAGGTGACCACCGTGGAGCCCGGTGTGCTGACCATGTCCACCAACGCGGCTTTCCCGCCGTATGAGATGACCACTGACGATGACAGCTTTGAAGGCATTGACGTGGATATGGCCACTGAGATTGCCCACCGCCTGGGCCTGGAGCTGGATATCCGCAATGTGGACTTTGACTACGCCCTGCAGATGGTTCAGATCGGTACCAGCGACATTGCCATGGCCGGCATCACCATCACCGAGGACCGCCTGACCAACATGGACTTCTCCAATACCTACGCAAACGGCGTGCAGGTTATCATTGTGCCGGAAGATTCTGACATTGCCGGCCCTGAGGACTTGGCTGGCAAGCTGATCGGCGTGCAGACCGGCACCACCGGCGAAATGTTCTGCATTGACGAGTTTGGCAGCGATGCCGTCAATTCCAACGACAACGGCATGACTGCTGTCTCCAAACTGCTGAACGGCCAGGTGGACGCCGTTGTCATCGACAACGCCCCCGCGCAGGAGTTTGTCGCCTCCAATCCCGGCCTGAAGATCCTGGATACTGCCTACGCGGACGAGGATTACGCCATCGCCGTGCAAAAGGGTAACACCCAGCTGCTGGACGCCATCAACAGCATCCTGGCCGACATGGAGGCCGATGGCACCACCCAGGCCATCATTGACAAGTACATTAACGCCGGCTGATCGGCTGGCAGGCAGGGCGCACCCTGCCTGAACCGAGAACGGGAGGGCGGTCCGGCAGGCAGGGGCCTGCCCCCTTCCGGCAGCGCTGCCGGAAGGGGGCTGCTCTTTTTGTTCGTTTCTTGCCCCGCAGCCTGCCGGGGCGGCAACTATCCAAACAGAAAGGTGGAGCTGGCATGGACCTGCTTACACAGATGTCCCAATGGGCAGAATTGGCCCGCAGCGGCGGGGAGCTGACGGCCTGGCAGAATTTTGCCGTTGATTTTTACCAGGCGTTTCTCGAAGCGGACCGCTGGCAGCAGTATCTGGAAGGCGTGGGCACCACGCTGTTTGTCACGGCGCTGGCACTGCTGATCGGCGTGGTCTTGGGCAGCGTGGTGGCCTTTATCCGCGTCACCCACGACCAGCAGCGCGCCGGGCACAAAAACCCGTTGCTGGGTATCCTCAACCTGGTCTGCGAGGTCTACTCCACCGTCATCCGCGGCACCCCCATGCTGGTGCAGCTGTACATCATGGGGCTGGTCATCTTCTCTTCCAGCCGCGAGTTTACGCTGGTGGGCGCGCTCAGCCTGGGCATCAACTCGGGCGCCTATGTGTCCGAGATCATCCGCGGCGGCCTGATGGCCGTGGACCCCGGCCAGATGGAGGCTGGCCGCAGCCTGGGCCTGAATTACCTGACCACAATGTTCCTGATTGTGGTGCCCCAGGCCATCAAGTCGGTGCTGCCCTCGCTGGGCAACGAGTTTATTGTCCTGCTCAAAGACACCTCGCTGATCACCGTCATCGGCGGGCAAGAACTTCTGTACGCGGCCCGAGGCGTCATGAACCGGACCTACGAGCAGATGTTCCCGCTGCTGGGCACCGCAGCCATCTACCTGGTGCTGGTTATGATCTTCACCTGGCTGCTTGGCATACTGGAAAGGAGGCTGAGGCAGAGTGATCATCGCTGAAAACCTGCAAAAAAGTTATGGCGGCCTGGACGTTTTACGCGGTGTCAGCCTGACTGTCAACAAGGGGGATGTGGTCTGCCTGGTCGGGCCTTCCGGCTGCGGCAAGTCCACCTTCCTGCGCTGCCTGACCCGGCTGGAGGAGCCCACCGGCGGCCACGTCTACCTGGACGGGGAGGAAGTTACCGAGAAGGGCATCGACAAGATCCGCGCCAGGATGGGCATGGTGTTCCAGCATTTCAACCTGTTCCCCCACCTGACGGTTAAGCGCAACATTACGCTGGCGCCCACCCGCCTGCACCGGATGAACAAGGCCCAGGCCGACCAGCGCGCCATGGAGCTGCTGGAGCGCATCGGCCTGGCGGACAAGGCGGATGCTTATCCCAGTTCGCTGTCCGGCGGCCAGAAACAGCGTATCGCCATTGCCCGTGCCCTGGCCATGGACCCGGAGGTGCTGTTGTTCGACGAGCCAACCTCCGCCCTGGACCCCGAGATGGTGGGCGAGGTGCTGGAGCTGATGAAGGAACTGGCCCGCGGCGGTATGACCATGGTGGTCGTCACCCACGAGATGGGCTTTGCCCGCGAGGTGGCCAACCGTGTCATCTTCATCGACGAGGGCATCATCAAGGTGGACAAACCGCCCAAAGAGTTTTTTGCCAACCCGGAAAACGAGCGCCTGAAGACCTTCCTGTCCAAGGTGCTGTGAAAGCCTTTCCGCCAAGCGATACCGCGCCCGGTGTATCCCTTTTCAGGGAGATGCGCCGGGCGCTTTTTTGCGCCGGTGGACCGACGAAAAAAGATACTGCACCGGCTGGAACTTGTACAAGCAAACTGCTATAATATAGATAGTTTACCGGCAGCGTGGCGGTGCTGTTTGCTCTGCGCCCGGCGGGATACCCTGTGCCGGGCAAAATCTTGTTAGAAACTTTGACAATATTGACATAAATGTATAAAATATTTACAAACCTGTGGTATACTAAACTTGCTCCTTCCACAACCTGTTCTATTTACCCGCTTTGAAAGGGGGGCTCCCCATGAACAACACCAAAGCCCTGGTTCTGGCTGGCGGCGGTGCCAAGGGCAGCTACCAGGTTGGCGTCTTCCGCGCTCTGCAGGAGGTGGGCTGGCAGCCGGGCATTGTCACCGGCACCAGCGTGGGCAGCCTGAACGGCGCCTTTGCGGTGATGGACCGCGTGGACCAGGCCGAGCAGCTGTGGCGGACCCTGGATGTGCACAATGTACTGGAGATCCCCCACAGCAGCCGGCCGGAGGAGCTGCGCGCCTTCCTGCTGGGGGTGCTGCGCGGCGGTGGGCTGAACATTGATCCGCTGGGCGCCACCATTGATGACTATGTGGACGAAGAGCGGATGCGCACCTCGCCCATCCGGTACGGTCTGGTTATGACCGAGATGAACACCCTGAAAAGCCACCAGTACACCCTGGAGGAGATCCCCCGTGGCCGCCTGCGGGAGTATATGATGGCCTCCAGCGCCTGCTTCCCGGCGCTGCGTCCCCAGGAGATTGACGGGGTCAAGTACATTGACGGCGGCTGGAGCGATAATATGCCCATGGACCTGGCCGCCCGCATGGGCGCCACCGAGCTTTTGACGGTGGACATTGATGGCGTGGGGGTCAACCACCCCAACCGCACCGGGCTGCCGGGCCGGCTGCTGCGCAGCCACTGGGACCTGGGCCCACTGTTTGAGTTTGACGGCAAGCGTGCCGCCCGCAACATCCGGCTGGGCTATCTGGATACACTGCGGCTGTTTGGACGGGTGGGCGGCACCGCCTATGCGATCCTGCCCGCCAGCGACCATTTCGCCGCCGATTTTGCCGCTGCCTACCGCTCCGCTCTGGCCGATGCGGCCCAACGCGCCCCCACCATCTGGCTGGCTGAGGGCATGGCCCGTCAGGTCAAGGGTTACCCCGCCACCTACGAGAAGGACCCCGCCGCCCCCACCGCCGCGGGTATTGCCCCGCTGGAGCTGGCGGCCGAGCGGATGCAGGTCCCGCCGGAAGAGCCCATGACCCTCAAGCAGCTGGCGCTGACCTTTCTGGGCAGTTTTGACCAAAGCCCGGCCGACCGGTTTCCGGCGCTGCTGGAAGGGCAGGGGGGCAGCGCCGTGGGGGAGGCCGCCCGTGCCGCCGCCCAGCCGGAGGAGTTCGTCACGGCCCTGGTGGCTCGGACGCTGGCCGGCATGGGCACCCGTACCTTCTGGTGAGGGGCCGCCCGGGGAACCGGAACCTTCGCTGAAAAGGAGCGGATGCCGGGCTCAGCCCCGGAAGTACCGGATGTGCTTGGGGCTGCGGCACGGCGGATGCTGTCTTTTCCACGGGGGTGGGCGCTGCCGTGGACCGGTCGGACACGTCCCCCACCCCGAATGCCGCAAGCAAAGGAGGAATCAGAATGCCTGTCCTGAAGGGAATCAAGGTTTCGCCCGGCGTGGCTGTCGGCCCGGTGGTCCGCCTGGACCGGGGCATCGTCGGCCTGCACCGCATTGTCAGCGATCCCTTTCGCGAGCGTGCCCTCTACGAGGCGGCTATTGTGCTGGCCAAGGATGAGCTGCGCCGCCTGCGGCAGCACGCCCAGGGGGCGGATGCCGACATCCTGATGTTCCAGATTGCCCTGCTGGAGGATGAATCCTTTACCAATGAGATCGGCGATTACATTGCCGCCGGTGCCGGCAGCGCCGCCGCGGTGGAGCGCGCAGAAAAGATTTTTGCCGCCCGCCTGAACAATGTGGACAACGACTATATCCGGCAGCGCAGCGTGGATGTGCGGGATGCCTGCCGCCGCGTGGTGGACATCCTGGACGGCCGCCCCCGTCAGCAGGTGCAGCTGACCCAGCCCTCTATCCTGGCCGCCGACCTGTTTTTCCCCAGCGATATTTTTGCCATTGACCGCAGCATGATCCTGGGCCTGGCTGCCGATGCGGACAGCGATACCAGCCATGCGGCCATCATGGCCCGCACCATGGGGATCCCGGCGGTGTTTCGGCTGGGTAAGGGCGTCACTGCTGAACTGACCGGGCATGAGGTGCTGCTGGACGGTTTGTCCTGTACCGTTATCCCCGACCCCACCCCCGACGAGATTGTGGCGGCCAATCACCGCCTGGCCCTGTTTGAGCGCCGCAATAACAAAAAGCACGCCCTGGCCGGCAAACCTTGCTTTACCAGGGACGGCACCCGGGTGACCCTGCTTGCCAGCGCCTCCACGCCGGAGGACATCGAAAATGCCATGCACGCCGGCGCCGATGCCATCGGCCTGGTGCGCACCGAACATTTGCTTTTGGGCCATGCCACGGAGGCGCAGCAGTATTTCCACTACATCAGCTGCCTGGCCGCCGCGGCGGGCAAGTCGGTGACGGTACGCACCGGCGATGTGGGGGCCGACGACGCCGCCCCCTGGGTGGAGGATGTGCGCCGCGCCGCCGAGAACCGCCGTCAGCTTCGCACCCAGATCACTGCGCTGCTTCGGGCAGGGACTCGGGGCAACCTGCGGGTGATGCTTCCCATGATCACCGGCCCCGAGGAATGGGATGACGTGATGCGGGAGGTGGCGCGCTGCAAGGAGCATTTGGAGCGCCGCGGCGTGGAGTACGACAAGGATCTGCCCTTTGGCTGCCTGATTGAGATCCCCTCCGCCGCACTGGTGGCTGACCAGATCATTGACCGCGGGGCCAAGTTCCTGGCCATTGATATCGATGACCTGACCCGTTACACGCTGGCAGCCAACACCCGGGAGGAGGCCCGCAGCCACATGGCCGCCGATGCTCCCGCGCTGCGCCGACTGGTCAATCTGGTTTGCCAGATGGCACGGGAGCGCGGCGTTCCGGTTTACATGTGCGGCGTCAAGACAAACGCGCTGCCTGCCATGGGCACCTACCTGCGGGACGGGGTGCACGCTTTTTGCATGGAGGCGACCATCCTCAACGACCTGAAGGGCCGCTTTATGGAGATGGACCTGGCCCAAACTCCGGACCCCGCCGCAAAGGCACTGCCGGTGGCCGCGATGCCCCAGTAAGGCGGGGATCGCCCGCGGCCCGGAAAAAATATCCGAAAAAGGGTTGACAAATCCATTTGGGTGTGCTTAAATAGCTTTAAACCAATGAAGCGAAAGTAAAACTGCAAGCGCACGCACAGAGAGCCTCCGTCGCTGCGAGTGAGGCCGAAAGCGGTGCAGACAAATGGTTCGCCGAGGGCACGGGGAAAGACTGCTGGGTCCAGTATCCGCTGACGGAAGCCTCCGTTACAGGGCAGGGGAATGTTGGTTCCCCACAAAGGGGCTGCACCAAAGTGCAGCAAGCAAGGTGGCACCGCAGGTCACAAGATCTACCATGATTTTACCTGTCCTTGCACAACACCCGTCCGGGGTTGTGCGGGGGCAGTTTTTTTGTACCCGTGCCCGATGCAGTATCGGCCCCGGCTCTGTTGCCCACAACAAAGGAGCTTGCAACATGAAACAGCACACAAATCTCCCCGGCCGGCGATGGTGAGGCGGCAATCCTTCCCCCACACGGCAAGCCATCCCACAACCATGCACCATGCTATGAAAAGGAGAACACCCATGAAAAAACTGATTGCTGTCATCACCGCGTCCGCCCTTGCCCTGTCCCTGGCCGCCTGCTCCGGCACCGCCACATCCGGCAGTTCCGGCTCCACCGCCCAGACCGAATCCTCCAGCCAGGCATCCGGCGAGACATCCTCCGCCGATGCCGAGGGCACTGCCTACCGCATCGCCATCGTCCAGCAGATGGACCACACCTCACTGGATGAGATCCGCACTGCCATCGAGGCTGAGCTGGACGCCCGTGCCGCCGCTGACGGCATCACCATCGAGTATCAGGAGTTCAACGGCCAGAATGACGCCACCATGCTCAACCAGATCGGCACCCAGGTGGTATCCGACGGCTATGACGCCATCATCCCCATCGCCTCGCTGGCGGCCCAGTGCATGGTCACCGCGGCGGACGGCGACATCCCGGTCATCTATGCGGCAATCTCTGACCCGGCAGCCGCCGGCCTGACCGACCTGCCCAACGTCACCGGCACCTCCGACGCGCTGGACACAGACTTCATCATGGATATGATGTTTGCCATTGATCAGGACATCCAGACCGTCGGTCTGCTCTACTCCAACTCCGAGCCCAACTCTGAAACGCCCATTGCCCAGGCCAAGGCCTATCTGGAGGGGAAGGGCATCGATTATGTGGAGGCCACCGGCAACACCACTGACGAGGTCCTGACCGCCGTCTCCACCCTCACCGACCGGGTGGACGCCGTCTTTACCCCCACCGACAACGTCATCATGGGCGCCGCCGGCGCTGTGGCTGAGCAACTGACCGATGCGGGCATCCCCTTCTATGCCGGCGCCGATTCCTTTGTCAAGGCGGGGGCCTTTGCCACCTGCGGCGTCAGCTACACTGACCTGGGCAGCTACACCGCCGACATGGCCGTGGATGCGCTGGAGTCCGGCAGCGTCCCCGCTGACTATCACGTGATGGAAGGCGGCATCATCACCGTCAACACCGAGACCGCCGCCAAGCTGGGCCTGGTCTACAACGCTTTCACCAACATGGCGGACCAGGTGGTGGAGGTTACCACCGCTGCCGAGTAATGTTTTGGCGGCCACGATTCGCCCAACACACATCAGCAAGCCGTGCCGCGGGGCAGGGGAGACCCTGCCCCGTCCGGTGCGTTTATCACAATCCGCAAAGGAGCTGTTTTACGCATGATATCCACCGCAATCGTGTTCAGCGCGCTGGAACTGGGCTGCATATATGCCCTGGTGGCCATGGCGCTGTTTTTGAGCTTCCGCGTGCTGAACATCGCGGACATGACCACCGACGGCGCCTTCACGCTGGGCTGTGCGGTCTCCGCCACCATGGCTGTGGCGGGGCATCCCGTTCTGGGGCTGTTCACCGCCATGCTGGCGGGCTCCGCTGCCGGATTCATCACTGCCCTGCTGCAAACCCGGTTGGGGGTACCCTCCATCCTGGCGGGTATCATCACCAATACCGGGCTGTATACCGTCAACCTGGCGGTGATGGGCTTTTCCTCCAATGTGCCCATGCTCAAGACCAACACCATCTTTACCATGCTGGAGGGCCTGCTGGGCGAGGATTTCCCCACAAAGCTGCTGCTTGCCGCGCTGATCGCGGCCATCGCCTGCACGCTGCTCATCCTGTTTTTGGGCACCCGGCTGGGTCTGTCCATCCGCGCCACCGGCGATAACCCGGATATGGTGCGCGCCAGCTCCATCAACACCGCATTCACCATCACGGTGGGGCTGTGCATCGCAAACGCCCTCACCGCCCTGTCCGGCGCCGTGCTGGCCCAGTACCAGCGCTCGGCAGACATCAACCTGGGCACCGGCATGGTGGTCATCGGCCTGGCCTCGCTGATCATCGGGGAAACACTGTTCGGCCGCGGCGGCCTGTGGACCAAGGCGGTGGCCGCGGTGATCGGCAGCATTATCTACCGCTTTATCATCGCCATTGCCATGCGCGCCAACCTCCCCTCCGAGGCGCTCAAACTGATTTCCGCCATCATTGTGGTGCTTGCCATCTCGATGCCCGCCATCAAAAAGGGCATCGCCTTCCAGCGCCGCCGCTATGCCGCCATGCATGCCAAAGGGGGTGCCCGCCATGATGCTTGAACTCAATGGGGTGGAAAAAACATTTAACCCCGGCACCGTCAACGAGAAAAAGGCCCTGACCGGCATAGACCTGAAACTGGAACAGGGGGATTTTGTCACCATTGTCGGCTCCAATGGCGCGGGAAAATCCACCCTGTTCAACGCCATTGCCGGCAGTTTTATCCCGGACGCCGGTTCCATCGTTCTGGATGGGCAGGACATCACCTTCCAGCCGGACTACCGCCGCAGCAAGACCATCGGCCGCCTGTTCCAGGACCCGCTCAAGGGCACTGCCCCCAGCATGACCATCGAGGAAAACCTGGCACTGGCTTACCTGCGGGCATCGGGGCACACCTCGCCCTTTTCCCGCATTACAAAGGCGGAGCGGGAGCTGTTCCGGGAGCGGCTGGCTGCGCTGGACCTGGGGCTGGAGGATCGGATGAAACACCCGGTGGGGCTTTTGTCCGGCGGCCAGCGCCAGGCGTTGACCCTTTTGATGGCCACACTGGTCACCCCAAAATTGCTGCTTTTGGACGAACATACCGCCGCACTGGACCCTGCCACCGCCGACAAAGTGCTGGAACTGACCAAAAAGATTGTGGCGGAACACAACATTACCTGCCTGATGATCACCCACAATATGCACGCGGCGCTGGAGCTGGGCAACCGCACCCTGATGATGGACGCCGGCCGCATCGTGCTGGACATGGGCGGTACTGAGCGCGCAGGCATGACGGTGGACGATTTGCTGGACCGCTTTGCCAAAGGCACCGGCCACATCCTGGATAATGACCGCATCCTGCTGAGCAAGGAGCAGGGCGTGGCGGATTGAGCAAGACTGCAAACGCGCCTCATCCCAACGGGATGAGGCGCGTTTTGGTATGTGCAGGTGTTGTACGCAGGCGGAATGGAACGGGCATGGTACAGGTTACCCCCGGCGGTCCTCCCGCACAAAAGGCGGGCGGATGACGGTACTGGTCAATGCACCGTACAATTCCGGCCGGCGGTAGGCGTTGCCGTGGACTTCCCCGGCGCGGTAGGTGCGCAGCTGGTCCAGGTCCAGCCGGGCCAGATAGATGCCCGGTTCCTCACCGGCTTCCAGCAGGCAGAAATCGCGGGAGCCTTCCTGGTCAGGCAGGTAGGCCACGCCGTCAAATAGGGTGGAGTGCCCGTTGCAGTCGGGCTGGCCGGCAGGATAGTTGCAGGTGGCAATGGCTGTCATGTTTTCAAAGGCGCGGGCACGCAGCTGGGCCAGCCGGTTCTGTTCCATGGGGCAGGCGTTGGGCACCAGGATCAGCTCGGCACCGTTCAGCATCAGCAGGCGGGCACTTTCGGGAAATTCACGGTCATAGCAGATCATGGCTCCCACCTGTACCGGGCCGGCGGCGGTGTCCAGTGCGGCCACAGGAAACCCTTCGCCGCGGGTCAGCATCCGCTCGTCGCCAAAATCGCAGGTGTGTACCTTGGCATAGGTCAAAACCAGCCGGCCGCGGCGGTCGAACAGCAGCAGCGTGTTGCGCGGCGCGGGGACGTACTGCTCCAGCAACGTCAAACCGATGGCCATGTCCAACTCGGCGGCCAGCCGGGCAAACGCCCCGGCAAACGCGCCGCCCGCCGGCAGAGCCAGTGCCCGCAGGGCGTCCGGCTGCTGGGGAATCGTGTACCCGGTATTCCACAATTCCGGAAAGAGAGCAATGTCCGCACCGCGGGCTTTGGCTGCCCGGCAGGCGGCAAGTCCGCGCTCCAGGGCGGTGCCTGCCGTGGGGCCGGGCAGCAGCTGGAGCAGAGCGATCGTCAAAACTGCCATAACAAACATCCTTTCTTTCAAGGGGCGGGGCGCACTGCCGGGGTGCCTCCTACGCCAAAAGCTACTGGGGGAACCCGTCTGTCCGGGTGACGGATTCTCCATCGGCGCCGTACCAGATGGCCTCCACACCGTCCAGCCGGTCCACCAGGGCCTGGCCCTCCGCCAGCGGCATGCAGAACAGCCCGGTGGACAGCGCGTCGCCCACACCGCCGTCGTCGCACAGCACCGAAACCTGACGGAAATAGGTGGCAGGATAGAGCGTTGCCAGATCGATCAGGTGGGAATACCGCAACCCGTCCACCTCAAAATAGCGCTGGGTATCGCCGCTGGTCACCAGCGACTGCCCATTGGCAAGTTCCACCTCAATCAGCGTGCTGCCGTCCTCGTCCCAGGGGGCGGTAACGCCCGCCACCCAGGGCTTGCCGCCGGCGTGGGTGCCGATGGCCCGGATGTTGCTGCCTGCATCAAGCAGCGCCTGGTCCAGCCCCCGGGCCTGTGCAGCCTGGGCGGCAGCCTCAATGGCCCAGCCCTTGCCGATGCTGCCCACATCCAGGCGCATCTCCGGATCGGTCAGCTGCACGGTGCCGGCCGCTTGGTCAATCACCAGGCAGCGGATGTCACAGTGCTGCGCCGCAGCCTGCAATGCTTCGGCAGCGGGCAGCACGGCGGCCTCCTGCGCGTCATGCCACAGGCTGAGCACCGCTCCGGCGGCAATGTTGCACCGGCCGTCGGTCTCAGTGTACATCTGCTGCCCAAGCACGAGCAGTTCCAGCAGGGCATCGTCCACCTTTACCGGTGTGCCGCCCGCCGCGTCGTTCACGTCGGCCAGATTGGTCATGCCGTCATAATAGTTGTAGATATCAAACAGCTGGTGGTACCGTAGCAGGTCCTGGTGCAGCGCCTGGGACTGCTGCTGCCATTCCTCGTCGCTGTCACAGTAGGCGGTCACCCGGATGACCGAATCGAACAGATCAAACCAGGTCACTTGATATTGCTTTGGGCCGCCGCAGCCGGACAGCTCCAGCGCCAGCAGCCCGGCCACCGCCAGGCAGATCCCCCGGCGCATTGCCCCGGCGGCGCTCATTGGCTCTGCGCGCCGTTCAGGGCGCGGTGTTCGGCGGCAAGTTCCTCCAGCAGGTGGGCCAGCGTCCAGCGCTCACTGGTGGGGGTCACCGCCGCCCGGATGGGAAACTCGGCGCCGCCCCGCTTGATCGTATCCAGAAAGGTGTTCAGGTCGCCGTTGTCATGCCGCAGCCCGCTGACGATCATGGCGGGCAGCTGCCACTGGGCCGCCCCCTCGGGCACCGGCGCGGCTTCGGCTCGGCCGCTGCACAGGTCGCCGATGCGGCAGTCCAGGTGTGCCTCGTCCACGAAGATGGGCTTTAACCGGTAAGCCTTTGCCTGCTGCATCACGATGCTGTACCCGGCACTGTCCGGGCCGAAACGCCACAGCAGCAGCGCACGGGGTTGGGTATGGATGTGTGCTTTCATGGAAAACTCCTCCGTTTGGATGTTGGGGGTTCCGACAAATCCCAGACACTTTTTTGTGGATGGGATGCCCCCCGAACGTGCAATTATCCGCTGCGACGTCACAAAACCCGCAGCAGGATCATATACAGTACGGTGCCGCCGGCGATGCTCAGCAGCGTATTGCGCCGCCACAAGTGTAACAGCACCACCACAGCCACCGCCGTCAGTTGGGGCACAAAGCCGGAAACCGCGGCAAAGCTGGTGGATTTCAGGCAGTAAACCACCAAAATGGCCATCACAGCGGGGGGCAGTACCCTGCCCAGGTAGAGTACGCCCCGTCCCGGCGTGCCCTTGCGGCCAAACACCACAAAGGGCAAAAAGCGCACCAGGATGGTGCACAGGCTGGCCACCAGTACGATGGCCAGATTGGACAACACCTGTTCGCTGAACAGCTCCCTCATCAGCGCACCTCCTCTTGTCCGGCGGCATCGGTCTCCGCGGACGGCTCGGCGCCGGCGGCCATGGCGGAAGGTTCCAGCTTGCCCCGGCAGGCGGTCAGGGCCAATACGGTACACACAAGCGCCGGCAGCAGAAATCGGTCCGGCCCAAGTATCACCAGCCAGATCAGCGCGAACACCAGTCCGATGCCCGCCGGCAGATGGCTTTTGGCGGCCCGCCACTGGTCCAGAAAAATCACAACGAAGAGCGCCGTCATGGCAAAGTCGATGCCGGTCAGGTCAAAGGGCAGCACGCTGCCCAGCGCCGCGCCCGCTACGCTGCCAATGATCCAATAGCCATGGTCCAGTGCCGACATCCACAGACGCACCCGGTTGGCCTTCAGCGTTTTGGGAATTTCTACACCGCACAGGAGCGAGTAGGTTTCGTCCGTGAGCGAAAAAATCATGTAGGGCTCGGCCCGCCCCATCTGTTTGAAGGTGTCCAGAAAGGACAGCCCGTAAAACAGGTGCCGGCTGTTGACCGACAGCGTGGTCAGTGCCACCGAAAGCAGCGACGCAAACCCGCCGCCCAGCATACCAACCAGCACAAACTGCATCGACCCGGCGTAGACAATCCCGCTGATCAGCAGCGCCCAGGGCCAGGCATATCCGGCCTGCTGCAAAAGCAGGCCGAACGCCAGCCCCAAAAACAGGTAGCCGCACAGCACCGGTACCGTCTGCCGAAGCGCAAAGCGAAACTCCGCCATCTCTTTCCGTTTCCTCCCTTTACGATTCCTGCCGGAGACAAAAGCGGCGCAGCCGCG
This sequence comes from uncultured Gemmiger sp., assembly GCA_944388145.1. Lineage (GTDB taxonomy): Bacteria > Bacillota > Clostridia > Oscillospirales > Ruminococcaceae > Gemmiger. Next base: position 67,195 of record CALXHQ010000004.1, on the reverse strand, counting down.
GCCCCAAAGCCACAAAACTGCGCCGCTGTCTGTCATTACGCAAGCGACCTTACCGCAGGTCAGGATGGTACTCCTTGCAGGTACACTTTTTCCATTTCAGGCCGCTGCCGCAGGGGCAGGGATCGTTGCGGCCAATCTTGGTCACCCGGATGGGCGCGCTGCCCTTGGCGCCGGCCCGGGCGGGGGCGCCTTCGCCGGTGGCCTGGGCCACCTGTTCCCGCTTGGGTGCCACATTGGGCTGGCGGACCTCGATGGTCAGCAGCATATGGACGGCATCCTCCCGGATGGAAGCAACCATCTCGTCAAACATGGCAAAGCCCTCGATCCGGTACTCGACGATGGGGTCGTGCTGGCCGTAGCTGCGCAGGCTCATGCCCTGCTTCAGCTGGTCCATGTTGTCAATATGGTCCATCCACTTGGCGTCCACGTTGCGCAGCAGGCAGATGCGCTCCAGCTCACGCATCAATTTGCTGCCGTACTTCTTTTCCTTGGCTTCCAGCACACTCATGCCGCGGTCATACAGCATGTTCACAATGTCCTCCACCTTGAGGTTGTTCTTTTCCTCGGCAGAGTACTGGAAATCGGTGGGCAGGCACAGCCAGTTCATGTAGTGGCGGCGCAGGGCGGCAAAATCCCAGTCATCCACGCTCTCGCCGTTCAGGAAGCTCTTGCAGGACTCCTCGATGCTCTCCCGCATCATCTCGTGCAGCTTGCCGGACATATCCTCGCCGTCCAGCACCTGGCGGCGCTCCTTGTAGATGATCTCGCGCTGCTGGTTCATTACGTCGTCGTACTGCAGCACCTGCTTACGGATGGCAAAGTTGGAGGCTTCCAGCTTTTTCTGGGCACTCTCGATGGTAGAGGTGATCAGCTTGGTCTCGATGGGGGTGTCTTCGTCCAGGCCCATGGTGTCCATCAGCCGCTGTACCCGGTCACCGCCGAAGATGCGCATCAGGTCATCCTCCAGCGACAGGAAGAACCGGGAACAGCCCGGATCGCCCTGGCGGCCGGCACGGCCGCGCAGCTGGTTGTCGATACGGCGGGACTCGTGGCGCTCAGTGCCCACGATGAACAGGCCGCCGGCATTGCGCACGGCCTCGGCCTCGGCCTTGACTTGGGGCTCAAACTCAGCGCTCAGCTCGTCAAAGCGGCGGCGGGCCTCCAGCACTTCCTTGTCGTCGGTATCGGCGTGGCCGTCTGCCTCATTGAGCAAAAAGTCCAGCCGGGCGTCGGTGTCCAGCTCGGCGGGCAGCTCAGGGGCAGGCTGCCCGGCCGCCTTGGCGGCCGCTTTGGCAGCCTTGCGGGCGGCCTCCTCGGCCTGCTTTGCCGCCGACAGCTGCTTCTGCAGTTCCTTGCGCAGGGCGGCCTTGGCCATGTAGGTGATGTTGCCGCCCAGCATGATGTCGGTGCCGCGGCCCGCCATGTTGGTGGCGATGGTCACGGCGCCCTTGCGGCCGGCCTGGGCGACGATCTCAGCCTCACGCTCATGCTGCTTGGCGTTCAGCACGTTGTGGGGGATGCCCTTGGCCTTCAGCATGCGGGAGAGCGCCTCGCTCTTCTCCACGCTGATGGTGCCCACCAGCACCGGCTGGCCCTTGGCGTGGCACTCCTCCACCTGGGCAACCACGGCGCGCAGTTTTCCGTTGACCGTTTTGTACACGGCATCGGGCAGGTCCTTGCGGGCGCGGGGCTTGTTGGTGGGGATGCTGACAATCTGCAGGCCGTAGATCTCGTTGAACTCGTCTGCCTCAGTGGAGGCGGTACCGGTCATGCCGGCCAGCTTTTTGTACATACGGAAATAGTTCTGGAAGGTGATGGTGGCCAGCGTCTTGCTCTCGGCGGCCACATTGACGCCCTCCTTGGCCTCAATGGCCTGGTGCAGGCCGTCGTTGTAGCGGCGGCCGTACATCAGGCGGCCGGTGAACTCATCGACGATGATGACCTCACCGTCCTTGACGATGTAGTCGGTGTCCCGGTGCATGACGCCCCGGGCCTTGATGGCCTGGTCGATGTAGTGGCGCAGGCTCATGTTGTCGGCGTCGGAAAGGTTGTCCACCTTGAACCAGGCTTCCGCCTTTTTGATGCCGCTCTCGGTCAGGGTAGCAGTCTTGCGCTTTTCGTCCACCACATAGTCGCCGTCCACCTGCTCCTCGGCCTGGACCTTGTCCTCCAGCTCGACAATCACGCTCTTTTTCAGCGTCTTGGCAAAGTCATCGGCGCGCTTGTACATCACGCTGGAATCCTCACCCTTGCCGGAGATGATCAGCGGGGTACGGGCCTCGTCGATCAAGATGGAGTCCACCTCGTCCACGATGGCGTAGGCGTGACCGCGCTGCACCATGTTCTGCTTGTAAACCACCATGTTGTCGCGCAGGTAATCAAAGCCGAACTCGTTGTTGGTGCCGTAGGTGACGTCGGCGGCGTAGGCGTTTTTGCGCTCGGCGGCGGGGACGTCGTGGATTACCAGGCCGACGGTCAGGCCCAGGTAACGGTAGACCTTACCCATCCACTCGCTGTCACGCTTGGCCAGGTAGTCGTTGACGGTGACAACATGCACACCCTCGCCGGTCAGGGCGTTCAGATAGACGGGCATGGTGGCCACCAGGGTCTTGCCTTCACCGGTCTGCATTTCGGCAATGCAGGCGCGGTGAAGCACAATGCCGCCGATGATCTGCACCGGGTAGGGTTTCAGGCCCAGCACGCGCCAGTCGGCCTCGCGGCAGACAGCGAAGGCCTCGGGCAGCAGATCGTCCAGCGTTTCGCCCTTTTGCAGGCGCTCACGAAATTCAGCGGTCTTACCGCGCAGTTCCTCATCGGACAGTTTCTGCATCTGGGGTTCCAGATCCTGCACCTTCTGGGCGATGGGACGGATGCGTTTGAGTTCCTTGTCCGAGAAATTCCCGAACAGCTTTTCAATCAGAGACATAAGCACACCCCTGTGGTTTAAGGATTTTGGGTTTGTCTATCGCAAAGGCGGCATTGCCGCGCGAAACGCTGCAAAACAGCGCAGGATACACACTTTAATATAATACACCCGCGCAGGGTTTGCTGTCAAACCTGCGCGGGTGTGTTTCACGAATTTTACCTAACATTTGCCCTGCGGCGGGCAGTTTGCCGCACAAAGCGGGGATCAGCTGTGGGCCCGGGCCTTTTCCAGCTTGCGGAGGGGCTTTTTGCCCCGCTGCTGGAAGGTGGTCAGCACCACCAGCATGACAAAGATGCAGCCAAAGCCCAGCGCGTCCCACAGGGTGAAAGGGGACCCCAACACCAGCGTCGAGATGACGGCGGCGGTGGCGGGCTCGGCAAAGCTGTACAGGCTGCTCTTCTGGGGGCCGATCAGCTTGACGCCCTGCATATAAGCGCAGTAGGCCACCACGTTGCCGATCAATACCACAATAGCAATGCCGATGCAGCCGGTGATGGTGGGAACGTATGCAACTTCCCACGGGCGAAACAGCACAAAAAAGATGGTGCCGCCCATCAAAAATGCCCAGCACTGCAAAATGGGGGTGGGGTGACTGCTCTGCAGCCGCTTGGGCCACATGGTGTAAACCACCACGCACACCGCGCTGAGCAGCCCCGCCGCCAGCGCGGCGGGGGAGAGGGCCAGGTGGGTCAGGCTGCCGTGGGTGGTCAGCAAAAACACGCCCGCCAGCGCCAAGAGAACCGAGACCCCCTCAAACAGACGGGGAATGCGGCGCTCCATCACGCACACCACCACGAGGATCATAGCCGGGGCGATGCTCTGCATGATGGTACCGATGCCCGCGGTGGACAGGTCGATGGTCAAAAAGTACAGGTATTGGCAGCAACTGACGCCGCAGATGCCGTAGATCAGCAGATCCACCGCGTCCCGCGGGGTGCGCCAGGGGGCAAACAGCTGCCTGGGGCTTCGGATGACATAGTAGAGGAACAGCACCACGCCGGCAAAGAACAGCCGGATGGGGGTCAGCCATTCGGCGGTCATGCCCTCATAGGTGAACAGATACTGCCCGGTGCAGCCGGAAATACCCCAGCAGGCGGCACCGCCCACAGCCAGGATGGTGCCCTTTACACGGTTATTCATTGGTGATACCCCCATACGGCGCAGCGCTGCCGGTTCTTCCAACCGATACGCCACAATCATCCGGCAGACCGCCGCTTATTACAGCCTGTTGCGTAAAAACAGGGCCGCACACCGCCCGGTGCAACAGCCCTTATCTGCAAAGACGGCGCCGGGCAGAAAGCCTGCCGCCGCCTGCTGCACATATCTATGCCCGCCCCCCGCCTTCCGGCTGGTGCAGGACCCTGTCTGCCACGGCGGCAAGGCTTTCGACCACCGGCGCGCCGGTGGCGGCCAGCGCCGCAGCGTCCTGGTGGCCGCCGGCATACAGCAGACAGCGCACCCCCAGCGCCCGGCTCACCTCAAAATCATGGACCGAATCGCCCACCATCAAGGCAGTGTCGGGGTCAAAACGCTCCCGGTGCAGGTAGTTCAGGCCCAGTTCCACCTTGCTCTTGGCGTAAATGTCGCCCAGGCCCAGCAGCTGGTCAAAGTAGGACAGAACCCCTCTCTGTTCCGCCTGGCTTTGCAGCGTCGTGATGGGGGAGGCAGACAGAATCACCTGGCGGCATCCGGCGGCCTGCAGGCGGGCCAGCGTTTCCCTGGCGCCGGGCATCAGCGGGCAGGCAGCGGAGGCCGGGATGTAATCGTCCATATAACTTTTAGCCAGCTCATCAAAGCTGTGGCGGGAAAAGTCAAACCCTGCCCGCAGATAATAGTCCCGGATGGGAAAGCCGAAAATTTTGCGGTAGCCCTTCAGGTCATACTGCCGGGCATAGCCATAGCGCGCCAGCAGACGGTTGAGCGCGTCCACGCACAGCGCCACGTCATCCAGCAAGGTACCGTTCCAGTCCCACAAAATCAGCTGTGTCATCCGGGGTCACCACCTTATTCCATATGGTATGGTGTAAAAATATCGGAAGCGCTCAAGCTTTGATGAGTTTGCACAAAGCCGGCGTGGACTCAATGAGGCGGGCAAACAGCACCCCCAGGACCATGCAGCTGATGACCTCACCCACACCGACGGTGAGAGCGTTCCAGGCAATCAGCGGTACGGTAACCGGCGAACCGGAAAAGAAGATGGCAATCTCCGGCCCGACGATCACTGCGTTAAACAGCACCGGCGGGATGGCGGCCGGGATGGCCAGGCCCTTCCAGCGGATGTTGCGCAGCTGGTAGGTGACCAGCGCCGCCAGCAGGGTGGCTGCTGTGCCGAACAGGATGTCCACCGCTGCGGTGGTGCCCATGGCAACGCCCAAAAGGTTCGACAGGAAGCAGCCCACCGTCACGGCGGCGATGTACTCGGCGCCAAAGATCGGCATCAGGGTCAAAATTTCGGCCACACGCACCTGGATGGCGCCAAAGGAGAAGGGGGCCAGCACCAGGCACAGCACCGCATACACAGCGGCCACCATGGCCACCCGTGCAGTGCGGGTGGTGCCGCCGGCGGAGGACCGGTCCCCGGCCCTGCCGCTCACGGCCAGGCGCACGCCCGCCACAACGGCGATCAGCACAACAACGAACAGGAAAATCCAATACAACATATTACACTCCGGCGGAATAGATTTTGACCGCGCGCAAGACCGCCAGCCTTGCACCGGTTTGTCGTCCCGCTGCCCTTCGGCAGGCGGGGCGGAGCCTAAAATCCTAAGTTGCTCAACGATTTGCTATTATAGCAAAGTGCGGCGCTCTGTGCAAGCCCCGCACCTGCTGGAAATCCCTACGCCGCAGCGGCTATTTTTGCGGAAAGTTGTGCCGCCCTTTGCCCGCCCGGCGGGCAGCGGCTCAGAACTCCTTCTTGCGGTAGATTGCGGTGCTCACCGCCCAGCTGGCAAGGAACAGCACCATACTGACCAGCAGCATGGCCAGTATCGCCCACTGGATGCGTCCGCCTTCCTGCAGGGCAACGGTCAGGTCGCCGTACCAGACTTCCTCGCCGGGCGCCAACCCGGCGGTCAGTTCCCGGGCCGCGACGCCCATCGGGCCGCGCAGGCCGAAGAAGTCCCCCAAATTTTCCAGCACATTCACCGGCAGGGCATATACCGCGGCGGCCAGGCCGCCCACCAGCAGGAACACGGCAATAATTACCACCGTGCGCGCCCGGTCACTGCCAAACTTGTAGCTCAGCGGCATGCTCAGCGAAAAGTAAAATCCGGTCAGGCAGGCCGCCACCAACAGACCCAGCAGCACTTCCTCGGGGGAACCCTTCGTCTCGCTGGGATTCAAGACAAACGCCAGAAAGGCGATCAGGCACCCGGCCAAAATGGCGCCCGCGCTTAGAATGTATTTGCAGCCTACCAGCGCGGCGGGGTGTACCGGCAGCGTGCGGCCGTACAGGTCCCAGCGGCTCTGTTCGTCAAAGCTGAGGGAAGTCTGTACATACAATCCCAGTACAAACACCAGGGCGTACAGCATAAACGACATATCCAGTAACACCGCCATCCCCAGGTACAGCACGAACAGCAGGATAAAATTGTTTCGGAACCGGGCCGTCATAGTGCAAAGGTCCTTATACAATAAACCTTTCATTGTTGTTCCCTCCCGGAATAAAACCGCATGATGTCGTCGATGCCGGCGGGGTCGAGCACCGCGCCGGGCAGCAGCCGCGCCACCTGCGCACGGCCTTTTACCAGCGTCTCGCAGCCGAAACTGGTCTGCCGGGTGTGAATGATGCAGCGCTCCGGCAAAGCAGCCAGCTGTTCCCGGCGGCAGCGCAGGATGCCATACTCGGCAAGCAGAGCGTCCTTGCCCTCCTGGAACAGCAATTTGCCCTGATGCAGGTAGGCAATGGAATCCGCCACCTGTTCCAGATCGCTGGTGATGTGGCTGCTGATCAGGATGCTGCGGCTTTCGTCCTGGATAAAATCCAAAAACAGGTCCAGCATCTCGCCGCGCACCACCGGGTCCAAACCGGAAGTCGCCTCGTCCAGCACCAGCAGCCGGGGGCGGTGGGCCAGCGCGGTGGCCAGGCTCAGCTTCATGCGCATGCCGCGGCTGTAAGCCTTCAGCGGTTTGCGCTCCTCCAGCCCGAACCGCCCCAGCAGGTCACGGTAGGCGCCGCCGTCCCACCGGGGGCCATAAATGCCCGCCAAACTTTTGCCGATCTGCTTTGCGGTCATGGATTCATAAAAATAGGCGTCCTCAAACACCACGCCCAGGTCGGCGCGGCTGGCAGGGTCGCCGGGCACGCCGCCCGGCAGGGTGATTTTGCCGGCATCGGCGGGGTTGACCCCCACAAGCAGTTTTAGCAGCGTGGTTTTGCCCGCGCCGTTTTCGCCCACCAGGCCGACGATGCTGCCGGCAGGCACGGTCAGGTCCACCGGACCCAGGGTGAAACCGGGATAACGCTTCTCAACGCCGTGCAAAACGGCGCAGCAGGCTGCGGTTTCCATAGTCAATCCTCCCATAAAACCTTTAGGGTTTCCAGGACCTCGTCAAAGCTGACGCCGCCGGTTTTTGCCGCGGTGACGGCATTTTGCAGGTGGTCCTCCACCTGCTTGAGCATCTCCTCGCGGCGCAGTTCGGGGTTTTGCGCCGCCACAAAGCTGCCCTTGCCGGGGGTGGTGACGATGAAGCCGTCCGCCTCCAGGTCCTCATAAGCTCGTTTGGTGGTGATGACGCTGATGCGCAGCTCCTTGGCCAACAGCCGGATGCTGGGCAGGGCGTCGCCCTCTTTTAATGTGCCGGACAGGATCTGTTCCTTGATCTGCCGCGTGATCTGCGCGTAGATGGGCTCCTGCCCGGCGTTGGAGATGTACAGCTCCATGGCGCTGCCTCCTTGCTGTTTTGGCCGCCGCCCCGCAAAGCCCAGCGCTTTGGCCCGGCGGGAAGTGGCAGCCGGTAAGAATGAACTGTTCATATCTTATGTATACAGTATATACGGTATATACACGGCTGTCAACAGGGAACCCCGCTTTTTGCAATGCATTTTTTTGCCGCAAAAATATGAAAAAGCCTGGCTTTACCATTGGTGAAAGCCAGGCTTTGGTTCCGATGGAATGTTTGCCGGTCAAAAAGCTTACCGCAGCCGGGTCAAACGCCCGCCTTCCATACGGTAGTGGGCGTCGTATCGGTCGGCCAGCTCAGGGCTGGGGCGGTGGCTGACATGGATCAGCGCGGCGGGGCTGTCCAAAAACAGCGCCTCAATGGCGCGGGCGGTGTCCGGGTCCAGGGCGGAAGTGGGTTCGTCCAGCAAAAAGACATCCGGCTGCCCCACCAATGCGCGGGCCAGCGCCACACGCTGCCGTTCGCCGCCGGAAAGGTTCTGGACACGTTCCGGCGTCATTGTCTGCCCATGGTACCGGGCAAGCAGCTCGTCCAGGCGCAGCGCCTGCACCACCTTTTGGTAGACCTCCGGGGAGATATCCCGCCCCAGGCGGATGTTCTCCTCCAGCGTGGCATAGAACAAAAACGGCTGCTGGGGTACCAGGCAGAGATTCCTCCGCCAGCTCTCGGCACAGCAGGCACATGCCGGCGCACCGTTGTACCGCATCTCCCCGCAGCAGGGGACGGCCCCGGCACGGGCGATCAGGCTCAAAAGTGTGGATTTGCCGCTGCCGCTGTCGCCGGTCACCAACAGCTTTTCCCCGGCGCCGAGCGTCAGGGAAATGCCCCGCAGAAGTTGCTCCTTGCCGGCGCGGCAGCCAATCTGGCACAGCTCCAGCCGTTGAAAGGGCGGCAGGGAAGAAGCGGCCGGGGCGGTTTTCTGTGTCAGCTGATTATAGCGCTCTGTCAGCGGCCGCACCTCATTGCGGCGGTGCAGCGAGATGGCCAGCACCTCCAGCGGCGCGCTCATCAGCTGATCCAACTGGATGGCGGCCACCAGCCCGCCCACCGGGATAATGCCTGCGGCAATCAGCCCCACTCCAGCCAGCAGGATGCCGGCCGTTTTGCCGGTCTGCAGCAGGACGGTTGCACTTTGGGTGGTAAGCTGCCAGCGGACCAGCCGCCGCTCGGCCCGGGCAGCCTGACCGTTCTGCGCTTCCACTGCATGGATGGCATACGGCCGGCAGGCCAGCGCCTGAATCACGCTCAGCCCCTCCAGCATCGAGTGCAGCACGGTATTGTAGCTGCCCAGCGCCTGGGAATACCCGCTGCGCGCTGCGCTGCCGCGGCGGCGCAATACAGCGGGCGTAAGCACCAGCAGGCAGCTGAACCCCAGGCTGAGAGCCGCCAGCGACCAGTGCAGCGAGAAAAGCATCCCGGCTGACAGCAGGATCAGAACGCCGCACTTGACCAGGTCGATCACGGCGGAAAAATACTGCTGCGCGATGGTGGGGATATCATTGTTGACAAAGGAGACAAAGCTGTCCCGCTTTTGGGGCGAGACAGGGCCCCCGGACAGGAAGGCAGCGGCAGCCTTGCGGCGCATCTGCCGCTTGAGCAGGGTCAAAAACCGGCCGCCGGCCGCCTGGTCGGCAATGGCCAACACCGCCTGCGCCAGGCTGACGCCGGCAACAGCGGCCAGTGCCGGCAGCCCCTGGGCGGGGGATGCAGACAGCACGGTGTCGATCAGCCGGCCGGAAAGGGTGGGCAGCACGGTACAGGTGGCACAGTAAACAGCGCCCACGGTCAGTGCCACAGCAAACATACCGCGGCATTTCCTTGGCATGAAACGGATCGTTTTCACGGAAAAGACCTCCTTTTCTGAACGAACAGCAAGATGATTCAGAAAAGGCCGCCGGAGGGCAGTGCAGTCCCGGAAACGGATGTTGAGGTGTCTCTGACAAATGAAATCAAAAGTGCATTTTCCGGAGACACCCCGGGGAAAACGGGAAAGCGCGCCTCAGGCGGCCTTCCCCAGGGTCAGATAAAATACACGCTGGATACGGTAGATGTGCATGGTCGATTCCTTTCTCAAAGCGGATAAACACGAAATACGGCAGACAGAAAAAGGCAAAACAGGGAAAGCCGCACCGCCTTCAGCCGCGCCGCCATGCCATGGTCAGCTCCGGCTGGCCGGTGGCCGGGTCGGTGCCCCCGGCGATGACGGCAAAGCCCTCCCGCCGGTAAAAGGCTGCGGCGCGGGAATTCTGCCGGTAGACACGCAGCGTCAGTGCGGGGTGTTGTGCCTTGCACCGGTCCAGCAGCTGCCGGCCAATCCCCAGGCCACGGGCAGCGCCGTCCACAAAGATGCCGGCCAGATAGTCCCCCCGCAGGCCGGCAAAGCCCTGCACAACACCGTCGGTTTCGTACACATACAGTTCGGCCTGCGGCAGTTGCCGCCGCACCTGAGGAGCATTGCCGGTCCAGTATTCGGCCGGAACAAAGCCATGGGCCTGCAGATTGGCGGCCAGCCAAATCTCCATGACCCGCTCCAGGTCGGCGGGGGCGAAGGGGCGCACCGCAGTCATTCTTCCTCCGGGCGGCTTACCGGCACGCCCCGGTGTTCCACGCAGGTGGAAAATACAATCTGGGTGCGGGTGCGGCCAAACTGCTGCAGCCGGTTGATAAAGTGGTCCAGCTCCTGGGTGGAGGCAAACAGCACTTCGATCAGCATGCTGTAATCGCCGGTGACGCAGTTGCACTCCACCACATTGGGGCAGCTTTCAATGTAGGGGTAAAACTCCGGCTTGCGCTGGGGGTCCAGCTCAAGATTGATAAAGGCTTTCACGCCGTACCCCAGTGCAGGCGCATCCACCTGCGCCTGGTACCCCCGCAGAAGCTCCGCCTGCTCCAACCGTGCAATGCGGGCGGACACGGCGGGGGAGGAGAGAAACACCTGCTCCGCGATCTCCTTCAGCGGCGCCCGTGCATTTGCCTGTAAAATATCGATGATCCTGCGGTCAATGTGGTCCATGCCTTTGTCCCTTTCTGTGCGCCGGCCCGTGCCGGGCGGCGCAGATTCCCGGGCAATGTTGCCCATGGCTACTGTCAGTATAGCACAGCCGCACCCTGGGGTAAAGCAGAACCGGGAAAAGAACGCCCGGGCCGCCGCACAGGCGGAAAAAATCCCGGTAAGGGCGGCTGCGGTATGGAAAAACACCCCCGCCGCATACAATGCCGGAGAATCCTTTGCCGAAAGGAGCAATTGCCCATGAGACCGCGCAAAACACTGCCCGCACTGCCGCGTCACATCACGCCGGAGCAGGACCGCCATATGCGCCGCCGCACCCGGGTGCTCTGCCTGACCATGGCGGTGGCCTGTTTTGGCGTGCTGATTGCCAGGCTGTTTGTGCTGCAGGTGCTGGACCCGGAGGGATATGCCGCCCGCGCCGCCGACCAGCAGCTGCGGGACACCGTCATCCCGGCCGAACGGGGTGAGATCTACTCAGCCGACGGTACCCTGCTGGCCGCCAGTGAGACCCGCTGGACCATCCGGGCCTCGCCGCGGGATCTGGCCGATGCGCTGGTGGAACCGGCCGCCCGCGCTCTGAGCAAAATATTGGAGATCGATTACGCGGAAACGCTGGCTGCTTTTTCCAATCGCAGCTCCAATGATTGCCTGCTCAAGCGCCGGGTGGACCGGGCTACGGCGGATGCGGTGCGCGCCTGGTGCCGGGACAACGGCGCCGAGGGGATTCAGATCCGCCAGGACACCAAGCGCATTTACCCGGAGGGGGACTTCATGGGGGTGCTGCTGGGCTTCACCGACGTGGACAACGCCGGTCTGTGGGGGCTGGAACTGGAATATAACGAGTTGCTCACCGGCCAAAATGGCCGGGTGCTTACCGCCAAGGACGCCTGGGGCTATGATATGCCGCAAAACTACAACACGCTGGTGGAGCCAGTGCCCGGGGCCACCCTGACGTTGACCATCGACGCCAACATCCAGCGCTATCTGGAAAGTGCGCTCTCCGCCGCTGTGCAGGAGCACCATGTGGCAGCCCGTGGGGTGGGGATCGTGATGGATGTGGACACCGGTGCCATTCTGGCCATGAGCGTCAAGCCGGACTATGACCCCAACGACCCCCGCACCATCGTCAACGAGGAAACCCGCAATGCAGTCAACGCATTGGAGGGGGAGCAGCGCAGCGAGGCATTGCAGGCGGCCCAGCAGGCCCAGTGGCGCAATAAGGCCATCAGCGACCTGTACGAGCCGGGCAGCGTGTTCAAGCTGATCACCGCCGCAGCCGCGCTGGATACCGGCGTCTGTACGCCGGACAGCCAGTTTGTCTGCTCCGGGTCGATCAACGTGGCCGGCACCCGCTTCCGCTGTGCCAACGGGCATATCCACGGTCTGGAAACCTTTGCCCAGGGACTGGCGGTTTCCTGCAACCCCTGCTTTATCCAGATCGGCGCCCGCCTGGGCAGGGAGGCCTTCTGCAACTATTTCGCCGCCTTCGGCCTGCGGGAAGCCACCGGCATCGACCTGCCCGGCGAGATCAAACAGAGCGAATACTATACCGCCGACCGGATGGGGCCGGTACAAAATTTTGGACCATGCATATTACACGGTAAAACGCAAAATTCTGGTTGATAGCCTTCCATTTGGTCGACAAGGACAGCCCGTTTGGCCCCTGCACAACGCTGCAGGGGCTTTCCCATTACTGCTGCAGGACGTTGATCAGTGCAACGAACAGCGAAAGATATTTGTTTTGGATACGGTCGAAAATTTCTGCGGCTGTGGCATCGTCATAGACATGCGATGTCATGTTTCGGTCGGCAAGCATGGTCAGCCATGCTTCATCTGTAATGATGCCTTCCGCAAAGGCCTGCTTCAGCGTGGCGCGCGGGCTGTTGATTTCGGTGTATCCCTGATCCAGCAAATACTCCCGCAGCGTTTTCCAGGCCAGCTCAGTGCAAAACTCAAACCGTTGGATCACGCCGTCCCGGACTGTGGAGGAGGGAGCTTGCCGGTATTCTGCCAGGCTTTCCTGCAGCCGGTCAACGGCCTGCCGCAGCTTGCTGTATTTTTCTGAAAATGAGCCCATCAGGGTTACACCATCCTTCTCAATATTCGCCAGAAGTTTGGGGTCTGTGCCGTCGCCAATCTGGACGATATCCAACTTCAGCAGTGTCGGAAGTTCCTGCGCGTCCAGCCAAAAGTGTGCGCGGTTGCCTTCCGGCATTCCGTAAACGGCCAAGTCGATGTCGCTGGTGGGGCGGCAATCGCCCCTGGCGCGCGACCCGAACAGGACCAGCCGCCGGGCACCATATTGCCGGGCAAGTTTGGCCAATTGGGCATAGAGAGTTTTCATAAGCAGTCCTTCCCCAAACATGAGGCAGAAAACCCGCCTGACGGAATCGCTTCTATTTTAATCATAGAGCACAGTGACAGGAAAGTCAAATGAGCCGGCTCGTGTCCAAAAGATTCCATCATTCCTGAAAATCTCTTGAAAGACCGATGGAATGTATCGTCAGATGGCCGGCGTACAGCTTTACTTTCTCGGCCAACGCATGGTTTTCAAAGGAATGAAATAGGATCGTTTCGTCTGCCTGTACAACGGCACCAATTTCGCCCATTTCATTTTGGCAGCAAAAAATCGAGGCTTTGCCAAGGCGCTCGTTATTCGAGAACCTTGTTTTCATGCAATCGATGATATGGGTTGCTGACAATTCTACTGCAAGTACATCTTACTCCCGGGTTAGAATATCTTTATTTAGGACTAAAAAACTTCCGACGTAGAAGCGCTTGCCATCCCGTGTAGCTTTTACCCGGCAAAACTTATGACCGCCGGAGAAATCGTCCCTTTTGATGAGATCCCCAGCCCGAGGAATTAGAATATCGTTGAGAAATTGGTAGCGTTTGGACTTTAATTTAGCGCGATAGGGATTGTCTGCGATGAAATCATCCCAAAACCGTTTCGCATTTAGCCAGAAATATTTTTTATCCTGCCAGCCGAGAGAACCATTGTCTTTATTTTCAAAATACTCGTTTCTGCTGCTGCAAAAGCGAGGTGCGCTGGACTGCATAATCTGCTTAAGATAGTTCTGAAACTGTTGAAACATTTCAGGCCAGACTTCCTCGACTGCTTTGGCTTTTAATGAAAGATTAGGCAAAAAGCTTATTTTTATGGCGTCAAGTAGATTAGAAGCTACATAAGGTTCGTTCAATGAATCGTGTTTGTATCCCAAAAGGCAGAGAGAAGTCATGAGCGGTAGATATGGCTGAAGATTTGTCCGTGTACAATTATTTTTTGCCAACTCCAGTTGGCGATTTTCCAGATGTTGCAGAGAACCGGAAATACGGTTCTTATGCGTTGATAGAGCACGTATAAGACTTTTCGTAAAAGCAATTGAGTTTTTTAGCAGCAACTGCTCGCTTCCCTTGGCTGGTTCGGTCTGCACGGAATCGTGAAATGGATCTTCCAAGGAAACAGGAACAACAGGTGCTGGCGGTTTCTTAAATGAATGCGCTACAGCAGTTTGCAATGCCGCCCGTCTGTTGGATGCAGCCTGATCGCAGGCTGCTTGATTGATACGCCGGTCTGCGATCATGTACAATGCGTTGAGCATATCCCATGATGGAAACTGCCGAGGATCTCCCAGTTGAAAACTGAGTACAGGGGTATCTTTCACGTCACCTAACGCTTTAATGTCGACAAACAACTGATGAAACTCTTCAGGCACCGCTGCATTCGCCAATAGGATAACGTCGCAGCTACATAGCAGAAGTGCACACTCAAAGGCAGTGAGGTCCCTGCATTTTTCGCCCTGAAATAGGACAATACACATTTTGTGATTGACGGCTTTAAGAGCGCGTGAAACACTTTCAATCGATTTGTTGCATGGAAATTCAAAGCTTTCCCAGAATTCGCAGGATTGCCGGAGTGGATGTTTTCCGTCCGCCAGGGTGTTTAGATCTTTTGCTATCAGGAAAAAGCGCTGCCCAAGGCCTTGGATCACATTGCTGCCGGTGAGCCTTTTTAACGAAGGCGTGGAGAAAAACGGCTGATAGGCAGCGTACAGCATCGCGGATACAAAAAATATCCGGCTGCTATTCTTATCATTATCATCCGTTATATAAAAATCCCAGTCCTTGAGAAAATCTGTAAGGCCATGCTCCAGATAGCGGCGTTGGAATGGCGTTTGATAGAATGGTTGCAGCAGGACCTCAACAGGCTGAACAGCCAAGCCAAGCCGAATTGACTGGCAGATTTCTGTTGCTGAAGAATCATTGGCAGGTGTAGATTTCGACAAACAGCATGTGGCAGAATTTATTGCCTCTGTATAAAGGCTCAATAGCCCCGGCAAAGACCAAGGTCCTGCCAAATGGTTTGAAACGTCTTGATCTTCAAGGGCTGTGTTCCACAGGGCTGCCGTTGCAGGATGCAGGGGAACCGTTGTCATGTGGTCAAAGGAAAACAAGGAAGCGCCTTTGTCCTGAATAATCTTTGGGTAACCTGTGATGAAAGAGGGGACAATGCCAAAGAATAAGCGAATTTGCTCCTGCAACTGACTCTGAAGTAATGTCAGCAACGACATTGGAATGCTGCTGCCTTCATTTTTAGGCATGATCAGTTTTGCAAGAACCTTCAAATCTTCTTTGTGCAGTGAGGGAAGAAAAACTGACTTTGTCACTTTAAATCCATTTCCGCTCTTTTTCTCTCTATATATGGCCAATAGAACGGAGACGGATAGACCGCTTTTGGGGGAATAGGGTTGCCATATTGTGATTGGACAGAATCGGCAAGAAAACTTATATTCTGATAACGTATAGAAAACCTTGCCGGTAATGGCAGCAGTTGCAAGATCGCCTATATGTAATTTTCTGCCCATAACAGAGCCGTTACAATTTGCATATCGGTATTGTGCTTGCCAATATTGATTGTCGATAAAGGCGACAATCTGTTTGCGTGATTCCCCGATCAAGCAGGGCAATGCTTGTGCAAGAAGAGCTGTTTTGGACGCCTTTTTGGAAGCGCCAGTTTCGGCTGGTTCGTTTATACCTGTTAGGTTCGATGCGGCAGGACGAGCCTTCCAGTGAAATAGAATTGGATCCATTCCAGAGGGCTCTGAACACGCATCCTCGGCTTTGGAATAAGGCGTCAAAAGGAGATCGGATGAAGGGACCCCTTCTGGGAGGTATTCCTGAATTAGGACTTTCCATTGCTGGTAGCTGTTCATAAATGGAGGACAAAACACAGAATTTGCCGAGAAGTCATTCATAGGACATCTCCTTTAAGTGACCCCGAAATTAGAAAAAATAAAAATAAAAATATTAAGTTTTATAAAGTATATCACAATCTCCATGAGATGGTCAATTATAAAATCTTATTATGAAGTGAACAATTGGATCACCGGACTCCCTACACACGGGACAATCCTGCCATCATAAAAAATAATACGCCCGTAACAGTACCGGGTAATCGCAACGCTGGTTGCCACGCAATCGAAAATACCCCCATAAAACTCTGCATATTATTACCTAAATAAAGCAGACCTGGCGGGTATACGCTGCGAAAACCATAAAGGAGGTGCTGTATATGGGCACACAATCTGTTACGATCCGTTTCTCCACCGAGGATGGCGCTCAGTCTCTGGCAGCCTGCCTGGAGCAGCTGCTGAGCCACCTGAACCCGAATCCTGTGGAGGAGAACACATGAAGTCAAGAAAAAACACTGGCGGCCAGGGCCTGGTGGAAGCGGCCATCTATCTTCGCCTTTCCAATGCCGACGGCCCGGCTGCCGAGTCAGATTCCATTCAAAACCAGCGCGCTTTCCTCACCGAGTGGGCGGCGCGCAATCACTTTCTGATCACTCGGGAATTTGTGGATGACGGCCACACCGGCACCGATTTTGAGCGCCCCGGCTTCCAGGAGCTCACCGCCTGCCTGATGGATGGCAGCGTGCGGTGCATCCTTGTACGCGATCTCTCGCGGTTGGGGCGCAACTATACCGAGACAGGCCGTTATCTCGAACAGATCTTCCCGCGGATGGGCGTGCGCTTCATCGCGGTGAACGACCAATACGATTCCGCAAAGAATACCGACAGCGCCCAGCAGATGGCGGTATTCAAAAATGTATTTAACGACTTTTATGCAGCCGATGCGAGTTCCAAGGTCCGCAGCTCGCTGAACATCCTCAAGCGGCAGGGCAAGTTCCTGGGCGGTCAGGCCCCCTACGGGTATCGCATTGACCCGCAGGATAAATACCATCTGCTGCCGAATGCGGAGACTGCCCCCATCGTCCAGCGGATTTTTGCGCTGTTCCTCGGCGGGACCAGCCGGACAAAAATTGCAGGGATCCTCAACCGCGAGGGAATCCCGTCCCCGGCAGTCTATAAAAAACTGACGGACAAAAGCCGGCAATTCACCGGGCTATGGAATGCTGAGACCATCCGCCGCATCCTGTCCCACCCGGTCTATCAGGGGGATATGGCACAGCAGTTCACCCGGATGGTCAGCTACAAAGTACATGAACGCCGCCGGGTCGATCCCAGTGAATGGATCGTTGTACCGGACACGCATGAGCCGCTGGTCAGCCGGGAGGATTTTGCCCTGGCCCAAAAGATGCAGAGCGTCCGCACCTATCAGACCACGGACCATCCACACCTTCTGACCGGCATTGCCTACTGCGCCGACTGCGGCAGCCCGTTGTATGCCAAAAAGCGGGGCAAATACTGGTACCTGAACTGTTATGGCTATTATCGCGATCCCACCATGCGCCGCTGTACGTCCCACAGCATCCGGGAGGATGTGGTGGTGCAGGCCGTGCTGGATGCGCTGCGGGACCTGGCAAAAGGCCGGGTAGATCCGGAAGCGCTGGCCCGCCGCAAGCTGGAATCCCGGCAGCAGAAGGAGACGGCGAAAACCATTCGGCACAGGTTGGAGCAGCAATTGGAAAAAGCCCGGCGGACCCGCCTGTCAGCCTATAAGGACAAGGCGGCCGGTGTCCTCAATGAGAAGGAATTCACCGAGATATCCGAAGCGCTCCGCCGGGAGGAGGAACAATGCCGACAGCAGTTGGACCAGCTCAAAGCTGCAGAGGATCAAAGCGGGCAGGAACATCAGCTCGAAGAAAGAATCCGGGCGTTCCTGCAGTTCGACCATCTGGAAAAGGCGCAGCTTCAGCAACTGGTACGCCGGGTGACTGTGGACAGCCAGAAACATATCACCATTACCTTTACATTCGCCGACCCGGAAAAGGCCGATTGAATCGAAACGCAATTTTGCGTGACGATTCAACCGGCCTTATTTTTGTGTCCGCTTTCGCCTATTTATATCCGTTTTTGTTGCAAAAAGTCTTGACCCGATTCGGTAGGATTTGACTTCTATCGATCAGGATTATCTGGTCAGGGAGGATATGAAGAATATGAATAATCCTGTAGATCGTTTGACTGATATGGAACGTCAAGAAGCTGACTTGAAATATACAAGAAAACCTCGTAATACCTCGTTAGAATGCTTCGTTCTCTATAATGAAATGGGGATTCATACAATGGAACTTCATTATCTCATTCCACCGCAAAGCAATGAACTGTCCCTTATCTGGAAAGTTCTGAAGGGTGGGGAACGATATCCGAAACGATTCTCTATGGCCGGGTTGATTCCGGGACTATTCGCGGAGATGCTTGGCCATGAATACTGCCCTGTCTTAAAGCTTCTGGTGAACCCTCGTGTTATGGTGGACGGAATGGAGGGATATCTGGGAATCACCAGCTATGATGCAGATACACTGCTGCGCTGCCAGGATCTGTTTGACCGATTCTGGGCATGCAACAACATCGGGATCCGCATGGAAAACTGCCTTATCGCCCGTGTGGATCTGTGCGTGGATCTGATCATGCCCGAATGGTTCTCTATCCCGGAGTATCTGGACTTGTTAAAACGCACCCCGCGGAAAAAGAGCTTTATCCTTCAGCATTATGAGGATACGGCGATGGAAAGGCATCAATTTAAAATCGCCAATCAAAACTGGGGGCTGTCTGTTTACGACAAAAGCTTTGAGCAGAAACTGTATCCTGCCAATGCGGACAAAGAATATCCCAACATTCTGCGGGTAGAATTGCAGCTGTACCGGGCTGCGATCGGTAAGGCGGCTCAAAAACTCCCTGCCGGGAACGTCCCCATGCTGTTGGAACTGATGATCCAAACGCCCGCTCTGCTCTGTACAAAAATCAGGGACATGCTGGGGTGTGATCCCTACGTTTCGCAGGAAAAGCTCCGTGCCTGTATCGAGCAATCCGCCTATCAGGGCAAAACAAAGAACGAACTGTGGAAAATCCAGCATTTTCTGTATCGAACGGATGATTTCGAAAAGGTGGCGGACGAGCTTCGCATTGCCTACGGGAAATCCGCATACCACCGGCTTTTGCGGTGTTACAGGGAAATGGGGGCCGCACCGGTCCCGCTGCGAAAAAGGTCCGGACTCCGCAAGCTGCCGAGCCTGTTTGCGCTGGTAGGCGGGGCAATTTACCACATGCTGAATCAGGAATGATCCATCTTGGCCCCGTCCCAGGACTATCACCCTGCGGGAACCGGAAAAACGGGCAGAGACATGGCGAACACGGCGGAAAATAGCCTATACCCCAATTTTTCCCGTATACTCTTTCAATTCCTGTTAAACTAGGCTCTAAAATTGGCTTGTTTTACGTGTTGTAAAGCAAGCCTGCCTTTCCCTGCAAGGGAGAACCCGGAAAAGCAAAAGGGAAAAAGCATTGTACCGCCAAAAAAAGCAGCCCCTTCCCCAAAGTTTTGCATAGTAGCAGAACACTTTTGGGAAGGGGCTTACTGCCTTTTTGGGGTCAAGGCGTTTCCGGTGTGCACTGAGCCAGCAACCGGTTCAGCGTTGGCCGCGAGATCCCGAGCATCCGGGCCATCTGCTGCTTGGTAATCTGGCGGGTGCGGTATTTCTCAAGTGCAGCCTGCCATTTCTGGGATTCCACCCGGACTGGGCAGCGGCCTTTGTACTTGCCGTTTGCTCTGGCAATGGCGATGCCTTCCCGCTGGCGCTCCAAAAGGTTCTGACGCTCAAACTCGTTGATGGCGCCGATCATAGTCAGCATCAACTTGCCAGTGGGGGTGGCTGTGTCAATGTTTTCTTTGTTGCTCACCAGATGGATCTTCTTACGCTTGAGCAGCTCCACGATCCGCAACAGATCCGATGTACTGCGGGCCAGGCGGCTGAAATCATGGACAAAGATGGTATCGCCCTCCCGCGCAAAATCCAGCATGGCCTGCAGCTGCGGGCGGTTGGTATCCTTGCCGGATACTTTTTCGGTGAACCATCGGTCAATGCCGCAGCATTTCAGGGCATCGATCTGCCGCTGCTCGTTCTGCTCCGCCGTCGAGACACGTACATAGGCAATATTCATGACAGGTATCCGCCTCCGTGATAGGCGTAATCATAGTAGGATTCCTGCAGGGCGGCGCGGAACAGCTCCGGGTTCTGCAGCAGCTCCTCGATTTCATCGGAACTGTAGCCGCAGGCGGTCAAAATTTCCACATCCTCCTCCTCGTATCCCAGGTTGAGGGCTGTGTTCAGCAGGTCCGCCGGTATCTTTCCTGCGCCTGGCAATGTGTTTTGGGCGGGCCAGTCCCACAGCGTAAAGCCGGTCTGCGGGCGGTTGACATGGAATGTCCGCAATTCTATCCGGCCGTCCGCGGAAAGGTGCAGGATCTCACCCTCGTCCAGCCAGACCAGGGAATACAGCCGCGTTTGCAGGAAGTCCAGGCTGGCTACCGCATCATTCAGGATCTCTGCTGTGCTGGCATATACGAACAGCCCAAGATGCGGAAATTCCACCAGGCAAAGGGGATTGTTGCCGCGGACAAAATACAGATTGTCCCGGCGGTCCAGCAGTGTCAGGGTAAAGGTGCCCTCCAGTTGTTCAGCAACCGCCTGCAAGGTGGGCAGGTCCAGCACACCCTGTGCCTCCAACATCTGGACCACCACATAGCTGTCGGTTTCAACCTGTGTTTTGGGCAGATGAAGCCTGCGGCGCAGTGCCTGATCGTTATACAAAACCCCGTTATGCGCCAAGGCAAAATCCGGGCTTGCGCTGGCCCGATGCCCATCCAGCTCCCCGGGAAACGGATGATTGTTGGGATTGAACAGGGCGCTGCCCTGGGTTGTCATCCGCACATGCCCCATGACGGTATGGACACCGGCGGGAGGGGACAGGGGAACACAGCTGGCCGGCCTGGCACGCTTAAAAATGTGCAGCCAGCGTTTGGTGTTGTACGCGATGCCGGTTGCATCGGTGCCGCGGACCATACTCCTGGCAGCCAGCGCCCTGGTCAGCTGCCGAACCTGGGTGGGGGTAAGGCAGCGGGATGTGTCACTGAATCCGAACAAGCCGCACATGGCTTACACCTCCCCTTCCGCAGCGACCGGCTCGTTGATGTACAGCCGGCGTTCTTTCAGGTACTGGATTAGCTCCGGGGTGGAGCGGTCCGTCAGCAGCAGTACCAGCTGCGGCCAGCCCAGTGCTTGGATTCCCTCCTCAGACATAGAAAGAGCCACCTTGCAGATGCGCGCGACAAACTGCAAGGTGGCAATCAGGGTGTTGTATTTGAGCGTACCCCGGAAAGCCCGGAACTCAATGGTATCATAGTTGGTCAAATTGACGCAGGCATAGCGGCCATTGCCGGAATCATATTTGGCGTGCTCCAAAATCTCCTTCCCGCTGTTTTTGTATCCATAGCGGGCGGCCCAGTGATTCATCTGGCTTTCGGTGCGACGGCTGAACCGCAGCACCTCCTGCCAAAACCGCTCGAACAGGTACAAAATCTTGCCGATGGTTTCATCCTGCGCTGCACTGTTGCGGCCAAGGCCGTCCCGGTTTACGTGAATGTGCAGCCCGCAGGTCCCGGCATTGTGGCTATAGTAATGCATCGCCCGGATGGCTTCCAGCCCCTCCTTCCAGGGCAGCCGGGCTATGTGTTCATCCAGCGTGCAAGGGTGGGTGACCACTTCTAGCCCGTCATCCAGGCTGCCGTCTGTCTTGATATAGACATATTCAGCCCGGCGGTTCATGATGTCCTGAATGGCTTTGGCGTTGGCGGCACTTTTACCGGCGCCGTCCACCTCCAGCTCAACGCCCAGAAACAGCGGCCCGCTGCCGTAGAAGATCGGGGCGGGCTTGTAACTGTACGGATGCAGGGCGTCACCCACCTTGCGGCGATAGCAGGATTCACAGCAGGGCGCCTCGCCCTCCTCGTCAGAATCCTCATAGTAGGCTTCACTGTTGCGCAGCAGCCGGCCACACTCGCTGCAGGCCACATAATATTCATCCCGGCAGGATTCACACAGGTCAAACCGGCCGTCCCCCATATTGTCGCCGTTCCAGAATCGGAATCCGCAATGGTCGCACACAAAAGTTTCAGCTTCAGCGCAGTCCGGGCAGACGGGCTCGTCCCCCACATAGACAATATCATCCGGGTGGACCGCGGCACCGCAGCAGCTGCAGGTAATCATAGTTTCGTCCATTTGTCTTTCCTTTCTCAGTCTCAGTCATCCTCACTTTCGCTGATCATGGCGATAGCAGCCGTCACAACAGCCACCACCAGCCCGATCAATGCCTCCGCAACACCGGAAGGAATGCGGAAATCCTCAGCACAAATTCATAGGTCCAATCCTCCTTGTAATAAAATAGGAGCCACACGGAATGAACGCATTTCGTGTGGCTCCTATTGATATAATATACAGAAAGATCAGGAACGTTTTTCGATGATTTCAATCATATGCAGTAAGAATCCCTAAGTGGTATTTTGCCATTGAATGGGAAAGTACTGTGATTCTGTGGATGGTCAGAAACCAAGTAAGTAACTCATATAGTCACCCACAAACACCTGATCGACCATGTCGTAGACGATAGCCAAGGCATATTGAATGGAATCCATGTCATCGTAACCTACACCATCAAATTCAACATAGGTTACCTCACCCTGTGTGTAATCGTCGGTTTCGGACAAGGTGACTTGGATCATGAGCTGGGTATCGTAATCTGGACTGTAGCCGTTGAGGTACACAGCCCAGCGATCATTCCCGAGATTCTCAGAATCCCAGGAAACATTTTCCAAGCTCAGGTCAGCGTTGGTTCCTAGATCAGACCCCTGGTCTAAAAAGCACATGCCCTGAGCTGCGTTGATGGCCTTATTTTCAGGCAGATTCCGGATGAATAGGCCGACACCCCAGTAAATCAAGACACCGATGATGAGCAAACCGAAAAGATAAGCAAGCCAATTCTTTTTGAAATCAGCAACGACATCTTTAGCTTCTTTCTTGATTTCCGCAAATTCCTTGCGATCCTCGTCCGTGTAGGCTTCTTTCTTAAAATCTTCCCAGACCGCTTTCGCACTCTTTTTGAGATCTTTAAAGTGCTGATCAGATGGGCTGGGCTGGTTTGATTCAAGGGCTGGATTTGCAGAATTGGTGTTAGTGACTTCAGGAGCCTGACTGTTTTTCATATCTTCGCTCATTATCTTCTCCTCCAATTGTTTGATGATTTTTCACTTTTTTCTTCTCTGCAACAGATTTACTCCGAGACGGCTTGACGTTTTTGGCTCGGCTTGATGGGCAGTACCCGACCAGACCCAAAGCTTTTAAGCTGGATTCAAGCGAAGCTTACTCGGGTAGATCTTTGTATGAACATTGCATTCTCCGGTACTTTCACAGTGGCGGACTATATCGCTCTGCTCAAACGTACGCCTCATAAAGCTACTTTGAAGTTACAGGTGATGCCTGATCCCGAACAGAATGATCATGTTTTCAAAATCCTCAATAAAAGCAGGGGCCTCATCGTCTATGATATGGAAGCGTTTTCCACATGGCTCTATCTGGATAATATACAAGGATATGGTGGCTATTTTTCAAAAGGCAATCGGTATGGAAAAAACGAAGATTGTCCGGCAGTCAGAGGAGCTGCAGCAGGAAACGGAAAAGCTTTCCCAGCAAAAGCAACTGTAGATCCATCATTCCATAACCGCACAAAAATCCGCTGACCAGCCGGCGAGGGTTGGTGGACGGGCGAATGTGCAGAAACTGAATGGTCCAGTCCAGCAGCATGATCAGGCAAAACAGCAGGTCAATACGCCAGTAACTTCCGATCAGAAAATGACCGAACAAAGCAATCAGTTCACCAAGATAGACTCCCGTACAACGGGCACAGACCGGAAACTGGTATCCATTCCAGAAAAAACTCCGTTCCGGAAGCTGATGGCAACCCAGCTTTTTCCCCAGATTCCAAAACCACAGCCACATCAGGAATCCTTTCGGGAGGCAGACTCTTCCGACCGGATTGCCTGGGCTGCTTCCTGGTATTTTTTCAGCTCTTCTTTGTACTGCGTGGCCTTTTCTTTCTCCTCTTTCATGGCACGCAGTGAGGGACTGGCGTATTGCTCAAACAATTTGTCGTCCTTCAATGAGAAGAGCAAGGTGACAACGAAACCCACGATGCCCAAAAGGATACCGATCAACAGATTGGCGCCGATTGCCAGAGAGAATAGAAAAACCACCACAGCAATCAACAGGATAAAGAACCCGACCATCATGCCGTAGTAAGCAGCCTGCCAGGCACCAATCCCTTTGCGCTCCTTATCGCGGCAGTTTTGGAACTGTTTGCCCTTCGCTTCGGCGTCCTTTACGGCTTCCGCATACAGCTTGTCCAGTTGATCAACAGGGTAGGGGCAATTGTCAATCATGGAGTGCCAGGCAGCCAGCTGCGCTTCTTTTTCCTGCTGTTTCTTGGCAAGATTCTGCTCCTCCCTCAGCTTTGCCGCCACTGCTTTCCGGGCTTCTTCTGTAGTAAATTTTGTGCCGCAATCACGGCAGACCCAGTAGTCCTTGGTCTCGGAGGAGCCAGCCCCACACAGTCCACACAAAAGTCCCACGGGACCCAGACAGACATAGCCACAGCAGGCATCACTCACGGAAACGCCTTGTGTTTTGACCTGCGTGGTGAACTGCAGGTGCGTAGAGCCGCAGTGCGGGCATTTCAGAGTTTCCTCACTCTGGGGCTGCGGGGCGGCTGCAATCGTAGAGGTGGAGTCTTGCTGCTCCGGGGCAGTTTGAGAATGGCCGCAATAATTGCAAAAGGCACTGCCGTCCGCCAGCTCCTTGCCGCAATATCTACATTTCATGAACAGAATCTCCTTTATTGGCTGGTGCGCAGATAACGGTAACGGACACTGCCGTCAATCGGTGAATAGATGGTCATATACAGGCCATCGCTCTCTTCGCTGAAGCCAAAGGTATATTCCCCACCCTCTGGCGGGATGGCAAAGTATGCGCTCCAGGTTCCGTCACCCAGATCGGTAAGCTGCTCGTAGGAAAAGCTGCCGAACCGGAAGGCGTCAATAATAAAGTCGTCCGTGGGGCCCAGTTCATTGACATCGCCTGCGGGGTTAAAGTCGGTAATGGTGTTGTCCTCCACCATTGTATATCCACCCCAGTAGGCATCAGGCAAGGGGTTGGGGGCCATGTCATAGGAGGGACGGTAGAAGGTCCCCACAATACTGCCGTCAGGGGTTTCCTGTGTCAGTTCGGTTTCATCCGCAGATAGCGTATAGGTGTAGTACAGGGAGCCGTCCCGGTCGTCAGTGCGGAATATGGTGATACTGCCGTCATCATTCAGCTGAGAGGTATCCACCGTGTAAACCGTGGCATCAAAGATAAAGAGTCCGGAACCGTCCGGATTGCACCAGGCACCTTTCCAGGGTTCGGAGACCGGAACCAGACAGGATGTTTCCTCCACGGGTTCCGGATCAGCCGGAGCAGGCGTGCTGTCTGTCGGGGCAGGGGATTCGGCAGGCTCCTCTGCAGCGGGAAGGGAGGTGTCTTCTTCCGGTAGCGATTCTGTGTAGGAGGAATCGCTGTCCGCCGTTGTGTTGGTGGTGTCAGCAGCGCCGGTGGGGGAGAGAAGATAGCCTACAAACAAAGCGGCAACGGCAAGGACAACGAGTGCAAGGCCGCCGAGGAAGGGCGGGAGAATGTTGGACGGAATGCGGTCGGCGTCTCCATTCACCTGCTTGTAAAGCTCCTGGGGATAATAGCGGCTCAGCCAGATACTGACAACCACAAACCAGATCATGATGATCAGAAGAAGCACAAACCCAAAGGCTGACAGCGTAGTCGCTGTGGGAACTGCCGTGAGTGCGTAGGTGAGAAGGCCCAGGTCAATGATCAAAGCGATGCAGCAGGGGAGGTATGTACGGCAAAAAAGGGGGTAACTTTTGTGATACAGCAACTGGAAAAAGCCATAGAAATAGGTAAAACGGCTGGCTTCCGGCTTTTTCCCGGCGGCAATGGTGTCAAATTGCGCAGCAATACCCCGGCGGGGGCGGGAAGAAGTCGACTTCCCGGAAGGGGTGCTCGCCTCCTCGGCAGGTACTGGTTCTACCGGAGCGCCGCAAGAGCGACAAAACTGTGCTGAATCCTCTAATGAGGCACCGCATTTGGTACAGTACTTCATGACAAAATCCTCCTAATCTTTTCTTGGCTTCATAATACAAAAACAAAATGGCCATACGTCTGACCATGCGAAAACAAAACGGCAAATTTTCTGTGAAAATCAAAACCCAACAACTGGAAACAGGGATAAAATGAAAAGCCTTGGAAAAATCTACAGAAATTATCCTGAATATGCCCCCAATTTTACAAAATTCTGATCTTTAACACAATCATATTCAAAAAGAATGTTAAAGTCAAGCAAATTACTGATCTTTAACACATCTTGACAAAGCCGCCTACCCCGATGATTGCGTATGAAAATATATGATTTCAATGGAAAAAAGAATATTTCCGGCGACCGGATTCGTGAGGCACGGCAGAAGAAGCGTTTGTCTCAGTCGGAGCTTGCGGCACAAATGCAAGTGGAAGGTGTCGTGATTGAGCGGGACAGTATCAGCCGTATCGAAATCGGCACCCGCTTTGTGCCGGACTATGAGCTGCCTGTACTGGCCAGGATACTGGATGTTTCGGTGGACTGGCTGTTGGGCCTCTAAGGATAGACAAAAGTATGCCCCCAAGGAATGCATGAAGCAATTCCTTGAGGGCTTTTTGTGTGTTCTCTGGACTTCTTATGAATTATTGTTTGCAAAAATGGATAGATCCTTTCGTCTGATCCTCCAGCATTTTCCGATCCGAAATGCGGGTAAATCGCCCCGGCGGATCAGATTGTAGACTGTGTTTTTGTGGATGCACAAAAAATCTGCCACTTCGTCCGGTTTCAAAATCTTCGGTAATTGACGGCATTCCTCGGGGTCAACATCATAATACAACATTCAAACCACCGCTTTCTGTGTGCTAAATGTGGTATCAAATCTTGTGGGGAGGGCAACCACAAAAAGCTACATTTGACACATGAAGTTAATGAATAGTTGAGTGATACAAATTGTACCAATGCTTATTTTTGCGGAAACGGAAAAGGCAACCACAGCTTTGCATTACTTCTTAATTTGAAATCATAGCTTGTTTATAAAAATATTCTGCACAATTAACCCATCCGGTAGTTGACCAAAACGACGAAATATTGCACACACCCTGCTTTTGTGCTTGAAAGTACGGATTATCACTCTGAAAATGTGATATAATTTATTACGTAGAATTTGACATGTTTGTTATCAGGGTGGAAATGAAAGATGGAGCAAAAAGAGTTGCATCTGGTAAAATTGATGGCGGGCAAATCCGACTCGGAAGGAAATGGACGGTGGCTTCCGCTCTGGATGCATGCAAGAGACACAGCAGATATTCTGTGTTACTTGGTGCAAAATTGGATCCCTCAGGCTGTTCGCAATGAAATTGGCCTGCAGGAAGAAGAGTTGGTACATACTGCACGCTTTCTTGGCCTGGTACACGATTTGGGGAAAGCAACAGCGCTTTTTCAAAGCCGTATTCTGCTGCATATTCCCGAGGCGTATGAACGCTTGGATGCGGTTTTGCCATTGCCGAAGCATTTTTTTGATGCAGGCAGGACACCCCATGCCCGCGCCAGTGAGGCAATCCTGCTGGAATTGGAATGTCCGGTAGGTCTTGCATCGATTGCTGGTGCACACCATGGAAAACCACAGGAAAACCAAAACCAGAATTTCATTTGTGATCAGCTGGAGCTTTACCCGGAAAACTACTGGGGAAAGGGACAGAAGGCTATATGGAAGATGATCTGGCAGAAGATATACCGTCAGGCATTGGAAATTTGTGGATTTGCCAGCGCAGATGAACTCCCTGAATTGTCGATTCAGGCACAGCTTTTGCTGACCGGATTGCTTACCATGGCTGACTGGATTGCCAGTAATACCCGATACTTTCCGCTAATTTCCGTGGAGGAAACAGGCAGCGAGGTAATGTATCCAGACCGCTCTGTACAGGCGTGGAAAAAGCTGGATCTGCCGGCGCCGTGGGAGATTCCTTATATTGATATGGATGGGCAAGAATTTGACCGGCAATTTGGGTTTCTTCCCAATGAGGTTCAGCAGGCAGTCCTTCAGGTGACGGGAGAAATATCCTCGCCGGGAATACTCATTCTCGAAGCACAGATGGGAGTGGGCAAGACAGAAGCGGCTTTGGCGGCTGCTGAGGTCCTGACGCAGAAATCGGAAGAAGGTGGGCTGTTTTTTGGCCTGCCCACCCAAGCAACCGCCAATAGTATTTTCGGCCGTATGAAACATTGGGCGGCAAAACAGTCCGAGGATGTCATCCATTCCATCCGTTTGGCCCATGGTGCCGCGGAACTGAATGAAGAATACTGCCAGTTGATTCCGGGACATGCAGTAACCGAGGAGGATCACCAAAAGGAAGATGGAAAAGAACGACTGAATGGCGGTGTGCAGGTCCATTCGTGGTTTCAAGGCAGCAAACAAGCCCTGCTGGCAGATTTCGTGATCGGCACTGTGGACCAGCTGCTGATGGCAGCGTTGAAGCAAAAACATGTCATGCTGCGGCATCTTGGTTTGTCTGGCAAGGTGGTGGTTGTAGATGAATGCCATGCTTACGATGCCTATATGAATCGCTATCTCGACCGTGCACTGGCATGGCTCGGCTGCTACCACGTTCCGGTAATTTTACTATCTGCGACGCTGCCGGCAAAACGACGCAGTGACTTAGTGCATGCCTATTTGGGCAACAAAGTGAGCGGTGATTGGCAACAGAGCAGAGGTTACCCACTCCTGACTTGGACAGACGGTGGTGATGTACATCAGAAGACAATATCTTTACCGCCGGAGAAAACGACGGTGCAGTGCATATCTGTTCGAGAGGAAACCTTGCCCGACCTGCTGCAGGAGAAACTCTGTCAGGGCGGATGCGCTGGCGTTATTGTCAATACAGTCAAAAAGGCACAGAGCCTGGCAGAAAGCCTGCGCAAAGCTATGCCTGGGTATACCGTATTGCTTTTCCATGCACAGTTCCTGATGCCGGATCGCGCGAATAAGGAGGAAAACCTGATCCAGCGTGTGGGCAAACACTCCACCCCGGACTTGCGAAACCGCTTGATCGTGGTAGGAACGCAGGTATTGGAACAGTCACTGGACATTGATTTTGATTTTTTGGTTACAGATCTTTGCCCGATGGACCTGCTTTTACAGCGGATTGGCCGGCTTCATCGGCACCCACGCGCTGACAGGCCACATCTGTTGCAACAGGCAGTTTGTGCTGTGCTTGACCATGATGACGGTACCTTTGATGCAGGCAGTCAGGCTGTGTATGGACAGTGGCTTTTGTGGCGGACACGGAAACTTCTGCCGGCAACGATCGATTTGCCAATGGATATTCCTCGGTTGGTGCAGGATACCTACGGATGGGAAAACTCAGAATGCCTGACGTTAGATGTCACCGCACAGCAGTCAAAGGACCAGTACGAAAAAGCACAAAAGGATATGCAAAGCCGTGCAGAGTGTTACGCCATTTTGTCGCCGGGTGTGAGCTTGGACAAGCTGTCGCTGGATGACTGGATGCATGAGACGGATGTCCCCTCGGATGCTGCCGCGCGTGCCGCGGTTCGTGACGGGGACCCATCTCTGGATGTGATGATAATGATGCGCCACCGGGATGGTACAATTCATTTTTTGCCCTGGCAGGAAGGCGGCCGGGCGATTGCGGCGGACGAACCTCCTTCTTGGGCGGACAGCGTTAAGATTGCTCGTCAGAGATTGCGTCTGCCAGGATACTTCAGCCGAAAATGGAATGCCGACATTGTAATCCGTGAGCTTGAAGAGCAGAACCGCACATTCTTACCTCAATGGCAGCAAGCTCCCATGTTGAAAGGCGAGCTAGTACTTTTGCTGGACGAGACATTGACAGCCCATCTGGCAGATTCTGTTTTACAATACAGCCAAACAGACGGCCTGACTTACAGAAGGGAGGAAACCTATGAAGGAAGTTGAATTTAACCTGTTGGAAGAGCCGTGGATTCGGGTCCTGTGCCCAGACTGCTCTGTGCAGGAAGTCTCTCTAACACAGGCATTGTTGCAGGCACATGAATATACTGATTTGGCCGGCGAACTGCCCACGCAAGATGTGGCGGTTCTGCGCCTTTTGCTGGCAGTTTTGCACGCTGTATTCGGACGTGTTGATGTGGATGGCCAGCCGGTGAAAATCACGAACACCTCAACGGCGGTCCGCCAGTGGAAGAGCCTGTGGCAGCTGGGCAAGCTGCCAGAAAAGCCGATCCGGAACTATCTGGCAAAATGGCACGACCGTTTTTGGCTGTTTCATCCGCAGCGGCCATTCTGGCAGGTCCCGGAAGCAAAGATTGGAACGGAGTATACTTCTGCCAAGTTGAATGGGGAACTTTCCGAGAGCGGAAACAAATTGAGGCTTTTCCCGTCCTATTCAGGAACCGGAAAAACAGAAATGTCCTACTCACAGGCAGCTAGGTGGCTGCTATATATCAACGGTTATGATGATACTTCCTCTAAACCGAAGAAAAAGGGATTGCCATCTCCAGGTGCAGGCTGGCTGGGCAAACTTGGGCTGATCCAGGCGGTTGGCAAAAACCTGTTTGAAACTCTCCTTTTAAATTTGGCACTGCTTCAAGATGGTGAATCAGCATGGGGCGAGGAAAAGCCGTGCTGGGAACAGGACTTCCCGCATTGTAATGAACGGACTGAAATCAGCCAGCCGGACAATCAGGCAGAACTTCTTACATTGCAGTCCCGACGGCTGCTTCTGCATCGAGAAGAAAATCGAGTGGTTGGATACACGCTTCTAGGGGGAGATTTCTTCGATCGAACAGGGGCCTTTTGTGAACAAATGACGGTGTGGCGTGCCAGTCAAGAAAAGAAAAATGCTCCAATTGTATTTCAGCCCAAAAGGCATGATTCAACCCGACAGTTCTGGAGAGAATTTTCCACAGTTTTTAATGCAAGCACTTCTGATCATGTGCCTGGCATTGTGCGCTGGATCATATTGCTGCAACATCCGAATTCCCGCTGCCTGAACCGCAAGGCCATGGTCCGTTTCCGAATTGCTTCGGTGGGATATGGAGATAAGGATTTTTTTGTGACGGATACATTCAGCGACGAAGTCTCGTTTCATGTGGCACTGTTGGATGATCTGGGACAAAAATGGCGAAACCATATCACTGATGAGATCCACCGCTGCGAAAAACTCGCTACAGCGGTAGGGCGATTGGCAAGTGACCTGGCAAAAGCAGCGGGTTCACATGCAGATGCAAAGACGGATGCCGTGGAACAGTTTTACTTTCAAATTGATGTGCCGTTTCGGCAATGGCTGTATTCAATTGACCCGGATTGGGATGGGGAACAAAGCAACGCCAGTCGGGCTTCCTGGCGGAACCGGGCACAGCGGATTGCGCGTGATCTGGGGAGAAACTTGGTAGAACAATCCGGGCCAGCGGCCTTTATCGGACGCAGCATCGATGGAAAAGAAAAAAACAAACAGGAAACGCAAAAACTCTATTATGCCGCACCTAAAGCCTATAATGTCTTTCTGGCAAGGGTACACGAAATTTATCAGGAAGAGGGAGGAGCATGATGGCAGAACAGACCGTTCAGCTTGTAAAAAAGTATGTAGCCAGCAGACTGCATTGGCTACAGAATCTGCCAGAACATCAGCAGAAAGCAGTCCTTGCAAATCTTCGGCGGGGCGTGGGCCGGATGCCGGGCGAACTGCCGGAACTCTGGGGAGTTTTTTTGCAGGACCTGCCGGAAGAGCTGGAAAGCAAAACAGGTATTCCATCCTATGCAGAATGGGCAATCTACCTGGCGCTTACGCTTTATGCGTTACATCAGCAGGGACATTCGCTGCCACAGGATTCCATGCATAAAGAGAATGTGCAGTTTGGACAGGCAGTTCGTTGCTTGGTCAAAACGGGAGAAAAACCGGAGGACAGCAGCGTTCTGCGCCGCTTCAATGCCCTTGCAACAGCCACCACCATGCCAGAACGGGCACAATACCTGCGCAATATCGTTCAGATGCTGCGTGCAGAATCGGTTCCACTGGATTATGTTAAATTGGCGGAGGATTTGTACTGGCTGCAAGGTCGCTCCACAGCGGCGCAGGTTTGCCTTCGCTGGGGACAGGCCTATTATGCCGTTATGAGAGAACAGGAATGAACGTCCACAGGACTTTTTTGAGAAATAAAGGAGAAACATTATGGATACCAAGCGACTGTACATTGACTTTCACGTTCTTCAAACTGTACCACCCAGCTGTGTGAACAGGGATGATACCGGCAGCCCGAAAACGGCAATATACGGCGGTACGCTTCGTGCGCGCGTTTCTTCCCAGGCGTGGAAACGTGCCATGCGACTGATGTTCCGACAGGAACTTTTGCCAAAGGAACAGCTTGGCGAGCGTACCAAAAAGATTGTCGCCATGGTGGCAGAAGAGATTGCTGCAATGGCGCCGGATAAAAATGCTGTGGATTTGGCGATGGAGGCACTGAAAAAGGCGGGCCTGGATAAAATCACGGCGGACAAGGGCACCGATGCGCTCTTTTTCATGAGCCATGATCAGGCCAAGGCACTAGCGGAGCTGGCGGTTGCGGAAATTGATGACAAAAAGGCCTACAAGGCGGCATTGAAAAATACGCCGTCGGTGGATATGGTCCTTTTCGGACGCATGGTTGCCAATGATCCATCCCTCAACTACGATGCAGCAGCACAGGTGGCCCACAGCATTTCTACCCATGCGATCCAGAATGAATACGATTATTTTACAGCAGTGGATGACTGTGCCCCTGAGGATAATATGGGCGCAGGACACTTGGGAACGGTTGAGTATAATTCCTCAACCTTATATCGTTATGCCACAGTCAATGCCGTAGAGCTGTCCGAACATTTGGGAAATGCTGAGACACCGGCGGTTGTCCGTGCCTTCGCCGAGGCCTTTATCCGATCCATGCCCACGGGCAAACAGAACAGCTTTGCCAACCGGACGCTTCCGGATGCCGTGTATGTTACCCTGCGGGAAGACCAGCCAGTGAATCTGTGTGGTGCTTTTGAGCGAGCCGTACCTGCTTCGCCGGAAGGGTTTGTGAAACCGTCCAAACAGAGCCTGGTTAAATATGCACAGCAGATGTATCAGGCTTACGCCGATGCTCCCATGGAGGCATTTGCCATTGGCACTGGTTTGGAAGATCTGGCCCCTGCTATGCCGATGAAAGACATGCTGAACTCTTTGGAGAGTGCAGTTC
This sequence comes from uncultured Gemmiger sp., assembly GCA_944388145.1. GTDB lineage: Bacteria > Bacillota > Clostridia > Oscillospirales > Ruminococcaceae > Gemmiger. The sequence continues at coordinate 33,675 of CALXHQ010000004.1, read as the reverse complement.
GCCGTCATTTGGATGGAAACGGGGTGGAGTAATGGCCACATTGTTGCTGCGCCTGGCTGCACCGCTGCAGTCATGGGGCTCAGGTTCTAAATTTGAAGTGCGCAAGACCAACCGGGAGCCCACAAAAAGTGGCGTGGTCGGTCTTCTGGCCGCGGCGTTGGGACTGCGGAGGGACAATACCCGTGAACTTTCGCAGCTGAATCGCCTGCGATTTGCCGTGCGGGTGGATCAGGAGGGAACTCTCCTGATGGACTACCATACAGCAAACAATCCCACTCCGGACGAGGTCAAACAAGCTCGACGGGAAAACAAGAAGGTCGGGGCCCCCTATGTGACAAAGCGGTATTATCTGGCGGATGCCATTTTCCTGGTTGGTCTGGAAAGTGAGGACGAAGGCTTGCTCCAACGACTGAGCTGGGCGCTGGAACACCCGGTTTACCCGCTTTTTCTGGGGCGGCGTTCCTGCCCTCCCACTCTGCCGCTGTGCCTTGGAGTGCGTCCAGAACCTCTGTTGGATGTGGTCAGGTCGGCGCCTTCCCAGGTGCCGGCCTGGAAACACAATCAGCAGCTGCAGACACGTATTGTGACGGATGCAGAACCGGGTGATCCGGAAGCTGTCCCGTGCCTGGATCTGGCAATTTCATTCAGTCCGGTTCATCGCCGGTTCGGGTATCGGCTGGCACGGGAAATCCCGGTTCAGCTTTCAGCCAAAACACCGAGCGAGGACGAAACAACCCATGATCCTTTTGCAGAATTGAGGTGATGGTATGTATCTATCCCGAGTGGAACTTGATGTAACGCGCCGTGCGACGATGCGGGCGCTGGCCGCACCGCAAAAGCTGCATGGTGCCGTGGAAAGCGCTTTCCCCGGCGAACGCCGTCGCCGTTTGTGGCGGTTGGATCATTGGAACGGAAAGTTGTATCTTCTTCTCCTCAGCGAGGATCAACCGAACCTGTTAGAAATTTCTGACCAATTTGGACCGGTTAACCGACAAGGAAGTACCGAAATACGGGAATATAACCAACTACTGGAACGGATTGTACCCGGAAGCGTATGGCAGTTTCGCCTGACCGCTAACCCGACCAAGAGCTGTGCAGGAGAGGCCGGAGCAGAACATCGGGGAAAAGTTCTGGCCCACTGTACGGTGGAGTATCAAGAAAAGTGGCTGCTGGACCGTGCAGAAAAGCACGGGTTTCGGCTGGAACCAGATGGCTTTACCGTGACGGCATCCCGGTGGCTGCATTTTGCCAAAGGGGGAATGCAGAACCGAACCGTATCGTTGCTCTCGGTTACCTATGAAGGCGTTTTGCAGGTGACGGAACCAGACCTGTTTCGTACTTTACTCACAAGCGGTATTGGCCGCGGAAAAGCCTATGGGCTTGGCCTAATGACTGTCATTCACCGGGGGTGATCTGCCATGTCGGAAATACCCGGAATGATCCGTCCTGACCTGCAGGCATTGCCTCAGATCAAGGACCGGATGACATTTCTGTATTTGGAACACTGTACGTTGGGCCGACAGGACGGAGCCATCACCGTGACGGATGAGAAAGGAATTATTCATATTCCGGCTGCGGCAATCTCGGTGATTCTTCTTGGGCCAGGTACCCGCGTGACCCATCGTGCAATGGAATTGATGGGAGATACCGGAGTGGGCGCCGTCTGGGTAGGAGAACATGGTGTGCGATATTATGCCCATGGTCGCCCACTGACTACTCACTCCGGGCTGTTGATACGTCAGGCTGCGATGGTATCCAACACCCGTAAGCACCTTGCAGTGGTAAGAAAAATGTACCAGCTTCGCTTCCCAGATGAGGATGTTTCACAATTAACTATGCAACAGTTGCGCGGACGGGAAGGCAGTCGGGTGCGCAATGCCTATCGGAAGGCGGCTAAAGAGACCGGCATCACTTGGAATGGACGCCTGTATCGACCGGATGATTTTGCCGCGGGAGATCTGGTCAATCAGGCGCTTTCTGCGGGACATGCTTGCCTATATGGATTGGCCCATGCAGTCATTGTAGCCCTGGGATGTGCAGCCGGATTGGGCTTTGTACATGTGGGACATGAGTGCTCCTTTGTATACGACATTGCCGATCTGTACAAAGCGGAGGTGACGATCCCCATTGCATTCCAGGTAGCGGCAGAAGCCCCAGAAGACTTGCCGGCCGTTGTACGCCGACGGGTTCGGGATGCGATGGTGGAGCACCGCATTTTGGAGCGGATGATACACGATATCCGATGGCTTCTGTCCGATGGGGAAGAACCTGAGGAAACCCAGGAGACGGTTTATCTTTGGGACAACCAGCTTGGCACGGTGGCCAATGGAATCAGCTATTTTGACAGGGAAGTGGGGGATGACGAATCGTCGTAATCACCATGAATGACTGCCCACCCCGACTGAGGGGTGATCTTTCAAAATGGCTGCTGGAGATCAACACCGGCGTCTATGTAGGGCAGGTCAGCAGCCGTGTACGGGATGCGTTGTGGGACCGTGTCTGCCAGAATTTGAAAAATGGTCGTGCCACCATGGTATATACCACAAATTGCGAGCAAAAAATGGATTTCCGAGTTCACAATACAGGTTGGATACCGGTGGATTACGACGGTATTAAACTGATGCGTAGGCCATTGCCGCAGACAGCACAGCCATCGGAAAGTCTGAAACTAGGATTCAGCAACGCAGCAAAACGACAGATGGCACAGCGGACGCATGCGGCAAAAACGCAGAGGAAAAAGAGCTTTGTTGTTCTCGATCTGGAGACAACGGGCCTGCAACCAGCCAAAGACCGGATCATTGAGATTGCTGCCATCCGAGTAGAAGAACATGCAGTTCAAGAAACATATTCTTGCTTGGTACAATGCGATCAGCCGTTGCCACAAAAAATTCAAGAATTGACAGGTATAACGGATGAAATGCTAAAAAACCAGGGCCTGGCACAGCAAGAAGCCCTGAAGCAGTTATTGGCTTTCTTTGGACAGGACAATCTAGTGGGGTATAACATAGGGTTTGATATGGAGTTCCTTCGGTTTGCCTGCAAAAGATGTAACCTTCCGGTTCCAATCAATCGGTGTACCGATCTTCTCAGTTTGGCGCGTAGGAAGGTCTATGGTGTGCCGAACTATAAATTGGCCACACTAGCCGAACATTTTTCATTGCCGATCCAGGAATTGCATCGAGCAAAAAGCGATTGCGAGCGGATGCTGCAGCTGTACTGCAAACTGAATGAAATTCTTTGATGAATTCCATGAAAATGCCGAACAGACGGGATCTTTTTAGTCTTATCCCCGCGCATGCGGGGGTGATCCCTACACCCAGCCTTATGAGATATGGTTCAACGGCTTATCCCCGCGCATGCGGGGGTGATCCCTACATCGCCTACCTGCAAAGCATCGAAGCGGTCTTATCCCCGCGCATGCGGGGGTGATCCCTCATCGTCCTCCACGTCCAAATCCATGATGGACTTATCCCCGCGCATGCGGGGGTGATCCTCAGTATTGTCAACGGCGTCGTTAAAGGCATCACTTATCCCCGCGCATGCGGGGGTGATCCCTTGGCCTTCCCGCTCAGCTTGATTCTCGACCACTTATCCCCGCGCATGCGGGGGTGATCCCAGCACCGAGTTTTGGCACAAGGTGGTAACCAAGCTTATCCCCGCGCATGCGGGGGTGATCCCTGGCCAGCCGCCTGGCCGGGGACGACGAGGCCCTTATCCCCGCGCATGCGGGGGTGATCCTTTGTTCAGCTTCACTTCGTTGGTCGGGCTTTCCTTATCCCCGCGCATGCGGGGGTGATCCTTTTGTGTACGCCAAAATCGAAGCCAAGAGCCGCTTATCCCCGCGCATGCGGGGGTGATCCCAAGGCCGAGGAAGTCGCTGCCAGCAGCAGCTGCTTATCCCCGCGCATGCGGGGGTGATCCCTGCGAAGAGATGGCAAAGTTGACCATGGACACCTTATCCCCGCGCATGCGGGGGTGATCCCTCGCCATCTTTCAGCATATACCAGGTATCGGCCTTATCCCCGCGCATGCGGGGGTGATCCCTGGTCGTTATACGTTTGAAAAAGTATCTTCTGCTTATCCCCGCGCATGCGGGGGTGATCCCTGAGCCAGCCAATTAGCAGGCAACGAATCAGGCTTATCCCCGCGCATGCGGGGGTGATCCTTTTATTATGTCATTGGTTCAGCTTATTGTGCTCTTATCCCCGCGCATGCGGGGGTGATCCTAACAAAGGGGGTTATGTTATGACCTGTACTGTCTTATCCCCGCGCATGCGGGGGTGATCCCAGACCAAGGCTGATCCGGATCAGGGAGAGGATCTTATCCCCGCGCATGCGGGGGTGATCCCGAACCGTCATCCATATAGCGTAAGTCCCGCTGCTTATCCCTGCGTACGCGGGGAAATCCTTTTGTCTGATTGCGCCTTAATACCTGGAATTCTGCCAACTTCTGAAAGTAGAAATGGTCTAGTATTATCTTTTGCATTCTCTGAAAAGCTAAAATGTTGCTTTATTGGTGCTCAATATATATAATAATTGCAAAGGAGGGCTGCACCATGGAGGAACGCAAGGCAAACATCCTGATCAACAAGGCGGGCGGGACAGCGGGACCCAACGGCAAAAGCTGCCGGGTGATTTTGCCCACTGCCTGGGTCAGACAGCTGGGCATCTCGGAACAGGACAGGGAAGTACTGTTGCAGTTTGACGGCACCTCCATCACCATCCGCCGGGCAGCCCCCGCGGGATATGAAGCTTTCCGGAATGTGGCAAGGGATAGTGGGCATGATCTGCTGATCTTGCACTATTATGACGGAGAAAACCTCTGCACCAAAATCTGCGCGGATCGAAGCACCCACCAGCTGGCGATTGAAAATGCAGTCAGTGACCCGCTTTCCACCGCGTTTGGCGTCAATTCGGCTCCAGATTGGGATGATTTGCAGGCTTTTTTGGAATCCCGATGTATTCCCCGGCAGCGGGACGGGCTGCAATACTACCTGTCGCAATTGGGCCTGAACCGCTACAACCCGCTGGAGATCATCCGCAAAACCGCCGGCCGTATGGCTGAGGACGGTTTCTGGATCAAGATTGTGGAGGGCTGACCATGGCGATCCGATTGACAACAGGCGACCGCGTTGCCGAGACATCCTCGAAAGGCAATCAGGAAAAGTGGTTGGCTGATGGCCGTTGGTACAAACTGGACCTGTTCGGATACGAGGGCCTGGCCGAGACTGTAAGTTCCGCCCTGCTGCAAAAGACCAATGTTGAAACGCTGGGCTTCCGGTTTGTGCGCTACCGTATGGAGCGGCTGAATGTACACCGCCGGGAACGCAACGGCTGTTCCAGCCCTAACTTTTTGCAGCCGGGGGAGGCCATTCTCACCCTTGCTGATCTGCTGTGGAAGGGTATTGGCCCCGACTGGCAGCGAATCCTGGCCCGGCAGCCCAATATGGCCGCAAAGGTACAGTGGATTGCAGAACAGACGGCGCAGCTCACCGGGCTGGATCGGTTCGGGGAATATCTGACACTGCTGTTTGAGGTGGACATGCTGTTCGGCAACGAGGACCGGCACATGAACAACATTGCCGTCCTGCGCAGGGGAGAGGGTTTTGCCTATTGTCCCATTTTTGATTTCGGCGCAGGGCTTTTGTCCAATGTGCGGGAGTATTCGATGGAAATCCAGCCGCGCGCACTGCTGCGGCAGTTGATCGCACGCCCTCTGAACACCACGTTTCCACGGCAGGTATCCGCCGCCCGGTCGGTCTATGGCCCGCAGCTGCAAATCCACTTTGGCCCTGAGGATGTGGCGGAGGCGCTGGCAGAACCCCTGGAATACTACGCCGAGAGGGACCGCGCCTACCTTGCCGACCGGGTCAAAACCTGTATCCGTGTGATGGAGAAAAAACTGAATCAACGGTAAAATACAAATGTACGCGGGAGTACAGAAAAGGTCTTTCAAGACGGATTACTATCCTGAACACAGGCATGGTCCAAAATGATGTACCGGGCGGGCCCGGTGGAGCTGGCCAGCTGTTCCTTCGGGCAGAGCAGCAAGGTCAGCTACCTGCAAATGCTCACGGCGGTGGCGGCCATCGTCAACGGCGGGCGGCTGATGCAGCCCTATGTGGCGGCCACGGCGGTGGATGCGGATGGAGTGACCCTGTGGGAGCGCCAGCCCACCGTCAAACGGCAGGTAATCTCGGAGGAAACCTCTGCCACCATGCGCGCGCTGATGGAGGGGGTTGTCACCACGGGAACCGGCAAAAACGCGGCGGTGGCGGGCTACCGGGTAGGCGGCAAATCCGGCACCAGCCAAAAATTGGACAGCGACGACCCCCGCGCCCGCATCGCCAGCTTTGTGGCGGTGGCGCCTATCGATGACCCCAAACTGGCGGTGCTGGTCTGCCTGGACGAACCCCACAGCTGGACCACCTCGGGCGGTTCACTGTCCGCGCCGGTCTGTGCCGAGGTTTTGGAAAAATCACTGCCCTATCTGGGCATCGCGCCCCAGTTCACTGAGGAAGAGCAGCAGAAGCTGTTTGCCGCCGTGCCGGATGTGACCGGCTGGCGCACCGGTGCCGCCAAGCTGAAACTGGCTGAGTATGGCCTGCAGGCGGACATCACCGGTGAGGAGGAACGGGTGGTTTCCCAGTACCCGCTGCCTGGGGTGCAGGTACGCAAAAATTCCATGGTATTTTTGGACACCACGGGGGAGTACGACCCGACGCTGGAAGAATAAGGCGGCAGCTCAGGCTGCCGCCTTTTCAATGCAGGACGGATTGCGGGCTTGCTTCTTTTCGTCCGCCGCCCTCCGCGCACCAGATTTGCGGCCCGGCTCAGCGGGCGGGATAGCAGGGGGCCTCGTCGGCCTTGGTCTCCCGCACCACCAGGCTGTAAAACCGGTAGCCGCCGGTGAGGTTATAACAGGTGAAGCCGTTGCCGCTCAGGATGCGGCAGGCCAGGTAGCTGCGCAGCCCGCTGTGGCAGTGCAGAAACACCGGTTTGGCTGGGTCCAGCTCGGCCAAGCGTCCGCGCAGCTCGTCCAGCGGGAGGTTGCGGTAGCCCTCAATGTGCCCGGCGGCATACTCGGCCGGTGTGCGCACGTCCAACAGTGTCACGCTGCCGTCCCGGGGAAGCGCCGCCACATCGTGCCAGTGATAGGTGCGCACCAGCCCGCTGCGGGCGTTCTCGATGGCGTAGCCCGCGTAGTTCACCGGGTCTTTGGCCGACCCATAAGGCGGTGCATAGCAGAGTTCCAGCTCAGTCAGGTCGGCGGCGGTCATGTGGGCGCGGATGGCAGTGGCCAGCACATCGCAGCGCTTGTCCACCCCCTCAAAGCCGGAGAGCTGTGCGCCAAGGATGCGGCCGCTGGCTTTCTCGTACAGCACCTTCATCGAGATGCCGCTGGCGCCGGGATAGTAGCCGGCGTGGGCGTTATTGTAGGTGTACATCTTGTCGTAGTCCAGCCCGGCGGCTTTGGCGGTGCGCTCGTTGATGCCCGTCATGGCCGCTGTCATGCCGAACACCTTCAACACCGATGACCCCTGCGTGCCTTTGTACTCGCTGGCGATGCCGCAGATGTTGTCCGCTGCAATGCGCCCCTGCTTGTTGGCGGGACCAGCCAGCGGCACAAATCCCGGCTGGCCGGTGATAAAGTCGGTTACTTGCACGGCGTCGCCCACGGCATAGACATCCGGGGCCGAGGTGCGCATATGGCTGTCCACTGTAATGCAGCCTTTGGCGTCCAATTCCAGCCCGGCGTCCTTGGCCAGCGCCGTGTCCGGCCGCACACCCACCGCCAGGATCACCAGGTCGGCCTCCAGCGTGCCCCGGTTCAGCTGTACCTGCAGGGCGGCACCCTCCGGGCGGACCGCCCGTACCCCATTGTTCAAAATAAGGTTCAGTCCCTGGCTGCGGGCATACTGGTGCACCTCGCAGGCCATATCCCGGTCCAGCGGGGCAATCAGGTGATCGCTCAGCTCCACAATGGAGGTTTCCAGCCCGGTATGGACCAGATTCTCAGCCATCTCCACGCCGATGTACCCGCCGCCGATCACCGCCGCCCGCCGGGGCTGATGCTCCCGGATGTGGGCCCGGATGCGCTCGGCGTCGGGAATGGTGCGCAGCGTGAACACCCGCGGGTCATCCAATCCGGGCAGCGGCGGTACCACCGGTGCTGCGCCGGGGGAGAGGATCAGCCTGTCATAACCTTCGGTATAGCTGCCGTCCGGGCCCTGCACAGTGACCGTCTTGGCTGCAATGTCGATGGCGGTGGCCTCGCTGTTTACCCGCACGTCGATGCCAAACCGCTGACGGAAACTTTCCGGCGTTTGCAGCGTCAGCGCCGATTTTTCGGGGATGACCCCGCCCACGTAATAGGGCAGGCCGCAGTTGGCAAAGGAGATATAGGGCCCGCGCTCCAGCAGGATAATTTCGGCCTGTTCGTTCAGCCGCCGCAGCCGGGCTGCCGCCGAGGCACCGCCGGCCACGCCGCCGATGATGATGACTTTCATGAAAAAACCTCCATTCCACATTTTACGGTTTAACAATTCTTCAATAAAACGGGAGTAAACTGTGCAAAAACAGTGGTCAGCGGATACCCTCCAACGCCAGCCGCTCGATCAGGGTGGCCAGGTCGCGGGCACTTTTTTGCATACCCCCCTGTACCCAGACCTTGAACACCTCGATGGTGCCGGAGACGATAAAGGCATTGATGTAGGGGTAATCCTCCTGCTTCTGTTCGCTGTGCATGGGCAGCCATTCGGTCAGCAGCATCTCATTCAGCAGGGCTTTCAGCCTGTCCAGAAACTCCGGGCTGCCGTTTTCCTGCAAAAAAGGCAGAAAATCCGCGTGCCGGGCAAAGGTGGAAAACGCCTCGTAGATCACGGGGAACGGGTTGTCTTTCAGCTCCCTGGGCGGGTACTTGTGGATGACCACCGCCAGCTCGTCCACCAGGTCCCCCACGATGGCATCCAGCAGTGCCTGGGTATCCTGATAGTGGAGATAGAAGGTGCCCCGGTTGATGCGCGCCCGGCGGCAGATCTGTGTCACGGTGATCTCCTTGGCCTGGTGCGTTTGCAGCAGCTCCAGATACGCCCGGCGGATGCTTTCCTGTGTTTTCAGCACGCGCAGGTCGGTATGCTTGTCTGCCATTGGCAGCATCTCCTTTCCGCCAGCGGCTCGCAGCCTGCAACCGGTGAAAATCCTGTGCATTAATCAACACTTGATCGACAACTGTTGATTAATGAACGAACCGCTGAGTTTTAATGATTGAGATTGTGTCTCTCTTTTATTATAATGAAACTGCATCGAAAATCAACAACTGTTCAGTAAACAGCCCGCCCAAGAAGGCTTGAAAACAGTGGAATTTCACAAAAAATCAGGGTGCCTGCCACAGATTATTCAAAAAATATTCAAAACCTGCTGATATACTTTCCACAAGAGGTAAAATAATCAACAACCGTTTATTTCATAATGCATCACCAAAGGAGCTACCCATGCCAGCCCAAAACGCCTATGTCGTCTTTGACAATGTCTGCAAATACTATCAGATGGGCGATACCCGCATCGCCGCCGCCGACCATGTCTGCTTCACCATTGAAAAAGGGGAGTTTTGTGTTATCCTCGGTCCCTCCGGCGCCGGCAAGACCACAGTGCTGAACATGCTGGGCGGTATGGATACCTGCGACGAGGGTACCATCCTGCTGGACGGCGCCTGCGTCAGCCGCTTCAACAGCCGCCAGCTGACGGAGTACCGCCGCTATGATGTGGGGTTTGTCTTTCAGTTTTACAATCTGGTGCAGAACCTGACCGCCCGCGAGAATGTTGAGCTGGCCAGTGAGATCTGCCGCGACCCGCTGGACGCCGACCTGGTGCTGGACGAGGTGGGACTGGCCGGCCGCAAGAACAATTTCCCGGCGCAGCTTTCCGGCGGTGAGCAGCAGCGTGTGGCCATCGCCCGAGCCCTGGCCAAAAACCCCAAGATCCTGCTGTGTGACGAGCCCACCGGCGCCCTGGATTACAAGACCGGCAAGCAGGTACTGGAACTGCTGCAGAACACCTGCCGGCAGAAGGGCCGCACCGTCATTGTCATCACCCACAACAGCGCGCTGGCAGCCATGGCGGACCGGGTCATCCGTATCAACAGCGGGCGCGTGGTGGAGATCAAATGCAACCCCAATCCCACCCCGGTGGAAAGGATCGAATGGTAAATGGCAAACAGCTACCAAAAAAATATACTGCGCACCTTCAAGGGCAGCAAAAGCCGATTCATCGCTATCTTTGCCATTGTGGCGCTGGGCGTCGGCTTTTTGGCGGGCCTTATGTCCACCACGCCGGATATGGAAGACTCGATGGACGAGTATCTGGACGCCGGCAATCTGTTTGACCTGCGGGTGGTGTCCACCCTGGGGCTGACCGACGACGATGTCACTGCGCTGGAGCAGGTGGACGGTGTGGCAAAGGCGCAGGGGGGCCACTCGGCGGACCTGCTGGTGGAGCAGGACGGCAGCGAGCTGGTCTGCCGCATCCACAGCCTGCCCGCGGACCCGTCCAGCCCGGACAACATCAACCGCCTGACGCTGGAGGAGGGCCGCTGGCCTGAAAAACCGGGCGAGTGCGTGGTAGAGGCCGGGGTGGACACCCTCAACCGCAGTTTTGATATCGGCGATACGCTGACGTTGGACCCGGACAATGAAAATCTTGAGGACACCATGGCCGAAACCACCTTCACAGTGGTGGGTGTGGTCCACGATACCTATTACTTTTCCTTCGAGCGGGAACCTGCCAGTGTGGGCAGCGGTACAGTGCAGGTGGTGCTGTACACCCCGGCAGCCGCCTTTGCCAACAGCGACACCTATACCGAAATTTACCTGACGGTGGACGGCGCCGCCGACCTGCTCAGCTTTGACGACGCCTACACCGACCTGGTGGATACAGTGGCCGACCGGGTGGAGGCCATCGAGGATGTGCGATGCCAGGCCCGGTACGATTCCGTGGTAAGCGATGCCCAGGCAGAACTTGATGACGGCTGGCAGGAATACTATGACGCCGAGGCCGAGGCCGACCAGAAACTGGACGATGCCGCCCAGGAGTTGGCCGACGGCCGGAAGGAGCTGGCCGATGGTGAACAGAAGGTGACTGACGGCGAACAGGAATATGCCGATGGCTTGGCTGAGCTGCAGGACAACGAGCAGCTGGTCACAGACGGGGAACAGCAGCTTGCCGATGGCCGCCGGACGCTGGAAGAACGCCAGGCAGAGTACGATTCCGGCGTGGCGCAGATGGGCGATGCTGAAAAACTGCTCAATGATGGAAGGCTGAAACTGGAAGAGGCCCAAAAACAGTATGAGGATGGCCTGAAACAGTACAATGACGGCTATGCCAAATTTGAACAGGGCAGGCAGCAGTACGAGGATGGCCTGGCCCTGTACGAGCAAGGCAAGCAAGCCTATGATGAGGGCCTGGCAAAGTACCAGGCGGGCGAGGAGCAGTATACCCAGCTCCAGCAGCTGAACCAGGCTTACAACGGCCTGCAAACCGGTATCCAGGCACTGATCACCAGCGGCGCCGCCACCAGTGAGCAGGAGGCCAAAGCGCTGTTCTCGGACGAGAGCATTGCCGAAAAGCAGGAGGCGCTGGACGGCCTTGCTCAGCTGAAATCTCTGCGGGAGGCGGAACAGGCTGCCAAAGCTGCCTATGAGGACGCCCTTGCCCAGAGAGAACAGCAACCGGAACCGCCCGTATCCACTGCAGAAAGTGCCCAGCCCGATGCCCGCAATGGTTCCGGCAGTGACAGTGGACAGGCTGGCGGAGGAACCGGCTCCAGCGTTACCGATGAGGAATTGGCGGAACTGGAACAGGCATACAACCAGGCGCGCCAGGCCTGGCTGCTGGGTCTGCAGGCTATGGCTGCCCGGATGGGCTTTGACCTGGACATTGAAAACGAGACGATGGTCAAAGTGGCGGAGGATATCGTCCAGCCCAAGCTGGACAGCCTGGAGGCAAGTCAGACCCAGCTGGACCAGCTCAAGCAGCTGAATACCGCCCAGAAAGGCCTGGATGCCGGGATTGCCGCCATTTTGGAAAGCGGCGCAGCCTCCACTGAGGAGGAAGCAATTGCCCTCTTCCAGCAAGAAAGCCTTCAGGCGCTCCGGCAGCAGCTGGATGCAGCCAAAGCAGAACTGGATACGAACGGGCCTGTGCTGGAAGCCACCCGCATCCAGATGGAGCAGTATGCCGTGACCATTGCCGAGAGTGAGCAGCAGCTGGCCGATGCCAAAAAGCGGCTGGATGAGGGCAAAGCCCAGCTGGATGCCGGATGGGAGGAATACAATACCCAGGCCGAGACTTTCTATGAGGCAAAGCGCCAGCTGGAAGCCGGCAAGGTCCAGCTGGATGAGGGCTGGGCAACCCTGACGGACCGCCAGGTCCAACTGGAAGATGCAAAGCGGCAGATCGCCGACGCCTACCAGCAGCTGGCCGACGCCCGCGCCGAGCTGGACGATGCCCGCCAGACCATTGAGGAAAACCGGCAGAAGCTGGCGGACGGCGAGATTGATTACGAGGAGGGCAAGGCCGAGGCCGAGCAGGAACTGGCCGATGCCCGCCAGAAACTGGAGGACGCCCAGGCAGATCTGGACGCCATCAAGCTTCCCACCTGGTATGTCTGGGATCGGGACAACAATGTCAGTTACAATTCCTTTGCCGGCAATGTGACCAAGGTGGAGGCGCTGGCCGGCGTGTTCCCCGTCTTCTTCTTCCTGGTGGCGGCGCTGGTGGTCTCCACCACGATGACCCGTATGGTGGAGGAGGAACGCCTGCAGATCGGCACCATGAAGGCGCTGGGCTATGGCAACGGTGCCATCATGCGCAAGTATGTGTTGTATGCCATGACCGCCGCCGTGCTGGGCGCGCTGGCGGGGCTGGCCTTCGGGTTCATTGTGTTCCCGTCGGTTATCTGGTTTGCCTATGCCATGATGTACTATCTGCCGGCCTTCCACGCTGTCTGGCGCTGGAACTATGCGCTGTTGTCCAGCGGTGCTCTGGTAGGAATTACCCTGGCGGTCACCATCCTGACCTGCCGCAGTTCCCTGCGGGAAAGCCCCGCCAGCCTGATGCGTCCCCGCGCCCCCAAGGCCGGCAAGCGCATCCTGCTGGAGCGCATCCGCCCGCTGTGGAGCCGCCTGAGCTTCACCTACAAGGTTACCTGCCGCAACCTGTTCCGGTATAAGCGCCGCTTTTGGATGACGGTCATCGGCGTGGCAGGCTGTACCGCACTGCTGCTCACCGGCTTTGGCATCTCGGACTCCATCAACGGAATCATGGTCAAACAGTTCACCGACGTGAGCCAGTACGATCTGATGACCGCCGTGACTGATTCGGAGGATACCCAGTCCGGCCCGGTGTACGATTACCTGTTTGGCGGCGGCAGCGACGGTGAGGTGACGGAGTCGCTGGCTGCCATGACCGAGGTTACCACCCAGCAGATGCCCGACGGTTCCACCGCCGAGGTTTACCTGATGGTACCCGAGGACGCAGCCGCACTCAATGATTATATCAATATGCATGAGCGGGTCTCCCGCAAGGCCACGCCCCTGGGCGAGACAGGCATCGTGATGACCGAAAAGCTGGCCGAACTGCTGGATGTCCGCGCCGGGGATACCGTTACCCTGGTCAACGGCGACGATGTGCAGGGGCAGTTCACGGTCAGCGGTGTCTGCGAGAACTATGTCTCCAACTATGTCTATATGAGTCCCGATACCTATGCCCAGGCTTTTGGAGCCCAGCCGGAGTGGAACAGTATTCTCTCCATCCTGGCGGATGACAGCCAGCAGGCCCGCGATGGGGTCTCGCAAAAGCTACTGGACATGGACGAGGTGGCCAGCCTGACCTTTACCGCCGACATGATGAACCAGGTGCTCAACATGCTCAATTCCATCAACGCGGTGGTGGTTATGATTGTCGTCTGCGCCGCGGTGCTGGCCCTGGTGGTACTGTACAACCTGACCAACATCAATGTGGCCGAGCGCGTCAAGGAGATTGCCACCATCAAGGTTCTGGGCTTTTACGACCGGGAGGTCAGCGCCTATGTCATGCGCGAGACGGTGGCCCTCACCGTGATCGGGGCGCTGTTTGGCCTGGTTTTGGGCATCGCCCTGCACCGGTTTGTCATTTACACCGTCGAAGTGGACGCCGTGATGTTCGGCCGCACCATCGACCCCTCCAGCTTTGTCTATTCGCTGGCGCTGACCATGCTGTTCAGCTTCATCGTCAATCTGCTGATGGGCCGCAAACTCAAGGCCATCTCGATGGTGGAAAGCATGAAGGCGCCGGAATGATCGCAGCAGCGCCGATTCTGTCGAAGGCTGCGATTTGCCCCCAAAAAACCTGAAAATTGCCGGGTGTGCCGTCTGCATGCCCGGCTTTTTTGTGCAAAATGCCGCCGATACGTCTAAAACTTGACGCTGGCGCGATTTGTGGCTATAATAACCATTGTACAGGCGGCTAACTCGCCGCCGGCATTTCCCGTAAACGCCGCAGCGGTTCACTCCGCCTTGGGTCGGCGCAGTAGTACAACGAAGAACACATGGAACAATCTTGAGATACCTTTTAGGAGGGGAGCAGCAATGGCTGTGAAGAAAACAACAAAGAAAGTGGCACAGACTGTGATCACTGAGGACAAGTTCTACACCATCAGCGCCGCCAACGGCAAGGTGGTGGAAGTCGCCGATTATAACACCGACAACGGTGCCAAGATTCAGCTGTGGGACAACGCCGGCGCCGAGTGGCAGCAGTGGAGCTTTGTCCGTGCGGGTGAGGGTGTTTACCGCGTCAAAAACCGTTTCACCGGCAAGATGATGGATCTGGATTGCAGCGGTGTCACCGACGGTACCCGCGTCCATCAGTGGGAGGGTGCCAATGCCAGCAGCCAGCTGTGGGTGGTGGACCCCCTCAACGACGGCCGCTGCAAAATCAAGTCCAACCTGGCCGGCAAATGCCTGGACGTGGTGGGGATGAGCACCGAGAACGGCGCCCCGCTGCAGATCTGGTCCGATGTGAACGGCGATAACCAGCTGTGGGCCATTGAGGAGGTCACTCGCAAGCCCAAGACCAGCGCCAAAGCCCAGGCTGCCAAGGCCAAGGCTGAGCTGGAGGCAGCTGCCGACAGCCTGACCGAGGCTGCCAAGGCTGCTGCTCAGGCTGCCCCTGTCCAGGAGACCGCCCCTGCGGTAAGCGCTCCCGCTGCGGCCGCTGATTCCGTTGAAGAACCTGCCAAGAAGCCTGCCCGCCGTGGCTGCAAGCCCAAGGCTGCCGCT
This sequence comes from uncultured Gemmiger sp., assembly GCA_944388145.1. Taxonomy (GTDB): domain Bacteria; phylum Bacillota; class Clostridia; order Oscillospirales; family Ruminococcaceae; genus Gemmiger. The sequence goes on along the minus strand of CALXHQ010000004.1, from coordinate 18,361 downwards.
GCCAAAAAGCCCGCCGCCAAGAAGGCTGCCACTGCCGCTGCGGAGACTGCCCCCGCTAAAAAGGCCCCGGCCAAGCGCACTGCCAAGAAGGCCGCCAAGACCGAGGCGTAAGCCATCATCCTCCGCCGGGGGCTGACCCGGTCATTTCCCCGCGAAACTTTTGCTGTAACGAGTACCGCCCCGCACAGGAAAACATTTTTCTGTGCGGGGCGGTTTTTGTTTGGGCAGTGCGCCGGCAGACCGACGGGGGAGGGCAAGGCGGCAAAGATGCAGAATCGTTTTAAAGTGTCTTTTCCATCACGATCTCGTCCCCGTCGCGGCCGGTCTCCACAAAGCCGAAGGACTCATACAGCGCTTTGGCCGCGGTGTTGCCCGCTATGTAGCACAGCAGGACCCTGCGGTATCTGCCGTCCTGCCGCATGGCATCCAGCACCAGCCGGACCGCGGCTTTGGCATAGCCGCGCCGCTGATAGCGTTCGTCAATGAAAAACTGGCTGAGATCATAGGCGCCCATCTCCGGACAATCATAGTACAGCCCCATCCCCACAGGTGTTTCACCATCGCGGACAAGAAAGGCGCGGCTGTGCAGGTTTCGGTAGGCATAGGCCCGTGCCAGCAGTACCGTTGTGCTGGCAACATAGGCTTTTTGGGCGTCGCTGACCCGCAGCGGGTATCGCCAGTTGGTTTCGTCTATGGATTCCAGCCGGATCATTTGGCATCCTCCTTGCAGTGTACACAAAGCGGCCGGGACGGTATGCCGTGCCGCTTTACTTGGCCGTGCGTTCTTCCAGTGTCTGATACTCCTGTGTTCTGCCCAGATACTTGTAGGCGGGACGGATGATGCGGTTGGCAAACAGCACTTCCTCCACCCGGTGGGCACACCAGCCCGGCACACGGGCGATGGCAAACAGCGGGGTATACAGGTCCTCACTGATGCCCAGCATGCGGTAGATCAGTCCACTGAACAGATCCACATTGGCGCAAACCTTTTTGGGGCCGCGGTGCTCCTCGGCAAACACCTGGGGCGCCAGCCGCTCAATGCTGCACAGTGTTTCGTACTCGCGGTCAAAGCCCTTTTCATAGGCCAGGTGGCGGGCGTGATGCTTCAAAATCTGTGCCCGGGGGTCGCTGAGCGTGTAGACGGCATGACCGATACCGTAGATCAGGCCGCTGCCGTCGCCGGCCTCCCTGCGCATGATCTTGCGCAGGTACTCCCGCAGTTCCTCGTCATCGGCGGGATTTGACACGTTTTGCAGGATGTTGTCCAGCTGATGCATCACCTTCAAATTGGCGCCGCCGTGCTTGGGCCCCTTCAGCGCGCCGATGGCCGCCGAGATCGCCGCGTAAGTGTCAGTGCCGGAGGAGGACAGCACCCGGCAGGTAAAGGTGGAGCAGTTGCCACCGCCATGGTCGGCATGCACCAGCAGGCACAGGTCCAGCAGCCGGGCTTCCTCATGGGTAAACTTCTGGTCGGGGCGGTAGGTGGAAAGGATATGTTCCGCGGTGCTCTGCCCTGGCGTGGGCAGGTGAAAGTACATACTGCAGCGGTCGTACACCCGCCGCTTGATCATGTAGGCGTTGACCATCATGGTGGGCAATTCGGCAATCAGGTTGATGCTCTGCCGCAGCATGTTGGGCAGCGAGAGATCCTCGGCGTGCTCGTCGTAGCTGTACATGGCCAGCACGCTGCGGGCCATCTTGTTCATGATATTGGGGGAGGGCGAATTCAGGATCATGTCGTCGGCAAAACCGTGGGGCAGTTCCCGGTGCTTTTCCAGCAGTTTGTCAAACCGGTCCAGCACAGCCCTGTCCGGCAGGCTGCCGAACAGCAGCAGCCAGACGGCCTCCTCAAACAGAAAGCGGTCATGGACGTCGGCTTCCTGCACCAGCTGGTCGATGTCGATGCCGCGGTAGATCAGCCGCCCGGGAATCGGCACGATGCTGCCGTCGGGCTGCTTTTCATAGCCCACCACATCGCTCACGTTGGTCAGGCCCGCCAGCACACCGGTGCCGTCGGCGTTGCGCAGCCCCCGCTTGACGCCCAGGCGCTCACAATCCGAGGGATCGATGTAATTGTTGCGCAGATATTCCTGGCACAGCAGTTCCATCTCATCCGGCGCAAAGGCCGCAACATCAGGGTAAACCATGGCGATCCCTTCCTTTCAGCGGGTGGAGTGTCGCTCCACGGTGAACAGTTGGCGAAAACGAATACGGCCAACCGGCAGAACACTTTCATTTTATCGAAGATTTCTCCAAACGTCAAGCGCTTTTCTTTATTTTATAAAATTGAGAATGCATTTGCTTTATTTTGTAAAGCTGCACAAAAATACAAACAGTGTACAGGGTCCGGCGCCGGGCACGGTTTGACAATGTCACGTCAAGTCGATATACTCTTAGTATAGCCTGCAAAACATCAAACAGGGAGCCTTTGCCGCCCCGCAGGCGGCGAAGGGGAGGCGGGGCGTCTGCCGCCGCCAACCAGGAAAGGGGACGTTTTTATGAAAGCAGTTTTGATCCCCGGCGACGGCATTGGCCGCGAGATCGCCGAAAGTGTAAAAAAGGTCAGCCAGGCGCTGAATACGGGCATTGAATGGCAGGAGTATGCCGCCGGTGCCGAATATGCCGCCGAGCACGGCGAGCTGCTGCAGCCCGGCGTGCTGGACGCCATCGGCCAGTGCGGCTGGGCGCTGAAAGGCCCCACCGCCACCCCCATCGGCAAGGGGTTCCGCAGCATCAACGTGCAGCTGCGCCAGCGGTTCAACACCTACGCCAACCTGCGCCCGGTGCGCAGCCTGCCCGGCGTGGCCACCCGCTTTGACAATGTGGACCTGGTTATTGTCCGCGAAAATACTGAGGACCTGTACAAGGGCATCGAGTATATGCTCACCGATGACATTGCCAACGGCATCAAGCTCATCACCCGGGAGGCCAGCATCCGTATCTGCCGGTTTGCCTTCGACTATGCCCGCCGCCACGGCCGCAAAAAGGTCACCGCCGTGCACAAGGCCAATATTATGAAACTGACCGACGGCCTGTTCCTCAACTGCTTCCGCCAGGTGGCGGCCGAGTACCCCGAGATCGAGGCCAACGACGTCATCATCGACGCCCTGTGCATGAAGCTGGTGCAAAAACCGGAGCAGTTCGATGTGCTGGTGGCCCCCAACCTCTACGGCGATATTATCAGTGACCTGTGCGCCGGTTTGGTGGGCGGCCTGGGCTTTGCCCCCTCCGCCAACATCGGCGACAAGGTTCGCATCTATGAGGCCGTCCACGGCTCTGCTCCCGATATTGCGGGCAAGAATCTGGCCAATCCTTCCGCCATCCTGATGGCCTTTGCCATGATGCTGAAAGATCTGGGCCAGGCCGATTCCGCCGACCGGCTGAACCGTGCCATCCAGGCCCAGGTGGCCGAGGGCAAGGTGGTCACCGCCGATATTGGCGGCACCGCCACCACCACCGAGTTCACCGACGCAGTCATTGCCCGGCTGTAAGCGCGAGCCATTTCCCAAGGCGTATCTGAAAAGTGCCCGGCATTTATTTTTAGATCAGTCAGATACACCGGAAACCCTTCACCCAGGAAAGGAGAGATCCCCCATGAAGCTGCATGACAAGGGCGTGTATCTGGTCAACGGCCAGCTCTGCGACACCGTGCCCGTTTCCGAGGCGGAGGCCCGCAAGGGTACCATCGCCTACGGCATCCTGAAGGCGCACAACACTGTGCCCGATATGGACAATCTGCGCCTGAAATTCGACTCAATGACCAGCCATGACATCACCTATGTGGGCATTATCCAGACCGCCCGAGCCTCCGGCATGGACAAGTTTCCGCTGCCCTATGTGATGACCAACTGCCACAACACCCTGTGCGCGGTGGGCGGCACCATCAACGAGGATGATCACCAGTTCGCCCTGTCGGCGGCGCACAAGTACGGCGGCATCTATGTGCCGCCCAGCATGGCCGTCATCCACAGCTATAACCGCGAGATGATGTCCGGCTGCGGCCGCATGATCCTGGGCTCGGACTCCCACACCCGCTACGGCGCCCTGGGCACCATGGCGGTGGGCGAGGGCGGCGGCGAGCTGGCCAAGCAGCTGGTGGGCCGTACCTACGACATGGCCTACCCCGGCGTTGTGGCGGTCTACCTGACCGGCAAGCCCAACCCCGGCGTCGGCCCGCAGGACGTGGCCCTGGCGCTGGTGGGCGCCACCTACGCGAACGGCTATGTCAAAAACAAGGTTATGGAATTTGTCGGCCCCGGCGTTGCCGGCTTGTCCGCCGACTTCCGCAACGGCATCGACGTCATGACCACCGAGACCACCTGCTGGTCCAGCATCTGGCAGACCGATGAGGTCACCAGGGAATATTTCGATGTCCATGGCCGCCCCGAGGCTTACAAGCCGCTGGCTCCGGCGGATGTGGCCTACTACGATGGCTGCATTGAGCTGGACCTGTCCACCGTCGAGTGCATGATCGCCCTGCCCATGCATCCCAGCTACGCCTACCCCATCCGGGAACTGAAAGCCAATGCCCGCGACATCCTGCATGAGATCGAGACCCGCGCCAACCGGCAGCTGAACGGCAAGGTCAAGATGGACCTGGTCAGCAAGGTTGCCCCCGACGGCAGCATCCATGTGGACCAGGGCGTGGTGGCCGGCTGCAGCGGCGGCACCTTCGAGAATGTCTGCGCTGTGGCCCAGATCCTCAAGGGCAAAAACTGCGGCAACGGCGAGTTCCGCATCAGCGTTTACCCGGACAGCATGCCCACCTATCTGGAACTGGTCAAAAACGGCGCCGTGGCGGACATTGTCTCCGCCGGCGGCATCTTCCGCGAGTGCTTCTGCGGGCCCTGCTTTGGTGCGGGCGACACCCCGGCCAACGGCGAGTTCTCCATCCGCCACACCACCCGCAACTTCCCCAACCGGGAGGGCTCCAAGCCCGGCGAGGGCCAGATCTCGGCGGTTGCCCTCATGGACGCCCGCTCCATCGCGGCCACCGCTGCCAATGGCGGCGTGCTGACCGCCGCCAGCGAGGTGCTGGACCAGCCGCTCCCCACCCCGGCCTACCACTTCGATCAGGAAATCTATCAAAAGCGTGTCTACAACGGCTGGGGCAAGGCCGAGCCGGACTATGCGCTAAAGTTTGGCCCCAACATCAAGGACTGGCCGGAGCAGCCCGCCCTGACCGACGACTTGCTGCTGAAGGTTGCCAGCTACATCACTGACCCGGTCACCACCACCGATGAGCTGATCCCCTCCGGCGAGACTTCCTCCTACCGCTCCAACCCGCTGCGCCTGGCGGAATTCACCCTTTCCCGCAAGGACCCGGCCTATGTGGGGCGCGCCAAGGCGGTCAAGGCGCTGGATGAGGAGCGCAAGGCCGGCACCCTGCCTGCCGAGGTGCAGGCGGTCTATGACGCCCTGACCAAGGCTGGTGTTCAGGCGGACGGCAAAGCGGCCAACATTGGTTCCGCCATCTTTGCTGTCAAGCCCGGCGACGGTTCCGCCCGTGAGCAGGCGGCCAGCTGCCAGCGGGTGCTGGGCGGCGCAGCCAACTTTGCCTGCGAGTATGCCACCAAGCGCTACCGCTCCAACTGCATCAACTGGGGTATGCTGCCCTTCCTGGTGGAGAACCCCGAGGCCCTGGCGCTGGGAGATTACATTTTTGTGCCCGGCGTGCGCCAGGCGCTGCTGACGGCCGCCGACACCATGACCGGCTATGTGGTCAAGCAGGACGGCAGCGTCAGCACCATCGCCCTGCGGCTGGGTGCCCTGACGGACGACGAACGCCAGATCCTGGCCGATGGCTGCCTGATTAACTACTACAAGAACAGCTGATTCCGGGGCAAGACCCGGGGTGTGCGGGCAGCGCGCCCCGCTGTCGGCTTCTCATATGCATAGCAATACCCCCTGATGCGGGTCCCCAAGGTCCCACATCAGGGGGTACTATTTTTGTTGATTTTCCGGGGCAGGGGAACTGAGCGGCAAGCATCATTCGCCAATGCCGCGCGCCGCAATGTTTGCCTCCAGAATGGCGTCGTTTTGCTCCTTGTACTGGTCGGCGACCTCGTCGCTGATCACATACACGGTCACTGGGATCACGGCGTTCTTGCAGGACTCGTCGTAGGTTTCATAGTACAGGTCGATGAAGGCGTGGCCGGTCATCATGGCGGTGCCGGTGTCGGCGGCATAGGCGTACCCGTAAATGAAGCGGCCGTCATCGCTGGTGATGTACAACAGCGTGCCGTAGGGGATGATGCTGGGGTTGACGGCAACCGTGCCGTAGCTCAGCCGCCGGCCGGAAGCCCCCTTGGCCGTCTGGGAGGCCGAGTAGCCGGTGGAACGCTGAGAGGTGAATACCTGGGTAACCCCCTCTGCCGGCTGGCCGTCCACGATTTCGGGACCGACAAAGCTGGAAACCGGCACACCCTCGCCGTACGCCTTGATGATGTTCTGTACCATGCCCACCTGCGTGACACGGTTCAGCTCGGCCTTGGAGACCCACTGCCCATCCACATATTTGTCCTGGTAGGTGACCAGATCCAGACCGTCGGACCCCTGCTGCATCACCTGTTCGTAGTTTTTCTGGCGGTAGAACAGGCTGGTGTACTGGTAAACGACCTCGGCGGGGATGGTTTCCTCCACCGTGTATGTATCATAGGTTACACGCCGCACCGTGATGGTGTCACCCTCCTCGATCTCGGTGCCCCGGGCGGGCTCCACCTCGTCATCGGGCCCCAGCTGGATGCCGCCGTCGGCCAGCACATCTTCCACGGTGCCGCCGGTGGTCACCACGCTCACCGTCTGGCCGTCCGCGGTCACCGGCACATTGTAGGCGCGCAGAATATGGATGCTGTTGGTGGTGGCGCTGGTTTCGGTCACCAGCAGCTCATCGTCCCTGCCGCTGGGGGTGATACCCGCCTGGGCAATCAGATCGACCACCTTCCGCTCCGCCGAGACCACAGTGGCCCGCTTGCCGTGAGAGTCGCTCACCGTCACCACCTTCAGCTGGGAGGAGGTGACGCCGACCACACAGGCCAGCACCGCCAGGCTGCCCGCCAGTGTCAGGTACTTGGGCATGTGCCGGCAAAGCCAGCGGCGGATATGTTCTTTTGTCTTGGGTTGAATCATAGGCTCCTCAAATCATGGCGAGCATGGCCCGCCCAAGGAATAAACGCCCCCGAACCACACGGCAGCGCCGCGCCGCAGGAAGGCAGGCGCACCCGCCCCCTGTGGCAGCTGCGACTATTATACATCACCTTCCGCCAGATGTAAACAATTTTTTGCTGTACCATCGTAAAACAGACGGCTTTCCGGCCGCGAATTTTGTTCCAAAACGGCCAAATTTTCTGCGAGTTTGCCAAAAATAATACCCGGGATTGCGGTAAAAGCAAGCCGGGTATACAAAATATGGGCAGAAAACAGAAATTCGCAAAAAATATGCCGGAACCGCCTGCGTACCCGCAGATCAGCCCTTTTTGGCGGTTCAGTAATGCAGCAACAGCATGCCCAGCACAATGCCGCCCACAGCCAACGCCGCCCCGGCCAGGTCATACCAGTGCACCCGCGGCACAGTGTAGTAGCTGCGGGGAGCGTTGCCGGCAAAACCCTTGGACTCCATCGCCATGGAGACAGATTCGGACCAATGTACGCTGTTGACCAGCATGGTGAAAATGGGTTTCAGGGACAAGGGATGCACGTGCAGCCCCCGCACGGCAAAGGCCAGGCGCACCTGGCTAAACTCGCGCACCATGCCGGGCATCAGATGGAAAGCCGCCAAAATACCATAGGCAAACTTGGGCGACAGTCGGCACTGGTGCAGCAGGCTGGCAATGAAAAACTCGGCATCGGTGGACAGGGCAAACAGCATCCCCAGCCCGGCGTAGGCCAGCAGCCGAGTGGCCAGCTGCAAGGCGGTGTACAGGTTGTGGGACATGGCCGCCCGCACCGCGTAGGGAACAGCGGAGACGGTATCCAGCTCCACCTGGGTCACACTGCCGCCGCGGGCGTAGTACAAGCCCATCACAAACAGGCCCAGCGCCGCCAGGCAGGCGGGCAGCAGCAGGGCGGCCACGCGCCGCCATCCGCAGCGGGAGCCGGACAGCAGCAACACCAGGCAGACCCCGAACACCGCCAGGTTCAGGCTGACCAGATACTGTACCGAGAGCAGGATCACACACACCAGCACCGTGCCCGCTTTTACGGTGGGATTCCACCGTTCCAGAAAGCCCGTCATGCCAGCACCTCCTCTGCCGGGACAGGCTCCAGTCTGCGCCCGCGCAGCCAATAGATTTTATCTGCCCAGGCGGCAGCCAGGGCCCGGTCGTGGGTAATAAAGATGACGCTCAGCCCCTCGGCCCGCACCTTGCCCTGCAGCTGCGCCATGATGGCTTGTACCGAGCGGGCGTCCTGGCCGTAGGTGGGCTCATCCAGCAGCAGCAGTTTCTGACCGCCGCACAGCACCGACAACACCGCCAGCCGCCGCTGCTGGCCCTGGCTGAGCATATAAGGCGAATACCGCCGGTAGCGGCTCAGCCCATATTCCTCCAGGCGGCGGTCGGCCTCGGCACGGCAGGCATCCTCCGGCCAGGCGGGGTTCCACACCCGCAGGCTGGCCATGACCTCCTCCGCTACATTCTGGGTGATGAACTGATTGGCGGGGTTTTGAAACACGATCCCCACCTGCCGGTACAATTCCCGGCGGCGGATCTTAGCCAGATCGGTGCCGTTCAGGGTGATGCGCCCGGCATAGGCATGGCGGCGCAGCACTGCCAGAAACGCGGTGGTCTTGCCGCAGCCGCTGGGGCCCAGCACCGCGGTCATGGCTCCTTGGGGAAAGCGCGCCTGTGCATTGTCCAGCAGCAAGGGCCCGGCCGCGGATCTGCGGCGAAACAGCGTCTGCCGTACCGTCCCCCGGACAATGCTGACCCCTTCAAAGCAGAGGACGGGGGCCCTCTCCTCCCGCAAGGGGATGTGGGGGCGGGGAGGAGAGGGGTAAAACAGCCCCAGATCGTCAAATAAGGGACGATACCGGTCCAGATTGCCCTTGTGCAGCCCCCGGGCGGCCACCCGACCGCCATCTCCCAGCAGGATAAACTCGTCCGCAGTATCCAGCCACAGATCAGGCTGATGGTCGATGGCAATGATGGTGCGGCCTTGCCGGTGCATGCGCTGCAGCAGGTCCATCAGCTGTCGGGCTGCGTCCCGGTCCAGATTGGCAAAGCATTCGTCCAGCAGCAGGCAGCGACTTTCCATCACATACAGGCAGGCCAGGGCTGCCCGCTGCTTTTCCCCGCCGGACAGTGTGTGCAGCGGCTGATCCAGCAGGGCCTGCACGCCCAGCTCTGCCGCGGCTGCGTCGATGCGCGGGTCCATGGCATCAGGGGCCAGGCAAAGGTTTTCCATGCAAAAGCGCATTTCTTCCCGCAAAGTATCCATGCAAAACTGCAGGTCCGGGTTCTGAAACAGCATACCCACCTGCCGCGCCCGCTGCTGCGGGTCCATACCGGTCAGAGCCCGGCCAAACCAGAACACGTTTCCGCCGGCCAGAACCCCGCCGTTTTCCGGGTAAAGCCCGGCGGCCACGGCGGCCAGGGTGCTTTTGCCGCACCCGCCGGCCCCCATCAGCACAGTCACGCTCCCGGCGGGGATATCCAGGTTCACGTGGTCCAGAATGTTGCGCTTGCCCTGTTCCATGTACCGGAATACCACATCCTGCATGGACAGAGCGGTTTGCTCTGCCATGATCTCAGTCCTCCAGATCCACAGCGGTATCGCGGGCCACGGCGTATCCCTTCAGCAGGCCGGCTTTGACCAGGCCGTCCACCAGCAGCGGGGTGACCACGCCGTCGAACACGATGGCACTGACGATGCGCACCGCCAGCATCAGCGCCAGCACGGGCACTGCAATCTGGTTGTAACCGCTGATGACCAGGTTGTAACCCAATGTCAGCACCGAGCAGAGCACTGCACCTTCGATCATGGTCAGGCGGTCGAACTTTTTGTACCGCTTCAAAGCCACGATCAGCTCAAACCCGAAGCCCTGTACCAGGCCGGACAGGATGATAATGGGGCCAAAGTAGTTGCCGAACAGGCATTCCAGCACAGCGGCCAGCAGTTCGGCAATCAGTCCCGCGCCGGGTTTGCGCATTACATAGACACCGAACGCCCCGGCCATAAAGTAGATGCCGTAAAAGGGTTCGTACCCCAGCGAAGCCATGCCGAAGGGGGTCAGGATGCCGTACAGGATGCCGCCCACATAGGTGCATCCCAAATACACCACGCCGAACAGCACGGCGCAGATGGCAATCAGCAGAACATCTTTCAATTTCCAGGCATTTGTTTTCATAGCTTATTCCTCCACAGTGGGGCTGTTGCAATTCATGGTGAAGTGCAGCACGTAGTGATGTACGGTGGGTGTGTGGTCCATCAGGTCGCACACCTGGTACAGGTAGCGGAATACCGCCTGCACATCGCCTTCAATGCGGGTGGCATAGTGGATGGTGACGGGGTTCAGCCCGGCATCCTGCGCCATGTACCATACTTTTGCGATTTGGTCGATGTAATCGGCGTCCCCCAGCGGGTACAGTGACAGCTTGCAGTGAACAGGGAAGTGGATTTTCTCCACGGCGGCAGCATTGGGGGCTTCACCCTCCCGGTTCAGCACGCTGTCACCGGATACATCCCCGGGGCATCCCTTGGAAAACTGCCCCTCCAGGGCCATGTGAACGCCATCCCGGTACGCGTTCAAAAACAGTGCCTGGACTGCATCCGTCACATAGGGCAGCCTGCCGCGGTAGACGGTGGACAGGGCGTCGGTTTCGCTCCATACAGCGGAGGTATCGGTCTTTTGCAGCGCACCGAGGATGATGTCGATGAACTGGTCGGTCATGGGATACAGGGTGAACCGGCAGCCCGCGATGGGAAGGTCGGTGCCGCGCCCCGCCCAGGGCAGGTTCGGGCGGTTGCAGCCGGCACAGCAGGTTTCGTTTGCCATAAAAAATGCCTCCTCCGGCAGATTGAAAATGGGACAAAAAGAAAAGGATGCTTCCCTGCAAGAAAGCATCCCGTATTGGACGCCGGAAAAAACACCGGTATGTTCATAGAATTGCTTTCCTACGCTGGCATAACCCAGATCAGGTTCAAGGGTCGGGCCGGCTGGCCCTCTCAGCTCCGCAGAGCTCCCCTAGAATTCTATCTGTATTCTTTTGTCGAAAAGCATCATATCACAATCGCCATGGGCTGTCAATCAAAAAGCCGGGACGAAAGGTATCGGACGTATCGCCTGGGAGAGGGGCAAAAGCAAAAACAACCCTTTTTCGAGCGGGACCAAGGGAAATCCGGCGGCAGATATGTTTTGGCTCACTTGCTCTGTCAAGAAGGTTGACAAATCCGAAAACCTGCATAGGTGAAAGCAGCCTTGGAGCTCTGTACGATCCTATTTACCGGCGGGTAGGAAAAGAGGCTCCCGCTTCAAACTTGACGGCCACCTCTTTCAAGTGCTCCCGGATGGGCAGATGCTGGGGACAGGCTCTCTCGCACTGCCCGCAGCCGATGCAGTCTGAAGCCTTGCCGTGCTTGAGGGATATGTTGTTATAGTACACATTCTGGCTGGAGAAACTGCCTGTGGTGCGGGACACGCTGTTATATAGTGCGAAATACTGTGGGATGGCAATATTTTTGGGACAGCCATGCGTGCAGTAGGCGCAGCCTGTGCAGGGAATGGGCGTGTTCGCTTCAATGATCTGGCGCACTTTCTCAATGACCGCCTTGTCCTGAGCGGTGACGGGTTCAAAATTCTGGAAAGTGGCGCAGTTGTCCACCACCTGTTCCAGAGAGTTCATCCCGGAAAGAACACGGGTTACGCCTTCTTGGCTGGCGGCGAAACGCAGCGCCCAGCCGGCATTGGAATCCTGGGGACGGGCCTGCCGGAGCAAGGCTTCCGCCCCTTGGGGCAGATTGACCAGGGTGCCGCCTTTGCAGGGTTCCATGACTGTGACAGGCTTGCCGTATTTTCTCGCCACTTCCAGACACCGGCGGGACTGGACATTCGGCTGCTCCCAGTCCACATAGTTGATCTGCAACTGGACAAAATCCAACTTGTCCCCGAACTGGGCCAGAATCTCATCCAGAAGCTCTGGTGTGTCATGGAAGGACATCCCCACCTGGCGGATTTTCCCCTCCGCTTTCTTCTGCGCCACAAAATCGAAGGCGTGGTACTTTTTGCATTTCTCGTAGACGTTGGTGCCCATGTTGTGCAGCAAGTAATAATCAAAATACTCCACGCCGCAGTGGGCAAGCTGCTCATGGAAGATCCGTTCCAGATCCTCCTCATCCTTAAAATCCCGCAGCGGCATTTTGGTCACCAACCGGAAACTGTCCCTGGGATGGCGCTCCACCAACGCCTTGCGCACCGCTTCCTCGGCATGGTAACCGTGGTAGGTATAGGCCGTGTCAAAATATCCTGCCCGTCGAACCCCGTTACAGAGGCATCATAAGTGGCCTGGAAAGCATCGCTATCCGAAGTACGGCTGCCCTCAAAGGACTGATAAGGCGTTATGAGTGCATTGCTTTTCCCAATCACCACATCGTCACTTAGCTGCGCTACTCCGGCCTTTAGATTCTCATTGAGCCTATCAAGGCCAGAGCAGGCAGTACAGGCCAGTAAAGAAACCGTAATCAGGCACAATACGAAAGCATTTCTTCTTTTGCGCATAATCATTTCCTCACTGAACGAAAGTAAGGAACAAAGCGAGTGCAACAATTCCCACCATCAGCAGCACCCAAAAAGCGCTGATTGCCGTTGATACAATATTGATAACGCTGCGGCTTTCCCTGTTCCGCACACAAACTACCGAAAGAATCAGGCCCAGCAGGACAAAAACGATATTGGCTCCGGCCCAAACAGTTCGGATGCCGTCCGACAGCGAAAGGTGCAAAAGCGACGGGATAAGGGCCGCCAGCGGCAGGACGCTCACAATGAGCGCAGCTATACTTATTGATTGAAGTTTTTTCTTTTCCATAGTATTTACCTCATTTCTTTTTTCCCAAATTGGGTGACAGCCAGTGCGAGAAACAGACCGAACACTACAATCGCGCAGGGCAGAAATGGAAACATCGAAAAAGCAGCGTCAGAAGTTTCTGCTGTAAAATCATGGAGGGAGCAGGAGACAAGATAACCGCTGTAACAGTACGGATAAACAATCCACAGCGGCGTATTCGCAACCAATACGCCGGGAATAACAAGCAGCAAATTCAATCCAACGGAAAGAAGCGGCTTTTCAAACAGTACCGTGATTGCCCACATAGTCGCAATACACGGCAGCATTGTCAGAAACAGGCCAAGGCTCCATTTTAGCAGATACAGGATCGGCAAGGTTTCTGTCACTCCCATTGTCTGGGTCGCAATCAATCCCGCAATTACAAACACGGCAAGGAACACGACCATTTCCATAAGCAGGTAAAATACCAGCACACAGAATTTAGCAATGGAAAGTGCATATCGGCTGACCGGCAGAGCCAGCATTTTCAGGATGCCGTTATTTCCAGTTTCCCGGCCTGCAATCATCACACAGACAACGATCATGCTGAATGGCAACAGATAATACGCATAGACCAATGCGCTCTGAATGAACATGGCAGGCCATGCGTTTGTATATTCCGGGGTGAAATAGCGGCTCAGGCTTGCAACCCCGGAGGCAACCACCAACAGTGGTGCGATAAAGATCAATGGTACGATCTTGGAGCGTTTTACCTTCATAAACTCAATGTTGAGCAATTCCAAAAAATTCATTTCTTCAATCCCTCCTTACTCATAGCGTTTGCTTTTTGCCAGCCACAGTGCAATAGCAAGGAATAAAATGGTCTCTATCAGAGATACCACGGTCACAGTCATATCGGGCTGGGCGCTCATGGCAACTGCCGGTTTCAGCATAAGCACAAAAGGATGAACCATCAGGACGGCAAGATTTAAATTGGCCAGCGCCATACCGCTTAAAAATCCCGCAACCCCTACGCCGAGCGGTATCCACATATTTTCAAAGCGCGAAGAAATCAGGAGCATAAATGACAACACCGGCATGGATGTGAGGAAGGAATATCCGGCAAAGCGCACCAGCGTTCCCATCTCAAATGCTCCCTCCGGCAAGTCCGTCACGCCGATCTGCACAAGGGCCAAATTTTGCAGTACGATTGCAACCAAAAATAGCACCGTCAGAATCAGGAATTTGCACAGGTACATAGCCGGAACACTCATAGGGAGCATATACATCTTTTTGATGGCGCTGCCCTTAAACTCCATGTTGTAGATCATGCAGGTGGCGACCACGATGCCGAACAGGTTCAGGATCATAATTACACCGTAAAGCTGGGTCAGCAGAACATCCATCGGGGCCAGCGGCAAATTAAGAAGCGTGTCTTTCCGCACAAGGAAATTAACAAACGCGTATGCGGCTCCTAACACTCCAACGGCCAGCAGCACAGGAATGACGCCGGTCCGCTTTTCTTTCCGAAGTTCGATTGACAGTACATTCATAACTGTGCCCTCTGCTTTCTGGCTGCGTTATCTTTTTCCACCATTGAGAGGAACATATCTTCCAGATTGTCCGCCGCGAAACCGGCCCGTAAAGCACTTTGGCGAAGCTCATCCAGACTTCCTTCAAATAGAAGCCGACCATGATTGAGAATGCCGATGTCATCCGCTATCAGCTCAATCTCGGACAGCATATGGGACGAGATCAAGATGGTGCAATCGTACAGATCCGGCAGAGACTTGACCAGATTGCGGATTTCATGGATGCCGGAAGGGTCAAGCCCATTTGTCGGCTCATCCAGAATCAGGATGGGGGGCCTACCCAGCAACGCACCTGCGAGGCCAAGGCGCTGTTTCATTCCCAGCGAATATTTTTTGGCCAGCCGATCACCAAATTCCGTCAGGCCGACAAGGTCCAGTGCGTCATCCACGGCGCTTTTCGGCAGTCCCAAAATCCTGCGGATAATATCGAGATTTTCCCGGCCGGTCAGGTTCGCATAAAACGAAGGGGACTCAATGAACGAGCCGACCTCCTTCAAAATCGCAATACGATCCGCCGGGAACTGCTTGCCATCAATGGTAAAGCGGCCTTTTGTGGGAGCGGTCAAGCCCAGCAGCATTTTCATTGTGGTGGATTTGCCTGCTCCGTTCGGGCCGAGAAAGCCATAAATACTGCCTTTGCGGATATGAAGCGAAACATGGTTGACTGAAGTGAAGTTTTTGTATTTCTTTGTCAACTGTTCCGTAGTGATAATGTAATCCATAAGAACATCTCCTTTCATTGACTCCATCATAAAACATCAACCTGACTTCTACATTCTCGCGTCCTTACTTTTACCTTACTTTTTCGGGATACCCACCGCAGACGGGTCTCTCTGTGCTATAATCATTTCAGGAAGTGACACTATGGATAACTCTTTTCTGCATCGAAAGAAGCTCCTGCTTGTAGATGACGAGCCGGATTTGCTGAAGATGGTAACCGATATATTGAAAGATGCCGGTTTTGAAACTGTCCTTACTGCCGCATCCGTGAAAGAAGCTGTCATGGTGGCAAAACGGGAAAAACCTGATTTGATGATATTGGATGTCATGCTGCCAGATGGAGACGGTTTTTCCCTGATGAAGCAGCTCCGTACATTTACAGATGTGCCGGTAATCTTTTTGACAGCAAAAGACGAAGCCACAGACAAGCTGGCCGGTCTTGGCCTTGGTGCGGATGATTACATTTCAAAACCGTTTATGCCGCAGGAACTTTTGCTGCGCGTTTATGCAGTTTTACGCCGCACTTATAAAGAGGACAGCCCGCTGGTTGTCCTGGATGGATGTACGATTGATTTTAGCCGGGCAGAGGTCAACAAAGGCGGCGAGGTTATCCCGTTGACTGCAAAAGAGCATACCCTGTTGGAAACGCTGGCCCGCAATGAGGGAAAGATCGTCACGGTTGACGCTCTTTGTGAAGCGTTATGGGGTGACAACCCTTTTGGCTATGAAAACAGCCTGAACGCCCATGTACGTCGTATTCGGGAAAAAATTGAAACCGATCCATCAAGGCCGGTTTCTTTGATTACGATTAAGGGGCTGGGCTATAAACTGAACACAAGGAAGTGACGCCATGAAATCTTTTGGAACTTATATTTCAAAGCATTTGGCGTCTTTCGCTGCGTTCCTCTTGATACTGGTGATTGTCAATATCATTCTGTTTGGTGTGACCTTCTATCACACAGTTTCAGAAGATTATGGAGAATCGTCTCCACGCGCTATGCTTGAGATGACCTCTGCTGCGGTAACCACTGAGAGCTTGCCCGATAACGCGGTACAGAAATTGCGCCAGTACAATATTTGGGCCGTGTATTTGACACCAACGGGCGAATGCTTTTGGACGCTCGATGTGCCAGAAGAAGTGCCGCAAAATTACAACATCCAGGATGTGGCGTTATTTTCAAAAGGCTACCTGGAAGATTATCCTGTTTTTGTCTGGAATACGGATGAGGGATTGTTAGTTTTGGGGTATCCAAAGAATAGCTACATGAAGCTCACCAGCAACTACTATTCCATTGAGGCAATTCAAAAAATTCCTCTCTATGTTACGGGAATGTTTGGCATGGATGTGTTATGCCTCTTTTTGGCCTATTATTTTTCAAAACGCAGGATCATCCAGAATACAGAGCCGATTGTAGAAGCCATTGAAACATTGGCAGATGGAAAACCTGCTTCGCTTCATATTGACGGAGAACTATCCGAAATTGCGGGCAGTGTAAATAAAGCTTCTCAGATAATAAGCAGACAGAACGAAGCCCGCGCCAACTGGATCAGTGGCGTTTCCCATGACATCCGCACGCCACTTTCTATGATTATGGGATATGCCGGTCGAATTACCGCGGACGAATCAGCCGGTGAGAGGGTTAGGGAACAGGCCGAAATCGTGCGGAAGCAAAGTGTAAAAATCAAAGAACTCGTGCAGGATTTGAATTTGGTGTCCCAACTGGAATACGAAATGCAGCCGCTTCACAAAGAGCAGATACGCCTGTCCAAACTCATTCGTTCCTATGCGGCTGAGTTGCTCAACTCCGGGATTTCTGATGCCTATACGATTGAAATTGAGATTGCACCAGAGGCAGAAAATGCCATGTTGGAATGTGATGCACGCTTGATTTCACGGGCGATCAACAACCTTGTGCAGAACAGCATCAAGCATAATCCGCAAGGTTGCAAAATCCTGCTTTCCCTTAAGCACACCGAAGAAACACTTACTCTCACTGTTGCTGATAATGGAGTAGGGCTTACACCTGAAAAGTTACAAGAGTTAGAGGAAAAGCCGCACTATATGGAAAGCACCGATGAACGACTTGATTTGCGGCATGGGTTAGGGCTTTTGCTTGTGCGCCAAATTGTTGAAGCACATGGTGGCTCTATGAAAATAGATAGTGTTTCCAATCAGGGATGTCAAACGACCTTATCTTTTCGGGTAAGTCAAACATGAGGCCAAATTGCTAAGAGCGCAGGAAGGAAAAATGGATGAGCCAATATTTAGAAGCGTTAGAACAAGCCATGCTTATCTTTCCGATAATTGTGCTTTTTTTCACTGTGCCGTACATCGCATAGAGTTATCATAAATATGGATCAGTCCTCAGTTTACGGGTGCTGATTGTGTACAGCTTTATTTTGTACCTTCTCTGCGTCTACTGCCTGGTCATTCTACCGCTGCCTACGCCGGAGAAAGCGGCTACGCTGCATGGGCATAAAGCTCAACTCATCCCATTTTCTTTCATCGCCGATATAGCCAAACAAGCGCAGATTCAGCCTGGACAGTCTGTAAGTTTGCTTAGCATTTTCACCGGCAGTGCCTTTTGGACCACCGTGTTCAATCTATTTATGACAATTGTCCGCCCCGCCGGATGGGAGCAGTTTTTGACGCTTCAATCGTATACGCTCTTTCTTTTTCCGTTCCCCCTCGGTAGAGGACTGGCCGATCAGCAGTTGGATGTCGGCCATGTAGTAGGCCCCGTCGGTCAAAATCTCCACAAGGCCAAATTCAAGGAACACCTTCAAGGCCCGTTCCACCGTCCCCACCTGATGGCGGGTAAAGGTGGCGATGGTCTGGGGCGTGTGGGGCAGATGGTCGTTGAGCATGAGGATACCGCCGCTTTTGAGTGACATGAGGTACATTTTCAGCAGCAGATTGGAGTACAGCAGGCCATCCTGCATACTCTCCAAAATAACCATCGTTTCGCTGTTGTAGAAGTTTTCTTTCAGCTTGAGATAGTAATATTTTCGATTGTCTGACATGGGTTCCTCCTTGGGGTTCGTTTTGGGCTTCTGTACGCATTTAGAGGG
>CALXHQ010000003.1 GCA_944388145.1 uncultured Gemmiger sp. | reverse complement strand
CTGGAACTGCCGGAGCTGAAAGAGCTTGTCTCCCTGATGCGCTATTCCAGCAACAACTTAAACCAGCTGACCCGCCGGGTGCATGAGACCGGGCGCATTTATGACGCCGACCTGGAGGATATAACCCGGCGACAGGAGGCTTTGTGGGACGGGGTGCATCGAATATTGACCCAGCTGGCAAAGCTGTCGTGACAGGGGCATACACCCCGGCTGCAGGGTGCATCTGGCCAATCAAAAGTGTTGAAAAATTCGCTAAAAAGCGGTGGATACAAGGCGCGGAACCGCAGGAATACTTGATGTATTCCAAGGTTTCGCAACGCAGTAGACAGCACTTTTTAGTAGAATTGAGCAGTACTGGGGATTGGTCAGATGTACCCCAGGGGAGGCCCGGCGTGTGCGTGCAGCTGCGCCGGGCCTCCCTCTTTTTTCTTTGCCCGTATCGTTGCACTTTTGCGGGCCGCAGGCGATAATATCATCAGAAACGGAGGTGAAGGCTGATGTTGACATTTGAAAATATCTTGGAGTTGTTTCAAGAGTATCTGCTGCGCGACCCGGAGGAAGAAGTCCTCCCCTGCAAGCGCGGCTATGTCCGATTGACCTGGAACAAGGATTCCCGCTACTGCGTGGACGGCATCCTCTGCCGGACCCCGGAGGAACTGTTTGACCTGCTGCTCACAGATTACCAGGACTTTGAATTGCTCCGCAGGACGAAAGGCCGCCGGGAGGTCACAGAGGCGGATGAAAAAGCCGTGGAAGAACTGTGCCAGCCCTATCTGGACTGGCGGAAGGAGGCGCTGAAATGAGAGCGGTGCTGTTTGTTTTGAAATTGGGGCTGAAAATCCTGGCTGCGCCGGTAGTGCTGGCGCTGATGCTGTTCACCTGGGTATGCTTTGGACTGCTGTATGTGTCCAGCTTCATCTTCGGCCTGGCCTCCACGGTGGTGGCGCTGCTGGGGGTCGCGGTGCTGGTGACCTACTCGCCGCAAAACGGCGTGATCCTGCTGGTGATCGCCTTTCTGGTCAGCCCGCTGGGCCTTCCGATGGCCGCTGCCTGGCTGGTGGGCAAGGTGCAGGACCTGCGGTTTGCGATCCAGGACGCGGTGTATGGCTGAACAGGAAACGCAAAAGTGCCGGGAGTGAGCGCCCGGCATTTTTGACTTTACTTTTGTGCTAATATTGCTATCGAAATTAGTATGAAAGTAAGTGCGGCGGCCTATAAACCAGGTGACGAAGAAAAGCAAAATTGCCCAATGAGATTTGCCAGACACTGTCTGGCAAATTTGATTGCAATAAAACACATGGCCCAAATAAAGGCAGGGTGCCGGAGCATACATGACTCCGACACCCTTTTCCTCATTCAATCTCGTAATCTTCGTTGTCATCCGTCTCGCCGGTCGTGCAGGTGAAGCAGAGGTTTTCTCCCGTGATGGCGCTGCCTGCGGCCCAGATGGGCTGCCCACAAATCATGCACTTGGCACCGTTTTGCTTGGCCGCCAGTGCTGCGCGCAGCGATTTGATAAGGTCCGCCCGGTTATAACCTTTGTTGTTTCGCATGACCATGTCGGCATATTTCTCAATTGTGATGGGTTGCATTATTCTGTGGTTCTCCTTGAGCGGTCACATATTTCTGGTTGCGGCTCCGCGGTTTATCCGGGACCGTCATTTGAAGCTGCCCGCTTTCCAACAAGGGACGAAGGTGGAGCTGTGTAAAGTTCTTTGCATTTTTATATCCACAATGTTCCATAATTTCCGTTTTGGATCGCGGTTCTTTGCAAAATGCCAAAATTGCGACATGGGTGGTAACTTGGGTGGCGACATGGGTGGTAACTTGGGTGGTGTCCTGCGGCCCGACCTTTTCCACCGCAATCGGGGCCAGCGGAACCACTGTGCGGAACACATCGCCCTCGATAAATTCCGGGGTCCCGCCGGAGTAGAGCTTCGTATACTTATAAGTATTCCGCATCCCGGACCCCAGCTCGTCCGCCAACCCGATCTCCCGGAACACCTTGGAGATGGGTGGGTTCTTGGCATACGGCTCAAAGGAGGACAGATGCAGGGCACCATGCCCGTGGGAACGGTTGGCGTTCTCGGTGTAGAGCCGGTCGCGTTCGATTACAAATTTCGCCACATAGCCGCTGGAATAATCCCGGTGCGCCAGGCTGTTGGAGCAGATTTCCCGCAGGATGCGGTCCCTGGCGCTGACGCTCTGGACGCCCTCCTGCACAAAGGGGTCGCTGAGGTGCTTCTGACCGAAAGCGATCATCCGGTCATAGGTGTCCAGCAGGTTTGTGATGATCACGTCCCGGTCATCGTAGCGGTCCACATTCTCCACCCGGAAGATGGCGTCTGTTTTGTGCTGCGGCAGCACGGACAGGATCGTGGAGTCCTTGCCGAACAGAAGGATCGCCGCCAGCGTGATGCCTTCGAGCTGCCGTTCGGGGTCCTTCAAAATCAGTCCCGCGCTGCGCAGCAGTTCTTCATCTGACAGCGACTTCCACGGATGGTTGGCCATGCGGCTGGCTGTCATGGCTCTGGCGCGTTCGATCAGATCGGGGCGCAGATCCTCCATCTGGAAGCGGGTCACTTTGTTGACAAAGTAGCTGCCGCTTTTCCGGGCGTACAACTGGTACACCATATCGGAGTTGTCGGTTATATCAATGTCTGCCTCGTGGCTGCGGTCAAAAATCCGCCCGTGATGGCGGCAGACCTGGCTGCCAGACGGCACCTGGATGATCAGCAGTGTGCGTCCGTTTACCGTACAGGTTTCCGGCTGCAAATAGAGAGGCGGATTGATTTTCTGCCCGTTGTTGATGGAAGTCACAAAGTCCTTTTTCATGCGGTCCACCGCATCCGGGGCCACACCCAAAATCTCCCCGTTGTCTTTGACGCCCAGGATGATCGTGCCTCCGTCCCGGTTGGAAAACGAGCAGACGGTATCATAGACATCCTTTGTAATCTCGGTGGTGGATTTCTTAAATTCCACCTGGATGTTCTCACCGCCTTGAATGAGTTTCAGAAGTTCGGCTTCTGTCATAGGAGCAACAGCCCCCTTTCCGTGTTGGAATTGTATTTTTATTATACGGGATTTTTCACGTTTTATCAAACCCATTTGGTAAGAGAAAGTACAACATGAGAGGCCACCTATCTTAGTCACTAACTTGGTCACTGACTAAGTTATGAGGATCATGGCCTGTGTCATGGCCTGTAAAAACCGCACAGGATGAGCAAAGTTTTACCCGTACACCGGGAGGAAGGAGGCCCCCACATGGCCACCACCCGCATCATACCGCTGCACGCCGGCAAGGGCCGCACGGTCGGCAAGGCGATCAGCGACATCATCGACTATGTAAAAAATCCAGACAAGACCGACCACGGCAGGCTCATCACCAGCTATGAGTGTGACAGCCGCGTGGCCGACGCCCAGTTCCTGCTGGACAAGCAGACCTACGCTGCCCGCACCGGCCGGGTGCGCGGCAAAGACGATGTAATCGCCTACCACCTGCGGCAGTCCTTTGTGCCGGGCGAAATCACGCCGGAGGAAGCAAACCGCCTGGGCGTGGAGCTGGCCCGGCGTTTCACCAAGGGCAAACACGCTTTCATCGTCTGCACCCACATCGACAAATCTCACACCCACAACCATATTATATGGAACTCCACCGCGCTGGAGTGCGACCGCAAGTTCCGCAACTTTTGGGGCAGCACCCGTGCCGTCCACCGCCTGAGCGACACCATCTGCATCGAGAACGGCTACTCCATTGTGGAGGCCCCCAGGCGGCGCGGCCGGAGCTACAACAAATGGCTGGGCGATGCAGCCAAGCCCTCTCACAAGGAGCAGCTGCGCCAGGCCATCGACCGGGCGCTGGCGCAGAAACCGACCAGCCTGGAGGAACTGCTGCGTCTGCTGGAGCAGGACGGCTTTACCGTTCACCGGCGCGGTAAAACCATCTCCATCGGCGCGGAGGGCTGGGGCAACAACGTCCGCTTTGACCGGCTGGGGGACGGCTACACGCTGGACGATTTGCTGGCGATCCTCTCCGGCAAGAAAGAGCATACGCCCCGCAAGCAATCTGCTCCGCAGGTCGTTCCGCCCAAGGTCAATCTGCTGGTGGACATCCAGGCAAAATTGCAGGCCGGGAAAGGCGCCGGGTATGCCCGTTGGGCGAAGGTGTTCAACCTCAAACAGATGGCGCAGACCCTCAACTACCTGTCCGAACACAGGCTGCTGGATTATGCCGATCTGGAAACAAAAACAGCAGAGGCGACGGCCTGCTACAACGCGCTGTCCGACCAGATCAAGGCCGCCGAGAAGCGCATGGCCGAGATTGCCGTACTGCGCACCCACATCGTCAACTACGCCAAGACCCGCGATACCTATGTGGCCTACCGCAAGGCCGGATATTCAAAGAAATTCCGGCAGGAGCATGAGGAAGAAATCTTGCTGCACCAGGCCGCCAAGGAAGCCTTCAACGAGCTGAATGTGAAGAAGCTGCCCACGGTCAAGGAGCTTCAGACCGAGTATGCCCGGCTGTTGGCGAATAAGAAAAAGGCTTACGGAGAGTACCGGCAGGCCCGCGCCGCCATGCGGGAGCTGCTGACGGTTAAGAACAACGTGGATCGGGTCCTGGCGATGGAGCAGACCGAGCCGCAACAGAAAGAAAAAGACCACGGCCAGCGGTGAGCCGGTCGCGGTCAAAAGCGTTCGCCACACTCTCCGCAGAAAGCGTTTCGGAGGCCAACCGCCGAAGGCGGCTCTTAGGCCGGAGATGAACGCGCAGCCACAGAATGAAATTCTGTGTTCAACGGGGGATTGGGGGATACCCCCAACAAGCAGCGCCGGAAGCCGAATGGCTATCCAGGGGCATCGCTTGCCAATTCTCCCCAAATCAAAATGTACCCGGGTGCACCGGCGGACATTGGCCCGGGCGCTCTCCAACCCTACACCATTTATATAGGAATCTCATAAGGGTCTCGGAACCTCTGAAAATCCGCAGCCAGCGGCCTGAACACTCGTTCGGACCGCTGTTTTTTGTGCAACGCGGGCGGGGACGAAAATGCGGCATAATAAAAAGGAAATCCATTTTGCAAAGGAGCCGCCCATGAAACTTTCAACGATCATCCAGACCTTCGAGCACTGGCTCACCCACCGTGAGTACAGCCCCGCCACCATCCAAAAATATACCAAGGCCCTGGCGCGCTTTTTCTCCGACACCGGCGCGGGCAAGCGCCCTGACCGCGAAACCGTCGCCGCCTGGCGGGACAGCCTGACAGCGAAGGGCTACACCCCTTCCACCGTCAACGCGCTGCTGGCTGCCGTCAACGACTACCAGGAGTCCATCGACAACCCGGCGGGCAAGGCAAAACCCTTAAAGCGGCAACGTAAAATCTTTGCCGATCCGGGCCGGGAACTTTCCCGCGCCGAGTATTTCCGGCTGCTCGATGCCGCCCGCGCCACCGGCAACAAGCGCACCCAGCTGCTGCTCGAGACGATCTGCTCGACCGGCATCCGGGTGTCGGAATTGCAGTTCATCACGGCGGAGGCCGTCCGTCGGCACAAAGCCAGCATCCGCTGCAAGGGCAAGTGCCGCGAGATCTTGCTGCCCGCTGAGCTCTGCCACCGGCTGACCCGCTGGTGCCAAAAACATCATATCCACACCGGCCCGGTCTTTCTCTCCCGGCAGGGCAAGCCCCTCTGCCGGGTCACGGTCTGGAAGCTGCTCAAAGCCCTGTGCAGCCGCGCCAACGTGGCGTGGAAGAAGGTGTTCCCCCACAACCTGCGCCACCTGTTTGCCCGGACGTTCTACGATCTCGAAAAAAATATCTCGAAGCTGGCGGACCTGCTTGGCCACTCCAGCATCGAGACGACAAGAATTTATATCATGGAATCGGGCGCGGAACACCAGCGCCTGCTCAATAAAATGCACCTGCTATTGTGAATTTGACGAAAGCGCAGTTCTGTTCCTTACATATCCTTATCCCTGGGCAAATCGGCTTTGAACGCCGCGCCGTTCGGACACTTTGCCCCTCAGATATGCAATTATCTTATCACTTGAACGTCCAAAAAACAAGTGAGAACGTGTATCTTTGTTGAATTTGCTAAAAACAGGCGCAGCAAACCTGCCGGGCAACGGCCGCTCTTGTTTGCCCGGCTGTTCCTTTGCGCCTTTTTTTGCTGCGAAAAGCCAAAATTGGACGCAGATACGTTGCCGCCTGCCGACGGCTTATTAACCTGGGTTGATTATGGAAACAGAACTGCGCTTCTGTTGCCTGCGCCGATACCGCTGCGGGAAAGGGGGCCTGCTGTGCGCATGAACGATGAAGTTTTGCAAGGCTATTCCATCTCGGATTACCTTGCGGCGACGGAGAACAAAGGCTGGAACCCGGACACCCGGCGCTACTACACCAACTGCCTGCATGACCTGCTGGCGTTCACGGTGCAGCACGGAGCCCCCACGCCAAAGACAATGGCCGAATGGGAGCAGTCGCTGGAACAGGTGTACACGCGCAGCGCGGTCAACGTCCACCTGGCGGCCGCCAACAACTATTTCAAGTGGTGCGGCCGGTACGACCTGCTGCGGGGGCACACCAGGATCAAGGCGGAGCAGGAGCGGTCGCCGACCCTGACCCGCACCGAGTACTTAAAGCTTCTCCGCGCGGCGCGCAGCCTGGGCAAGCACCGGATCTATCTGCTGATCAAGCTGTTTGCCACCACGGGCGTGCCGATCCAGTGCCTGAACCAGGTCACGGCGGAGCTGGTCAAGCAGGGCAGCGGTACGCTGAACTACCGAGACGGAACCTTCCGGTTCCGCTGCCCGCCCGCTTTGCAGCAGGAACTGCTGGCCTACATGGCCCAAAACGGCATCTACCGCGGTCCGGTGTTCATCACGCGGACAGGCCAGACGTGGAACCGGTCCAACATCTTCCGCCAGCTGCAGGAGGTCTGCCAGGCCGCTGGCGTGCCGGAGGAAAAAGGCAACCCGCGCAGCCTGCGCAACCTGTACAAGGCCACGCAGCAGCTGGTGGAGGACCAGCTTGCAGTCCTGCGCCAGCAGATGTACGACCAGATGCTGGAAATGGAGCAGGAGGCCATCGGCTGGCCGGCGGACCCAACCGCAGGCCAAAGCCAAACGGCCTGAGCAGCACACCATGACGACCCCACGGCGTCCGCGGACGCTGCAAATAGAAAACCGAACCCGGTCCCAAAAGTCCGGGCCAACCACCCGGAAAAGAGGAGTTGAACGAATATGAAAAAACGTGTACTCAGTGCATTGCTGGTGCTGTGCATGGCCTGCAGTATGGTCAGCACGGTGTGGGCGACGGAGACCAACGCCACCAGCGGCGCGCCGGAACCGGCGTCCCAGACGCTGAACTTGGACAATGAACAGTCCGGCGACGAGAGCGGCGCGGACAGTACCAGTGCGCCCGGCGACAGCACCGACAGCACTTCCGCGTCCTCGGACAGCACGAGCAGCGGCAGCAGCTCTGCCGCGTCCGATGCCGCGTCTGACGCAACCTCCGGCGCTGTGTCTGACGCAACCTCCGGCGAGGGGGACGAGAGCGCCGCTTCGTCTGACAGCACCGCGGCTTCGGACAGCACGTCCTCGTCCAGCAGCGCAAGCAGCGACAGCAGTGACAGCGATGCGGACGATCCGGACGCCGCGAGCAGCGATGTGACCGGGGACGAGAGCAGCACCGGCACAGAGGAAGAAAACGACCCCGCGGTCGAGCAGCCCAGTGCCAGCCCGGAGCCCGTCCCCAGCCAGCCCAACCGCGCGCCGGTGGCCCCGCAGGCATCTGATGATGGCATCAGTACATTTGCTGTGAGCGGGGAAACCGGGACGGATTCCAACCAATACAACAGGGGAAACAACTATTATAATCCTCAGAAAGCTACCTATACATATAATTTGATTCGCGGCGAAGATACCTCTGAGGATATCACCATCCATGTTTTTGATTATGATACAGATCTGATCAATCAGGACAATGGCTCGCAGCGCCCCTTCAGGTTCAGTGAGGATCCGGGTGAAGAGTCTGACTACCACTGGGATGATATTAACAAATATCATAAAGGCACAAATGGCACAATGACAGGTATTGTGCAAGACCGTTTGCAAGATGGTTACCCGGTACTGAGCACAGGGCAATCGCTCGACTATCTCTTTACCACAAACGAGGAAGTTTCCGGCAAACACAATCATTTGAACGCAAACAATCTGTTCCAGATCGACAGCGAAGGCTATTATTACTTCGACAGCAGCGAAAACTTTGCCACCCTGGCATTGGATGAGTCAAATGACTTCTGGTTGTACAGAGATGTGGCCAACACCGGTGATAATTCTGTGCCCCAGTTCCTTCCGTTCAACACCATGGACAGAAAGTCGACATGGGAAAGAGGCTTTTACGGTCCCGGCAGTTGGAAAAGCAGTGACGGTATTGCTGAAGACACCAATTACCACTTCGGCATGACGGTGGAATTTGATTTCCTGATGCCGGAAGGCGGCACCTTGGAAGACGGTTCCCCCATGACCTTTGAGTTCACCGGCGATGATGACGTTTGGGTCTTTATTGATGATTGTCTCGTTTTGGACCTGGGCGGCATCCATGACCCGATCAGCGGCACCATCAATTTCGCCACAGGTCAAGTGACTCGCAGTGGCAATGTTGTTGGCAACCTCACCAATATGGTCGATGAATGGGACGGCGCAGCATATCAGACGCATACGTTGAAATTCTTCTACCTTGAGCGTGGTGGCGGCGGCTCTAACTGCCAGCTGAAGTTCAATATGCCAACGATCCCCAAGAACGCGGTGGCAGTGAACAAGCGCGTGACCGGCGATGTGCCGGAGAATGCGCCCGAAGCGTACACCATGCAGTTTGTGCCGGAAAGCTGGCCAACGACTGAACCGGGTGAAGAAATCAAAGCTGGTACAAGTGAAGAAACCGCGAAGACATTATCTGCATCGAATGCCGCCTTTACGGTTACACCGGGGACTCCCACTTATATTTATAATGTTCCAAGTAATCTCGCATATCAAATTAAAGAAATAGAGGTTGATGAGGGAGTTTCTGTATCCTTTAACGGTACGGCAGCAACACCGGTTCAGGGCGTTGCAGTCAGCGAAATGTTTGGCGCAGGCACCCGTTCGGTGACGGTCACAAATAACTATCCGTTGGAACCTGTTACACCGGAACATCGCAAGTATGTTGAGCGGAATGAGGATGGCACTTATGACCTGACGCTGGATGTTACGGGTGCGGTCGACACGACCCAAGGGGAGGCCCAAAAAATAGACATCCTGTATGTGTTGGATAACTCTACCAGTATGGATGATCCTGTAAGCGACTCGGATCGAACGCGTAGGTTGACTGCGGCCAAAAATGCTATTACGGTTCTGGAAACCGCATTGGGTACAGATGGGATTGATGTGCAGCACGCGATGGTAATCTTCAGTTCAGAAGATTACAAAGATGGCAGGTGGAATGTGGATAACACATATACTTATCAGACTTGGACGAGCGAGCCTTTGAATCTTACTGCCATCTCGACAACAGATCATGCCCATGGAACAAACTACCAGGCGGGTATTCGGGAAGCGAAGACTGTTTTGCAACAGGGGACCCGTGATGATGCCATTCAGGTGGTGATTTTCATTTCGGATGGTGAACCGAATCGTCCTGGCAATGGCTTATTCGCTGCCAAAACGGAAATTAGCGACTTGAATGCTGATCGTCTATATGCGATTGGCGTTAGCGATGAAGTGGGATTGGACACTCTTACTTCTCTAATTGACTCTGCCAAAAATATTCCTGGCGAAAATAAGAACGCATACAGCAGTTCAAACAGCGAACAATTGGCTGAAATTTTCAGGGGTCTTGCAGCCGAAATTTTGTCCGCCGATGTCTCTAACGTCACCATCACCGATACGCTCAGCGAGTATGCCCAGCTGACGGAAGATGCAACATTTACGCTTACCATCGATAGTGGAAATACGCCTGTTGATTTTACAAACAGGAACAGATTCAGTATAGAGGATGCGCAAAAAGGTCTCGCAAAGGGCTCTTTCTCGTATGGCACAGGCGCTGACCGAAAGACCGTCAACTTTACTATAACGTATACTCCTGCAACACCGGCAAACCCGGAGACAGGCGCAGAAGCAACGCCCGCCAGCTTTAGTCTCGATTTTGACGATGGTTATAAGCTGGAAAATGGCTGGACCTACTCCATCACTACCCAGATCGAGCCCACGGATGCTGCTTACGACTACTATCGTGATCACAACCAGTATCCGAATACGGGTGAGGCTGATACGGATGCCCCTGATGTGGTGGACAACGAAGACTATATCTCCGAAGGTAAGTTCGGTTTCTTCTCCAACAGCAGAGCTACACTGACCTACAATTCCGCAGAGCAAGTAAATATTCCGATTGAGTATAACAAGCCTGTCATCCAGGTGGATAAGACCAGCCTGACCATCACCAAGGTTTTCCAGGATGAAAACGGAACGGCGCTGACAGCGAAGGAAGTAGAGAGTCTTGATCTGCTGACCAATACCAAGTTCACGGTCAAGGATTCCAGTGGCGAAGAGGTCGCAAAGGATCAAACGCTTACCAATCACAATGGTACGTATTCGGTTACAGTATCTGACCTGTATATCGGCGGTACGTATACCATTGAGGAAACCAGTACACTGGAGGGCTACACTGTAGCAACGACTGTAAATCCTGGCAAGAGCGGTAATGAGGCTGTTGGTGAGATTACACTGGCGAAAGACGCCACTCGGAATAAAGTTGCATTCACCAACAAATATACACCGGCGGCACAGACCCTGACCATTACTAAGAACGTTACCGGTGCCATGGGCAGCACGGAGAAGGAGTTCCAGTTCACCATAACGCTGATGAAAGATGGCACCTACTATGGTGGCGAGACCGGTGAAACGCTGAAAGTTCTTGAAGTCAAACAACTTGGAACGGATTCGATCAAAAAGGGCGATATGTTGAGCGCAACAACAGGTGACAACGCTAAATTTACATTTACGCTGCGCAGTGGAGAAATGCTCAAATTGCAGGTGCCTTATGGCTATCAGGCAACTGTGAGCGAAGCGCCGGATGGTTATACTGCTACTTCTCAGATTACCCCCGTCTTGTCTTCGAAGCCGGATGGAACGGGAGATGCAACTGTGATATTTACGACAGACAAAGACTATACGATTGCATATACCAACCATCTTGACCCCGTCCCGCCCACCGGGCTGGAATCCAACCACACCACGCCGTATGTGCTGATGATCACGGCGGCCGGCATGGCCGGGCTGGCGCTGATCGGCGGCATCGTGGCCCGCCGCATCCGTCGCCGGCGTGAGGAATGACGCCTATGCGGACGATGCAGGACATCGCGGATCAACTGTCCGCCATGAAATTTCGCAAAAAGACCTTTGGCGGCGTGGATGAGGCGGACGTCTGGAAAAAGTTGGAGGCCCTGCAGGAAACCTACCAGCAGGTCTACGATGAGCAGGCGGCCTATTACCAGGCGCTGCTCGATGAGCGTGACAAAGCGCTGGCCCGCGTGATGGGCCGCAGGGGTGATGCCCATGAGTGACACCCCGCAGCCCACCAACCGCAAGCTCCGCCGCGCGGGCGAAACCGGCCAGCAGGCGTATGTTTATCACGCTGCGGACAGCCAGGCCCCGCCCGCCAAAAAGGCAACGCACATTACCCGTTCGTTTACCCCGCCGGAACCGCCCGCAGATGCGGGTAAGCCGGCAAGCACCACCGCACGTTACCACGATGACGATGCAACTTCCCCCACATCCGTAGGGGACGATGCCCGCATCGTCCCGGGCGCGTCTGCAAATCGCAACGCCTTGCGGGCGGATATGGAATCCGCCCCTACAAAGGGCAAGGCAAAGCCCGCAGCCCAAACGGAACGCAAGGCAACCCCCGCCAAGGAGGACAGCCCCAAGCGCGGCCGCAAGGGCAAGGCAAAAGACACTGCGCCGCCCACCCCGTTGGAGGTCATCAAGGCCAAACGCCGCCGGTGCGCGGATGCGGAGGACATTGCGGGCTTCTTCACCAAGCTGATTGCGATTGTGGTGCTGATCGCGCTGCTGTTCGGCTTCCTGTTCGGCGTCACGCCGATGGAAAACGACGACATGGCACCCCGCATCTCGGCGGGCGACCTGCTGTTCTACTATCGCCTGGCTGATGACTGGGTCACCGGCGACGTGATGGTGTTCGAGAAGGACGGCGAGCAGTATGTCGGCCGCATCGTCGCCAACCCCGGCGACACGGTGGAGGTCACCGACCAGGCCACGCTGGTGGTCAACGGCAGCACGGTGCTCGAAAACGACATCTACTACACCACCCCCAAATACGACGATGGCCCCGCCTATCCGATCACGCTGGCGCAGGACGAATACTTCATCCTCTGCGACTACCGCGAAGGCGCCCGCGACAGCCGGTACTTCGGTCCGGTGAAGGCGAGCGAGATTAAGGGCAAGGTCATCACCGTGATTCGGCGGTCGGGGCTGTAACCACCCACCCCCAAGCAACCCATTGTTACATTGGCGATTCCCCGCCTGTGTATAAAAAATCTTCAAAAGAAGGAAAGGAAGAAATCGTATGAAATTGAGCAAGAACCTTGGCCGCGTCGCGACCACCTTCCTCGCCACCGCGATGCTGGCGTCTGTGGCTGTTGTCCCCGCGTTTGCTGAAGGCAACAATTCTGATAATGGTGCTGCAGGTCAGTTCACGTCCGAGACTTTCACTATTCAAAAAACTTTGAAAGTGCCGGAAAATGTTTATACACCTGCTTCGAGCTTTACCTTCAAAATTGATCCTGCCACTAATTTGACGGACGAGGAGACAAAGCTTGGTATTGAAAAGGGCGAAGCGGATCAGGTTACGAACGCCGAAGGTGGCAGTAATCAGGCAACGGTTTCTTTTGCCGTGGATGCTGAGGAAAACGTTGATGTTGCTCACGATGAAACTGCAAAAGCAACCTTTAAAGTCAACCTTGGACAGTTCACCCATGCCGGTGTTTACAAATACACTGTTAGTGAAGTGACCGGCGACGATGGGAACATCAAGTACGACACAACGGATCTGGTTTTGTATGTCCATATCAAAAATGCAGGTACGAACGAGCTGGCTCTGGAACTGGTTGAGTTGGTTAATCCTAATGCAGCAGATGGACAAAAGAAAACCGCTGGCTTTACCAATGAGTATGGCAAAAACCAGGATGGTGACGATACCCTGCATACCCTGACTCTGACCAAGACTATTGATGGTGCTGGAGCCAATATGAAAGGTGAGTTTAATTTTACCGTTAAGGTCACAAATAATACTGATGGTGATGCCCAGGTATTTAAATACTGGTATGATTCCGATGGCAATAATCAGGTGAGTGATGATGAAACTGGCTATATTACAGCAAATGCCGCTCAAGCGACTCCCTTTGTACTTGGCAATAACGATAAAGTTGTGATTTATGGCCTGCGCAGCGGTGATGAGTATACTATCAGCGAGGAAAATGTTACCAATGGCATGACGGCGGATAACTACAGCGTTTATGTTGGCGTAGGCGAGAAGCCGACTAATGAGGGCGAAAAGGATGCGGATGGTCAGACGAGCGGTAAGATGAGTGACAGTGACGTCAGTGTTACTTATTTGAACTATCGTAACACTATCCCTGCCACCGGCATCGTTATGAACGTTGCTCCCTACGCTCTGCTGGTTGTGGTTGCTGCCGCCGGCTGCTTCGTCTTCATGCGCAAGCGTCGTGAGGACTGATCTCTGCTCCTACATATAATAAGTAAGAGCTGAATCAGAACCGCGAAAACGGACAATCTTTCTTCTGGGGTCTTCAAGATCCCGTGATCACTACCTTTTAAGGAGGCACACCTCTTGCACACAGCGGCCAAACTGGCGCGCGCCGGTGACCGTCTGGTCAGCATGGTGGCAGCGGCCCTGATCGTGATCATGCTGCTGTTCGGCGGGTATTCATTGTGGGACACGGCTATGGTATTTAATGGCGCGTTCCTGGATAATGACCTGCTGCAGTTCAAACCCGGTGTGTCCGGCGACCCGGACTCCAACCCCACGTTGGAGGAACTCCAGGCCATCAATCCGGACGTGCTGGGCTGGCTGACCATCGACGATACCCACATCGATTATCCCGTCGTCATCGGCGACGATGATATGGAATACGTGAACAAGGATGTCTACGGCGATTTCGCGCTGTCGGGATCAATCTTCTTAGACAGCGACAACGCCCGGGACATCAGTGACCCATACACCCTCGTCTACGGCCATCACATGGACAACGGCGGGATGTTCGGCGATGTCGTCGAGTTCGTCAACACCGATTACTTTGAGTCCCATCCCACCGGCACGCTGTATCTGCCAAATGCTACCTACAGCATTGAGCTGTTCGCCTGCCTGGAAGTGGACGCATTCGACAGCATGGTGTACGACCCAAAGGCACAGCCCCAGGGCGATATCAGCGAGCTGTTGAACTACATTGATGAGAACGCGGTGCAGAGCCGGTACATCGGCGTGACGCCGCAGGACAAGGTGATCGGTCTGTCCACCTGTGCAGAGGCGGAAACCAACGGTCGTGTCGTCATCTATGGGCGGCTGGACCGCATGAGCTGAAAAAGGGCGGGGGCCGGGGCGCGGCCATGCGCCCGCCCCACCCCAATCCCTTTGAAGGAGGTACCAAAACATGAATCAAGCGATGCGGAAACTAAGCGGATTGCTGGTCCTTCCCGTGCTGCTCGCGGCCCTGCTGATGTTGCCTGTAAGCGCGAAAGCGGAAGGATACGAATGCTTTGCCGAGTTGCCGGTACATGTGGATCTGAACGGCGAGAATGACGAACAGTTCCATGTGACGATCCAGTGCGCGCCGGACGCGGACCCCAGCCAGCCGATGCCGGATGAGGCCAAAGATGGGCTTTGGATCGCAGGCGACGGGGACGATGCATTCCACAATTTCCACTTTACCGAGCCGGGCGACTACAAATACATCGTCACGCAGGAGTGCGGCGACACCGCCTATATGACCTACGACGATGTGGTGTACACCGTCATCATCCAGGTGACCAACCTGGAGACGGAGAGCGGCACAACGCTGCAATACCAGGTGTACGCCAACACCGATGACGACCCGGACACCAAGGTGTCGGAGCTTTCGTTCCTGAACACCTATGCTCCGCCGGCCCCGGCTACGCCGAAGCCGGATGACCACCCGGAGATCGAGCAGGCTATCAAGGACGGCACCTGGGGCAGCACCCCGACGCCAAAGCCCGCCAATGGTCTGGTCCCCCAGACCAGCGACACCCTGCCCCTGACGGCACTGGTTGTCGTGCTGATCGTGGCGGCCGTTGCCATCGTGGCGCTGGTTGTGCTGCGCAAGCGCAACGCGAAGCAGAACGAACAAAAGTAAGCTGCGGCTGCTTTCATAAGAATCAAAATGCTGCCAGCCAGTGAACCTGACTGGCGGCATTTTGCTTTTTGGCCGAACAATTCCGCACAAAGCAAAGGAGAGTCATCGAAAGCCAGTGAGGAAGCTGGGCAACAAGTGACGACACAGGAAAGCTATATGCCGCGACAATTGGCGCACCCGCCGGTTGCCGCGGCTTTGCTATATGTGCGCACGAAAACAAGAATGATTACAAAATGGTTACAGAAATTTAATGTGCAACCCACGTGTTGAGCTTTAACTTGTTATACTTTCTAAAATTGCGAAAGGATGGTGAAGAAACATTTGAAAGAAACAGCCATCCTTCGTCGGTTTGCCATCATAGAAGTTCTTCGCCATGAGGGAACGATGCATATTGGAGACCTGGCCCAAAAGTTCCAGGTGTCAAAGCAGACAATCCACAAAGATATTGATATACTTACTGTGTGCTTCAACATCCAGGTCAAGCGCGGACGGTATCACAGCGGCGTGTGCCTGATCTGTGACACAGGCGCAAAAGCGGATACCCTGAACGCAGCACAGGTGATATGTCTCTGCACACTTCTCGCACGAGTGACAGAGGATGAGCGGGTGATTCTGCTCTCCATCCTGTATGATTTTGCCCCGGGGTTTCATTCTCCATCCCCAAACGCGAAAACTGCGTAGTTGAACCTGTGCAGTCAACGCAAAAACGCCCGCTATTTCCGTGCCCGCCTTTGGGTATTGAATAGACGTACCTTGACAATTGAATAGACGGCAGAACAGGTACATATCCCGCGCAGGAGCGAGTGAGAAGCGACGCCAGGATGTTGGCAGCCAGGAGGTGAACACGACTGCCAGCGGAGCGCCCACCGCCTTTCTCAGACACGGCTGTGGCACGCTGTGCGCGACGATTGCGCGGGTGGATAATGATACTTCCTCACGGCCTCCTAAGGACTTGGGAGGGGCTCTATTGAGCCATGACAGCTTGCCAGCATAGCGGCCTGTTCTGTCCCTCTCGCCCGGGGGCGTGGCAAACAGGGCGATCCCATTTGAACCCTTACTATCTGATTTGATGTCAGATATTATGGCGGCCATCGCAAACGGAGTGTCCCTCCCCTTATGGTGGCCGTCATCCATGTGGCATTAAATTTTACAAGGAGGCTAACACATGGACACTACTAAAAAATTATCCCCAGAGACATCGCAACCTGAACATGCCGCTTTTGAAATTGAGCCGGTCGTCTTGCCACAGGTTGCCAGCATCAAGCAGGCCAGCGCCATGATGGGGCTGCCGGTTTACTATCTGCGGCGGCTTTGCAAAGAGGTGCCGGGTATCGCGTTCCGATCCGGCATAAAGTGGTACATCAATCTGGGGCGTCTGGCCGATTATTATAATGGCCGCTTGACGGAACCCACGGAGCCAAAAGAATAATAGGCTGCGCGCTGTCAAGCCTGTCAGGCAGCCCGGCGACAAACTTCCTCCCGGCAGGAAACCAGGTTATAGTGGGCGTCAGGAGGGCAACTCCGATTTTCTGTAACCACGATTTGGGAGGAAAAAACGATGGCATCCGTAAAACTGATAACACCCCAACACAAACCAAAGTATTTCAAATTGACCGCCAACATTGTGGTGAACGGCAGGAAGAAGCGATGCTATTCCCGATTCGAGTTTGACCCCAAGGTGCTTAAGACGGCAAAGGCACGGTATGCTGCGGCGATGGCTGCGGCTATCCGCTTTGAGGCAGAAATGCAGCAGGAGGCGCTGAACGCCAAAAAGCCGGAACCCATTCGGACATTTGCTGAGGTGGCGGAAGAATACATCCAATCCTGCAAGGCACGCAAAGCGCCCTCTGCGCGCTTGCGTGGTAATTATGACGCAAGCAAAGATAAGGCAAATACAACGAACAATAAGGAGACCTACCTGCGCAAACTGCAAACCGTGAGCCCCTGGTTCACGTCGATGGAGATCAACAAGATCAGCAAGGGCGACTATGAGCGGTTGATGGATGAGATGGAAGTGATGGGGCCCTGCCGCCGTGAACGGGCCACCCTGCGCCCCGGTGCAGAGGTGTACAAAACGGCCTCCTTCACAAAACTGGCTGCGAAGTGCGATGTCACCCCTTATACGATAGCGGAAGCGTTCCGCGGCAAGACTGTGAAACGCCACACCGCCGATGAGATCGCCAAGGCCCTGGGGCAGCCCGTGGAGGCGTTGTTCCAGATCGAGGTGGTCGAGCACGCGCTTTCCCAAAAGACGATGCGCGAATACGCTCTTTTCGCCCGCCAGGTCATGCAATACGCCGCAGACCATTATGGCACCACAAAACCGGAATTTGCCCTGCCTGCCAAGGGCAGCCGACCCCGCTTTGTGGATTGCCTGCATGAGGATGAGGTACATACCCTGCTGAAAGAGCTGGACCGGTGCAGCATGATCGAACAGGCGGTGATTCGAAGTTTGCTCAACACGGGCGTCCGCCGCGGCGAGCTGGCGGGGCTGACCTGGGACGACGTCGACTTTGCCGGATGCACGGTACACGTCTACAAGTCCCTGATGGTGATTCGGGGCTTCGGGTATCAGCTGACCACGACCAAGGAGTCAAACGACCGCTATGTGGATGTGGCACCGGAGTATATGGAATTCATGCAGCGGTACTACGACTACTGGAAAACGAAAAAACGGCTAATGGGTGCCAGCTGGCAAACCGTCATCGAAAAGAAAAACGGCAAACATTATGCCTCTCTGCGCGCCTTGGCCGGCAACGATTTCGTGATCTGCAACGACCAGGGCTGGCCGTTGAACCCGGACGGCTACGCGGCAATGGTACGCCGCGTGGGGGATAGGGCAGGGGTTCGCCACCTGCATCCCCACATGTTCCGACATACTTTTGTCAGCATCCTGATGTCCAACCCGGAGATCGATGTGGCCACGGTGGCCGCCGAAGCAGGCCATGCGCAGCCCAGCACGACCCTGATGATCTACACCCAGCAGTACAAAAAACGGCAAAAGATGATCCGTAGCCAACTTAGCAAGGAATTGTACGGCAGATAGTCAATTTTCGGGACACCCCTAAATTTTGGCTACCAAAATTTCACAACTTTCGCCACGAAAAAAAGAACGCGCAACGTTAAAAATAACGCTTGCACGTTCTTTTTTAAGTGGGCCAGGCAGGGTTCGAACCCGCGACCAATCGGTTATGAGCCGACAGCTCTGACCAGCTGAGCTACTGGCCCAAATGATGATATTATGATGTTTTTATGCGGCCTCGAATGGCTTTGGTAGCCAATCGGTAGCCAAAACGGAGAAAATCAACGGGTGTTGTTTTCAAAATAACGAAGAATCGCTATTTTTGAAAGAAAATTTTTGTTGGTTCTGGCGGTTATGAGCCGCCAGCTCTGACCAACTGAGCTAATGGCCCAGAGATAGCTTCTCTATTATATCAGCTTTCCCCCGGTTTGCCAATACTTTTCCCACGGGGCTGCATCGCCTGTTTGCGGGCAGGGGAATGCCGCCATGGCGGGCCCGGCTTTTGCTCACGGAGCCGTTTCCGCAGGCAGGCTTGCCTCATCGTTAAAGTTTACGCCGCGGCACTCGGTCCAGTAGTGCAGCGCCTGCTCGACAGCTTTTTGGGGCAGGTTGAAGTATTCCGCCAGCTGCCACGGCTCGGTGTAACCCTCGGCCATGGCCTGGCGCAGCCGGTCCGCGCCAAGATATCGGGTGATGGCCCAGCGGTCGGCCTTATACTCGTGCCGGGCAATCAGATCGTAAGGGCTGGACAGTTTGTGGGTACAGCCGGTGGCGCAGTGGCCCACCTCGTGGGCCAGCTGCCAGCTCAGCACCCGCCAGTCCCGCGCGCGCATCACATCCACAAAAATCCCGTACCGCCCATTCATCTCGATGGTGGCGGCGTCGGCAAACCCAATGTTGTAGGCGTAGATCTGCGCCCCCGCCCGGCGGGCATCCTCATACACCTGGCAAAGCTGCATGATCTCAATTCCCTTTCGCCTGCTGGTCCCGGAAAAACCGGGCCATCTCCAGCAGCTTCTCTTTGTTTTCGGGGGTCAGCTCCTTCGTCTCATGGAACAGCGCATAGGAGAAATCGTCAAAACCCAGCGTGTCCCCGGCGGTGTCCACCCCCAGCAGACTGTCCACCGATACCGAAAAGTACCCCGCAATGCGGGACAGCGTCTGGGCGGAAAGCGACTGCTTGCGCCCCATCTTCAGGTCGGTGAGTGAACTGCGGCTGACCCCGCAGTCCCGGCACAGTTGTGTGACGGTGATGCCGTGGGCGGCGCACAGCGTTTCAATGGTTTGATAGAGTTTCACAATACAAGACACCCTTTCCCTGGTGATTCCGCCAAAGATTACGCAAAAACAGAAAATTATATTGACTGTTACGTGATAAAGTAATATACTTGGGATCACAACGCAGATACGCAATGTTGGCGGAGCACCCCCGCCGGACCGAAGGGCAGGGGAGTTCTCTACCATTATATTACGCACTTGCGTATTTGTCAATACGAAAATGCACTGCTGCGTAACGGCGCAGGCGGGAAAGGGGGGAACAAAGGCCGCTGCCCGCCGCCCACGGCAGCCAAAACCGGGTCCATCTTTATTATAACAGAAGGGAAGGGTGTTAATTGGGACTTTTTACCAGGGGGGATAATTCCCGCCCGGCTGAACCGCCGCAGCAGGCGGCGGACCCGCTGCCCGACGTGGATCGGGCGATGGAGGACATTCAGCGCAGCCGCCGGGCTTACCCGGCATTTCTGCACTGGTACGAGGAGGAGATCCTGCAATTTTGGGAGGGACATTGCTGTGAACCGCACGATTGAAACCGTAAACTGCTTTGGCCGGGCCCCGCAGCGGGAGACGCCCCGGCAAAATGGCTGTGACCGGTGCCGCTGGGCCAACCGGGATACCGGCCACTGCCTGTGGCCGAGCTGCTTCCGGCAGGCGCTGGACGGCGCTGCGCCGGCTGAACCCTGGGAGGAGGAGATGCCGGATGCCGAATTCTGAC
Organism: uncultured Gemmiger sp.; assembly: GCA_944388145.1. Taxonomy (GTDB): domain Bacteria; phylum Bacillota; class Clostridia; order Oscillospirales; family Ruminococcaceae; genus Gemmiger. The sequence goes on along the minus strand of CALXHQ010000003.1, from coordinate 221,683 downwards.
CAAACCCTTGACAAAAAGATTGACTGGATGGGGCAATACCTGCGCGCCCGCCGGCTGCGGCGCCTGGCCCGTCTGATGCTGGAGGATGCCCAAAGCCGGGCGGCGGACACCTCCCCGGTGCTGCGGCAGACACCCCGGGCCCCGGGGCCGGGCAACCGGGTCCCCAAGCTGGCCGAGGCGCTGGCCCAGGCGGAGCATCAGGACCGGCAGGCAGCCCTGACTCTGCGCCTGGCCCGGCAGCAGGTGTGCGCCGCCATCGACAGCCTGCCCCAGCCCCAGCAGCGGGAACTGCTGCAGCGGCGGTATCTGCTGGGACAGTCGCTGGTGGACATTTCCCGGCAGATGCACCTGGAATACCGCTGGGTGCGCCGTCTGCACCGGCGGGCCGTGGAGGCTGCGGTGCAGACTGGCGACGCCGCCGCCTGACCGCCCCCTTGCAAACAAAGGCGGAATCCTGTATCCTATGATGTATCTGACAAATCCCGGCTCCGCTCTGCCCGGCGGACAAGCTCTGCCCACCGGACGTCCCTTTCGGGAAGGCCCCGGCGTGGTTGGCTTGCCTGTTCCCCGGCGGGCGGCCAGGGATTTACAATTTAGGAGGTTTTATTGTGCCGTTTCGGCAAATCCGTTCCGCATTGACCCGACTGACCCAGGGGCTCACCTGGCGCAGTGTCGGGTGCATCCTGCTGGGGGCCGCCATTGCCACCTTTGGCATCCACAGCATCCACCAGCGCACCGGTATCACCGAGGGCGGCGTCATCGGCCTGATGCTGCTGCTTCAGCATTGGCTGGGCGTTTCCCCCTCGGTGCTCACCTCCGTGCTGGATGCCAGCTGTTACCTGCTGGCTTTCCGGTATTTGGGGTGGCAGTTTATCCGCACCTCGGTCCTGTCCACCCTGTGTGTGTCCGGCTTTTACCAGGTGTGGGAACATCTGCCCTACCTGCTGCCTGACCTGAGCGCCTATCCGCTGGCGGCGGCGCTGCTGGGGGCGCTGTTTGTGGGGGTCGGCGTGGGGCTGATCGTCCGGCAGGGCGGTTCCAGCGGCGGCGACGATGCGCTGGCGCTGGTCATCTCCAAGGTGTTTGGCTGGCGGCTGTCCCGGGCCTATATGTTCACTGATTTTGTGGTGCTGGGCCTCTCGCTGACCTACCTGCCGGTGACCCGTATCCTGTTTTCGCTCATCACCGTGACGGTGTCCTCCTGGCTGATCGACCGGGTGCAGGGCTGGAAGCCCCGCCGCCCGGCCCGCCGCACAACCTGATTTGACCAAAAACGCCCCGCATCCCACCGGCTGACTGCCAGGGGATGCGGGGCGCTGTGTTTTTGGGGAGGGCCGGCGGGTCAGTCGGCTGACTTTTGGCCCAGGGGGCGGATGTCATCGTTGTCGGCAAAGGCCACGGCGCCGTAACCGGCGTGCTCCAGCGTGCCGAACTGTTTGCCCAGCTTTTTGGCCTGGGCAAGCACCGTTACGTCGTAGTCGGCGCGCAGCCGGTCGGCCTTGGCCAGAACGCCGGCAAAGTCGGCGTCGGGCAGGTAGAGCAGCGCCAGCCGGGGCTTTGCACCGGGGATGGCGTAGCCCTGCTCCAGCAGGATGCCGCAGACCCGCTCGAACCCGATGGAAAAGCCCACCGCCGGCACCTGCTGGCCGATGAACTTGCCCACCATGTTGTCGTACCGGCCGCCGCCGGCCACCGCACCGGAAAACTCAGGGCAGGTGACCTCGAACACCATGCCGGTGTAGTAGCCCTGCCCGCGGACCAGGCTGGGGCAGTAGGCCACGGCGTAGCGGCCGCTGGCGATCTTTTCGCAAGTGGCAAGCACATACCGCAGGTCGTCGGCCAGGGCGGGGTCGCCGCAGCGGGAAGCCACTGCCTCCAGCGACACATCGCCCTGCTGCAAAAAGCCGTACAGCGCCGCCACTGCGTCGGCGGGCAGCTCTTTGGCGGCCAGCTCGTCCCGCACGCCCTCGGCGCCGATCTTGTCCAGCTTGTCAAAGCTGACGCAGACGGTGTCCAGCGTGTCGGCGGCAAAGCCCATGGCCTGCAGCATGGCGCGCAGGATGCGCCGGTCGTTGATGTTGACGGTAAAGCCGGTGAAGCCGATGCGCAGCAGTGCCCGGGCGGTGGTGTCGATCAGCTCCACCTCGGCGTTGGGGGAACTGTCGCCCAAAATATCGATGTCGCACTGCACAAACTCCCGCAGGCGGCCCTTCTGGGGGCGCTCGGCCCGGTAGACCCGGTCGGTCTGGATGACCTTGAAGGGGGTGGGCAGCTCGGCCCGGTGGGCGGCATAATAGCGGGACAGGGGCAGCGTCAGGTCATAGCGCAGGCCCATGTCGGCCAGCTTGCTCTCGTCGCCGGCGGCCAGCGCGGCGGCCAGCTTGTCCCCCCGCTTGAGCACCTTGAAGATCAGGTTCAGGTTGTCGCCGCCGTCGCTCTTGTCCAGATTCTCCAGATCCTCCAAGATCGGGGTGGAAATGCGCTGAAAGCCGGCGGCGCGGTAGGTGGCCAGAATCTCGGCCTGGATGTGGTCGCGCAGCGTCTGCTCTGCCGGCAGCAGGTCGCGCATGCCCTTCAGGGGCTGGGTTTTCATGTTGGGGTCCCCCTCTTGCTCACGGTTGAAATCATTATGGTACAGCGCCAATCTCATCGGCTGGCGTACCACCAATTTGCGTATAACGGTATCATCATAGCCTTTCCGCGGGCAGTTTGTCAACCGGGGCGGGGCATACCATCACCCGGGCCGGGCATACTGAAAGGTGAACTTCCCAAGGAAAGAAGGTCCCACCCATGCACACCCAACCCCGCGCAAAAGCCATCCTTGCGGCAGGTGCCGCCGTACAGCTGCTCACCGGTATCCCCGCCGCCTGGGGCGTGTTCCAACAGCCGGTCATGGAGGCGTACGGCTTTGCCCGCGGCCAGGCCACGCTGGCCTTTGCAGTGCTGGTGGCATGCTACGGCCTGGGCTGCCTGTTGGGCGGGCTTTTGCAGGACGCCAAAGGCCCCCGGCCGGCGGGACTTTTGGGGGCGGCGCTTTTGGGCGGCGGGTTTGTGGCGGCGGCCTTCCTGCCGGCAGGGCAGATCCTCTGGTTTTTGCTGGCCTTCAGCCTGCCCGCAGGGCTGGGCAGCGCCTTTTTGGCGCCGTCGGTGCTGGCCTGCGTACAGAAATGGTACGCGGACAAAAAAGGCTTTGCCACCGGCGTCACCGGGGTGGCTATGGGGCTTTCGGGAGCGTTTTTTACGCTGTTTGTCCGGCTGGTGGGCGGCGCGTTCGGCATGCGGGCCTGCTTTGGCGCGCTGGGCGGCGTGATGCTGGCGGTGGGCGGCGCAGGGGCGGCGGCGCTTGCCAATCCCCCTGCCGCCCGCAGCCGGTCCGCCCGGGCCAAACCCGGCGCCCCCAGCCTGACCCCGGGGCAGATGCTGCGCACCCGGCAGTACTGGCTCTGCCTGGCGGCGGTGGCGCTGGCGGCCCCGCCGGTGCTGCTCTTCAGCCCCGAAATCCTGCAGCTTGCCGCGGACCGGGGCCTGCCGGAAGCATTGGCTCCCTGGTGCGTGGTGATCGGGTCGGCAGCGTCGGCGCTGGGGCGTCTGGCCTGTCCCGCCGCCAGCGACAGGCTGGGCCGCAAGCCGGTTTTGTACGGCGTGTATCTGGGGCTGGCGGCGGGCACCCTCGGCTTTGCGTTTGCAAGCGGATGGTGGCTGGCGGCGGCCTACGGGGCGCTGACCTTCTGCTACTCCGGTGGGGCGGCGGTGCAGCCGTCCTGGAACACCGACCTGTTCGGGCTGGAGCACGCGGGGGTCAACTACGGCTTTCTTGCCCTGGGGATGAGCGCCGGCAGCCTTGTGAGCTACGCGGGCAGCCAGCTGCTGCCGCTTTCGGCACGCCACTGGGCGGCGGGGGCCTGCGCGCTGGCGGGGCTTGGCTGCGTTGCACTTGTAAAAGCTGTGCCCGGACCGGCGGATACGGTTGAAAATTCTTCCCCGACCATGTAAAATGGGTGACTGTATCTGGATGAGCCATCCAAAAAGATTTTGCGGTACAGCGGCCAATGGCCGGCTGCCGCACCGGGCGGGGCTGCTGCCGGCCCCGCTGCGAGGGGAGGATAACATAACCTATGGGCAACGAACCCTTGCGGCGTCTGACCGCAGGCTGTGCGCTGTCGCTGTGCGCGGCAACGCTGTGCGTTTTTCCGCTGTATGTGGACAAGTTTTCCAACCTGGGCGTCACCAAGTTCACCGGGGTGTTTCTGCTGCTTTTGCTGTGGTGCCTGGCCCTGGGCGCCAGCGCACTGATCGGCGCCAGGGCGGTGCCCGGCCGGCTGGCCGCCCGCCGCGGCGACCTGACCCTGTGGGGGCTGGCGGGTTTTGCCGCCGCCACGGTTCTGGCCACTTTTTTGTCGCTCAAGCCGCTGTGGTCCACCTGGGGCATAGGCAGCTATTACGGCGGCATGATGCTGGTGCTGATTACCGCCGCGGGCTATCTGGCCGTGCGGGCCTTTGCCCCGGACCGGGGATGGGACTATCTGGCCGGGTTTACCGGAGTGACTGTCTCTGTGGTTACGGTGTTGTATGTGCTCAACATCTTCAACATCGACCTGATCGGCACCTATGCCGATACCGCCGTGGTGGAGCGGGCACAGTTTTTCTCCACCCTGGGGCAGAAAGATTTCAACGCCGGGTATCTCAGCGTGGCGCTGCCGCTGGTGTTTTATGCGTACTTGACGGCGAAGGGCCGGCTACGCACCCTGCTGTACGGCATCCCGGCCTGCTTTGGCGCGCTGGCACTGGCGGTGGTGGACGCCGAGGGCCTGACCCTGGGGATCGGCACCGCCATGATGGTGCTGGCTTGCCACCGGGATTTTGACACCCGCAAGATGCGCCGCGGTGCAGTGGTGGGTGTGATGTTCTTTGCCTGGGCGGCCTGGATGCACTGGATGCGCCGGTCGGTGTACACCCAGGGCGGTACTTCGCTGCTGGCAAAATTTGGCGAGATCCGGCTGGCGCTGCCGCTGGGGCTTGCCTGCCTGGCCATCTGGGCGGTGCTGGCCTGGCGGGCCTGCCGCGGCCGGCCGGAGGTTTCACTCTGCCTGCTGGGCCGGGTGCTGACGGTGCTGTTGCTGGCCGCCGGGGCGGGGCTGTTTTTGCTGGCCAACCTCTGGCCGGGATTTCCCAGCCTGGGCAGCCTGGACAACCTGCTGGTGTTTAACGATGATTGGGGCACCTACCGGGGCACGGCCTGGCGCATTGCCTGGCAGACCTGGGCGAATGCCCCGCTGTGGCGCAAGCTGGTGGGCTTTGGCCCCGGCATGATGCACCAGGCGGTGGCGGCCTGGGCGGGGACGGAGCTCACCCCCCGCATGGGAACCTTCTACGCCGCCCACAACGAATTTTTGGAGCAGCTGCTCTCCACCGGCATCCTGGGCCTGGCGGGCTGGCTGGTGTTTGTGGTCAGCCACCTGCGCCGGGGCTTTGCCCGCTGGGCGGATGCCCGGGTGGCGCCTGTACTGCTGGCGCTGTGCAGCTACCTGGCCCAGTCGGTGGTCAGCATCCGGGTGTCGATGGTTTTCCCCGAGGTGATGCTGCTCTTCGCGCTGCTGGCTGCCTGGACCGCCCCGGTGCCGCAGCCCGCCCCCGCCGCCCCGGCGCCCCGCGGCAAAAAGGGCCGCAAAAAGGCCGCCGCCGATCCCGCCGCCGCCCCCCGCCGCACCTGCCTGATTGTGACGGCGGCGGCCGTCGTCTCGATGGCGCTGGCCGCGGTACTGTCCCGTCTGTTTTTCAGCACCTGGTTTTAAGAAGGTCTGAAAAGCGGTATGGCCGGGCTCGGCAAAACGGCTGTGCCCGCTGCGTTGGAGGCCGGAAGGGTGCCGGGCAATTTTGCGGGGCCCAGCGTTGCCGCCGCAGCTTTCTGTCAAAAATTTCAACCATCGGATGTGCCCTGCCACCCGGCCCAAGCACTCCGATCGCACAAACGCCCGCGCCATCCCCCCACTGCATGGCGCGGGCGTTTTGACGCAAAAGGGAAGGCTTCCGCGAAGGAAATGTCAAATCTGTCACAAAGTATCGCAAAAAGTCTTGCAAAACGGCGGCGCACATTTTATAATGAAGATGCTGTGTAACAGCGCGATTCCACAGGAAAACAAAGCCGTAAATTTTCGCCTGAAAATCGGCGTCTGCCGCTTTTTTGCGATTCTGCGATGCTGTTTCTGCTCTTGCAGAGCCTTTGCTTTCCTGCGGCGCTCGCGCTAAGGCTTACCACTTCGTCGCAAAGGAGAGAATATTATGACCTATTCTGCACAAGTCGAACGCATGTGCCCCATTGCAAAAGGTCCCAAGCACGGCCCGGCCCCCATCCCCGAGGAGGGTGAATGGGTAAAGGCCTACCAGATTGAGGACATCAGCGGCTATACCCACGGTGTGGGCTGGTGCGCCCCGCAGCAGGGCACCTGCAAGCTGAGCCTGAACATCAAGAAGGGCGTCATCGAGGAGGCCCTGGTTGAGACCATCGGCTGCTCCGGCATGACCCACTCGGCCGCCATGGCCGGCGAGATCCTGCCCGGCAAGACCATCCTGGAGGCTTTGAACACCGACCTGGTCTGCGACGCCATCAACGTCGCCATGCGTGAGCTGTTTTTGCAGATCGTCTACGGCCGCAGCCAGACCGCTTTCTCGGAGGACGGCCTGCCCATCGGTGCCGGCCTGGATGACCTGGGCAAGGGCCTGCGCAGCATGACCGGCACCATCTTCTCCACCCGCGCCAAGGGCGTCCGCTACCTGGAGCTGACCGAGGGCTACATCCTGCAGACCGCCATCGACAAGGACGACCAGGTTATCGGCTACAAGTTTGTCCACCTGGGCAAGATGATGGACGCCATCCGCCACGGCACCGATCCCAAGGAAGCCTACGAGAAGAACATCGGTACCTACGGCCGCTTCAGCGCCGAGCAGGGTGCTGTCAAGTGGATCGACCCGCGTGAAGAATAAGAGAGGGAGGAACAGATACTATGGCAACTTTTGAATCTCAGGAGCGCCGGATGCCCAAAATCAACGAGTGCCTGAAAGCCAACGGCCTCGAGAGCCTGGATGCATGCAATGAACTGCTCCTTTCCAAGGGCATCGACTGCGACAAGATCGTCCGCGGCGTGCAGCCCATCTGCTTTGATAACGCTGTCTGGGCTTACACCCTGGGCACCGCCATCGCCGTCAAGCGCGGCCTGAAGAGCGCCGCCGACTGCGCCGCCGCCATCGGCGAGGGCCTGGAGGCCTTCACCGTCCCCGGCTCCGTCGCCGAGCAGCGCAAGGTTGGCCTGGGCCACGGCAACCTGGGCGCCATGCTGCTGCATGAGGACACCCACTGCTTCTGCTTCCTGGCCGGCCACGAGTCCTTCGCCGCTGCCGAAGGCGCCATCGGTATTGCCCGCACCGCCAACAAGGTCCGCAAGACCCCGCTGCGCGTCATCCTGAACGGCCTGGGCAAGGACGCCGCCATGATCATCAGCCGCATCAACGGCTTCACCTACGTCAAGACCGATTTCGACTTCAAGACCGGCGAGGTCAAGGTTGTCGAGACCACCCCCTACTCCGAGGGTGAGCGCGCCGCCGTCAAGTGCTACGGCGCCAACGACGTCCTGGAGGGCGTTGCCATCATGAAGATGGAGGGCGTTGACGTCTCCATCACCGGCAACTCCACCAACCCCACCCGCTTCCAGCACCTGGTCGCAGGCACCTACAAGAAGTGGGCCAACGAGAATGGCAAGAAGTACTTCTCCGTCGCTTCCGGCGGCGGCACCGGCCGTACCCTGCACCCCGACAACGTGGCTGCCGGCCCCGCCTCCTACGGCCTGACCGATTCCATGGGCCGTATGCACGGCGACGCCCAGTTCGCCGGTTCCTCCAGCGTGCCCGCCCACGTTGAGATGATGGGCCTGATCGGCGCCGGCAACAACCCGATGGTCGGCATGACCGTCGCCTGCGCCGTCGCTGCCGCCCAGGCCAACAACGCCTGAGCCTTTCCGCAGCTGGCAAAAGTAAATTAAACAAGGCCGCCGCACCCTGCAAACCGGGTGCGGCGGCTTTTTTGTGCCTGTATGGAGGGCGCGCGGGCGGAACAAAAACCGCCCCGGCGGCAAACCGGGGCGGCAATGCTGTGTACTGCTATGGGTCGGAGAATATGGCTGTGCGGGAGGATGGAAAATCAGTTGTCATCATCGCTCAGGTTGCCCAGCGCCTTGGCCTGCTCAATGACCTTGGATTCCAGCATCTGGGGCAGCTGCTCGTAGCGGACAAAGTCGAAAGTGAACCAGCCGCGGCCCTGGGTCAGCTGCCGCAGAAAGGTGGTAAAGTCCTGCATCTCGGCCATGGGCACCTCGGCCTCCACCACTTGCATGCCGTCCTCGTCGGGGGTCATGCCCAGCACACGGCCGCGGCGCTTGGTGACCTCACCCATAATGTCGCCGGTATTGTCGGCGGGCACATGGGCCTTCAGGGCGCCCACCGGCTCCAGCAGGACCGGGCCGGCCTCGGGCACAGCGGCCTTGTAGGCCAGCTTGGCGGCCATGATGAAGGCCATCTCGCTGGAGTCCACCGGGTGGTAGCTGCCGTCCAGCAGGGTGGCTTTCATGCCCACCACCGGATAGCCGGCCAGCACGCCGTGCTGGGCCGCCTGGCGCAGGCCCTTCTCGACGGCGGGGAAGTAGTTCTTGGGCACGCTGCCGCCGAACACCTTCTCCTCAAAAACCAGGTCCTCGCAGTCCCAGGGCTCGAACTCAATCCACACATCGCCAAACTGGCCGTGGCCGCCGGTCTGCTTTTTGTGCCGGCCCTGGGCCTTGCACTTTTTGCGGATGGACTCCCGGTAGGGGATGCGCGGAGTCTCCAGCGTGACTTCCACGCCGAACTTGTTTTTCAGCTTGGCAACCGCCACTTCCAGGTGCTGGGTGCCCAAGCCGCCGATGATCTGCTGTTTGGTCTCGGGGTCTACCTTGAAGGTGATGGCCGGGTCCTCCTCCATCAGGCGAGTCAAAGCGCCGGAAACCTTGCCCTCGTCGCCCTTCTTGGCCACGCGGACGGCCATCTGATAGCTGGCGATGGGGTAGGTGGGGGCCGGCAGCTTGACCACGCGGGCGGGATCGCACAGGGCGTCGCCGGTCTTGGCGGTGGCCAGTTTTGCCACCGCGCCGATGTCGCCGGCGGGGATGGCCGCCGCGTCGGTCTGCTTTTTGCCGCAGACGGTCAGCATCTTGCCCAGCCGCTCAACCTGGCCGGTGCGGCTGTTGATCACATTGGAGGTGCTGGTCAGCTTGCCGCCCATCACCTTGACGAAGCTCAGCTTGCCCACAAACGGGTCGGCCACCGTCTTAAAAACGTAGGCGCAGGTGGGGGCAGACTCGTCACAATCCAGCTCCACCGGGTTGCCCTCGGCATCCTCGCCCATCATTGTGGCGGTGCCGGCGGCGGGCAGCAGCTCTTTCATGTTGTACAGCAGCATGTCCAACGCCTGCAGGTTGACCGCGCTGCCGCAGAATACGGGGGTGATCTGGCCGGTGCGCACGCCGGCGGCCATGCCGGAGACAATCTCCTCGGTGGTGAAGGGTTCACCCTCAAAGAATTTTTCCATCAGGGCCTCATCGGTCTCTGCGATGGCCTCGTTCATGGCCTGGATCAGGCCCTCGAACCGGTGGCCGATGTCGGGCAGGTCGATCTGGATCTGCTTGCCGCTCTCGTACTTGAAAGCCTTCTGGCTGAACAGGTTGATGTAGGCCACAGTGCCGTCGTCCAGGCGGGCGGGCACAACACAGGGGCAGATGGTGGGGCCGAACTCAATCTTGAGCTGCTCCAGGATCTTGAAGTAGTCGGCGTTTTCCAGGTCCATCTTGGTGACAAAGACCATGCGGGCCTTGTTGTTTTTGACAGCCAGGCGGTAGGCCTTCTCGGCGCCGACGGTAACGCCGGACCGGCCGGACACGCAGATCAGCACACTCTCGGCGGCCATAACGCCCTCACAGGCACCGGTCTCAAAGTCAAACAGGCCGGGGGCGTCGATCAGGTTGTATTTGGTGCCCTGGTATTCCACGGGGACAACGCTGGAATTCAGCGATGCCTTGCGGCGCACTTCCTCAGGATCAAAGTCGCTGACGGTGGTGCCGTCCTCCACGCGGCCCATGCGCTCGGTGGCGCCGGTGGCGTAGAGCAGCGCCTCGGTCAGTGTGGTCTTGCCGCAGCCGGCATGGCCGGCAACCAGAATATTGCGAATGTCTTTGCTGGCGTATTCCATCGTTATCAAACCTCTTTTCGCGCCGGAGCCGAATACACGGGATCTCCCCCTCCGGCGTTGTACTTACTGGCCGGGCGGCGCCGTTTGGGAGCAAATCAGTCCCATTGCGCACCCTGCATATCTCTACTTTACCACAATTTGTGCAAGGATTAAACAGTTTTTTGCGCAAAATCCGTAAAAGTTTTGTGCACATGATTGGGCAAAGTGTCAAAAAATTGAAAAAACCGCGCTGCATCGCATGGCGAAACGCGGCGCGGTTGTAACAACCAGGGGTTCACCGGCGGGTGATGCGCGCCACCGCCACGGTGATGTCATCCTGCCGCTGGCCGGACCGGCGCAGGGCGGAATCTGCCAGCGTGTTGGCCAGCTGGGCGGGGGTGTGCCCCAGCCGGGCCGAAAGCTGCAGCTGCTGCAAAATCCAGGCGCTGCCGTCGCACAACACCCCGTCGGACACCAGCACCAGCAGGTCACCGTCCTCCAGCGTAAAGCTGGTGGAGCGCCCCACCACCGCGTCCAGAATGCCCATGGGCAGGCTGGCGCCTTCCATCATGCGGGGCTCGCCGTTCCGTACCAGAAAGCTGGGCGCCGCCCCCGCCTTGAACAGTCCGGCCCGCCCGGTGAACAGGTCGATGGTCAGCAGGTCCAGCGTGGCGCCGGATTCCTGGTCGCCGTTTTTCAGGCCCATGGCCACGTTCACCAGGCGGGCGGCGCTCTCGGCGGCAAAGCCGGCCCGCAGCAGCTGCCCGGTCAAACGGGCGGCCAGCTGGCCGTCCACCGCGGCGGGGCGCCCGGTGCCCATGCCGTCGCACAGCAGCATCTGGGCGCGTCCGCAGCTGTCACAGAACTGGTCGCAGGCGTCGCCGCTCACCTCCTGTACGGGGCGGCTGGCTGCGCCGAACGCCACGTCGAACAGCGGCCGCTCGGTAAAGGTCAGCATGGTCACGGTACGGCAGTGGGCGACCTCCGGCAGGGCAAAGTCCCGGCGGCAGATGCGGCTCATCTCGGCGGTCAGCTCCTCCAGCTCGTCATCGGCAAAGGCGGTGCGCGCCACCGTGACAGCCGCGGTGATATGCCCGGTCACATCGGCGCTGACACTGCACTCCAGTGTTTCCAGCCCGATGGAAGCAAACAGCTGGGCCACCCGCTGCTCCCGGCGAGGGTCCGGCAGGCCGGCCTGGCCAAGGCGGGCGCTCAGCTGGGCCAGCGCTGCGGCCATGGCGCCGTACTGTTCTGTCAGGGCGGCGCGCAGCGTGTTGGCCCGGGCGCGGGTCTGGCGCCGGCTGACCCACAGCCGGTAGCCGTGGTTCACCGCCTGTACCAGGTCGGCGGGATGCTCGCAGACGCTGAGCTGGCCGGGAAAATGTTCCAGGTCGGCATGGCCGGTCTGCTCCAGCACCGGTTTGAACTGGTACAGCCCGTCCATGGCGCAGGAATAGCCCTTGACCCAGCAGCGGCTGCGGCGGGGGCAGTTCTGGCAGACCTGCCGGGCGGCGTACTCCACCACAAAGTCAAAGCTCTCGCCCCTGGGCGGGGCCTGGCGCTCACACACGGCGTTGACGGTGGCGGCAATGTCGGACAGTGTGTCGGCAATGGTGGCCAGCCGCCGCGCCGCGCCGGTCAGGCTTTGGGCGGCGGCAGGCGGCGCCGGCTGGGGGAACAGCGCCTGCAATTTGCGGGGCGGCAGCAGCAGGTACAGCAAAAGCCCGCAACCGGCGGCGGTGCCCAGCGTCAGCACGCCGGCCGGGCCGGGACTGGCCAGCGCACCCAGCCCGCAACCGGCGGCAAACACCCCGGCGCAGCGCCACCGTTCCCCCGGAAACAGCGCCGCGGCTCCCAGTGTGCCCAGCGCCACCGCCAGGGCGGCAAAACTCAAGCCGGGGCTGGCGGCGGTCACTGCGGCGGCCAGCGCCACTGCCAGCACAGCGCTCTGCTCCAGGCTGGCGGCAAAGGCAGCGCACAGGCCGACCAGCGCAAACAGCGCCAGGCCCGGGGCAAACCAGGGCAGCGCCAGCCGCTGGGCGCAGGCGGCCAGCAGCGCCAGCCACAGGCAGACCCCCCGGGGCTTGTCCGGGGGCAGGGTATGTATCGCCTGGCCAAACCCCACGCCCAGCAGTGCAGTGCAGGCCAGCTGTGCACTTTGGGCCAGGGTGGGCAGGGCAGGCAGGGTCAGCCCGGCGGCGGCCAGCAGCAGGGCGGCGCAGCCGGCCCCGGCGGCAAACCGGCGGCTCCCCGGGCGCAGGCGGCGGCAGACCAGCACCGCCAGTACCGCAGCGGCCAGCGGCACAGCCTGGACCAGCGGCAAAAAAGCCAGGCCGCCCACCGCAGCCCCCAGTGCAGCGGCCAGCAGATACCCGGCCGGGCAGCCGATGACCAGCGCCAGCCCAAAGGGCGCCGCCCCGCCGTAGACCTGCCCGGCGCCCAACAAAATGCCGGCGCAGCCGGCGGCAAGCTGCCACACCAGCGCCGAGGTTCGCACCCCGGCGGGGGGCAGGCACAGCCGGGGCGGCTGCGGAGCAGCATGGGGCGGTGTGGGTTTGGGCGGCGCAGCGGATGCGCGTCGGACGGTTTCTTTGACAGTGTTTGGCATGGCGGATTCCTCCTCGGCGGCCCCGTGGAAGCGGCATGCCGGGGCGGGGCCTGCCCGGGCGTGCCCGCCCCGGATCGGCCGGGGCGCTGCATCCACGAGTATAGGTCCCTCCGCCCCGCGTTTTTTGCCGCAGGGCGGGGAAGTGCCAAACCCCGGCAAAACAGCCCCAAACCGGCGCAGGAGCGGGAATTTCTGCCAACTTGCCATACCATTTGCCGCCGCCCGCCGGTCCTGCCCGCAAATCCCCGTTCTCCGCCTGCAAACCCGGCGCTTTGCGGCATTTTGGCGTTTCGCCGCAGCAAACCCCGCCGTAGCACAAAAAACACGGATCTTCGCAGCGCAAACCCCGCCGCCCCGACACAAACAGGCCGCGGCAAGCACCCGCGCTTGGTTCGACACGCCGCCCCGATACAGCAAAACCCGGCAGGGGAAAGCGAATGTACTTTCCCCTGCCGGGTTCTGTCGTATTTTGCTGTGTCCTGCTGCGAGCGGTCAGGCCCGCAGGGCGTGCCAGTCCTGCTCCAGCATGGCCATCAGGATATCGTCGGCATAGCGGCCGTTGTCCAGCGCCGCGTCCCGCAGCACGCCCTCCTGCCGGAAGCCGGCCTTCTGGTAGGCCCGCAGGGCGCGGCGGTTGAAGGCGAACACATCCAGACTGATCCGATGCAGGCCCAGCGTGTCAAAGCCGAACCCGCAGGTCTGGCGGATGACCCAGCTGCCGATGCCCCGGCCGCAGGCTTCGCTGTGGAAGAGGGCGATGCGGAAATTGGCGCTGCGCAGCACCGGGTCGATCTCGTTCAGCACGCTCTCGCCGATGATGTTGCCCGCCGGGTCCAAAATCAAGAAATCGTAACGGCTCTCGTCCTCCAGGCAGGCCAGAAAAAAGCCCGTCACCTCATCGTGGGAAAATTCCCTCTTGCAGCCGGTCAGGCGGGCAACCTCCGGGTCCAGGGGGCAGTAGTTCTGCCGGTAATAGGCCTCGGCGTCCCCGCGGCGGGCGCTGCGCAGCACAAAGCCTGCGTTCTCCCAGGCTGCCTGCTGTTTTGCCATGGCAAAAACTCCGTTTCGGTGCGGATTGTGTTATCCCAGCTGCGCCAGGGCGGCGTTCAGCCGCTTGAGGGTTTCCCCGCGGCCCAGCATGGCGGCCAGGTCGGTGCCGCCGCCGGGGGTGCGGCTCTTGCCGGACAGCGCGATGCCCAGCGGGTACAGCAGCCAGCCGTTTTTCACGCCCAGCTCGGCGGCCTTGTCACGGCAGGCGGCAAAGATGGCGTCCCGGTTCCAGTCGGACTGGTTTTCCAGCAGCGGCAGCAGGGCCGACAGTGCCTCTTTGGCAGATTCCGGGGTGGTCTTCTGCTTTTTGTTGCGGTAAAGCTCAATGTCGTAGGGCTGCACCGCGTCGAAAAAGTCCAGCTGGGGCGGGATGTCCTCCAGCACCTCGCAGCGGGGCTGAAGGTTCTGGCACAAAAGATCCCGGTCAATGTCCACATGCACGGCCCGGTCGATGAAGGGATCGGCCAGGCGGCGGAACTCTGCCGCCGGCAGGGCGCGGATGTACGCCGCGTTGATGGCCCGCAGCTTGAGGGGGTCAAAGATGGCGGGGGACTTGGACACGCGGGCGGGGTCCCAGATTTTGACCATCTCCTCCAGCGAGAAGATCTCCTGTTCGCCCTCCGGCGCCCAGCCCAGCAGCAGCAGATAGTTCAGCACTGCGGCGGGCAGGTAGCCCTTGGCCACCAGGTCCTGGTAGCTGGCGTCGCCATTGCGCTTGGACAGCTTGTTCTGGGCGTCCTTCATCACCGGCGGGCAGTGGATGTAGGCGGGGATCTCCCACCCGAAAGCCTGGTACAAAAGGTTGTACTTGGGGGTGCTGGACAGGTACTCGCTGCCGCGGATGACATGGGTGATGCCCATCAGATGGTCGTCCACCACGTTGGCAAAGTTGTAGGTGGGCATACCATCGGATTTCAGCAGAATCTGGTCGTCCAGCTCGGCGTTTTCCACCTCAATGTGGCCGTAGACCAGGTCGTCGAAGGCGGTCACGCCCTCGCGGGGGATTTTCTGCCGGATAACGTAGGGCACGCCGGCGTCCAGCTTGGCCTTGACTTCTTCGGGGGACAGGTCGCGGCAGTGACCGTCGTAGTGGCTCACCTCGCCGGCGGCTTTTTGGGCGGCGTGCAGCTCCTCCAGCCGCTGGGCGTCGCAGAAGCAGTAGTAGGCCTTGCCCTCGGCCACCAGCTGCTCGGCGTACTGGCGGAAGATGCCCATGCGCTGGCTCTGGATATAGGGACCCACCGGGCCGCCGATGTCAGGGCCCTCGTCCCAGTTCAGGCCGGTGGCGCGCAGCGTATCATAGATCACATCGGTGGCGCCCTCCACATAGCGGCCCTGGTCGGTATCCTCTATGCGCAGAATGAAGGTCCCGCCGGAATGTTTGGCCTGCAGGTAGGTGTACAGCGCAGTGCGCAGGTTGCCCACATGCATGTAGCCGGTGGGGGAGGGGGCAAATCGGGTGCGGACGGTCTTTTCCATTATAATAACGCTCCTTTTGGTGCGGATGGTGGGTGCGGTTTCTCCCATTGAGTGTACCGGCCTTTGCGCCGTTTGTCAACCTGCGGCAAAACCTGACACGCCCGGAATGTAAATTTTAGCCGGCCGCCCTTGCAAAATGGGGGACAGCATGCTATGGTAACATCAGAGAAGTGTACAAAAAAGTGCGATGTACCGCATGAAAATTGATACAAAAACACAACGGAGGGTGGTTGCCATGACTAAAATCCACAAGATATGCCTTTTTTCGCTTTTGATTGCCTGTCTGCTGGCGCTGTGCGGATGCAGCGCCGGGGATGTCACCCTGCCCCAGCGGGTGGACCTGTTTGCCGGCCAGCAGTTCCCGCTGGCCTCGGCAGTGGAGATTGCGGGGAACCCCGACCCTGAGACCGCGCTGGCCGCCTGCGCCATCGCCCAGGCCCAGGGCGTGACGGTGGAGTGCAGCAGCGGCGATGAGACAGTGGTGACAGTGGACCAGACCGGCATCCTCACCGCGGTGGCGCCTGGGCAGACCACCGTCACCATTCAGTGCAGCGCGCTGGGCTATACCGCCCAGGTGGCAGTGCAGGTGCTGCAGCCGGCCGCCGGCCTGACCGTGACGCCGCAGCTTGCCCTGCAGCCCGGAGAAACCGCCAGCCTGGACCCGGCGGTGCAGAACGCCGATACCGCCGACCTGATCTACACTGTGGAGAACCCGGCGGTGGCGGCGGTGGATGCCGGCGGCAACGTGACCGCCCTGGCCGAGGGCAGCACCCGCATCACCGCCGCGCTGCCCGGCAGCACGCTGACCGCTGTCTGCACGGTGACGGTGGGCAGCCCGGTGACTGAAGTCCAGCTCTCCCGCCCGGATGCCCGGCTGACCGTCGGTGAGCGCCTGACCCTGGCCGCTGCCGTCAACCCGGAGGCCGCAGCCCCGGTGGAGTGGCAGTCCAGCGATCCGGCGGTGGCCAGGGTGGACGGCGGTGTGGTGACTGCCCTGGCCCCCGGGCAGGCAACCATTACCGCCGGCGCCGACGGCCTGACCGCTGCCTGTACGGTGACGGTTCAGCCTGCCTCCACGCCGGAAACGGACGGTACTGAGACGGAAACTTCTGTCGCCACCCCGGAATCCGCTGCTGCCACCCCGGAAGCGGCCACCCCCGAAACGGCTACGCCGGAGAGCGCCACCCCGGAAAGCGCTGCCTCCACGCCGGAAACCGCTGCCTCCACGCCGGAAACGGCCGGTGCAACGCCGGAAACTGCTGCCGCCACCCCGGAAGCGGCCACCCCCGAAACGGCCACGCCGGAGAGCGCCACCCCGGAAAGCGCTTCCACCCCGGAAACTGCTGCCGCCACGCCGGAAACGACCGGTGCAACGCCGGAAACTGCTGCCGCCACCCCGGAAGCGGCCACCCCGGAAGCTGCCACCCCGGAATCCACTGCCGCCACGCCGGAAACTGCTGCTGCCATCCCCGAAACGGCCACGCCCGAGAGCGCCGCCCCGCGCGAATCTGAGGCATCCGGCGGGGGCGGCTTCTGGCAGACGCTATTGGATGGACTGACCGATGCCTGGAAATGGCTCATCACCCTGGGCAACCTGCGGTCTTAGGGGGAGAGAAAACGTCCGGCATGCGCCCCGGCACCTTTGATGGAGCCAACACGTCCTGGTGCTGCTGCGCGGATTTTCTCTGATGCAACCTGACAAAAAATGCGCAGCACTTTTGGCGAAAACTGCTGAAAGTGCCGCGCTGCCTCGAAATTGCCGCCGCTATCTGATATACTAAAAGGAGAGGGAAAAAGCCCCTGCTCAGCCTGTCTGCCCGGCCTTCTGCGCCTGGGCGTACTGCCGCGGCGTGATGCCGTACTCAGCCCGGAAAGCCCGGTAAAAGTTGGCATAGTCGCCAAAGCCGCAGTGTTGGCAGGCTTCGCTGGGGGCCACGCCGCTGCCCAGCAGCTGCTTGGCGATCAAAAGCCGCTTTTGCAGGATATAGCGGTGCACCGTGGTGCCCACCTGGCGGTCAAACTTGCGCAGCAGGTGGTATTTGCTGATAAAAAATCGCTCGGACAGGTCGTCCAGCGTCAGCGGCTCACTGTAATGGTCATTGATGTACTCCACCACCTGGTCCACCACCCGGTCGCAGGTGCAGTCGGCGGGCTGTGCGGCGGCCGCCACTGTGCGGTTCAGCGCCACCAGCAGTTCCACCAGGCAGCATTTGGCCAGCAGGTCGCTGCCGTAGCCCTGCTGGCCGTGCAGCTCCCCCAGCATTTCCATCCGGCGGCGGAAATCGCCGCTCACCTGGGGCGAGGGGCGCAGCAGGTTGCTGTGCCCCGGCAGCGCCGAGTCAAAACAATGGGTCAGGCTGGTGCGCGGGCTGGACAGCCGCTCCAGGTAGTTCCGGTCCACCCACAGCACAATGCGCTCGTAGGGTTCGGCATCGGTGGAAATGCGCGCCTGGTGCAGCTCCAGCGGGCTGATGAGCATGATGTCGCCCGGCCGCACCTGATAGATGCGGTTTTCCACCGTGTAGGCCACCCGTCCCCGCAAAAGCAGGTAAACCTCATAAAAATCATGGTGGTGCAGCGCCACCTCGTTCAGGTAGGCGCTGCGGTAGCGGTAAACCTCAAAATCCGGCGCGATCATGTGCTGGCGTGAGGTAAAGTCTTGGTACTGTTCGCCCATGGGGGTCATCCTTTCCCGCCCGGCGGGCCGCAGGGCAGCGGCCGCGGGCGTCCCGGTTTGGGTTCCCCTTCACTATACCACGCAGCCGCAATATTTACAAGGTACAACGCAATTCTGTCTATTTATGTTGTAAAAATAAAGTGTATACTGAAAATTGCAAAGGGCAAAACGCCCCACCCACCTGGCATCGGGCCCCTGCCGCCCGGCACGGAGCCTTTTGAAATTGAACAGAATAAGGAGAGATCTTGCCATGAAAATGAATGCCGCATCCCTGCAGGACAAGGCCGGTTGGCAGGCAGTCGACGTCAAGCTGCCCCAGTTCGACCACGCAGCTATGACCGCCCGCACCAAGGAGCACCCCATCTGGGTCCACTTCGGCGCCGGCAACATCTTCCGCGGCTTTATCGCCGCTTTGCAGCAGAAACTGCTCAACGAGGGCCTGAGCGACAAGGGCATCATCGCAGCCGATACCTTCGACTACGACATCATCGACAAGATCTATGCCCCGTTTGACAACCTGACCATGATGGTCACCCTGAACCCCGACGGCACCACCAGCCGCGAGATCATCGGCAGCGTGGCCGAGGCCCTGCGTGCCGACAGCACCGACGCCGGCCAGATGGCCCGCTTCAAGGAGATCTTCACCGACCCCGGCCTGCAGATGATCTCCTTCACCATCACCGAGAAGGGCTACGCCCTCTACCGTCCCGACGGCAGCCTGATGCCGGTGGTCCAGGCCGACATCGACGAAGGCCCCGACCATGCCCGCCATGCCATGAGCATGGTGGCCGCCCTGCTGCTGGAGCGCTACAAGGCAAACGGCGCCCCGCTGGCCGTTGTCAGCATGGACAACTGCTCCCATAACGGCGAAAAGCTGCAGTCCAGCGTGATGACCGTGGCCAAGGCCTGGGCTGAGAAGGGCTATGTAGGCCAGGACTTCATCGACTGGCTGAGCGATGAGAGCAAGATCACCTTCCCCTGGTCGATGATCGACAAGATCACCCCGCGCCCCCACAAGATCGTGGAGGAGCAGCTGGCCAAGGACGGCATTGAGGACATGGCACCCATCGTCACCGGCAAACACACCTACATCGCCGCTTTTGTCAACGCCGAGCGCCCGCAGTACCTGGTGGTTGAGGACAAGTTCCCCAACGGCCGTCCCCCGCTGGAGAAGGCCGGCGTCTACATGACCGACCGCGAGACCGTCAACAAGACCGAGCGCATGAAGGTCACCACCTGCCTGAACCCGCTGCACACCGCCATGAGCGTCTACGGCTGCATGCTGGGCTACACCCTGATCTGCGACGAGATGAAGGACGAGGACATCGTCGCCCTCATCAAGCGGCTGGGCTACCAGGAGGGCCTGCCCGTTGTGGTTGACCCGAAGATCCTGGACCCCAAGGCCTTCATCGACGAGGTTGTCACCCAGCGCCTGCCCAACCCCTTCATGCCCGACGCGCCCCAGCGCATTGCCACCGACACCTCCCAGAAGGTGGACATCCGCTTTGGCGAGACCATCAAGAGCTACATTGCCACCGGCCGCGACCTGAACACCCTGGTATCCATCCCGCTGGCCATCGCGGGCTGGCTGCGCTACCTGCTGGCTGTGGACGACAAGGGCGAAGCCTTTGAGGTCAGCCCCGACCCGCTGAAGGACGACCTGCAGGCCAAGCTGGCCGGCATCGAGGTGGGCAAGCCGGAGACCTACAACGGCCAGCTGAAGCCCATCCTGGCCAACGCCTCCATCTTCGGCGTCGATCTGACCACCACCCCGCTGGCCGACAAGATTGAACAGTACTTTGTGGCTGAGCTGGCCGGCCCCGGTGCTGTCCGCAAAACCCTGCACGATGCGCTGAACTGATTTTTTAACGCAATCCGCACGATCCAACAACCCCACCACTACATTGACAGGAGGAATTTCTATGCCTATGCAAATGGGATGGCGCTGGTATGGCGAGGGCAACGACCCCATCACCCTGGGCGATATCAAACAGATCCCCGGCGTGTCCACCATCGTCTGGGCGCTGCACGACAAGATGCCCGGCGAAGTCTGGGAAGTGGATGAGATCAAGAAGGTCGTTGACCAGATCCACGAGCACGGCTTCAACGCTGACGTGGTCGAATCGGTCAATGTCCATGACGACATCAAGATCGGCCTGCCCACCCGTGACCAGTACATCGAGAACTACAAGCAGTGCATCCGCAACCTGTCGCAGTTCGGCGTCAAGGTCATCTGCTACAACTTCATGCCCATCTTCGACTGGACCCGCACCGACCTGTTCCACCCGGTGGGCGATGGTTCCACCGCCCTGTTCTACCAGAAGGACATGATCAAGGATGACTACAAGGCCATGGCCGAGTACATCCTCAGCTTCACCGAAAAGTACCACATGACCTTCCCCGGCTGGGAGCCGGAGCGCATGGCCAAGCTGGACGAGCTGTTCAAGGCCTACGCCCCTGTCACCAAGGAAAAACTGTGGGAGAACCTGAAGTACTTCCTGGAAGCCATCATGCCCACCTGCCGTGAGTGCGATATCAAAATGGCCATCCACATGGACGACCCACCATGGGATATCTTCGGCCTGCCCCGCCTGATGGTGGACGAGCCCAGCATCCAGCGCTTCCTGACCATGGTGGACGACCCGTACAACTGCCTGACGCTCTGCTCCGGCAGCCTGAACGCCAACCCCAACAACAATGTCGCCGAGATCGTGCGCAAGCATTGCGACCGCATTGCCTTTGCCCACATCCGCAACATCCACCACTTCCCCAACGGCGACTTCAGCGAGGCCGCCCACCGCGACTGCTGCGGCGAGACCGGCATCATCGAGATCCTGCGCGCCTACCATGACTGCGGCTTCGAGGGCTACATCCGCCCCGACCACGGCCGCCAGCTGTGGGAGGAAGGCCCCGGCAACTGCCGCCCCGGCTACGGCAAGTATGACCGTGCCCTGGGCATCCAGTATATGCTGGGCGTTTGGGATCTGCTCGACCGCCTGGACGAGGAGAAGAAGGCAGGCAAGTAATTACCCGCCCGGACTGATTTCGCAGGGGGTGTCCGATCCCGCCAAAGGCCCCGAAGCCCAGACGCAATTTCCGGCAAAGCCGTTGCCTTGCTGCGGATTGCGGCGGTGCGGACAGGAGCCCGCCATTGCATAGTACAGCGAAACAGCCAAACCGGCTGCCCCATATTTTTGGGGCAGCCGGTTTTTTGTCTGCTGCCGGCAGGTCAAAGAAAACTGCGGCAGCCTGGAATGCCCCGGCAACCCGACGCAGGGTCTGTTTGCCGCAGGGGGCGCGGCGGGCTCAATTCTGGTCCCGGCTTTTGCCCACCAGCGCTGCCAGCACGGCGAATACCAGGCTGGCGGCAATGCCGCCGGCCGCCGCCGTCAGACCTCCGGTAAAGATTCCTGGCAGGCCGATGGCCTCCACCGCCTTCTGTACCCCCTGCGCCAGCAGGTGGCCAAAGCCCAGCAGCGGTACGCTGGCTCCCGCCCCGGCAAAGTCGGCCAGGGGCTGGTACAGGCCCAGGGCGCTCAGTACCACGCCCGCCACCACATAGCCGGTCAGGATGCGCGCCGGGGTCAGGGCGGTGTAGTCGATCAGCAGCTGGCCGATCACGCAGATGGCGCCGCCCACCACAAAAGCCCAGAAAAACTGCATGACTCAAGCCTCCTTCTTTGCGGGGACAGTGTCCGGCGCGGCCAGCTCCACCGCATGGGCGATGCCGGGGATGCTCTCCCCCTGCAGGTAGGTGGTCTGGCTCATCAGCGCGCCGGTGGATAAAAACAGAACCCGCCGCCACCGGCCGTCCATCAGCCGGGGCAGCACATGGGCACACAGCACCGCGGCGCTGCACCCCGCGCCGCTGCCGCCCGCCTGCACCTGCTGGGTATCCACGTCGTACAGCAGGCAGCCGCAGTCAAGATGGTTTTCCAGCGGCAGCCCCTCCCGGCGCATCTGGTCATGGAGCAGCCCGCTGCCTACCCGGCCCAGATCGCCGGTAAAAATGGCGTCGTAGTCGGCAGGGCGGGTGGCGGTATCGGCAAAGTGGTGGCACAGCGTGGACACGGCGGCGGGCATCATGGCGGCACCCATGTTGTTGATGTCGTGCACCTCGTAGTCCTGCACCCGGCCAAAGGTCACACTGGTCACCGGCACGCCCGCCTGCCCGCCGCCCGGCGACAGGATGCAGGCCCCCGCCGCGGTGGCCGTCCACTGGGCGGTGGTGGTGCGCTTGCCGCCGTAGTCCAGCGGGGTGCGGAACTGCCGTTCCGCCGCGCAGAAGTGGCTGCTGGTAAAGGCCAGCGCCTGCCGGGCAAAGCCCGCTGCGGCAAAGCAGGCAGCCAGCGCCAGGCCTTCGGCCATGGTGCTGCAGGCGCCGTACAGCCCGGCATAGGGTGCGCCCAGCCACCGCATGGTATAGTTTGAGGCGGTGCACTGGGCCTGCAGGTCACCGCCAAAGGCCAGGTCCACCTGATCGGGGTCCAGACCGGCTTTGGTCAGGCAGCGGGCCACGCATTTCTGCTGTAACAGGCTTTCCGCCTTCTCCCACTTGCCGCAGCCAAAGGAGGTGTCAGAAAACAGAAGATCAAATTCAACGGCCAGGGGACCTTCGGCCTCCTTTTTGCCCCCGGCACAGGCCCAGGCCCGCACCACAGGCGGAGTGGAAAAAATCAGGGTATCGCCGCTGCGCACCGGCATTGCCATACACTTCCTTTGCTTGCAAAATCAAGAACAGGGTACCGGGAGAGCACCCGGTACCCTGTTAGTCTGCCGCCGATGGGGCGATTTATGCAATGCGGCCGGAGGGGGCGCCGGTCAGAACTTGGTGGACACCCAGTACAAAATGCCCCACACCCAGGACGCCAGCGTGCCGAAGGCGATCACCGGCCCCGCAATGATAAAGATTTTGGCTCCCACGCCGGTCACCCAGCCCTCGGCCTTGAATTCCACCGCCGGGCTGACCACCGAGTTGGCAAACCCCGTGATGGGCACCAGCGTGCCGGCTCCGGCTTTGGCGCCCAGCTTCTGGTACCAGCCCGCCGCTGTGGCCGCCGCGGACAGGAAGATCAGCGAGATGCTGGTCAGGGTGCCGGCCAGCTCAGTATCATACCATTGCAGCCAGAACTGCCGCAGGCACTCGCCCAGCAGGCAGATGGCGCCGCCCACAAAAAACGCCCACAGGCAGTCTTTCAGCACGGGGGAATGGGGCGTGGCGTTTCGGGTCATCTCGGCGTATCGTTTGGGGTCCAGTTTCATGGCGGCGACCGTCCTTTCCGTTTGGTGGAACGCCCGGAGGGCATCCCTCTGCCTCTGGCCATAGTATGCCCTCAGCCGCCGAAAAATATCACGTTGCCCCGGTAATAGGGCTCCGGCACCATGGTGCGGTAGAGCGTTTCCAGGTCGGCGCGGAGTTCGCTGTCTGTCTCCTGTCCGCCGCAGGGCAGGGCGTAGATCTGGTACCGCACCCCGAACAGCAGGCTTTCCATGGCGGTGGCCCGTGCCCCCGCCCGCAGGTAAAAGCCCACCCGCCGCTTTGCCACGGCCGGGTCGGGGGCAAAGGCGGGGTGCTCGCACTCGATGATCAATGTCTGCTTGCGGGGCGCGTAGTACGCCGCCAGCGCCCGCAGCGCCCGGGTGCCCACGCCGCCGCCCCGCCGGCCGGGCACCACCGCAAAGTAATCCAGCAGCGCGCCGGGGCAGCCGGGCAGCACCGTCTGCCAGGCGTAGGCGGCCAGGACCCCGCCCTCGTACAGGGCCAGCGGCTCATACAGGCCCCGGCACAAAAGCCCCTGTACCGAGGAAAAGGGTTTCAGCTCGCTGGGCGGAAAATCCTTTTCCATATAGGTGTGATAGATCTGTTCGGCGTCGCGTTCCCCCAGCAGGCGGATCTCCATGGCCGAAGCCTCCTTTCTGCACATTGTGCGGCGTTTCCGCTGCCCTTATGATACAGTATAGCCGCAAAAGCTGCAAATGGTGCAGGCGGGCTGTACACAAGGCTGCCCAATCGTGTATAATGGAACCAATCGGAAATGCCGCAATCGGCAAAAACATACAGGGGCCCAAGCCCCGGGAAGGAACCCCCATGGAATGGACTGATATCCGCATCACCGTCCCCCAAAAGGACGCCGATACCGCCGAGGCCATCGCCACGATGGTCTCCAACGGCGGCATCTATATTGAAGATTACAGCGACCTGGAACAGCAGGCCTGGGAGATCGCCCATGTGGACCTGATCGAGCAGGAGCTGCTGGACAAGCCCCGGGATGTGGTCATTGTGCACATGTACCTGGCTCCCGACGAAAACCCCGCCGAGGTCCTGCCCCTGTTCGAGGAGCGGCTGAAGGCCTCCGGCATCCAGTACCAGCTGGACACCCAGGGGGTGGAGCAGGAGGACTGGCAGAACGCCTGGAAAAAATACTACCACACCATGGAGATCGGCAAACGGCTGATTATCGTGCCCGGCTGGGAGACCAGCGGCAGCAGCCGCATCCAGATCACCATGGACCCGGGCCTGGCCTTCGGCACCGGCACCCACGAGACCACCTCCCTCTGCCTGGAACTGCTGGACGATCTGGTGCAGGGCGGCGAGCGTGTGCTGGACGTGGGCACCGGCTCCGGCATTCTGGCCATCGCGGCGCTGAAGCTGGGCGCCCGCGAGGCCGACGGTGTGGACATCGACCCCATGTGCGTGCGCACCGCCGGCGAGAATGCCCGCCGCAACGGCGTGGAAGAACACTTCCGCGTGCTGGTGGGTGACCTGTCCGACAAGGCCGAGGGCCTTTACGACATCATCACCGCCAACATTGTGGCGTCGGCCATCCTGTCGCTGGCGCCGTCGGTGCCAGCGCTGATGGCGCCGGGGGCAAAGTTCATCTGCTCCGGCATCATCGACACCCGCAAGGATGAGGTGCTGGACGGTCTGCGCGCCAACGGCCTCGACCCGGTGCGCATCCTGGAAAAACGCGGCTGGGTCTGCATCCTGTGCGAAAAGGCGTGACCCGCCGCAAAACGCCCGTTTTCGCACCGCAACCCCGCTAAAATACCAAAGGCGGCGCAAACCGCGCGAAATCCCGCCGCAGACGGCGGGGGTACGCCGGCCGGCGCCGCCCGCCCAGGGAGGAACCGCCATTGCCCCACCGTTACTTTACCACCGAGATCGGCGGCGGCCGCGCCGCGCTGACCGGCCCCGACGCCCACCATCTGGCCGACGTGATGCGCGGCCGGGTGGGGGACACCGTCATCCTGTGCGACGCAAACGCCGTGGAGTACACCGGCACCGTCACCGCCATCACCTCCGGCCGGGTGGAGTTCACCGTCACCGAGGGGTATCCCAGCGCCGCCGAGCCCACCGTGCAGGTCACCCTCTACGCCGGCTACCCCAAGCAGGGCAAGCTGGAGGAGATCGTCCGCCATTCGGTGGAGCTGGGTGTACACCGGGTGGTGCCGTTTTTCAGCCGGTACTGTGTGGCTGCTCCCAAAAAGGAGGAAGCCAAGCAGCAGCGGTACAACCGCATTGCCGCCGAGGCCGCCAAGCAGTGCGGCCGGGGCATTCTGCCCCAGGTGGCGCTGCCGCTGCCCGACTTCGCTGCCGTTTGCCGGGAACTGGCCGGTTACGACCTGGCGCTGTTCTTTTACGAGTGTGGCGGCGTGCCGCTGCGCAGCCTGCTGCCCGGCAACCCGGCCTGCCCGCCCCGGAACATCGCCCTCATCACCGGCAGTGAGGGCGGCTTCTCCCCCGAGGAGGCTGCCGCTGCCGCCGCGGCCGGGGCCAAAACCGTGGGGCTGGGGCCCCGCATCCTGCGCTGCGAGACCGCGCCGCTGGCGGTGCTTTCCGCCGTGATGACGCTGACCGGCAATCTGGAATGACCCGCCCGGCAGGCGCCTGAAAATGTCCCAATAAAAGGACGGCATTTTCACCGGAAATGAAACAGACGATTCAGCGAATAAAATTGCTTCCTGCCCCGGCGGCTCTGCCCGGTTGGAAATACTTTTGTCTCCAATTTTTTACAGGTTTGCCGTTGTATTCCCCTTTGGGGTCGGGTATAATAAAGTTACTTTATGGGTTTCGGCCTTTTGGCCGGGGCCGTGGCCGCACCCCCAGGGGGGCGGCAGATTGCAAGGGAGGTTTACCGGTATGATGAAAAAGTCTACGTTTGGTGCCATTCTGGCGTTTCTTGCCGCAGCAGTCGGTATCCTGACAGCGGTGGCGCTTTATCTGCGCCGCCGGGAGAAGGAACTGGATGAATACGAAAAGCTGCTGTTCAGCGATGAGTTCGAGGGCGATGCCGCGGACGACGGGGACGAGGCGGACGATGACGACGAGACTGCCGCCGCCCCCGGTACCGAGCCGGTGCCTGACGCGGACGGCAAGAAGACGCTGTAATGTAACCGAACAGGACCGCGTTTTCCATCAGGACCGGCCGGGCGGCCGCCGCGCACGGCAACGTGCGGCTGTGCGGACGCCCGGCTTTTCGTTTGTTGGGCACAGCGCCCCGGCTGGCGGGACGCCGCGCTGCCCTTGCAGGACGCCAGCCCGGGAGAAAACAGGATGAAAAAACTGATACTCTGGCTGCTTATGGTGGCGCTGTTTGTGGCGCTGCTGCTGGGCGGTACAGTGGGGGCCTTTTACTTTATGATCGACGAGGATGACCTGCCGGAGGAGACCGCCACCTTCGGCGGTGTGACGCTGCAAAATTCCGGTTACGAATGGGATGTGCCGGTGTTTGGCGGGGTGGTCAGCCGCAACTTCTACCAGCCCGCCACCCTCTCGGTGCAAAAGCTGGGGGATTTCGGCAATACACGGCCGGACTTTGTCCTGCCCGACTGGGTCTCCGCCTCTGAGCTGACTCTCACCGCCCCGGACGGAACCACCGCCTTTTCCGGCGACGCCGCCGGCTATGCCGACTTTACCTACACCCAGAACGGCACCTACACCCTTTCACTGACACTGCGCCAGCAAAGCACCGAAAAGCCGGCCAAGCCCATTGGCTGGTATCTGTACCAGGCCAGTTTTACCGTCAATTTCAACCCGGAAGTCACCCTCAGCAAGCAGCGGGCCTCCCAGGGGGATGTGGTGGCGCTGATGCTCACCGGCATCCTGGGCGACGGCACCCCCACCACCGAGAGCAACCTGGGCAACATCTGGTTCCGCTCCATCGAGGGCGGCTGGATGGGATACATTGCCGTGCCTTACAACTGCCCCGGGGGCGACCATGCCATTCAGGTCACCTGCGGCGATGTCAGCATGGAAGTGGTACTGACCGTCACCCAGACCCAGTACACCACAGTGCCCGGCACCCCCTCTGAGCCGCTGCCCGCCGGCGCCAACGAGGAATACCGCAACGCCATCTGGCCGTTGTATGAATCCTCCCAGGAAGGCAAACTCTGGTCCGGGGCCTTCCAGCACCCCTGCAACGGCAGCGTGTTGGTGCCCTACGGCAGCGTATATATGACCAACGGCGCCCGGGACGGCCAGGCCACCGGCCTGACCTATGCGGCGCCTGCCGGCAGCGACGTGTACAGCCCCCAGGCGGGCGTGGTGGTCTATGCCGGCAACCTGGCCCTGAGCGGCGGTACTGTGGTGGTGGATCATGGCTGCGGCGTCAAGAGCTATCTGTTCGGTCTGGGCGAAGTTACTGCCCAGCGGGGGCAGACTGTCGCCAAGGGCGACGTGCTGGGCAAGACCAGCGACACCGACAACCTGATTTACGAGATTCGCATCGGCAACAAATCCGTCGACCCCGCCAAGGCCATCGCGGGGCAAAGCGGTCTGCAATGGCGCGAGTGACATACACAAAGGGAAAGACCCCGGAAAGCCGTACAAAACCGCTTTTCCGTGGAACCGCACAGACAAGGTGCAACGAATAGAGAGATTTGTGAGAAAGCAGCCATGGAACAGTTGAACGAAGAAAAACGGAATCAAACCAGTCCGTCAGCTCCGGCGGGGGACGCCGACCCGTCGCCCCAGGCGCAGCAGCGGGCGGACCACCCGACCAGCAAGTCGGCCAGACGCCGTCGCCGCCGCCGCAAGCGGAGGGCCCAAAACGTCTCCAGTGCCCAGCCGTCGCCGCAGGCCGCCGCGCAGCCCGAACCCGCCGGAGAGTCCCCTGCGGAAACCGGCGGACCGGCCCCGCAGCCTGAAATGACGGAAAAGCATCCCGCCCCCGAGGAGCCTGCCGCACCGGAATCCCACGCGCCCGGGGACCTCCCCGGCGAACCCGCCGCTCCGGAGGAGGCTCCTGCGGAGCAGCCGCCGGCCCCGCCCGCCGAAGTCCCCGCCCCGGAGGAACCTCTGGTGGAGAACGGCCGGCCGGAACCGGCGGAGGCAGACACCGCCCCGCCGCCGGACAAGACGGATCAGGAACCGGAGGGCGCTGTCTGCGCCACACCGGCCGCCAGCCCGGTGCTGCCCGCCGCACCCGAGACTCCGCCCGCCTGGCCGGTGGATGTGCCGGATCAGGAGGAGCCCGCCGCCCCGGATGAGGAGGAGCGGGTGGCAAAGATGAGCCGCACGGTGCAGATGTCCATTGAGCAGATCCTCTCCCGCGCAGCGGAGGAGTCTGCCGCCGGCGGGAACGCCGCCCCGTCCCCGGAGGGGGCGGACGCGGAGGAGCCCGAACCGGAGGATGCCGAGCCGGAGGACGCTGAGCCGGAGGATGCCGAGCCCGCCAACCTGCCTGCCCGCCTCAAGGGATGGGCGCTGGGGGCCGCCACCGGCATGGCCCGCTGGCTGGCCCTGGTGGCGGTACTGATTGCGCTGATCGCCGGTCTGGGCCTGGGCTGGCTGTACAGCCGCGCCACCCCGGACATGATCCCCACCCTTCAGGTCAGCTTTGGCGGACAGACGCTGGAGACCGCCGCCTACGAGTGGCGCATCCCGGTGGTGGGCAACCAGATCAAGCGCACCTATGCCGATACCATCACTTCGGACCCGGTCCCGCTGGATCAGCCGGTGGAAACTGCGGCCCCCGGCCTGGTGATCAGCCCCCAAGGCTACACCGCCACTGTCTCCATCTGGGACGAGGCAGGTGTACAGGTGTTCCAGGGCAGCGCGGTCTCCTTCAGCAGTTTCCGCTTTGACACAAACGGAACCTACACCGCCGAGATCACCGTGGGCACCGAGGAGGGCGGCCGCCAGGACGCCACCGTCACCGGCAGCCAGACCTATCGCTTCCAGTTCGAGGTGGCTCTGCGTCCTTCCTTCCGGCTCAATGTCCGCACCGTCCGTCAGGGCGGCGTGGTGGCAGTGCGGGTCAGCGATACCCAGACCGACGCCGTCCCCACCATGACCAGCACCCTGGGCGGCAGCGCCTTCTATCAGGACGGGGATATTTGGACGGCCTACCTGCCCGTGTCCTGCGACCAGCAGCCCGGCGGCTATACTGTCACCGTCACGGCCGACGGTTACACCGAGACGCTGGAACTGCAGGTGACGAACGGCAACTTTGGCAGTTTGGACCTTTCCTCCCGCAGCAGCCGCTCCTGGCCCTTCCTTGGCCCTGAGGACACGCCGGCGGAGGTGGAGACCCTGCTGGATGTGGCCGACAGTGAACTGTACTGGACCCAAAGCGGCTTTGTGCAGCCCTCGATGCGCTCGATGGGCGTGGAGCTGGGCTACGGCCAGCGGGAATATGTGGGCCGCAGCAGCCATGAGCGTGTGGCTGACATTGACAACGGCACTGCCCGCGTGGCGGAAAACACCGTGGTGGCCACCCAGCGCGGCGAACAGCTGATCTGCCCGGCGGACGGCCGGGTGCTGCTGGCCGAAAATCTGGGCGGCACCGCTGGCAATACGGTGGTGATCGAGCACGGCGCCGGCATCAAGAGTATTTTTTACTGCCTGGGTGCCCTGGATGTGAAGAAGGGCGACACTGTCCGCCAGGGTGACCCGATGGCCACCGCCGGCAGCCATACCATCCTGGAGGTCCGGGTGGGAAAAGTGGCAGTGGAACCGCTGTCGGTGCTTCGCAACGAATGTGATGCCCTGAAAGTCCGCTGAACGATCCCCGGGAACCGTCTGCTTTCCCTTTTTGTTCTCTCACCGCCTGCCCCTGTTTTGGGGGCGGGCGGTTTTTTGTGTCTGCACGGGATCGCCCCCGGCGGCATAGCATGGCATACAACGCAAGGGGAGGGGATCGCAGCTATGCCGTACACGTTCTGTATCATGGGCGGGGACGCCCGTCAACGCGCCGCAGCCCGGGCGCTGCGCCGGGCCGGTCACACTGTGCTGGGGCCGGGTCAGGCGGCGCTGTGCCAGGTGCTTTTGCTGCCGCTGCCGGCTGCCTCCACGCCGGAACTGCAGGCGGTTCTGGCCTGCGCGGCGCCCGGCACGCTGGTGCTGGCGGGCCGGCCGTCGCCCCAGGTCCGTCAGGCGGTCGAGGCGGCAGGGCTGCCGCTGGTGGATTACAGCTGCCGCCCTGAGCTGGCCGCTCTCAATGCGGTGCCCACCGCCGAGGGCTGTCTGGCCCTGCTGCTGGAACAGCGGGACCGCACCCTTTGGCAAAGCCCGGTGCTGGTGCTGGGTTACGGCCGGGTGGGGCAGGCGGTGGCCCGGCGGCTGGCGGCCCTGGGCGCCTGGGTGACAGTGGCAGCCCGCAGCGCCGAGCAGCGCGCCGCCGCCCGATGTGCCGGCTGCCGCGCTGCGCCCCTGACCCAGTTGACCCGGCTGCTGCCCGGCTTTGACGCGGTGGTCAACACCATCCCGGCGCCGGTGCTCACCCGCACCGAGCTGGCCTGCCTGCCCGCCGGGGCGGTGGTTATCGACCTGGCCAGTGCCCCCGGCGGCACGGACTTTGCCGCCGCGGCGGACCTGGGGCTGCGGGCCCAGCTGGCCACCGGGCTGCCGGCCCGCAGCGCGCCCTGCACCGCCGGTGAGCTGCTGGCCGACACGGTGCTGAATATCTTGCAGGAAAGGGAGGAACAGCCATGACAAAACCCACTGGCCTGCCCTGCAGGGTGGTATTTGCCCTGTGCGGCAGCTTTTGTACCTTTGGAGCGGTGATGCCCCAGATCCGGGAACTGGTCCGCAGCGGCTGGCAGGTGCAGCCGGTGCTGAGCTGGACTGCCGCCGCGCTGGATACCCGGTTTGGCACGGCGGCCTCCTGGCGGGAGCAGCTCACCCGCATCACCGGCCGCGAACCGCTGACCACCCTGCAGCAGGTGGAACCCCTGGGCCCTGAGGGGCTGGCCGACGGGATGGTCATTGCCCCCTGCACCGGCACCACACTGGCAAAGCTGGCCCACGGCCTGAGCGATACGCCGGTGACCATGGCTGCCAAAAGCCTGCTGCGCCGGGGACTGCCGGTGGTGGTGGCACCCTCCACCAACGACGGCCTGGGGGCCAGTGCGCCCAATTTGGCCCAGCTGCTGCTGCGGCGCAACTATTACTTCGTGCCCTTTGGCCAGGATGACAGCATCCGCAAACCAGCCAGCCTGAAAAGCGATATGTCGCTGATCCCGGACACGCTGGCCTGCGCGATGCAGGGCATCCAGCTGCAGCCGCTGCTGCTGTGAGCATTTGCGGGAAAACCCGGTGGAATTTTGGTGGCGAAACGCCCACGCAGCGGCATATAGTGGAATGTTGAGGCTTTGCCGGCAGCCACGATGGGCCGGCGCATCTGGGGACAGGGAGGCGGTGCGGCATGGAGATCATTGAAGTGCGGGGAGGACGCACGCTGGCGGGCAGCATCGCGCCGCCGGCGGCCAAGAACAGTGTGCTGCCGCTGCTGGCGGCCACGCTGCTTTGCGGGGAACCCTGCCGGCTGCGGGGGGTGCCCCGGCTGACCGATGTGGATACCAGCCTTGCCCTTCTGACGGCGGTGGGGGCCCGGGCGGCCTGGTGCGGGCGGGACGTGGTGACCGCCCCGGTGCCGGTGTTGGGCGGCGATATCCCGCCCCGGCTGGCCGGAGCGATGCGCAGCTCGGTGTTCTACCTGGCGCCACTGCTGGTGCGGGCGGGGCAGGTTCGACTGCCGGTGCCGGGCGGCTGCAGGCTGGGGCCGCGACCGGTGGATATCCATCTGGACGGCCTGGCTGCCATGGGGGCCAGGGTGGAGGTGGGGGCCGATGCGGTCACGCTGCGCCGGGCCGGGCGGCTGCAGGGAACCGACTTTACCCTGCGGCTGCCCAGCGTGGGTGCCACCGAGACACTGCTCATGGCTGCCGCCTGCGCACAGGGGACTACGGTGCTGCGAGGGGCGGCCTGCGAGCCGGAGGTGGAGGACCTGGCCGGCTTTCTCAGCGCCTGCGGGGCCAGGATCACCGGTGCGGGTACACCGGTGGTGGTCATCCAGGGACGGGCAGGAGGGCTGGACGGGTGCAGCTACACCCCGCTGCCCGACCGCATTGCCGCCACCACCTACGCGGCGGCCGCCGCCGTGGCCGGGGGCGATGTGACCATCCGCCGCTGCCGCCCCGCCACCTTTGCCACCTTTCTGCACTTTCTGCAGGCGGCGGGCTGCCGGGTACAGACCGGGACCGGCTGGGTGCGCGTCCTGCGGGACCCCCGCCGCCCGCTGACCGGCGGGCAGGAGCTGTTTGCCTCGGGCTGGCCGGGCTTTGCCACCGACGCCGCCCCGCTGGCCGCCGCAGTACTGCTCTGCGCCACAGGCCCCAGCCGCATTTATGACGGGCTGTTCCCCAACCGGTTTGCCTGTGCGGCGGGGTTTGCGGCGCTGGGGGCCGGGGTGCAGGCCAACGGCAGGGAACTGCGCATCGCGGGCGGGGCATCGCTGCGGGGCACCGTGGTCACCGCCCCCGATCTGCGGGGCGGCGCGGCCCTGGTGCTGGCCGGGCTGGCCGCCCGGGGCAAGACCTGCGTGCTGGACGAAGGCCATATCCGCCGCGGGTACCAGGCCCTGCCCGCCGAGCTGGCCAGCCTGGGGGCCGCCTGCCGCATCGCCTGAACGCCCACCCCGCCGGGCAAACCAAAGATTTGACACTCTGCCGGGCAGAAATTGCTTCTGCCCGCTTTTTTTTGCTGCGGGAATGTGGTATTCTGTATAAGACAGATGGAAGTGTGGCATTTTGCCCACCTGCACCAAAAACTGCGGCGCGATTGTGGCAGGTTTGCCAATGTTTGAGCGCCTTTTGCCGCATTTTGGCGTTCGGGTATTGAAATTGCCGCCCAAATTTGCTATTCTTATAATCAGTTATATGTACTATCCACGGACTCGTGTGCCCATATATGCCCTTCAGTCCGGTACAATCCATTGAATTTAGGGGGATACACTTATGGCGTTCGTTCTCGATGAAGAGATGCAGAATGTTACAAACATTAAGGTGATCGGTGTTGGCGGCGGCGGCGGCAACGCAGTCAACCGCATGGTGGAGTCCGGCCTTTCCGGGGTGGAGTTCGTTGCCATGAACACCGACCAGCAGGCCCTGATCAATTCCAAGGCCACCCAGAAGGTTCAGCTGGGCGCCAAGCTGACCAAGGGCCGCGGCGCCGGTGCGGATCCGGAGGTGGGCCAGCGCGCCGCCGAGGAAAGCAAGGATGAGATTGCCAACGCCCTGAAGGGCGCCCAGATGGTCTTTATCACCGCCGGCATGGGCGGCGGCACCGGCACCGGCGCAGCCCCCGTGGTGGCCGAGACTGCCCACGACCTGGGCATCCTGACTGTGGGCATCGTCACCAAGCCCTTTGCCTTTGAGGGCAAGCGCAAGATGAGCCTGGCCGAGCAGGGCATTGCCTCCCTGATGATGCATGTGGATAGCTTGATTGTTATCCCCAATGAGCGCCTGAAGCTCATCAGCCAGGAGAAGATCACCCTGATGAACGCCTTTGAGGCGGCCGACAATGTGCTGCGCCAGGGCGTTGAGAGCATTTCCAGCCTGATCAACATCCCGGCCTTCATCAATCTGGACTTTGCCGACGTGCGCTCCATCATGAAGGACGCCGGCTTTGCCCACATGGGCGTCGGTGTGGCCAAGGGCGCCGGCAAGGCCGAAAATGCCGCCAAGGCCGCCATCTCCAGCCCGCTGCTGGAGACCAGCATCGCAGGTGCGCGCGGCGTTATCATCAACATCACCTCCAGCCCGGACATTGGCCTGGACGATGTGGAGACCGCTGCCTCCATGATCACCCAGTCCGCACATCCCGATGCCAACATCATCTGGGGCACCGCCTTTGACGAGCACCTCTCTGACGAGATGAACGTCACTGTCGTTGCCACCGGCTTCGAGAGCACGCCCAGCGTGGACGAGCCCATCCAGGCCCACATCGACAGCCGCAAGGCCGCTGCAAGCACCGCGCCTTCCGCTGCCCCTGCGCAGCCGGTGGCGCCGGCCGCACCGGTGGTGCCCGAGCCCACCCCGGCGCCTGCTCCGGCTCCGGCTCCGGCAGCAGAGCCCGCCCCGGCGGCTTCCGCTGCGGCGGACCGCTCCAACCCCGTTATCCCCAACCCCGTCTTTAACGACGTGTTCGGCACCGGCTTCGACGCGCCCAACAAGGCAGCCGCCGATGACGAGGAGGATGACAGCGATTATTTCAACGATCTGCTCAGCATTCTGAACAAGCGCCCGTAACGCTGCCGCTGCGGCGGCAGCCGTGGCAGGTACATCGCGCACCCGGCCTGCAGGCATTGCGGCAGGGCCGGGTTTTTGCGCCAATCAGGCAGTGGAAACAGTAAGGGGGAACGCCATGCCGTCGGGGAGGCCGATCACGCCGGAGGAAGGGTTCCGGCGCCAGTTGAATGGCTTTAACAGGGATGATGTGCTGGCGTATATCAATGCGCTGGTGAATGAGGCCCAGCAGAAGCAGCTGACCGGTGAGGAACAGGTCAAGCAGCTGCAGGCACAGATCGAACGTTACAAAAAGGAACAGGCCAACGCCCGTGCCTGTGTGGAAAAGCTGCAGAACGATCTGCTGCAGCAGACCAACCGCGCGGAGCAGGCCGAGCATAACCTGGCTGACAGCGAGAAAAAGCTGGCCGACTGCCAGGAGCAGCTGACTGTCTCGGAAAGCCGGGCCAACGGCTATCAGGGGCGTTACCAGCAGAGCCAGCGCACCATGCTGGAATGGCAGAACAAGTGCCATGAGCTGGAACAGCAGCTGGAGGATGCCCGCAAGGCTGCCGCTGCGGCGGCGATTGCCGGCGCGGCGGACCGTACCGGCCCGGCGGATGACACCATGCCGGTACCGGAACAGCGGCCGCTTTCAGAGTCGGCCCCGCAGCCGGAAGCCGAGCCGCTGCCCCAGCCTGAGGCAGGGTCTGAGGCCGAGCAGGCTGCCCCGGCCCCGCAGCCGGAGCCGCCCGCTCCGCCCCGCCCGGAGCATCCCGCAGCGGACCTGGCCACCGTGCAGGCCCGCAAGATCCTGGCCGACGCACGGATCACGGCCCAGAATGCCATCCGCCGGATGCAGCAGGAGGCCGAGGAGCAAAAGGCCCGCATGGCCGAAAATGCCCGCGATCTGGCCGCCGGTGTGCAGGTGCTGCGCGACCGGCTTACCCGCGTGGACGAGAAGCTCAGCGCCGCATCGTTGGAGCTGGAAAATGCCACCGCGGCCATCTATGAGGCGCTGGATCATACCGACGCCGACCTGCAGTCTTTGGGCGTCAAGCTGGATGAGTTTGCCAACGGCACGCCGGAAACCGACGCTCCCGCCCCGCCCCCGCCCTCCCAGCCGGAGACGCCCCCGGTGCCTGCCGCGCCGGAAGGGGAACCGCCCCGGCCTTCCGCCCAGGCCCGCCGTGTGCGCCCTGTGGTCAAGGCCAAGCCGCCCAAGCCCGCCGCCCGGCCGGCCACCCGCCGCCTGCGCAGCGTACAGGATGCGGACCGCCGTGCCGTCGCCCAGAGCCTGCTGGACGCCATGAACCGGGTGGACGGCAGCGATACCGATTTGTGAGAGGAACCACAGCCGAACCCACCGGCTTTGCCCTGTCATGCTGAACTTTCAGCGGGCAGGCCGCAACCACAGCGGCCTGCCCGCTTTTTGCTGCCCTGATCTGAAAGGAGGCTGCCCCATGCCGTCTATCATCTCCCGCCTTCGCCGCGGCCTTGCCGCCCAGCCCCGAGGGCTGCGGCTGTTTGTCTGCGGCGCGCTGCTGCTGGCCGCGGTGCTCTGCGGCGGCGCGCTGACTGCCTATGGCGGCACCCTGCTGGTTCTCTGGCTGTGGGCGCTGTGCATGGGGGGGCTTTTGCTGCTTTTGGGGGAAAGCTGGCGCATCGCTTTTCCCGGGCAGCCGCCCTTTTACCGGGACAGGGCCTTCCGCAATGCCTTTGTGATCGGCGCTGCGGTGGGGGTGGCGGTCATCGCGGGGCTGGTGCTTTACCGCCGCACCGTGTACAGTGAGGACGGCATCAACTACTTTGCCAAGCAAAGTCTGCTCTTTTCCAGCTTTTCCACCAATGGCTTTTACGGTGTGCACACGCTGCTGGAAAGCCTGGTCGCCGCCGATTACAAGATGTTCATGAACCTGTTCATCAGCGTTCCCTATCTGTTCCTGCCCCGCACGATCGAGAGTTTTATGATCTGCTACGCGGTGACCTGTTTTGTGCCCATGTGGTTTGCGCTGTTGGCGGTGGCAAAGCGGGCGGCGGCTGCCTTTGCCGGGGTGCGGGCGGCGCTGTACTATCCGCTGTGCATGGCCGTTATGGTTTTGTGGCCGATGTTTTTGTGGCCCGCCACCCACGGTATGCCGGACGCGTTTGGCCTGACCTTTGCGGCGGTGATCCTGCTGTTGACGGCGGACTACCGCTTTGACAGGCTGGAGGCCCGCCGCCTGGTCTGCCTGTTTGCCGCCACCGTTGCGCTGGTGCTGACCCGCCGGTGGTATATGTTCTGGGTCCTGGCCTACTATCTCTGCTATGTTG
Source organism: uncultured Gemmiger sp. (assembly GCA_944388145.1). Lineage (GTDB taxonomy): Bacteria > Bacillota > Clostridia > Oscillospirales > Ruminococcaceae > Gemmiger. The sequence continues at coordinate 184,801 of CALXHQ010000003.1, read as the reverse complement.
TCGCGGTGCTGATCGGTGCGGCGCGGCGGGGGGCCTTTGGGCGGGTGCTGGGCAACCTGCTCAAGTTCGGCATCCCGGCGGTGGCCGGCCTGGTGCTGCCGCTGCTGCCCACCTTTGTCACCGCCCTGACCACCGACTACGCCGACATTTACGGTGCCTTCTACGGCGGCGGATTTGTCACAAACGCCTTGGCCCAGCTTTGGCGGCAGGGGGGATTGTTTGGAATCCTCTGCCTGGCAGGGTTTGTGCTGGCGCTGGCAAAACCGGCGCTGCGGGGGCCGATGGCCGTGACGGCTGTGTCCGGCGTGGGGGCGATGGCGCTGTTCACCCGCACCCAGTCGCTGGGGGATCACCAGAGCCTGATTTTGGCCCCGCTGTATCTGTGCACGGCCTTCTGCGCGCTGGCGGGCATCTGCGCCCTGCGCAAAAGGGCTCTGGCCCGTGCGGGAGCCGGAGCGGCGGCCGCCTTCTTTGTGCTCAACTTTGCCAACGCCCTGCGGATACCAGGAGCAAACCTGTCCACGCCGCTGCTGAGCGATGAGTCCCTGGACCTGACCCGCCGCAACGACCTGGATCAGATGCGCGCCGTCACCGATTTTGTGCTGCAAAACTGCCCCGACGGCCAGACCGTCTACATCAACATCGACTCGGACGGGTACAGCGGCACCACCTTTGCCTTCAGCGACCCGGCACATCCTGAGCTGCAAAGCCGCATTTTGTGGGAGAGCAGTGTGCCCTCCACCCACGGTTTCCCCACCGGCATCTGGACCTCCCGGTATGTGATGGTCACCGACAAGTTCGACACCGGTACGCTGGTGGGCTATATCAACCGGGCGCTTCGCACCGACACCCCGGCCGCCGGCCATTACCAGTATGTGACCGAGTTCCCGCTGGCAAACGGCGTCACGCTTTACTGTTATCAGCGGACCAGCCCGCCGGATACAGCGGAGGGGGAATACTTCAAACAGCTGTTTGCCGAATTTGACGCCCGCTGGCCGGACCTGTACAGCCGGCGCATCGACGAGTTTCTGGCGCAACAGGCCGCGGCAAGCCCCGATGCCTGACAGCGCATCGGCCCTGCCGATCTTGCCAAAACAGCAAAAATAACGTCCCGCCGGCGGCAGGCTGTACGCCTGTCCCGACGGGACGTTCTGTTTACAGGAAAGTTACTTTTTGGGGCCGTGGCCGTTTTCCACCTGGCTGGTACCCTGTTCCATCAGATAGGTGGCAGTCAGGTCGGCAATATGCAGCTTGACCGCCAGCGGATAGCTGTTGTAGGCGTCGCTGACGGCAAAGCTGCCGCCGCGCACCGCATCGTCAAAACCGCCCATATGCCACCGGATGGCGATGGCCTCGGCGGTTTTCAAGCGCATAAAGTGCTCGATCAGGTAGACGCTCTTCTCGCCGTGACCGTAGGGCAGCTGGTCGGCCACCTGGTAGAAGGGCACCTTCTCCCACTGGCCGGTCTCATCATTTTTTACGTTGCGGGTGCTGACCTTGTAAAAGTTTGCCTTGCACAGGTCATGCAGCAGGCCGCAGATGGCATAACTCTCAGCATTTTCACCCTCGGTGAAAAAGTGCTGCATCAGCGCCCGGTAGACGTTGATGCTGTGCATCACCAGCCCGCACTGGCAGGCGCCATGGAAGCGCGTGGAGGCCGGCGCGGTGAAAAAGTCGGTGCTCTCCAGCCAGGTCAGCAGCCGGTCGGCGCCGGGGCGGGTGATGTTGGCGGTATAGATTTCGATAAACTGTTTGCGGTAGTCTTCCATCACAGTTCCAGCTCATTCAGGATATCCTTCAAAACGGCGATCTCGTCCCGGGTCATGCTGATGCCCTTGCTCATCTTGGTGCCGTCGGGGGACCAGTCGCGGATGTCGTACTTGGGCTCGTGGTCGTTCCAGCTGATCATATTCAGCTGGCGCTCCCAACCCTTGGCGTTGGTGGAAAGCACGCCGATGCGCTCGGTGATTTCGTATTTGAATTCTGCCATGGGAAACTCCTTCTTTCGCAGCGAGTGTCTTGGTTGCGGCGCCGGCCGGCGCCGGGAACATCATAGCGGATTTGGCCCCAAAATGCAAGGGGGGGTCAATCCCCCCGGGGCGGCAGGGGATCGCCCAACTGGTCGGGACCGGGGGGATACTCCCCCTGCAGGCGGGCCTCGGCGCGGCTCAGGCGGGCTTCCAGCTCGGCAATGCGCTGCTGGAAAATGTCGGGGATATCCTGCTGGTCCAGGTCATCGGCGGGGCAGACCTTCTGGTTGTTGATGCGCACCACCTCGGCGGGCACACCCACGGCGGTGGCGTTGGCGGGCAGGTTTTTCAGCACCACGCTGCCGGCGCCGATGCGCACATTGTCCCCGATGTACACTGGGCCCAGCACCTTGGCCCCTGCGCCGATCAGCACATTATCGCCCAGGGTGGGGTGGCGCTTGCCGGTATCCTTGCCGGTGCCGCCCAGCGTGACGCCGTGGTAGATCGTGCAGTTGTCGCCGATCTCGGTGGTCTCGCCAAAGACGATGCCCATGCCATGGTCAATGAACAGCTTATGGCCGATCTTGGCGCCGGGGTGGATCTCAATGCCGGTGATATGCCGGGCCAGCTGGCTGACCAGCCGCGCCAGAAAGAACCGGTGATGCCGGTAGAGAAAGTGGGCCAGCTTGTGCGTGACCAGTACGTGAAAGCCCGGGTAGAGGATGATAACCTCCAGAACACTGCGCGCGGCGGGGTCCTTGTCCCGGATATTTTTGGCGTCCTCCCACAGGCCCATGCGCCCACCTCAATTTCTTTCAAATTTTACGATTCTATACAAAGCATACCACGTTTGGCCGGGAATGTACAGGCTTTTCGGGGATGTCAGCCCCGGTGCTCCAACGCCCGGCGGTAGCGTCCCGGTGTGGTGCCGAAGGCCTGCCGGAAGGTGCGGATGAAGTAGCTGCTGGCCGAAAATCCCGCCCGCTGAGCCACCAGCTCAATGTCGGCGTCGGTCTCCTGCAGCAGCCGCTTGGCCACATCCAGCCGCACCGCGGTCAGGTAGCCGGAAAAGCTGCGGTAAAAATGCCGCTGGAAATAGCTGCTGAAATATTTGGGCGACATATGAAACTGCCGCCCCAGCACCGCCAGGGTCAGTGGCTCGGCACAGTGCTGCCGAATGTAGTCGGCAATGGCCAGCAGCGTTTCGGCCTGCTTGCCGCCGGCAGCGCTGCGGCCCACCAGCCCTGCGGCGTACAGCCCTGCATACAGCTGCAAAATATCCGCCTTGATGCCCAGCCAGGCCCCGGGGGCGCCGCTGCCGTAAAGGGCGGCGGCATCCTTCAGCAGCGCGGCGGCGGCCTCGGCCGCGGCGGGTGGCAGCCGGGTCTCCACCTGAGCCACCCCCTCGGCCAGCGGTTTCAGGTACTGTTCGTCCGCCTCGTCGGCGTGCCGGAACTGCAGCCAGGACAGCGGAAAGACAAAGGCCAGGTACCGGCAGCCCGGCCCGGGGGTCTGCATGCCGTGCAGCTGCCGGGGATTGACGTAGAACACATCCCCCGGCTGGCCGGTGTAAGGCACCCCCGCCACGCGCAGGTCCAGCCTGCCCCGGCAGACCAGCAAAATCTCCACCGTGTCCTGCCAGTGCACCGGTACGTCGATGCGGCCGGCGTCGTCCTGCATGGGGTAAAGTTTCAGCGGGTGGAGAGGAGTGCCCTGAGGGCGGGTCTCCTTCAGGCGGGTCTGCATGGTGGGACCTCCTTACAGCGGTGCGGAATCTGTGGATATTGTACTATAAATGCTGGAAATACTGCAACACAGTTTTGTCTGTGCGGGATATACTTCTACTAAAGTAAGCGGACGGCGGGGCCGCGCTCCGCCTTTGAAAGGAGAACCCACCATGACCAATTGGCTGGAACAGAGCGTATTCTACGAGATCTACCCCCAAAGTTTCCGGGACACAAACGGCGACGGCATCGGCGACCTGCCCGGCATCATCGAAAAGCTGGATTATATCCAGCAGCTGGGCTGCAACGCCCTGTGGCTCAACCCCTGCTTTGCCTCCCCCTTTGGGGATGCGGGCTATGATGTGTCCGACTACTGCAAGGTCGCGCCCCGCTACGGCACCAATGAGGACCTGGTCCGGCTGTTTGCTCAGGCCCACCGCCGGGGCATGCACGTGCTTTTGGACCTGGTGCCCGGCCACACTTCCATCGAACACCCCTGGTTCCGGGCGTCGATGCAGCCGGAGAAAAACGAGTACTCGGGCCGGTACATCTGGAGCAACCACGCCTGGGAGAATGTGGCGGGCTACGGCAGCATCAACGGCCAGCTGCGGGGCATCAGCCAGCGTGGCGGCAGCGTGGCGGTAAACTTTTACTCGCTGCAGCCGGCGCTGAACTACGGCTTTGCCAAAATCACCGCCCCCTGGCAGAGCGCTGTCGATTCCCCCGAGGCACTGGCCACCCGCCAGGCCATGAAGGATGTGATGGCCTTCTGGCTGGATCGCGGCTGCGACGGCTTCCGGGTGGACATGGCCGGCAGCCTGGTCAAGGATGATGAGGACCAGGCGGAGACAATCAAGCTCTGGCAGGGTATGCGCGCGTTCCTGGATGCAAAGTACCCCGATGCGGTGCTGATCTCGGAGTGGGGGCAGCCGGACCGATCGCTGCAGGGCGGTTTCCACATGGACTTCCTGCTGCAGTTCGGCACCTCCCACTATATGGACCTGTTCCGCTGTGAGCATCCCTTCTTCAGCCGGGAGGGCAAGGGCGATGCCTCCCGCTTTGTCAAAACCTATCAGGCCAACATGGAGCTGACCGGCGGCAAAGGGCTGATGTGCATCCCCTCCGGCAACCACGATATGGAACGCTTGCGCAAGTATCTGGACCCCGAGGAGATGAAGATCGCCTTTGCCTTCCTGCTGTCCATGCCCGGCGCGCCCTTTGTCTATTACGGCGATGAGATCGGCATGCGGTACGTGGATCAGGTTTCGGTGGAGGGCGGCTATGAGCGCACCTGCAGCCGTACGCCGATGCAGTGGGACCACGGCGGCAACTACGGCTTTTCCGCCGCCCCGGCAGAGGAACTGTACACCCGGCAGGACCCCGCTGCGGACGCCCCCACCGTGGCGGACGGCATCGCCGATGATGCCTCGCTGTGGCAGGAGGTGCACAAACTGATCGAACTGCGCAAGGCAACCCCGGCGCTGTGCGCCTCCGGCGGCATCGAGTTCCTCAACGCCGAAGGGTATCCGCTGGTCTATCTGCGCAGCCAGGGGGACAGCCGCATCCTGGTGGCGCTGAACCCCGGTGCAAAGCAGGTCAGCTGCCCCTGTGCCTGCACCGCCGCGCAGCAGCTCTACTGCCATGGCGGCCCGGTCACGCTGGAAAACGGCACCCTGACCATGGCCGGGGAGAGCGCCGCCTTCCTGCAGGTGCAGTAACCCCTGTAAACTGATGCAAAAACACGCCCCCTCCCGGTTGGCAGCAGCCGGGAGGGGGCGTGCGGTTTCACAGGCAGGCTTCGGCCAGCAGGGCGCCCAGGTCCTCAAAGAGGTCGTGGGGCAGCATGGCCAGCCGGCTTTTGCGGGCGGCACAGCGGTCGGCGGCGGCCCCGTGCAGCCAGACCCCGCAGCAGGCGGCGTCGGCGGGGGCAAGCCCCTGGGCCAGCAGCGCGGCGATCATGCCGGCCAAAATGTCCCCGCTGCCGCCCCGGGCAAGCCCCGGGTTGCCGGTGGTGTTGCGCCACACCCTGCCGTCCGGCGCCGCCACAATGGTGCCGCTGCCCTTCAGCACCAGCACGCAGTGGTGTTCCCGGGCGTAGCGGGCGGCCAGTCCCGGCCGGTCGGCCTGCACCTGGGCCACCGTCAGCCCGGTCAGGCGGGCCATCTCGCCGGGGTGGGGGGTCAGCACGGCGTTCTCGGGCAGTGGGGCGGCGCCCGCCGCGCCGGCGGCCAGCGCGTTCAGGGCGTCGGCGTCCAGCAGGCAGCCCCGCCAGGCAAAGCCGCCGCCCAGCAGCTCCCGCAGCACCGCCCCGGCGCCGCCGCCCAGGCCCGGCCCGGCCAGCAGCACCGCTTTACCGGGGGCAAACCGTGCTGCCGCGGCGTGCACGTCGGCGGGCAGCAGGCAGCCATCCGGCCCGGCCTGGCAGGGCAGCACGCAGCATTCGGGGGTGCGGGCCAGCGCCAGCTGCATGGCCTGTGGCACTGTGGCCAAAAACACAAGCCCCGCCCCGGTGCGCAGCGCGCCCTCGGCGGCCAGCACCGGGGCGCCGCGGTAGGTTATGCTGCCCGCAAACGCCGCCACTGTGCCAAAACTGCCCTTGTTGGTGTCCGCCGCCCGGCGGGGCAGCCGAGCCAGCACCAGTTCCCGTGTAATGTCCTGCATCCGTATCGCCTCCGCCGGCATTCCGGCACAAAAATTTTACCCTGTCCGCAGCAGCCTTTGCACTTTGCGGGCATTTGTATTATAGTGGGTTATATCTCGGGAGTATCTGATCCGTCAAAAGTGCTGAGGAGGGTTCAGATATCTCCTAGTATAAAACATTTTGCGCAAAAAGAAAGGGGCTTGCACCATGGTACCGCAGCTGGAAGCTCTGATTGCCCAGAGCAGCAACATCGTCTTTTTTGGCGGGGCGGGTGTCTCCACCGAGAGCGGCATCCCGGATTTCCGCAGTGTGGACGGCCTGTACCACCAGAAATTCAAATACCCGCCCGAGGTCATGCTCAGCCACAGCTTTTTTGTCACCCACACCGAGGAGTTTTTCGACTTTTACCGCCAAAAGCTCATCGTCCACGGGGCACAGCCCAACGCAGCCCACATCCGGCTGGCCCAGCTGGAGCGCCAGGGCAAACTGAAGGCGATTGTCACCCAGAACATCGACGGCCTGCACCAGGCGGCGGGCAGCAAGCGGGTGTTTGAGCTGCACGGCTCCACCCTGCGCAACTACTGCACCCGCTGCGGCAAATTCTACGATGTGGATTTTATTGAACAGGCGCAGGGAGTGCCCCACTGCACCGAATGCGGCGGTGTGGTCAAACCGGATGTGGTGCTGTATGAGGAGGGCCTGGACCCTGACACGCTGGAAGGGGCCGTGCGCGCCATTGCCGCCGCCGACCTGTTGATCGTGGGCGGCACCAGCCTGGTGGTCTATCCCGCGGCCGGGCTGCTGCAATACTTTACCGGCAAAAACCTGGTGGTGATCAACAAGCAGCCCACCCCCGCCGACAGCCGGGCCACCCTGGTGCTGAATATGGCCATCGGCAAGGCCCTTGGCCCCGAACCTGCGCAGCCGGAGGCAACCTGATGCGGCATGGGCTTGCCTCAAAACCGGGAGTTTCACACAGGCAACTGCCGGGTTGCAAGGGAAACTGGCATTTTTTGCAAGATTTTTTCTTCCAATTTTTGCTTTTTTTATGAAAAACGATTGCATTCTTTCCCGAAGTTCTGATATGATGGGTAGTGGGAAAGTATGCATACGCTCCGCAGCCGGGGCGCGGTAGGCACAACCGGAACAAGCATTGCGGACAGGAGGATCGACCGTATGGCAAATGTGTTGGGGGATTTTACCAAAAAACGCGAGTTTTTGGCGTGTATCGATTCGGATGGCTGTGTCATGGACACCGTCCGCATCAAGCACATGGATGTGTTTTGCCCGGAATTGATCCGCACCTTTGCGCTGGAGGATCAGGCGGACCTGATCACCTCGGCCTGGGAGGATATCAATCTGCACAGCATCACCCGGGGGATCTCCCGGTTTGAGAGTGTGGTGCTGGTGTTTGACCGACTGAAAAACCATGGTGTGGAAGTGCCCGGCGGTGAGGAGATCGCCGCCTGGGTGGCCACCTCCAATGAGCTGAGCACCGCCACCCTCAAACAGGAGGTGCTGCGCACCGGCAGCCTGGCCCTGCGCAAGCTGCAGCAGTGGAACACCACCTGCAACCGGCGTATCCAGACGCTGGAACCCACCTTTGAGCCATTCTCCGGCGTGGAGAACAGCCTGCGCCAGCTGCATGCGGTGGCCGATGTGGCAGTGGTTTCCGCCGCCAACGAGAGTGCCATCGCCAGCGAGTGGAACCGCTACGGTCTGGCCCGCCACGCCGATGTGATCTTCGGCCAGGAGGTGGGCAGCAAGGCCAACAGCATTGCCACCATGCTGGCCTGCGGCTATGAGGGCCGCAAAGTGGTGATGGTGGGCGACTCCATGGGCGATGCCCAGGCCGCGGCGGCCAACGGGGTGGCCTTTGTGCCCATCCTGCCCGGCCGCGAGGCTGAAAGCTGGCGCCGCCTGCAGGAGGAGGCCCTGCCAAAACTGCTGCACGGAACCTTCCGCCCCGCCTACCAGGCCGAGCTGCTGGCCGCGCTGCGCAGCGCCCTGCACGGCTGATCGGGATCGGAGGTACCCCGGATGGAATGGGTCTGGCTTGTGATTTTGCTGGCACTGGGCATCCTGATGGTTGCCGCCCCACGGCTACTGTGGAAGGTGGAACACTTCCTGTCCGTAAAGGGCGGCGAGCCGTCGGAGCTGTATCTGCTTGCCATGCGCCTCGGCGGGATCTTTTTTATCCTGGCCGCCGTCGCCTGTATCCTCTATCTGGCTGTGCAGTGACTGATTTTTATTTGCAGGAACACAAAAAGCGCCGGGCTGAAGGAGCGGTGTTCATAAGACAGTTAACAGCCACTGCAGTTTGAACTGCGGTGGCTGTTCTTGTATTTTATCCCCGTTATGTGATAGCATGGAACCGAACAGATCTACAAATCGGTATTTAGGGAGCAAGTTGATATGAAAATTAAAGAAATCAAGGAGAATAAAAAACAATTTCTTCCGTTGCTGCTATTAGCAGATAAGCAAGAGGATATGATAGACAGGTATATTAATAAGGGGACAATGTATGTTTTGGACGATGATGGAGTTAAGTGCGAATGTGTGATAACAGACGAGGGGAAGGGTGTCCTTGAAATCAAAAACATTGCAACTGAACCAGAATATCAGGGAAAGGGTTACGGTAAAGCACTAATTGACTTCGTTGCTACGACATACAAAGGGAAGTATTCTATATTGCAAGTTGGCACAGGGGATAGTCCGCTGACAATTCCTTTTTATGAGAAGTGTGGATTTATTCGTTCGCATAGCATTAAAAACTTCTTCACGGATAATTATGACCATTCAATATATGAAGCAGGTACTCAACTGGTAGATATGATTTATTTGCAGAAAAAATATAAATCAAAATTTGTCGAACAGATACTAAGGGCGCACTTCTATACAGGGTAAACCCCATATGTGCGCTCGGTGAGACCAAACACCCCGGACACCTGAATGTCCGGGGTGTTTTGCGTCACTATGTTCCGAGCAAGGGACTGCATCCCTTGCGCCTCGAAAGCGGCTATCCACATAAGGCAAAAGGCGCGACCACTTTCATCACGCCTTTTGCTTTTGTTACTGTCTTACGGACACCCCGCTAAAGCCCGGCGCTTTTTGTGCGGCAGAACAAATTTCACTGCAACATGCTGGGGAAGCTGCCTAAAACGCTGCTCACACCAGTACGTCCTTGATCAGCAGCGAAAGCCCGCTGGTGGCGCTGTGGATGAACTCCACCGCCTGGTTGTGGACCATCAGATCAACGGCAGTCTCGGTGCCTTGCCACCAGCCCTTTTTAGAGCATTTTCGCTGCTTCAAAGTTTTGCCGATTGTATGGCAAAATCAAGATTTTCCTGCGCGTACCCCGCTTTTGGGGGCGGCGCTCGATTTGAATGGGTGGACTGCATTGAAAAAGTAATCTATTGCTCTGCAGGGAATCCTTTCAGTTCTTCCAGAAATTCCTGGTAGTCATCCGGCGACCAGGTATAGGTCAGATCCTGTTCAGTATAATCCGATGGATCATCCCGCATAAAACGATTTCCAATGTCATATCCAAAACGATTCAATACGGTTTCGGCAAATTCTCGGAAGAAGATACCAATGCCGGTGATGACATTTCCGTCCTCGACTACGGCTTTGTGTAGAAAATTGTCTTTTTCGACAAATGAAAAAGTATCTGCAAGCTGCGAAAAATAGCCCGCTGTAAACTTTTTGCCTTTTAAAATACCTGCCTTTGAAAGCAGCAGCGGCGAGGAGGAGATGGCGGCAAATACGACAGAGGAACCGACGCCGTCCTGTAAAAAGGAAACAAGCTTTTCGTCAAACAAAGCGGGCAGCGGGTTGACAGTCCCTGGCAAAATGACGCAGTCATAATCGGTGATGCGGACCTCCGCCGTTGTCTTGGTGGGCAGAACACGCAGGCCCTCTTCGCTTCGATATTCTTTGTTTTCACTTGCAATAAAGTCAATCATTTCGCCAAACCAAATTGCCAGTGGAGAAGTTAGGCAAGTGATCTCTTGCAAAGAAAAGTCGGGATATAAAAGAACGGCAAATTTTCTCATGTGTGTCCTTCTTTCAAAAACAGTAACAATACTGGCATGGGAAAAAGTACTTTGTCGCCGGTTTCACACCAGCACGTCCTTGATCAGCAGCGAAAGCCCGCCGGTGGCGCTGTGGATGAACTCCACCGCCTCGTCGCTGTTGCACAGCTCGGCGGGGATCTTGATCTCGATGCCGCTCTCGGTGCGGAAACTGCGGCTGGCCATCTTTCGCATGCGGGCGGGGCTGACGGTCACATGGTCATCTTCGGCCACGCCGGCTTCGGCCAGGGCCTGCTCAAAGGCAGGGGCGGCCAGGGGATAGCTCTCCCGCATGCGGGCGCGAACATCCTCCACCGCGATGGTGTTGTCCACCGCCTGGTTGTGGACCATCAGGTCAACGGCGGTCTCGGTACCGCCGTCAAAGGGGGGCACGTCGTCCAGTGTTTCCGGCTCCGGGTAGGCCTGGCGCACCGCCGCAGCGGCGGACTCACACACCGCCTTCAGTTTGGCCTTCTCGGGCAGGGCCTGGCCGCAGCCAAACACCCTTGTGGACAGGTAGACGTCCTTCTTGCCGTCCATCTCGTACTTTTTTTCAATCAGCCGGATTTTGTTGGTGGCCAGGTCGATCAGCACTGCCTCCTCGGCTTTGGGGGTGCCAGGCAGCAGGGTGCGCTGGGGCGTCATGCCGGAGTACCGGGCGTTGCCCAGTGTTCGGGTTTGATGGGTATAGCCGGGTTTGTAGCAGAGCTTGAGCACACCCAGATAGGGCACACTGTTCGCCGTAAAATCCACCACCGCCAGGTCGCCGGCGGGGATGGCCGGGTATTGCAGCATCTGCTCAAAGATCACGCCCGCAATGCGGCGGGACAGGTCGATGAAATCCTGGTTGGCGGCCAGCTCCTGGGCAAAGGCTGAGTCGGGCAGAAATTCACAGGAACGGCTGTCGTCGGCGGAAAAGGCCTTCTCCAGGCAGACGGTGAAATATTCGGTCAGGTCGGCGTCCAGGTCGGTTTCCCGGTCGGAGAGCAGCGGCTCCGACGCGCCGGTGTCCAGAATGTGGTAAATCACCCGTTTGACGTTCAGTTCCATAGAGACATTCTCCTTTTCGACAGCAATGGTGTAACAGACAGTATAGCACATTTTGCCAGCCTTTGACAGCTGCATGCATAATTCGGGCACGGCGGCGTACAATAACAGGCAGAACACCCACTGTCTGAAAAAGGGAGGCACCCGCCATGTCCAAAGCAAAGCACAAACGCAAACCCGGCCTGCCGCCAAACTCCGCCCGGGGGGAAACCGGCGGCCCCACCACACCGGTTCCGCCCCAGGGCGGCGGGCCGGCGCCGTCCGCCCTGGCAGACACCCCGGCGCAGATGGACCTGCTGGCCCACACGGTGCCCTCCCGCCAAAAGGCCGTCCGGGCCTTTCTCAGCGGCGGCGCGCCCGGCGTGCAGCAAAGCTATGCCCCGAACGCGGAAATCAGCCCGGTGGAGGGCTGGGTGGAAGATGATGAGACGGTGGAGCGTCTGGCCCGCTGGCGCCGGGAGGCTCCCTACGGCTGACCGCTCACAAAAGGGCGCGTTGCAGAAAAACATCTGCAACGCGCCCTTCGCTCTGTGGTCTGCGCGGGTTCAGCCGCCGTCCGCCGGCGGCAGCAGGGTGCCGTCGGGGGCAAAGCTGCCGCTTTCCATCACGGTGTTCAGATGATCCAACACCCGGGCAATCTCGCCCTCGTCGGTCACCAGGCTGGTCACCCCGCCTGACTGCAAACAGGGCCGCAGCCGGCAGGCCGGCACCCCGTCGGCGCTCACCGTCACGGTCAGCAGAGCGGTGTCCTGGGTTTCCATATTGAACCAAAAGTTGCCCAGGCTGTAAAACACCGGCACATCCCCCCGCCAGCCGGCCCCCTGCAAAATGTGCGGGTGGGCGCCCACAATCAGGTCGGCGCCCGCCTCGGCGTAGGCGGTGGCCAGGTCGGTCTGGGCTTGTTCCAGCACGGTGGATTCCTCGGTTCCCCAATGGACATAGACCACCACAAAGTCGGCGTTGGAGGCGGCGGTGCGGATGGCCTCCAGCGTCTCGGCCGGATCATAGGTGTACAGCACACCGGGGCTGTCGGCGGTGGCCTGGGGCGTCATAATGTACTTTTCCGCCCGGGTGGCCCCCACAAAGGCAATGGTCAGATCGCCCGCTATGTAATACTGGGCCTGCTGGGCCTCGGCCAGGTTCCGCCCGGCGCCGATGTAAGGGATACCCGCATCCTTCAGCACGTCCAGCGTGTCCAGAAAAGCTTCCGGTCCAAAATCGCCGCAGTGGTTGTTGGCCAGCGAGACCAGGTCGGCCCCCATGGCGTACCAATAGACGGCATTACCCGGCTGTGCCCGGAAGGTGTATGCCTTGCCGGGCAGCGGTGCACCTTGGCTGGACAGACAAAATTCATTGTTGCACAGCAGCAGGTCGGCTCCGCGCATCAGTTCCAGCAGATCGGGGGAAAAGTTCTGGGCAAAATCCGTGCGCCCGCTGTTGTAGTAGCGCTGCATGATGTACCAGTCATCGGCAAAGTTCACGTCGCCGGTGAAGGCCAGCGTCACGCTGCCGTCCTCCGCCGGCTGGATGCGGTGCCAGTTGGCGGGCAGCGGTGTCGGCTCCGGCGTCGGAGCCGGTGTGGCTGTGGGAATCGGGGTCGCGGACGGCACAGGGGCCACAGAGACGGCAGGCTGCGCCGCCCGGCATCCCGCCAGCAAAACCGCACAGGCCAGGGCGGCCAGGCATTGCTTCATCCAGGGAAACCTCCCTTCGGCAAAGATTGTGTTTTCACCTTACCACAGCCCGCGGCGGATTGCAACCGTCCCGCCCGGTTGGCACGGGGAAGGAGCGGTTTACCGGGAATTTACATAGAGTTTACCTCTGCGTGGTGTCGACAAATCCGCCAAATTCGGTATAATAAAACCAATACCATGCGAAAATGCGCCTTTCGGGGTGCCGCCGCAAAAAAAGGGGAAACAACATGATTTACATCGTCGAAGATGACGCCAGCATCCGCGAACTGGAACAGTACGCTTTGCAAACCAACGATTTTGAGGTGCAGGGTTTTCCCGATGGAAAAAGCTTCTGGACAGCAGTGCGCAGCCGCCTGCCCGACCTGGTAATCCTGGATGTGATGCTGCCCGATGAGGACGGCTATGCCATCCTCTCCCGCCTGCGGGAGGATGCCTCCACCCGCAGCGTGCCGGTCATCATGGTCACGGCCAAGTCCAGCGAGATCGACGTGGTGCGGGGCCTGGACCACGGCGCCGATGACTACATCACCAAGCCCTTTGGCGTGCTGGAGTTCATCAGCCGGGTCAAGGCGGTGATGCGCCGCACCGCCGCCGATGCGCCCGCCTCCCGGGAGGTGCTGCGCTTTGGCAGCATCGTGATGAACGACCTGTCCCGCACGGTGACGGCCAACGGCACCCCGGTGGAGCTGACCTTCAAGGAATACTCGCTGCTGCACTATTTCCTTGAGCATCCCGGCGAGGTGCTGCCCCGGGAGCGCATCATGAAGGCTGTCTGGGACACTGACGATCTGCTGGAATCCCGCACCATCGATATGCACGTGCGCACCCTGCGCCAGAAGCTGGGCCATGCCGGCGATGTGATCCGCACCGTGCGCAAGGTGGGCTACAAACTGGACGCGGAGGCGGGCGATGAAACGACTTGAAAGTATGTCCCGCCGCATTTGGGAGTGTCTGGCCCTGATCGGCCTGGTGAGCGTGCTGCTCACCGCGCTGGGCACCGCAATGCTGTTCCACCAGGCGTTTGGCCGGCAGCTGGACCGGGACCTGGCCCGCACCGCCCAGGCGGTGGCCAGCGCCTATGACAACCATGGCGTTTCGGTGCTGAAGGACTATGTGCCCATGCGGGATACCCTGCGGCTGACCCTGATCCAGCCGGACGGCACCGTGCTGTATGATTCCTCGGGCGCGGCCGGTCTGGAAAACCATCTGGACCGGCCCGAGGTCCAGGCGGCCCTGGTCGACGGCACCGGCGCCGCCACCCGCGAGAGCGAGACGGTGGGCTATGAGACCCACTATTACGCCCTGCGCCTGGCCGACGGCAATGTGCTGCGCCTGGCCGACGACGCCGACGAGCTGTGGTTGTCCTACACCCGCACGCTGCCGCTTGTGCTGGTGGGGGCGCTGGCGGTGCTGGGCATCGGTGCGCTGCTGGCCTGGGGACTGACCCGTGCGCTGATGCGCCCGGTGACCCGTATGGCGGAGCATCTGGATGACATTGAGGCGTATGTGCCTTACACCGAGCTGGAACCCCTGGCCCACACGGTGCAGCAGGACCGCAAACTGCGGGAGGATAACGAGACCATGCGGCGGGAATTTACCGCCAACGTCAGCCATGAGCTGAAAACCCCGCTGACCAGCATCTCCGGCTTTGCCGAGATGATCGAGAGCGGTATGGTCAAACAGGAGGACATCCCGGCCTTTGCCAAGCGCATCCACAAGGAGGCCCGGCGGATGATCTCGCTGGTGGCGGATATCCTGCAGCTGTCCGAGCTGGACAGCATGCGGGAGGAGGATAAAAAGAAGGAGCTCAAGCCCGAACCGGTGGAGCTGTCCGAGTTGGTGCAGGACATTGCCGCCAACATGACGGTCAACGCCAGCAAAAACTATGTGACGTTGGAGTGTGACGCACAGCCCGCCCGGGTGCTGGGCAACAGCGACCTTCTGGCCGAGCTGGCCACCAACCTGTGCGACAACGCCATCCGTTACAACCGGCCCGGCGGGCAGGTGACGGTGCGATGCGGCACCGACCGGGACGGCGCACCCTGGCTGACGGTGGAGGACAACGGCATCGGCATCCCCAAAGAAAGCCAGTCCCGCGTTTTTGAGCGTTTCTATCGTGTGGACAAAAGCCGCAGCAAGGCCACCGGCGGCACCGGGTTGGGCCTGGCCATCGTCAAACATATCGCCATGCTGCACGGCGCACGCATCGACCTGAAAAGCCAGGTGGGCACCGGCACCACCATCCGGGTCACCTTTCCCCCTTGCGATGCAGCCGCAGCCCAGGCAAAGGCGGACTGATCCGGCAAGCCCGGATCTGCGGCTCCCCAGGCGGCTGCCTGCCCCCAACGGGCGGGCGGCCGCTTTTTGTTGCCCCGCCCGGCGGCTGGTCTGCCCGGCCCGCTTCGGCGCATACCCATTGGCGAGGGGGGATGCGCCATGGTACAGCCGCACAGAACCACCGTCCCGGCCGCGGCGGGGGCCATCATCGCCTGCCTGATTGGCGCGGGCTTTGCCAGCGGGCAGGAGGTGCTGCAGTTTTTCACCGTCTATGGCCCGGTGCGGGGCGCGCTGGGCGGATTGCTTGCGGCGGCGCTGCTGGGGACTGGCTGCGAGCTGCTGCTGGCCGCCGGCCGGGGCGGGCAGCGGGATGCCTTCGCCTGCTGCGGGCCGCTGGCCGGCCGGCTGCTGGCGTGGGCGGCGCCGGCTTTGCTGTTCGGCGTCTATGTGGTCATGCTGGCCGGGGCGGGTGCTCTGGTCCAAACGGGTCTGGGCCTGCCGCCGCTGGCCGGCCGGGCGGCAATGCTGGCCGCCACACTGGTCACGGCGCTGGCCGGACTTGGCCGCATGACCCGTATCCTGGGCCGGGCAGGCCCGCTGATCGTTGCCTTTGTGCTGGCGGCGGGGGCAGGCGCCCTGATACAGGCGCCCGGGGAACGGCCCTGGCCCGCGCTTCCGCCGCCGCCTGCCCGCAGCTGGTGGATGTCGGCGCTGGTCTATGCCGGGTACAACCTGTACCTGCTGGCGCCTTTTCTGGCTGCACTGGGCAGCCGGCTGTCCCCCGGCGCAGGACGCCCTGCCGCATGGCTGGGCTGCGGGGTGTTTGGCGGGGCGCTGGTGCTGTTGCATCTGGCCTTTTGCCGGGTGCCGGGGGTGCTGTCCGACACCGCCCCCGCGGTGGCGCTGGTGCGGCAGCTTTGGCCCTGGGCTGCGGCGCTGGCACTGCCGGTACTGTTGGCGGGTGTCTACACCACTGCGGCGCCGCTGCTGTTCAGTGTCTGCCGTGGCCTGCCGGGTGGCCGCTGGGGTATCGCAGCGGTGGCGGCGGTGGGATTTGCCTGTTCCGGGCTGCCTTTTGGCCGGCTGGTGGCGGGTCTGTACCCGCTCATTGGCTGGTTTGGGCTGACGCTGGCGGCAGGGGCGGCGCTGGAGTGGCTGCGGGCAGTTTGGGGTGGCAGCCCCGCCCGGTTGACAAACCCCGGCCGGCGTGCTACCATGCCCCCAGGCAACCCGCCGACAAATCACAATAAAAAGGACGATGCAACGGATGATTGTTACGCTGACCATGAACCCCGCCATTGACAAGACCGCCCGGGTGGAAGCGCTGTGCCCCCATGCGCTCAACCGGCTGGGCAGGGTGGAACAGGATGTGGGCGGCAAGGGCATCAATGTCTCCAAGATGCTGGCGGCCCTGGACCAGGACAGCATCGCCTGCGGGTTCGCCGCCGGCCAGGCAGGCCGGACAGTGGTCGAAACGCTGCACAGCTGGCCGCAGGGGCATATCACTCCGGACTTTGTCTGTATCCCCGGCGAGACCCGCACCAACCTCAAGCTGGTGGAGGCGGACGGCGCCCTCACGGAACTGAACGAGCCCGGCCCTGCCGCCACGGCGGAGCAGGTGGAAACCCTGACCGGCCGTCTGCTGGCCCATGCCGGACCGGAGACCCTGTTTGTGCTGGCGGGCAGCATCGGCCCGGGGGTGCCGCCGGACATTTACGGCACGCTGACCGGCCGGCTGCGGGCGGCGGGGGCCAAAGTGATGGCCGACGCCGACGGGCCGCTGTTTGCCCGGGCGGTGCAGGCTGCGCCGGATGTGGTCAAGCCCAACTGCTTTGAGCTGTGCCAGTATTTTGGTGTGGAAACCACCGACGACCCCGCCCTGCTGGTGCCCATGGGCCGGGCGCTGACCCGTCGCGGTGTGGGGCTGGTCTGCATCTCGATGGGCGCCGGGGGCGCCTGCTTTGTGGCGGGGGAGACAGCCTGGTTTGCCCCGGCACTGCCTGTCACGCCGCGGTCTACGGTGGGGGCGGGGGATGCCATGCTGGCGGGTGTGGCCTGCGGGATGGACCGGCATCTGCCGCTGGAGGACTGCCTTCGGCTGGGCATGGCGGCCTCGGCGGCGGCCTGCACCACCCCCGGCACCCGCCCGCCGGAGAGGGCAGCGGTTATGGAACTGCTGAACCAGGTGAAATTGACAAACTATCGATAAAACGCTGCAAACATTTGGCTTGTTCCCAAACCGGCGCCTGCCAAACCACAATGGGGGCAAACAATTGTAAAAAATGCCCTTCAATCTGAGGGGATCCCCGCCAAACACTTTACAGATGCCTAAAAAAAGGGTACAATAGAAAAAACAGCATAACGCCGCAGCCTTTTTGTGCAACCTGGTATGGGAACTTGTTGCGCTCAGCGTCGATCAGAAATTTTGCGTGCAGTTTTGCCACCTTCCAACTTCTCTGACTGCACCGCTTTTGGCTATGCACTCTGGCTGCCGTCCTGCGGCGGGAATGCGGCAACTCACATAGCGGCGCACCGGTATGCGCTGCTGCTTCGGAAAGGAGGCCCACCCGCCCATGCGAGCAACCGAATCACGTGAAGATTACCTGGAAACCATCCTGATCCTGGGACAGGAAAAGCCCTACGTCCGCAGCGTGGACGTGGCGGAGCGCCTGGGCGTAACCAAGCCCAGCGTCAGCCGTGCCATCAGTCTGCTGCGTTCCGCCGGCATGATCCATATGGACCCGCATGACGGCGCCCTGACGTTGACGGAGGACGGCCGTGCGGTGGCGGAACATGTGTACAGCCGGCACCGCCTGCTGACCCGCGCCTTGACCATGCTGGGCGTGGACGCCGCCGTGGCGGCCCAGGATGCCTGCCGGATTGAGCATGTGGTCAGCGAGGAGACGATGGAGCGCCTGCGCGAGCACCTAGACAAATTTTCGGGCAAGACCGATTCTGCCCAGTGACACATTCGCTTCCATGACAAATGTTCCGCCGGGGAAAGCGGTTCCATAAGAAAAACAGGGCGGCACGCTGGCGTGCCGCCCTGTTTTGATGAAAGCTGCTCCCGGGGAAAAGGATCACCGGCGCAGCCGCTTGTCACAGCGGCGGGCCAGCCAGTTGCCTGCGCTTTGGAACACCTGTACCAGAATAACCAGCAGCACAGTGGCCACCACCATGATCAGGTACTTATACCGGTAGTAGCCATAGTTGATGGCGATCTGACCCAGGCCGCCGCCGCCAATGATGCCCGCCATGGCCGAATAGCTCAAGATGGTGGTCAGAGCGATGGTCACGTTGGCAATCAGGCTGGGCATGCTCTCGGGGATCATGACTTTGGCAATGATCTGGAAAGGGGTGGCACCCATGCTCTGGGCGGCTTCCACCACGCCGCCGTCCACCTCCCGCAGGCTGGTTTCCACCAGGCGCGCCACAAAGGGGAAGCTGGCGGCCACCAGCGGGACGATGGAGGCCACTGTGCCGATGGTGGTGCCCAGCAGCACCCGGGACAGCGGCTGTACCAGGATCATCAGGATCAAAAAGGGCACGCTGCGCAGCAGATTGATCACAATGTTCAGCACCGTCATCAGCCAGCGGGGCAGCGGCAGCAGGCCGTCCCGGTCGCCCACCACCAGCAGCACGCCCAGCGGCAGGCCGATCACCAGCGCCAGCACCGTGGTCAGCACCGTGGCGTAAAAGCTTTCCCAGGTGGCAAAGGGCAGGCTGGGCAGGGTATTCAGCATCGTCTGCCATTCATCCGATGCGGCAATGGTTGCAAACAGCTCGCTCATACCGGCTGCACCTCCTCGAAACTCAGGCCGGGGTAGGCCCGGATATAATCCAGCGCCCGCTGTGCCGCGGCATCATCCTCCGGCAGGGCCAGCAGCATGCTGCCCAGCGTTTGGCCGTGGACCACACGGGTGTCCGCCGCCACGATGGAAACCAGGGCGCTGCACTCGATGGCCAGGCTGGCCACCAGCGGCTTGTCGGTGGTCTGTGTGCCGTTGAAAGCCACCCGCACCATCCGGCGGCCGGGCAGCAGTTCCCCCTCGCCATGGGGCGCCCCGGCAGGGAACACCAGCCGTTTTGCCGCATCGGTTTTGGGGTTGGAAAAGATCTCGGCCACATCGCCCTGCTCCACCACATGGCCGCCGTCCAGGATGGCCACATGGTTGCAGATTTCCTCCACCACGCTCATCTGGTGGGTGATGACCACCACCGTGATGCCCAGTTCCCGGTTGATCTGCTGGATCAGCTGCAAAATCGAGTGGGTCGTGTTGGGGTCCAGCGCGCTGGTGGCCTCATCGCACAGCAGGACCTTGGGATCGGTGGCCAGAGCACGGGCAATGGCAATGCGCTGCTTCTGCCCGCCGGACAGCTGCGCCGGGTAGGCGTTTGCCTTGTCCGGCAGGCCCACCAGCTCCAGCAGCTGCCGGGCGCGGGTTTCGGCTTCGGCCTTGGGGCGGCCTGCCAGCTCCAGCGGAAAGCAGATATTTTTCAGGCAGGTGCGCTGCATCAGCAGGTTGAACTGCTGGAAGATCATGGCAATCTGCCGCCGCGCGGCGCGCAGCCCGGCGGGGGAGAGCTGCTGCATCTGTTGCCCATTGACGGTCACGGTGCCCTGATCGGGCCGCTCCAGCAGGTTGATGCACCGCACCAGTGTGGATTTGCCGGCGCCCGACATGCCGATGATGCCGAAAATATCGCCGTCCTGGATCTCCAGGTTGATGTCCTCCAGCGCCGCCACGGTGCCGGCCTGGGTCTCAAAATGTTTGGTCAGGTGTTTCAGTTCGATCATTCGCGGACATTCCTTCCGGGTGAAAAGTGGGAAAAGCGCCCTGTTTAGAACAGCGGAACCACGGCGCCGCCGTAGGTGTCGTTGATAAAGTCGCGCACCGCATCGCTCTGCAGGGCGGCGGCCACAGCCAGGATGATGAGGTCGTTTTCACGGCCCTCCTTCACCACCAGCACGTTGGGGTAGATCTGCGCTGCGTCCGAGTCGGCGCTCTCGGTGGCCAGGGCGTCCTTGGCCGAGGAGAAGCCCGCCTGGGTGGCGTAGTTGCCGTTGATGACGGCCATGTCGGCGCTGGACAGGCTGCGGGGCAGCTGGGCGGCCTCCATCTCCACAATCTCCAGGTTCTTGGGGTTGGCGGTGATGTCCTGCTTGGTGGCGGTCAGGCCGGCGTCGGGGTCCAGCTCGATCAGGCCCTGGGCGGCCAGCAGCTGCAGGGCGCGGGCCTCGTTGGAGGTGTCGTTGGGGACCAGGATCTGGGCGCCGTCGGCCAGCTGGTCAATGCTTTGGGTCTTGCCGGGATACAGGCCCAGAGGCTCGTAATGGATCTTGGCCACCGAGACCAGATGGGTGCCGTTCTCGGCGTTGAAGGTGTCCAGATAGTTCTGATGCTGGAAATAGTTGGCGTCAATATCTCCGCTTTCGGTGGCAGTGTTGGGCTGAATATAGTCGGTGAACTCGACAATATCCAGCGTGATGTCCGCCTGGGCCAGGATGTCGGCGGCCACCTTCAGGATCTCGGCATGGGGCGTCGGGGAGGCGCCCACCTTGACGGTGGTGCCGGCCAGGGCGGCGTAATCGATATTGGGGTCAAAGCCGTCGCCGGTGAACTGTGCGCCCTCGGCGGTGGCGCCGGACGTGGTGCCGGTGCCCGACGGGGCGGACGAGGTGCCGGACGTGCCGCCGCAGGCGGCCAGGCTGAAAGCCAGCGCAGAGGCCAGCAGCAAAGAGATCAGCTTTTTCATGTTTGTTCTCCTCCTGTTTTGTCAGATACGGATGCGGAACAAGACCGCCGGACCCCCCTCGAGAACCGGGCCCCGGACAAAAACAAAAAGGGCAGAGCGCCCGCGGCGCCCTGCCCTTGAATGTCCGCTGTCACACACCGGAAAATGCGCACAGGGAAGCAAGCACAGGCTGCCGCAGCAAACTGTACATGCACATCATCATGCCATCACGACGGTACATCGACGGCAACTCCTTCCCTGTCCACCGCCCGGCGGCGGTTTTGTTATCTGCAAGTATAGCGGCAATCGCGGCATCTGTCAACCGGTTTGGCGCAAAAAGAAGGTGCCCTTCTGCAAATTGGGAAAAAACCGGCGATGGAACGCGCCTTGCCGGGGCAGGCAAATTCGTACGCGGACCTTGCGCATCCCATAGGAATTTGCTATGATATAGGAACTGAACGGACAACACTGCGTTTCAAGGGCGGGTCTGAGGGCTCCAACCTCAGGCACACCCAAAATTCCGGCCCGCCGCGGCGGGCGAGGGACAGGGGAGAAAACAGGGTATGAAATTTTCCACCAAGGATCGATATGCGCTGCGCCTGATGCTGGAGCTGGCCGGCCACAAACCGGACGAGTTTGTCCCCCTCAAAACAGTCAGCGAGCACCAGGGCATCAGCCTGAAGTATCTGGAGCAGATCATCACGCCGCTGGCCCGGGCGGGGTTGGTGGTCAGCGGTCGGGGCAGCCAGGGGGGCTACCGGCTGGCAAGGCCCGCCGCCGACTATACCGCCGGTGAGATCCTGCGCGCCATCGAGGGGGAACTCACCTCCATCCCCTGCCTGGCCTCCACCGCCGAGGCCTGCCCCCGGCGCAGCCTGTGCCAGACGCTGGGGTTTTGGGCGGGGCTGAACCAGGTCATCAACCAGTATGTGGACAGCGTCACACTGGAGGATTTGCGCCGCGCCCCGGACGCGGCCCGGCTGTAAGGCACCGCCCGGACATTTACAAAAGTTTTGCTTGTCCCGGCGGGGCAAATGGGGTATAATATCTTTGATACCCGCAAAACGGCGCAGGGGCAGCCGCCCCTGCCTGCCAACGGTCCGATGCGATTTTTACCCCTGGAGGTCTTATTTGATATGAAACTTCACCATCGTGCCCTGTCGCTTGTTTTGGCGGCAGGCATGGCGTTCACCCTGACCGCCTGCGACCCCATGGAGTCGCTGAAGGGGCTGGTGGTGGACATGGTCCATGCCATGGGCTTGGGCACAACGACCACGGATGACGGCAGTGATGAGCTTCACCCGCCGGTTGGCGGCTCCATCACCTTTCCGGAAGGGTTTGATCCCACCGGCAGCTTCCACTACCAGTTGCAGGATGGCCAGCTGTACATCGCCTTCAACGACATTTCGCTGAACGGATTCGGCAACACCGATTATTTCACCGCGGCGGGCGACAGCGTGACCATCACGGCCTACGGCTCCACTGATGAGAGCCTGACCTCCATCGACAGCTACAAGATCGCCCTGTGGGAACTGTCCGACGACAACACCCACACCACCTATGTGCCCGGCAGCACGCTGTACATCGATGTTTCGACGGACGAAACCTGCCACACCCAGACCATCACCGGCCTGACCCCCGGCAAGCGGTACAAGGCCACCGTCACCTTCGATTCAACACGGGCTTATGCCACCGGTGCCATCTGCATCAGCGGCCTGACCGACGATGCGCTGGTCAGCACGGATAGCGGAAACGGCGAGGGCGCCTGAACCTGAATACACAGCCGCCGGTTTTGTGGAACGCTGCAAAGGTGCATCTGAAACCCATCCCTTTTGGTGTATGGGAGACACTTGAGCAAGCTCCACAGGAAACCGGTGGTTTTTTGTGCAAAAACGGCAAACAATGCGCAGAAAGGAACATTTTCATGCAGAAACACCAGGTGCGCAACACACTGCTGCTGGTCGCCGGCGCGCTGATCTGGGGTGTGGCCTTTGTGGCGCAGACGGTGGGCAGCGGCTATGTGGAAGCCTACACCTTTCTGGCCTGCCGCAGCTGGCTGGCCTGCCTGTTCCTGGCCGGCCTGATTGCGGTGCGGCGGCGGCTGGCCCGGCGTGTGAACGCCCGCCCCGCGGGCGGCGCCCTGCCGGACCGGCGCAGAACGGCGGTGGGCGGCGCCCTGTGCGGCATCTTTCTGTTCGCAGCCTCGGCTGCCCAGCAGATGGGCGTGGGGACCATCTCCACCGCAAAAGCCAGCTTTCTCACGGCCCTGTATATTGTGCTGGTGCCGCTGGCGGGGCTGTTCACCCGCCACCGCCCCGGCTGGCGCATCTGGGTGTGCATCGGAGTCAGCGTGGCGGGGCTTTACCTGCTCTGCCTGGCCGGACAGGACACACTGTCCCTCTCGGGCGGCGAGTGGCAGATGCTGCTGGCCGCGCTGCTGTTTGCGGTGCAGATCCTGCTGGTGGGGCGGTACAGCCCCCATGCCGACGGCGTGGAGCTGAGCTTCTGCCAGTTTTTCACCGTGTCGGTATTGTCCACCATTTTCATGCTGCTGTTTGAACATCCCACCTGGGCCGAGGTCTCCGGCGCGGCGGGGGCCATCCTGTACTGCGGCATCCTTTCCAGCGGCGTAGGCTACACCCTGCAGATCATTGGCCAGCGGGGGCTGGACCCCACCATTGCCAGCCTGGCCATGTGCCTGGAAAGCGTCTTTGGGGCGTTGTCCGGCTGGCTGCTGCTGGGCCAGGGGCTGACCTCTACCGAGCTGTGCGGCTGCGTGCTGATGTTCGCCGCCATCGTGGGCACCACCGTGGCCGGCCGCCCGGCCGAAAAGCCCACCGCCCAAAGTGCAAAATCGCAACAATAAACAACCGCCGCCCGGCTTGGTGTGATGCCGGGCGGCGGTTCTTTGTTTTGGATCTGTTTATTCGTCGGCCAGGGCTTGGTCGAGACTGCCGTAGCGGTATTCGAATATCTCCTGTGAAGCACCGGTGGTTATCTGCCGGTGAAGCAGTTGGCCGAATTCAGTGTACACTCGGGTCTCCTGGGAGTCATCCGTGTTGCGGGTCAGGCAGTTGCCGGCAGCGTCGCAGGTCCGCTGGAACGTGCCGGCAACACCGTAAACCCCCTCCTCGGTGAGCAGATACAGCGGATCTTGAATTGCGCCGAACTGGTCCAGCCGGAACCCGCACCGGGTGGCACCCGCCGCGTAGGTGTATTGCTCGACAGTTGTCATGGGAACGTAGGTTTGGGTCTCCGAATCAAACACTTGCCCGTCGTAGGTTTCCTCCACGCAGTTGCCGGCGGCGTCAAACTGATAGGTCCGAACAAAGGCTCCGGCACCGGTGGATTCCATCCGCGTCAGCAGGCCGTTTTCGTTATAGCTGTACGTGGAAGTATACGTCACGGTGCCGTCCGCCCGGGTGCAGACAGCCTGCCCGATCCGGCCGGCGGCATCGTAGGTGTAATCAATATGGTGGAGCTCCTCCCGGCCGCCGAGGCCGCGGCAGACGGTGGCGCGGGTCATCTGCCCGGCATCATTGTAGCTGTACCAGGTTGTGGTGTCCTGCTCATCATCGGGATAATCCGCGGTTTTGGTCAGGCACTGGCCGTACAGATTGTAGGAATAGCTTACCTCGTTGTCGGCCAGCGCGGTGGAGGTATAGGTATACCCCAGCAGCACGCCGGTGTCCAGCGCGTCCCGCCAGGCCTCAAGAACAGCTGCCTGTTCCGGGAACCGTGCCATCAGCGCCTCATAATCCTGCTGGAGCGCTTCCTCATCGCCCAGGGCGGCGCTGGCCACGCCGTGGCCCAGATAAGCCTCCACATTGCGGTCATCCACGGTGATGGCCCGGGTGAATTGCATCTGCGCCTGGCGGTATTGCTGCTCCGAAAGATACCGCCGGCCCAATTCCAGATGCGATCTTTTCCCGGTTGGTGCAAAGGAGCGCAGCACCAGCAAAACCGCAGCGGTCAGCAGCAGCACAATACCCAGCAGAACCAGCGCCCGGAAAAGCAGCTGCCCTTTGGGGCGCTTGGCGTTTGTGTACCGGTCCATCCCATCCACACCCTTTCTGTTGTCAAGCTCCGGTGCCGCCCCGCGCCGGGGACGATGTTTATTTTCTGCGCAGGGCAGGGATAAAGCGGCCCAGCAGCATCATGGCCATATGCCACACATCGCGGAAGTTGATGACGATGATGATGGCGGTGGGGATAGCGCACAGCCACAGCGCCTGTTCGGGGAAAAGATAAAGCAGGCCGATTTCGGCCAGGACCAGGGCCAGATTCAGGCCCATCCAGCCGGGGCGGAAGTCGATCTCCAGCAGCCCCCGGGTGGAGTAGGCACGCAGCAGAAACACCAGGAACAGCGACAGGAAGCTGGCCAGCGTGACGCCCACCGGCCCGATCCAGAGGATGAAGAAGTAGTTCAGGATCACATTGAGCACGGCACCGGCCAGCATGGTGTACAGTGAGCTGAAACTCCGCTTGAACACCACATAGACGCTGTTGGTGAACTGGTTCAAGCAGGTGCACATCGAGCTGAGCACCAGAAACGGCACAAACTGCCATGCGTCAAAGTAGCTTTGCTGGAAGATGTTCATCAGCGGCCGGCAGAGCCAGACAATGCCCGCCGCACAGCAGAACAGCACGCTGCCGTACACCCGGAACACCTTGGAGAAAAAAGCCTCCCGGTCAGTTTCCTCACTGACGGCGGAAAGCTGCCACGCCTCGTAAAAAATCTGGCCCAGAATGGTCAAGATCTGCGGCAGAAAGTAGCCGGTGGACAAAAGGCCCGCCCACTCGTTGCCGGTGCGGCCGTCCATGCCCTCGCACATGCCCTGCACAAAGAACATATCGGAGGCGTTGATGACCCAGAAGCTGATGGAAGCCGGGATCATCGGCACGCAGTATTTCAGCATCTCTTTCCAGAGCTTCAGGCTGAATTTTTTGAAGTTGAAAAATTTGTAGCAGCCGCCCACCAGAAAGACAAAAATGGTGGACAGTGCGTCGCTCAGCGCCATGGCCAGCAGGTATCCCACCGCGCCCAGGTCCAGCACGTTCAGGAACAGCACATAGCCGCCCAGCAGCTCCGCCATGGTCAGCACGCCGTCCACCGCCACCAGGCGGTTGAGCATCCGCGCCCGGATAAACTGGGTACACAGCGTGCGCAGGCAGCTCATCAATACGCACAGGTACAACAGCAGCAGATACTGGCCGGCGTTGGGGATCAGTGCCACCAGCGGCCAGCACAGGATCATGGCGGCAAAGCCGGTGCCGATGGTGGCAAGCCCGTTCATGAACACCGAACTCTTGTCCTGGGTCTTGTCCAGGCCAAAACGGATGACGGCGTAGCTCACACCCAGGCTGACCACCGGGATCAGCAGGTTGGCCACCTGCTGCATCAGTTTGGTCACGCCCATCACGTCGGGGCCATCCAGCACATAACTCAGGTAAGGCTGGCTGATCAAACTGAGCAGCTTGGAGCTGAAATTGCTGATGGCAAACAGCAGAGTGTTGTTCATCAATGTCGAATAGCGTTTGTTGTTGGGCAAAGCGGTCCCTCCCTTTTCGGGTTCGGTCAACGGTCAGCGGGGTGCGCGCAACAGGGCGCGGCGGGCCTGATAGTCGGGCAGGCAGCGGGCCACCTCCGCCCAAAAGGCGGGGGAGTGGTCGGGGTGCAGTAGGTGGCACAGCTCATGCACCGCCACATATTCCCGGGCCGGCTGCGGCATGGCCCACAGCTTCAGCGCAAAACACAGGGTGCGGGTGCGCAGGCTGCAGCTGCCCCAGCGGGTGCGCATCTCCCGCACCCGAACGGCCGGCATCGGCCCGGGGCAGCGGGGGGCAAAGGCGGGCCACCAGCGTTCCACCAGAGCCCGCATCCCGGCCAGGGCTTCGATACGGTCGGGCACCGGCAGCGCGGCGTCGGCTTCCCGGCGGGCGGCCATGCGCTGCTGCGCCTGGACCACCCAGCCCGCATGGGCGGCCACAAAACCGTCCACCTCCCGCAGCGGGGTGCGCATCGGGGCGGAAACCGCCACGCTGCCGTCCATCCGCACCCGCAGATTCAGGTTTTTCACCTGCCGCCGGGTCAGAAAAAAGGTCACGCCGCCGGAAGTGCGCTGCTGCAAAGCTATCCCCCCTGTTTGCGCGATGGCGCAGAAAAATGTTCCATCCGGCACTGCCCGGCGAACCCCCGCGGGCAATGCTCCTTTTATTATATACGCAAACGCCCCAATCCGCAACGCGGACAACCCGTGAAATCTTTTGAGAGAAAAAAGCAACAAAAAACGGCAGGTGTAGGACCTGCCGTTTTCTCGAAAAAAGCGGATGGGATCAATCCAGCTTGCCGTACTGCTCATCGTCCACCGGCTCCAGCCACTCGTTGCTGGCTTCCACGCCGGGCACCTCCACG
The DNA here is from genome assembly GCA_944388145.1 of uncultured Gemmiger sp. Classification (GTDB taxonomy): domain Bacteria; phylum Bacillota; class Clostridia; order Oscillospirales; family Ruminococcaceae; genus Gemmiger. Next base: position 157,224 of record CALXHQ010000003.1, on the reverse strand, counting down.
GCCAGGTGGACAAACCAGCTGTCCTTGGCGGCGCCGTGCCAATGCTTGACGCCGGCGGGGATCACCACCACATCGCCGGTGTGCAGCTCACGGGCGGGCTGGCCCCATTCCTGGTACCAGCCGCGGCCGCCGGTGACCAGCAGGATCTGGCCGCCGCCCTCCTTGGCGTGATGGATGTGCCAGTTGTTGCGGCAGCCGGGCTCAAAGGTCACGTTGCCGATGGACACACCCTGGGTGGTCAGCATGTTCAGGTAGGACTGGCCGATAAAATACTTTGCAAATGCGTCGTTTTTCTCGCCGCGGGGGAAGATCTCATGCTCGATCTGGTTGGCCATGATACAGACACTCCTTTTCCAAAACAGGTTGTCGTGCGGGCTGGGCCGCACCCTCTGTCCGTATTGTACCGCGCAGCCCAGGCAAAGTAAAATGCTTGTTTTGCACGGTTGACGATGCCTCCGGAGCATGATGACGACGGTGTTATAGGCTGCGGCTTAGATACTCCTGCAGGGCGGGCAGGCTATCCCGGGCCTCCGCCCGGCCCTCGTTCACCAGGGCCAGCAGTTTGTCCCGGTCCTTTTCCAACCGGCCTACCGTCACCGGGCGCTGCGGCCGCATTACAAAGATACGCCCTGCCGTCTCCAGCTGGTCTATCCGGTCCATCAGGGCGTTGTAGCGCAGGTCCATCGTCAGCAGTGCGGCAAGAAAACGGGGATGCGCTGCGTAAAAGTCGGAGTACAGGTCCACCATGCGCTGGCTGGTCATGGGCTTGCGATAACCCTTCTCCCGGGTTGTGACCACCACGATGTGCCCAAAGCCCTGTTCCAGTGCCCAGTCCAGCGGGATGGCGCAGGAGCATCCGCCATCCAGATAGGCCCGGCCGTCAATCTTCACCGGCCAGCTGACCAGCGGCATTGAGGCCGAGGCGATCACCGCCCGGGTGAAATCGCTGCAATGGCCCTTTTCAAAAAAGGCGGGGCGGCCTGTGTCCACATCGGTGGCCACCACAAACAGCCGCTGTGGGCTGGCGGCATAGGTGGCCTCGTCAAAAGGCTCACGGCCGGTCAGGCCGTTGATGATGAAATCCAGCCCGAACAGGCCGCGGTTTTTCACCAGCGCCAGCGGCCCGGCGTAGCGGGGATCATGACGGTAGTGCAGGTTGATACGGGCACTGCGCCCCGGCTGCCGGGCCAGATAGTTCACCGCGTTCAGCCCACCGGCGGACACCGCCGCCACGGTGGGAAAGTACAGGTCGTGCTCCATCCACACATCCAGCACGCCATTGGTATACACCCCGCGCAGTGCGCCGCCTTCCAGCAGCAGCACACTGTTGTCGGGGATGGAAAAATCGGACATTTCCAACACCTCCCTTTTGGCAGGGCAGCGCCCTGTCTTTTCCATTGTAGCCCTTCCGGCACAAAATGGCAAAGACACTCGGAGCGGAACTGTTCAAACAGGGCGGTGCGGCGGTGTAAAATTTCGGGGAATTTGCTTGCACAAGGGCAGCCTCTGCCGCCGGCGGGGCAGCAAAATGCCCTGCCGCCAAGCCCGCAAGGGCAAAACGGCAGGGCAATCCCTGTTTGTTATTTGCGGCTGGGCTGCTGGGCCTGTTCGGCCTCCCAGCGGCTGAGCAGGCCGGCTGCCAGCTCCTCCAGAGCCTGGCGGGAAGTGTTCAGCCGTGTGGTGTCGTCGGGGGTCATCTTTTCCGGCTTCTGGTGCTTCATTGCCTTTTCCAGCTGGCGCTCGGCATCCTTGATGCGGGCCTTTTCCTCCCGGGGGAGCGCCTTGCCGGTCTTGCTGCCCAGGGCGGTGTTCACCCGGTAAGCGGCGGCCTGGGCGGCGTTCACCGCCTCAAAGGCGGCCTTGCGGGCCTGGTCCTGGCCGGCATACATGGCGGCGTCGTGCATGGCGCGGCGGATCTCCTCCTCGCTCAGGTTGCTGCTGCCCGAGATGGTGATGCTCTGCTCCTTGCCGGTATCCAGGTCCCGGGCGCTGACCTTGACGATGCCGTTGGCGTCAATATCAAAGGTGACCTCGATCTGGGGCACACCCGCCCAGGCGCGCTTGATGCCCCGCAGTGTGAAGGTACCCAGCAGTTTGTTGTCCTTGGCAAACTCCCGCTCACCCTGCAATACCTTGATCTCGACGGTGCTCTGGAAGGGGGCGGCAGTGGTGAAGATTTTGGAAAACCGGGTGGGAATGGCCGAGTTGCGCTCGATCAGATGGGTGGCCACACCGCCTACCGTCTCGATGGACAGGGTCAGCGGCGTCACATCCAACAAAAGCAGGTCCTGCCCGCCTGAGAGCACCTCGCCGCCCAGGCGCCCGGCCTGTACTGCGGCGCCCAGCGCCACGCACTCGTCAGGGTTCAGGCTCTTGGAGGGCTCCAGGTCGATCATCCGCATAACCTTGGCCTGCACAGCGGGGATGCGGGTGGAACCGCCCACCAAAAGCACCTGGTCCAGGTCGTTGGCGGCCAGGCCGGCGTCGCCCAGGGCGTTTTTCACCGGCAGGGCGGTGCGCTCCACCAGGTCGGCGGTCATGGTGTCAAACTCGGCACGGGTCAGCGTGGCCTGCAGATGCAGCGGCCCCTCCGGTCCTGTGGTGATAAACGGCAGGTTGATCTCGGTGGAGCGGGCACTGGAAAGCTCTTTCTTGGCCTTCTCGGCCTCCTCGCGGATACGCTGCATCGCCACCATATCATGGGACAGGTCGATGCCGTACTGACCGGCAAACTGCTTCAGCAGCCAGTCAGCAATGCGGGCGTCAAAGTCGTCGCCGCCCAGGTGATTGTCGCCGCAGGTGGCCAGCACCTGCACCACCCCGTCGCCGATCTGGATCAGCGACACGTCAAAGGTGCCGCCGCCCAGGTCGTAGACCATCACCTTTTGGGGGCGGCCGTTGTCCAGGCCGTAGGCCAGCGCAGCGGCGGTGGGCTCGTTGATGATGCGGCGGACGTTCAGCCCGGCAATGCGCCCGGCGTCCTTGGTGGCCTGGCGCTGAGCGTCGTTGAAGTAGGCAGGCACCGTGATAACCGCCTCGGTGACCGGCTCACCCAGATAAGCCTCGGCATCGGATTTCAGTTTCTGCAAAATCTGCGCGCTGATCTCCTGGGGCGAATACTGCCGCCCATCAATGGTGATGCGGGTATCCTCGCCCATTTTGCGCTTGATGCTGCTGACGGTGCGCCGCGCATTGGTGACGGCCTGGCGCTTGGCCGGTTCCCCCACCAGACGTTCGCCGCTGTTGGTGAAGGCCACCACCGACGGCGTGGTGCGCTGGCCTTCCGCATTGGGGATGACCACCGGTTTGCCGCCCTCGATGACAGCCACACAGCTGTTGGTGGTGCCCAGGTCAATTCCGATGATTTTGCTCATACCTGCAATGTCCTTTCAAAAACAAGAGTGGCTGCGGCACTGCCGCGAAAAACCATGGAAAACCACTCTGCGATTCTTATTGTAGCGCGCAGCTGTTCAGAAGTTGTTGCGAAATCGTAAACTATCTTTGAAAACCGCGGCTGAATCCGGCGGAAATTCCTGCCTGTACCGCAACAGTTGACGCGGGCCGGCGCAGATGCTATGATTTAGAGGTATAAATCGCCAGACAACACGGCCCGACAAACTGGAAGGAAGGAACAGCCTATGGCACGCACCGCGACCGTTGCCCGCAAAACCCGGGAAACCGACATCGCCCTGACGCTGAATCTGGACGGCGCCGGCCGGGCGGACATCCACACCGGTATCGGCTTTTTTGACCATATGCTGGACGGCCTGGCCCGCCACGGTCTGTTTGACCTGACGGTACAGTGCAAGGGTGACCTGGATGTGGACTGCCACCATACCATTGAGGATGTGGGCATTGTGCTGGGCACCGCCATCCGCCAGGCGCTGGGGGACAAGCAGGGGATCGCCCGGTTCGGCAGCTGCCTGCTGCCCATGGACGAGACGCTGGCCCTGTGCGCGGTGGACCTGGGCGGCCGGCCCTACTTTGTCTACGACGCGGCTTTTGCCGGGCAGAACTGCGGCGGCATGGACACTCAGATGGCTCGGGAATTTTTCTACGCGGTGAGCTACGCCGCGGCGATGAACCTGCACCTGAAGGTGCTGTACGGCGAAAATGACCACCACAAGCTGGAGGCCATGTTCAAGGCCTTTGCCAAGGCACTGGACGCTGCCAGCCGCCCCGACCCCCGCATCGAGGGGGTGCTGTCCACCAAGGGCACTTTGTAATGTCCCCCGCAGGGCGCGGCCCTGCATCGCATACAACCTGCAACTTCCGGCCATTGGCCGGAACCGAGAGGAGTGTCGAAAGTTATGTATCAGGACATGATGGATACCATCGGCTTTGTCAGCCACTGTGACCCGGAACTGGGCGCAGCAATGAACCGGGAGCTGGGCCGCCAACGCCAGAACATCGAGCTGATCGCCAGTGAGAACATCGTCTCGCCCGCCGTCATGGCGGCCATGGGCAGCGTGCTGACCAACAAGTACGCCGAAGGTTACCCCGGCCACCGCTACTACGGCGGCTGCCAGTATGTGGACGAGGTGGAAAACCTGGCCATCCAGCGCGCCTGCCAGCTGTTCGGCGCCAAGTATGCCAACGTCCAGCCCCATTCCGGCGCGCAGGCCAACCTGGCGGTCTACTTTGCGCTGCTCAACCTGGGCGACACCGTCATGGGCATGGATCTGTCCCAGGGCGGCCACCTGACCCACGGTTCCCCCGCCAATATGAGCGGCAAAAACTACAACTTTGTCTCCTACGGTGTGGACGAGAACGGCTACATCGACTATAAGGCTCTGGCCAAGCAGGTCGCCAAGGTGCGGCCCAAGCTGCTGGTGGCGGGCGCCTCCGCCTACCCCCGCGCCATCAACTTTGAAAAGCTGGCCGAGATTGCCCACGGCTACGGCGCCATGCTGATGGTGGATATGGCCCATATCGCCGGCCTGGTGGCCGGCGGCCAGCACATGAACCCGGTGCCCTACGCCGACGTGGTTACCACCACCACCCACAAGACGCTGCGCGGTCCCCGCGGCGGCCTGATCCTGACCAACAACGAGTATCTGATCAAGCGCATCAACTCGGCCATCTTCCCCGGCACCCAGGGCGGCCCGCTGGAGCACGTCATCGCCGCCAAGGCGGTCTGCTTCGGCGAGGCGCTCAAGCCCGAGTTCAAGGACTACGCCAAAAAGATCGTGGACAACGCCCAGGCCCTGGCCGAGGCGCTGACCGCCCGCGGCGTCAAGCTGGTTTCCGGCGGCACCGACAACCACCTGATGCTGATCGACCTGCTGGACGAGGACTGCACCGGCAAGGAGCTGGAGCACAACCTGGACGAGGTGCACATCACCGCCAACAAGAACACCGTCCCCGGTGAGAAGCGCAGCCCCTTTGTCACCAGCGGCCTGCGCATCGGCACGCCGGCGGTCACCACCCGCGGCATGGGTCCCGAGGAAATGAAGGTCATCGCCGGCTGCATTGCCGACTGCATCTTCGACTTCGAGGCAAAGAAGGCCGATGTGGCCGCCCGCGTTGCCGCCCTGGTGGAACAGTTCCCGCTGTACCAGTAAGCGCGTTCCACGGGGCAAAGCTGCACAGCCCCGGGCTGTAAAGCACTTCACGTATTGTTTGCCCGGCGCACAGGGTTTGGCTGTGCGCCGGGCTTTTTGTATTCACACCTGGCAGCCCCGCCGCATAAGCTGAACATGAGGGCGGCCGCCCGGCGGGCAATCCCGCCCGCCGCCGACCCCCCGGCGAAAGGAGTGACCCCCATGCCCAGCAATGCAGTCCCAGCCTACTGGGGCAAAATTCTTGAAAGCGGCTCCCGCGGGCCGGATGTGGCGCTGGTTCAAACTTGGCTCAACGCGGCCCGTCGCCGCTGGCCGGTGATCCGCCCTGTGGCGGTGGACGGCCGGTACGGCACCGGGACTGCCACCGCGGTCAAGACCTTCCAGCAGTTGGACGGCCTGCGCAGCGACGGTGCCGTCGGCCCGGTGACCTGGGATGCGCTGTATGCCGCCGCACACCCTAAACCGGCTGCCGAGGACTACCCCGGCATCCGCCTGCAGCAGGGAAGCGAGGGCGCCGCTGTCCTCAGCGCCCAGCAAAAGCTGCGGGCCCTGGTGCCCGGCCTGACCGCCGACGGCCGTTACGGTGCCAGAACCCGGGAGGCAGTGCGCGCCTTCCAGACAGTGGAGGGCCTTGTGCCGGACGGCATCATCGGCCCCAAGACCTGGACCAGCCTGTTTGGCGCTTGAGCGGGAAGCAAAAAGCCCGGGCGCAGCCGGTACCCCCCGACTGCGCCCGGGCAATTTTGTGTCCTGCTGGATTGGCTGTGGCTGCAGCCGCGGCGCTGCCTGCAAAACGGCAAAGCCAAAGCCAAAGCAACCGGTCAGGTCCTGCTCCGGCGCGGCAGGCGCAGGATCAGGCCCACCAGCTTCTGACCCGCCCAGGCTGCCAGAAAGGACCCTGCCAGGCAGCCGGCAAGCCCCAGGCACCACAAGCCCGGCCCGGCCTGCACCGCCTGCAGCCGCGGCAGCAGCACCAGTGTGATGCCCACATGATGGATCAGATAGACGCCGTAGCACAGCCGGGCCGCCCGGTGGGCAAGCCCTGCCGCCGCGCCCCGCAAATGCTGCCCCAGCCGGCAGGCCGGCCAGAACAGCCCCAGCGCGGCCAGGCTGTACACATGGTAGTCCGGCAGCCCGGCGGCGGCCCCCGCCGCTGCCAACCCCAAAAGCCCCGCCGCGGTGGCCCAGGGCAGCGGCTTCGGGAGGGTATCCGGATTTGCCATCCACCGGCCAAAGACGGTGCCCAGCCCAAAGGCGGGCAGCTGCCCCCACACGGTGTGGAATATGTCCACTCCCTCCGGCAGTGCAAAGGGAGCTGCGGCCCACAACACCGCCAGGACCGCCGCCAGCACACCCCGCCCTGCCCGGCTGCGCCAGGCAAACAACAGCAGCGGGAACAGGCAGTACAGCAGCACCTGGCAGCCCAGATACCACTCGCCGATCTTGTAGAAGGTGGGGGTCCAGGGCTGGACAAACCCGTCCACCCCCAAAACCGAGAAGATCAGCCGCCAGGGCGCCACCCCGGCGTTGTTGCGGTGGAGCACATCGCTGTACAAAAACAGCGGAAAGAAGAACAGCCAGAACAGCGGGTAGATGGCCAGAAACCGGCTTTTGGCATACTCGCCGGGGCGCCAGGGGCGGGCGGCATATTTCAAGCTCAGGCAGACGCCGGACAGCGCTGTCATCCAGAACACCGCCCCCTGTACCATCGCCGCACAGGCCCGGGAGGTGAAAAACGCCGGCGAGAACACCCCGCCGGATGCCGTCTCCACCCCGAAATGGTACAGAACAATCCACAAAATGGCTGCCAACCGGATGACATCCAGCCCGGGCAGCATCTGCCGTCGCCCGGCCAAAGCTGTCTGCTGCAAAATGGTCCCTCCCCTGTGGTGTGCCGGGCCGGACCCTGAAAGCCGGCCCGGTCAAAATTTTTACCATTATACCGCACAAAGTGCCGCCCCGGCAAGGCGGCGGCATCCTGCGAAAAATTTACAACTGCAAACTTTTCGCAACAGCGATAAAAAGTGAAAAACTTGACGGAAAAGCGGCCAAAAGCCCTATTTTTCTTCACAAATTTGTGGTACGCTAGGGTGCATCCAGACAATCCCAAGCACTGTCCCATTCTACGAAAAGGTGTCACCTGCTGCGCTGCGCAGCCTTGAGATACATCAAGTATTTCTGCGGCTGCGCGCCTTGCATCCGCCTCTTTTCGGCGAATTTCCCGGTACTTGGGGTCGTTCCGATATATCCTAAGGCAAATCAACAGCCGGCGCTGCCGGCAGGGAGGGAACCGCTTTGCACAACCTGTTGGAACTGCTGGACGCGGCGGCGGAACGACGGCCGGACGCACCGGCTTTCTGTGACGAGGCCGGAGCCTGCACCTGGGGGCAGGTGCAGACAACCGTGCAGGCCGTCGGCACCGCGCTGGCGGCCTGCAGGGTACAGCGCCGCCCGGTGGCGCTCTACCTTGACCGGGGCGTACGCTGCCCGCTGGCCATGCTGGGCACGCTGGCGGCCGGGGGCTTTTACGCGGTGCTGGACATCGCCCAGCCTGCAGAGCGCATCCGGCGCATCCTGGACCGGCTGCAGCCAGCCCTGATCCTGGCCGATGCCGTCCATCAGGACGCCGCCCGGGCTCTGGATGCCGCCCCGGTGCTGACCTGGGAACAGGCGGCCGCCGCCCGGCCCGACCCGGCCTTGCTGGCGGACATCCGTGCCCGCACGCTGGACACCGACCTGGCTTACGTGCTGTTCACCTCCGGCTCCACCGGAGAGCCCAAGGGCGTCGCCATTACCCACCGCAATGTGCTGGCTTACAGCGAGTGGGCGGTGCGTACCTTCCGCTTTGACGCCGCCACTGTCTTTGCCAATCAGACGCCCTTTTACTTTTCCATGTCGGTCACCGACCTGTACAGCACGCTGCGGGCCGCTGCCCGGCTGGAAATTTTGCCCCGGCGGCTGTTTTCCTTCCCGGTACAACTGTTGGAATATTTGACCGCCCGCAGGGTCAACACCATCTACTGGGTGCCCACGGCGATGGGCTTTGTGGCCAACTGGAAGGCGCTGGACTATACCCAGCCGCCCCCGCTGCGCACCATCCTGTTTGCCGGCGAGGTCATGCCCACCCCCTGCATGAACTACTGGCGGCGGCAATATCCCGACGCCCTGTTCGCCAACCTGTACGGCCCCACCGAGACCACCGACATCTGCGCCTACTATGTGGTGGACCGGGACTTTGCCGACCGGGAACCGCTGCCCATCGGCCGCCCCTGTGAAAACTGCGGCGTACTGCTTTTGCGGGACGGCAGGGCCGTCGCCCCCGGTGAGGAGGGTGAGCTCTGTGCCCGGGGCAGTTTTGTGGCGGCGGGCTACTACGCCATGCCGGACAAGACCGCCCAGCGCTTTGTGCAAAACCCGCTGCAGCCCAACTACCCCGAGACCATCTACCGTACCGGCGACCTGGCCAAGCAGGGGACGGACGGCCTGCTGTACTATTGCGGCCGCATCGACAGCCAGATCAAGCATCTGGGCTACCGCATCGAGCCGGGCGAGGTGGAGGCCTCCGCCCTGGCCCTGCCCGGGGTGGAGGCGGCGGTCTGCCTGTATGACGCTCCCCGCGACCGGCTGGTGCTGTTTTACCAGGCCCGCCGCAGGCTGGACGATCCGCTGCGGGACCATCTGGCCGGGGCGTTGCCCGCCTACATGCGCCCGGCGGTACTTTGCCGGATGCGCACCATCCCCCAGAACGCCAACGGCAAGCTGGACCGTGCCGCGCTGAAAACGGCCCTGGCAGAACTTGACTGACCCACTCAAACTATTTTTGTGAAGGGAAGATTCTTATGCATACCAATGAAGAAATTTTGAAGATCCTGGCCGAAGTCAAGCCGGGGCTGGCCCCGGCGCCCGACACCGAGCTGATCAAGTCCGGGCTGCTGGACTCGGTGGAGGTGATGCAGCTGGTCATGGCACTGGGGGAGGAGTTTGACATTGAGATCACCCCCACCGACCTGCGGGAGGAAAACTTCCACACAGTGGCGGCCATCTGCGCCCTGGTCAACCGGCTGGAGGAGGAATGACCCCCGCAGCCCCATGATTTTGATTGATGGCAGGTGCAAGTATGTCTTACACATCCTTTGGCTATCTGTTTTTGTTTCTGCCGCTGGTGTGGCTGCTGTGGGCAGTGCTGCCCCGGCGGGCCCGGCCGGCGGTGCTGCTAGCCGCCAGCCTGTTTTTCTACTGGATGAGCGCCGGGCGCTACATCCTGTGGATACTGGCCGCCGCGGGTGTCACCTGGCTGGTGGGCCTGATATTGGGCCGTGTGGATGACCTGCTCACCACTGCCCGGGCCGAGCTTTCCCCGCCCGGCCGCAAAGCTATGAAAAAGCAGGCAGGGGCTGTCAAGCGGCTGGCGGTGGGCGGCGGCGCGGCGATCCTGCTGGGGGTGTTCCTCTGGCTGAAATACTGGCCCTTTGCCGCCCGCAGCATTGCCGCGGTGCTGGACAGGCTGCCCGGCGCGCTGTCGCTGGCAGTGCCCAGCTATGTGCTGCCGCTGGGGCTGAGCTTTGTCACCCTGATGGCGGTGGGCTACCTGGTGGACGTTTACCGGGGCACCTGCCGCCCGGCACAGCACTACTGGCAGGTGCTGTCCTTCCTGTGCTTCTGGCCCCATGTGGTGGAAGGCCCCTTTGACCGGTGGAATGCGGTTTCCGGCCCGCTGCTGGACCCGCCCCGACCCGCCTACACAAACCTGACCTTCGGCGTGCAGCGCATTGTCTGGGGTCTGGCCAAAAAGATGGTCATTGCCGACCGGGCCAATATGTACGTCAAGGCAGTCTTTGACGATTATACGCAATATTCCGGCATGGCGGTGGTGGTGGGTACCCTGCTGTACACCCTGCAGCTGTACGCCGAGTTCTCCGGTTGCATGGACATTGTGCTGGGCTCGGCCCAGTGCTTCGGCATCCCGCTGGCCGAAAACTTCCGCCAGCCCTTCTTCTCCCGCACGGTGGGGGAGTTCTGGCGCCGCTGGCACATGACGCTGGGCGCCTGGCTGCGGGAATACCTCTTCCAGCCGCTGATCCTCTCCGCCCCGTGGAAAACGCTGGGCAAATTCTGCCGCAGCCATTTCGGCGCGGCGATGGGGCGCAGCCTGCCGGTCTGGGCGGCGCTGGGCGTTACCTGGGTGGCCATCGGCTGGTGGCACGGCGCCGGATGGCTGTACCTGGTGTACGGCCTGTATTACTTTTTCTGGCAGCTGCTGGGCGAGATCTTTGAGCCGGTCTGGACCGGCCGTTTCCCACGGATTACGGCTCTGCGGCAGCGCTGGTGGTACCGGCTGTTCCAGCGGCTGCGCACCTTTGCGCTGGTGTTGGGCGGTATGCTGATTTTCCGGGCAAACGGCACCCGCGCGGTGATCGCCATGGTCAAAAGCCTGGCGGTGCCCTACACGGGATCGCTGCTCATCCAGCTGGACGCCCGGGACATGGTTGTGTTGGCGGTGGGCGCTGCGGCGCTGCTGGCGGTGGACCTGCTGCATGAGCGGGGTGTGCCCATCCGGCAGCGGCTGGCAGCAGCCCCGCTGCCGCTGCGCTGGGCGGTGTACATTGCGGGGGTGCTGGCCATCCTGATCTTTGGCGCCTACGGCGACAACTACGACCCCGCCGGCTTTATCTACGCACAGTTCTGACAAGGAGGCACCTATGAACGCATTGCGAAACGCCGTGCTGCGCATCGTGGCCTTCTGCCTGGTGCTGCTGGCCTGCCTGCTGTTGGTGGGCAACTATCTGATGCCCCACTCCAACCGCTATCTGGAGGGGTACACCGCCGGCGGCATCCTGGGCGAGGACTTTGACACCATTGACGTGCTGGTGCTGGGGGATTCCAACGCCGCCCAGGGCATCGCCCCCATGGACTGGTACCAGCAGTACGGCTTTACCGGTTATACCTACGGCGCAGCCTGGTTCTCGGTGTTCAATGTCTACTACCGCCTCAAGGATATCTACTCGGAGCAGTCACCGGAGGTGGTGGTGCTCTGCACCGACATTGTGTACAGCAAGCGTGGCACCGAAACTTATTTTGGCAGCGCAGTGAACAATATCTCCGGCGAGCTGCTGCCGCTGCTGCGCTACCACGACAACTGGAAGGAGCTTACCGCCGGCAACCTTTTCCAGCCCCACGATTACAACTGGCGGGACCCCAACAAGGGGTTTATGCCGCTGACCGGCGTGGCGGCCTATGGCGGCGGCAGCTATATGTACGACCAGGGCAGGCAGGCCATCCCGCTGCTGACGGAGTGGTATCTTGACCGCATTGTCCGCCTGTGCGCCGACCACGGCAGCCAGCTGCTGCTGATCACGGTGCCGGCGGCCACCAGCTGGAACCACAGCCGGCACAACGGTATCCAGGCCTATGCCGATGCCCGGGGGCTGACCTACATTGACTATAACCTGGACCCGGAGGGAACTTTCGGCCTGGATTGGTCCACCGATACCCCCGATACCGGCAGCCACCTGAATGTGCTGGGCGCCCGCAAGCTGACTGCGGCGCTGGGGGAGTATCTGACCGCCCGCTATGACCTGCCCGACCACCGGGGCGACCCCGCCTATGCCCACTGGGAGGAGGATGCCGCAACCTGGGCTGATACCATGGCCAAGGCCATCCCCAACGCCGAGCAGGCAGCTGAGGCTGCACAGGGGGCAGGCTGAGCGGGGAATGCCGCCGCTCCCCGGCGCAATTTTTCCCCTGCACCCTTGCGAAGCGCAGTTCCACGTGGTATAATAACCGCTGTAAAGGTGTAAAGCGGCAAACACCGCCCACACCGCCGCAGGCTTTGCCCGCGGCAGAAAGATCCATTTGAAACGGAGGTTCCGGCATGGCACGCAAGCATCGTTTCTTGAAGCTGGCTGTTCTGGCGGCAGCTGCGGGCGCAGCAATGTACTGGCTGCGCAGCCGCAAGCAGGAGCACGAGCATACCAAGGGCCCGGAGGCTGGCACTGACGCAGCCGCCGAGGCCCCGAACACTGCGCCTGCCTGTGAACCCGATGCCCCGGCAGATGACCTGCCGGACCCTGAGTCGTTGCCCGCCCAGCCGGCGGAGGAACCGGCCGGGCCTGCCCCGGAACAGCCGGAACCTGCCCCCGCGCAGGATGCGGCCCCGGCCGGCGACGCGCAGCCCGAACCCGCCCCCAAAGCGCCGGTCTACCGGCCGGTCAAGCCGGAGGGCGGACCCAATGTGAACCCTGTGGAACATTTCAGCCCTGCCCCGCCGGTGGTGGACGGCAAGGTGGACGCGACAAAGATCGCCGCGCCCGAGGATTTCGCAAATTGGGACGATCTTGGCTGCAAGGGTTAAATGATGTTTTTTTGCAGGCGCAGCTTTGTACCAACGTGCAAAGCGCGCCTGCTTTTCGTTTTTTCAAACCCGGCTGGAAGGGGAGGCCGGGCAACTAGAAATCATGGGAAAGTCGGACTGAGGAATGGCGGGCTGCGGCGGACAGCAGGCCATGACCGGCCCGTTCCCCAATTCCGCATCCCTCATTCCCAACCCAAGGGGGTACCAAAGATGAACCTGGACTTGACAACTTTTTCCCCGGCTGAGCGCAGCACCCTGCAGCTGCGGGTGCTGTACGAGCAGGCCGGTTACCGCAAATACCGCATGGCCCGGTTTGAGGAATACTCTCTCTACCAGCAGTACGAGAATTTCCTGCCCGACCCACAGGTGGTCACCTTCACCGACCTGGACGGCAGGCTGCGGGCCATCCGCCCGGACGTGACGCTTTCCATCGCCAAGAACGCCCAGCCTGCCCCCGGCAGCTGCAAAAAGTATTATTACAACGAGCAGGTCTGCCGCCCCAGCCGGGAAAGCCATGTGTTTGCCGAGATCAGCCAGATGGGCCTGGAATGCCTGGGCGCGGTGGGCAATGCCGAGCAGGCCGAGGTCATCCGCCTGGCCCGCCGCAGCCTGAATGCCCTGGGCGGCAGCAATCTGCTGGAGCTGGGGCACATGGGCTTTGTCACCGCCTGGCTGGACGGCGTGGGAGTGGCCGGGCCGGACCGTCCGGCACTGCTGGCCATGCTGCAGCAGAAAAACCCCCACGGCCTGGCCGAAGCTGCCAAAGCCGCCGGCCTGTCGGCGGAGGACGCCGCCGATCTGGCCGCGTTCCTGGGCCTGCACGGTCCGCTGTCCGCCACGCTGTCCGCCGCCCGCAGGCATTGCAGGTTCAACGGTCAGCGGCAGGCGCTGGAGGACCTGGCCGCTTTGCAGAACGATCTGGGCGAGGATGCCCGCGGCGTCTGCCTGGATTTGAGCCTGGCCGGCGATATGGAATACTACAACGGCCTGGTCTTTACCGGATACCTGTCCGGCGCGGCCCGCCCGGTGCTCAAAGGCGGCCGCTACGACCTGCTGATCCGTCGCTTCACCCCCGGCGCACGAGCCATCGGATTTGCCCTCTATCTGGACGAGCTGGACCGCCTGTCTGCCCCGCTGCCCCCGGTCCGCGCGGGGGAGGAGGGCACCTGGCTGAACATCGCCCTGCCCAAGGGCCGCCTGGGCGATAAGGCCTACGCCCTGCTGGCCGGGGCGGGCTACGGCGCCGGAGACTACACCGACAGCCGCAAGCTGGTGGTGGAAAACCCGGAAGCGAAGGTTCGCTACTTCCTGGTCAAGCCCAGCGATGTGGCCATCTACGTGGAACACGGAGCTGCCGATGTGGGCCTGGTGGGCAAGGACATCCTGGCCGAGAGCGGCGCCGACGTCTACGAGCTGCTGGACACCGGTATGGGCCGCTGCCGCATGTGCGTGGCCGGTCCCAAAACCTTTGTGGACGACGAGAGGCGGGCTTTGCGGGTGGCCACCAAGTTTGTCAACATCGCCCGCGCCCACTATGAGGGCTCCGGCCGGGAAATCGACATCATCAAGCTGAACGGCTCCATCGAGCTGGCCCCGATCCTGGGCCTGTCCGACGTGATTGTGGATATTGTCGAGACCGGCACCACCCTGCGGGAAAATGACCTGGCCGTGCTGGAGGAGTTCATGCCCATCTCGGCCCGGCTGATCGCCAACAAATCAAGCTATAAATTCAAGCAGAGCGCCATCGCCGCTTTGCAGAACGCCATGAAGGAGGCGCTGGCAAAATGATCCGCATCATTCCCTTTGACACCCTGAAACCGGAGGAGATCCTCAACCGGGACATCCGCGCCGAGGCCGACGTGGAGGCCTCCGTGGACGCCATCATCGCCGATGTGCGCACCCGGGGCGATGACGCGCTGAAAGACTACGCCCGTAAGTTTGACCACGCCGAGATCGACGACCTGCGGGTCAGTCAGGCCGAAATTGACGAGGCTTTCGCCGCCATGGAGCCGGACTTTATCAAGACCCTGCAGATGGCCGCCGACAACATCCGCGCCTTCCATGAGCAGCAGACCCACAAGGACATCCTATTCGAGCGCGCCCCCGGCGTGCTGCTGGGCCAGAAATACACCCCCATCGAGAAGGCGGGCGTCTATGTACCCGGCGGCACCGCGGCCTACCCCTCCACCGTGCTGATGGACGTGATCCCCGCCAAGGTGGCCGGCGTCAAACAGATTGTTATGACCACCCCCACCGGTCCCGACGGCAAGGTAAACCCTGCCATCCTGGCCGCTGCCGTCACCGCGGGGATTGACCTGATCTTCAAGACCGGCGGCGCCCAGGCTGTGGCGGCCCTGGCCTACGGCACACAGAGCATCCCCGCCGTGGACAAGATCATCGGCCCCGGCAACATCTATGTGGCCACCGCCAAGCGCAAAGTGTTCGGCAAGGTGGGCATCGACATGATCGCCGGCCCGTCCGAGATCCTGGTGCTGGCCGACGGCAAAAGCAACCCCGCCTGGGTGGCCGCCGACCTGCTCAGCCAGGCCGAGCACGACAAGCTGGCCAGCCCGGTGCTGGTCACCGACAGCATGGAACTGGCCAAAGCGGTGCAGGCCGAGCTGGAGGCGCAGATCCCCCGGCTGCCCCGCGCCGAAATCGCCCGCGCCAGCGTGGACACCAACGGCAAGATCGTTGTGGCGGCTGACCTGGACCTGGCCATCGACGCGGTGAACATCATCGCCCCCGAGCACCTGGAAATCTGCCTGGACGATCCCTTCGCCGTGCTCAGCCGCATCAAAAACGCCGGCAGCATCTTCATGGGCCGCAACGTGCCCGAGGCACTGGGCGATTACTTCGCCGGGCCCAACCACACGCTGCCCACCAGCGGCACTGCCCGGTTCTCCAGCCCGCTGAGTGTGGACGATTTTGTCAAAAAGTCCAGCTTCATCTACTACACCCGGGACGCCCTGGGCCAGGTCAAGGACCGCATCGCCGACTTTGCCGAGCACGAGGGCCTGCACGCCCATGCTAAGAGCGTGACCATCCGGTTTGAGGGGGACGAACAATGAGCCGCTACTTCACCCCCGAGTTGGGCGCACTGGAACCCTACACCCCCGGCGAGCAGCCCCAAAACCGGCAGTACATCAAGCTGAACACCAACGAAAGCCCCTATCCGCCCGCCCCGGGCGTGGCCGCAGCCGTGGCCGGGGCGGCTGAAAAGCTGGCTCTTTATTCTGACCCCGAGAGCGGGGCGCTGACCAAGGCCGCCGCCGAATGGTTCGGCGTCCGGCCAGAAAATCTCCTCTGCGGCAACGGCAGCGACGAGAACCTGATGCTGGCCATCCGGGCCTTCTGCGCCAAGGACAGGCCGCTGGCTTTCGCCGATGTGACCTACGGGTTCTACCCGGTCTGGTGCCAGCTGTTCGGCATCCCGCAGGCGGTGCTGCCGCTAAGGGAGGATTTCACACTAGACCCAGCGGACTACTACGGCCTGGACAGCGCCAAAAACGTGGGGGCCATCGTCATCGCCAACCCAAACGCGCCCACCGGCCTGGCCCTGCCCACCGCGGCGCTGGCCGAGATTGCCCGGCATAACCCGGACGCCGTCGTCATTGTGGACGAGGCCTATGTGGATTTCGGCGGCGAGAGCTGCGTGCCCTTTGTGCGAAAGGGGGAGCCCGCCAATCTGATGGTGGTGCAGACCTTCTCCAAGTCCCGCAGCCTGGCGGGCGGGCGGCTGGGGCTGTGCATTGCCCCGGAGCCGCTGATTGCCGACCTGAAACGGGTCAAGTACAGCATGAACCCCTACAACGTCAACCGCATGACCGAGGCCGCGGGAGTTGCCGCCCTGGCCGACCCGGCGTATTTTGAAAAAAACTGTGCCGCCATCCGCGCCACCCGCGCCGATGCCACCGCAAGGCTGCGGCAGATGGGCTTCACCGTGCTGGATTCCAGCGCAAACTTTGTCTTTGCCCGCACCCCGCGGATGCCGGGCGGCACGCTTTACCGCCGCCTGAAGGAAAACGGCGTGCTGGTGCGGCATTTCGACACCCCGCGCCTGTCCGACTGGCTGCGCATCACCATCGGTTCGCCCGAGCAGATGCAGGGCTTTTTCGCAGCGCTGGAGGAAATTCTGGGGCAATGACCCGCATCCAAAGCGGATGGCCGCTGTTCCGGCGCTCTTTCTGCGATCATGTAATCCGCGGCGAAGCCGATTATCTGCGCATCGCAAACTACATTTGCACGAACCCGCAAAAGTGGGCAATCGACCGGTTTTACCGGCCATAACATATCCGGGGAGGGAACCATTATGATCGCCATTGTGGATTACGGTGTGGGCAACCTGTTCAGCCTTTCGTCCAGCCTGAAAAGCCTGGGCCTGGAAGTGGAGGTCACCCGCGATGCCGACCGGCTGTGCGCCGCCACGCACATCGTGCTGCCCGGCGTGGGCGCCTTTGCCGATGCCATGGACAAGCTGGCTGCCACCGGCCTGGTGCCGGTCATCAAAACCGAATGTCAAAAAAAGCCATTGCTGGGCATCTGCTTGGGCATGCAGCTGCTGTTTGACAAAAGCTACGAGTACGGCGAGCACCCCGGCCTGGGCCTGGTGCCCGGCCAGGTCTGCCCGCTGGCCGATGACCTGAAGGACCCCGCCCTCAAGGTGCCGCACATCGGCTGGAACGCGCTGGACATCACCCCCGGTCGGGAGGACGACCCGCTGTTCCGCTATGTCAAACCCGGTGAGTATGTCTATTACGTCCACAGCTATTACGCCAAGAACTGCGCCGCCAACACGCTGGCCACCAGCGAGTACAGCATCCCCGTCACCGGCGCGGTGCGCAACGGCCTTGTCTACGGCACCCAGTTCCACCCCGAAAAGTCCGGCGACACCGGCCTGCGGCTGCTGAAAGCCTTCGCCGAGCTGGGGTGAGCGCACAAAGCCGCCCGCAAACAAGGCGGCGCGGCACAAATTCCAAGGGAGGGAAGGGAAAACCATGAAACTGTTCCCCGCCATTGACCTGCGCGGCGGCAAGGCCGTGCGGCTGTACCAGGGCGATTACGATCAGATGACCGTCTACAACGATGACCCCGCCGCCCAGGCAAAGGCCTTCCGGGACGCGGGCGCGAAATACCTGCACGTCGTCGACCTGGACGGCGCGAAGGACGACGACACCGCCAACCTGCCCGCGGTGGCGGCCATCGCGGCTGTGGGCGGCCTGTACATCGAGGTGGGCGGCGGCATCCGGGACGAAGCCCGCATCCGCCGCTACCTGGATATGGGGGTGGGGCGCTGCATCCTGGGCACCGTCGCGGTGCGGGATTTTGATTTCACCGCCCGCATAGCAAAAACCTACGGCAGCCGCATCGCGGTGGGCGTGGACATGAAGGACGGCTTTGTGGCCGTGGCCGGCTGGCGGGAAGTCACCCCCGAACCCGGCATCGACTTCTGCCGCCGCCTGGCGGATGCCGGCGTGCAGGCCATCATTGCCACCGACATCTCCCGCGACGGTACCATGCAGGGCACCAACCTGGACCTGTACCGCCGGCTGTTGCAGATCCCCGGCGTGGAGATCACCGCCTCCGGCGGCATCGCCGCCATGGCGGAGCTGGACGCCCTGGCAGCCATGGGCTGCCACGCGGCCATTTTGGGCAAATCGGTCTACACCGGCGCTATCGACCTGGCCGAAGCGGTCCGCCGCTTCCCCCAGTGACGGCAGAACAGAAAGGAGCGCGCCATGATCACCAAACGCATCATCCCCTGCCTGGACGTGAAGGACGGCCGGGTGGTCAAGGGGGTCAACTTCGAGGGCCTGCGCGATCTGGCCGACCCGGTCGAGATGGCCCGCTGGTACAACGAGTCCGGCGCCGATGAGCTGGTCTTCTACGACATCACCGCCAGCGTGGAGGGCCGTACCCTGTTCACCGACATCCTGCGCCGGGTGGCTGCCGAAATTTTCATCCCGCTGACGGTGGGCGGCGGCATCCGCACGCTGGAGGACTTTGACCGGGTGCTGAAATGCGGCGCCGACAAGGTCAGCGTCAACTCCGGCGCCATCGCAAACCCGGGCATCATCCCGGCCGCCGCGCAGAAGTACGGCGACCAGTGCGTGGTGCTGTCGGCGGACATCAAGCGGGTGGACGGCAGATTCATGCTGTTCGCCAAGGGCGGCCGGGAAAATACCGGCATCGACGCGCTGGACTGGCTGGAACAGGGGGTCAAAAACGGTGCCGGCGAGCTGGTGGTCAACTCCATCGATACCGACGGCGTCAAAAACGGCTTCGACCTGGAACTGCTGGACGCGGTGGCAAAGCGCTGCGCCGTGCCCATCATTGCCTCCGGCGGTGCGGGCTGCATGGAGGACTTCCTCACCCTGTTCAAGGGCCATCCGGGGGTGGACGCGGGCCTGGCCGCCAGCATCTTCCATACCCGCCAGGTGGATATCCGCGACCTGAAGCGATACCTGCGGCAAAACGGCGTTGAGATGCGCATCTGACCGGCAAAGCCAGCCGAATGCAGTGTATATTTGCCGTTCTTTACAAAAATTTTCCCCTGACACCCGTTGCAAAATGTGCTGTGACAAGGTAAACTAATAAGTATCTTATTCTTTTCGCCGCCCGGTGCGCCTGGTATCGGTGCAGTGGGGAAGAATAGGCTGCGTTTCTGACAAGGAGCGATCGACCATGCAATATCCCGATACCCAAAAGACCCTGAAATTTGACGCCCACGGTCTGATCCCTGCCATTGTGCAGGACCATTATACCCGCGAGGTGCTGACCCTGGCTTACATGAACGCCGAGACGCTGGCCCTGACCATCGCCGAGGGCCGCACCGTCTTTTACAGCCGTAGCCGCCAGGAAATCTGGCGCAAGGGCGAAACTTCCGGCAATGTGCAGCGCGTGGTGTCTATCACCGCAGACTGCGACAAGGACGCCCTGGTGGTGGAGGTGGTCAAGGACGGCCCCGCCTGCCACACCGGCGCCGAGAGCTGCTTTTTCAACCCGGTCTATGTGTCCGAGGAGCTGAAGCAGTTCACCTGGCAGGAATTGTATGAGCTGATCCAGGGCCGCAAGACCGACCCCAAGGAGGGCAGCTACACCAGCTACCTGTTCGACAAGGGCCTGGAAAAGATTTTGAAAAAGGTCGGCGAGGAGAGCACCGAGGTGGTCATCGCCGGCATGAAGCAGGACAAAGCCGAGACCATCTTTGAGATCAGCGACCTGGCCTACCATGTGCTGGTTTTGATGATCGAACTGGGTATCTCGGTGGAGGATATCACCCGGGAACTGGAAAAACGACACGTCATCGACCACAAAGTCAAGCAGGAGAGGATGCAGTAATGGCAGGCGAATACATGCTCAGCTCGGTGCATGTGCACTCGAAGCTGTGTGACGGCAAGAATACACTGGAAGAACTGGCGGTTACCGCCTGGCACATGGGGCTGAAAACACTGGGCTTTACCGGCCACAGCCATACCCCCTGTGACCTGGAATATTGCATGAGCCCCAGCCGCACCGCCCGCTATAAGGGTGACATCGCCAAGCTGAAAAAGCAGTACGAGGGCAAGCTGGATATCCTGTACGGTTTGGAATGGGACCTGTATTCAGATGACGACCCGTCCAAGTATGACTACTGGATCGGCTCCACCCATTACATCCACGGCCCCAAAACCGGCAAATATTACGAGATTGACTGGCGCCCCAGCGACCTGGCCGACTGCATCAACAACGAGTTTGACGGCGACGGCCTGGCTGCTGTGGAGGCCTATTTTGACAATGTCAAACAGCTGGCGGCCATGCGCCCCACCATCCTGGGCCACTTTGACCTGATCAAAAAGATCAACAAGGACGGCCGGTTCTTTGACGAGCAGGCCCCCCGCTACCAGAAGGCCGCCAGCGACGCGCTGGCTGCCGCCGCCCGAAACCGCTGTGTGCTGGAGGTCAACACCAGCGGCGTGGCCCGCGGCTTCCGGGAGGATTTCTTCCCCTCCGAGGCAATTTTGAAGGAGTGGCTGGCCCTCAGCGGCAATGTGGTCATCACGGCCGATGCCCACGCTGCCGACAAGCTGACCTTCGGCTTTGAGGAGGCCGCTGCCCAGCTGAAGGCCCTGGGCTATTCAAAAGTGCAGGTCCTGGGCAAGGAAGGCTTTACCCCCTGTGAACTGTAAGGGCTTTGACCATACAACAAACCACCGGTGTGCCGCGCAGGCGGCGCACCGGTTTTTTACACCAATTTGAACTGGCTTTCTTGGTAAAAATGCTGCCTTGACAAGGTTGTACTACAAGTGTAGTATAAAGACACGGGAATATTCTACAACCGTAAAATTAATGCGGCGGCAAACGCCGCGGCCGGCTTGGCAGACATAACAGATCCTGCCGTTCCGGCCACTGAATCTGGAGGTGATCTTGTGTCTGCCTTTGTCGATTGGATGCTTGCCTTTGCGGCGCAGGGCATCCCGCTGGGGTGCGCGGCGCTGGTGCTGCTGGCGCTTGCCCGCCGCCTGCGCCGGCGGTACGGCGCGCGCTGGCTGTGCCGGCTTTGGCTGGCCCTGGCGGTGCTGTTTGTGCTGCCTCTGCGCCTGGCGCTGCCTGCCGTGCCCGCCGCCCGGGTAACGCTGCCGGCTGCCTGGACGGCGGCAGTGCAGACGGCACAGACGGAGACTCCGCCGCAGCAGGGCTTGGGCGAGCAGCCCGCCTTGTCCGCAGCGGCCCCGGCGCAGCTGCCGGACACGGTGCAGCCGCCGGCGGCGGACAGCGCGCCGGCACAGGCGCCCGAGCCCTTGCAGGCGGATGGGCGGGGAACATCCGGTCCGGCCGCGCCGGCGCTGTCCTGGCTGGAAGTTTTGACCGCCATGTGGCTGACCGGTGCGGCCGCGGTGCTGTTGTGGCAGGGGGCAGCCTATCTGCTTTGGCGGCGGCGCACAGTGGGGCAGGCGGTCCCGGCCGGGCCTGACTGGCAGCAGGCGCTGGATGACGCCCAAGCCGCCGTGCCGCTGCGTCGCCGGCCCCGTTTGCTGGCCAGTGCCTCAGTGCGCGGCCCGGTGACAGCGGGTATCCTGCGGCCGGTGCTGCTGGTGCCGCAGGCAGACCATGCCCCCGTGGATTCCGCCCTGATGCTGACCCACGAGCTGACCCATCTGCGCCGGCATGATCTGGCCTTCAAGCTGCTGCTGACGGCCGCCTGTGCGCTGCACTGGTACAACCCGGTGCTCTGGCTGCTGGCCCGGCGGGCGGGGCGGGACATTGAGGCCGCCTGTGACGAGCAGGTCGTGGCGGGACAGGGCAGCACCTTCCGCGCAGCGTACAGCGATGCACTGCTCCATGCCGCCCGCATGGGCCGCACCCCGGCACTGACCACCGGCTTTGCTCTGACCCGCAGGGACTGGGCCGACCGCCTGCGCCAGCTGTGGGACCTGACCCCCAAACGCCGGGGCCGGGTTGTGTTGGCGGGGCTGGCACTGGTTGCCCTGCTGGCCGGTGGGTTGGTGGCCTGCCAGGCTGCAAACCCTGTGGATACGCAGATGCTCCAGGCGCCGGAATACCCCTGGACCACCACATACAGCGCCGCCAAGGCGGACTTGGACGCCGCCGGCACCCCCTACACCGACGGCGGGGACACCCTGCAGCTGCGGGACGCCGCGCTGTTCGGCTGCCAAATGCAGGAGTTGAACCTGCGCTTTAATTCTCAAGGGCAGTTGTGGGGCGTGTCTGGGCTGTTCCCGGCAGAGGAACAGGATGCGGTGATCGACGCCGTTACCGCCCGGCTGGGCGAGCCGCTGCCGGAGTTTACCTACGTCACAACCTTCGACGTGCTGACTTCTTCTGCCGAGTACCGGGCACATCGGGAGGACCTGACCGGCAATTATGCGGCGGTCTGGGCCGGGACCCAGACGCTGGGCGAGGCTATGACAGAGCAGCAGCGCCAGAATTTCCGGGAAAGACTGCGGGAGTGCTACACCGAAAGCGGCGCAGGCTTTGCCGGCCGCACCGAGACGGCCGAGACCGCCGGCGGCACCGCCGAGACGATCTGGTACGGGGAGGACGCGGTGGACGCCATCCTGACCAACCCTGCAACACTGGTGCGCTGCATTGCGGACGCGGCGGACGGGCAGGCCATGCTGACGGTGGAACACACCCCCAACAGCCTGGACACGCTCAACCAGCCTGCGCCCACATCCACGCCGGCCCCTGACCACGGCGGCACGCAGGAGGTTTGGCCGGGGCTGATCGGTTGGCCCACTTCGCTGTCGGTGGACCCACCTGCAGCGCTGGCCGGCCTGCCCTACTGGCAGATGGACGATTACACCGTGCCGGACATCGGCCGCACCGGGTACGCGGCGACTGAGCCGGGCGGCGTGGCGTTGTACACCACGCTGGACGGCGGCGCCAACTGGCAGGAACAGCATGCCGACCTGACCCCGGCCCTGGGGCAGGAACCTTTTGCCATCACCAACTACCAGATGGTCAGCGACAGCACCGGCTTTCTGGTGGTGCGGCTGGGAACGGACGGTGATGCGGCGCTGGGGGATGGCAGCCTGCGCTACTGGACCGATGATGACTGCGCGGTGCTGCGCACCACCGACGGCGGTGCCACCTGGCAGCTGACCGGACGCCACAGTCTGCCCGCCGATGCCGAGCGCGGCGCCTGGCATTTGCAGCCGTTTTTGTGGCTGAATGAGAACGTGGGCTTCTGGGCGCCGCATACTTCCTATACCCACTTTTCACTGTGGCGCACAGTGGACGGCGGTGCCAGCTGGCAGCCGCTGGACCTGACGGCACTGGAAAGCCAGCTGCCTGAAAGCCGCACCGGTATCCATACCTGCAGCCTCTGGCTGGACCCGGATACGCCCGGCGGTGTATGGGTGCGCTGCGCGCCCAACGGCAGCAACAGCCTGGAGAATGACTTTGGCATCTGCACCAATGATTACGGCGAGACCTGGCGGATGGCAGACTGGCAGCCGCAGGTGGCGCAAGCCGCCACCCAGGCCCCCAACGGAGGTGAACCCCAATGAACAACAACCCCAAACGTCTGCCCGATGCCGAGCTGGAAGTGATGAAAGCCCTGTGGCAGGCGGATACCCCCCTGACCCGCCCTGAGCTGGAGGTCCGTTTGGCGCAGCACAACTGGGCCAGCACCACGCTGCTGGCGCTGCTTTCCCGCCTGGAGGCCAAAGGCTGTGTGGTGCGGGAAAAGCAGGGCAGGGGCTACCTGTATCGGGCGGCCCTTTCCCGCAAAGACTACCTGCCGGTGGAAAGCCGCAGCGCCCTGTCCCGCCTGTTTGAGGGAAGCGCCAAAAACCTGATCGCCGCCATGGCCGAAAGCGACACCCTGACGGACCGGGACATTGATGAACTGGAGGAATACCTGGCGCAGCTCAAGGCCGGCCGCGGCAAGCCGGAATGACACAAAAACACTCCACCCCCGAAAACGACCTCACAATCGTTTCCGGGGGTGTTTTGCGCGGGTTAGGAACGGGCGGGCTCTTTCCGGCGCAGGGTGCGCAGGTACGCTTTCTGCTCCGGCGGGATGCGGTAACTTTCCACCGCCTTCTGGATGGTTTTGTTGTGCACCCAGGTGGATAGCCGATTCTGCTGCAGGACCGGCAGGGTAATCTGGGGCTGTTTGGCCAGCGCGGTGGCAAAGTACCAGGCAATCATCATGTTGACGTAGTATTCCTCACTGTGCACCTCCGCCACCCAATCCAGGTAGATCGGCTGGAAGTCGGCGTCCAGGTAAAACTGCATCAGCATCCCAATGCCGAACCGCACGGTATAGGGGTGTGCGGCAGTCAGCCAGTGGTGCAGCTGGCCGGGCAGTTCATCCGGGTGGCGGCGGAAGGCCTGCGGGCTGATGCAGTCGCAGGTGGCCCAGTTGTCCACAAAAGGCAAAAACCGGTCCAGCGCCTGTACCGTCATGGCATAGTCGTTCATGCGGCAAATCAGCAGCCCGTGCAGGGTGTTTTCCTCATAGTAGCGGTGGGGCAGTTCCGCCATAAAAGCGGCGGCCTCCGGCGTGGAGGCCAGCTCCTTGGCCAGCTTGCGCAATAGCGGAATCCGCACCCCGATGATGACGCTCGGGTCCACTGTGGGCATCAGCTTGGCATGGAACGCCTGATACGCCGTATCTTGCAACGCAAACAGACGTTGCCGGATGGTCTCGGCAGCCTGGTTCATGGCGGGTCCCCCCTCCCAAAAGATGTTGTATTTCTTATTATAGCGCGGCTTTCCCCACAAAACAACCGTGAAATATGGCGGACAGCGGTGGCTCCCGGCAGCTGCGGGCAAAGCAAAAGCCGGCACAGCCAAAGCGGCGCCGGCTTTTGACCCCTGGGGGGACTTACTGGATTTCCTGGATGGTGTAGGTGAAACCGTACTCCTCCTGCAGTTTTTTGACCGCAGGCTCACAGTCCTCAATGAAAGTGGGGGCGTAGACCGACTGGCCGTTATGCGCCTTTTTGTAATCCTCCACAATGGCCATCAGCTTGCTCCAACCCTCGTTGGCTTTGGCCTCGGGCACTTCCTTGGGAAAATCGATGATAAATTCGCGGTGTTTGGGGATCCGTGCTTTCATAGTATGACACTCCTGAATTTTGAATTTGAATCGGAACGACCGTTTCAGGTACCCTTATTGTATCCTGCAACGGCTGTCAGGTCAAGCACTGTGCGGTGATCAGTTGGGCAGAGCCGTCAGGTCGATGCCGCCGCTGGGGCAATAGTAGACGTTGTATGGTTGGGGGTCGCTGGTGCTGTATCCGGTCATATCCATGTACAGCCAGAACTGGGGCAGGGCGGTTTTCTCATACCCGGCGGCAACGGCGGGGTCCAGTGCCGCAAACTGTTGGTCCGTGGCCAGCAGCAGCGTGCCGGCCTCCAAACCGGTACCGTCCTGGTAGTAGGTGTAATCACCGGGGTTGTAATTGCCTGACACCATCCGGTAGACCTTGCTCTGGTCGGCCAGGCGCAGCACCTTGCGGTCATGGTCGTCCGAAACCATGTACACCACCCGGACTTCGGGATAGGCTTCGTCCAGCGCGCCGGTTACCGCCTCCGCGTAGGAAAAATCATAGGTGGGGCTGTCCAGATAGCCCTTGTCGCACAAAAAAGCGTTGGACGCCGCCAGGCAGGCCAGCAGCACCACCGCGGGAGCGTACAGGCCGCCGGTCCGCCGCAGCCAGGGCAGCCCCAGCACCAAAAGCAGCACTGCCGCCACAAACAGGAAAATCAGGTAGCGGCTTTCATAGACTGTCTCGCCGTAGGCCAGCGACGCACCGGTAAGGATCAGGGTGTCCACCCCCACCACGCCCAGCAGGCAGGCGAACAGCAGGCCGCGGCTGCTCCCGGCGGCCCGGCAGGCGGCGGCAGGCCGGTGCCCGATCCGCCACAGGCAGAGCCCTGCGCCCAGCACCACCGCCATGGCCACCATAAACGCGATGCCAAAACCGATGCCCCGCCCGCTGAGCACCGTCACGCCGCCCTCAGACGGCAGGGCGCCGGTCAGCTTGAAATACCCCTGGATGACCTTTGCGAGGTTGGGCAGAAACTCAGTGTAACTGTTCCAGGCGATGGAGGCATCCCGGGAGGCAAAGTGGATGACAAACCGCTGTACCCAGAAGCCGCCGCCGAAGCCCAGCAGGTTCAGCGCGAGAAACACGCCCCCGGGGCTGAGCAGCAGCCCCGGCTTGCCGGCGGCAAAGGCCCGCACCACAAAACCAAGAACCACCGGCAAAAGCACGATCAGCAGCAGGAACAGCCCGCTGGAAAGCCCGATCCAGGCCCCCAGCCCCAGCGTGAACAGCCAGGTGACCAGATGCCCAAAGCCCCTTTCCCGCCGGTCCAGCTGTACCAGGCTGTACAGCAGATAGACAAGATACAGCGCCCGCATCAGGTAATGGGCGCTTTGCACCACCATGCAGTTGGCATAGCCAAGCACCTCGGTATAGCTGTAAGGCGTCAGGATCAGAAACAGCGCTGTCAGTCGCAGCGGCAGGGGACAGTCTGCCCGGAGCAGCAGCTGCCACAGGGCGTAGGCAAAGGCTGCCAGCAGCAGGATGTTGCCCGCACCGTAGGCGGCAAAGGCGTTGCCGAACAGCGGCATCAGCAACGCGGCGACCATCAGCGGGGTATCCAGCAGCAGGGAGGTGGTATCGTTCCAATTGGGCAGCGACAGCGACCCGGCTTTGGCGATCTCCATCACCTTCAAAATCTGGGTGGAGGAGTCCCCATCCAGGTGGCTCTGCCACTGGGTCATGTTGCACCAGCACAAAAAGGCAAGCTGTACCGCCAGCAGCAGTGCCAGCAACGCCGTACCTGCCCGGGCGGGGCGGCCCATGGCGGAAAGCTCGGCCCGCTCCACGGCAAACCAGCTGCGGGGACGGGGCCTGCGGGGCTGAAAATCAGCAAACATGGAAATCACTTCCTGTCAAAATGGTTGGTGATAACGGGGAAAAAGGTCACACACCAAATACCCGGCGTGCGTTGGCGGCGGTCAGGGTCAACACATCCTGGGCGGACATCCCCCACAATTCGCCGATATACCCGGCCACATACGCAATGTTGCGGCTGTCGTTGCGGCTGCCGCGCACCGGCGTGGGGGCCATGTAGGGACAGTCGGTTTCCAGCACAGCGGCCTCGTGGGGGATGGCTGCCAGCACCTTGGCGGCCCGCTTGGCGCCCTTGTAGGTTACCGCTCCGCCAAAGCCCAGGCACATCCCCTGAGCCACCAGCCAGGCGGCATCCTCGGCGCTGCCGCTGTAACAGTGCAGCACGCCCCGGGGCCTGTACTTTTTCAAAAGATCGTAGGTCTCGGCATGGGCCTCCCGGTCGTGGACCGATACCGGAAGGTTCCGTTCGGCGGCCAACTGCAGCTGTGCCTCAAACAGATCGTACTGCTCCCGGGCCGGCAGCGGCCAGTGATGGTCCAACCCAATCTCCCCCACAGCGATCACGGCCGGGTCGTCAAACAGCGGGCGCATGGCCTTCAACTCCGCCCGCCAGTCGCCCTGGTAGAGGGCCACGGTGGGGGCGTCCGCCTCGCCCAGGCTTTCGGGGTGGATGCCCAGCGCCGCATGGACAAAGGGATGGCAGCGGGCCAATTCCAACACACGGGGTGCATCCCCCGAGTGGGTGGCGCATTCCAGCACGCCCACCACGCCGGCGTCCGGCAGGGCGGCCAGCAGCGCATCCCGGTCGGTGTCAAATTGCCGGGAGCAGTAATGGGCATGGGTATCAAAAATGTCGGTCATGGTTGGTCTCCTTGTTCTGTGCCGGGCGCAGATTGCCCGCAAAGTTCCCAAAGCCGGCGCCCGGCCGGGCAAACCGCGCCTGCCTGCTTACAAAAAGGCCGCCGCCAGCGGACAAACACCGGGGACGGCGGCCATCAGGCTATGCTCAGTGGATGCGGCTGCCGGCCTGAGCCTCGGCAGGGAAGAAGGGAATGATGCAGCCGCCGTCGGCGGTGTCGGCAGCGACAATCATGCCCTCACTGACGTATTTGCCCTTCATCATCGGGCGGGGGGCCAGGTTGGCCACAATGGCCACCTTTTTGCCCACCAGATCCTCCGGCTTGTACCATTTGGCGATGCCGGACAGGATGCAGCGCTCCCGCTCGCCGTCAAAGACGGTCAGGTGCAAAAGCTTTTTGCTCTCTTTCATGGCCTCGGCGGCGCGGATCTCGCCCACCCGCAGCTCAGTTTTCATAAAGTCGTCAAAGCTGATCTCCGGTTCGTGGTCAATGATCTCGGCAGGCGCATCGGCAGGCTGGGCAGCCGCCTTCTCCTCGTTGGACAGGGCGGCCTGGGCGGCAGCTTTCTGGGCAGCCTCCATGGCCTCCAGCTCGGCCAGCTCCTTCTTGGCATCGATGCGGGGGAAGATATTCTCGCCCTTGTGCAGCGTGCAGGCGGCAGGCATGGCGCCAAAGACAGCCACGCTGTCCCAGCTGCGCAGGCCGGCGTCGGTCACGCCCAGCTGGGCAAAGATCTTGTCACAGGCGGCGGGCATAAAGGGCTGCAGCAGCGTGGCACAGATGCGCAGCGTCTCAGCCAGGTTGTAAAGCACCCGGGCCAGGCGAGGCTTTTTAGCCTCGTCCTTGGCCAGCACCCAGGGGGCGGTCTCGTCAATGTACTTGTTGGCGCGGGCGATCACGTTGAATACCTCGGCCAGCGCATTCTGGAAGGCGTACTTCTCCATCTGGGCCTCGTATTTGCCGCGCAGTGCGCCAGCCATGGCCAGCAGCTCGGCGTCCTCGGGACCTTCCTGCTGGTCGGCGGGCAGCGTGCCGCCAAAATACTTGTCCGCCATGGCGGTGGTGCGGGACAGCAGGTTGCCCAGGTCGTTGGCCAGGTCCATGTTGATGCGGTTGATCAGCAGCTCGTTGGAGAAGTTGCCGTCAGTGCCGAAGGGGAAGTCCCGCAGCAGGAAGTAGCGCAGTGCGTCGGCGCTGTACCGCTCGGCCAGGATGTAGGGGTCCACCACATTGCCCTTGGATTTGGACATCTTGCCGCCGTCCAACAGCAGCCACCCGTGGCCGAATACGTGTTTGGGCAGGGGCATCTCCATGCTCATCAGCATGGCGGGCCAGATGATGGAGTGGAAGCGCACAATCTCCTTGCCCACAAAGTGGACATCTGCGGGCCAGAAGGTTTCGTAGTCGCTGTCGGGGTAGCGGTCGTTCATAAAGCCCAGGGCAGTGGTGTAGTTGAACAGCGCATCGATCCACACATAGACCACGTGCTTGGGGTCGAAGTTGACCGGGATGCCCCAGTTAAAGCTGGTGCGGCTGACGCACAGGTCCTCCAGCCCTTTGTCGATAAAGTTGTTCACCATCTCGTTGACGCGGGAGCGGGGCTGCAAAAAGTCGGTGTTCACCAGCAGGTCGCGCACCCGGTCGGCATATTTGGACAGGCGGAAGAAGTAAGCTTCCTCCTCGGCGTCCACCACAGGGCGGCCGCAGTCGGGGCAGCAGCCGTTGACCAGCTGGCTCTCGGTCCAGAAACTCTCGCAGGGGGTGCAGTATTTGCCCTTGTAGGTGCCCTTGTAGATGTCGCCCTTGTCGTACATCTTTTTGAAGATCTTCTGGATGGCGGACACATGATAGTCGTCGGTGGTGCGGATGAACCGGTCGTAGCTGATCTCCATCAGCTTCCACAGGTCCTTGACGCCGCGGGGGCCCTCCACGATGTTGTCCACAAACTGCTGGGGGGTCACGCCGGCGGCTTCGGCTTTTTGCTCAATCTTCAGGCCGTGCTCGTCGGTGCCGGTCAGGAACATAACCTTGTAGCCCTGCAGCCGCTTGTAGCGGGCCATGGCGTCGGTGGCCACAGTGCAGTAGGTGTGGCCGATGTGCAGCTTGTCGCTGGGATAATAGATCGGCGTGGTAATGTAGAATTTCTTCTGATTCTCCATGGGGTGTATCTCTCCTTCTCACAGTGGGGGACAAAACAAAACGGCAGGGACGCGTTCGGCGCCCTGCCGTGATTGCTTCCGTTTGGGCCCGGCCTTACAGGCAGGGGAAAGCATGCGCAGGCTGCCGAAGCAAACTGCACATATACATTCCATCACGGCGTTCAAACTGCATGACAGCACGCTCCTTTCCCAACCCGCGGCGGTACAGTTTCAGTATACTGGCGCAGGGACAGTCTGTCAAGCAAAATCCACGCCGGCAGGCCCCGGCATGGGGCAGCCGCCGTGTTACATGTCAATGTTGACACCGGCGATGACATCGAAGAAAAGCTCGCCGTCCACCGCGGAGGTCAGGATGTACTCGTTGTCCAGGTCGTTGACCAACACAAAGGTCACGGAGGCATCCGTCACCCCGGCGTCCTGCAAAGCGTCGTAGACCATCTTGTTGGTTTCCGTCACGCTGGCGGCGGTCTGCTGCCACAGGGTGGAGGCTTCCGGGTCGCCGTCGTCTGCACTGGCGGCCAGTGCACCCAGGCCGTCGCTCCACATCAGTACCGAGAGATCCCCCTCGTTGTTGCTGACCGTGATATGGGGAAAGGAATCGTCCAGGCAGGCGTGCAGCGCGGGCATCGCCGCCTCCAGCGTCAAATCCTCCTCATCGGGCAGCACCAGCTCGCCGGGCGTCATCAGCACTGCGGCAGTGGGGTCGGCAGGGGTCTGTTCCACGGGCGCAGGCTCGGCAGGTTCCTCCGCGGCAGGGGCCGGAGTGGCAGGCTCCTGCGTGGGGGCAGCGGCGGTGGATTGGGACGCCTCGGCCGGCGGGGGATTGTCCGCAGCAGAGTTCGCAGCCTGGCAGGCGGCCAGGCCAAAAGCCAGGCATCCCGCCAAGAGCAGGGAGGGTAACCGTTTCATATCGCATCGTTCCTTTCGGGAAAATATCGCAAACCGGCCGCAGGGACAGCCGGCCGCAGACATTCAAGCAAGCGGGCTCATCCTTTCAGGTCATCAAAGCCGATGGGGTCCACGCCGCAGGCCCGCAGCGAGGCCTCGCACAGCACCTCGGTACTGTCCAGGAAAAAGCGGCCCAGATGTTCGTCTCGCTTGACCAGGCTCAGCTCGGTGCAGCCCAGCACGGCCATATCACAGCCCTGCTGCCGCAGATCGTCGGCAGCAGCATGAAACTGTGCCATGTTGGCGCGGTGCCCCTGCTTGATCTGGCCGTAGATGATCTCGGTCACATCCTGCTGGCGTGCGGGGCAGGGGATTGCCCAATCAAGGCCGAACTGGCGGCACATCAGCTGGTAGGTACCGGACAGGATGGTGCCCTCGGTGGCCAGGATACCCAGCTTGTGGCAGCCCAGCCGGATGGCTTTTTCCACCGTCAGGCGGGGCATGTTCAAAACCGGCACCGGCAGTGCGGCGGCCAGCCGGTCGTAAAAATAATGGGCGGTGTTGCAGGGGATGGCCAGCACCGTGGCGCCATAGGCCACCAGGCTGCGGCAGTCCTGCTCCATTACGGCAAAGGGGTCCTCTTTGCTTTGACCCACAATGAAGGCGGTGCGGTCCGGGGTGGATGCCCGGGACGAGATCACCACATCGATGTGGTCCTGGTCCCGGCTTGCCGGCGTGTGGTCAATGAGCATCTGATACAAGTAGCAGCTTGCCGCGGGACCCAGCCCGCCCAATACGCCCAGTACCGGGCGCTTTTCCGTCTGTGCCATACCGCAACCTCCTCTGCCCTGGGCAGTGCTGAAAGATATCCCTATTATAGAGCGCCCAGGCCAATTATGCAAGGAAAAGGCCACCCGGCTGCAACCAAAAAGGCGGGGCACACATTTCTGTGTACCCCGCCGGTCTTACATGATCGGAGTCATAGCCTCATACCTGTGATTCACTATTTTTCGGACCTGGTACTCATTTTCATGAGCCACCTCTTCCGGTTACATTGTGGATCATTACCTGTCATTTTGAAAATGCTGAAATTTCGATGTTTACCTAAAGACCATTCCTGTTGCTTTCGGAACCAAACCATTCCATTCCCTTTATGGGGAGCGATTGGAAAGTACCTGGAAAACGAGCATGAAACTTATGGTTACTTGGGCCATTCTTTTCAATCGGAACGTATCCTGTGGATCATCTAAAACAGCGCCCTGTCGTTCGTTATTTGCCTGAGGGAGAAGATACCGTTTGTATTTGACCTTTTCCTTGAAACGTTTTACCCTGCGGTGTCTTTGAAACTATCTCGGATTACCTGGGAGTTGTTCCGGCCTGAAACCAGGGGGCCAACGGTTGATACTTCACATCCCTTGCATCTGTGGAACCGGGAAGAAATCTTGCAAAATGCGGTAACTTTTACGGGTCGATGCTGAGGAAAATTCCTCTTACTCTAGTACATTGGAGTAACTCCTTATTTGGTTAGATGAAACCCATATTGCCGATTGAAACGCTTTCTTGAGCGTAACTTTATTGGTTGGGGTCTGGCGGATTTTCAGTTTTCCCTACTCATTCGTCTCCATCTAATCTATATCAAGCTGTCGATTTTGACAGGCCCTGGGATTGCATCTTGATCGATTTTCTGAACCGACTCATCAGTAATTGGTAGCTTCTTTACAGGTTATGACCTGCGGCTCTTGATGTGGTCCAGTTCGTCTCAGCAAGCCCAGGCCTGCCGGTGAGAAATGGGATCTTTAAAGTTTGCCATTGGCCTGAGCCTCCTTTCTTACGAATCCTGCCGGCACGCCTCTTTTTCTACTGCTTGCCAAAAACCCTCGGCGTTTTGTCTTTCTTTTCTGGATCTTTTAAGGTGTTTCACTGCCGTCTCTTTGCTTCAGTACACCCAGCTTTCGCTGAACCCTTCCCAAATTCATCTGCTTTTCCATTTCAATCCGGACCTTCCACATTTGAAACCTTACTTTTCTGATCTTCGACCTTTATCAAGCGGCTTCAATTCCTTTCCGTTCATCCTTTTTTAAGGGACTTATCAGAAAGTTCTTGTTTCCCTTCTCGAAGAAGATCTTTCTCAGGAATTCCGTTTTCCTTGTGTGAAACCCGTTTTCTGGAACCGACCAGAAGATTTGATTTTGGAAGTTTTTGTACTTCCTTTGAAAGAAACCTTGTCAGGAACTTGACCTTAAGCCTTTAGAAAAGATGTTCAAAACTCTTTTGCCGAACCTTTTGGGAAGCGGGCTCTTGGAGTTTCTGTACTCCTTATCTCCGGCTGTTTTCTTTCTGTGACTATACTATACCATCCCCCAGGGCAGATGTCTATTCGCAAAGCCGACAACCTTGCGGTGGTTTATTTGTGCATATTTAGGGGTTGATAATCCATATCTAACTGTGCTATACTATATTTGTTGCGGTGTATCCGCAAACAGAAACCGCCTGCCGGCAGCAAATCCGGCAGGCGGTTTTATTTGTCAGACGGCTTTGCGGCGCCGGCAGGGAAGGTTACATGCTTTCGGGAACACTGACTTTGAACATGGTCAGCGCGTTGCGGATCACATCCCGCACGCCCAGGCAGAGGGCAATGCGGGCCTGCTGGACGCTGTCCCCGGCACCCAGGATGCGGCAGGCGCCGTAGAAGCGGTGGAAGGCGCTGGCCAGGTCGATGACAAAGCGGGTGATGCGGGCGGGGTCGTACTTCTCGGCAGCCGCGGCAATCTCGGCCGGGTAGGAGGCCAGCAGCCGCAGCAGGGCCAGCTCGGCGGGGTCGGTCAGCACGGCGGCGTCGGCAGCCTCCAGCCCGCGGAAGGTCACGCCCTCGCTCTCCAGCTTTTTCAGGATAGAGCAGATGCGGGCATGGGCGTACTGCACGTAGTAGACCGGGTTTTCGCTGTCGTTTTTGACGGCCAGGTCCAGGTCAAAGTCCAGCGTGGAGCTGGATTCCCGCATATTGAAGAAGAAGCGGGCGGAATCAATGGGCACATCGTCCAGCAGGTCGGTCAGGGTGATGGCCTTGCCGGTGCGCTTGCTCATGCGGACAGGCTTGCCGTCGCGGATCAGGTTGACCATCTGCATCAGCACCACGTCCAGGCGGCTGCCGTCCAGGCCGATGGCGTCCATGGCACCCTTCATGCGGGCCACATGGCCGTGGTGGTCGGCGCCCCACACGTCGATGGCCTTCTCGAACCCGCGGACGGCCAGCTTGTTGTAGTGGTAGGCAATATCGGCGGCAAAGTAGGTGGGCACGCCGTTGGCGCGGACGAGAACCTCGTCCTTGGCCTCCTCTTCGGTGCCGTCATCGGACTTTTTCTTGTTGGCAACGCCGTACTTGGAGCTGTACTGGGCGCTCTTATACATGATGGCGCCGTCCTCGGCTTTGTAGCAGGCGCCCTTGTCCAGCAGCAGCTGGACAATCTGCTCCACTGCGCCGCTCTCGTGCAGGGTGCTCTCGGGGAACCAGACATCGTACTCGATGCGGTACTTGCCCAGGTCGCGCTTGAGGCCGGCGATATTCTTGGGCAAGGCATCGGCAATGATGGCGGATTTCAGCTCCTCAAAGTCGGCACCCACATAGCTGTCGCCGTGGACGGCGGCAAACTCCTTAGCGCGCTCAATAATGTCGGCGCCCTGGTAGCACTCGGCGGGCAGGGGGCAGGCCTCCTCGCCCTTGTACAGCTGCAGGTAACGGATGGCCAGGCTCTTGCCAAATTTCTGGATCTGGTTGCCGGCGTCGTTGATGTAGAACTCGCGGGTCACATCGTAGCCCGCCCAGTCCAGGCAGGCGGCCAGGCAGTCACCCAGGGCGCCGCCGCGGGCGTTGCCCATGTGCATGGGGCCGGTGGGATTGGCGGAAACAAATTCCACGTTGTAGCGCTTGCCCTGGCCGGCGTTGGTGCGGCCGTAGTCCTGCCCGGCGCAGGCGGCCCGCAGCACCGAGGTGAACCACTCGCTGCCCAGGTACAGGTTGATGAACCCGGGCCCTGCGATTTCCACCCGGGCAAAGGGACTGCCGGTCAGGTCCAGGGCCCCCACCACAGCTTCGGCAATCTGGCGGGGAGCCTTGTGGAAGGTGCGGGCGCCTGCCATGGCCAGGTTGGCGGCCACATCGCCGTTTTTGGGGTCGGCGGGGATCTCCACATTGAAGGCGGGCAGCTCGGTCTTGGGCAGCGCGCCGGAGTCCATCGCGGCGTTGGCGGCGGTGGTCAGCAGGGAACGGGCCGCGTCCAGCGCAGACTGACGTGGATTATAGTTGCGGTAATCGGTCATGGAAAACGCTCTCCTTTTTACGTTTTTACATCGTCAGGATTGTTCAAACCTTATGGCCGGGCCAGGCTGCGGCCCGGCGGAAAATTACTGTGCCGGCTCTGGCAGCGGGGTCACGGTGATGTCCACCAGGTTGCGGCTGATAAAATCCTCACTGCCGGAATCCAGCGTGTAGCTGAACTTCACCCGGCCACCGCTTTCGTCCAGTTCCGGCTCGATCACATCGGCAGCCACCCCCAGCGAGATGGCGCCGTAACCGGTTTCGTAGTGGCAAAGATGGCGGGTGCCCTTTTCAATGATCAGCTGGCTGGGTGCCTTGCCATAGCGCAGCATGGCCACCCGGCGGCCGTCCTCACCCACCTTGACGGTGGTGGTGCAACCGGCATAACCAGTGGCTTCGGTCTCCTTGTACATAATAAAGAAGTTGCCGTCCCGTTTGAGGAAGGCGCCGTGGGTCATCAGCTCCACAGTTTCGCTGTGGCCGCCCTGTTCCATGGTGCCCTTGATTGTGATCAGATACTTTTCATCCATTTGTTTTTCCCTGCCTGTTGGCCTGGCTGGCGGCGGCCGGCGGCCAGGCGTACTGTTCAATGGCAATCTGTTCCACCGGGCCGCCGCCGTACTTGCCCAGGAACAGCGCCTCCTGTTCGGCAAAGCCCTCGGTGGAGTCGCTGACGTAAAAGCGGACCGCGCCGCCGGTGTCCCGGCTGTTTTTCAGGTCCAGCGCCCCCAGGGCGTCCTCCAGCGCGTTGGCGGTGGATTTGCCCGGGTCGATCAATGCCACATCCGGCCCCATAAATTCGCCGATCATCCGCTCCAGCAGCGGGTAATGGGTGCAGCCCAGGATCAGCGTGTCGATCCCGGTATCCCGAAGCTCGGTCAGATAATCGGCAATCACCAGCTTGGTCACCGGGTTGCCGTCGTTCACGTAGCCGTTTTCCACCAGCGGCACAAACAGCGGGCAGGCCTTGGCAAACAGCTGGACCCCGGGCACCAGCTGCCGCAGCACCGCCTGATAACTGCCCGACCGCACGGTGGCCTGGGTGCCGATCACGCCGATGCGCCCGTTGCGGGTGGCTGCTGCGGCGCAGCGGGCGGTGGCCCCAACCACGCCGGTGAAGGGCACCGGCAGATGGCTGGATTCGGACGGCGGATAGGTGGAGCTGACCGTGCCGCAGGCTGCCACAATGAATTTCACATCCTGGGAAAGCAGGAACGCGATGTCCTGCCGGGCGTACTGGATGATGGTCTCCCGCCCGCGGGAGCCATAGGGCACCCGGCCGGTGTCGCCAAAGTAGACGATGTCCTCGCCGGGCAGCACCTGGCGCAGCTGGCGCACCGCTGTCAGGCCGCCCAGGCCGCTGTCAAACACGCCAATGGGACGATTATCCATCAGTAACGACCCTTTCTCCTGCTCAGGGCAAGGCCGATCAGCTGATCCGCCAGGGCGGAGAAGCTCAGCCCCCGGCAGGCTTCCATCAGCTTGGGATACATGCTGATGGCGGTAAAGCCGGGCATGGTGTTCAGCTCGTTGCACAGCACCCGGCCGGTGCCCTTCTCCACAAAAAAGTCACAGCGGGCCAGCCCGGTGCAGCCCAGCGCCAGATAGGCCTTCTTTGCGGTGTCCCGCACTTCGTCCAGCTTTTCGTCAGACAGCCGGGCGGGGATGACCACCTGGGACACGCCGTTTTTGTACTTGTCGTCATAGGTGTAGAACTCGGCACCGGCAAGGATTTCGCCGGGGCGGGTGACGGACACGCCGGTCTCGGGGTTGCCGATGGCGGCGCACTCCACCTCCTGTCCGTCGATGAACTCCTCAAACAGCACTTTGGTGTCCTCGGCCAGGGCCACGCCGACGGCGGTGCGCAGCTCACTGCGGTTATGCGCCTTCGAGATGCCCACGCTGGAACCCGCGTTGGCGGGCTTGACAAAAATAGGGTAGGCCAGCTTCGCCTCCACCCGGTCAGCCAGGGGATCAAAGCCGGCGGCTTCCTCGGCAGAGGCCCAGGTCCAACGGCAGTGGGGCACACCGGAGGCATCCATCAGGGTGTTGGCCACCGCTTTGTCCATGCAGACAGCGCTGCCCAGCACGCCGCAGCCCACATAGGGGATGCCGGCAATCTCGAACAGGCCCTGGATGGTGCCGTCCTCACCGTTTTTGCCGTGCAGCATGGGCACAGCCATATCAATGCGCACCGTTTTCCAGCTGCCGTCCGGCTGCTGCTCCATCAGGCCGTGGACGCTGCGGTCAGGGCTGAGGATGCAGGGGCGGCAGGCGGGGTCGTTCTGCCAGCTGCCGTCCGCCATGGCGGCGGTGCTGCCGTCATGGCGCAGCCAGCGGCCATCTTTGGTGATGCCCACACGGATCACCGTGTATTTATCCCGGCAGGGGGCTTCCTTCAGCGCGCCTGCCCAGGCAGCTGCCGAAATGCAGCTGATCTCATGTTCGCTGGACACGCCGCCGAAAAACAGCGCCACGCACAGCGGGAAATTGGGGTTGGACATGGTGGAGATTCTCCTTTCCATTGGCCCGCAGCCGTGGTTTTACCGGATGCAGGCATGTAAGCTTTATCATACCATATTTATGTGTGCGTTGCCATAGTTTTTCCAAATAAATGTATGGTTCCGGGCAAGAAATGCACAAACTGCCGGGGCGGGACAAGGGGCGCCCCGGCACGAAACAGGCAGGTGATGCAATACAGATAAAATCCTGCGAAAATGTGCAAAGCCAACCGGCAAAACGCCGAAAAACGGCGTAAGAGCCGCAAAAAACCGAAAAAAAGGCCACTTTCCATTGACAAAACCTTAACGAAATAGTAAAACTATAAGTAAGGATGCCGTATCGCGTCCGCTTTGGCACCAAATCAGATCGCATGCCCCGAAACGGTTCACACGCACTGGATGCGGTGCCTTAGATTTTGCCCCATGCTGTTACAATTTTAACAGCTGCGGGCGCCTGACTGTGAGGTTTTTCCCGACATGCCCATTGCCATGTATCCCGGCAGTTTCGATCCCGTTACCAACGGCCATCTGGACATCATCAAGCGCTCGGCCCGCATGTTTGACAAGCTGATTGTTGCCGTGCTGATCAACAGCGCCAAGCATCCGCTGTTCACGGTGGAGGAACGGGTGCAGCTGCTGCGGGAATGCTGCAGGGACATGCCCAATGTGGAGGTAAAATCCTTCGACGGGCTGACCGTCAGCTTTGCCAGGGCCAACAATGCCAAGGTCATGGTGCGCGGCCTGCGCGCCGTTACCGATTTTGAGGACGAGATCCAGCTGGCCCACACAAACCATGCCATCATGCCCGGCATCGAGACAATTTTCCTGGCCACCTCCATCCGCTGGAGCTATCTGTCCAGCACGGTGGTCAAGGAGGCCGCCCACTACCATGTGGATGTGTCCCAGTTTGTGGCGCCCTGCGTGGCCGAGGCTTTGCAGCGCAAGGCTGCGCTGGGAGAAATTTGACCGTCCTGCCGTCTGCTTTTTTTGGTTCACGCCGTCCCACGGCTTGAAATAGTAAAGTTGCTTTTCTGAGAGGCATCAACCATCAAGGAGGCTGTTTTCATGAAGAAGATCGTCATTGCCAGTGCCTGCCGTACTGCTATCGGCAAGTTCGGCGGCACGCTGTCCACTGTCCCCGCCGCTGACCTGGGCGCTGTTGTCATCAAGGAAGCCATCAAGCGCGCCGGCATCACCCCGGAGCAGGTTGACCATGTCTACATGGGCTGCGTCATCCAGGCCGGCTTGGGCCAGAACGTCGCCCGCCAGGCCAGCATCAAGGCCGGCCTGCCCGTCACCTGCCCGGCTGTCACCGTCAACGTGGTCTGCGGCTCCGGTCTGAACTGCGTCAACATGGCTGCCCAGATGATCGAGGCCGGCGATGCCGACATCGTGGTTGCCGGCGGCACCGAGAACATGGATATGGCCCCCTTTGCCATGATGAAGGGCCGCTACGGCTACCGCATGGGCTACCCCATGGGCAAGAGCGAGCTGGTGGACACCATGGTCAACGACGCTCTGTGGGACGTGTTCAACAACTACCACATGGGCATCACCGCTGAGAACGTGGCCGACCAGTGGAACCTGAGCCGCGAGGACCTGGATATGTTCGCTTATAACAGCCAGGTCAAGGCTGCCGAGGCCATCAAGAACGGCGCATTCAAGGACGAGATCGTCCCCGTCACCATCCACAACAAGAAGGGCGACATCGTGTTCGACACCGATGAAGGCCCCCGTCTGAGCGCTCCCGAAGTGCTGGCCAAGCTGAAGCCCTCCTTCAAGAAGGACGGCAAGGTCACCGCCGGCAACGCCTCCGCCATCAACGACGGCGCCGCCGCTCTGGTCATCATGAGCGAGGACAAGGCCAAGGAGCTGGGCATCACCCCGATGGCTACCTGGGTCGCCGGCGCTCTGGGCGGCGTCGATCCCTCCATCATGGGCGTCGGCCCCGTGGCCGCTACCCGCAAGGTCATGGCCAAGACCGGCCTGACCGTGGCTGACATGGACCTGATCGAGGCCAATGAGGCTTTCGCTTCCCAGTCCCTGGCTGTGGCCCACGACCTGGAGTTCGACATGAGCAAGGTCAACGTCAACGGCGGCGCCATTGCTCTGGGCCACCCCGTCGGCGCTTCCGGCGCCCGCATCCTGGTCACCCTGCTGTACGCCATGAAGCACCGCGGCGCCAAGAAGGGCCTGGCCACCCTGTGCATCGGCGGCGGCATGGGCTGCGCCACCATCGTCGAGATGGACTGACGCGCAGCGAGCAAGTAAGAATTCCGTACTCCTCACTCACTTTCACCCCAAACGGGGAAGTGGCTGATATTTTGGAGGATTGATCCAATGTCTTTTGTAACTACTGAAGTGCAGGGCGCTGTGGCGGTTGTCACCATCGACCGCCCCAAGGCGCTCAACGCGCTGAACCCCGAAGTGCTGGCCGACCTGAAGGCTGCCTTCGAGGGCATCGACCAGGATACCGTCCGCTGTGTCGTGCTGACCGGCGCGGGCGAGAAGAGCTTCGTCGCCGGCGCCGACATCGGCTCGATGTCCACCATGACCAAGGCCGAGGGCGAAGCCTTCGGCAAGATGGGCAACGACATCTTCCTGATGATCGAGCATTTCCCGCTGCCCGTCATCGCGGCCGTCAACGGCTTTGCGCTGGGCGGCGGCAACGAGCTGGCCATGAGCTGCGACATCCGCCTCTGCTCCGACAACGCGGTGTTCGGCCAGCCGGAAGTCGGCCTGGGCATCACCCCCGGCTTTGGCGGCACCCAGCGCCTGGCCCGCCTGGTGGGCATGGGCATGGCCAAGCAGATGGTCTACTCCGCTTTGAACATCAAAGCGGACGAGGCCCTGCGCATCGGCCTGGTCAACGCGGTCTATCCGCAGGCTGAGCTGATGGAGAACGCCATGAAGCTGGCCAACAAGATCGCCAAGAACGCCCCCATCGCCGTGCGCAACTGCAAGAAGGCCATGAACGAGGGCATCAGCCTGCCCATCGAGAAGGCCGTCGAGGTGGAGGAGAAGCTGTTTGGCGACTGCTTCGAGACCCATGACCAGAAGGAAGGTATGGCCTGCTTCCTGTCCAAGGAAAAACCGAAGCCGAAGGCCGTCTTTACCAACAACTGATTTCCATCACTTTTTATTTGATACGATCACAATTTTCAGGAGGTTACAACTATGAAAGTTGGCGTTATTGGCGCTGGCACCATGGGCCAGGGCATCGCAAAGGCATTTGCACAGTGTGAGGGCTTCACCGTTGCCCTGTGCGACATCAAGCAGGAATGGGCCGAGAACGGCAAGGCGAAGATCGCCAAGGGCTACGACCGCCTGGTCGCCAAGGGCAAGCTGACCCAGGAGAAGGTGGACGCCATCCTGGCCGCCATCACCCCCGGCCTGAAAGAGGACCTGTGCGCTGACTGCGACCTGATCGTCGAGGCCGCCTTCGAGGATATGAAGGTCAAGCAGACCACCTTCGCCGAGCTGGACAAGATCTGCAAGCCGGAGTGCATCTTTGCCTCCAACACCTCCAGCCTGTCCATCACCGAGATCGGCAAGGGCCTGTCCCGTCCCACCATCGGCATGCACTTCTTCAACCCCGCCGACCGCATGAAGCTGATCGAGGTCATCGCCGGCGCCAACACCCCCGCCGAGACCGTTGAGACCATCAAGAAGATCTCCGCCGACATCGGCAAGACCCCGGTCCAGGTCAACGAGGCCGCCGGTTTCGTGGTCAACCGCATCCTGATCCCCATGATCAACGAGGCCGCCTTCATCAAGATGGAGGGTGTCTCTGACATCGAGGGTATCGACACCGCCATGAAGCTGGGCGCCAACCATCCCATGGGCCCCCTGGAGCTGGGCGACTATGTCGGCCTGGACATCTGCCTGGCCATCATGGACGTGCTGTACAAGGAAACCGGCGACTCGAAGTACCGTGCCTGCCCGCTGCTGCGCAAGATGGTCCGCGCCGGCCATCTGGGCTGCAAGAGCGGCCGTGGCTTCTACGTCTACAACGCTGACCGCACCAAGACCCCGGTGGACCAGCTGTAACAAATGATAAAAGTTTCTCCTGCCGCAGGGTCCTGCCGGCGGCAGGAGGAATTTGTTTGCATAGGAGGTTGCATTATGGATTTTACTCTGTCCAAGCAGCAGCAGATGGTACAGAAAATGTACAAGGAGTTTGCTGAGAACGAAGTCAAACCCCTGGCCAAAAAGGTGGACGCGGAGGAGTATTTCCCCGTTGAGACTGTCAAAAAGATGGCCAAGCTGGGCATGATGGGCGTCTATTTCCCCAAGGAAGTCGGCGGCGCCGGCGGCGACGTGCTGAGCTACGTTATGGCCGTTGAGGAGATGAGCAAGGTCTGCGCCACCACCGGCGTTATCATCTCGGCCCACACTTCCCTGTGCGCTGCCCCCATTTACGAGAACGGCACCCCCGAGCAGAAGGCAAAGTACCTGCCCAAGCTGTGCAGCGGCGAGTGGCTGGGCGCCTTCGGCCTGACCGAGCCCGGCGCCGGCACCGACGCCCAGGGCCAGCAGACCGTCGCTGTGGACGAGGGCGACCATTGGCGCCTGAACGGCTCCAAGATCTTCATCACCAACTCCGGCTATGCCGATGTCTTTATCATCATCGCCGTTACCGGCACTGTGCTGGACAAGCGCGGCCGCAAGCAGAAGGAGATCTCCGCCTTCATCGTCGAGCGCACCGACCCCGGCTTCTCGGTCGGCAAGCCCGAGGATAAGATGGGCATCCGCGGCTCCTCCACCTGCGAGCTGATCATGGAAGACTGCATCATCCCCAAGGACCGCCTGCTGGGCGTCAAGGGCAAGGGCTTCCAGCTGGCCATGGCCACCCTGGACGGCGGCCGTATCGGCATCGCTGCCCAGGCCCTGGGCATCGCTGAGGGCGCACTGGACGAGACTGTCGCCTACGTCAAGGAGCGCAAGCAGTTCGGCCGTTCCATCGCCGCTTTCCAGAACACCCAGTTCGAGCTGGCTGAGATGAAGGCCCGCGTGGATGCTGCCAAGTACCTGGTCTACGCCGCTGCCCAGAAGAAGCAGGCCATCATGAACGGCCAGAAGGGACGTTACAGCGTTGAGGCTGCCGAGGCCAAGCTGATCGCTGCCCGCACTGCCAGCGATGTGACCCGCCGCTGCCTGCAGCTGTTCGGCGGTTACGGCTACACCCGTGACTACCCCATCGAGCGGATGATGCGCGATGCCAAGATCACCGAGATCTACGAGGGCACCAGCGAAGTCATGATGATGGTCATCTCCGGCGCGATGCTGAAGTAAGGAGGCAAAACGTACAATGAAAGCTATCGTTTGTGTCAAACAGGTCCCTGATACCCAGGGCAAAGTGGCCGTCAAGCCGGACGGCACGATGGACCGCGCCGCCATGGCCACCATCACCAACCCCGACGACCTGAACGCCGTTGAGGCCGCCCTGCAGCTGAAGGATGAGACCGGCTGCGAGGTTGTTGTCGTCACCATGGGCCCGCCGCCGGCCGAGGGCATGCTGCGCGAGCTGATTGCCCGCGGCGCCGACCGCGCTGTGCTGGTTTCCGGCCGTGAGTTCGGCGGCTCCGATACCTTTGCCACCAGCCAGATTCTGGCTGCCGCTGTCAACAAGATCGGCGTCGGCCCTGAGGATATCGTCTTCTGCGGCCGCCAGGCCATCGACGGCGATACCGCCCAGGTCGGCCCCCAGATCGCCGAGAAGCTGCACCTGCCCCAGGTCACCTACGTCACCGACATCAAGAAGGACGGCGACGAGCTGGTGGTCAAGCGCCAGCTGGAGGACGGCTACATGGAGCTGAAGGTCCACACTCCCTGCCTGCTGACCTGCATCAAGGAGCTGAACCAGCCCCGCTACATGAGCGTGTCCGGCATCTTTGAGTGCTACGACAAGCCGCTGGAAGTCTTTGATTACAATGCGCTGAAGGACGATCCCCTCATCGAGACCGACACCATCGGCCTGAAGGGCTCCCCGACCAACGTTTACAAGTCTTTCGCTCCCCCGGTCAAGGGCGCCGGCATGATGGTCGAGAGCGTCGACCAGCTCGTCGGTATCCTGAACGACAAGCACCTGATTTGAGAGAGGAGAGAAGTACAAATGGCTGAATACAATAGCATGGACACCGCCGCCTTCAAGGGCGTTTGGGTCTTCTGCGAGCAGCGCGAAGGCCAGATCCAGACCATCAGCTATCAGCTGCTGAGCGAGGGCCGCAAGCTGGCCAACGACCTGGGCGTCGAGCTCTGCGGCGTCATCATGGGCAGCGACCTGAACCAGGATTACGTCAAGGCCCTGGGCGGCTACGGCGCTGACCGCGTCTACTACATCGACAGCCCCCTGCTGAAGGACTACACCACCGACGGCTACGCCAAGGCCCTGTGCGACCTGGTGATGGAGAAAAAGCCCGAGATCGTGCTGATCGGCGCCACCAACCTGGGCCGTGACCTGGGCCCCCGCTGTGCTGCCCGCCTGCACACCGGCCTGACCGCCGACTGCACCCACCTGGACGTGGATGTGGAAAAGTACAAGGACTTCCTGCGCACCACCTCCAACATTGATGTGGACAACACCAAGTTTGAGCAGAACACTAACCTGAAGATGACCCGCCCGGCGTTTGGCGGCCACCTGATGGCCACCATCATCTGCCCCCGCTTCCGCCCGCAGATGTCCACTGTCCGTCCCGGCGTCATGCAGACCCAGCCCTACGATGAGGCCGGCGCCGCCAAGGTCGTGGTGGAGAAGATCACCCCGGCCCTGACCGCCGACGACATCCACGTGGAGATCCTGGACATCAAGAAGAGCGCCAAGAAGCTGGTTGACCTGATCGGCGCCGATGTGGTTGTCTCGG
Organism: uncultured Gemmiger sp.; assembly: GCA_944388145.1. Lineage (GTDB taxonomy): Bacteria > Bacillota > Clostridia > Oscillospirales > Ruminococcaceae > Gemmiger. The sequence goes on along the minus strand of CALXHQ010000003.1, from coordinate 112,342 downwards.
TGGGCCGTGGCATCAGCGCCGACCCCGAGAAAGGCATCGCCCTGGCCGAGGAGCTGGCCGGTGTCCTGGGCGGCGTTGTGGGCGCTTCCCGCGCTGTCACTGACGCGGGCTGGCTGTCCGCCGACCATCAGGTTGGCCAGACCGGCAAGACCGTTCATCCCCGCATCTACGTGGCCCTGGGCATCTCCGGTGCCATCCAGCACCTGGCCGGCATGCAGGACTCCGACACCATCATCGCTGTGAACAAGAACGAGGGCGCCCCCATCTTTGAGGCCGCCACCTACGGCATTGTCGGCGACCTGTTCAAGGTTGTGCCCGAGCTGATCAAGCAGATCCGCGCCATCAAGGCTGCCGAGTAATCCCGGCGCCAAAAGCCAAGCTTTACCACTGCAAAGCCCCCGGAAGGAATCTTCGGTTCCCTTCGGGGGCTTTTTGTGCGGAACAGGATGCCGGCACAGGGGAGCAAGTGCCCGCACAAATGCAAAAGCAGGGCGGCAGCCGGATTCCCGGCTGCCGCCCTGCGGCGTTGATGCGCTGTTATCAGACCCCGTTATGCGGCATCAGCCCACGGGGGTCAGACCATCGACGGTACCGCCGTCGTCAACGGTAATGGTGCTCACATTTTCCGGCTTCCAGCAGCTGGCGCCCTCGCCCGCGGCGGCCACAAAGGCGTCGGCCACACTCTGGGCGGGAATGTCCAGCTGGCTGTCCACCATCACCAGCATGGCGACATTGCCGGCGGCGCCCACCATCACATCGTCGGCCTGCACACAGATCCACTTGGCGGGGTTGATGCCGGCGGCCATCTGGTCGGCAATCTCAGCGGCGTCGGCGCCCTCGGCAACGCGGACCAGCACCAGGCTGTATGCCTGACTGCTGATCATCGCCTCGCTGGCAACGGCAGCCTCCAGCTGGCTGCCGTCATCCAGGCCGGTGTACTGCTTGACCCAGGCGGGATCGCTCAGGTCAATGGCACTGGTGGCGGTCATGATAGGCACCTCGTACTCGGCGTAGATGCTGTCCACCAAAGCGTTCAGCTCGGGGTCCACCGCAGGCATTTCCGGGGAGTTGATATCATCGGCATTTTCCCCGGTTTCCCCCTCCGGCGGGGTGGCCGGCTGGTCGGCGTCCACATCGGGGGTGGCGGTGGGCGTCGGTTCCGGCGCGGCGGTTGCAGCAGGGGAGGATGTCTCACCGCCGCAGGCGGCCAGGCTTGCAGCCAGGGCAGCCGCGCAGAGCAGGGCAATCACTTTTTTCATGGGGGTTCTCCTTCCTTTGTTTCAAACATATGTCGAGAGGGTGCTCAGCCAAGCAGAATGTCCTCAGGGCAAAACCGGATGTCCCAGTCGTCGGCCGGCAGGGCGTCAAACAGCAGCGCTTCCGGGCAGGCCAGCAGTGCCCGGCCGGCAAACCCGGCCAGAAAACGGTCGTAGTACCCGCCGCCGCGCCCCAACCGCACCCCATCCCGGGATGCTGCCAGGCAGGGCACCACCGCCAGCGCGGCGGGTCCCAGCAGGGCAGGGGGCACCACTTTGCCATCCACCGGCTCCCGGATGCCGAACCGGTTGGGCCGCAGGGCGTCCAGACCGGCGATCTCCACCAGCTCCATTTGGCCTGCCTCCAGCATACGGGGCACACACAGCCGTTTGCTCTCGTGCAGCGCCCGGCGCAGCACCGGCGTCACATCCGGCTCCGTCGCCATGGGCACAAAGCAGAACACTGTGCCCGCCTGCTGCCATTCCGGCCGGGCAAACAGCTGCCCGGCAATCCGCTGTCCGGCCCGCCGCAGGCTGTCCGTGTCCAGTGCCTTCAGGCGCGCTCTGGCAGCGGCGCGGGCTTCCCGTTTTGTCAGCATCTGATTCGCCCTCCCCTGCGGGAAAATTCCGGCGATTATTGTAGCACACCCGGCCGCCCTTGTACAGCCGTTGGCCGGAGCAAACAGGAAGGATTTCCTGTTGCCTCTCTGCCGTAATACACGGAAAAAGCAGGGGAATGTTACAGGGGGCGGGCAAATTATTCTCAAATCCCCGGTTTGGCTTGCGTATGCTGCCAAAACAGAGTAAAATAGCTATTACACTAGACAAAGTATGCCCGGGGCGTTCCGGGCTTATCCCTGCCGCCGGGGAGCACTGCGTCCCCCTGATGCGGCGGATGTGCAATTTTGCAAGGGAAAAGGAGAAAACAACATGGGAAAGTTTCATTTTATCCAGACCGAGATCCCCGGCGTCATCATCATCGAACCCACCGTTTATGGCGATGACCGGGGGTATTTTATGGAGACCTTCCAGGCGGACGAGTTTGCCGCCGCCGGTATTGACCACCCCTTTGTGCAGGACAACGAGAGCCGTTCCAGCAAGGGCGTGCTGCGGGGCCTGCATTTCCAGAAAAACCACACCCAGGGCAAGCTGGTGCGTGTGACCCAGGGCGAGGTGTACGATGTGGCCGTGGACTGCCGCCCCCACAGCGCCACCTTTGGCAAGTGGGTGGGCGTAACCCTCTCGGCGGAGAACAAGCGGATGTTCTATATCCCGGAGGGCTTTGCCCACGGGTTCCTGGTGCTGTCCGACGTGGCCGAGTTCACCTACAAGTGCACGGACGTCTATGATCCCACCTCGGAGGGAGGCATCCCCTACGATGACCCCACCGTGGGCGTGGTCTGGCCGGACTGCGGCTGCGAACACAAGACCAGCGCCAAGGACAAGCTGCACACTCCCTTTGCCCAGCAGGACTTTGCCTGGTTTGAACAATATTGATTGCCCGGCTGCATCCGCACCCCATTTGTCATCACACCGAAAGGCGGAACCCGTTTGCTTACCATCAAAAAATCTTTTGCCAGTTTCTGGAAATACCGGTATCTGCTGCAAAATCTGATCACCCGCGATTTCAAGCTGAAGTACCGCCGCAGTGTGCTGGGCGTGGCCTGGAGCGTGCTTAACCCGCTTTTGACCTGCCTGGTCATGTGGGCGGTGTTCGGCTCGCTGTTCAACGCCCGCGGCCAGGGCATTGAGAATTTCCCGGTGTTTTTGATCATCGGCCAGCTGCTGTTCAACTTTTTCCGGGAATCCACCTCCATGGCCATGGAGAGCGTTTTGAAAAACGCCCCCCTGCTGCGCAAGGTTTATATCCCCAAATACGTGTTCCCGCTGGAAAAAACCTGCTTTGCGCTGGTCAACTGCCTGTTCAGCTTTGTGGCGTTTTTGATCGTTGTGGTGGTCACCTGGTCGCCCGTCAGCTTCGAGACGGCGCTGCTGGCGCTTTACCCACTGGTCATGCTCTTCTTTTTCAGCCTGGGCATCGGGCTGCTGCTGTCGGCCCTGTACGTGTTTGTGCGGGATATCATGCATATCTGGGAGGTATTCTGCACGCTGCTGGTCTACGGCAGCGCCATCTTCTATGACCCGCGGCAGATGATGGGCTGGGTACAGGCGGTCATCAATCTGAACCCCATCTACTGGTACATCACCTCCTTCCGCAGCTGCGTCATGTGGGGCGAAGGGCTGACCGCCAGTATGCTGCTGGTGGATTTCCTCTGCGCGGCGGTCAGCATGGCGCTGGGATTGTTCGTGTTCAAGAAAACCCAGGACAAGTTTGTCCTGTATATGTAACGGAGGCGCGGCATGGACAAAAATACACCCATCATCTCCATCGACCACGTCTCGATGCGGTTCAACCTGGCCAAGGAAAAGCACGAGAGCCTGAAGGAATACTTCATCGCCCTGACCCACGGCGGCATCCGCTTTGACGAGTTCTTCGCGCTGAAGGACGTCACCTTCGACATCATGCCCGGCGATTTCTACGGCCTGATCGGCCTGAACGGCAGCGGCAAATCCACCCTGCTCAAGATCATCTCCGGCGTGTACAAGCCCTCCGCCGGCAAGGTGACGGTGCGGGGCAGCATCGCGCCGCTGATCGAGCTGGGCGCCGGCTTTGACATGGACCTGACCGCCCGGGAAAATATCTACCTGAACGGCACCGTGCTGGGCTACACCCCCAAGTACCTCGACTCGAAATTTGACGAGATCGTGGATTTCAGCGAGCTGAAGGACTTCCTGGATGTGCCGCTGAAAAACTATTCCAGCGGCATGGTGGCGCGCCTGGCCTTTGCCATCGCCACCATGACCAAGCCGGATATCCTGATCGCGGACGAAATTTTGTCGGTGGGCGACTTCCTGTTCCAGCAAAAGTGCGAAAAGCGCATGGCCGAGCTGATGAGCGGCGGCACCACGGTGATCCTGGTCAGCCATTCCATCGAGCAGATCGAGCGCATGTGCAACAAGGTGGCATGGCTGGACCACGGCCACCTGCGCCGCAACGGCCCCACCGCCCCCATCGCCGCCGAGTACCGCAGCTTTAACAAGGCGGACAGCATCCCGGCGGAGAAAACTGGCGCAGAAACAAAATAAGGAGGCACCCCCGCTTATGAAACCAGTCCCCGAGGACCAGAACCGCCCGGCGGATGTGGCTGCGCCGGACAGTGTGTCCGGCATGGCCCGCCGCCTGCTGAATCCCGCCCACCTGAGGGATCTGGCCGCCCGAAGCGCCGCCACCCTGAAAGAGCAGGGCCCGGAACAGCTGTGGCGGGATGTGGCCTTCCGGGTAGGGCTGGCCTTCCACCACGACGGCTGGCGGCACCGGGCGGACATCCCGCTACGCCGCACCCTGAAGGCCCAGCGGGCCGAGGACCTGGCCGGGCCGGACATCTCGGTGGTGGTGCCGGTCTACAACACCCCGATGCGGTTTTTCCGGCAGATGGTGGACAGCGTCCGCCGCCAGACCTACCGCCATTGGCAGCTGGTTTTGATGGATGCTTCTGACGATGCCCACCCTCAGCCCGGGGCCTACGCCCAAAAACTGGCGGCCAGGGACAGCCGGATCCTTTACAAAAAGATTGACAACCGCGGCATTGCCGAGAATACCACCGCGGGCTTTGCCATTGCCACCGGCGGCGCCATCGCGCTGCTGGACCACGATGACCTGCTCTACCCTAACGCCCTGTACGAGTGCGCCAAAGCGCTGAACGCCGGCGCAGATTTTGTCTATTCGGACGAGATTGTGCTCTCGGCCAACCTGAAGCAGCTGGGCGGCTACCATTTCAAGCCGGATTTTGCCCCCGACTACCTGCGGGGCTGCAATTACATCACCCACCTGGCGGTGTTTACCCGGCCACTGCTGGACGCCGCCGGCGCCGCCGAGTATAAAGAGTACGACGGCGCCCAGGACCATGACCTGTTCCTGCGCCTGACCGAGCGGGCAAAGCGTATCGCCCATATCAAGCAGGTATTGTATATCTGGCGGGGGCACGCGGGTTCCACCGCCGCCGGTATCGAGGCCAAGCCCTATGCGCTGGAGGCGGGCGTCCGCGCCATCGACGCCCAGCTGGGGCGCCTGGGCCTGCCCGGCAAGGCCATGCAGGTGCCCGGCGCGCCGGGGGCTTTCCAGGTGCGGTACGAGCTGACCGGCCATCCCCTCATCAGCGTGCTGATCCCCAGCAAGGACCACATTGACGACCTGGACCGCTGCCTGACAAGCCTGTACCAAAATGCGGGCTATGATAACTTTGAGGTGCTGGTCATTGAGAACAACTCCACCGACCCGGCCACCTTCAGCTACTATCAAAAGCTGGCCGCCGACCCGGCAAAGCCCAACTGCCGGGTACTCCGCTACCAGGGCGGGTTCAACTTTTCGGCCATCAACAACTTTGGCGCCCGGCAGGCCAGGGGCGAATACCTGCTGTTGCTCAACAACGACATCGAGGTGCTGAGCCACGACTTCCTGCGGGAACTGCTCAGCTATGCCCAGCGGCCCGATGTGGGCGCGGTGGGCGCCAAGCTTTACTACCCGGACGACACCATCCAGCACGCGGGCGTGCTGATGGGCATCAACGGCTCGGCAGGGCACAGCCACAAGAGTTACCCCCGCACCGCGGTGGGGGATATGTACCGGCTGGTGACCACCCAGGACTACATGGCCGTCACCGGCGCCTGCCTGATGACCCGAGCCAGCCTTTACCGGGAGATGGGTGGCCTGGACGAGCAGGACTTCGCCGTGGCCTACAACGACGTGGACTACTGCCTGAAACTGTGGCAGAAGGGGCTGTTGAACGTTTACACCCCCCGCGCCGAGGCCTACCACTACGAGAGCAAGAGCCGCGGCCTGGACACCACCGACGAGAACGCCCGCCGCTACCAGCGGGAGAAGGCGGCTTTCTACGCCAAATACCGCCAGTGGATTGACAACTACGATCCGTACTATAATCCACATTTCAACAATCTGTATGAAAACTTCGGGCTGAAATAAGCCGTGCCTATGGGAGAGCAATCGCCATGAATCTGAGATTGAAACGCCTGCGGGAGCTGGTGGGCTATGCCCGTACCCTGACAAAGGAGCAGGGCCTGGGCACCATGCTGGGCCGGGCGGCGGGGTTCGCCCGGCGGCGGCTGCTGCCCCGGCCGGGGCGGTACCTGCCCTGCAAAAAGGCATTGGCGGCCCAGCGGGCGGAGGATACCAGCCGGTTCCCGGTCATCAGCATCCTGACGCCGCTGTACAACACCCCGCAGAAGTACCTGGAACGCTTCTTGTCCAGCGTGCAGGGGCAGACCTGCGGGGCCTGGCAGCTCTGCCTGGCGGACGCCTCGGACGAAGCCCATGCCTACGTGGGGCAGACGGTGCGCCGCCTGGCCGCCGCAGACCCGCGCATCCGCTATATCAAGATTGAAAACGGCGGTATCGCCGCCAACACCAACCGGGCGGCGGCGCTGGTGGACGGTGAATACCTGGCCCTGGCCGACCACGATGATGAGCTGGCGCCCCACGCCGTCTACACGATGGGCAAAGCAATCCTGGCCGGGGCAAAAGATGGCGTGAAGCCGCAGTTCCTCTACAGTGACGAGGCGCTTTTCCTCCGCACGCCCAAAGACGCCCATGTGGCCCACTTCAAGCCCGACTATGCCCCCGAATACCTGATGGCCTGCAATTACATCTGCCACCTGGCAGTGTTCACCCGGGCGCTGTTCGAGGCGGTGGGCGGCGAGCGCCCCGAATGTGACGGAGCCCAGGACCACGACCTGTTCCTGCGCATGATCGACGAGATGCAGCGCCGCAATGCCTCCGCCGCGCCGGTGCACATCCCCCAGGTGCTGTATTACTGGCGGGTGCACGCGGCATCCACCAGCGGCGGCACCGGCGCAAAGCCCTATGTGGAGGCCGCCGCGCGGAAGGCCGTGGCCGACCACCTGGCCGCCACCGGCCGCAAGGGCAGGGTGGAGCCGGGCAAATACCCCGGCCTGTGCCATGTGCGGTGGGATCTGCCCGACCCGCCGCCGCTGGTCAGCATCCTGATCCCCAACAAAGACCACACGGGCGACCTGGAAACCTGCCTGCACAGCATTTACGCCAAGACCAACTATGACCACTACGAGGTCATTGTCATCGAGAACAACTCCACCGACCCCGCCACCTTCGACTACTACAAAACGCTGCCCCAGCGATACGAGGGCTGCCGGGTGGTAACTTACCGGGGCGGGTTCAACTTTTCAGCCATCAACAACTTTGGCCGCCAGGCGGCGAAGGGGCAGTATCTGCTGCTGCTCAACAACGATGTGGAGGTAATCAGCCACGACTGGCTGGGCGAGCTGGTGGCCGAAGCCAGCCAGCCCGGCGTGGCGGCCTGCGGCGCCATGCTTTACTATCCCGATGACACCATCCAGCACGCGGGGGTCATCACCGGCCTGGGCGGCTACGCGGGCCACAGCCACAAGTATCACCGGCGGGGGGCCAGCGGCTATCTGTTCCGGCTGGCCACCGTGCAGGATTACAGCGCCGTCACCGCCGCCTGCCTGCTGGTGCGGGCGGAGGTCTACGACGCCCTGGGCGGCCTGGACGAACAGTTCACCGTCGCCTTCAATGATGTGGACTTCTGCCTGCGCATCCGGCAGGCCGGCTGGCGCATCGTCTGGACGCCCTACGCCGAACTCTACCACTATGAGAGCAAGAGCCGCGGCAGCGATGAGCAGGACCCGGCCAAGAAAGCTCGCTTCGATGCCGAGCGCGCCCGCCTGTATGCCCGCCACGGCCGCGACAACATCCTGCATGACCCCTACTATAACCCCAACCTCTCGCTGGACTACGAGGATTTCCGCGAGAGCGCTGACCTGCGCAACCTGAAGAACGGCGGTATGACGTTGTAAATCTGATGTAAAAAACAATTTCTCCCCGGGGACGGATGCCGTCCCCGGGGAGTTTCCGTATTCAAAAATTTGGAGGGAAATTCTGTAACGAAACGGCGACTCCGACGTTTCGCTTGTGAAGGGCAGGCGGCTCAGGGGTTTTCGCCGGCATTGCGCGGCCCGGCGGGCCTTGCCCTGCGGTGCCGCGGCAGCGGCAGCGAGGAAACCAGCGCGATGCCCAGCGCCAGCGCAATGGCGATCTTGGCGGTTTCAAAGCCTTTGTCAGCCATCTGCTGCCCGGCACCCTGCAAAAAGTAATAGGCGGTGTAATAGATTCCGGCGCCGGGCACCAGCGGGAAGATGCCGCACAGCAAAAACAGCGTGACCGGCGCGCGGAAGCGGATGGCAAACAGCCGGCAGGCCAGCGTCAGCGGCAGGGCGGCCGCAAAGGTGGCCATGGCAGGGGAAAGCCCCAGCGCCAAGCACAGCACATAGCACAGCCAGGCGATGCCGCCGCCGATGCCGCAGGCAAGCAGATGTCGCCGCGGAACCTGAAAGGTGATGCCGAAGCACAGTGTGGACACCGCCGCCACCACAAACTGGAACAGATACTCCATCACAGCACCTCCCGCAGGGCAAAGGCTGCGGTGTACGCCAGGCCCACGCCGCAGGCCAGGCAGCCCGCCACCAAAATCGCGTCCAGCAGCCGGATAGCGCCGGAAAGATAGTCCGCGTTGATAATGTCCCGCACGCCCATGGTCAGGCTGACGCCGGGGGTCAGCACCATCAGCGCACCGATGATGGCCGTGTCGGCATCCAGCTCCGGGAGCAGAACGGCCCGGCAAAACAGTGCCACCGTTGTGCCCGCCGCAGCAGACAGGATGTCCGAAAAAATGCGGCTGATCCGCTTTTTTCGGCACAGTTGAACCAGCAGGCTCTCGGCGGCGCCGGCTGCCAGGGCAACGACAGCCTCAGCCAGAAAGCCGCCGAACAGATAGGCAAAGCAGGCGCTGCCCGCCGCCGATGCTGCTGCCAGTGCGGCAGCCCGACGGGAGGGGACCGCCCGAATTTCAGCCAGGCGCGCCTCGGCCCCCGCCAGGTCCAGCCGCCCGGCGGCCAGCTCGCGGGAAAGCTCGTTCACCGCCTCCACCCGGCCCAGGTGGATGGCGGTGGCGGGTACATGGCGGATCTCGGTGCGCCCGTGGGAGGATACAAAAATGCCGTTTGCCAGCACATAGACATTGAAATCGGTGATGCCCAGGCTGTCCGCCATGATCTGCATCGTCTGTTGCACCCGGAACACCTCACCGCCGTTTTCCAGCAGGGTGCTGCCCGCGTCGATCACCAGCATCAGCGCGCGGCGGTACCCGGTACCCGCCATCGGGGTGGGGCGGGGCTTGCGGCCCGTCTCGCTTACAGCCATAAAAACCCTCCATACAACGAGATACAGCTGCTGACCACCACGTCGGCCAGCATGAGAACCGCCAGCACCTTGCCGGCCTGCCGCTGCCAACCGTGCCTGGCCCGCTGCCGCAGCAGCACACAGCAGGCCAGGTACAGCACTGCGCCGGCGGCCAGCCGCCATAGCCGTGCTGCACTGCCCACCGTGCCCCGGTAGCCCAGCAGGTAGATGGCAGCCAAAAACAGCCCGGCGCCCAGGGCAGGCACCGGCGGGGCGGCATGAACCAGCGTATCCGCAGCAAAAAGTATCAGCATGGCGCTGAGCAGGAAGCCGTACCGGAAGGGGAACACCGCCAGGTCGTCACCGTTTTGCCAGCTTACACCGGGCAGTTCCAACAGGTAGCTGGCCGCCACGCCCGCTGTGAGCAGCGCCGAGACGAACTTGGCCCGGGTGGGGGCACTGCCCAAAAAGTAGCACAGCGCCAGCATCAGCGCCGCGCTGCCGATGTAGAGATAGGGCATCCCCGCCGCCGCGCAGGCCGAGGAATACCGCCCGAAAAACAGGCAGTAAGCCAGCGCCATGGGACCGAACCCAAAATCGGCAGACCCGGGTAAAAACTGGAAGGCATCGCTGTGGTACTGGGTTATCACCACGGGCAAAACCAGCAGCAGGGCCAATGCCACGCCGGGCAGCATGGCAGCCGCCAGGCGGCGCATCGCCCGGCACACCCGGCGCCAGTCCAGCGCGCCGGGTAAAGCCAGCAACTGCCACAGCCCGTACAGCAGGCAGAACAGGCAGACCGGCCAGGCCGTGTAACAGTTGGACACCACGCATACAAAGCACAGCGCCGCCATTGCCCGGCCGCCCTGCCCGCGCAGGGCCCGGTCCGCCGCCGCAAGAAGCAGCGGCAGCAGCAGTGCCGCATCCACCCAGACCAGGTTGATGATACACCCGGTATACACGGCTGCCGCATACCCGGCGGACAGCGGGGCAAACAGCCGGCAGCTGCTGCCGAAATGCCGCACAAGATACAGGCAAATGCACCATCCGGCCAGGGCGGTGCGCAGGATCAGCAGAGCCTGTTGGGCCTGTACCCACCAGCCCGGCGGCAGCAAAAAGGCCAGCATGTCAAAGGGGCTGTTGATGCCGTAGTGGAACCCGGCCGGGGCGCTGACATAGGGACGCCAGCCGCCCGCCAGATACAAAGCCAGCACCAGGCCCAAACTGCAGGCCAGGGCAAGCCACAGCGTCCGCCGCTGCTGCAAAGGTCCGGGCAGGGTGGAAAAGGTGCGGAACCTCATTGCCGGATGTTGTCCCGCACCTGGGCAAAGGCGGGCAGCTCGGCACAAAGATGGGCGCCGATGGCCTCCATCAGCTTGAAGTCCGCCTCCGAGTCAATGTCGATGATGCCGGTGTCCATCATCACCGAAACGCCGATCTTGCCGCTCCACAGCATGCCGTCGGTGTTGTTTGCCAGAAAGTCCCGCTCAAACACGTAGATCGAGGCGTTCACATCGTAGACGTTGGGCGCCTGCTGCCGCGCGGTGAAGGGGCTGTGGATGACCTGCTCCACATGGTCGCCCACCTCCTTGACCATGTTGAACCAGGGGTTGCGGCGCGCCTCGGTGACGCTGAACACCAGGTCCAGGTCGGGGCGCTGCCGTTTTGTGTTCACCGCGTTTTCCACATCGGCGGCAGTGCGCAGTGGGCTGGTGATGTCCAGGTCCATGTGCCAGTTGTAAGGCGCACCTGTGCGGGCCTCCATGCGGCGGAGCGTGTCCTGAAAGACCGCCATCTTGGGCACCCGGTCGCCGCCCAGCTCGGCGCCCCGGGGCAGATAGACAACCTCGGGGTATTTGGCGGCCACCAGGTCGGCCAGAGGCTGGCTGTCGGTGTTCAGGGCAATGTCCACCGAAAGCTCCGGGTGTGCCTTGCAAAACAGCTCAGCGGCGCTGAGGGTATAGTAAACCAGCGGATGGCCGTTAAAAACTTTCAGGTTTTTGTTGGCGAAGCCCTTGCTGCCCGCGCGCCCGCAGACAGAGATCAAAAGGCGCTCCTTGTTCATGGATAGGTACCTCCCAATGTGATTTGTATTGTGACAAGGCGGGATTTTTCTGCACCGCCTGAACATAACGTCCGCCCGGCAGGGCGGGTATTTACGTCCGCCGCCATGCAATGGAAAAATCGAAACTGCCAGCCCCGCCAAGCCGAGAAAAAAGCCACAATTCCCTTCCCGCCGCAGAAAACAGGAAAGTCAAACCTTCCCCAGGGTCAGGTTCAGCACCGCCAGCGCGGTTGCCGGCGGGTTCAGGCTCTCAGCGGCACCGCCCAGGGCGTAGCCGATAAAATACCCCATTTCCCGCAGGTACCGCTGGTTCACATCCTCGGCGTAATTTTCCACGGTGCCGTCGGGCAGGGTCAGCGTGCCGGCGCCGAAGTCGGCCACCAGGCTGCCGGCAGGGGTGAACAGCTCGATGCTGCGGCGGTAGCCCCGGCCGAAATAGTCCAGGTGAACCTCGCCCAGCATATGGGGCCACCGGGCAATGTACAGCGATACATCGTCCGAGTCGATCTCCAATTCGGAATACTGCCCCTTGAAATTGTACAGGGCTTCCGGCGGGCCGAACAGGTCCACCAGATAGTCCCACTCGTGGATCAGGTCGATGGTCACGCCGCCGCCCAAGGCTTTGTGGGCGCTGTACACGGTGCGGTAATCCACCCCCGGCCGCCAGTCGGGCAGGTAGGAGGAGCAGAGTACCCGGGCGCAGTAGGGCGCGCCGTCCACGCCGGAGGCCAGCCGCTGTTTCAGCGCCAGCATGGCGCCGCACCAGCGCATGGGCGCCGCCACATAGGCTTTCTGCCCGGCGGGCAGCAGCGCGCCCAGGTCGATGCCCGCCTGCTCCGCCGAGACGATGGGCTTTTCGATAAACAGCGCCCCGGCCCGGCCGCGCAGCTGTTCCAGCGCAGTGGCATGCAGGCTGGTGGGGTTGGTGATAAAGGCGGCATCATACCGGGGCAGAGCGGCAGGGTCATCCAGAGAGGTAAACTGATGGCTCAGCAGTTCGGCTGCACCGAGGCGCAGCGGGCGGGCCGGGTCGCTGCGCAGTGCGTCGGCCCGCAGCGACAGGCCCCGCTGGGCGCACAGAGCGGCCTGGTTTTTCAAGTGCCGGGTGCCGATGGACCCCAGCCCCACAAACAGGGCGGTAAAATCGGACATGGTCAGCTTCTCCTTTCCAGGCGGTGCGGGATTCAGCGTTCACCTGCCTCCTGCACCTTGTCCATGATGGCGATGGCAGCGCGGTCTTTTTCAAAGCTCCAGCGGGGGGATTCCTCACCCTTCAGCACCGCGAAAAAGTTGGCCAGCTCATCCACATAGGCGTTCTCCACAATGTTGTCGCTGTAGCGTGGGTCGTGGGTAAAATCGCCGTAGGTGTCCACAGCCTGCTTTTCGCCATCGGCAAAGCGGTAGAGCGCTTTGGGGTTGCCCTCCCAGAACAGGTGGAGACCATCACCGAAGCACTCAAAGTTGCGCACCGCCTTGGGGCTGACTACATCGGCGGCCAGCACGCCCTGCGCGCCGGAAGCATGGCGCAGCAGCAGGGTGGCGCAGTCGGGGTAGGGCAGGCCCAGGCCGCTGATGCTGTCCACCTGGACGGTCAGGCCCTCCACCGGGCCGAAGGCATCCAGCAGCCAGGGCAGGTCGATGCCCAAAATCTCCCGCACGCCGCCGGTCCGCGCCTGGCCGACAAAAAAGTTCTTGTAATTTTCCCAGGGGTGCCAGTCGGGCAGGTACTGGCCGATGTGGTAGATGTAGTGCACCGGCTTGCCGAACTGCTGTACCTGCTGCTTGATGTACTGGGTCTCCCGCCGGTAGAGCATGGTGGAGGAGAGAAACAGCGGCACGCCCTTGGCGGCAGCCTTGGCGGTGTTCTCGTCGTAGCCGTCCTCCACCAGGTTCAGCTCGGTAAATACCGGCAGGCCGGCATCCAGCAGCTGGCCGATGACCGTCGCGTGGGACAGCGGCGCGGTGCAGACCAGGGCCGCGTCAGGGGCGAACCCCGCCACGGCGGCGGGAATGTCCGGGTAGGCGGCATCTGCCAGGCCAAGGCCGAGCGCTTCCTCCCGGCGGGCGGCATTGGTGTCCACGCCGGCGATGCGGATGGCGGCATCGATACCCTTGGCCAGCCGGGCACGGCGCTTGCCCATGCTGCCCAGGCCAACGATCAACAGTTTCATCGGGAACACTTCCTTATACAATATTTTGCGGGTCAAACTCCGGCACAGGGCCGTCGTAGAAGGGCTTGGGGGCGGCAAGCAGCGCACCGCCTGCCAGCTGTTCCAGCACCCGGACGATCTTGCCGCTGGTGTCGCCGCCAAAATAGGGGCTGCGGGCGGTCTTGGCCCGGGCGGCAAATTCCGGCGTCAGGGCGGCGCGGATGGCGGCCTCGATGGCGGCGGCCTCGCCGGGGCAGGAAAGGACATTCGCGCACAGGATGCGCCCGGCCTGCCGGCTGCCAATGTTGACGGCGGGCACCCCGAAGGTGGGGGTCTCCACCACGCCGGAGCTGGAATTGCCCGCCACCAGCGCGGCGTACTGCATGGCCGACAGATAGCGCACCAGGCCCAGGCTCTGCACAAAGCCCGCCCGGTCGGGATGGGCGGCGGCAAACGCCTGCATGGCGGCGGTGCAGACCTGCCCGCCCGCGTCGGCGTTGGAACCGGTGATCAGCCAGAACACGCCGTCCACCGCCTCCATGGCGCGGCAGAGTGCCTGCACCTGGATGGCCGGGTCGGGGGCGGCGGCGCCGGTTTCCGGGTGGAAAGTCACCAGCGCGAAGGGCTGCATCAGGTCAAAGCCTGTCGATTCGCACAATTCCTGCCGGGTCATTTTGGGCAGGGTGCGGATATTCTCGTCTCCCAGGCCGCCCACGCAGAAGACGCGGCCCGGCTCTTCGCCCATGCGCACCAGCCGCCGGGCGCTGTCGGCGCAGGAGGGAAAATGCACCGCCGCCATCTTGGTGATGCAGTGGCGATAGTATTCATCGGCGGCGCCCAGCGTCACATCCCCGCCCGAGATGTGGGCGATGGGAATATGCCGGGCCGCGGCGGCGGCTGCCACCGCAAAAATCTCGAACCGGTCGCCCAACAGCAGCACCACATCGGGACGGTGGGCGGCAAAATGATCGTCGAACACCGTCAGCGTGCGGGCGATGGTGCGGGCCGCCGGCTCGCCGTCCTCCTCCAAAAAGATCGGCAGCCGCGCCGCGATGGGCAGCCCGTCCGCCTCGATCTCGGCCACGGTGGCGCCCAGCCGCCGGCAGAGATGCGCCCCGGTGACCACCAGGCGCAATTCCAGTTTGCTGCCGGCCGCAATCCTGCGGATCACCGGCCGCAGCAGTCCGTATTCCGCCCGCGTGGCGGTGACAACGGTGACGATGGGATTTGGCATAGGCAAAACTCCTGTGGCAGAAAAAACGCGGATGCAGGAAGAAAGAACGGTTCCGGAGGAACCATACAGAAAAGCGGCAGGCCCCAGACCCGCCCTCGCCGCATTGTCAGCGCAATGGTAGTAAGGATGCGATGTTGTTGTGCCTATGTGCCAGGTTCGGGGCCGGACTTTGTGATGAATCATGCGGGATTCGAACCCGCACCATACGGGCCCGGTGTATGGCCATGTTCATACGGCTCACTCTCAGCCGCGGAGATGCGCTCGCCCAATGCAGGTACCACTGCCGCCTTACTGCAGTTCGGTGGTCCAGTTCAGCTCCTGGATGCGGGCATCCAGTTCCCGCAGCTGCTTGGCCAGGGCATCAATCTGTTTTTGCAGCGGCGCCACCGGCAGGGTGCTCTTGATTTTGATTTCGGAACGGGTGCCGCGCATGACGGTGGCGCTGGCCGAGGAGGCAAACGCCCGCAGCACCTCAATCCTGCGGCCCAGGCAGTCCCGCCGGGCCAGTTTGGCGGTCAGGGTTTCGCCGTCGGCCAGCGTGGCGGCGTTGGTCAGGTTAATGCGCGTGATAAGCGTTTCCAGCGCGGTGGTGCAGTCCTCCAGCTGAGCCATCAGCTCAGCTGGGTCCTCGGCAGGGGCTTCCCCCTCCTGGACCTTGGCGTTTGCCACCAGCCGCTCGCGCAGCACTTCGATACGTGTTTGCAGGTCGGCACGGTCGGAAAGAGCCTGTGCAAGTTTCATGGAAACCCTCCTTTGCGGATGTGGTGTATGTTGGAACGGAAGGGACAAAAATGCAGGCGGCCCGATGCCACGGCGGCAGCCGCCGGGGCCGCGCAACGCAAAAGCATCCGCCCGCGTCACAGCTCGATCTTCTCGTCCTCGGCAAAATCCCGCTTGGCGGTCTGGCCCAGCACTTCGTACCAGCGCATCGGGCTGATGCCGTCGTCGGGACGCTTGGTGGTCAGGTTGTCGGCGGTGAACACCTCGCCGGCGCGGATGGGCTTTGCGGCCACGATGCTCTTGCGGGCGATGGGCTTGTTGGGCGCCTCACTGGCGGTGACATGCTTGCGGCCGTCGCCCAGGGCGGCCTCCACATGGCGCACCGCGTCCACCATGGCCTTGAACTCGGCGGGGTCCAGGCTGGCCTTCTGGTCAGGGCCGGGCAGGCTCTTGTCCAGCGTGAAGTGCTTTTCGATCACGCTGGCGCCCAGCACGGCGGCGGCCACGTCACACTCCCAGCCGGGGGTGTGGTCGGAAAGCCCCACCGGCAGCCCGAACTGGTCGAACAGCTCCAGCATGGCGTTCAGGTTGGCGTCTTCGTAGGGGGTGGGGTACTGGGTGTTGCAGTGCAGGACGGTGGCCTCGGGGCATCCGTTGTCATCCAGGATGCCCAGCGCATCGGTGATCTCGTTCAGCGTGCTCATGCCGGTGGAGAGCAGCACCGGGATTTTGGTCTTGCCAACCTCCTCCAGATAGGGCAGGTTGGTGATCTCGCCGGAGGGAATCTTCAAAAGCGGCAGCTTCAGCGACGCCAGGAACCGCACGCTGGGAATGTCGAACGGCGCCGACAGGTACTGGATGCCGATTTCATCGCAGTATTCTTTCAGTTCCCGGTGGCCGTCAAAGGAAAAGTGCAGCCGGCGGATCATGTCCAGCTGACTTTCGGCGGCATCGGTGGTCTGTTTTTGATAGGCGGCCTTCTCGGCAAAGCGGCTGACCACCAGCTCGGGCACTGCGGTCTGGTATTTGACGATGTCGGCGCCGCACTCCTTGGCGACGCGGGCCATCTCCTTGGCCATTTCCAGGCTGCCGTTATGGTTGACGCCGGCCTCGGCAATGATGGTAACTGGCATAAGCACCCTCCTTTGGGGAAACACATCAAAAATGAAAAATCAGGGATGAGAAATGTGGCGGCAGGGGAAGGAAACAGGCGCCCCGCCGCCTTATGTCTGCTCCTCCAGCTTGCGGCGCATCTTTTCCAGCTCCTCCATCTGGCCCATGTCCATCCAGCAGCTCTCGTTGATGGGGTAGATGCCCACTTTTTCGCCGGCGGCACGGTAGCGCTCGATCACATCGGGGAAGCCGATCTTCTCGCCGTCGCGCATCTCCTCCACCACGCGGGGTTCCACCACATAGACGCCGGTGTTGGTCAGAAAATTCAGTTCCGGCTTTTCCCGCATGGCGGCGATGCTGCCGTCCGGGCCGAGATCCACCACGCCGTAGGGCACCGTGTAATGCTTGAAGGCGCAGATCATCGTGATCAGGTTGCCCTGGTGCTTGTGGTAGGCGTACACATCGCCAAAATCCACATCCAGCAATGTGTCGCAGTTGGTGAAAAAGAAGGTGGAATCCATCTTGCCTTTCAGCAGGCAAAGCCCGCCGCCGGTGCCTAGAAACTCGGTCTCGTCGGCAAACTCCACTGTGTAGTCAGTCTCCAGATCGCCAAAATAGGACTTGATCATGTTCTTTTTGTAGTTGACAATCATAATGACCCGCCGGCAGCCGAAATCCCGGAACCGGTCGATGATCAATTCCGAGATGGGGTGCTCGCCCACCGGGATCAGCGGCTTGGGCAGGATCTTGGTGTAGGGGTACAGCCGGGTGCCCAGGCCGCCGGCCATCATCACCACCGGGATGGGCGCCTGCTTGCGGTTGTCGATGTCCAGCCCGTGGGCGAACACAATGTCGGTGATGACGCCGCTGCGGTCGAGGATCGGCACCGCGTCGATGCCGTACTCCTTCATCAGGCTGCGGGCCCGCCCCCGCTCGGATACCGGCAGGCTTTTGGGCGAGTAGTTGGCCGCCTTGGACACCGGGTCCTCCAGCGTGCCGCCCCGCAGCAGGAATTTGCGCAGGTCGCCGTCGGTCAGCACCGCCTGCAGCTTGCCCTGGGGCGCCACAAACAGGATGCGCTGGCCGGTTTCGTCCAGTTTTTTCATGCTGTCCAGGATCGTCGCCTCGGGCGCGATGAACAGTTCTTCCACTTTCAGCAAAGGGGGCCCTCCCTTGGGTGTCAAGATCAGAGAAATGAAGAGTTCGGAATTCGGGTGCGGCCCTTGGCCGCGGATGGAACACCGGGGTGTGGGCCGGCACGTCAGCAAACAGGCGTGCAAGGCCCACATAGGGGACTTGCTTACAGTGCCAGGACGGCGTCTATGACGCGCTGGCAGGCTTCCTCGGTCAGGTCGGTGGAGCAGGGCAGGTTGACAATGTTGCGGCGGTAGTCCAGCGCCTTGTCCAGGCCGTAGGCTTCGTTTTTCGGGTAGTCGGCCTGCTCATGGATCAGCGCCCAGACCGGCCGGGTCTGGATGCCCTGTTCCTGCAGGCGGGCAATCACATCGTCCCGGCGCAGGCCGCTGCCGCCCAGGTACAGGCTGTAGAACCACCGGTTGGGCCGCACGCCCTGGCTTTCGTCCCGGAAAGGCAGGATGCGCAGGCCGTGCTTGCCGTCCAGCCCCGCCACATACTGGTCATAGCGGGCCTTTTTGTGGTCAATAAAGCCCTCCAGCCGGTCCAGCTGCACCAGGCCCAGCGTGGCCTGCACGTTGGTCATGCGGTAGTTGTAGCCCACCTCGTCGTGCAAAAACTGCAGCACGTCCGCCTTGGCCTGGGTGGACAGGTGCTTGGCGTGGGCTGCCCAATCGGCGTGGTTGGACACCAGCATGCCGCCGGCGCCGGTGGTGATGATCTTGTTGCCGTTGAAGCTGTAACAGCCGATATCGCCCATGGTGCCCGCGAACTTTCCGGCCAGCGGGCCGGCGGTGTAATGGGTGCCCAGCGCCTCGGTAGCATCCTCAATCAGGGTCAGGCCGTAGCGTCTGGCAATGTCCAGCAGGCGGGGCATGTCCGCCATGTTGCCGAACACATGCACCACGCCCAGCGCCTTGACCCGGGCGCCGGTCTTGGCGTTATAGAGTTTGCCGTCCCGCAGGGCGCAGTGGTTGGCGCAGAAGTCCTCCACCGCGTCCGGGTCGATGCACAGCGAGTCGTCACAGCCGATAAAGACCGGTTCCGCCCCCACGTAGCGGGTCAGCGGGTTGACAGCGGCGATGAAGGTCAGCGTGGGCACGATGACCTCGTCACCGGGGCCGATGCCGGCGGCCATGGCGGCCAGGTGCAGCGCCGAGCTGCCGGCGTTGGTGGCCACCGCCCGGGGCATGCCCACATAGTCGGCAATGGCCGTTTCAAACTCGGCCACGCGGGCGCCACTGGTGGACACCCAGCCGGAGGCCACCGCCTCGCGGGCGGCATCGGCCTCCCGCTCACCGAAATTGGGGACGGAAAGGGGGATAAAGTCAGACATGGATACAAACCTCCTGAAACAGCCGCGGCTGGCCGCACAGCCCGCCCGGCGGGAAAAATCACTGTAACATCCCGGGACCCCGGCGTCAGGCCGGAGGTACCGATATAGATATACACAAAACATTATACCCTGCCGGCTGGCAAACAGCAAGTGCGCCGGGGCGGCCAGAACCGGATTTGGAAAGGTTCCGG
Source organism: uncultured Gemmiger sp. (assembly GCA_944388145.1). Classification (GTDB taxonomy): domain Bacteria; phylum Bacillota; class Clostridia; order Oscillospirales; family Ruminococcaceae; genus Gemmiger. The sequence continues at coordinate 92,832 of CALXHQ010000003.1, read as the reverse complement.
CACAAAAAAAGCCCGGAAATGCCGCAAGCCGGCATTTCCGGGTAAAGCGTCAGGCCGGGCCGGCCACAACTTTGCGGCGGCAGGCACAGGCAGTTACTGCTTCAAAACCTTCTTCAACGGTACGGTCACGGCGGCCGAGATGACCGTACAAATCACGGCCTCCAGCGCGCCCTGGGCACCCACCGTCAGGATGATAAACATCAGCGGGTTGGCAGCACCCAGCTGGGCCACTTTTTCCTGCACAAAGTCCATATTGTAGAAGAAAGCCACCATGCTGCCCATGAACAGGATCGTGTTCAAAAGCGGGGCGCTCAAGCCGCTCAGCACGCAGCAGAGTTTGGGGCGCCGGGGCATGGCGGCGGACAGGCCCCGGTAGATCAGCCCCACCAGCAGCCCGCACAGGACCCGCGCGCCCACGCACATGACAAAGCAAAGCACCGGGCTGTACTGAAAGGCCAGATTGGTCAGGCCGCCGCTGCCGTTGATGGCGCTGAAAAAGCTGGTCATGCCAAAGACAAAACCCAGCCAGGCACCCGCCGCGGGGCCGCACAGCATGGCGCCGATGGCCAGCGGCACCGTCAGAAGGCTCATGTTCAGCACACCGACGCGGATGTAGCCCAAAAAGGTGTTTGCCATCACCAGCATCAGCGCTGTCAACAGCGCCAGCTGGGTCAGAAGGCGGACGTTTTTGCTCATTTTCATATTCAATTTTCCTCCTGCTGCCGTCCCTTCCTCGGGGTACAGCGCATTATTTGCGGATTTGCCGCAAGGTTCAGTATAGCGCTGCCCTGCCGGATTTGCAAGGGAAAGCAGGGGATAGAACCGACCAAAAAATTTTGAAAAGTCTACCCAAAAACCGTGCAGCGTGTTATAATAACTATAATTTCGGTCTGTATGGCCGGGGCATGGCCCCGGACAAGCAGGAAGAACCGCGTTTTAGGAGGAATCTGTTTATGAATACTGCCATGCTGACTGCCGCCGGCCTGGACGCCTTTGACGGCTCGCTGGTTTCCACCAGTTTGGTGCTGGTGTTTTCCCTGCTGGTCGCCCTGTGTGTGATCGTGATGCTGGAGGGCAAACTGTTCGACGCGCTGGCCCAAAAACGCTCCGCAGCGGCCCGCAGCGAGCTGAGCAAGGCCGCCCCGAAAAAGGCTGCCCCTGCCCCGGCTGCCCCCAAGGCTGCGGCACCTGCCCCTGCCCCCGCGCCTGCGGTGGAAGCCGGCATCCCCGGTGAGGTGGTGGCTGCCATTGCCGCTGCGGTTTACTGCCTGGAGGGCGGCAGCGTCACCGTCAAGAGCATCCGCCGCAAGCAGCAGCCCGCCGGTTCCCGCCGCGGGGCCTGGGGTCAGGCCGGCGTGGTGCAGAATACGCGCCCGTTTGTGTTTTGAGCTGGCTTTTCATCCGTATACCGCTGCGTCCCGCCCCGACGGGGCGCAATTTTTGACAAAAGGGGGTAATCGACTGTATGTCCGCCATCATTTCCAACCTGCAGTCCATCCTGGCCAATTCTGGGTTTGCCCAGTTCTTTGTGGACGGCGGCTACCGCTACGTCATTATGATTGCGGTGGCCTGCGTGCTGCTGTATCTGGCCATTGTCCACCAGTTTGAGCCGCTGCTGCTGCTGCCCATTGGATTTGGCATGCTGATGGCCAACCTGCCGCTGGACAACATCATCCACATGGAAATCTTTATCAATGACACCCAGCACATCAACTGGCAGCTGCTGGGGGAATCCGGCGGCCTGGCCGATTACCTGTACTTAGGCGTCAAGCTTGGCATCTACCCGCCGCTGATCTTCCTGGGCATCGGCACCATGACCGACTTTGAACCGCTGATCGCCCGCCCCTCCAGCCTGCTGATGGGCGCGGCGGCACAGCTGGGCATCTTTGTTGCCTACATCGGCGCCCGGCTGCTGGGCTTCACCCCGGCCGAGGCGGCCTCCATCGGCATCATCGGCGGTGCCGACGGTCCCACCGCCATCTTCACCACCACCCGCCTGGCCCCGGCGCTGCTGGGCTCGGTTGCGGTGGCAGCCTACTGTTACATGGCGCTTGTGCCGGTGATTCAGCCCCCCATCATGAAGCTGCTGACCACCGACAAGGAGCGCAAGATTGTCATGGAGGCCCCCCGCAAGGTCAGCCGTACCGAGAAGATTCTGTTCCCCATCATTGTTACGCTGCTGGTCAGCCTGCTGCTGCCTGACGCGGCCATCCTGGTGGGCTGCCTGATGATGGGCAACCTGATGAAGGAGACCGGTGTGGTCGAGCGCATTACCAAAACCGCCGGCAACGAGCTGATGAACATCATCACCATCTTCCTGGGCTTCAGCGTCGGCTGCACCACCAACGCCGAGACTTTCCTGAACATGCGCACCGTGCTGGTCATTGTGCTGGGCGTGGTGGCCTTCGCTTTCGGCACCGCCGGCGGCGTGATCCTGGGCAAGATCATGTGCTTTGTCACCAAGGGCAAGATCAACCCCCTGATCGGCTCGGCCGGCGTGTCCGCTGTGCCCATGGCCGCCCGCGTCTCCCAGAAAGTCGGCCAGGAATACAATCCCCGCAACTACCTGCTGATGCACGCCATGGGCCCCAACGTGGCCGGCGTGATCGGCTCCGCCGTGGCGGCAGGCATCCTGATCAATATGTGCCAGGGCATGTGAGCCTTTGCTCCGTCTGCCCTGCGCAAGAGCCGGACACAGCCTTCTGCGCGTTTCCATCGAGAAACAGGGCCGCACATTTCTGCGGAAGCCCTGGTTCGCAATGGCCCGCGCCGGTGTCCGGCTCTTTTTGCGGGGCGCCGCGCGGACAAGCTGCACAGGCTTTGCCCTGCGGGCTGCCGCCCTTGCGGCAGCCCGCAGCGACAAAATAACGAGAATTCAATGCAGATAAAATTACACGAAATAAAGAGAAATTTTGGCGCATCGGCTGGAAGTTGGGAAAAAAGGCGGCGGCAAACCGTCACTTTGTCGAATTGACAATCCTGTCATAAAGTTGTAAACTAATAGGCAAAACCGCGGGTGGCGTTTGCCGCCTGCTTTCTCACGAAAGGAAGTCACCCTGCCCATGCACACAAAACCGCTCGCGCTGCACAAGCGCCTTCTGGCGTTTTTGCTGGCGCTCTGCCTGCTGCTGGCTGCCGTGCCGGCCACTTTCGCCGAGGACATCCGCGATATGGATGTGTTTTATGCCAAACAGCTGCGCGGCGATACCTGCACACTGGCGTCGGCTGCCATGATGATGCGCCGCCGCGCCTATCTGGACGGCCTGGACAATTGGGACGACATCAATGAAACCAGCCTGCGCCGCGTGGCCTGGAGCTATGTCGGCCTTTCCCACGACTTTTCCATGCTGAGCATCGAGGTCCAGCACGCCTGGTTCGATAAGAGCCGTGACGTTGAGGACCAGGTGCGGGAATTGCTTCGGGAACACCCCGAGGGCATTGTGGTCTATGACCGCGCCAAACCCCACGCCGTTCTTGTAACCGATTACACCGGCGGCCAGTTCTACTGTGCGGACCCCTCTCCGGCAGCCCCCGGCGGCCGTATCCCGGCGGACCAGGCGACCATCCTGATCGCCAACGCCGATTCCTACTGGTTTGTTGCCAGTGACGGCAACCGTTCCAGCGGCCTGGGGCCGGCCCTGACCGCCACCGCGGCGGTTTATCCCAGCCATCTCAAAACCGGGGAAGCCTTTGTGCCTTCCGGTACCATCACCTCGCCCGGCAACATCACCCGCGTCAACCTGACTGTCCTGACCGAGAGCGGCAGTGTGGTGCAGACCGCCACTGCCGAGCCCCAGCAGCCCACCTTTGATCTGGCAGAGCTGGCAGACCAGGTGCATTTTCAGGATCTGCCCGCCGGGCAGTATACCTTCCTGCTCACGGCCGATGATGACTTCGGCGGGCGGCTGAACCTGCGCAGGACCATGATGGTCTCCAGTGGCAGCACCACGCTGGCCGAGTATTCCGGCACGGTGCCCACCCTGTCCAACCCCAACTCCATCAACCTGACGGACACCGGCTTTGACGTGGAGGTCAACGCCACCGACCCGGATGACGAGGTGACCATGGTCACCTTCTCCGCCTGGGCGGACGGCGAGCAGTTCGCCCGCAGCATGCTGGGCGACAAGGGCCCCGACGACACCTATACTGTCCACATCGACGCCGAGGCGGCGGTGCTGGGCATTGACAACTTCCTGATCAACATCACGGTCATGGACCGCGACGGCAACTCTGCCCGCGGCACCCTGATGGTCCGTGTGACCGTGGATGACAACGAGGAAAGCGGCCTGGTGGCCGATCAGCAGCGGGTGACCTGATCCCCGGCTGCTCCAACAAAAGGACAGGCAATGCCGCCCTGCACGTTCGGTGCAGGGCGGTTTTTGCGTCCGCCCCCTTGCAAAACGGCCCCGGCGCGATATAATAGACCCATACAGCGGCTGGACCGCTGTTCCGGGGCAATCCCGGCAAACGCAGAGTAGGGATCTGCGCGTACGGCAGTGCAATACTGCCAAAGTGCCTGACCAACGGGGAGTTGTGGCAGGACGAAGTGGCCGAACGGACAATGGTGCCCGCGGTGCAGATCCCGCATCCCACTGCTGCATGACGGAGTGCAGAGGCGGTCACGGGCGTTCTGTGCCCGTTTGGCGGCGTTTTCTCCCTTGTGCGGCGATGCGCACAAAGGAGGAACCTGACCATGACCCGACCCCTGGTACCCGATGCCGCCCGCCTGACCCGCGCGGCGGCGGAACTGCACAATCCCCGCACCCTGGCGCTGGCCGCCGTGCTCAGCGCCATCAACCTGGCGCTGAACCAGTTCAGCATCCCGGTGTCCGCCTATCTGGAGATCAGCTTTGATTTTCTGGCCTCGGCGGCGGCCGGGTATCTGTGCGGGCCCTGGGTGGCCGCCTTGTCCGGCGTTGCCACCGACCTGCTGGGTTATCTGCTGCGCCCCAACGGCCCTTATTTTCCCGGCTTTACCCTCAGTGCGCTGCTGTTGGGCATCGTCTATGGGCTGTGGTATTACCGCCGCCCGGTGCGGCTGTGGCGGATCATCTGCTGCAAGCTGACCGTCACGGTGCTGTTCAACTTTTTTCTCACGCCGCTGTGGCTGCACATCATGTACGGACAGGCCTTCGTGGTGCTGAGCAGCATCCGCATCGTAAAAAACGCCGTCAAGTTCCCGGTGGACGTGGTCCTTCTGATGCTGGTGCTGCGCGCCTGTGAACAGTACCAAAAGGCCCGTCGCATCTGATCGTTCCGGAAAGGGTGAAATTCTGCTATGAGTGAAAAACTGACCCTGGACCGGGCCAAAGAACTGTTGGCCCAAACCACCACCGAAGGGCATCTGTTTGAGCACGCACTGGGCGTGTCCGCCTGCATGGGCGCGATGGCAAAGCACTTTGGTGCCGACGAAGCCTATTGGCAGGCGGTGGGGTACCTGCATGACTACGACTTTGAGCAATTCCCCGAGGAGCACTTGAAGCACACCGAGCAGCCGCTGCGACAAGCGGGTGTGGACGAGGAGAGCATCCGCGCCATCCTGGCCCACGGCTACGGCCTGTGCACCGATGTGGAGCCGCAGACCGACCTGGAGAAAAGCCTGTACAAGGTGGACGAGCTGTCCGGCCTGATTGCAGCCGCCGCCCGGGTGCACCCCGCCGGCATTGCCGAGCTGAAAGCTTCCAGCGTGCGCAAAAAGTTCAAGGACAAGCGCTTTGCCGCCAAGATCGACCGCGCCGTCATCCAGGATGGCTGCGACCGACTGGGCATGGATCTGGCCGACGTGATTGCCCTGTGCATTGAGGGGATGAAGCCCTTTGCCGCTGAGCTGGGCATCGGCCCCAAGGCCTGAGCCGTCCGGCGGTTGCTTTTTTATCTGACACCCTCCGGTTTCCTGCCCGGGGGGCTTTTTTGTGCGGTACGGAGCGCGCCGGGTTCACCGGGATTTTACCGCGATTTTGCACGGCGGCGCGGGTTTTGGCCACCGCCGCCATTGTTTTTGAAAGGGGCGCGTGCTACAATACAAGTAAATCTGTGCAATCTTCGGCGCAGAAAAATCGAACAGGAGGAATCTTCATGTCGATTCTGAAGGGATACACCAAACAGGAGGTCAGCTGGATGATGTACGACTGGGCCAACAGCGCCCACTCGGTCATCATTGTGACCATCCTGCCCATTTTTTTTGACTCGGTGGCCGAGTGCACCGCCGACAGTGTCTCCAGCATGAGCACCTGGGGGTATGCCACCAGCATTGCCATGGCCATCGTGGCGCTGGCCGCCCCTTTCCTGGGGGTGTTTGGCGACATCCGCGGCATGCGCAAAAAGCTGTTCGGGGTATTTCTTGGCATGGGCGTGCTTTCGGTGGCGGGGCTGGCCTTTGCGCCCATGATGGATTTCACCTCCTCCACCGCGGCGGCGGGCCGGGTGGCCATGTTCATCCTGGTGCTGTACATCATCAGTACCATCGGATTTGACGCCTCCTGCATCTACTACGATGCCTTTTTGACTGACATTACCACCGAGGATCGGATGGACCGGGTCTCCACGCTGGGCTACGGCCTGGGCTACATCGGCGGTTCCACCATCCCGCTGGTGGTCTTTCTGGTCATGAACCTGCTGAACATCGATATGCTGGTCTGCCTGGCCTTCATCTTCGCCTTCACGGCGGTGTGGTGGCTGGTGTTCAGCCTGCCGCTGCTGAAAAACTGCAAGCAGAAGGGCGGCAAACCCTACGAGAAGGGGGACATTGGCCGGAACATCCGGGGCGTTGTCTCCACCATGAAGGAGATCGGCCGCAACAAGCCGATGCTGGTCTACATCATCGCTTACTTCTTCTACATTGACGGCGTGCACACCGTCATCAGCATGGCCACCACCTACGGCACCAACCTGGGCCTGAACCAGACCGGCATGCTGCTGGCTTTGCTGCTGGTGCAGGTGCTGGGCCTGCCCTTCTGCCTGTTGTACATGAAGCTCAGCGCCAAATTCGGTGCCCGCACCATGGTGGGCGTGGGCATCTGCGTCTATATGTTCATCTGCGTGTTCGGCTATTTCATGAACAGCCTGTGGCAGTTCTGGATGCTGGCGGTGCTGTGTGCCACCAGCCAGGGTGGTATCCAGGCGTTGTCCCGCAGTATGTACGGCAAACTGATCCCCGACAAGGAGCGCAGCGGCGAGTTCTTCGGCTTTTTTGACATCTTCGGTAAGTTCAGCTCGATCATTGGCCCAGCGCTGGTGGGTGTGGTCAGCTCGCTGGTGGCCAACCGGCTGCTGGCGGAGCAGGGCCTGACCGCCGCCACCGCCACCCCGGAGCAGGTGGACGCCATCAACGCGGCCTCCGGCCCCTACGGCATCCTGTCCATCCTGCTGATTGTGGGCGTGGGCGGCGCGCTTTACTTCTTTGTGCTGCCCAAAAAGCTGAAGGAGAGCGGTCAGAAGATGTGATCCTGCGGGGCAGGTGATTTCCCGCTCAAACTGTGACCGCGCCGGGATGCGCTGCGCATTGCATCCCGGCGCGGTTTCGTGTACAATAGTGGGGCAGGGCGGGCAACTGCCGCCCCAGAAGGATGATGACCATGCCGGAAGGATATACCCATCTGCGCACCGCCCGCCGCGCGGCAAAGGCGGCGCACTATACAATCCACTGCCCGGAAGCCTTTGCCGCAGGCGCCAACGGCCCGGACGCGCTGTTCTGCTTTGAGGTGTGGAAACCCGCCCGCAAGCGCAGCGTAAACCTGCCGGAGCTTGGCAACCGTATGCATGAGGAGAACACCGGCGCCTTTTTGAAGAGCCTGCTCAGCCATGTCAAGACCCGGGCGCAGATCGATTATGCGCTGGGTTTTTTGAGCCACTATGCAGCAGACACGGTGCTGCACCCCTATGTGGCGGCGGTCTGCCAGCCCGGCATGCCCTACGCCGGGGCAGGCGGGCACGGCTATTTTGAGATCGCGCTGGACTCCACCCTCCACGCCGAGGATACCGGTTCGGCGCTGGTACCCGCCGGAGATACCAGCCCCATGATGCCCGGCCCTGATCTGGCTGAGGTAACGGCGCTGCTGCACACCTGCCTGTTGGAGGTATACGGCATGGATGTGACGGTGGAACATCTGGCCGATGCCTTCTATCACCTGTACCGGGTGCGTGGGTTGTTTCCCTCCCGGTGGGGAATCCGGCGGGCATTGTTCTGGCTGGTGGAACCGCTGTTTGGCGGACGCGGGTTTATCACCGGGCATGTCAGCCCGCGGCAGCTGACCGGCAACCTGCCCGAAACCTGGCAGAACCCTTTCACCGGGGAACAATGCCAGGGCGGCGCCTTCACGCTGCTGCGCCAGGCGGAAAAGCGCAGCGCCCTGTACATATTGGGCGCGCTGGAATACTGGACCGGCAAAATGCCCGCCTCCCGCTTTTTTACGCTGCTGGGCAGTATGAGCTACACCGAGGGGCGTCCCACCGCCCAGAGTGATCCGCTGCACACCCCTGAGACCCCGCCGGCCCCCGAGCCGCCGGCCTCTGCAGCCAACTGATCCGACGGATGCCGCCGCGGCGGCGCCGATCCCACAAAAAACACCAAAGGAGAGAAATGGTATGGTACGTATCACCATGCAAAACGGCAAAACCATCGACATTGAACTGGACCCCACCGCAGCCCCCATCACCTGCGAAAATTTTCTCAAGCTGGTGAACCAGGGCTTTTACGACGGCCTGACCTTCCACCGCATCATTCCCGGCTTTATGATCCAGGGCGGTGACCCGGTGGGCAATGGTACCGGCGGTCCCGGCTGGAGCATCAAGGGCGAATTTGCCCGCAATGGTGTGCCCAATCCCATCAAACACACCCGGGGCGTCATCAGCATGGCCCGCGCCATGGACCCCAACTCTGCCGGCAGCCAGTTCTTTATCATGCATGCCGACGCGCCCCATCTGGACGGTGACTATGCGGCTTTTGGCCATGTGGTCGCCGGCATGGATGTGGTGGATGAGATTGCCAACACCCCCACCGACTGGAACGACTGCCCCCGCACCCCTGTGGTGATGGCCACTGTCCGCGTGGTGGAGGCGTAAGCACCGCTTTCTGCTGACAATACAAAAACCGCTGCCCCGGTTGAAGGGGCAGCGGTTTTGTGTTGTCAGTCCGGATTGATGGCCACAGCGCGGCAGCCCATGGCGGAAAAGCTCTGCCAGAAGGTTTCGGGGTCCACCTGCTGCCAGCCGTTCAGCGGGTCGGCAATGCGGTACATGCCGTCCTGCTCCCCGGCCAGAACCACGCAGTGCAGGTTGTTGTAGGGGGTGTAATTGCTGCCGTCCGGCAGCTGCCAGGCAAAGTAGTCGGCGTATTCCACCGGCGCGTATTCCCGGGTGACCCAGACCACCAGCGGCGTGCCCGCCTGAGCCAGCGCATCCAGCGTGTCCCGGGTCATACCGGTGAGCACATAGGCCGAAGCACCGCCGCCGTTTGCTGCAATCCAGTCATTGGCAGCTTCCACAATGGGCCCTTCCAGGCAGTACCAGCCGCCGGTCTGGCTGGCCGGGTCACCGGCGTAGGCGGTATCCGGGTCGGGACCATGGCGCATACCGGTGTCGTCGTACCAGAACTCTTCCCGGGGCAGGCTGGTCTCGGCCAGTGCCACCTTGTCGGCCGGGTAGCCCTGGGCGGAAAGCACCATCGCCAGGCTGGTCACCTCGCAGCCGTTGGGCAGCTCCGGGTTTTGCAGCTGCAGTTCCACCTCGGGGACGGGGGCTGCCTGACCGGGCAGGGCGTCCGCGGCGGGTTCCTCAGGGAGCAAAGTCTTACCCCCGGCGGGGGTGGCAGGGCAGGCCTTCGGTTGCAAAAAATCCGCCATGGCGGCCACCGCCTTGGCATTGTCGCAGCTGGTCATCAAAAGCAGCGCAAAGGCGACCAGCAAAAAGCTGATTCCCCAAAGCACCGCCGTACCGCCATGGCGGCGTACGTTCCTGTGAGATTGCCGCATTCCCGATTACCACCTTTCCTGCCCTGGGGAAGCTCCCCCGGGCTGTTGATGGTATCATACCAGCGGATTGTATCCGGAAAGCCGCAGTTGTGCATCAAAGTTGTATCAGAAATGTAAAAGTGCCTGCCCCGGGCGCGGTTTCGCAGAACATTGCTCACCGATCGCGCCCCTGGGCAGGCACCTGGATTGTGTTTACTCCTTTGGCTGTGTGCGGGTGTCCTTCATCTCAAACCAGAAGGTTGCACCGTGGCCCGGCGTGCTGTTGACGCCGAAGGCAAACCCGTGCTGCTGCAGGATCGCCTTGGTGATGGACAGCCCCAGGCCGGAACCCGCCTTGCCCTGATCGCTGCGGGCACGGTAGTATCGATCAAACACGTGGGGCAGGTCCTCGGGCAGGATGCCGGGGCCGTGGTCCTCCACTTCCACCCGGCAGCCGCCGGCCTGCATCGGCAGGCAGCGCAGCACAAAAATGCCGTCCTGCCCTATGTGGTGGGTGGCATTGCCCAGCAGGTTGTGCAGCACCCGCTCCATCATATCCGGGTCGGCCTGGACAATGCACTCCTGGTCAGCCTCCAGCTTCAGCGTCCAGCCGTTCTGATCACAGACGGCGTCGTAGCGGCCGGCCACCTCAAAGCAGAGCTGGCTCATGTCAAAGGTGACCAGGTTGGGCTTTTCGGCACCGCTGGAAACCTTGCTCAGCTCCATAACACTGTTGACCAGGTTGGACAGACGGTCGGTCTCATCCACAATGATGTTGCACTGCTCGGTGCGGCGGTCGGCATTGTCGCCGGTGATGTCCCGCACCGTCTCGGCGTAGCCCTTGATGAGGGTCAGCGGGGTGCGCAGGTCATGGCTGACGTTGGCTAAGATGTCCCGCTCCAGCTGCGCCGATCGCTTGACCTCATCGGCCATGTGGTTGAACTCCTGTGCCAGCAGGCCCAGCTCATCCCGGCGGCGCACGTCCACGTGAATGTCATAGTTGCCTTCGGCCATCTCCCGGGCGCCGGCGCTGAGCTTGCGTACCGGCTGGGTGAACCAGCGGCTGAACACCACGGCGAACAGTACCACCGCCACCAGGGTGGCCAGCGCGATGGGCGGCAGCATCTTGGAAAGCACCAGTGCCGCCGTCTCGATTTGGGCCAAGCTGGTGGAAATGATCACCGCATAATCGCCGTTGGCTGAAAGGCCGCCCACCACCATCTGCCGGCTGCCGCCGGAATCGATGATCTTGTAGAGGTTGCCGCTGTCAAACAGCTGCTGGCGCAGCTGGATGGACAGCGGGGTATTGGCGGTGGTCATTGACAGACCGCCCAGGGAGCCCATGCTCTCGTGCAGGATACAGGGGTAAAGATTCTCGATATACTGGATGCTGCGGCAGGTGCGGTCGCTGATGTCCACACAGCAGTTGTCCACATCCAGGGTGCCGTTTTCAATGTCGGCGTAAAAGTCCTGCCAGAACTGGCTGTTGGGGGTGGTGCCCCACAGGCTGTACTGGACCAGCGGCGCATCGCTGGCGTCGATGCGGGTAATCACGGCGGCCAGCTTGCTCTCCATGCTGGCGCGCATGGTACGATTGTACTGGGGCTGCAGGATAAAGGTGATCAGCACCCACACGCTCAGCAGCGCCACCAGCGTCACGCCGCCCATAAACAGGATCAGCTGCCCCTGCACCCCCAGCTGGATGCTGTGGGGGTGTTTTTTGCCGGCAGCGGGCAAATGGTTCCGCTTCAAATCAGGTCAGGCCTCCCGGCAGGGTCACAGGGTAACATCGGGGTCAAACTTGTACCCGATGCCCCACACTGTCACAATGTAGCTGCGGCATTTCCCCAGGTGGCTGCGCAGCATCTTGATGTGCGTGTCCACGGTGCGGTCCTCACCGTAATAATCGTAGTTCCACACCTTCTGCAGGATCTTCTCCCGGGAGAGGGCAATGCCTTTGTTGCTGACCAGAAAGACCAGCAGGTCAAACTCCTTGGGTGTCAGCGAGCACTCCTGCCCATCCACCTTGACGGTGTGGCTGGCGGTGTCAATGGTCAGGTCGCCAAAACGGTAGACGCTGCCGGTTCCCTCGCCCTTGGGCATGGTGCGGGAGAGCACCGCCTTCACCCGGGCCACCAGCTCCCGCGGAGAGAAGGGCTTGACCACGTAGTCATCGGCGCCGCCCTCCAGACCGGCCAGCTTGTCGTATTCCTCGCTGCGGGCGGTCAGCATGATCACCGGCGTCATTATGCGGCGGGTACGCATCTCCCGCAGGCAGGTCATGCCGTCCATAAAGGGCATCATAATATCCAGGATCACCAGATCCACGCTCTCGCCGGACAGGGTGGACAGCGCCGCGGTGCCGTCGCCTGCCTCCAGGCAGGTAAAGCCGGCGTGCTGCAGATGCTCCCGGATCAAGTCCCGGATGCGCGGCTCGTCATCAACGATCAGGATCTTTGCCATAATAACCCCTCCTTGGCGGGCGGAAAATGGCCCGCCGCACAATTGCCCCCGGACAGCCATACCGCCGGGCGCCTTCTATCCCTTATTTTGTATAATACCATATTATCCGCCAGGTATGGCTGAATTGTGAAATGTTTCTGAAAGTTTTTTACAAATTTGTCTGCAATGCCCGCCCCCATCGCCGGAACGGTTGCCATCGCCCGCCGTTCGCGGTACAATAATAAAAAACAGAGAAAACAACAAAACAAGAGAAAATAACCCGGCGGCGGATGCCGCCTGCCCCCGCAGCGCGCAGGGAGAAAGGAAACCGGAAATGCTTGTCTGCTGTATTGTGTTGCTGGCCTGTGCAGCGCTGGTCTGCGCTGGCACGCTGTTTCTGGTCTGCCCATCTCGGGGGCGCAGGGCATTGCGGCCGCCCTTTGCGGGGTGGAACTATGCCCACCGGGGCTTGTTTGCCCGGGATCAGTCCACGCCGGAAAACAGCCTGCCCGCCTTTGCGGCGGCGGTCAATGCGGGCTACGGCATCGAGCTGGATGTGCAGTTCACCAGCGACCGGCAGCTGGTGGTCTTTCATGACGATACACTGGACCGTATGACCGGCGTCCACGGCTGGGTGCGGGACTTTACCTGGCAGCAGGTTTCCGGCCTGCGGCTGGCAGGCACTGCCCATCATCCACCCCTGTTTTCTCAGGCGCTGGATCTGGTGGAAGGGCGCGTGCCGCTGATTGTCGAGATCAAAAGCCGGGCATCTTACAGTGGCGCTTATCTGGACGCACTGTGCCGGGCGGTGCTGGATCAGCTGCAGGGGTATGCGGGGTGCTACTGCATCGAGAGCTTTGACCCCCGGGTGGTGCGGCGCATCCGCAAATTTGCGCCGCATGTGCTGCGTGGCCAGCTGGCGGATTCCACCAGCAGCTTCCGCCGGGAAGGTGCCGGCCTGGTCCCTGCCTTTGTGATGAGCCACCTGGCGGGCAACTTTTTGGGCAGGCCGGATTTTATCGCCTGGTGCCCGGCCCCCCGCAACAGCGCCGTCAGACTGGCCAGGCGGCTGGGCGCCATGATGCTCTACTGGACCGCCCTGCCCACCGATGACACCGCCCGACTGGAAGAGACAAACGATGCGGTGATTTTCCAGTGGTATCTGCCCTCGGCCAGGTATCAAAAATAATGCGGCGCGTCGTGCAGCCGCCGGAGGCCCCCAATGGCTTTGTATTTGACCCGCTTTCGGTTCCCGGACAGGGAGGCGGAATGGCGCTTTTTTGCCCGGCAGCGCATGACCTGCTATGACAGCTATTATCCCTTCCGGGTGCTGGCCGGCCGGGGAATCTCCGAGCTGGAATTTGAGCCGGTCACCATCCTGTACGGCGGCAATGGCTGCGGAAAGACCACCGCGCTGAATGTCATGGCTGAAAAGCTGGGCCTGGCCCGGGATGCGGCCTTCAACCGCACCAGCTTCCTGCCGGACTATCTGCGGCTGTGCAGCGCCGACGGGGGCGAACCCCCGCCGGGCAGCCGCATCATCACCAGTGACGATGTGTTTTCCTGGATGCTGGACCTGCGGGCGCTGAACGACGGGATCGACCGCCGGCGGGAGGAAGTCTTTGCCGAGTATACCGACGCCCGCTACGCCCATTTTCAGCTCCACTCGCTGGAGGACTACGAACAGCTCAAGCGGGCAAACGCCGCCCGCAGCAAGTCGAAATCCCGCTATACCCGCGGCCAGCTGATGGGCAATGTGCGCACCCGCTCCAACGGCGAGAGCGCCATGCTCTATTTTACCCAAAAGATCACCGAGAACGCCCTCTACCTGTTGGACGAGCCGGAGAATAGCCTGGCCCCCGCTCGCGTGCTGGAGCTGGCGGATTTTTTGCAGGATGCGACCCGGTTTTTCGGCTGCCAGCTGGTTATCGCTACCCATTCTCCTTTCCTGCTGGCGCTGAAAGGGGCCAAAGTTTACGATTTGGATGCCGACCCGCCCCGGCCGCGCCGCTGGACGGAGCTGGAGAACGTGCAGCTCTACCGCCGTTTTTTTGCCAGCCACGCCGGTGAATTTAACGAGCCTGACGGCGGGCAAGCAGAACGTGGCCGCGGATAACCGGCCGGACAGCTGATTGGGAGGGCAGCCCCATGCGCCACACAAACGAAGCCTTTGACGGGCAAAACCTCACCGGCAGCCTGCAGGGACAGGAGTTTTTCGAATGTACCTTCACCCGCTGCCGCTGGCAGGAACTGCGGGTGGAAAACTGTACCTTCGCGGGCTGCCGCTTTGTGGGCTGCCAGTGGTCGAATGTGGTGTTCAGCTTTACCCAGATGCGGGAGGGTTGCTTTGCGGGCTGCGCCTTCCGGGGCATTGCCTGGGGCGGCCTGCAGGGCAAAAGCGCCCTGGCCCGGCCGCTGGCGGAGACCAAAAACTGTATGTTCCAGTACAATGATTTTTCCGGCATGGCACTGGCAGGGTACGATTTTTCCAGCTGTGAGTTCCGGGACTGCCGGTTTGACAGCTGCAAACTGGCCGGTGCAGACTTTAACGGTGTCCGCCTGGGGGAAAGCCAGTTTACCCGCTGTGCGCTGGACAAAGCCGATTTCCGGGACGCCCAGGGGTATGTCATCTCGCCGGCGGACAACACACTGAAAGGGGCACGGTTTTCCTTCCCCGATGTGGTGCGCCTGCTGGACGGGACGGGCATCAGGATTGAATAAAGAACGCCCCGCCGGATGGACAAGCCCGGCGGGGCGTTGGCTGTATCAAGCAGATATCAAATGTGCGGCACGGGGTTATGGCTTTTTGCTGTAATCCCGCGCGCCGTAGATGGCGGTGCCGATGCGTACGATGGTGGCGCCTTCCCGGATGGCGGACTCGTAGTCGCCGCTCATGCCCATGGACAGGGTGTCCGGCCGGGCGGTGGCGTAGCGGCGGTCCTGCAGCTCGGTCAGCAGCCGGCGCATCCGGGCAAAGAAGGCCCGGGTCTCATCGGGGGAGGCATCGGCGGGCGGGATAGCCATCAGCCCCCGCAGCCGCAGGTGCCCGGCTGCCTCGGCGGCATCGGCCAGCGCCCACAAGCCCTCGGGCGAAACGCCGCTTTTGCTTGCCTCGGCGCCGATGTTGATCTCGATCAGAATGTCCTGAACGATGCCCAGCCGGGCGGCGGCAGCTTCCACCTTGTCCAGAAGGTGGAGGCTGTCCACGCTCTCGATCATGGCGGCGCGGCCCACCACCTTATTCACCTTGTTGGTCTGCAAGTGGCCGATAAAATGCCCAGGCTTGCCCAGGTAAGCCCCGGCGTCGGTCTTTTCCACCAGCTCCTGCACATGGTTTTCACCAAACAGGTCAATGTCCAGCGCGGCACTCTCCCGCACTTCCTCCACCGTGCGGGTCTTGCAGGCAGCGCACAGCAAAATGTCGGCCGGGTCGCGGCCGGCGGCGCGGGCGGCATCCGCCATGTTGGCACGGATGCGGGCCACGGCCTCGGCCATCTGTTCTTTGGTTGCCATCGTTATCCCCTCATTTCCACGGGCGGGCCGCCCGGTATCACATGGTCTGGTAAACGGCGCGCTCGCCGCCGATATACTTGGGACGGCAGCGGGCACACAGAAAGTGCGCTTTGCCGATATGATCAAAGCTCAGCCGCACCGGCACCGCCACCCGGCGCAGATGCATGCCGATCAGTGTGCCGCCGATGTCAATGCCTGCCCCGGCACGGATCTCCTCCACCAGTACCGGGTCTGTGAAGGCCTGCCAGCAGTTGGTGGCCCAGCTGCCGCCCGCATGGGGCTGTGGCACGGCGTTGACTTCCTCATAGCCATACTTTTCGGCGGCGGCCCGCTCCAGCACGATGGCACGGTTCAGATGCTCGCAGCACTGGGCGGCCAGATAGATGCCCCGGGCTTTCAGGGTGGGCAGCACGCCGTCCAGCACAGCCCTGGCAGCCTCCATGCTGCTGTCCTTGCCGATGTGACCGCCCACGATCTCGCTGCTGGAACAGCCGATGACAAAGATGTCGCCGGGTTTCAGGTTGGCCACGTTCAAAAGTTCTTCCACCGCCTGGCGTGCCTGGCGGGAAATTTCAAGCAATGCTTCCTGTTCCATGCAAAAGCCTCCTTCTGGCAACTGCCGATGCGGGGCGGCGCCAGGCGCCGCCCTGCGAAAAACCATATCTATGCACGCTTATGGGCGCGCCGCGCACTCAGATCAGGTACAGCCCCGCCCAGGCTGCCGCGCTGCCAAAGGCAAGCCCGGCCAGCACATCGCTGGGGTAGTGGACGCCGCTCAAAATGCGGGTCACGGCGATGACCAGCGCCAGTATGCCCGCCAGGATGCCCAGCGGCGGCCAGATGAAAAATGCCGTCACTGCGATGCCCGCCGCTGAGAAGCAGTGGCGGCTGGGCATACTTTTCCCCTTTGTGTCCCTGGGAAACAGCGGCGGCTGGCCGAAGGCCTCGTAGGGGCGGGGACGATTGATGGCCGCCCGCAGTATTGTGCCCAACACAAACACCGCCGCCGGTACCAGTACGGCCCGCAGCAGGCGGGTGTCCCGCTGCCAGGCCAACCAGCCCAGCGTGCCGGCAAAGATCAGGTACACCAGCATCACCGAAGCCTGTGCGGCCAGATGGATCGCCCGGCAGAGCCCGGGGTGGGCACGCAGGCGGCTCAGCATGGCGGAGTAGCGCTCAGCCGTCATCAATTGCAATTCCTCCCTCTGTGGTCCTTCTTACAGCATAGCATCCGGGTCAAGGCTTGTCAAACCGCGCGGCAGGCCCCGCACTTGCACCGCGCACAGCCTTGCCGTATAATAGGCCTGTATCCCGGCGCGGCGGCACCGCCCGCCCGTTTTACCGCACAAAAACAGGAGAGTACTTTTGTTTGAATTTGCCAATTATCTGCTGCTGGCGCTGTTTGCCGCCGCAGCCTTTGACGCTGTAACGGCGGTGGCCGCCGCCCCGGGCAGGGGCTTTGGCCGCATCCGTGCCGCCTTTTTGGACCGGTGGCAGCGGGAACATTTTTTGTTCGGCGGCTGGGGTGCCCTCTGGCGGGAGAAGGCCGGCGCTTGGCTGTTTGCCGTGGGCCTGGCCGCCTACGAGTTTACCGTCTGTTTCTGCAACAGTATGGCCCGGGTGCAGTGGGACTGGGTGCAGGGGGCACTGTCCCCGGTGCTGGACTGGATCGCCTTCCTCTGTTTCGGGGTCAAGATCCTGCTGGGCACCCGCTATACCTGGCGGTCGCTGGGGGTGGCGGGCTGCCTGTACTTCATCGGGCGGTGGACCTACTTCAACAGCCAGAACGTCTGGTGGATCGGCATCATCCTGGCAGTGCTGGCAGCCAAGGGCACGGCGCTGCGCAAACCGCTGCGCGCCTACTTTGGCGCCGGGCTGGCGGGGGTACTGCTCACCGTGTCGCTGCACTTTGCCGGTCTGATCCCTGCCGGTTCCGGCAGCGACCGGGTGGGGAAGGTGCGCGGAACCTTCGGCTACGGGCACCCTAATACCTTCGGCGGGCTGGTATTTGGCCTGACGATGGCCTATGCCATGCTGCGGGCAGGCCGGATGCGCTGGCGGGACATCGCCCTGATCGCGGCGTCCGGTGTGTTTTTGTGGGCGGGGCCGGCTTCCCGCAGTGCGGCGCTGTGCACGCTGCTTTTGGCGGCGGCGCTTACGGTGCACAAGCTGTGCCCCAAGCTGCTGGCCGGGCGGGCTGTGCCGGGGCTGGGCGTGGCCTTTGTGGCCCTGCTGGCAGCAGTCAGCTTTATTCTGCCGCTGTTTTTGGTCAAGACCGGCCCCTGGAACAATGACTTTGGTCCCGCCTGGATCGCCGCCATCGACAATGCGCTGACCAATCGCCTTTCCCTGACCTGGAGCGCCTACTGGCTGTTGGATATCAAGATCGCCGGGCAGGTGCTGGACCCCTGGCCGCCGTTGGACAATTCCTTTGCTTTCACTTTATATCAGTTTGGGCCGGTGGTGCTGGCCATCCTGCTGGTGCTGCTGGCAGCGGCGCTTTGGGGGCTGGCCAAAACCCGCCGTTACCCAGAGTTCCTTTGCCTGGCGGTGATGCTGGTCTACGCTTACATGGAATGCCAGCCCTTCCATTTGACCACCAACCCCACGGCACTTTTGCTGTGCGGAGTGGTTTACTGCCTGCCTGCGGCGGTTTGGCCCCGGTTGGATGCCGCCCCGCCGGAGCACGGTACAGTGGAGGAAAACGCGGCATGAAAACGCTGTATTTGATTGGCGGTGCTATGGGCGTTGGCAAGACGGCCGCCTGCCAGCAGCTCAAGCGACTGCTGCCGGACTGTGTTTTTCTGGACGGCGACTGGTGTTGGGACGCTGACCCCTTTGTGGTCACGCCGGAGACGCAGGCCATGGTGCAGGATAATATCTGCCACCTGTTGAACAATTTTTTGCACTGCAGCGCCTACCGGAATGTGGTGTTCGGCTGGGTGATGCACCGGCAAGATATTCTGGACGCGCTGTTGGCCAGGTTGGACACGGCAGACTGCCGGGTGGTCTGTGTCTCGCTGACCTGCACGCCGGAAGCCCTGCGCGCCCGGCTGATGGGGGACATTGACCGCGGCCTGCGCCAGCCGGATGTGCTGGCGCGCAGCCTGGCCCGTCTGCCGCTGTATGCGGCGCTGAACACCTGCAAACTGGATACCACCTGTCTGACCCCCGCCGGAACCGCCCGTGCCATCGCCGCGTTGTAATCGGTCATGCGAAATCATATTGCCCATACAAACCGCCGCCCCGCGGCCTGCCATTACAGCAGGGCCGCGGGGCGGCGGTTTGTATGGAATCCACCGGCAAGGCGGCGAGGCCCGCAGCCTCCTCCGCCGGCCGAAAATTGACGGGGCGGCAGCCTCAGTCCACCGGCCAGATGCCCGCCTCGCCCAGGTCCAGCGAGACTTCGGTGTCGCCGGCAGCCTCGGTGCCCGCATCGGCGGACACCTCGGCACTGTCTCCGGCCTCTGTGCCGGCGGTCTCTTCGGCGGGAGAGTCGGCCCCGGCAGCGGCTTCCTCAGCGGCGGCCTGGGCCTCAGCCATGGTCTGGGCAGCGGAGATCAGGCCGCTCACCTCACCGGAAGGTTTTTCCAGCAGGTAGGCGCCAACCGCCTGGCCCTTGTTCACCAGCAGCACACAGTAGGTATCCTGTTCGCCGTTGGACAGGGCAGGGCACAGCACCGTCCACTTTTCCACCGTCTTGCCTTTGTAATCGGCCAGGCTCATGCCGCTTTCCCCCACCACCTGGTCAAAAGCGGAAAAACTGTCATCCCACTTTTTTGGGATTTTGACCTTATCCACCGCGGCGGTGGCCAGGTCCACCTCGAACCCGTGGCCGGTAAAAAACTCGGCGATGTCTTGGGTGGTCTCGATGTCGGGCTGGGCCTGGGCGCCGGCCGGCACGGGCTCGCCCGTAAAGTGCACTGCCGCCGTGATGGCCCCGGCCAGGCAGACCCCGCACAGTGCCAGCGCGCCGGCCTGGCGCAGGCCGGGCTTTGTCATGGTAAACAGAAACATAGTGCCGCCCCCTTGGCTTGGCGGAGCTGCCCGTTGAACCCGGGTGCCCCAAATGTTTTGGCGGCACAGCCAGCCCGGCTGACCGGGCCTGCCGCCGTGTTCATCCCAAGGGTATGCGGTGGTTCCGCCGGGTATGACAGCGGGCAGCTTTTACCCGGCGCTGCGGCGGGCATACTGCCGGTACAGCCCGCAAAGCTGCTGCCCGGCGGCGGCAAGGCTGCGCTCTTCGGCAGCGGCGCGGCCACGGCGGCCCAGTTCCGGCCAGGCGCCGCCCAGAATGTCCCCCACCGCGGACCGGAAGCCCGCCGTATCCCGCCGTTTGAGTACCTGCTGTCCATCGGTCAGCCAGTCCCGATATACCGGGATGTCCCGTACCACCACCGGCACGCCGCAGGCCAACGCCTCCAGCACCACAATGCCCTCGGTCTCCTCATGGCTGCAAAAGACAAAGGCGTCGGCGCCGCAGTAGGCGTCCCGCAGCTGGCTTTGGCTGACAAAGCCCGGAAAGTGCAGGTTGCCCGGCGCTTTGGCAATGGCTCTGCGGATGGGTGCGGGCGTCAGCGCCGGGTCGGTGTAACCGAACCAGAAAAAGGTCACCTGGGGCATGGCCCGCGCCAGCTCGATAAAATCAAGGATGCCCTTGCGGGCAAAGTAGTGCCCGACGGATACCACCACCGGGGTATCATCCTCCAATTGGTACGCCTGCCGGAAGGCCGCCCGCCGCGCCGGGTCGGGGGCGAAGAAGCCGGTGTCCACACCGTTTGTCAGCGCGCAGACTGGGCGGTGCAGGTGGTAGCCGTCCAAAATCCCCTTGGAGTAAGGGGTGGGGGTGATGACCACATCCCCCAGCCGGTAGCAGAATTTGATCCACTGCTTGAACAGCGGCGCCGCCAAATTGGACCCGGGGAAGGAGTCCCGGAAGTCCTGCATGGTGGAATGGCCGTAGTACACCACCAGCTCACCCCGCAGCCGGGCGCGCAGGGCGGCGAACACCGCGTCGGGCAGTACCGTGTTGATGTGCACGGCGTCGGCGTGGCCCTGCCAGCTCTCAGTCACGGCAACACCCGCCTTCTCCAGCATAGCCTTTTGGTGGTAGAACGCCTGCCCTACACCGCTGCGGCCCACCAGCTTCAGTGAGCCGTTATACAAATGTACCCGCATGGGATCACCTCCAAAGACCCAATATCTGCTGGAACAGCACCGTCAGCCCAAGGCTGTACAGGGCAATGGAAAAGGGCTTGCACAGCAGGATGATGGCGGTATAGACCCGCCAGCTCATGCCGGTGGTGCCGGCCAAAAAGCAAAGGTAATCATCCGGCGCCACCGGCAGGAAGATCAGCAACGCGAACCAACGGGCAAACCGGTTTTTCTCGGTGGTCCAGCGGTCGTATTTGTCAATCAGCTTTTGGGGGAACATCCGGTACAGCAGCGGTCTGCCGCAGCTGCGGGCGATGGCAAAAGCCATCAGGCTGCCGGCGCAGATGCCCGCATAATTGTACACAAACCCCATCCACGGCCCAAACAGCACCACCCCGGCCAGGCAACCCAGCCCGCCGGGCAGGATGGGCACCACCACCTGCACCGCCTGGAACACCATGAACACCGCCGGCCCGCCGGGACCAAATCCATCCACAAACCGGCGCAGCGCCTCCTGGCTGGAGAGCAGCCCCTGCTGCCAAAACCAGATGCCCAGCACCACGCAGGCCGCCAGCCCCAAAATTGAGGCTGCCTGCATCCATTTCATCGGCATTGTTTTTGCCATATTTCCCTCCTTGGGCTTCATCGCCCCGCCGGTACCAGGCCGCGGCCAAACAGCGGCCGACTGTCTGCCGCCTTGGCCAGGCAGGCCTCCCGGTACAAAGCTTCCACGCGCAGCGCAAACTGCTGCGCCGAGAACTGCTCCGCCGTGCGTGCGCTCTGACGCCCCATAGCCCGGCGCATCCCGGGGTCGGCCAGCAGCGCGGTCAGGGCGGTATCCCGTCCGGTTGAGGTGTCATATTGCCAGCCGTTCACGCCGCCGGTCACCACACCCTCCAGGCAGGGATCGGCACGGCAGATCAGCGGCAGCCCGGCGGCCATTGCCTCGATGTAGGTCAGGCCCTGGGTCTCGCTGCGGGAGGCGCTGACAAACACGTCCCCCAGATGGTAGTACAGCGGCACCTCGGCGGGCGATACCATGCCGGCAAATACCACTGCCGGGGCGGAAAGCCCCAGGCTGGCGGCCTTGCGGCGCAGCCGGGGCTCGTCCGGGCCGCCGCCCGCCAAAAGCAGCGTAACCGGGGCGGCACCCAGGGCAGCGCGGCTCTCCAGCAGCTCGTCTATGGATTTTTCCCGTGCAAGGCGTCCCACAAACAGCAGCACGGTATGCCCATCCGGGATGCCAAGCGCCGCCCGGCGGGCCTGTACCAGTGCCGGAGCGGGGGCGGCGGCAAAACGGTCCAGGTCGATGCCGGTGGGGATGACCCGCACCGGCTTTTTCACGCCGTAGCCCTCCAGCAGGCGGCGGACCTTTTCGGTGGGGGCAATCACCGCGTCGGTGCGGGCAGTGACAGCCCGAGTGAACCACCGCACCATCGCCCTGCCCCAGCGGCGGCTGGGGGAAAAGTAGTGGGTGTAATCCTCGTAGACGGTGTGGTAGGTGTGGACCAGCGGTGCATGGCAGGCTTTGGCGATGCGCCGCGCCATGCCGAAGGTGGAAAACTCGCACTGGCTGTGCACCACATCCGGGCACCAGGCGATCAGCTGGCCCATGGGGGAGGAGAGCGCCGGGGCCATCAGCCTAGCACCGGGATAGATCCGCCCCGCATCCAGTGAGCCCACCGCATAGACGCCATCCGCCTGCCAGCCATGTCCCTCGCCTGAAAGGGTCAGCACCCGTACCTCATGGCCGCGGCGGGTCAGTTCCCGGCGCAAGGTCAAAAGAGAGGTCACCACCCCGTTGACGGCAGGCGCATATGTGTCGGAAGTCAATAAAATTCTCATGCCGTTCACCTCATTTTGCCCTGTAACAGCGGGCAGCGTTCTCTGAAAGCAGGATTGGCTTTATCTATAATGAAATGACGATTCACCCCGGCAGCATGAAGCGGCCGGGGTGAATTTTTACAAGTTGGCAACAACTGTATCAGAAAACCGTGAAGGTGACAGCGCTGTGGGGCCCTGGATACAGAGCCGGCGGGAGGATCACTTGTCTGTTTTTATTTCCATATGGTCCAGAGCATATTGCAGTGCCATACAGATCAGTTCGTTTCGGGAGCGATTGGTGCGGGCAGCCAGCGCAGTGTAGGCTTCCTGCAGGGTACGGTCGATGCGGATTGTCATAATGACGGTCCGGTCCTCCTTGGGGGTAATAATAAATTTATCCATAATGCAGGCCCTCCATTCGTTTTGGCTACATTATAGATTTGCAATAGAACACGAATCTATGCTACATTATATAGTAAAATTGTGATATGTTTTGTGATTCTATTGTGTATTACAAAAATGCAGACATGAAGTGGAAAGGACAAACAGTCATGCGGATTACTTATCATTTTGCAGAAAAGGCGCAGGCAAGGTGGCAGCGGATCTGGAAGCAGATGGAAAATTTGCCGCAGACACATTGCAAACTTCCTATACCGGTATCCCGGCAGAAGAGGCCGTTCCCTGTTCCTCGTTGTGGAAAGGCGCCCCTTCCCGCAAGAAGGGGGCTGGACAGGGGGCGGCTGCGGCGGTTCCGCCATATCGCGCTGCAACTTGCCGCACTGGCCAAAGGGGCGGGCATCGACCTTTTGATCGAGGATGATATGCAGGCGTGTACCGGTCACATCGTTCTGGCGGGTGACGGCTGCCTGATTCTGGCAGCGGGGGACAGCAGCGCCTGCAAAAATGTTTCCAAGCTGATGGCCATGGCCAGTACCGTGCTGGTCGATCCGCGTCAGGGCCGCTGCCGCCTGGCCGTCTGGGTTGATCTGCGGGCACAACGCTGATCTCCCGCCGCCGCGCAGAAAAGCCCGCTGCACTGGAACAATCCGGTGCAGCGGGCTTTCGCGCGTACGGTTGGCGCAGGAGGTGCGGGGACTACGCCTGGACGGGCATCTGCCAGGCGGTATGGTCGGTGTGGAGCAGCGCCTCGGCGCGCTCGCTGCCAGGTTCGCCCAAGTCGTCCCGGTAGAGGGCGTTGACCTCGGGGTTTTCGTGGCTGAAGCGCACCGTCTGGATGCGGTCGATGTTATACAGAACCTTGCCGCGCTGGGCCGCCCGCTCCACATCATCGGTGTGGATGGGCTGTCCGCCGCCGCCGACGCAGCCGCCGGGGCAGGCCATGACCTCGACAAAATCGTAGTGGACCCGGCCGGCCTTCAATTCGGCCAGCAGGCGGCCGGTATTTGCCAGGCCGCTGACCACCGCGGTGCGCACGATGGCGCCGCCGCCCAGGTCAAACTCGGCCTCGGTCCAGCCGGCCGCGCCGGTGGCGTCGCCCCGCACCGCCCGGAAATCGTCCGGCTTGGGGTTTTTGCCGTTATGCAGGTAGTAGGCGGTGCGCAGGGCGGCCTCCATCACGCCGCCGGTGGCGCCGAAGATGACGCCCGCGCCGCTGTACACCCCCATGGGGGAGTCAAAGCCCTCCTCGGGGATGTCCTCCGGGTGCAGCCGCTCGGCCCGCACCAGGCGTACCAGCTCCCGGGTGGTCAGCACCAGGTCCACGTCCTGCCCGGCCTCGGTGCGCATGGTAGGCAGGTCACACTCGGCCTTTTTTGCCACGCAGGGCATGATGGAAACGCTGAAAATCTTTTCCGGCTCCACCCCGATGCGCCCGGCGAAGCAGGCTTTGGCCACTGCGCCGAACATCTGCTGGGGGCTTTTGGCGGTGGAAAGGCGGCCGGTCCACTCGGGGTAATGGCTCTTCAGATACCGCACCCAGCCGGGGCAGCAGCTGGTGAACATGGGCAGGTCCTTTGTCTTGCCGGCGGTGTACTGCTTCAGAAATTCGGTGCCCTCCTCCATGATGGTCAGGTCGGCGGAAAAGCTGGTGTCGAACACATAGTCAAAACCCAGCCGGCGCAGCACCGCGGCGATGCGGTTGACGCTGGCCTTCTCGGGCGGCAGGCCCAGGCTCTCGCCCCAGGCGGCGCGCACGGCAGGGGCAATCTGCACCACCGTGATCTTGTCCGGATCGGCAATGGCCCGCATCAGGCGGCCGGTGTCGTCCCGCTCCCGCAGGGCGCCCACCGGGCAGTGGGTGATGCACTGGCCGCACAGTGCGCAGTCGGACGCCTTGATGCGCCGGTTGTGACTGACGTCCACCCGGGTGCGGCTGCCGGTGCCGGACAGGTCCCAGACGTTGACGCCCTGCATCTTGTCGCAGACCTGGATGCAGCGCATACACTTGATGCACTTATTGGTGTCGCGGTAGAGGGGAAAATCTTTGGGCCACAGGGCGCGCACACCGGTGACCAGGTCGGTGGGGTAGGGATTTTCCAGAATGCCCAGGTCGTTGGCGATGCTTTGCAGCTGGCAGTTGCCGCTGCGCACGCAGGTGGCGCACTTGCAGTCGTGCTGGGAGAGGATCAGCTCCACATTGATGCGGCGGGTGCGGCGCACCCGGTCGGTGTTGGTGCGGATGACCATCCCCTCGAACACCGGGTTGTTACAGCTGGGCACCAGGTTGCGCTCGCCCTCGATCTCCACGCAGCAGATACGGCAGGCGCCGATCTCATTGAGGTGCTTCAGATAGCACAGGTGGGGGATCTCCACCCCGGCGGCCAGGGCGGCATTCAGGATGGTGGTGCCCTCCGGCACCTGCACGGCTATGCCGTTGACAGTCACGTTTACCATTGGGTCGACCTCCCTCCCTTGAAGATGCCGTAACCGAAGTGGTCACAGCGCAGGCAGCGGCTGGCCTCCTGCACGGCCTCCTCGGCGCTCATGCCGCAGGTGGCCAGCGCAAAGTCCTGACGGGCCTCCAGCGGGTTGCGGCTTTTCAGCTGGATGCGGCCGCAGGGCGGCGTGTTGGACAGCTTGGCGGGCGGAATATGCACCTGGGTGCCGATGGTGTGGTGGCAGCCCAGAAAGGCGTCAATGTTGGCGGCGCCCACCTTGCCCGCCGCCACCGCGCGGATGACGGTGGCCGGGCCGGTGACCGCATCGCCGCCGGCAAACACATTGGGGGTGCCGGGCACATAGCCGGACAGGTCGGCCTTGAGGGCACCGTGGCTTGTCTCAATGCCCACCTTCTCGAACTCATCGGACTCAATGCGCTGGCCGATGGCGATGATGATGTAATCCGCCGGGATGCGGAACTCCTTCTCGGCGGCATTGCGGGGGCCGGGGCGGCCGTCGCGGCCATAACCGCCGATGATCTGCGGCCGGGTCCACAGGGCGGCCACTTTGCCGTTCTCGTCCGCCTCGATGCGGTGGGGCGCCTGCAGGGGCAGGATCTGGCAGCCCTCGGCCAGGGCGTCCTCAATCTCCTCCGGCAGGGCGGTCATGTCGTCCACCCGGCGGCGGTAGACGCAGGTGACGCTCTCGGCGCCCAGCCGGATGGAAGTCCGGGTGGCGTCCATGCTCACGTTGCCGCCGCCGATCACCACCACCCGCTTGCCAGTAAAATCGGGGGCATTGCCCTCGCCGCAGTTGCGCAAAAACTCAACGGCAGAAAGCACATTCTCGCTGTTTTCGCCCTCCAGGCCCAGCTTTTTGTCGGCGTGGGCGCCGATGGCCACATAGACGGCGTCATAGGTTTTTTGCAGCTCGGGCACCTGGACCTCCCGCCCCACGCAGACGCCGGTTTTGACCTCCATGCCGGCGGACAGGATATAGTCGATGTCGTGGTCCAGCACATCGGGCGGCAGGCGGTAGTCGGGGATGCCGTAACGCAGCATGCCGCCCAGCTTTTCCCGCTGTTCAAACACGGTCACGCTGTGGCCCATCTGGGTCAGATAGTAGGCGGCTGTCAGGCCGCTGGGACCGCCGCCCACCACTGCCACCCGTTTGCCGGTGGCCGGGGCCGCGGGCGGGGGCGCATGCCGGGTGGAGTGGTCCACCGCGTAGCGCTTCAGGCCGCAGATATTTACTGCGTCATCCACCAGGCGCCGGCGGCACTGCCGCTCACAGGGATGCTCGCAGACATAGGCGCAGGCGTAGGGGAAGGGATTGTCCTTGCGGATCAGGTCCACCGCGTCGTCAAAGCGGCCCTCCCGCACCAGTGCAATATAGCCGGGGATGTCCACATGGGCGGGGCAGGTGGTTACGCAGGGCACCGGCTGTTTCAGGCTGCAGATGCAGCGGCCATAGTAGGCGTGCTCCTCGTAATCCTCCCGGAAGCCCCGCACCCCCTCCAGCACCATGGCGGCGGCCTCATACCCGATGGCGCAGTCGGCCGAATCCACAATGGCGGCGGCGGTGGATTCAATCAGATCGATGGTGCCCTCGGGGGCAGTCTGGTCCAAAACGCTCTCGATCAGCGTTTCCAGCTGGGAAAGCCCGATGCGGCAGGGCACACACTTGCCGCAGGTCTGGGCGTGGCACAGGCGCAGAAAATTCAGCGCCATGTCCACCGGGCACAGGCCCGGCGGGTTGGCCGCGATGCGGTGCCCCATGTCCCGGCACAGGTCCTCGACCACCTGCTGGGCACGGTCCGGGGTCTCGATGGAAAGTCTTGACACTTGTTACCTCCTGATGGTGGGGTGTATCTGACCAATCCTCGGCATCGCCTGGTTCTGCCGGGGCGGCACCTGCTGCTTTTTCCGCGCGGAGATTTGGCGCTTTTGGCCAACTTGATGGATCAAATACACCCTGGGACGCCGCCGGGGCAAAACAGCCGGCGGCGCGGGTGGCTGGGCCGCAGCATCGGCCCGCTGATATATCCTATTGTACAGGATGCATGAGAACATTTCAACAAGATGCTTTGCTTTTTTGTAAATTGCCGCCGGGGTCCGGCGCTCCGGCGGCAACGGCCCGGCAAATGTGAAAGGTGGGCGAAAATGGGTGCAAACTGTCGGAAAATGTGCTATGATAATTTGTATCCAAAATGTAACCAAGTGCCCCGCAGTTCCGCTGCCGGGCAGCAAAACAGAGGAACCCTATGAGAAAGCCAGACCATTCCAACACCACGCCGGCAAGCACCACCCTCGCCGG
Source organism: uncultured Gemmiger sp. (assembly GCA_944388145.1). Classification (GTDB taxonomy): domain Bacteria; phylum Bacillota; class Clostridia; order Oscillospirales; family Ruminococcaceae; genus Gemmiger. The sequence goes on along the minus strand of CALXHQ010000003.1, from coordinate 64,798 downwards.
TACATCCGCCGGGCAGCCTGCCGCCGAGCCGCAAACAGATCCAACTGCCGGGAAAACCGCTGCCGCTGTGGCCACTGCCGACGCCGCACAGGATGCGCCGCGGGCCGGCAGACGGCGGCGCATCCCGCTGTGGGGGCGCCTGCTGCTGGGCCTTGCCTGCGCAGTGCTGGTGCTGGCCGCTGCCGTGTTTTTGTATGTCAATGGCAAGCTGGATCTGATCCAGTACCATGACGGCAGCGTCGATTCGGTGGGAACCATCGATGCTGACGAGGACCAGGATCTGGACACCACCGGCCTGGTGGAAAATACCGATGAAATGGTCATGCCGGAGGGCAGCCCCTTTGAGGATTCGGACGTGCTGAACATCCTGCTCATCAGCACCGACGAGCGCACCGACGCCGTCAATGACTGGGACGCGTTCACCCATCTTGATGAACTGGACGGCACCTCCTCCACCACCGAGTTCAGTGAGGATGCGCGGGCCGACAGCCTGATCCTCGTCTCACTGAACATCCGGGAGGATACCATCAAACTGGTTTCCATCGAGCGGGCCACCGGCGTGCCCATCCTGCTGGACGGCTACGAGGGGGAATACGACTGGATCACCCACACCTTCCGCTATGGCGGCGCCAAGCTGACCATGGAGACGGTGGAGGACTGCTTCAACGTGGCGGTGGACCACTATGTGCGCATCAACTTCAACTCTTTTGTGCAGATCGTGGACGCCGTGGGCGGGGTGGACATCAATCTGACCGAGGAGGAGGCCGCCGCCCTCAACTGGGAGGTCCCCTCCAACTCAATGCTGATCGTCAACAAGGTTACCCCCGGCCTCAACCACATGGACGGCTATACCGCCCTGCAGTACGCCCGGCTGCGGGCCATCGACAGCGACTGGATGCGCATCCAGCGCCAGCGCACGGTCATCCAGGCGGTGCTGGATCAGATCAAGTCGGCCTCACCGCTGGAATTGAACACCCTGCTGGACACCGTGCTGCCGCTTGTGCAGACCAACTTTACCAAGTCGGAGATCGCCGCGCTGTTGGTGCAGCTGCCGGGCTTTCTGGGGGTGACGGCGGAGCAGATGTCGCTGCCGGCCCAGGGCACCTACGGTGTGCGCACCGGCATGGACAACCGGCAGATGTACGACCCTGACTGGGCCGAAAATATCGCCATCCTGCACGATTTCCTCTATGATGAGGACAGTGACAGCGATACATATCCCCGCGGTCAGACCGTCGAGACTGCCTTGGGCGATTACACCGGGGAACAGCTGGAGGACTTTGGGGCGTACCTGGCCGCCAATACATTGGCGGTGAACTTGACCGACGGGTCCGGACTGTGGCCGACAGATGCCGATTTCGCCCGCCTGGAAACCCCGGAAAGCGGCGCCGGGCCGGGCCGAACCGACGCAGAGAGCGGCAGCGCGATGGACCAGACACGCGTTTGGCTGCTGGGCGATGACTTCACCGCGGCTGCCGGCGCACAGGTGCGCCAGGCAATGGTTCAGCAGCTGGCAGATGCGGGCGTGCGCTGCCTGCTGACAGAGGACAGCATGGCCGGCGGCGTTTTGCTGGACGCCTATATCACCGGCGGCGACGAGGCCCTGCTGGATCTGTACACGGACCTTCAGGAAACGGACGTGACCGATTTGCAGCGGGAATTTTACACCTGGCTGCGGGCGTTTAACAGCAACCGGCAGCCCCGGGAGCAGCTGCATCTGCTGGGGCTTGGACCGGACACCTCCCCCCGGATGACCGCCGCCGCCCTTGCCCTGTTGCGCAGCCCGTCCGCCGTGCCCAATGCAGAAACAGAGGACATCGACTACTGGCTGCGGCAGAGCGCCGTACAGCCCACCGTCACGGCCGGCGAGTATCTGTTGCTGCGCCTGGAACAGGAACAGGGCAGCAGCGACACGCTGGCGTCCCTGTTTGGCGACAGCCTGCCTTTGGCAGACCTGCTGGCGGACAATGCCGGGGCGAGTGCATCCTTCCGGGACGGTACCGGCACCGAGGGGCAGCGCGCCCGGCAAATGTATGAAAATTTCTGCCGATTTGAGGATCTTTTGCCGGAGGATGCCTGCTTCCTTGGGGATTTCAGCCTGAAGATGGCCTCCGCCACCGCCCTGACCGAGCGGGGCGAGGACGAGTACCAGACCTTCGCCGCCCTGCTGGAAAGTTCCCGCTCACCTGTGGCAGGGCAGGTGCAAGCGGTGGGGGTGCTGTATCTCGCCGAGGATGTGAACAGGGCCCTGCCCAACGATCGGACCTTTGATTATCCGCTGCTGCAGGCCTGTGCCCCCGACGCACTGACCGGGTGCAGCTGGCTGCGGCTGGACGGTGCAGACAGCCCCTTTGCCAGCAGGGTACCGCTCTTCCAGCCCGGCGAGGAGGACATCCCGCCTGCGGCCGACTATTTCCCCGCATTGCTGACGGTGCCGGCTGGCTGACTGCCGCCGCGCGGCACAAAAAACATCCCCGACGGAACCCTATGGTTCTGCCGGGGATGTTTTTGTGCAGTTCTGTCTAGATAGAGATGCCGTCAGTCATCCAGGTCAAAGTCACCGGGCAGCAGCAGCTCCATCGAGGCGTCCGGGTCGGCCACCAGCCGTTTGGATTGGTTCAGAATGGCGCGTTCCACCACATTGCGGGCCATGCGGCCGTTGCCGTTTTTGCCCGGATTTTCAGTCTGCTTGCGGGCAAAGTAGGCCTTCAGCGGGGGCTCGCAGGCGGCGTCCAGCACGTAACCCTTGCCCTTGGCGACGGACTGGCTGATTTGCCACAGCTGGCCGGCGGTGTAATCGGGGAACTCGATCTGGTTGGGAAACCGGCTGGCCAGCCCTGAGTTGGCGGTCAAAAACTGCTGCATCTCATGGGTATAGCCGGCCAGGATCACCACCAGGTCGTCCCGGTGGTCCTCAATGCCCTTGACCAGCGTGTCGATGGCCTCCAGGCCAAAGCTGTCCTCCCGGCCGCGGTAAAGGCTGTACGCTTCATCGATGAACAGCACGCCGCCCAGGGCGCTGCGGATCACCTGATTGGTCAGCGGCGCCGTGTGGCCCACATACCGGCCCACCAGGTCGGCCCGGGTCACCTCCACCAGCTGGCCGCCCCGCAGCGCGCCGATGGACTTCAGATACTTGGACAGGATGCGGGCAATGGTGGTTTTGCCGGTGCCCGGGTTGCCGGTAAAGATCATGTGCAGGTTGACGGTGGCGGCTTTCAGCCCCTGAGCTTTGCGCCGCTGCTGGGCCTGCACGTTGCTGGCAATATCCCGCACAAAGGCTTTGACTTCATCCAGGCCCACAATGGCGTTCAGCTCGGCCTCCACCGCGGCCACATCGCCCCGGTACTGCTGGGGCAGCAGATTCAAAAGGTCAAAGGCTTCGCCCTCATTTACGGCAGCCATCAGGCGGCCGTCCGCCACGCTCAGCCGGATGGTGGTCCCTTCCGGCAGCGGGGCCTCGTGGTCCAGCACATACTCCACCACCGCGCGGTAGGCGTTGCCGGCGTACTCCTGAATGGCGTCCACGCCGGTGGTGCGGCCATACTGCCCCGCCAGCAGGTCACGCACCTCGCTGCCGGCGGTCAGGGTCAGGTGGCACTGGGCCTTGACCTTCTGGGCCAGGGCGTTCAGCTCCCGGGCGGCGATGGCATTCAGACTTTCGGGGGTGAAAGGCTCGGTACGGCAGATGTCGCCGGAAAGTGCATCCACAAACCGGGCGCCGAACCGTTCTGCCAGGGCTTCGGGTCCGTTGGCGGAGAAAAAGACAAAATATTTGCCCCGCGCCTGCAGTTCGCCCACCGCGTCGGGCGCCAGTGCGGTGCCCACATCCACCAGGATGCCCCGCTGCAGCACATACCGGCTGTTCAGCGCCAGTGTGCCGTCGATGGCCAGGGTGGCCAGCATGTTCAGGTAGGCCGAGGCACAACCCTCGTAATGGTCAAAGGCCAGAATCTCAGCGTCACAGGTCAGGGCGGCGTACAGGTCCTGCAAAAACAGCTTTTCCTGCGCGGGACCGGGGTACAGGGCCAGGTCCATCGTCTCGATGCGGGCGGTGGAGATCAGCCCCCGGGCGGCCAGTTCCTCCGCCACGCAGCGCAGGGCGTAGTGGCGGCCGGTGCCCTCGGCACCGCACAACAGCATTACGCTGCGGGCGTGGGCGGCGTCCGGCACACCCATCACAAAGGGGCGGCGGAAGGCCTTGACAATGGCACCGACAAAGGCGTCCTGCCCCAACACCCGGGTGCGCACCCGATCCGCCAGGCCTGCAAAGCTGCCGTGGGCGGCGGTCTGGGGTGCTGCGGGCGCGGCCTGGGCGGCAGAGGCGGTCTTGCCCAACAATCCGTCCCGCTGCAGCGAGGCGGTCAGCTCATCACTCATGCGGCGCACCTGTTCCATGGTGGCTCCGGCGGCGCGGCTCACGGCCCCGGCAGCCTGATCGGCGGCTGTGCGGTGCCGGGTGTTTTGGGCAGACAGCTCGTCCAGCGCTTTCTGCATCTCCTGTACACTCTGGGCGGCGGCATCCGCATCCTGGCGGTTGCCGGACCGGGCGGAGCCCACCAGGCCCCGCACCCAGGCGTCATACTGGCTTTCAATGCTCATTGTAGGGTTCCTCATCGGGGCGGGCCTTCCGGGGCAGGCCGACGCGGTAGAAATTCTTCACGCTGCACCCGGCGCGGCCGCCGCCGGCACAGGCACAGGCGCAGGCGCAAGATACGCAGGCACAGGCGCACACACAACTGCCGTGGTGGCTGGTATCCCGCCCGGCGCCGCCGCCGCGGGTTTTGCCGCCGCCTGCATGAAAGCCCGGCGGCGGCGAGGATGCGTGGTAGCCCGGCGGCGGCGCAGCGCCGCGGCGCATGCGCAGATACTGGCTGCCGTTATAAAACCAGACCCAGGCCATCGGGTCGTAGGAGGCGCCAAAACCGCCCCGCCAGCGGGCCGGGCGGGCGGCGAACACCACACTGATGACAAACAGCGCCAGGAAGATCAGCACCAGGGCGCTGGCGATCTCGCCCGCGTCGCTGCTGCTGTGCCTGGGAGCGTCGGGGGTCAGCTCCTCGCCGGTTTGGGCGGCAGCGGGGTCAAACACCTGGGCGGTGGTGACCGGCACCTTCACGTTGACGGTCACCTGCTCGCCGTGGTCCAGCGGGCCGAACTGCCACACCAGATAGTCTCCCTCCACGGATTGGTTGTCCGCCTCAAAGCCCGCATAATTGCGCCAGCGCACCGTCAGGCTGTCCACGCAGATCTCATCAAACCACCCGGGGGTGAAGGCAAAGCTGGCGGTGTTGTCGGCATTTTCGGTGAACAGATGGCTCTGGTGTACCTGAAAGGCAAAATGCACCTGACTTTCGCCGCCGTTGCGCCGGGCTACGTCGGGGGCATAGTACCGGTCCAGAAAGGTCACCTGGGCGTAGCTGCCGTTTTCAGTGTACAGGCATACATCCTCCACCGTGTCAGGGGTCAGGTTCACAAACTCGTCGGCGTACTCGTTGGCCAGGCCGATGTTCACCCAGGAAAGATAGTCGTCCTCGCCGCCGCCCACCACGCTCCAGTCGATCGCATAGGTGATGTCGGCGCTGCCGTCCTGGCGGGGGTCCACCGTGACCACATAGCTGGTGATCTCGTCATAATCGCCGGCATCGGCCAGAGCGGCCGGCGCACAGACCGTGGCGGCCAGCATCAGGCCGGCCAGCAGGCTCGCCGCAACGGCAGTGCGGTGCTGAACTTGTGCTTTCATGCGTCCTCCTTCCGGCGGGGGTCCCCCAGTTGGCAGATGTGCTCCATCCGCGCACTGACGTGGCGGATGCGGCGGCAATCGGTGCTGTTCCAGATCCGGCTCCAGGGCTGGTGCAGGATATTGCCCAGCCCCGGGCCGGACAGCCAGCTCTGGCAGGGCAGTACGGTGCCGTCCGGCGCCACCGCCATGTTGGACAGGCAGGCCCCGCAGCTGGGAATCAGCGTAAAGCCAAGGTTTTCCAGCGTCCGGTCATCCAGCCAGCCGGGACTGGTAAACTCCAGCTCCATGCCGTTTGCGTCGGCATACTGCTTGCCCTGGCGCAGCACGTCGGTCAGCTCCGCGGTGGACAGCCGGGTGGAAACGCTGCTGCCGGTCACAGCGCCGCCGGCGGGGATCAGCCCGCTGCAGGTGCAATAGCGCACCCCCAGACTGTGGACAAACGCCAGTGTGGCGGCAAGGTCGCAGTTGCGGCGGCACAGCGGTGTGTTGATGCTCACGTTCAGGCCGGCAGCCACCGCGTTGCGGATGCCGCTGACCGTGTCCTCAAAACCGGGGGCACCAACCAGCGCGTTGTGGACGGCCGGGTCGGCGGAATATAGCGTGACCTGTACAGCGTCCAGGCTGGCCTCATACAGTTCGCGGCAGAGCGGGATGGTCAGCAGGCGGCCATTGGTGTTCAGCCGGGTTACAAACCACTGGGCAGCCCGCACCAGCTTGACCAGGTCGTTGCGCAGGGTGGGCTCGCCGCCGGTGAAGGTTACCTGCGGGATGCCGGCATCCCGGCATTTCTGCAGTACGGCCAGCCATTGGTCGGTGTCCAGCTCCGCCGTCTTGCCGTAGGGCTGGTTGGCGGCGTAGCAGTGCAGGCATTTCTGGTTGCACTGCCAGGCGCCGTCCTTCTGCATGGAGCTGATCATCAGATCCATGCGGTGGGGAGCCAGCATGTGGGGCGCATACTGCCCCAGGTCCATCCGCTCCACCGGCAGCTGGGGGGTGCGGCCCTGGGCAATGTCCTGGAACGCCTCCACCATGGCGGACAGGTCGGCGCGGATCTGTTCCGCCGGCGTGTGGGAATAGACAGTGCGGGTGTCGCCTACCGCCTGCTCCACCACGGCGTTCCACTGGCCGGTCTGCAGTTCCTGCCCCTCAAAGGGCTGCAGGGCGTCGATCAGGCAGACCAGCAGAATCGCCCAGGAGACGCTCAGCGGCAGGATGTCCCGCCCGTTGAGGATGGCGATATAGGGAACTTCCCGCAGGCTGCGGCGACAGGGTACCAGATGAATGCGAACCACACCGGGCCCGCCCGGGTCCAGCGTGACATGGCGCACGACACTCAGCCGGTGGCGGAGAAAGCGGCTCTCCGCACGGGAAAGAAAAGGCATAAAAAACACTCCAGCAAAAAAGGATGCCGCATCCCACCCGGCAGCAGGGCGGACAGGGCGCGGCGCAGATGGCATGATTTGTGGATATTATAGCATGCACCGGGGGGAAATACAATGCAAACTGTGCGCTTGGCGCAGCAAAACTGCCGGGGTTCGGCATGGAAAAAGCCGCGCACCCGGTGGCCCGGGATGCGCGGCGCAAAGGTTCAGTCGTTGGGCTTTTGGTAGAAGCGGCCGGAAATCTGCTGGGTCTTGACCACATTGATAAAGGCTTTGGGGTCGGCGGTCTTGACGGCGTGGATGACCGACTTGCTCTCCTCGCTGGACACTACCGAGTAGACGATCTTGCGGTCGGCGTGCTCATAGGAGCCCTGGGCGTCAATGACGGTGGCACCGTGATGGCTCAGGTGGGAGATGACCTCAGCCACCATGTCGGGCCGGTTGGTGACCACAAACAGCGTCTGCTGCTGGTAGCGCTTGTAGGTCATATGCAGCACCTGGGTGGAAGTGAACTGGAAAATGATGGAGTAAAGCGCCTTGTCCCAGCCGAACAGCAGGCCGGCCGCCAGCAGGATGACGGCGTTCAGGCCAAAGACCATGTTCCAGGAATCAATGCCCTTTTTCTCAGATAAGTAGATGGCGATAAAATCAGTGCCGCCGCTGGTGGCGTTCATGGCCAGGCAGAGGCTGATGCAGAAGCCGTTGATCAAACCGCCGAAGATGCTGATGAGCAGCGTGTCGTAGGTGATGGGGAGGGAGGGCAGCAGGTCGGTCAGCACGTTGGTCAGCATGATCATCAGCAGCGACAACAGCGTAAACTTTTTGCCGATGTACCGAAAGCCCAGATAAACCGGGAAGGCATTGAGCACCAGGTTGACAAAGGTGAAGGGGATGGCGATGCCAAACATCTCGAAAATGCGCTGCAGCAGCAGGGTCAGTCCGTTGGCACCGCCGGGGTACAGCCCACCGGTCCGCACAAAGGATTTGATGTTCAGCGCCATCAACACGGCGGCCAGGCAGACCACCAGCAGCCGAAGCGGGTCTTTTTTGCGATCAAATTTCATTTTCGGTTCCATCCTTTTCCATGACACAAAATGGCATACACTCCCGTATGCGGCCGGCATCCGGGGGAAAGGCCGGGCACCACCCGACCTATTATACTCCATCCTGGCAGTGGGAACCATAGAAAATTGCCGTTTTTTGGCACAAATCGCGGAGCGATTCCCGCTGCTTTTTTGGTGAACTCTGCATAAAACCGCCCTGCCGGCGCCACACTAAGGTCAGTTGTAGCGCGCCGGGAAACACCCCCCCGACCGTCGACCAATTTATGCCAAAAAGGATGGGACACAATGGACAGCTTGAAAACGTTCCTGAAGGAAAAGGGCCTGTACCTGGTCTGCCTGGGGCTGATCCTGGCCGCCACAGTTACCAGCATCTGGGCCATCCGCAATGTGATGCGCGGCGTCGAGATGCTGGGCGCATCTGACCCCGCACAGGAGGAATCCCCATGGACAGCACCCGATACCACCGTAAACAACCCGGCATCCAACGTGCCGCAGACCACGCCGCGGCCCTCTGCACCGCCGGCTGCGTCCTCCTCGCCCTCTGGGGCGTCATCACAGTCGGGCGCAGGGTCGGGCAGGTCTGGCACGGATGCCGACTCCTCCGCACAGCCGGCCGCCTCCTACGGATTGCCGGTGAATGGTGAGGTGCTGCTGGCCTTCAGCGGCGACGACCTGGTCTACAACGAGACGCTGGGCGACTGGCGCACCCACAACGGTACCGACTACGCCTGTGTCTCCGGCGACAGCATCCAGACCGCCGCGGCGGGGCAGGTGACAGCCGTGTACAGCGACGCCCTGTGGGGGGGCGTGGTGGAGGTGACCGACGCCGAGGGCCGTGTTTGGAAATACTGCGGCGTGGACGATGCCGCAGTGCAGCAGGGGGACGCGGTGCAGACCGGCGCGCTGCTGGGCAAAGCGGGCGCCATCCCCACCGAGGCCGGCAGCCTGCATTTGCATCTGGAATGCCTTGACGGCGAGACCTGGCTGGACCCGGCAGAGATCATTGCCGGATGATGCGCCGGACGCCACACACAAGCCGCAAAGCGCCGTCCCCCGGCCAAATGGGGGCGGCGCTTTTTCGGTTTATGTGATATGTGCGGTGCAGATCACCCGGGGACACTGTGGCAACCTGGAAACGTCAGCCACCCGCAGAGCGCCGCGGGGGGATACCGTTACCCCTGCTGCTCCGGCGGCAGGATGCGGGTCATGGTAAAGCGCCCGTCTTCGCCCTCGGCGCCCTGGAACATGGCCACAAACTCCCAGTTGTTGGCAAAGTAGTGGTCAAACGCTTCGCTGCCGTACCACTGGGGCTGATCTTCGCCGTTCACCGTGATGGTGCCGGCGTCCTGCTCCTCAAACGATAGGCCGACCTCCTCATAGTTGTACTGGAGCTGCTCGGCAAACTGGGCGCGCAGATCATCGCTCCAGCTTTCCGACAGCGGCTGGGCGCTGTGCCAGACATATGACAGCCCCTCCTGCACCGTCTCGCTGGAACAGTAGACCGAAAACTTCTGGCTCATCCCGCTGATAACGGCGGGGCGGTAGCTGTCCACCGGCTCGCCCAGGGCGTCCTGCAGTGCCGCCAGCAGATCGTTCCGGCTGGCGGCCGGCACGCTGGCCGAGACGCTCTCCAGTATCTGGTCGGCGTTGAAATACAGTGCGACGGCGTCCATCGGGACCGCGTAAAGGGTCCCCTCCAGCAGGGTGATGCTGTACCCGGTGCCGCTCTGCTGCCGGGTATAGTCGGCGCCCTGCTCCTGCAAGGTGGCGGCAAACTCGTCACAGGTCAGCGTCCAGGGATACTCCGGCACCTCCATGTCCCAGGTCGGGGCGCTGCTCTCGCACCCGGCCAGCGAGATTGCCAGAAACATGGTAAGGAAACCACGAACAAATCGTCTCATGTGGTAAAGTCATCCTCTCTGTCAACAATGTGGTCATGCGGCAAAAAAAGAACAGTTAAACGTAGTTTTTAAGTGGACTTCCGTTTACTCCCGTTCTTCGCTCCAGGGATCGTCGTATTGAATCAGATGATCGTACGGTATTATGGTATCACTATCACGTACATCAATACCGAGACTGAAGCTGTGCCCGTTCGATAGATAGAAATTTGCGCCGCCTTGTAACTAATCAGTTATAAGGCCCAAATTATTATACAGACCTTCTTCAACAAAATCGGTTTGCATACTATACCATCTGTTTTGGCTGGGATTGGAAACCGGATTCGGAATACGGTGTGTATAAGTATTAAATCCCTGGCTTGCGACGGCAACCATAACAAGTTTAGTGGTGCGAACGGATCCTGTCCACGATGTCATGGCAGATACTTGTGTGATTGTGATTTCATCTCGCATCAGCTCTTCTTTGTATACCAAATTGATTCTTACTGCACCGGCAACATGGTATTCGTCCATTCCATCCTCATAAGTGTCTGTCATGGGGCGTGATCTTGCCACGGTCAAAGCTTCAGCTGGGGAAATCAGACCCTCGTTATCTTCAAACTGATACAGGTCTAACGTATACATTTTTCCGCTATTTGTTCTTGCTGTTTTCGTGGCTTCTGTCAGGATTCCTACGCCCGAAAAATAAAATTCTTCATTGATTTGGTCGGCAACATTTTGACTTACACTGCCAATAATTACTTTACTGGAGTCAGCGGCTTTCATAGCAAGCATTAAATCGCAAACTTCAGGTACCTCATTTTACGATACATTTTCCAAAATATTTGTTGTGGCTTTCGCATATGCCTGTACAGATCTGGCCTTGTTGGTTGAGCGGAATGTTGACGCTTGGGGTGTAGCCGCAAACGTCGGCACGGCCATACCAACAGCCATCAACATAGCCAGCAACAAGGTAAGCAGGCGTTTCTTTGCTTTTGTCATTTCGATGCCCTCCTTTTCAAAGGTTTTGTTTGGGTTGGGTTTCGAGCCGTACTGCAAAGCGCCCGCGCGCTGGCGCTTGTACCGTAATCATTCGAGCCGCCCCGGCGGCCCCTTTTCCGTGTTATCTTGGTTAGAGTATACGTCATTGGACAAATTTTGTCAATAAAAAGCATTGAAAATTTATAACTACAATGATAAACTAAATACAGTCGAACCAAACCTATAACAGATAAAGGCAGAACAATGGCAAATACCAACTCTCCCCGAGCTTCCCGCAGCGGCACCACCGCTGGTATGCGGGAGTCAATTAAAAAGGCCGTCACCGAGATGATGGTCCTATTTTTGCTGCGCCAAAAGCCGATGTATACCTACGAGATGTCACAGGAGCTTACGCGGCTGACGGACGGCGTTTATACCTTCAATACGCTGTATCTTGCCATCTACCGCCTGCAGGAACATGGCTACATCACCGAGGCCGGCAAGCAGGAGGCGGGCAACCGCCTCAGGGTCTACTTCAAGCTGACGGACGCCGGGCAGCGGTATCTGGACGAGCTTCTGCCCACCTACCGCGAGATGATCGGCGCGCTGGATTCCCTGCTGGCGCAGGATGGCAAGCTGTACAAGGAGGAATGACCATGTATGAAAGGGAAGTGAAGGATTACTGCCGGCGCGCCGGCAGTCTGCTTGCCTCCGGCTGGTCGTACAGCGGCCAGTCCACCTGATGCAGCGGTGCGACCGCCCATCTGACCGCCACTGTCTCCGGCCCGGTCAGCTTCCCGGTCGGCCTCTCGCTCACCTGCTCGCCCAGCGGCACACTGCCCTGAGCATTTTTCTTCCTGTACAAAACACAAACGCCGGCCGGCGGGAAGTTCCCGACGGCCGGCGCTATTGCATATTGGGTTTGATGTATGGCTCAGTAGACCTTGGCTTCCTCCTCGCCGGTCATCACGCGCAGGCCGCCCTGGGCCAGGGCCAGCATCTCGTCCTCACCGGGGTAGACGGTGATGGGGGCAATCCAGCCGATGCTCTCGGTCAGCTTGTCCACCGTCAGCTGGGCGTAGGCAATGCCGCCGGTCAGGATGATCTGGTCCACCTTGCCGTGCAGAACGGCGGCCATGGCGCCGGTATCCTTGGCAATCTGGTAGTAAAAGGCGTCCTGGATCAGCTTGGCGTACTCGTCGCCCTGCTCCACCATCTTCTCCACCACGCGGGCGTCGTTGGTGTGCAGGTAGGCGTTGAAGCCGCCGTTGCCGCAGATCTTTTTGTAGATCTCCTGCTGGGTGTACTTGCCGGAGAAGCACATCTTGATCAGATCGCCCACGGGCACAGTACCGGCGCGCTCGGGGCTGAAGCAGCCCTCGCCGTCCAGAATGTTGTTCACATCCACAACCTTGCCCTTGCTGTGAGCACCCACCGAAACGCCGCCGCCCATATGGATGACGATCAGGTTCAGCGCCTCGTAGGTGGTGCCGTGCTCTTTGGCAAAGCGGCGGGCAACGGCCTTCTGGTTCAGTGCGTGGAAGATGCTGCGCCGCGGCAGTTCCGGCATACCGGAGATGCGGGCCACGTCGGTCAGCTCATCCACCACCACCGGGTCGACAATGTAGCTGGGCTTGCCGATGGCGTCGCCGATCTCCCGGGCCAGGATGCCGCCCAGATTGGAGGCGTGCTGCCCCTGCACGCCCTTTTTCAGGTCGGCCAGCAGCGCATCGCTGACGGCGTAGGTACCGCCGGGGATGGGCTTGAGCAGCCCGCCGCGGCCAATGATCACATCCAGCGAGTGGACGTCGCAGTCCTTCTCCTTCAAAAAGTCCAGGATGATCTGCTTGCGGAAATCCTTCTGGTCGATGATGGTGGCGTACTTGGCAATCTCCTCAGTGGGGTGGCGCAGCGTTTCTTCAAACAGCTGGGTCTCATCCTCAAACACCGCGATCTTGGTGGAGGTGGAACCGGGATTGATAATCAGGCTCTTGATGGACATGAAACTTCTCTCCTTTTATGCAGTGCCGGCAGGGCCGGGGACCCGGGCAGATTACTGCTGGTTTTTCAGCGCCTCGGCCACAACGGCAGCCAGGGCGATGGAGTTGACCTTGGTCTGGAACGAGTCGGAGCGGCTGGTCAGGATGGCGGGAGCCTTGGTGCCCACCAGGATGCAGCCGTTCTCGCACTGGGCGGTGTGCACCAGCGTCTTGTAGCAGATGTTGCCGGCCTGGATGTCGGGGAACAGCAGGATATCGGCATGGCCGGCGGCGGGGCGGTCCTGGGCGCCCTTATGGGCGGCGGCCTCGGGGTCGATGGCAATGTCCATGGACAGCGGGCCGTCCACCACACAGCCGGTGATGCGGCCGTCGGCGTTCATCTTGCGCAGCTCATCGGCATCCACGGTGCAGGGCATCTTGGGGTTGACCACCTCCACGGCGGCCAGCGGGGCAACCTTCGGGCAGGCAACGCCGCAGGCGTGGGCCACCTCCACGGCGTTCTCAATCAGCTGGACCTTGTCCTCCAGGGTGGGGTAGGTGACAAAGGCCACATCGGTCAAGAACAGCAGCTGTTCGATGCCCTTGACCTGGAACACCGCCACATGGGAGAGCATTTTGCCGGTGCGCAGGCCGACCTCCTTGTCCAGAATGCTCTTCAGGAAGGTTTTTGTATCAATCAGGCCCTTCATATACATATCAGCCTCGCCGTCATGGGCCAGCTTGACGGCCTTCAGCGAAGCCTGTACCAGGTCCGGCTCATCGATGACGCGCCAGCCGGTCAGGTCGATGTTCAGCCCGGCGGCAATCTGCCGGATCTTGGCCTCGTCACCCACCAGGATGGCATCGGCAATGCCCTGGGCATGGGCGGCAGCCACAGCCTCCAGTACGGCGTCATCGGCGGCGGCAGCCACGGCAATGGTCTTTTTGTCACACTGCTTCACGCGGGCGATCAGGTCCTCAAAACTTGCACTCATCTTCATGCACCTCGCTGTAAATTCCTGTTCAAAGTGGAAAACCGCACCCCCTGCCAAATTACAGCCACAGGTCTGGGGCGCTGTCTGTTAATAAAATAACACTTGCGCCCACAGGGGTCAAGCAAAACAGAAAAAAAGGTCCCAAAAGCGCCGGCCGGCGCGATCTCTGCCGGAAAATGCCCCCAAAACGCAAAAAAAATCCGCCCTGCCCCCTTGACAGCCGCTGTGGGCCGGGCTATAATACTGTACGTAAAAAAAGCAGCGACCGGCATCTGCCGTCGGCTCACCTTGCGGGCATCCAGCCCCGGGTCATACAGCTTGCGCGTTCCATCTGCCTGCAAACGGCGTTTGGGCTGCGTCTTCCTGTGGAGTTTGGCGGCTGCTTTCGGGCAGCCGCTTTTGCATACCATATACAAAGATTTGTTTGGAGGTGTATCCCAATCGCCAGCAACAGCAATTCCAAAGAACTGGAAATCAATGAGCGTATCCGTGACAAGGAAGTCCGCCTGATCGGTGTGGACGGCCAGCAGATGGGCGTGATGAGCCCCCGCGATGCTCTGCGCATCGCCCGGGAGCGGGACCTGGACTTGGTCAAGGTCGCCCCGCAGGCCAAACCCCCTGTCTGCAAGATTCTGGATTACGGCAAGTACCGGTTTGAGATGCAGAAAAAGGAAAAGGAAGCCCGCAAAAACCAGAAGGTTGTCGAGCTGAAGGAGATCCGGCTGTCTCTCAATATCGATACCAATGACTTTAACACCAAGGTGAACCAGGCTGCCAAGTTCCTGCAGCAGGGCCACAAGGTCAAGGTCTCCATCCGGTTCCGCGGCCGCGAGATGGCACACACCAACCTGGGCATCGACGTGCACAAGCGCTTTGCCGAGGCTTTGGCCGGCCAGGCTGTGATCGACAAGCAGCCCAAGCTGGAAGGCCGCAGCATGATGATGTTCCTTTCGCCCACCCCGAACAAATAAAACTCATCCAGGCGGCACCGCTCCTTTCAACGCGGCCAGATCCGGCCGCGGCGCCGCCGCCCAAATTTAGGAGGAAACTGAAATGGCTAAAATGAAGCTGAAGACCCTTTCCGGCGCCAAAAAGCGCTTCAAGATGACTGCCAGCGGCAAGATCAAGCGCAATGCGTCCAAGCGCCGCCATATCCTGACCAAAAAGACCACCAAACTCACCCGCGGCCTGCGCATGAACCACTACGTGGACAAGACCAACGAGGCCACCGTCCGCAAGATGATGCCCTACGGCGGCTGATCTGCGCACGCACATACCGGGAACTGATTTCGAGAGTTATAAAGGAGATAGAATACCATGGCACGTATCAAAGGCGCTACCATGACGCACAAGCGTCGCACCAAGACCCTCAAGCTCGCCAAGGGCTACTACGGCAGCAAGAGCAAGCATTTCCGCATGGCCAAGCAGGCTGTTATGAAGAGCGGCAATTACGCCTTCGTCGGCCGCAAGCTGAAAAAGCGCCAGTTCCGCACCCTGTGGATCACCCGCATCAACAACGCCGTCCGTCCCCAGGGCCTGAACTACTCCAGCTTCATGAACGCCCTGAAGAAGTCCGGCATTGAGCTGAACCGCAAGATGCTCAGCGAGATGGCCATCCACGATCCCCAGAGCTTCAACGCTCTGGTCGAGACCGCCAAGAAGGCCCTGGCCTGAACAGACTGAAAGCTGACGCACGCGCCCGCGTGCGTCGCTTTTGTGTATATGGGCGTTTTGCGCCGGGCCGTCCCGGCAGGGCTCTTTCAAACCGACACAATTTCCATCCAGAAAGGCAGGCAATCTGTATGCTTTCCCCCATCACCAGCCGCGAAAACGATAAGATCAAGCAGGCCTGCCGCCTGCGTGATGCGGACGCTGCCCGGCGGCAGGCGGGGCTTTTCTTTGCCGAGGGCCCCAAGCTCTGCCTGGAAGCGGCCAAGGCCTGCCGGTGCCTGGCGCTGTACGCCACCCGCCCCGCGCTGGAACACACCCCAGCGCTGGCATCGCTGGACGCAGTGACCATCCCCGTGTCTGACCCGGTGGCGGACAAGCTCTCTTCCACCAAAAACAGCCAAGGCGTCTTTGGCCTGTTTGCGCTGCCTGTGCCTGCCCCGGCGCTGCTTGCCGCGGCCCGGCGCATCCTGGCGCTGGAATGTGTGCAGGACCCTGGCAACGTGGGCACCCTGATCCGCAGTGCGGCGGCTTTTGGCTTTGACGCGGTGCTGCTGGGGCCGGGGTGCGCGGCGCCCTATTCGCCCCGCACGCTGCGGGCCTCGATGGGCGCTGCGGTGCGCATGCCGGTGTTTGAAACCGCCGACCTGCCCGCGGCTCTGGGCACACTGCGTGCCCGGGGGATGACCTGCCTGGCCGCGGCGCTGCGGGGGGCGGTCAGCCTGGACGCTGCCGGGCGCAACTTTCCCGGTGGGGTGTGCGTTGTTATTGGCAGCGAGGGCCAGGGCCTGACCGATGCCGCCATTGATGCCTGCGACCGTGCAGTGCGCATCCCCATGACGGACCTGGCCGAGAGCCTGAACGCCGCCGTGGCCGGCAGCGTGCTGCTGTGGCATTTCCGCGGTGTGGGCGGCTGAATTTTCCGCCCGCACAACCTGAAAACTGGGGGCACACCATGGACGAGATACTCTACTGGCTTTGGATGGTCGAGGTGCTGGGCTACGGCAGCAAGTATGCCGGGCAGGCTTTGGCCTGGGGCGGTGATGCCCGCAACTTTTACCAGGCACTGCAGGCCGGCCGGAGGCCGAAGTTCCTCCGCCGCGCCATGCTGGAGCGTGCCGGGACGTTGCAGCCGCAGGAACTGGAACGCCGCCTGGCCGATTGCCGGCGCGCCGGCGCCGCCATCCTGACCCCGGATGACCCGGACTATCCCCGGCGTTTTCTCTCCCTTCCGGATCTGCCGCTGGTGCTTTACGCCACAGGCAGCACCGCCTGCCTGAACGACGGGCGATATGTGGCCATGGTGGGCACCCGGCGCCCCACCCCCTACGGGACGCGGGCCTGCCGGGAACTCTCGCTGGAACTGGCCAGGCAGGGGGTGGTCCTTGTCAGCGGTATGGCTGACGGCCTGGACGGGGTGGCGCAGGCGGCGGCGGTGGAGGCCGGCCGCCCCACCATCGCCTTTCTGGGCACCCCCATCGACAAAACCTACCCGGCCGCCAACGCGGGCCTGCGGGCGGACATCGAGCGGATGGGCGGCGCGGTCCTCAGCGAGTACCCGCCCGGCTTCGCCGCCAAGATGCACAGCACCTTCCTCTGCCGCAACCGGCTCATCGCCGCCATGGGGGAGGTCCTCTGCGTGGCTGAGGCCAGTGCCCGCAGTGGCACCATGAACACGGTGGGCCACGCCCGCCGCTATGGCCGTCCGGTGTTCGCGGTGCCCGGCAGCATTTTCAGCCGTGCCAGCGAGGGCACCAACGACCTGCTGCGTACCGGTCAGGCCCGAATGCTCTGCACCGCGGGGGATGTGGGCTGCGCTTTGGGGCTTGCGCCAAAGGAAAATCTGTGGCAAAATGACCCAGAGGAAGCATCGGTCCCCGGCCTGTCGCCCGCTGCACAGAAGGTGCTGGCCGTGCTGGGCCCGGAACCGATGTACCTGCAACAGATCTGTCAGGCAGCCGGGCTGCCTGCGCCCCAGGTGCTGGCCGCCTACACCGAACTGGAATTGGCCGGCGCCGCCATCCCCGGACCCGGGCGCACCCTGTCGGCGGCCCGCTGATCCGGCAACGATCCAGCGCCCCGACTGCCGGGGCAATAGAAACAGGAGTAACACAGACATGGCAAAGTTAGTGATCGTCGAGTCCCCGGCCAAGGCCAAGACCATTGGCAAGTACCTGGGCAAAGACTACAAGGTCACGGCAAGCATGGGCCATATCCGCGATCTGCCCGCCAGCCAGCTGGGCATCGATGTGGAGCATGGCTATAAGCCGCACTATATCACCATTAAGGGCAAGGCCAAGCTGGTGCGTGAGCTGAAGGATGAGGCCAAAAAGGCCGACGGCGTCCTGCTGGCCACCGACCCGGACCGCGAGGGCGAGGCCATCAGCTGGCACCTGGCCAATGTGCTGGGGCTGGACCCGGCCGCCCCCAACCGCGTCACCTTTGACGAGATCACCAAAAAAGGCGTCAAGGAGGGGATGGCCCATCCCCGTGCCATTGATATGAACCTCTTCAACGCCCAGCAGGCCCGGCGGGAGCTGGACCGTCTGGTGGGCTACAAGCTGTCGCCGTTTTTGTGGCGCAAGGTCCGCCGCGGCCTGTCCGCCGGCCGTGTGCAGAGCGTGGCTGTCCGCCTGATCCGTGACCGGGAACTGGAGATCGAGGCCTTCCAGCCGGACGAATACTGGAACATCGACGCCGAGTTTGGCAAGGGCAGGACTGCCTTCACCGCCCGGCTGTCCGCCACCGCCGACGGCAAAAAGCTGGCTGTCACCAACAAGCAGCAGGCCGATGCTATCCTGGCCGCACTGGCAGGCAAGGATTACACCGTCACCCAGGTGGACAAGGGCCGCCGCCGCCGTGTGCCGCCGCCGCCCTTTATCACCTCCACCCTGCAGCAGGAGGCCAGCCGCCGCTACGGTTTCTCGGCCACCCGCACCATGCGGGCCGCCCAAACGCTGTATGAAGGCGTTGAGATCGCCGGCCATGGCGCCATCGGTCTGATCACCTATATGCGTACCGACTCGCTGCGCGTGTCGGACGAGGCGGTGGCCGCCGCCAAGGAGTATATCGGCGGCCGCTGGGGCGAGCGCTATATCTGCCCCATCAAGCGCAAGTACAAGTCCCGCTCCGCCACCGCTGCTCAGGATGCCCACGAGGCCATCCGCCCTTCCACCCCGGGCCTGACCCCCGACGAGGTGGAAAAGAGTATCTCCGGCGATACCGCCAAGCTCTACCGCCTGATCTGGAGCCGCTTTATGGCCAGCCAGATGGCCGACTGCGAGCAGGACACCGTCTCGGTGGGCATCACGGCGGGGGACTATCTCTTCCGCGCCAGCGGCTACCAGGTGGCCTTTGACGGCTACACTGCTCTCTACGAGGAGGCCACCGACGATAAGGAAAAGAAGGAGACCGCCCTGCCTCCGCTGGAACAGGGGCAGACCCTGCCGCTGGAAAAACTGCATGCCGACCAGAAATTTACCCAGCCGCCACCGCTCTACACCGAAGCCACGCTGATCCATGCCCTGGAGGAAAACGGCATTGGCCGCCCCTCCACTTACGCGCCCATCATCACCACCATCGTGGACCGCGGCTATGTGGAGCGGGACGGCAAAAAGCTGCGCACTACCCCGCTGGGCCAGGCGGTCAACCAGGTCATGCTGGAGCAGTTCCCCAACATTGTGGACGTGACCTTCTCGGCCGATATGGAGAAAAAGCTGGACACCGTGGAAAATGGTACCGCCAACTGGGTGGATACCGTGGATCAGTTTTACAAGGGCTTTGAAAAGAGCCTGGAACAGGCCGAAAAGAACATGGAAGGCAAGAGGGTCAAGGTGGCCGATATCCCCACCAATGAGATCTGCGAAAAGTGCGGCAAGCCGATGGTGATCAAGTCGGGCCGGTACGGCAAGTTCCTGGCCTGCAGCGGCTTCCCCGATTGCCGCAACACCCGCCCGCTGGTCAAGGATACCGGCGGCCTGTGCCCGCTGTGCGGCGGCCACATGCTGCTGCGCAAAAGCGCCAAGGGCCGCGTTTACTACGGCTGCAGCAACTACCCCAACTGCAAGTTTATGACCTGGGACGAGCCCGTGCCCGAAACCTGCCCCAACTGCGGTGCCACGCTGTTCAAAAAGCGGGGCACCCTGTATTGCGCCAAGGAAGGCTGCGGTTTCAGCAAGCCGGTGGAGAAAAAATAACAGCGGAAAGGAAACGACATGCATATTACTGTTCTGGGCGCCGGCCTGGCCGGGTGTGAGGCTGCCCTCTGGCTGGCGGGACGCGGCGTTGCCGTGGATCTGTACGAGCAAAAGCCCGCCCGCTTTTCCCCCGCCCACAAGAGCGCCGGCTTTGCCGAGCTGGTCTGTTCCAACTCGCTGAAGGCCGAGCGCCCCGACTCCGCCTCCGGCCTGCTCAAGCTGG
The DNA here is from genome assembly GCA_944388145.1 of uncultured Gemmiger sp. Taxonomy (GTDB): domain Bacteria; phylum Bacillota; class Clostridia; order Oscillospirales; family Ruminococcaceae; genus Gemmiger. The sequence continues at coordinate 44,690 of CALXHQ010000003.1, read as the reverse complement.
AGATGCGCGCCATGGGCTCCCATCTGCTGCCCGCCGCCGAGACTGCCCGCGTGGCTGCCGGCGGCGCCCTGGCCGTGGACCGGGACAGGTTCTCTCAGGCGGTTACCGCCATGGTGGAGGACGAACCCAACATCACCGTCCACCGGCAGGAAGTGACGCGAATCGATGAGAGCGAGCCCATCCTGGTGGCCACCGGCCCCCTGACCGACGGCAAACTGGGCGAGGCTGTCGCCGCCCTGACCGGCAGCCACCGGCTGAGCTTTTACGATGCGGTGGCCCCCATCGTCACCGCCGACAGCCTGGACATGGACAAAATTTTTGCCGCCTCCCGCTATGGCCGCGGCGAAGCCGACTACCTGAACTGCCCGTTCAATAAGGAAGAGTACGAGGCCTTCTACGCGGCGCTCATCTCGGCTGAGCGGGCCCCGCTGCACGATTTTGACACGCCGCTCACCGTCTACGAGGGCTGCATGCCCATCGAGGTCATGGCGGCCCGCGGCGCCGATACCATCCGCTATGGGCCCTTACGCCCGGTGGGCCTGCGGGACCCCCGCACCGGCCACCGCCCCTGGGCCAACGTCCAGCTGCGGGCCGAAAATGCCGGCCGCACGCTGTACAACCTGGTGGGCTTCCAGACCAACCTCAAATGGGGGGAACAGAAGCGGGTCTTTTCGATGATCCCCGGCCTGGAACGGGCCGAATTTGTGCGTTACGGCGTCATGCACCGCAACACCTTTTTGGAAAGCCCCGCGGTGCTCACCGACGGGCTGTACCTGAAAGAGCACCCCAACGTCTTTTTTGCCGGGCAGATCACCGGCTTTGAGGGCTATATGGAAAGCGCTGCCAGCGGCCTGCTGGCGGCCCGCAGCGTCTACGCCCGGCTGGCCGGCCGTCCCTGGACGCCGCCGCCGGCCGACACCATGTGCGGCGCGCTGCTTGCCTACATCACCACGCCCAACAAGGACTTCCAGCCCATGGGCGCCAATATGGGCATCCTGCCGCCGCGGCATGACATCCGCGACAAGCGGGCCCGCTACGCAGCCCTGTCCGAGACCGCCCAGGCCGCCATGGCCGGGTGGGTGGCGGAACAGGACTGACGCCCCGCCGCAGGCCCTTTTTTGGAGCGTGGAAGGCCGAAAGATCATGCCGGATTTTGAACAACAGCTGTGACAACAGGAAAGCGAGGCAACTACCATGAAAATTCTTGTGGACGCCATGGGCGGCGATAACGCGCCGCAGTGTGTGCTGCAGGGCGCAGCCGATGCCCTGCGGGAGTTTGGCAGCGGCATGCAGCTGGTGCTGCTGGGCCAGAAAGAAGTGATCGAGCAGACCGCCAGGGAAAACAGCATTTCCCTGGACGGCATGGAGATTGTGGACTGCCGCCAGGTTGTCACCATGCACGATGACCCGGTCAACGCCCGCAAAAAGACCGACTCCAGCATGGTGCGCGGCCTGACCATGCTGAAAAACGGCGAGGGCGACGCCTTTGTCAGCGCCGGTTCCACCGGTGCGCTGCACGTGGCTTCCAGCCTGATCGTGCGCACTGTCAAGGGCATCAAGCGCCCGGCGCTGGCTACCCAGATGCCCGGCCAGAAGCAGAACTTCCTGCTTTTGGACTGCGGCGCCAATGTGGAATGCCGCGCCACCACCCTGAACGCCTTCGCCGTCATGGGCAGCGTCTATGCCGAGAAGGTCATGGGCCGCCAAAACCCCAGCGTCGCGCTGGTCAACAACGGAACCGAGGACACCAAGGGTACCCCCATCTACCGGGAGGCCCACGCCCTGATGCGGGATAATCATGTCATCCACTTTGTGGGCAACATCGAACCCCGCGAGGTCCCCGCCGGCGAGGTGGACGTGGTGGTATGCGACGGCTTTGTGGGCAACGTCATCCTGAAATTGATGGAGGGCACCGCCCGCACCCTGTTCGACCTGCTCAAGGGCGTGTTTTTGGAAAACATTGTCACCAAGCTGTGCTTTTTGGGCGTCAAGAACGGCCTGCGCGGCCTGAAACACAAGATGGACTCCGAGGAGGTGGGCGGCGCGCCGCTGCTGGGCACGGCCAAGCCGGTCATCAAGGCCCACGGCTCCAGCACCGCCAAGGGCATCAAGAACGCCATCCGCCAGGCGCGGCTCTGTGTGGAGGGCGATCTGTGCGGCACCATGCAGACCGCCCTGGCCGCCCTGGAAGCCAACCAAACCAAGGCAGAAAAGAGCGAATGAAATGAAGTTTCGGAATCCCGCCCAGCTGGAAGAAAAACTGGGCTACCGTTTCAAAGACAAAACGTTGCTGACAACCGCGCTGACCCACACCAGCTACGCCAACGAGAGCCGCACCCCCGTGCAGCACAACGAGCGGCTGGAATTTTTGGGTGACAGCGTGCTGTCGGTGGTGGCGGCGGACTATCTGTTCCACCACTCCACCCGCCCGGAGGGTGAATTGACCCGCATGCGGGCGTCCCTGGTCAGCGAGGATGCCCTGTTCCAGTTTGCCCAGGAGATCGAGCTGGGCACCTTTTTGCGGCTGGGCCGCGGCGAGGAGCTGGGCGGCGGCCGCACCCGCCCCAGCGTGGTGTCCGACGCCTTCGAGGCGCTGATTGCCGCGCTCTACCTGGACGGCGGGCTGGAGGCTGCCCGCGGCTTCATCCTGCCCTTCCTCACCGAGGGCAAGACCGCCGAGGAGGACTACAAGACCCGCCTGCAGGAGGTCATCCAGCAAAACCCCGAGGAAAAACTCCACTACGAGGTGGAGAGCGAGTCCGGCCCCGATCACGACAAGCGGTTCGGGGTGGCGGTCTACCTGAATTCCAACTGCATCGCCCGGGGCGAGGGCCGCAGCAAAAAGGCCGCCGAGCAGCACGCCGCCCGCGAGGCCCTGCGCCTGATGGGCCTGATCAACAAGGACGAAAAGTAAGCCCCCGCCCTGCCCGGGCATAACAAAATTTCCCGTCCCATCGCACACCACAGAAGGAGAGAACCCCACGCCTATGCGCCTGAAAGAACTGGAAATCCAAGGCTTCAAGAGCTTCCCGGACAAGACCCGCCTGACCATCGGCGAGGGTATCACCGGCATCGTCGGCCCCAACGGCAGCGGCAAGAGCAACATTTCAGACGCCATCCGCTGGGTCATGGGCGAGACCAGCTCCAAGCAGCTGCGCGGCGCGGGCAAAATGGAGGATGTCATCTTCGGCGGTACCCAGACCCGCGGCGCCATGGGCTATGCCTCGGTCAGCCTGACCATCGACAACTCGGATCACGGCCTGGACATGGACGCCGAGGAGGTCACCATCGGCCGCCGCTACTACCGCAGCGGAGAGAGCGAGTACAGCATCAACGGCCAGAGCGTCCGCCTGAAAGATATTTACGAGCTGCTTCTTGACACCGGCCTGGGCCGGGACGGCTACGCCATCGTCGGCCAGGGCCGCATCGCCGAGATTGTCGCCGCCAAGTCCGGCGAGCGGCGGGAAATCTTTGAGGAAGCCTCCGGCATTGCCCGCTACCGCTACCGCAAAAACGAGGCCGAGCGCCGCCTGGCTGCCGCCGAGGGCAACCTGGAACGCCTGCGGGACATCCTGGGCGAGCTGGAACGCCGGGTCGGTCCCCTCAAGCGGGACAGCGAGAAGGCCCAGCAGTTCCTGGAGCTGTCCGAGCAGCGCAAAAGCCTGGAAGTCACCCTGTGGGTGGATTCCATCCGCCGTGCCAAGGACACCGTCCGGGACCAGCAGCGCAAGTACGAGGCCGCCCAGGCCGACTACGACCGCCTGAGCCGCAGCCTGGACGAGTACGACGCCAAGAGCGAAGCCCTGCGCGCCCGCACCCAGCAGCTGATGGTCCAGGTGGAGGAGGCAAACGCCGAGATCCGCTCCATCACCGAAAAGAACGCCGGCAGCGAGAGCCAGATCGCCGTCCTCAACAACGAGAACGAGCACAGCCGCCGTCAGATCGAGGAGGCAAAGGCCGAGCTCTCCCGCGCCGGGGAAGGACAGAAGGGCATCGAGCTGGAAGCCGAGGGCCACCACGCCGCCATCGCCCAGATGGATGCCCGCATCGCCCAGGCGGACGAGACGGCCAAGGACCTGGAACGCCAGCTGAGCGAGCTGGAACAACAGGCGGCCCAGAGCGGCCGGCAGCGGGACCAGCTTAACGCGGCTATCCTGCATTGCCAGCAGGCAGCCAACGCCGCCCGGGTGCAGGCCGCCACCGCGGCCACCGCCGCCCGGGCCGCCGAATCCCGGCTGCAGGATGCCCGCACCCAGAAGCAGCAGCTGGACGCCGATGCCGAGACTGCCGCCGCCCAGCAGGCCGAGGCCGCTGACCGGCTGAAACAGGCCGAGGAGGCGGTGACCCGGCTGGACAACATCCGCGCCGGCCTGCGCCTGAAGCTGGAAAGCCGCAAGCGCCAGCAGGCCGAAGCTGCCGACACCTTGCAAAAGGCGGAGCGGAACCTGAGCGCCGCCTCCCAGCGCATCCACATCCTGGAGGATCTGGAGCGCAACATGGACGGCTATCAGCAGAGCGTCAAGACTGTCATGCGCGCCGCTGCGTCCGGCCGCCTGCGGGGCATTATCGGCCCGGTGGCAGGCATCCTGACGGTGCGCAAGGGGTATGAGGTGGCCATCGAGACCGCCCTCGGCTTTGCTTTGCAGAACATTGTGGTGGAGGACGAGAAAGCCGCCCGCGCCGCCATCGGCTTTTTGAAAGCGGAAAAGGGCGGCCGCGCTACCTTCCTGCCGCTGGACACCATCCAGGGCAACCGCTTTCACGGCAGCCTGACCGGCACCGCCGAGGTGGCCGCCGACCTGGTGGAAGCCGACCCCCGCTACCAAAATATCGTCAACAACCTGTTGGGCCGCATCATTGTGGTGGAGGATTTGGCCGAAGCCTCCGCCGTGGCGCGGAACTTGGGCTACCGCAACCGCATCGTCACGCTGGATGGCCAGGTCATCAACGCAGGCGGCAGTTTTACCGGCGGCTCCACCGCCCGCAGTGTGGGCGTGTTCAGCCGCAAGCAGGAGCTGGAGGAGCTGCGAGCCCGGCAGACCGCATTGCAGAAGGACCGGGACGCCGCCGCCCAAGCCGCCCATGACCGCAAGGCCGAGGCGGATACCCTGCAGGCCCAGCTCACCGGCGCGGACAGTGAGAGCATGACCGCCGCCGCCGATCGCCTGCGGGCCTCCCTGGAAGTGGACCGGCTGGCCGCCGCCGCGGACAACGCCGGCAAGGAGCGGGAGCGCCTGGACAAGGAGATCGCCCTGTTCGAGGCCCAGCTGGCCGAAAGCCGCGCCGCCGCCGACCAGGCCGGCAAGGACACCGCCGCCGCCGAGACCGAACAGGCCGCCAAAGAGCAGGAACTGGCCGCTTTAGGCGAGAACGCCGACAGCTTGACCGCCAGGCGGGAGGAGCTGACCGCCGCGGTCAATGACAACCGCCTGGCCCGCCTGACCGCCGAGAAGGACCGCAGCCTGCACCACGCCGCATTGGAGACGCTGGCCGGCCGCACCGGCGAGGCACAAGCCCGCGCCCGGGAACTGAACGCCGGCATTGAGGCCTGCGAACAGCGCATCCGCGCCAACGAGCTGAGCATCGAGAACATCCGCCGCCAGCGGGAGGAAAACCGCCAGCGCATTGCCGATTGCGAGAAAGCCATCCAGGACGCCAATGCCGCCCGTATGCAGGCCGAAGCTGAGACTACCCGCCTGGCCCAGGAAAACCGCACCCTGACCGATGAGCGGGAAAAGATGAGCGGCGAGATGGCCCGCCTGGCTGAACGCCGCACTGCCGCCGAGACCGAGCTGAACACCACCGCCGCCAAGCTGTGGGAGGAGTACCAGCTGGCCGAGAGCGAGGCGGAAAAGCTCTGCGTCGAATTTTCAAACGTCACCGACCTGCGCCGCCAGGTGGCCGAGGTCCGGGGCAAGATCCGTGCCCTGGGCAACGTCAACGTGGGCGCCATCGACGAGTACAAGGAAGTCAAGGAGCGCTACGACTTCATGAAGGCGCAGGTCACCGATGTGGAGAAATCCCGCGCCGAGCTGCACCGCATGATCGGCGAACTCTGCGAGGAGATGCGCACACTCTTCTCGGACAGCTTCAAGCGCATCAACGAAAATTTCATCCATATCTTCCGGGAACTGTTCGGCGGCGGCAGCGCAAGGCTGTATCTGTCCGACCCCGACGATGTGCTGGAAAGCGGCATCGAGATCGAGGTTTCACCCCCGGGCAAGGTCATCAAGAACCTGTCGGCGCTGTCCGGCGGCGAGCAGGCGCTGGTGGCCATCTCCATCTATTTTGCCATCCTGGCGGTCAACCCCTCGCCCTTCTGTATCCTGGACGAGATCGAGGCCGCGCTGGACGATGTCAACGTGGTGCGTTACGCCCAGTACCTGCGCCGCCTGACCGACAAGACCCAGTTTATCGTCATCACCCACCGCCGCGGCACCATGGAGGCCGCCGACGTGCTGTACGGCGTGACCATGCAGGAGGACGGTGTGTCCAAAATCCTGCGCCTGGATTTGAACAATGTCAGCGCAGACCTGATCTCCTGACCGGCCGCCGATAACCCGCAGATCCGCCACCCACCAAAGGAGGTGCCCGCAATGGGCCTGTTTGACGCATTTCGCAAGAAAAAAATCAATGACGGTCTGGAAAAGACCCGCACCGGCTTTTTCGCCAACATTGTCAATACCCTGACCCACTCCCAGATCGACGATGACCTCTACAACGACCTGGAGGAACAGCTGATCCTGGCCGACGTCGGCCCCGACTGCGCCATCCGCCTGGTGGACGAGCTGCGGGACCAGGTGCAGAAAGACCACCTGAAAACCGGCGAACAGGCCCTGAAGGCGCTGCGGGAGATTATCCGCCTGGAGATGAGCCCCACCGATGACATGGACATCTCCGGCAAGCCCGCCGTGATCCTGGTCATCGGCGTCAACGGCGTGGGCAAAACCACCACCATCGCCAAGCTGGCTTATCTGTACAAGGATCTGGGCCGCAAGGTTATGCTGGCTGCCGGCGATACCTTCCGCGCCGCCGCCAGCGAGCAGCTGGAGCTGTGGGCTGATCGCGCCGGGGTGCCCCTGGTCAAGGCGGGGGAGGGGGCCGACCCCGCCGCCGTCATCTTCGACGCGGTCCAGAGCGCCACCGCCCGCGGTTACGATATGGTCATCGCTGATACCGCCGGCCGCCTGCACAACAAAAAGGGCCTGATGGACGAGCTGTCCAAGATCACCCGCAGCGTCAAAAAGGCCAGCCCTGAGGCCAGCCTGGAGGTGCTTTTGGTGCTGGACGCCATCACCGGCCAGAACGCTATCAGCCAGGCACAGGAATTCTGCCGTGCCGCCGGCGCCACCGGCATTGTGCTGACCAAGCTGGATGGTACCCCCAAGGGCGGCTGCGTCATCGGTGTCAAGCAAAAGCTGGGCCTGCCCATCCGCTTTGTGGGCGTGGGCGAAAAGATTGACGATCTGCTCTTCTTCTCCGCAACCGATTTCTCCGAGGCCCTGCTGCCGGAGCTGCCCAAACATGAGGAGGATGCCCAATGAAAGTGCTCGCGGCTACCAACAACGCCGGCAAGCTGAAGGAGCTGCGCCGCATCCTGGAACGCATGGGCCACACCGTTACCAGCCCCCGGGAGCTGGGCCTGGACCTGGACCCGGAGGAGACCGGCACCACCTTTGCCGAGAATGCCCGCATCAAGGCGGAGGCTTTCTGCCGGGCCAGCGGCCTGCCCACCGTGGCGGACGACTCCGGCCTGTGCGTGGAGGCACTGGGCGGTGCCCCCGGCGTGTACAGCGCCCGCTACTGCGGCCGCCACGGCGATGATGCCGCCAACAACCGCAAACTGCTGGAAAACCTGGCCGCAGTGCCGGAAGGGAACCGCGCTGCCAAATTTGTCTCGGCGGTTTGTGTGCTGCTGCCCGGCGGTGCCTGCCACATCTTTACCGGCGAATGCCCCGGCCGTATCGGCTTTGCGGAGCAGGGTACAAACGGGTTTGGTTATGATCCGCTGTTTATCCCCGATTGGGTGGGCCTGCCGGACGGCGCCACCAGCCCCAATGCCGAAGGCCGCACCTACGCCCAGCTGGCGGACGGCGAGAAGGACGCCATCAGCCACCGGGGCCGCGCCATGGCCGCCATGGCCAAAGCTCTGCCGGAACTGTTGGGCGGGACCGGACTGTGAAAAGGCGCCTTGGGCGTCCCTGAAAAATCCCCGGCCCTTTGGATGGTGCAGATGCACCCCAAAAAGATCGGATTTTTGCAAGTTTGTCACAATTTTGTAATGAATTTGTGCTTAACTAAAAACCAGCTGCGGTGTGCCGTGCTGCCCCGCAGCCCACAATAAAGGAGAACCCCCATGCTGACAAGCAAACAGCGCGCTGCCCTGCGCGCCGCCGCCAACCCCCTGGAACCGGTGTTCCAGATCGGCAAGGGCGAGATTGACGCGACCCTCACTGCCGCCGTGGCCGATTGTCTGGCCGCCCGGGAATTGATCAAGCTGAAGGTGCTGGAGACCAGCGAGTATTCCGCCCGCGAGGCTGCCGACATCCTCAGCCAGGCCACCGGCGCCGACTGCGTGCAGGTCATCGGCCGCAAGTTCGTCCTGTTTTTGAAAAAGAAGAAGGACTCTGCCTTTGACGCAGTGCTGGCCAGATGACCCGCCCAGGGGCTGACAGTTTTCTGCCCGCCCGGGCGCAGGCCCCGGCAGTGCCCTACGGCGGCAGCAATCCGCCCCGCATCCTGCTTTACGGCGGCACCTTTGACCCGCCCCATCTGGGGCACATGAACAACCTGCGGGCAGCCATGGCCGCCGTTCACCCTGACCGGGTGGTGGTTATGCCGGCGGGCATCCCGCCCCATAAGGCGGCCAGTGCAACCCCGGCCCGCCACCGGCTGGCCATGTGCCGCTGCTTCCACGCACTGGGGCGCAGTATCACCGTCAGCCGGTGGGAGATGGACCAGGGCGGGCGCAGCTATACCGTTAACACACTGGAAATGCTGCGGGCCGCCTGGCCGGCAGCCGACCTGTATCTGGCGGTGGGCAGCGATATGCTGTTGACCTTCCGCCAGTGGCGGGACTGGCAGCGCATTTTGCAGCTGGCTTCGCTGGTGGTGGAAAGCCGCCAGACCGGCGACGAACCCCGCCTGCAGGCCATGGCCCGCAGTCTGGCTGCGGCGGGCGGGCGTATCCTGTTTGCCCGTGCGCCCGCCTTTGTCTGCGCCAGCAGTGACCTGCGCGCCCGCCTGGCTGCCGGGGATACCGCTACCATGAAACTGCTGCCCGACGAGGTGGCTGTCTACATCAAAAAGTACAATCTGTATTGTGATGGAAAATAATAACGGAGGGGAATCTGCATGACCTGCAAGGAAGCCAAAGCGTTGGTGAAAGGCCGGTTGAGCGACAAGCGCTACCGCCACACCATCAACGTGAAAAAGATGGCTGTCGCCCTGGCGGAACGCTGGGGTGCCGACCCGGAAAAGGCCGAACTGGCGGCACTTTTGCACGACAGCGCCAAGGAGCTGCCCAAAGCCGAACTGTTGCAGATTTTTGCCGACAATGCTATAATAGCAGATAATGCCGCCCAGCGGCCTGCACCGATCTGGCACGGGCTGGCGGCGGCAATTCTCTGCCAGACTCAATGGGGGGTTACCGACCCCGAGATCCTGTCCGCCATCCGCTGCCACACCACCGGCAAACCGGACATGGGCAAGCTGGACAAGATCCTCTATCTGGCGGATATGACCAGCGCCGAGCGGGACTATCCCGGTGTGGAGCAGCTGCGCAAGCTGGAGTTTGAGGACCTGGACAAGGCCATCTGTGCAGCGCTGGAGCAGAGTATTCAATTTGTCAAGGACAGCGGCAAACCGGTGGATCCGGAAAGTCAGGCCGCACTGGACGATATGCGTCGGCAGCTTGCCGCGCGCAGCTGACGACCCATACACCATGTCAAAATCAGGAGGAGCCAGCGAATGAGCGAGCCTCGCAAGATTCATATCAGCGGCAACCACACGTCTGCCACATCTGCCGGCACGGCGCGCACAGTGCACACCGGCGGGACTACATCGGCCTACAACGATCCCCGGCTGGACGAGGCCCGCGCCCGCGCCCGCGCGGACGCCGAGGCCGCCCGCCTGCGCCGCAGCCAGCAGTTCCCGCGGGTGACGCAGCAGCAGGCGCCCGCTGCCGGCGCCCAGGTGCGTCGGCTGGACCTGAACCGGACCCAGGGCAGCCGCCCTGCCTACGATCTCCACAACGACGCCGATTTTGCCGAGCGCCAGCGCCGCAGGGCGGCCCAGGCGGCATCTGCTGCCCAGCCTGCTGCCCGCCCGGTCCAGCCGGCAGCCCCCGCCGCCCAGGCATCCGCCCCGCGGCAGATCCACCGGGCGGCGTCCGGCCAGAACCACAATACCGGCCGCACCATCCACCGGGCCCAGCCCACCGCCCAGGCGGCGCCGGCCCGTGCCGCTGCGGCAACAGCCACAGCCGATCAGCCGGTGATCCCCCATCCGGAGGTGGCCCAAGCCAGCCGCTATGGCCGCAGCTCCATCCGCATGGAGGAGGGCGGCGCTTCCGGCAGCAGCCGGGGCCGCGGTTCCGCCTCTGGCGGCGGAACGGGCGGCAAACCGCCCCGCGGCCGCCGCGGCAAGGGCGGCGGCGATGACGGCGGCAAGGGCAAAAAGGGCAAGAAAAAGCGCAAGGGCCTGTGGTGGAAGATCCTGCTGGGCACCGTGCTGGTCATCGCCCTGATCTTTGGCGGTACATTTGCCGTGATCCTCAATGCCATCCGGCCGGAGGGCGGCAGCAACCTGACCCTCAGCCAGCTGCTCAACACCCCGGAAGGCCTGGATGGCCAGCAGCTGAACATTCTGGTGCTGGGCATTGACCGCAGCAGCGAGGGCGGCGATATGGCCGCCGGCACGGTCGGCGACAGCCAGTCCAACGATGGCAATACCGATATGATCATGTACGTGCAGCTGGATTTTGTCAACAACGAAGTCCGTATGCTGCAGATCCCCCGCAACATTATGGTCACAACCGACTATGATGTCTCGCACAACTATCAGATCAACAATGTGGCGATCACCCAGGGCAGCGATGGCAACAACAACTATGACGCCCTGCGCCAGCTGATTTACGACCAGTTCGGCCTGTACACCGATGGCTATGTGGCCATCCGGCTGGAAGCCCTGGTGCAGCTGGTGGACACCCTGGGCCCCATCCAGGTTTATGTGCCGGAGGAGATCACCTACACCGACAAGTATGGCAATCCCACCAGCCACCTGGACCAGGGCCTGCAGTGGATGGACGGCGCCACCGCCGAGTTCTTCCTGCGCGCCCGCAAGACTTATGCCCAAAGCGATATCCAGCGTTTGAACGTGCAGCGGTATTTCTACTCGGCTATGTTTGCCCGCCTGCGGGATATGACCGTGTGGGACATTGCCAAGATCCTGCCGGTCGTGATGAATTATATGGAAACCGACCTGCCGGTGTCGAAGCTGGTCAGCGCGGCAGTCAGCCTGCTGACGGTGAGCAGTGACCACATCATGCTCTGCCAAATGCCGGTGTATATGGGCGGCATCATGTATCAGAAGCAGGATGTCGATGTGGTGGCCCGGCAGGAGACTGCCGACCTGCTTAACACCTACTTCCGCACGCCGGAAACGCAGGTGGCCGCCGACCAGCTGAATGTCTGCGATAACGTTTTGGATATCAGCGGTTACAGTCCAACCGACCCCAATGTCCAGTATATGGGCAGCCTGAACGAGGAAGTTGTCAACGCTGCGGGTGAGAACGGCACCGAGATCGACCCCAACGCCAGCTATGACCTGCCCTCGCCCTCCGCCAGCCCGGCGCCGGACGACAGCGGTACGGCGGATGGCGACGCCGGAACTTCCTCGCAGGACAATGCAGCTTGACGCTATGCCGGGCGGCTGCCCGGCCGGCCTGAAAATCAAAACAAGGGGGAAACCCATGGAAAGCAGAGAACTGGCAATCCAGCTGGCACGCGCACTGGATGCCAAAAAGGCGCGGGATATTCGCATTATCCGTGTGCATGACCTGACCACTGTCACTGACTACTTTGTCATCGCTACCGGCACCTCCACCACCCATGTGGCCGCCCTGGCTGATGAAGCCGACTTCCAGCTGGGGCGCCAGGGCGTCAACGTCCTGCGCACCGAGGGCCACGAGGGCAAGCGGTGGATCCTGCTGGATTACGGCAGCGTCATTGTCCACGTGTTCACCCAGGAAGCCCATGATTTCTATGACCTGGAGCATCTGTGGGCAGACGGTGAGCCGATGCCCGCCAACGAATGGATGAAGCCTGCGGATGCGACAGAACCGCAGCCCGAGGCATCCCGGCAGCAACAGTAAACCTGCGCGGCAGGCCCCAATCAGCGCAACGGTGCGCGGGGGCCTGCCTCGTTGTGTCCCAAATGGCATCACCGGCGGCCGAAAACGGTGCAGCCGGATCAAACAGTATCAAATTTGGCGGGGCAAACCCGCATTTGGGGAGAGATCAAACCGTGAAATACGACTTCAAAGCCGTTGAGGCAAAATGGCAAAAGGTCTGGGAGGACGAGCATACCTTCCACGCCGAAATTGACCGCACCAAACCCAAGTTCTACGCCCTGGTGGAGTTCCCGTACCCTTCCGCCGCCGGCCTGCACGTGGGGCATCCGCGCAGCTACACCGCGCTGGACATCGTTGCCCGCAAAAAGCGCCAGTGCGGTTACAATGTGCTGTACCCCATGGGTTGGGACGCCTTCGGCCTGCCCACCGAGAACTACGCCCTGAAAAACCACATCAATCCCGAAATTGTCACCGCCAAGAATGTGGCCCGCTTCAAAAGCCAGCTCAAAAGCCTGGGCCTGTCCTTTGACTGGGATCGGGAGATCAATACCACCGCCCCCGACTACTACAAGTGGACCCAGTGGATTTTCTTGCAGCTGTACAAGCACGGCCTTGCCTACAAAAAGGAGATGACCGTCAACTACTGCACCGGCTGCAAGGTGGTTCTGGCCAACGAGGAGGTCGTCAACGGCGTCTGCGAGCGATGCGGCAGCCCGGTGGTCCACAAGGTCAAGAGCCAGTGGATGCTCAAAATCACCGCCTATGCCGACCGCCTGATCGACGACCTGGACGATGTGGACTACATTGACCGGGTCAAGGTCCAGCAGAAAAACTGGATCGGCCGCAGCCACGGCGCCGAGATTAACTTCGACACCACCGCCGGCGATGTGCTGACCGTTTACACCACCCGCGCCGACACGCTGTTCGGCTGCACCTATATGGTCGTCTCCCCCGAGCACGCCTATGTGCAGAAGTGGATTGATGCCGGCCTGCTGAAGAATGCAGACGAGGTCCGCGCCTACCAGGCCGAGGCCGCCCGCAAGTCCGACTTTGAGCGCACCGAGCTGAACAAGGAAAAGACCGGCGTCCGCATCGATGGCATCCAGGCCGTCAACCCGGTCAACGGCAAGCAGGTGCCCATCTTCATCTCCGACTATGTCTTGGCAACCTATGGCACCGGCGCCATCATGGCCGTGCCCGCCCACGACACCCGCGACTGGGAGTTCGCCAAAAAGTTCGGCCTGCCCATCGTCGAGGTGGTCAAGGGCCAGACCGAGAGCAACCTGGACAAGGAGGCCTTCACCGATGTGGCCACCGGCACGCTGGTGAACTCCGGCTTCCTGGACGGCCTCTCGGTGGAGGACGCCAAGAACAAGATGTATGCCTGGCTGGAGGAGAACCACAAAGGCCAGAAGAAGGTCAACTTCAAGCTGCGCGACTGGGTGTTCAGCCGCCAGCGCTACTGGGGCGAGCCGATCCCCATGGTTTACTGCGAAAAGTGCGGCTGGCAGCCCCTGCCCGAGAGCGAGCTGCCCCTGCGCCTGCCCGAGATCAAGGACTTTGAGCCCGGCCCCGACGGCGAAAGCCCGCTGGCCCGCCACACCGAGTGGGTCAATACCACCTGCCCCTGCTGCGGCGGCCCCGCCCGCCGGGAGACTGACACCATGCCCCAGTGGGCAGGTTCCAGCTGGTACTTCCTGCGCTACTGCGACCCCCACAACGACAAGGAGCTGGCCAGCAAGGAGGCCCTGGAATACTGGACCCCGGTGGACTGGTACAACGGCGGTATGGAGCACACCACCCTGCACCTTTTGTACAGCCGGTTCTGGCACAAGTTCCTGTATGACATCGGCGTGGTGCCCACCAAGGAGCCCTACCAGAAGCGCACCAGCCACGGCATGATCCTGGGCCTGAACCCCCACGCCTTTGAGAATCAGCCCGATGCTGAGCGCAAGCGCCTGGTTGCCGAGTTCGGCAGCGAGAAGGCCGCCCGCGCCCATCTGGTGGAAAAATACGGCGAGATGGCCGAGCATCCCATCGTCAAGATGTCGAAATCTCTGGGCAACGTGGTCAACCCCGATGACGTGGTGAACGAGTACGGCGCCGACACCCTGCGCCTGTACGAAATGTTCATCGGCGACTTTGAGAAGGCCGCCCCCTGGAACACCAGCTCCATCAAGGGCTGCAAGCGCTTTTTGGAGCGTATCTGGGGCCTGTCCGAGAAGATTGTGGACGGGGACGGCATCCGCCCCGCCATCGAGGCGGTCGCCCACCGCACCATCAAGAAGGTGGGGGAGGACATCGATGCGCTGAAAGCCAACACCGCCATCGCCCAGTTGATGATCTACGTCAACACCCTGTACGACAACGGCGGCGCTACCCGCGCTGAGTTTGAGATCCTGCTGCAGCTGCTCAATCCCTTTGCCCCCCACATGACCGAGGAACTGTGGCAGCAGCTGGGCCACACCCAGCAGCTGGCCTACACCCCCTGGCCCCAGTACGACGAGGCCAAGTGCGTGGAGCAGACCATCCAGATCGCTGTGCAGGTCAACGGCAAGGTCAAGGCCCGCATCGATGTGCCTGCCGACATCGACCAGGCCGACGCCATCGCTCGGGCCAAGGCCGAGCCCAACGTGCAGGAAGCCCTGGCCGGCAAGACCCTTGTCAAGGAAATCTATGTGAAGGGCAAGCTGGTCAATCTGGCCGCCAAGGGCTGAGCAGCTGCACAAAAGGCAATACCAGCAACGCTGTGCAGATAACTTGAATTATTTGTAAACAATCGCCCGCACAGGGCAAATGTGGTTGACATTTCCCTTGCAGGTATAGTATAATTACCAATACTGGTTGACTAGTAGCCGATGCAAACCAAACCCATGCGCCGTGTGGACAAAACCGCCGCCCGGGACCTTGCATTCCGTGCTGAAACATTGACCGGCAAACTCCTGTCAGTAGGACCAAGGGAGGGAAAGCAAGATGTCGGAGATCCGTGTCAAGGAGGGCGAATCCCTCGAGAGCGCCCTGCGCCGCTTCAAGCGCAGCACTGCTCGCAGCGGTGTGCTCGCCGAGGTGCGCAAGCGCGAGGCTTACGAGAAGCCTTCCGTTCGCCGCAAAAAGAAGTCCGAAGCCGCCCGCAAGCGCAAGTATAAGTAAGCTATTGCCTTACTGAACTGCGCCGTCATGCGCGCAGCGGATGGGCAGGCCCGCATGGTCGGGCCTGCTTTTTTGTTGCCCGCCGGGCCGCAATACCTACCCCATTGGAAGGAGGGCTGCCCCATGCTGCTCACCCCGGAATATATCTTCAAAAATGTGGAGGCCATCACCCCCGATTTTCTGCAAGAGCTGGGCGTCACCGCGCTGGTGTTGGATGTGGACAACACCCTGACCGGTGACGGCAGCCAGCAGCTGGACCCAAGCGTCTCTGCCTGGCTGGACACCATGCGGGCGGCGGGGGTCAGCCTGACCATCGTTTCCAACAACACTGCCAAGCGGGTATCCCCTTTTGCCCAGCGCATCGGGCTGGCTTTTGTATCCATGGCCTGCAAGCCGCTGCCCATCGGCCTGATGGCAGCCCGGCGGCGGCTAGGCGTGACCAAACACCAGATGGCCATGGTGGGGGATCAGATTTTCACCGACCGGCTGGCGGCGGGGCTGTTCGGCATCCGCTGCCTGTATGTGATGCCCCGCACCCCTCACGAGCGCAACCGCGGGGTCCGGCTTAAACGCAAATTTGAGCCGCCCTTCATCCGAAACTATTACAGGAAAGGTGGTAAGCTTCATGAGTGATACGCCCCGTTTTGGCGCTGCCGGCCTGTCGGACAGCTTTGCGGCCGGCGGCTATAAAAGTCCCCGGGATATTGCGGCCTACCACGCAGGGTTTGGCCTGACCGCCTTTGAGGTGCAGTGCGGCCGCGGTGTGCGTATGCCCCACGACAAGGCAGCCGTGCTGGGGGCACAGTGTGCCCAGGTCAATATCGCCCTGTCGGTGCATGCGCCCTACTATATCAGCATGAGCAGCCTGGAGGAGGACAAACGCCTGCACAGCGTGGATTACCTGCTGCAAAGCTGCGCCCTGGTCAAGGCCCTGGGCGGCCGGCGGGTAATCTTCCACGCCGGCAGCTGCGGCAAGCAAAGCCGGGAGGCCGCGCTGGAAAAGGCGCTGGATACCATGCGCCGGGCGGTGGAGGCAGTGGATGAGGCCGGCTACGGCGACTGTATCCTCTGCCCCGAAACCATGGGCAAGGTGAATCAGCTGGGCACCCTGGACGAGGTGCTTGCCCTGTGCGGTGTGGACAGCCGCATCACCCCCTGCATCGATTTCGGCCACCTGTACGCCCGCACCCACGGCGGTATCACCGGCCGGGAAGATTATGCCGCCATTTTGGACCGCATGGCCGAGGTGCTGGGGGATGACCGGGCGGTGCATTTCCACGCCCATTTTTCC
Organism: uncultured Gemmiger sp.; assembly: GCA_944388145.1. Classification (GTDB taxonomy): domain Bacteria; phylum Bacillota; class Clostridia; order Oscillospirales; family Ruminococcaceae; genus Gemmiger. Next base: position 27,897 of record CALXHQ010000003.1, on the reverse strand, counting down.
CGCATTGAGTACACCGCCGGCGGCGAAAAATGCCACCTGACCTTTGCCGATACCCAGTTTGGTCCGCCCCATCAGCCGCTGATGCAGCTGCTGAAGGAACGGCAGCTGGCCCCCACCATCATCTGCGAGTCGGCCGGCACCCAGGCCGAGGACGCCCGCACCCTGCGCCTTGCCTACGAGCAGGCCTGACCGGCAGCGAAGGCACCTTGTCTGCCCGCCGCCCCTGCAGAAGTGCGCGGATTCTGCAAAAAACAACAGTTAGCAGAGGCTTTTTGACGAAAATCCCCTTAAAATCCGGCCGCAGGGCTTGCAACTGCAAGCCTTTTCGGGTAAAATATATTACAGGTATGCTTTATCCAACTTTATCACACATGGAGGAATTAAAATATGATCTCTGCAGGCGAGTTCCGCAACGGCGTTACTTTTGAACAGGACGGCCAGGTTCTTCAGGTCGTCGAGTTCCAGCACGTCAAGCCCGGCAAGGGCGCGGCCTTCGTGCGCACCAAGACCAAGAACGTGATCACCGGCGCCGTGACCGAAACCAGCTACAACCCCACCGCCAAGTTCCCCCAGGCGTTCATTGAGCGCAAGGAAGTCACTTACAGCTACGCCGATGGTGACCTGTACCACTTTATGGACAACGAAACCTACGACGACATCCCGGTCAACGCCTCTGACGTGCCGGATAACTTCAAGTTCTGCAAGGAGAACGAGGTCTGCAAGCTGCTGAGCTACAAGGGCAAGGTCTTCAGCGTCGAGATCCCCAACTTCATCGAGCTGGAAGTCACCGAGACGGAGCCCGGCTTCAAGGGCAACACCGCCACCAACACCCTCAAGCCCGCCAAGGTTGAAACCGGCGCCGAGATCCGTGTGCCCCTGTTCATCAACGAGGGCGACAAGATCCGCATCGATACCCGCACCGGCGAGTACATGGAGCGCGTCTGATCGAACAAAGCGTTGCGCAGCGGAATGCTGCTTTCAGCACAGACAGAAGGAGGGGAATACCCTATGGCTATGGATCTGAATGCAAAGGCCGCCTATATCCGGGGACTGATGACCGGGATGGAGTTTGATCCCGAATCCAAAAACGGCAAGATCATTGCCGCAATGATGGATCTGCTGGAGGAAATGGCTGCCACCGTCACCGAACATGACGACGCCCTGGACCAGGTGTATGAGGATGTGGACAACCTCGACGAGGACCTGACCGACCTGATCAACATCGTTTTTGATGTGGACGATGAGGAGGATGAGGACGAAGACGAAGACGGCGACGCCACCTATGAGGTGACCTGCCCCAACTGTGGTGCGGTGAGCACTGTGGGTGAGGATGAGCTGCTGAACAATGAGCTGGTTTGCCCCAACTGTGGCGCGGCGTTCGGTATTGAGCTGACCGACGAGGACGAGGATGCCCCCGCCAAGCCGGACAACGGCGAGATCCCCATCGAGTAATTTCTTGATCTGTTTCTGCCCCGGCGGGCCTCTTTTTGGGGCGCCTGCCGAGGCAGTTTTTTCTTCTGCAAAAAAGGAGCGCCAACCATGACACGGCAACTTCTGGGGCAGATGCTGGCGGTGGCCAGTGCACTGCTTTTTCTGGCAGGGGCGGGCATCGGGCTGTGGCGGCTTTTCCGCCGTCCGGCATCCGTCCGGCCCGGGGACTCTCCGCCAAACCCGGACCGCCGGGGGCAGTGCCTGGCTGCCCTGGGGGCGGCGGCCTGGTGCCTGGTCATGCTGGCGCTGCTCTGCCTGGCGGCCCGCCGCTATGCGCCGGATTTGCCGCCGCTGCAGGCGGTGGCGTCCAGCCTGTGCGGCAGTTTGGACGCCCGGCATTATCTGGACCTGGCCCGCTGGGGCTACGATGCCGCCGAGGCGGGCTTCCCCGAACAGTACCTGATGATCGTCTTTTTCCCGCTGTGGCCCTGGCTGCTGCGGCCCTTCGCCCTACTGGGGGCGGACCTGTGGCTGGCCGGCACGGCGCTGGCGGTGGCGCTCACGGCGGTGGGCACGATGCTTCTGTACCGGTGTGCCTTCCGTTTGTTCGGCAGCGGGCGTGCGGCAGGTTTCGCCTGCGCAGTGCAGCTGCTTTTGCCGGGCAGCTTCTTTCTGGTGCTGCCCCAAACCGAGGCGCTGTTCTTCTGCCTAAACTTTGCTTTTTTGGATGCCATGCAGCGGGGAAAAACGGCTCAGGCCGGGCTGTTTGGGCTGCTTGCCTCTCTCTGCCGGGCCAACGGTGTGCTGCTGGCCGGTTACGCGGTGTTGTGGCTGCTGGCGGCACTGATGCAAAAGCGCCGTTTTCGCCCGGGGTGGCTGCTGCCTGTCATCGGGCCCGCTGCGGGGCTGGGGGTGTATCTGGGGATCAACTGGGCGGTGTACGGCAATGCCTTTCAATTTACCGTGTACCAGCAGGAACACTGGAACCACAGTTTTTGCCTGTTTCCCCGGGCGGTTGCCATCATGAGCCGCTATATCGGCACGGATGATGCGGGGATTTTCATTGGTCTGTGGACGGTGGTATTGATCCTGGCAGAGCTTGTCCTGCTGTTGCTGGCCGCCCGCCGCCTGCCGCCGGAATGGCTGCTGCTGGGCCTGGCCGGTGTGGCCATGATGAACGGCCAGACCTGGCTGATCAGTGCCCAGCGCTATGCCCTGGGGATGCCCGTGCTGCCCTCTGCACTGGCGGCCCTGGCCCGCCGCCCGCTGCTGCGGGCCCTGATACCGACGGCGCTGGCGGTGCTGTGGTGGGGGTACTTTGCCGCCTTTGCCGCCCATGCGCCGATCTATTAACCGATGCCGAACGAATACAAACAAAAGACCGGCACAGCCCTGATGGAAGGGACTGTGCCGGTCTTTGCTTGTCTGAGGGTCGTGGGCGGGAATGGATCAGCCCTTGCCGCCCTTGAGCTGGCCGCGCAGCATGATGTCGCCAAAGCTCAGGGCGTTGTACAGCCCCACTTTGTTGGCCTGGCGGACAATGCGCTCCGGCAGGGGCTTGGCAGTGTCGGTGGAAAGCAGCACAATGTGTACCTTGTCCGCCACGTCAATGCCATTCTCCTTCTTGGTGTTCAGTACTTGCAGATAGATGACGTAGGGGTCCTTCAGCGAGCCGTAATAGATGTCATTGCCGCAGCGCACCAGCGGGCGGCCCTTGTAGGTTAATTTGGGGGTGTAAGCCATGTGGAACCATCCTTCCTGTATTGCCCGCCCGACAGGGCGAACAGAACTCCGCCGGCGTGCAGACCGCGCGCCGGTTCAGAAACCATCAAACGGGTAGATTATATTTTATTATAGCAGATTTGCGCGTCCATTACAACCAAATGACACCGGCGCGAACACAAAACCGGTACAAAAAACCTGCCGCGCCGCTGCACGGCAGGAAAAGCAGGTCACAGGTCCAGTTTGTCCCGCTCGGCCTTTTCCTCATTCAAAGCGATGCGCTGGGTCAGGATGCGCACCTTGGAGTCCAGCTGGCTGATCTTGATGGCCATAAAGAACTGCTTGACGATGAGGAAAAAGATGATGACGATGTAGACAAAGTTGATGGGGCTGACAAACCCCAGCATCCGCGACGCCCAGAAGGCAATGTCCGGGAAAATGGCCAGCACCAGCAGCACAAAGGCCACCGCCAGCCAGTAGATGGTGTCCTCAATCTGGACCTTGGCTTGGCGGATGCGGCGCAGCACAAAAAATGCGGTGAACAGGCTGCCCAAAATCAGGCAGACCCGGATGATCGGCTGGTCCAACATCTCACATTCTCCTTTCGGGATAAGGGTTCTCGGTGTCGCGTTTGCGGAACCACTGGATCAGCAGGATCGAGATGGACATCTTGATCATATACTGGGCGCTTCTCCAAAGGTTCAGGTAGCTGTGCCCGGCGGTGCGCTCGGCCATGGTGACCTGCACCTCCTTGACCTTGGCGCCGTTTTTGATCAGGTAGCTGATGGTATCCGGCTCGGGGCCGTAGTTCAGGTTCTGGGCAAACTCCTCCACCATGGCGCGGTTGAACATCCGCATGCCGCTGGTGGGGTCGCAGATGGCCCGGCCGGTGGTCAGCCGGATGGACCAGCTGATGATGTAGCTGCCCAGCATCCGCAGCGTTTTGGGCTTTTTCACCGTCAAAAACCGGCTGCCGATCACAATGTCCGCGCCGCTTTCCAGAGCTTCCAGCATGGGGGCAATGTACTGGGGCAGATGCTGGCCGTCGGCGTCCAGCTGCATGGCACAGTCGTAACCATTCTCAGCCGCATAGCGCAGCCCGGTCTGGAAGGCGCCCGCCAGGCCCAGGTTGATGGGCAGGTCGATCAGGTGGAAGCCATGGGCGCGGCAGATGGCGGCCGTCTTGTCGCGGCTGCCGTCGTTGACCACCACATAGTCATACTGGGGATATTTTTCGGTCAGTTCCCCCACCACGCGGACGATGTTTTCCTCCTCATTGTGGGCGGGAATGACGATCAACAGTTTTGACATTTTAACTCCTTGGCGCGCCGCAGGTTTGCCCGGAGGCACGGCGCACAGCTCACATACTCTGTATCAGTTTATCAAACACGGCGTCCCATGTAAAGTGGGCCAGCGCGTTTTGCCGGGCGGCGGCGGCCCGGGCAGCGGCCTCGGCGGGGGCACCCAGCAGAGTTTGCAGGCAGGTTTGGATGGTAGGGGGGGCGGTGTCAGGCAAAAACCAGGCGCTTTTGCCAGGCAGCAGCTCCTCGGTGCCGGCGGTGGGGGTGCACAGGATGGGGCAGCCGCAGCCCGCCGCCTCCAGCAGGGTAGTGGGCAGGCCCTCGGCATAGCGGGTGGGCAGGCAGTAGCAGTCGGCCGCCCCCAGCAGCCGCACTGCCTGGCCATGGTCAATGGCACCCAGATAACGCACATTGGCGGGGGCACCGGCCCGAAGTTCCGCCAGCAGCGGGCCGTCCCCCGCGGCGGCCAGCACCACGCCCGGCATCCCGGCCACTGCTTCGGACAGCTCGCAGATACCCTTCTCCGGGATCATCCGGCCCAAAAACACCACCAGCTTTTCTCCGCCCGGGCAGAGAGCCCGCCGGGTCAGTGGTTCGGGCTGCGGCGCTGCCAGCTCGGCGGCCAGGGCCGCGGGGTCGATGGCGTTGGGCATTGTCCCGGCGGCAGTGACGCCGAAGGTGCGCAGCCACCGGCAGCTGGCCAATGATACGCCGTAAAAGGGGGCACCGGTGCGGCGGACCAGGGCGCAGGCGGCGTGCTCGTACAGGCGGCCGGCCAGGCCGGCCACCCCGCCGCCCATGGGCATATAGCCGGTGGAGTGGTCAATCACCACAGCGGGGACGCCATGCTTTTTGGCGGCGCGGGCAGCCCAGACGCTCTCGGCATACATGCGGGTCTGCACCACGCACAGGTCGATGGGGCCGGCAAACAGCTCCCTCGCCGCGCGGGAGAGCCCCGGCCCCGGCTTTATCACTGGAAAGCGACCCTTCATCACCGGCCAGACGGGAAGGCGGACAATCTCGATGCCGTCCGGGTCCAATTCCCGGTCGGCCAGACCGGGAAGGGCGCTGGTCACCACGATGGCGCGGTGGCCGTGCTGTACCGCCTTGCGGGCCAGGTTCCAGGTGTAGCGCTCCACGCCGCCCGGTGTGGGCAGGTACTGAGCGGAGAAAAAACAGATGGTCAAGGCAAGCGGACCCCCTAAAAAGGATTGCCGGTACCCGGTTCGGGGCCGGTCACAGCGCAATGATGGCCAGCATGGTGTTCAGCAACACGCCGGCGTTTGCTACGCACAGCGCGCAGATCAGCCCGGCCTCGGCATGGCGGGCGCTGGCAGCCTGCAGCCGGCGGGGCATCAGCGCCGCCAGCAGCACCGGCAGCACCGGCAGAAAGTACCGCCCCTGCAGCCCATACAGCGCATCGTAGCTGATGGGCGTCCAGGTCAGGCAGCCGGCCACCGCCAGGGCGCAGCACAGCCCGCCGGTGACCAGCAGGCCAACGCGCCCGGCGCGGCCGGGAAGGACCTCGCCGGCGGCGGGCACCGTGGCCCAGGCCAGCAGCAGATAGAGCGCCACCACCCAGAACCATGCCAGGTCCAGAGTATAGTAGCCCAGGCTGCCGCCCACCAGCGTGCTCAGGTAGTGGTCACCATACCGGATCAACGAGTTTACCAGCAGCCGCACTGCATCGGGCAGATGGGTCAGCAGATAACCCGGTGTGTAGCAGATGGCGTCATCGCCGGTGGCAACGCTCTGGCTTTCCCGCACGGCGGCGGCCTGTTCCACCCGGGTGGCCAGCTCGCTGCGGTCCAGGGGGTAGTGATCGGCATCCTCAATGCCCAGGGTCACGCCCAGCTGGTCAAACAGATTTGCAGCCTCGCTGTCAGAGTAAAACTGCTTGAACACCATCTGCATGCCTTTTGCCTCGATCTGGGCCGCATAGCCGGCGCACTCGTCGGCGGAGGCATCCCGGTCATACAGGCACAGCACCATGGCCCGGGCGGTGTCGGCATCGCTCAGCTGCGGGTCGGCCATGGCCTGCGGGCTGAAAAAAAAGCTTTGGGCCAGCACCGCGGCGGTGGTATCCCCGCTGCGCAGCGCGTCCGCCCAGAAGGTGACCTCCGCCTCGGGGGCGTCGGCGCCCTCCACGTACCAGAACAGCCGCCGTACATAGTTTTCCACCGTGTTTTCAGCCAGGTCCTCCCGGTAGGTCAGGGCAGAGGTCCCGGGAACCGGGGTGGCAGTATCCGCCGGGGCACTGTGGGCGGTGCGGCCGCTGCCGGTCAACAGCAGGCTTGTCCCGACGGGCTGAGACACGGACTGTGGCGCACCGCTGACCGCCGATTGCAGCATGGTGCCGTTCATCAGCAGTGTCAGCACCAGGCATGCCGCCAAAAAAACAGCCTTCCACAGGCCGGGCCGGGGCAGGGCAAGGCGCTTTGCGGGGATCAGCAGCACCAGCGCCGCCAATGGCAGATACGCCGCCTTGCCGGGGCAGAGCAGCAGCCCCGCCGCCGCCAAAGCTGCCAGCAGCCGGCGCCCCACCGGTGCATCGGAGAAGGCCGCCCGCATTGCCAGCGCCGCGAACAGAAAACACAACCCCAGCAGCAGCGCATCCCGGCTGAAGGAGGCTGCCAGGTGCAGCGTCATGGGCAAAAGCGCCGCGGCGGCAAACACCCGCCGGCCAAGGGGCGCATATTGGACGGCCGCCATGGCCAACAGCGCAAAGCAGAGCAGATTGGCTAACCGCCCCAACACCAGTGCGGGTACAAAGCCCAGATGCAGCACAAAGGCCGCAAACACCGCCGCCGCGCTGGGCAGGTAGAGGGTGGGATTCTGGTCGGTCTGGGCTTCCTGATATTCGGCGTGGCTGTCAAAGCTGTCGGGGGACAGGGTGAACAGATCCTCGGCAAAGGCCTGCCAGGTCCAAACGGTGGTACCGTCCTCCTGGTTCTGCAGCGCCGGGTCGGCGTCGTGCTCCCGCCGGTAGCTGACATTGATGGGCACCGTGCCCATCCGCCAGTCCTCGTCCGAGAAAATGTTGGCCCAGCGGCAGGCCAGGGTAAAAGACTGGTTGATGTGGTACTTCTCGTCCGGCGCGCCGTAGGGCGGGATGGCGAAGGTGTAGGCGATGCCCAGCGCCAGCACCAGCAGACAGACCAGCCGGTGCAGGGGCAGCTTGCCCCGCAGAGCGCTGCGCACCCCGAAAAAGACCACCGCCAGCGCTATGGCAGCTACAAGCCAGAAATATCGGGTCAAAAAGCTGCCGATCTGCCGGTAGGTAACCAGCAGCGCCAGGGTGCCGTCGATCTCGCTGCCGTCCAGCAGGGCATTCTGTTGCCAAAGCGCCGTGCCGTCAGAGTGGCCGACACTCAGCCGGCCCTCCCCCTCATAGTGGGGGGTCAGGGTCACGGTATAGCTGCGCCCGGCGGTGCCCTCCACCACCCGGTCCAGGCCAAGGCCGGTGTACTGCCCCGGAAGGATGCTTGCCATATCGCCGGTGCTTTGGGCCAGTACCTCGCCGGTGGCGGCGTCGGCCAGCGTCAGTTCCAGTGTGCCGGCGGGCTGTTCGCCCTCCACGCCGAAAACAAAGGCCATGGCGATCAGGTCATCGTCAAAAGAAAAGGTCTGGCTGGCACCGGCCTGCACCGTGGTGTAAACAGAGTAATCATCGCTGATACGCTGCGACAGGGCTTTGCTTCCCTGGCCGCGCACAGCGGTGAACCAGGCCAGCACAAAAACGGCAAAGCACACCGCCGCTGCCACAAAAGCCGCGATGGTGTGCTGATGCTGTTGAAAGGTCTGTTTCCGAGCGTTTCTTGACATAAAAGCCCCCTGTTTATACTTCGGCGCCAAAAGCGGCGCGCACGGCTCCGGCCCAGCGGCCGTCCCGGCGCAGAATCGCCTCCACGGCGCCCCGCACGGCACCCTCGCCGCCCTTCTGGGGCAGGCGGCAACTTGCGCGGGCGGCAACCTCCGGGGCGGCGTCGGCCGGGCAGGCGACAAAGCCGCACAGCGCCATGGCAGCCAAATCGTTCAGGTCGTCGCCGCAGTAGGCGACCTCCTCACGGGCATAGCCCTGCGCCGCCATAAAATCCCGCAGGAATGCGGACTTGTCCTTCACGTCCTGGTGGAGAAAATCCACCTTCAGCTCAGCCGCCCGGCGGCGGACGGCCTCGCACTCGCGGCCGGTGCAGATCATGACGGCAATGCCCGCCGCATGGGCCAGCACAATGCCGGCCCCGTCCTTGATGGCAAACTTTTTCAGCTCGTTGCCGGCGGCGTCATAGTAAACGCCGCCGTCGGTCATGGTGCCGTCCACATCCAGAACCAGCAGCCGGATCATCCGCGTCACATCCTTTTGCTCCAATATCGGCCCGTGCCAAACGGTTACGCCCGCTCGTAGGCGCTGGGTGTCACAAAGGTGACAGGCACCCCGCAGCCGCGGATGGCCTCGGCCATGGCGGCGTGGAAAGCCGGCCCCCGCCCGGTGTGGGCGTGCAGGCTGGCATCCGCGTAGGCGGGCCTGCCCTCGGCGTAGCCGTCGGCGCCGGCCAGCAGCACCGCTTTGGCGCCGCACCCGGCCAGCAGCCGCAGCAGCATGATAACGCTGTTGCTGCCCTGGGCAAAGGCGCCGGCAACCCGGTCATAGCCCACCACGCAGCAGCGGGCCGGCTGCACCTGGGGGCGCAGGTTGCTGGTCAAAATCACCGGGCAGGGAAAAGCTGCCATCTTGTCCAGCCGCTTGGAGTTGGTGAAAAAGGCGTAGTCCGGCACCGTAAACTCCGGCACAAAGTTGGCCGAGATTGTCACATCGGCGCCATCGGCCGCACCCCGCAGGGTGGCCACACGGGCCTGGGTGGCCGGGTCGGCCAGTGTGGCGCCGGGGGCCAGCACCAGCACCCGCTTGCCGCCAAAGGCGGCTTTCAGTTGTTCCAGCGCGGCGGCATCATCCACACGGCGGTCCTGGTACTCGGCATAGAGCCGGTCGGCATAGGCCGGGTCATAGGCGGTGGCCTTGGCGTGATCGAACCCGGACAGAATATGGTTGATGTCCCGGTTGGTCAGGTCGCCTTTGGCCAGGTAGTGCTCGGCGTAATCCCGGTGCAGGTTGAACCGCGCCGACAGGAAATAGGCGGGGGTGTAGCCCCACTGGGTCTCACCCTTCAGGGGGGCGATATAGTCCTGGATGGCGTCCATCAGCTCGTCGATGTCATAGTGGGTGCCCAGGGTATCGTTCATATAGTCGGCCACCAGCTCGATGGGCAGGTTGCCGGGGATGCGCCCCATGCCCATCAGGCTGGCGTCCACGGTGGTGTCCCGCCGCAGATGCTTGTCGATGAACTCCTGCGCCAGGCAGAAGCTCAGCGCCATGTTCTCGTGCAGGTGCAGGCCGACGCGGATGCTGGGGTCCAGGTTGTGGTCCACCAGGCTGACGATGCGCTCCAAATCCCGCCGCCGCATGCTGCCGAAGGTGTCCACAATAGAAAACTGATAGGGCAGGATGGCGTTGACCTGATCGAGAATCCACAGGATGTCCCGATCGCTGTACCCCATGATGTTGATGGGGTTGATGGACAGCTTATAGCCCCGGGCCTTGACCTCGCGGGCAAAGTCCATGCCCTCACGGATGTCGTAGTCGTGGGCGGTGATGCGGATCATCTCGATGCCGCGGCCGGAGTATTCGCTCAATTTGGCAATGTCGTAGTTGGAGCGCATGGCCATGCCGGAATACATGGTATGGCGGGTGTCCTCCGGCAGCAGGCGGTTGAGCTCCTCGATGGTGTTGCAGACAGTCACATCGGGGTTATACTCGCCCACATTGCGCAGAAAACCCACCTCGACGATGTCGGTGCCGGCGCGGGTCAGGGTGCGGACGATCTCGCGGGCGGGGGCAAAACCCCAGCGCCAGTCATTGACATAGCCGCCGTCGCGCAGGGTGCAGTCCAAAAGTTTGACGTTGGGCATGGGAATCTCCTTTCACTCCGCCTGTTCGCCCCGCTCCCGCAGTATGCGGGCCACCAGCTCCAGATCTTTCGGGGTGTCCACGCTGACAGTCTTGTAGGGGCTTGTGATGGCATGCACCTTGTGGCCGTTTTCCACAAAGCGCATCATGTCGTTTTCCTCGGCCTTTTCCAGCAGCGATTTGGGGGTGTCGTGGTAGAAGGCCAGCGCCCGGCGGCTGTACAGCTGGATGCCGGTGACCTTCTCGTACTCGAAGTCCAGGGTGCCCTTGGGGTAGGGGATGGGGCTGCGGGAGATCATCAGAATCTCCCGCGCTGCGTTGGTGACCACCTTCTGGTTGGAAAAGTCGATCACATCAGCGGGGTGCTCCATGACGTTGGTCAGCACTGCCACATAGTATGGGTCTTCCGGCAGGGCCTTGGGCAAAATCAGGTCAAAGGCGGCGGCGTTGATCAGCGGCTCGTCCCCCATGACCTGCAGATAGAGGTCGGCCTCCAATTTCGTGCTGACCTCCCAGATGCGGCCGGTGGGGGTATCATGGTCGGGGCTGGTCATGCAGTAGTCCATGCCGTAGGCTTTGCAGGCGTCAGCAATGCGCTCGTCATCGGTGGCGATGACCACGCCGGAGAGCGCCGGGCACTTTTTGGCCTCCTGCCAGACCCACCAGATCATGGGCCGGCCCAGAATATCCGCCAGCGGTTTGCCCGGCATGCGGGAGCTCTGATACCGCGCGGGGATCACTGCGATGGTTTTCATAACTTGCACCTCAAAATTTCTTGCAATTCGGAATGCGAAAAAAGGCAACGCTTCATCCGACCTCATTTGGGATCATCCGCTTTGCCTCGTCCAGCCCGATGAAAATATTCTCCTCCGCTGCGGTAAACCCCCGCAGCACCCAGCTCTGCACTGTCACGGCGCGCTTGAATTTGCCGGGCAGACAGAAGTTCAGCACCTCGCTGGGCATGGTGCGCTCCAAAACCACGGCATCGGGGAACAGCGCCCCGTAATCGGTTTCGTCCCGAGGATGGGTCTTGATATACAAAGGGCCATCGGCGTATTTTGCCGCCACGGCCCGGAACATGGCGTTCTGCTCGGCCTGGGTCATCAATCCGTCCGCCACAAAGCTGCGGGGCAAAAGCAGGGTGGCGTCCGCCAGCGCGGCGGGGTCATCGGGCAGCGGGCGGGTCAAAAACACTCCGCGCACCGCGGCCTTCTCGGCGGGGGTCAGGCTTTCCAGCAACGCCTTTTTTGAGAAGGTCACCAGCTTTTCCGGCGGGAAAATACCGCACTTCGCCGCGTCCTCGCTCTCCACCACCCGGCACCAGGGGCTGTCGCCCCAGTACAGGTAACCCTTGCCCCGCTTTCGGGCGGCAAAGTCCGGCGCGGCGCGCTGCTCGTCCAGCAGGTGCTGGTCGGGGTCCAGCGTGCCGCCCACCGTGTCCTCGCACAGGGTGTAGGCGGCATGGCAGTCCTGCAAATAGCGGCCCAGGGCGCTCCAGTCGTTGCAGATATAGAGGGTGCCGTACCGGGCGGCATCCAGCGTCCAGCCGCACTGGCGCTCGAACATCCGCCGGCCCTGCCAGTGCTGCAGCGGCCCGGCGGGGACAATGCCGGGGCAGCGGCGCTCGTCCACAATCCGTACCTCGGCAAAGGCGCCGCAGGCGGTCAGCTGTTCTGCCAGCCGCTCGGCACCCGGCACCTGGGCCGACAGGACCGCCGCCTGGCCGCCGCCTGCCCGCAGTGCCCGCACCAGCGCGATCAGCACATGGTAGGCGGTGTGGCAGATAAAAAGGTCCGGCTTGGCCATTGCTCAGCCCTCCGTTTCGGTCGAGAGCAGCTTGACAGCGGGGAAGTGTACCCGCCCCCAGCCCGCCGCCCAGGTGGGCATGGACAGGTCGGCGCTGGTCACCTCAAAGGCAAACTCGGTCACCGGCTTGTCCAGGCAGACGGCCTGGGCCAGTGCGCCGTCAAAGATGTCCAGGTAGAAGAAATACTGCCCCTCGCCCAAAAGGGACGGGTCAAACTCGAACTCGGTGGCGTACAGGCGCCCCGGCTCGGCGGCACCCAGGTTGACCGGGTGGGTGATGCCCACCGGCGTGGAATCCCGGTAATGCAGGTTCATCTTCAAATTGACGCCGGCAAAGGGCTCCGACACCCGCCAGGTGATGCGGATGCGCATCTTCTCGGTGTCGGCAAACACGCTGGATTCCTTGCCCACAAAGTCCAGGCTTTCCAGCCGCAGTCGCTTGCCGGCGCTCTGGTTCATGCGGGATACGTCCTTCAAATCATAGTGCACCACGTTCACGTCGGTGGTGTCCATGTAGATGGCAATGGCCTGCTCCACGTCGCCGTCAAAGATAACGCGGCCCTTGTCCAGCACTACGCAGCGGGTGCACAGCTGCCGGATGGTGGACATATTGTGGCTGACATACAGCACGGTGCGGCCCTCCTGGCCGGCCACGTCGCTCATCTTGCCCAGGCATTTCTGCTGGAACTTCATGTCGCCCACGGCCAGCACCTCGTCCATGACCATGATCTCGCTGTCCAGATGGGCGGCCACCGCAAAGGCCAGCTTGACGAACATGCCGCTGGAATACCGCTTGACCGGCGTATCGATGAAGTCGCCGCACTCGGAAAAGGCGATGATCTCATCCACCTTGGCGTCGATCTCGGCCTTGGTCATGCCCAGGATCGCGCCGTTCATGTAGATGTTTTCCCGGCCGGTCATCTCGTTGTTGAAGCCGGTGCCCACCTCCAGCATACTGGCCACCCGGCCTTTCAGCCGGATCTCGCCCTCGGTGGGGGCGGTGATGCGGGACAAAATTTTCAGCAGGGTGGACTTTCCCGCGCCGTTGCGGCCGATGATGCCCAGCGCCTCGCCCTGGTAGACGGTCAGGTCCACGCCGTTCAAGGCCATAAAGGTCTGGCCGAACAGCCGCTGGTCGGTGCCGATGATGGTGTTGGGGTCCTCCTTGCCGCGGACGCGGGCCCACCAGCTCTGCAGGTCGTGGGTCAGGGTGCCGCCGCCGATCTGCCCCAGTTTGTATTGTTTTTTCAGCCCCCGCACTTCGATCACGGGGTTCTTTTCGGTAACAGACATGGCAGCCCCCTTACACGGTATCCATAAAGGTCTTTTCGATGCGGCTGAACAGAATCACACCGATGAACAGCGCCACCGCCGTGAACACCAGGCTGTAAACAAACATCCCGAGGTCTGCCGAGCCGGTGCCCAGCGTGGCGGTGCGGAAAATTTCCACCGGCGCGGTCATGGGGTTCAGCCGCATCAGGAAGGCCAGGCGGGGGCTGTCGCCCAGGGTGGACAGCGGATAGACCACAGGGGAAATGTACATCCACAGCTGCACGCCGAAGCTGACAGCGATGGCCAGGTCCCGGTACTTAGTGGTCAGGCTGGACACAATGATGCCCACGCCCAGCCCCAGCAGCATCACCTGCAGGATGACCAGCGGCAGCGCCCACATCCAGACCGTCAGGTGCATCTGGGCGCCGGTCAGCCAGAAGTAGAGCCAGAACACCACGAACATGGCCGCCTGGATAAAAAAGTTGATCAGGCTGGTCAGCACCTGGCTGATGGGGGTGGTCAGGCGGGGAAAATACACCTTGCCGAACACCTGGCTGTTGGCCACAAAGGTGTTGGCGGTGTTGTTGATGCAGGTGGAAAAGAAGGTCCACACCGTGTTGCCTGCCATGTAGAACAGGAAACTTGGGGTGCCGTCGGTGGACAGGCCGGCGATGCCGCCGAACACCACATTAAACAGCACGCTGGTCAGCAGCGGGTTCAAAAGCACCCAGGCGGGTCCCAGGATGGTCTGCTTGTACAAAACCGCGAAGTTGCGCTTGACGAACATCACAATCAAATCGCGGTAGCGCCACAGCTCCCGCAGATCAATATCGAACCAGCCGGTGCGGGGACGGATGATGGTGGTCCACTCGCCCTGGCTGCCGCTGTTTTTGGAAGAATTTGGCATAACGGATTCTCCTGCTGTATGGATCGTTTTCGGTGGCCCGGCGTTGGGATCGGTGTCCGGGCGCCCCGTTCCGGGGCAATTTTCATATGCATTCTATTGTACCATGTGCGGCGCAAAATTACAAACCTGCCCGGGTGGTTGACCCGCCACAAAGGCAGGCGGTACAATGGCGGCAGCATCTTTTTACAGGAGGGATACGCCCATGCTTGAACCGGTTGTGTGGTTTGTGGCTGGCCTGGTAATGATTGTTCTGGAGTATTTTCTCACCGTCAAGGTGCGCAGCCGCTGTGGGGCGCGATCCTGCCGGTGGGCACACTGATCGCGGCCATCGGTGTTTTCATGGTGGGGAGACTGCCGATGAATCTGCAAACCCTGATGCCCTTCGGCATCCTGGCGGTGCTGCTGTTCGGCGAGTGGAGCAGCGGCCGCCGGGCATGGAGAGAGCTGCATCCAAATGAGAGTGAACAGCGGAACCAGAGCAAAAAATAACAGGGCGACACGCCAACACTCCCGCCCGGATGTTGTGGTACAGCACATCCTGGCGGGGGTGTTTTTTGCGGTTACGGCAGCGGCGGCAGATAGTCGCACAGCCGGCGGGGCTTGCCCTCAAACACCACGGCAATGGCGTCGGGGCCGGTGTTGGCGCTGACGGCGGCGCCCAGCTGGAAGGTACACAGCGGTGCGTGGCCAAACTCTTTTTTGCACAGCTTGACCAGCTCGTCCCGGCGGGCGGTGGAGGCAGTGTAGGCAACCATATAGGGGGTATCCTTCAGGTTTGTTACCCGGGTGTGCACCCACTTGAGCATGGCGGGCATCACGTTCTGGTCACCGCGGACCTTGGCTTCCACCTTGCTGACGCCGTCGTTCAGGCTGATGATCGGCCGCAGGCCCAGCAGTTCGCCCGCAAAGGCGGCCGCGGCCGAGATGCGCCCCGACTTTTTCATCTGTTTCAGGCTGAACGCGGCCAGACAGACCTCCACCCGTGCAAACTTTTCCTCCATCTCCAGCACCGCATCGGCCACGCTGGCGCCGTTGCGCACCTTGCGGGCGCATTCGCACAGATACCAGCCGAACACCATCGAGTAGGTGTGGCTGTCCACGATGCGGATTTTCATCGGGCAGTCGGGCCGCTCCTCATACAGCATCTTGGCGGCGGCGACGGCATTGTCGTAGGTGCTGGACCCTGCCGAGTTGATGGAAACGTGCACCACGTCAGTGTAACCCTCGTCGGCAAAGCGGGAGTAGAATTCCAGCCACTGGATCGAGGTGATGGCCGCGGTGGTGGGGCAACCGGCGGCCTGGCGCATCATCTCGTAAAATTCGTCGTTGGTCATGTCCTTGCGCTCGATGTATTCCCTGCCGTCCAGGTTGACCGGGAAGCAGGCAATCTCGATGCCGTATTTTTCCGCCAGCTCGGCGGGGATATCACTGCTGGAATCGGTCAGAAAAGCTACTTTGCTCATGGTTTCACATCCGTTCCTGTGTTTTCGGGGGCGGTGCCGCCCCAGGTATACTCTGTTAACTGGCCGTGGGTTTCAAGCCCGGCAAAATCCCATTGACGCAGCACCTCATAGACGCCCACCGCCACCGAGTTGGAAAGGTTCAGGCAGCGCTCTCCCTTTCGCATGGGAAAGCGCACACAGCGGTCGGGGTGGGTGGCCAGCAGAGACTCTGGCAGGCCGGCATCCTCCCGCCCAAAGACCAGATAGCAACCGTCCGGGTAGCAAACGTCGGTGTGCCGGTGCAGGCCCTTTGAGGTGAAATAGAATAACGGGCCGGCATTTTTAGACAAAAAATCCCTGTAATCCTGATAATATGTTATATCAAGCTGCCCCCAGTAGTCAAGCCCGGCGCGCTTGAGCTTGCGGTCATCGATGGCAAAGCCCATCGGCCCTACCAGATGCAGCCGCGCGCCGGTCACCGCACAGGTGCGGGCCACGTTGCCGGTGTTCTGGGGAATGCGCGGTTCCACCAGAACAATGTTCAATGTATTGCAGTGTTCGGGTTCGGTCATGGTTTCACATCCTGTTTCAGTTATCGTCGAAGAAGCAAAAATCGAAAGTATGGGTCACGCCAGACACCGGGCCTGACGGACAGGGCCGGTCATCGATCCGTCAGGTTGGGCAGGGCGGCCTCCAGCCAAACGCCCAGCCGCTCGTCGGCACCCTCGGGGGTGGCACGGATGCAGTCGGCCACAAAAGCGGCGGCAGCCTGCACGGCAGCCTCGGTCACATTGCCCTGCATCAGCCGGCCGCAGACCACCGCGCCGAAGATATCCCCGGTGCCATGGTACATCCGGGGGATCTGCGGCGTGCGGGTCACAAAGCTGCTGCCGTCCCGGTTGGTTCCCACACAGGCGATGCTGCGCCCGGCGGGCACACCGGTCACCACCACCTGGGGGCAAAGCCGGGTCAGCCGGGCCGCCTGCTGGCAGGCGGCCTCCAGCGTGACGGCAGGGGCGGGCACCTCGCCCAGCAGCAGGGCAGCCTCGGTGGGGTTGGGCAGGATCAGGCCCGCCCTGGCACACAGTGCCCGCATGGCGGGAACCATGTCCTCCGACAGGCCGGCATACATCCGCCCATGGTCGCCCAGCACCGGGTCCACCACCGTCAGCGCGTTTGGCCAGAACTCCATCGCCTGCTCCACCAGCTTTGCCTGGTTGGCATCGGCCAGATAACCGGAGTAGATGCAGTCGAACCGCAGCCCCAGCCGATGGTAATGGGCCAGCGCTGCGGGGCCGTAACCGGGGTTGGACATCCGCGCCGGGGTGCCCAGGCCGCCGGTGTGGGTGGACAGGATGGCGGTGGGCAGCGCCACCGGCTGCACGCCCAGCGCCGACAGCACCGGCATGATCACCGACAGCGCCGCCCGGCCGAAGCAGGGCAGGTCATGGATGCAGAGAACAGTTTTGGGGGCAGAGATCATGGCAACAACGCTCTTTTCTGTAAAATCAAACGGAATGCAGGGGTGCCGCAGACGAAAACGCAGTGGTACCGCCGGCTGCAAATCTGACACGATTTTACCACATCCCGCCTGGCAAAAAAAGGCGCAACCCGGCGAAAGCAAACTTTTTGTCTGCAAACGGCCCGGATTGCGGGTAAAACAGGCGGTGCCCGGATGTATAAACGGGGTGAATGGGGGCAGAGTAGCTACTGCGGGGGACAGACGGCGTGCCGTGCCGGGGCTTGCAAATTTGCAGAAAGGACAGGCCAGGCCCTGCCGCCGCCCGACCCTTTTTGGCTCGATCCCAACCCCGACACACAAAGGAGGATGCCCGATGAAATCCATGGCACAGGCAGCCGCCATTGCAGCAGGCATGGCGGCGGGCGCCGCGGTGGCCTACACCGTCACCCACGACCAGAACAAAATGCGCAAGACGGTGCACAAGATGGCCCGCAGTGCTGAAAAGGCGCTGGTGGATTTGGACCGGATGGTCCAGCATTACGTGCGCTGAACCGCAAAACGCCCGGCCGCGGGCAGGGGGCTTCCCTCCGTCCGCGGCCGGGCGTTCCCCTTGCGGGGCGGGCAAAGCGGGGTGAGCCGGGCTTTTACAGGATGCGCACCCGGATGATGGGCTCAACGCCGGCCAGCTGGGCGGCCAGGCTGGCGTCCACATTGCCGGTCACGTCCAGCATGGTGTAAGCCACGTCCTTTTTGCTCTTGTTGACCATATTTTCGATGTTCAGGTTGGCACTGGTCATCACGCCGGTGATGGAGGAGATAACGCCCGGCTCGTTTTTGTGGATGACGCAGACACGGCGGCCGCCGGCGCGGGGCTGTTGCACGTCGGGCAGATTGACGCTGTGCAGGATGTTGCCGTTTTTCAGGTAATCGCTCAGTTCGGCGGCGGCCATCACAGCGCAGTTCGTCTCGCTCTCGGGGGTGGAGGCGCCCAGGTGCGGCGTGCAGTAGGCCCCCTTGACCCCCAGCAGCTCCTCGCTGGGAAAATCGCAGAAATATTGCGCCACCTTGCCGCTGTCCAGCGCGGCCAGCACGGCGGCATTGTCGGCCAGCTCGCCACGGGCAAAGTTCAGCACCCGCACGCCGTCCTTGCACAGGTTCAACGTCTGAGCGTTGATGGTGTGCTTGGTGGAGGGCATATAAGGCACATGGATGGTCAGGTAGTCGCACCGGGGCAGCATGTCGGCCAGCGACACGCAGTGCTGCACACTGCGGGACAGGCTCCAGGCGGCGTCAATGCTGATGTAGGGGTCGTAGCCCAGCACCTCCATGCCCAGGGCAACCGCGGCATTGGCCACCCTGGCACCGATGGCCCCCAGGCCGATGACGCCCAGTGTTTTACCCCGCAGTTCCGGGCCGACAAACTGCTTTTTGCCCTTTTCCACATCCTTGGCCAGAGTGGGGCTGCCCTTCAGCCCCTGGGCCCAGGCGATGGCATCGGGCAGGTTGCGGCTGCCCGCCACCAGCGCGCCGACGACCAGCTCGGCCACCGCGTTGGCGTTGGCGCCCGGCGTGTTGAACACGACGATGCCTGCCGCCGTGCACTTGTCGATGGGGATGTTGTTGGTGCCGGCGCCCGCCCGGGCGATGGCCAGCAGGCTTTCGGGCAGCGGCTTTTCGTGCATGTCGGCGCTGCGAACCAGGATGCCCTGGGGCGTGTCGGTATCGTTGTCCACCTCAAACAGGTTGGGCGGCAGTTTTGCCAGTCCGGCGGGGGAGATGGCGTTGAGCGTCTGGATTGTATACATAAATAGCACCTCGATAGAAGATGGTTTGCTCTGTGCTGGAAAGAGAAGGCTCAATTGGAAATATTACAGCTTTTCAGGCGTTCTCTTTGCGGAACTGCTCCATGAAGGCGACCAGTTTGTCTACGCCCTCCGGCGGCATGGCGTTGTAGATGGAGGCCCGCATGCCGCCCACCAGGCGATGGCCCTTCAGGTTGACAAAGCCTGCCTCGGTGGCGGCGGCACAGAACTTTTTGTCCAACTCCGGGCTGGGGCTGGTGAAAGTCACGTTCATCATACTGCGGTATTTGTGCTCCACAGGATTGCGGTAGAAATCCTGGCTGTCCAGATAGTCATACAGCACCTTGGCTTTGGCCTTGTTGATCTGCTGCATCTCGGCCAGACCGCCGATGTCGTGTTCCAGATAGTCCATCACCAGGCCGGTCATATAGATGCACCAGCAGGGCGGGGTATTGTACATGCTGTCCTTGTCCAGAAGGGTGGTGTAGTTCATCATGGTGGGGATCTGCTCGGGCGCGATGCCCTTGGCGCTGTGGCCCAGCAGATCCTCCCGCACGATGGCGATGGCCATGCCGGCGGGGGCGACGTTTTTCTGCACACCGAAATAGATGCAGCCGTATTTGGAAACATCCACCGGCTCCGAGAAAATCATCGAGCTCATGTCCGCCACCAGCGGCAGGCCGGGCACCTGCGGAACCTCCACAAAGCGGGTGCCGAAGATGGTGTTGTTCTGGCAGATATGCACATAGCTGGCGTCGGCGTCATAATCGATGGCCTTCACGTCGGGAATGTAGGTGAAGTTTTTGTCCTTGCTGGAGGCCACCACATGGGCCTCGCCAAATTTGGCGGCCTCCTCGGCGGCTTTCTTGGAAAAGTTGCCGGTCACCAGATAGTCAGCCTTGCCGGTGGTCATAAAGTTCAGCGGAACCATGGCAAACTGCTGGGTGGCGCCGCCCTGAAAAAAGCCGATCTTGTAATTGCCCGGCACATTCAGCACCCGGCGGATGGCGGCCTCAGTGTTTTGGATGATGTCGTCAAACCACTTGCTGCGATGGCTCATCTCCATGACGCTCTGGCCGGAACCATGGTAATCCAGCAGTTCCGCCTGGGCGCGTTCAAGGACGGGAAGCGGCAGCATCGAAGGCCCCGCGCTGAAGTTGTAGACACGATTCATGGTTTGACTCCCTTTCTCATGGAATGCTGAAACCACGGCAATTGTAAAAGCGTACAGACGACCGGAATATACTGCCTGCCGCCCTGCCGGGGCGATGATTCCATTATACGACCGGATGACAGCCGGCTGCAATGGGAAAACCGCCGTCACACTGCCGAAAAAGCCGCCAAAAATCTGCCATGTGCCGACAAAACGCACAACTGTGCGTACAACAAACACAGAATCTTTTACAATTGCCGCAAATATTGACGAAATTCTGCTTTCGCATCGGCGAAACACCCGGCATGGGCAGGAACTTGACAAATAAACTGCGGCAAATGTAAAATGTAAGAAAACGTATCAAGACAAATGCAGGAGGAATTGCCATGCCGGAATCCATCAACCCTGCCGACCCGCCGCTGCTGCCTGCCAGTGAGGAGCAGGTCATGGCTGCCCTGTGGGCCTGCGGCCGTCCGGCCACCCGCCGCCAGATTGCCGCCTGCCTGCCGGAACACTGCCATTGGGCGGATGCAACGCTGCTCAATTTTCTGGCCCGCCTGGAGCACCGGGGGTTTGTGCGCCGTGACCGGCAGGGCAATAAAAATGTGTACACCCCTCTGGTGCGCCGGCGGGACTACTGTGCCCGGGCCACTGCCGTCCACCTGGACACCCTTTACGGCGGGGATGTGCAGCAGTTGGTGCGCACCCTGGCCGACGCCGGGCGGCTGAGCTTTGCGGGGATGGAATCGCTTGCCCGCTGGCTGGATGCCCGAGCGGCTGAAAGTCCCGAATATGACTACGATTGATCCGCCGCAGCATTGCAGCGATCTTTCGCCTTTTCTTGCAAACTGGAATGCTGTTGTAATATTGTACAAATTGCCACAATCTGCCACGATTTTTATATGTAACCCGAATGGCAACAAGGTTGACTTCTTTCCCAAAAATGTTACAATAATAGCCATATGTTACCGTTTTATGGTACGGCCGCAGCCGGCGTTGCTGCCAGATGCGGCTCTCTAAAATCAGGGGGAGGAACCTCAATGCTGAAAGGACTCAAACGCTCCGCCAAGGGCGCGCGGGTGCCGCACGAGAAAGCCACCGCAGGCATGGCAACGGTGAAAATGCCGGTGCCGCAGCACGTGGTCATTCCAATGCAGATGCACATCGGCGCCCCGGCCCAACCGGTTGTCAAGAAAGGGGACACTGTCATGGTGGGCACCCTTATTGGGCAGGCCGGCGGCTTTATCAGCGCCGATATTCACTCCAGTGTGTCAGGCACGGTGTTGGATGTGGCGCCCATGCGCATGGTCAACGGTACTGTGTGCAAGGCAGTGGCCATCAAGGCGGACGGGCACCAGACGCTGGACCCGGCCTGTACGCCGCCCGTTGTCACCGACAAGGACAGCCTGCTGGTTGCCATCCGCGCCTGCGGCCTGGTTGGCTTGGGCGGCGCCGGCTTTCCCACGGCGGTCAAGCTGGCTGCCAACACCATCGACACCCTGGTCATCAATGCGGCTGAGTGTGAGCCGTACCTGACCACCGATACCCGTGAGATGCTGGAGTGCAGCGATACCATCCTGTCCGGCATTGATGCGGTGATGAAATACTGCGATATTCCCAACTGCATCATCGGTATCGAGCGCAACAAGCCCGAGTGCATCGACCTGATGTTCTCGCTGACGCGGGATATGCCCGGCGTCTCCGTCAAACCGCTGCCCATGCGCTACCCCCAGGGCGCGGAGAAAACCTTGATCGAGACCTGCACCGGCCGCGAGGTGCCCCAGACGGCGCCGAACGGCAAGGGCGGCATCCCCGCCGACTGCGGCTGTGTGGTGATGAATGTGACCAGCGTTTCCACCCTGGGCAAATACCTCAAAACCGGCATCCCGCTGGTGACCAAGCGGATTACGGTGGACGGCGACGCCATTGCCAAGCCCGGCAATCTGGAAGCGCCCATCGGCGCGCTGTACCGGGATGTGATTGAGGCCTGCGGCGGCATCAAGCCGGATGTGGAGCTGGGCAAGATCATCTTCGGCGGCCCCATGATGGGCGGTGCCGCCCCCAGCGCCGACTTCCCGGTGCTCAAGCAGAATAACGGCCTGCTGCTGCTCAGCCGCAAGGCCGCCGCCCTGCCCGAGGCAGAGCCCTGCATCCGCTGCGGCCGCTGCATCCAGGCCTGCCCCATGGGCTTGGAGCCGGTGGTCATCGCCGAAAACTTCAAAAACAGGGACTTTGACGCCCTCCAGGCCCGCTGTATCGACCTGTGTGTCGCCTGCGGCAGCTGTACCTATGTCTGCCCGGCCAAACGCCCGGTCAGCCAGACCATGGCACTGGCAAAGGCATGGTACCTGAAAGAGAAAAACGGAAAGGCAGGAAAGTGACCCATGGAAGAACAACGCCTGATCGTAACTGCCTCACCGCATATCCGGGACAACTCCACCACCCGCGGCCTGATGGGCAATGTGATCATCGCCCTGGTGCCCAGCATTGTGGCGGCGGCTTTTATCTTTGGTATGCGGTCGCTGCTGGTTGTGGGTGTGACCGTGGCGGCCTGTGTGGGATTTGAATATCTGTACACCCTGCTGTTGAAAAAGCCGAACCCGGTGGGTGACCTGTCCGCCGTGGTCACCGGCATTATCCTGGCCCTCAACGTGCCGGTGAATATGCCGCTGTGGATCTGCGTGGTGGGGGCCTTTATCGCCATTGTCATCGTCAAGCAGCTGTTCGGCGGCATCGGCTACAACTTTGCCAACCCGGCCCTGATCGGCCGCATTGCGCTGTTTGTGGGCTTTGCCACCCGCATGACCGACTACGTCTACCCTGATATGGCGGTGGACGCCCTGGCCACTGCCACCCCGCTGGCGGTGGATGCCGGCGGCGTCAGCCTGCTGGATATGTTCCTGGGCCTGCACGGCGGCATGATGGGTGAGGTCTGCGCCCTGGCCATTCTGCTGGGGCTGGCCTACCTGCTGGCAACCCGTACCATCGGCTTTGCCATCCCGGGCAGCATTGTCATTACCATGTTTGTGCTGACCTTTGCCGCCACCCGCGACCTGCACGCCACCCTGGTGGAGCTGATGGCAGGCGGCCTGCTGTTCGGCGCGGTTTTTATGGCCACCGACTACGTCACCAGCCCCTTCACCACCGGCGGCAAGGTCATCTATGGCATCTTTATCGGCTTGATGACCTTCCTGATCCGCAACTTTGGCAGCATGAACGAGGGCATGAGCTTTGCCATTCTGCTGGGCAACCTGCTCACCCCCTGGTTCAATGACTGGAGCCATCAGATCCCCCTGGGGCGCACAAAACAGAAAAAGGCAAAGAAGGAAAAGGCGGCCGCCGCCTCCGCCGGGAAGGGAGGAGCAGCATAATGGCAAAAAAGCAAGCTGCT
The DNA here is from genome assembly GCA_944388145.1 of uncultured Gemmiger sp. Classification (GTDB taxonomy): domain Bacteria; phylum Bacillota; class Clostridia; order Oscillospirales; family Ruminococcaceae; genus Gemmiger. The sequence continues at coordinate 4,243 of CALXHQ010000003.1, read as the reverse complement.
GCGCAGGACAGCGCAGTCAAGACCATGGTGGTCCCGGTTGTGGTGCTGGTGGTCATCTGCGTTGTGTGCAGTGCCATCCTGGCAGCCCTGAACAATGTCACCGCTCCTATTATTGAGGAAAACGCCCGCCTGCAGACGCTGGCATCCTATGTCAGTGTGCTGCCGGAGGGCACAACCGCCGAAAGCCTGACCGAACTGACGGTCAGCCAGGCCAGCACCGACGCGGGTGTGTCCGGCGCGGTGCAGTCCCCGGACGGCTCCATTGCCGTACAGGCGGCGGCCAGCGGCTATTCCGGCAAAGCGCTCACCGTCTATGTGGCGTTTGATGTCTCCGGCAACATTACCAATCTGCTGGTGGATGCCTCCACCCAGACGGCCGGCATCGGCAGCAAGACCGGCGAGGAGAGCTTTACCTCCGGCTTTATCGGCTACAACGCCTCGGCACCCGTCTCAGACGGCAGCCCGGTGGACGCCATTGCCGGCGCGACGGTCTCCTCCAAGGCGGTGTTTACCGCCGTCAACGCGGCCATCGACTGCTACAACAATGACCTGAAGGGGGCGGCATAATATGGCGGAAAAGCAAAGCAAATGGAAAATTTTTACCGCCGGCATTATCCGGGAAAACCCGGTGCTGCGCCTGGTGCTGGGCTGCTGCTCGGCGCTGGCCATCACCACCACCGTCTCCGGCGCGCTGGGCATGGGCCTGTCCATGACCTTCGTGCTGGTGGGCTCCAACATCGTCATCTCGGCGCTGCGCAAGGTCATCCCCGATAAGGTGCACCTGCCCTGCTACATTGTCATCATTGCCACCTTTGTTACCATCGTGGATATGGTGCTGCATGCGTACATGGCAGACCTGTACCAGACACTGGGCGTGTTCCTGGCGCTGATTGTTGTCAACTGCATCATCCTCGGCCGTGCCGAGATGTTTGCCTGCAAACATACCGTTGTCGAGTCGGCGCTGGATGGTCTGGGCATGGGGCTTGGCTACATCCTGACCATGTTCCTCATGTCCTCGATCCGCGAGATCATCGGCAGCGGCAGCTGGCTGGGCATCCAGATCCTGCCCGAAGGCCTGGACAAATTCGGCCTGATGAACCAGGCCCCCGGAGGCTTCTTCGTCTTTGGCTGCCTGATGGCTGCCTGCATCTGGGTGGAGCGCAAGCTCAACAAACCCATTGAGCGCAAGACCTGCGGCGAGGTGCTGCTGGAAGAGCAGGACGCCAAACAGCCGGCCACAGCGGAAGGGGGTGCTGACCAGTGAGCGCGAATATCGCAACCTTTGCCACCATCCTGTTCAGCATGATCCTGGTCAATAACTATGTGCTGGTACAGTTCCTGGGCATCTGCCCCTTCCTGGGCGTTTCCAAAAAGCTGGACTCCTCGGTGGGCATGGGCGTGGCGGTCATTGTTGTCATGGTCATTGCCACGGCCGTCACTTTCCCGATGCAGATCTTCCTGCTGGATGCCAACAACCTGGGCTATATGCAGACCATTATCTTCATTCTGGTGATTGCGGTTCTGGTCCAGCTGATTGAGATCACCCTCAAGCGCTACATTCCCGCGCTGTACAATGCGCTGGGTGTTTACCTGCCGCTGATTACCACCAACTGCTGTGTGCTGGGCGTTGCCATCCTGGCCGTGCAGGACTACGGCGGTGATGTGGCCGAATATGGGTTTGGCTTCGCTTTTGCTGAGGCTCTGGTCTGTGCGGCGGGCGCCGGTATTGGCTTTCTTTTGGCCATGGTGCTGTTCTGTGGCGTGCGCTCCCGTGTGGAGAATGCAGATCCGCCCGAGAGCTTTAAGGGGCTGCCCATCACGCTGGTGTCCGCGGCCATCACTTCGCTGAGCTTTATGGGCTTTGGCGGTCTGGTCGAGAATATCATCGCCGCATTGCTGTAAGGGGGATAGGATACAATGAATAACCCGATCGTTTTTGCGGTGGTTGTGCTGACCCTGCTGGGCCTGGCCGGCGGCCTGATCCTGGTGCTGGCCTCCAAGTTCATGGCTGTCTACGAGGATCCCCGCATCGCCGAAGTTACGGCCTGCCTGGCCGGCGCCAATTGCGGCGGCTGCGGTTACGCCGGCTGTGCCGATTACGCCAAGGCCATCGTGATGGATGGCGCGCCTATCCATAAGTGCGCCCCCGGCGGTGACAAGGCTGCCGATTCCATTGCCGCCATCATGGGTGCCGAGGCGGGCGACCGCCCTGCCATGCGGGCATTTGTTTCCTGCAATGGCGGCGAAAACTGTGGCGTCCGGTTTGACTATTCCGGCATCAAGAGCTGTGCTGCAGCCGCCGGCGTGGCCGGCGGCCCCACCGCCTGCGCTTTTGGCTGTCTGGGCTTTGGCGATTGTGTCAGCGCCTGCAAGTTTGGCGCCCTGAGCGTGCAGCACGGGGTGGCTGTGGTGGATCGTACCAAGTGCACCGGCTGCACTGCCTGCACCAAAGCCTGCCCCCGCGGCCTGCTGAAGATGAAGCCCGTGGCACCCCAGCCGGCGGTTCTCTGCCGCAACAAGGAGCGCGGCGCCGCTGTGGTCAAGATGTGCAAAACCGGCTGCATTGCCTGTGGCCTCTGTGTCAAGAACTGCCCGCAGCAGGCGATCTTCCTGCACAATAATGTGGCACGTATCGACTACACCAAGTGCAACGGCTGCGGCACCTGCGTGAGCAAATGCCCCAAGAAGGTGATCCACTTTATGGACGGCGGACCCACCAGTGTGGATGCCCCGGTGCCCGAGTACGCGGTGCTGTAACGCCCGCGCGGCGCGCTGATCGCCACATCATCGACAATTCGTATCAGGCCCCCGCCGCAGAGTTTGCTTTTGCAAAAAAATCTGCGGCGGGGGCTTGACTTTTCGGAATGAGCTGTGCTATAATTACCCTTGTCGCGGAGGATTAGCTCAGCTGGTTAGAGCATTTGCATCACACGCAAGGGGTCTGGGGTTCGAGTCCCTAATTCTCCACCAACTTGATTGGCCGGTTTTACTGCCGGCCAATTTTTTATTGTTATAACGTCAAAAATTGACGATTTGAAGCCTGCTACGTGCAGGCTTTTTCCATTACTGTCATCCCTGCTTTCGGGCGGTTTTGGCAGGCTTTTTCGCATAAAACAGGCCGTCAGATGTCCCTGCTTCGGGTGTCTGGCGGCCTGTTTCCGGTTTCGGGAGAAAAATTTGCCGCAGAAGTATAGAAAATTTTTCGATGCCAAAAGTTTTTGTTTTCATAAGAAACTCCCGCACAATTAAAATGGTGGGGAGAACTAAGTTATCCAGCTAAACGTTTTAACTACGATGTCAACGCCAAAATACAGGGGACAAGTGCGCCCATTTTTAGCCGCTCGGTTTCTGGCAATGCCGGACCGGGCGGCTTTTTGCTTTTCCCCCTCTCCACACCTCTCCCCCAAGTATAAATTTACCGGCTGGGAAGAAAAGTTATCTACCAGCCGTTTACATAGATTCACAAATCTCAACGAAAAACGAAAGCGAGGCAAAACCCATGAACATTGGCATCGATCACGGCTACTATGCCATCAAGACACGGCACTGTTCTTTCCCAGCCGGTCTTACAGCCTACGGCAGCCACGAACCTTACACCCGCCAGGGACTTCTTGAGTCCGGCGGGTGTTTTTTTGTTTGCGGAACAGGACGGCAGCCGATTCAGCGCGACAAAACCATCAACGACAACTACTACCTGCTGACACTGGCAGCATTGGCACAGGAAATCCGCAGCCGGGGCGCACCCACCGAGTGTACGGTGCGGCTCGCGGCGGGCCTGCCGCTGACCAGCTATGGCCGGGACAAGCCGAAGTTTCGCAGCTATCTGCTTCGTCCTTCCCAGCCGGTTCAGTTCCGTTACGAGGGCGTGGAATACAGCATCACCATCGCGGATGTGCAGTTGTTTCCCCAGGGTTTTGCGGCCCTGATGGCCGAGCCGGACCTGCTGACCGATGAACCGTCGTTGCTGCTCATGGACATCGGCGGCTGGACGGTAGATTTGATGCGGATCGACAACGCCCTGCCGGTAGCGGAAACGGCACACAGCCTGGAACTGGGGATGATCCGCTGCATCGATGAGATCCGGGAGCGGGTCCGCCAGGAAACCGGACTTTCGCTTACCGATGCGCAGATCGAGCAGATACTGGCAGGCCAGCCCTGCAGCCTGTCGGACGAGGTGCGCAGCATCGTGAACAAACAGGGCCGGCTGTATACCGAGCGGTTGTTCTCCGCGGTCATGGAAGCG
>CALXHQ010000002.1 GCA_944388145.1 uncultured Gemmiger sp. | reverse complement strand
TCCTCATACAGCCGCAGCACCATCTTTTCCAGAACGTCAATCCGTTCCTCGTCTTTGGTAAGGGAACGCTCCAACGCTTCCCGCTGGCCTTTCTGCTCGGCTTCGCAGGTGTCGGTCAGCTTCCCGGCAACGGCTTCCCCGTCCATCAGGGCGGCTCTGGCGCACTCCCGGATTTTGTTCAGCACAAGGCTGTAAAGGGTGTCGTACTCAACCCGGTGCTGGGTACAGTGCTGTTTCCCGTAGGCGTTGTAGGTCTTACAGGAATAAATCTGCTTCGGGTGCTTGTCGTTGGTGTAGCGGATCGTCAGCGACTTCCCGCACTCGCCGCACTTGATAAGCCCCGCAAACAGGCTGATTTCCCCGGTCTGGCGGGGGCGCTGCCGGGATTTCAGCTTGCGCTGCACGATGTCAAAGGTCTTGCGGTCAACAAGCGGCTCATGCTGGTTCTCCACGACAATCCATTCCTCCGGCTTCTTCTCCCCGATGGTGCCGATTTTGAAGCGGTATTCCTTCTTCTGGGAAGCGATAGCGCCGGTGTAGACGGGGTTCATCAGGATGTCCTTAATCACGGAGAAGTCCCACATATACCGCCCGTTGACCGGGTCTTTCTTTTCCCACTTGGTTGACACGTTCCGAAAGCCCCGCACCCGGTTCCAGTAGGTCGGGCATGGGATTTTTTCATCTTCCAGCCTGCGCCGGATGTAGTTGGGGCCGTGTCCTTCCAGCGCCCACGCAAACAGACGCCGGACAATGGGGGCCGTTTCCTCATCAATCAGCAGATGGTTTTTGTCCTCCGGGTCTTTCCGATACCCAAAGGGGGCAAGGCAGCCGGTAAACTGGCCTTTCTGCGCTTTCAGCAGATAAGAGGAATGAACCTTCTTGGAAATATCCTTGCTGTACATCTCGTTGAGGATGTTCTTGAACGGCGCAATGTCGTTGTTGTCCCGCATGGTGTCGATACCGTCATTCATGGCGATATACCGCACGCCGTTGCGGGGGAAGAAATCTTCAATCAGGAAGCCGGTCTGCAAGTAATTCCAATGCACCCGGCTCGGCCATGTTTTCACCCCCTTTCCTGGGGACAGCTATCCAGAAATGGGTGCAAAAAAGGGACACCGTTCAAAACAGTGTCCCTTTTTTGTGCATTGTGCTTGAAACCCTTGCCCGTTTAGCCGTCTGTCTGCATAATTTTGTTCTTTCCTTATGCGTCATCAGCTAAGGGCGGCGGCTGCTTTCTCTTACCCAGGCAGGGCGGAACCCGCCGGGATCAGCTCTCCGGCCCGCACAGCTGCCAGAAGGCCACCGCGCTGGCGGCGGCCACATTGAGCGAGTCCACCCCGTGGGCCATGGGGATGCGCACGGTGTAATCGCAGGCAGCGATGGTTTCGCGGGTCAGACCGTCCCCCTCGCTGCCCAGCAGGATGGCCAGCTTTTCCATGCCCGGAAGCCGCGGGTCCCGCAGCGAGAGGGATTGGTCCGACAGCGCCATTGCCACGGTGGTAAAGCCCATCTGCCGCAGCCAGGCCATGCCGGGCTCGGGCCATTGGCTGGCCCGGGTGCCCAGCCGGGTCCAGGGCATCTGGAATACGGTGCCCATGCTGACCCGGATGGCCCGGCGGCCCAGCGGGTCGCAGCAGCTGGGGGTCAAAAGCACCGCGTCCACCCCCAGCGCCGCCGCTGACCGAAAAATCGCCCCCACGTTGGTGGTGTCCACAATGTTCTCCAGCACTGCCACCCGGCGGGCATCCCGGCAGATGTCCTCCGCCCGGGGCAGCGGGCGGCGATGCATGGCGCACAGCACCCCGCGGGTCAGGGTGTAGCCGGTCAGGCTGGCCAGCAGCGCCCGGTCGCCGGTGTAGACAGGGACCTGCTGCCCCACCCGGGCCAAAATCCCCCTGGCCGGGCCCTCAATCTGGCGGCGCTCCATCAAAAGCGAAACCGGCTGATACCCGGCATCCAGCGCCGCGGCGATCACCTTGGGGCTTTCAGCAATAAAAATCCCCTGTTCCGGCTCGGCCCTGGCCCGCAGGCGGGTGTCAGTCAGGCGGGTAAACACTTCCAGCCCGGGCAGGTCCAGACTTTGCAGTTCAATGATTTGCGGCATGTTCCCTCTCCTTTCGCCCGCTGCGGCTGGCGCTGCGGCGGGACCCCTGCCCCCATTATACCATGGGCGCCGACAAATGGCAGCCCTGCACAACAGGCGCCGGCAGCGGGGGGGCCTGTCGCCTCCCCACAGTTTCTTCGGCAGGTTCGGCGCAAATTTCGTCAAAATTGCACAGGGCCTGTTTTTTTTACTTTCGTAAGACTTACGGCTCCGCCCGGCCCGGAGTAAACTGGGCATGAAATAGAGGTGAACAAGTTGGAAGGCTTCAAAGAAACCCTGCTGGAAGCCATGCAGAACGAGACCGCCTTCACCATCCCGGTACTGGGGGGCATCCCGGTGTCGGGCTCGGTGGTGGTCAGCTGGATCATCATGGCGGTCTGGATCATCGCAACGCTTCTGGCAACACGAAATCTCAAAGTCCGCAACCCCGGCAAAGTGCAGGTGGTGCTGGAGACCGGCGTCAGTTTCCTGAACGGTTTCGTCAAGGAAACGATCGGCCCCCACTGGCGGCCCTTTGCCCCCTACCTGGGCACGGTGGCGCTGTACATCGGCTTTGCCAACATCATCGGCCTGTTCGGCCTGACCTCCCCCACCAAGGATGTGAGCGTCACCGCCGCCCTGGCTGTGATGAGCATGGTGCTGATCTACGGCGCGCAGTTCCGCTACAACGGCCTGCTGGGCGGCATGAAACGCTTCGGCTCGCCCAGCCCCGTGATGGTGCCCATCAACCTGATGGAGGTCATCATCCGCCCGCTGGCGCTGTGTATGCGACTGTTCGGCAACGTGCTGGGCGCCTACATCATCATGGAGATCATCAAGTACCTGGTTCCCGCCGTCGTCCCCGCCGTGTTCAGCATCTACTTTGACCTGTTCGACGGCATCATCCAGACCGTCGTCTTTGTGTTCCTGACCGCCATGTTCACCGGTGAGGGCATCAAAGAAGACTGACGGTTCCACCCGCAGGGGCCAACCCGCAACCCATTCATCCCAAAAATTTCAGGAGGAAACTACCATGAGCATCGGAATCATTGCAGCAGGCATCGCAGTTCTCACCGGCATCGGCGCCGGCATCGGCATCGGCATCGCCACCGGCCACGCCAGCGAGGCCATTGCCCGCCAGCCGGAGGCTTCCGGCAAGATCAACTCCACCCTGCTGATCGGCGCCGCCATGGCCGAAGGTACCGCCATCTTCGGCTTCGTCACCGCCCTGATCATCATCTTTGCCGCCTGAGGCGGGCGTTCCGCGCCCTCAAAGGGGCCAACGCTTTGGCCGGCTGCGCCGGTCCTTCCGCGTTTTCCCCTTTGAATTCCCGGGCTGCGGTGCCCGCATCGCACTGCGTGTGCGAAAACGCTGCCCCTGCTGCGTTTCGCCGTATCCGCCGCAGGCGGCGCTCAGCTTCGCAGCCCTTCCGACAAAATTTGGTTTCAAATCGCGCACGGACATACACAATTTGAAATAAAATTTCCCTGTCGGTGTCAATGCCGTCGGCGCACTGCGCCCGCAGGCGCGTTTCGGAGGCCAACCGGGCCGCAAGGCCCGGCTCTTAGGCCGGAGATTGTCCGCCGGCATTGACGAAATTTAGAGATTAGTAGCGATCAGGCGATTGTCAAGGAGGTGTGCAGGATGCTGGATTTCCAGCCCTCAACCATTATTTTTACCATCATCAACCTGCTGGTGCTGTACTTCTTTTTCCGCAAGTTCCTGTTCGGCCGGGTCAACGCTGTGCTGGAGCAGCGGGAGCAGCTGATCCAGAAGGAGATCAGCGAGGCCGAAGAGAACAACCAGAAAGCCCAGGCCATGCAGAAAGAATATGAAGACAAGCTGGCCGGCGCCCGCGAGGAGGCCGCCCAGCTGGTGGCCAGCGCAAAGACCCGCGCCGACCAGGCCTATGCCGACCGCATGGCCGAGGCGGAGGCCGACGCCAAGCAGGCCGCTGCCGAGGCCGAGCACCGCATCGCTGCCGAGCGCAGCGAGATGCTGCGTTCCGCCCGCGCCGAGGTGGCCAAGCTGGCCGTGCTGGCCGCCACCGAGGTGGCCGGCAAGCGGCTGGACACCGACTCGGACCGTGCCCTGGCCGAGCAGTTCCTGGAAAAGGTGGGTGAAGCGAAATGAGCGAAACGACCCAGCGTTATGCCGCTGCCCTGTTTGGGGCTGCGGGCAACGACGCCAAAGCCGTCCGCGCCGCCGCCGATGCCCTGATGGCCGACAAGGCCCTGTGGAACCCGCTGACGAGCAAGGCCGTCACCCTGGCGGAAAAGAAGCAGCTGATCGCCGATGCCGCCGAACTGGACGGTCAGGACGCGCTGAAGGCATTTCTGGGCCTGGTGGCCGAGGCGGACGCCATGGGCGACCTGCCCGCCATCCTGGCTGAGTACAGCCGCCTGGCCCTGGCCGCCGAGGGCGGCGTGGAGTGCCAGGTCACCTGCGCCCGCCAGCCCGACGAGGCCACCCAGAAGGCCATCCGCGAGGCGGTGTGCAAGCTGCGCGGCGCCAAAAACGCCGTGCTGGAGATCAAGATCGACCCGTCCATCCTGGGCGGTTTTGTGCTGGATGTGGACGGCGTCACCTACGACCGCAGTGTCAAGGGCCGCCTGGACCGGTTGGCCCGCGGCATGCAGGATGCCCCCGAGACCGATGACATCAGCAAACTGGCCGACCAGATGAAGTCGGTCATCGCCGGCAATGCCGACGATATGGACGCCGTTGAAACCGGCCGCGTGATCGAGGTGGGCGACGGCATTGTCAATGTCAGCGGCCTGCGCCGCGCCGTCTACGGTGAGCTGGTGGAGTTTGACAACGGCACCTCCGGCATTGTGCTGGATTTGCGCCGCAAGCGCACCGGCGTCATCCTGCTGGGCAGCCAGGAGGGCCTGACCGAGGGCAGCCTCTGCCGCCGCACCGGCCGCCCCGCCGACGTGCCGGTGGGCGATGCCCTGATCGGCCGCACCGTGGATGCCCTGGGCCGCCCCATCGACGGCATGGGCCCCATCGATACCACCGAGCGCTACCCCATCGAGCATGAAGCCCCCGGCGTCATCAGCCGGGAACCGGTCAACCAACCCATGCAGACCGGCATCCTGGCCATCGACGCCATGGTGCCCATCGGCCGCGGCCAGCGCGAATTGATCATCGGCGACCGCCAGACCGGCAAGACCGCCATCGCCGTGGATGCAATCCTGAACCAGAAGGGTCAGAACATGATCTGCATCTATGTGGCCATCGGCCAGAAGGAGTCCACCGTCGCCCGCCTGCGGGAGACCTTCAAGCAGTACGGCGCCATGGCTTACACCATCATCGTGTCCGCCACCGCCGGCGAGGGCGCCCCCATGCAGTACATCGCCCCCTATGCGGGCGCCGCCATGGGCGAATATTTCATGGCCCACGGCAAGGATGTGCTGATCGTCTACGACGACCTGTCCAAGCACGCGGTGGCCTACCGTACCCTGTCGCTTTTGCTGCGGCGCAGCCCCGGCCGCGAGGCCTACCCCGGCGACGTCTTTTATCTGCACAGCCGTCTGCTGGAGCGCGCCTGCCGCGTGACCAAGGAGTACGGCGGCGGCTCGATGACGGCGCTGCCCATTGTTGAAACCCAGGCCGGCGACGTTTCCGCCTATATCCCCACAAACGTCATTTCCATCACCGACGGCCAGATCTATCTGGAAACCGGGCTGTTCCATTCCGGCCAGCGGCCTGCTGTCAACGTGGGCCTGTCGGTGTCCCGTGTGGGCGGCTCCGCCCAGACCCGTGCCATCAAGAAAACCGCCGGCACGCTGCGTATCGACCTGGCCCGCTACCGCGAGCTGGAAGTCTTTACCCAGTTCAGCTCCGACCTGGACCCCGAGACCCGCAAGGCTCTGGACCACGGCAAGCGGATGATGGCCCTGCTGCGCCAGCCCCGCTGCACCCCCATGGCAGTCAGCCGTCAGGCGGTGATTTTGTACATCGCCACCAATGGCCTGCTGTCCGACGTGCCGGTGGAGGAGGTCAACCGCTTCTCCAACGAGTTTGTGGACCTGCTGGAGCGGGAGCAGCCGGCGCTGATCTCTGAGATTGACGAGACCGGCGCCTTGTCCGGCACCGCCACCGAGCAGATCCGCACCACGCTGGACAGCTACAAAAAGCAGGTGAGCGCCAAATGGAAAGCATAAAGGAGATCCGCACCCACATCGACAGTGTACAGCAGACGCTGAAGATCACCAACGCGATGTACCTGATCTCTTCCTCCAAGCTGCGCAAGGCCCGCCAGCAGCTGACCAACATCCAGCCCTACTTTACCAAGACCCGGCAGACCATCTCAGACATCCTGCATCGAACCCAGGATGTGGAGCACATCTACTTTGACCGCCGCCCGAATAAGCACCACAAGGTGGGCTATATCATCATCACCGGCGACAAGGGCCTGGCCGGCGCCTACAACCACAATGTGCTGCGCATGGCCGAGGAACACATGAAACAGTTTGATGATACCACGCTGTTTCTGATCGGCCAGGTGGGCCGCAATTATTTCCGTCACAAGGGTGTGGACATTGCGGTGGAATTCATGTACACCGCCCAGGACCCCACCGCCTACCGCGCGCGGGAGATCGCCGAGACCTTTGTGCAGCTGTTCCGCAAAGGCCAGCTGGATGAGGTGTACGTGGTCTACACGGAGATGGTCACCCCCATGACGCTGGAACCCAAAATCCTCAAGCTGCTGCCGCTGGACCGGGACGCCTTCCCCTGGCAGCCCCGCCAGAAAACCGACGCCGGCATGGTGCGGGAAGTGACCTATATGCCATCCCCTGCCCACGTGCTCAACCACATTGTGCCCGGCTACCTGAAGGGCCTTTTGCTGGGCACACTGGTGGAGTCCTTCTGCTCTGAGCAGAACGCCCGCATGATGGCCATGGATACGGCCACCGACAATGCCCGCGAACTGCTGAAAACCTTGCAGCTGGATTACAACCGCGCCCGCCAGTCCGCCATCACCCAGGAGATCACCGAGATTGTAGCCGGTACCCTGGGCGGCGATGAGGATGCAGACTGGGAGGACGAAGACTGGGCGTGACCACCCCAATGCGCGCCGGGATGCCGGCACGCTACAAGAAAGGAAAGACTGCTATGCAACACAAAGGTGTGATCGCGCAGGTGCTGGGCCCTGTCGTTGACGTTCAGTTCGACGAGGGCACCCTGCCGCAGATCAACGAGGAGCTGTTTGTGGAGACTCCCAACGGCCGCCGCACCATGGAGGTTGCCCGCGATATCGGCCACCATGCGGTGCGCTGCATCCTGCTTTCGCCGGGCGAGGGCCTGGGCCGCGGCGACGAGGTCATCGCCACCGGCCACCCCATTGAGACCCCGGTGGGCGAGGCGACCCTGGGCCGTATGTTCAACGTTCTGGGCGAACCCATCGACGAGAAGGGCCCGGTGGAGGCCCCGGAAAAGTGGTCCATCCACCGCGATCCCCCGCCCTTTGAGGAGCAGAACCCCGAGACGGAGATCCTGGAGACCGGCATCAAGGTCATTGACCTGCTGGCCCCCTATACCCGCGGCGGCAAGATCGGCCTGTTCGGCGGCGCCGGCGTGGGCAAGACCGTGCTGATTCAGGAGCTGATCCACAACATCGCCACCGAGCACGGCGGCTACTCCATCTTTACCGGCGTGGGCGAGCGTACCCGTGAGGGCAACGACCTCTGGCGCGAGATGGGTGAAAGCGGCGTACTGAGCAAGACCGCCCTGGTCTTTGGCCAGATGAACGAGCCGCCGGGAGCCCGTATGCGCGTGGCATTGACCGGCCTGACCATGGCCGAGTACTTCCGCGACCGGCAGAAGCAGAACGTGCTGCTGTTCATTGACAATATCTTCCGCTATGTCCAGGCCGGTTCCGAGGTCAGCGCCCTGATGGGCCGCATGCCCTCCGCGGTGGGCTACCAGCCCACCCTGGCCGACGAGGTGGGCGCTTTGCAGGAGCGCATTACCTCCACCAAAAACGGGTCCATCACCTCGGTGCAGGCCGTCTACGTGCCCGCCGATGACCTGACCGACCCCGCCCCGGCCACCACCTTCAGCCACCTGGACGCCACCACCGTTTTGTCCCGTAAGATTGTTGAGCAGGGCATCTACCCCGCCGTGGACCCGCTGGAATCCACCAGCCGCATCCTGGAACCGGACATCGTGGGCAAGCGCCATTACCAGATCGCCCGCGGCGCCCAGGAGCTTTTGCAGCGCTACCGCGACCTGCAGGACATCATCGCCATCCTGGGTATGGAGGAACTGAGCGAGGAGGACCGCAAGACGGTTGCCCGTGCCCGCCGGATGCAGCAGTTCTTCTCCCAGCCGATGTATGTCGCCGAGCAGTTCACCGGCCTGGAGGGCCGCTATGTGCCGCTGGAGCAGACCCTCAAAGGCTTTGAGGCCCTGCTGGGCGGCGAGCTGGACCAGTACCCGGAATCCGCCTTCTCGATGGTGGGCACTGTGGACGAAGTGCGGGAGAAGGCCCGCGCACAGGGGGCGGTATAAGCCATGGCAAACACCTTTTTGCTGGAGATCGTCACGCCGGAAAAGCAGTTTTTCACCGGTCAGGTGGAAAGCCTGGTTTTGCCTGCCTCCGACGGCAGCATGGGCGTGCAGGCCGGCCATGAGCCGGTGGTGGTCGCCATTGAGCCCGGCGAGGCCCGCTACAAGGCGGACGGCGAATGGCACGACCTGGTGGTGACCCAGGGCTTTGCCGAGATCATGTCCGACTATGCCATCCTGCTGGTTTCCGCCGCCGAAAATGCGGAGGATATCGACGAGGCCCGCGCCGAGCGCGCCAAGGAGCGCGCCGAGGAGCGCCTGCGCCAGAAGGGCAGCCGTGCCGAGTACTACAACAGCAAGGCGGCCTTGGCCCGCGCCACCGCCCGCCTGTCCGCTGCACGGCAGCATCATCATCACTAAACCACTGCGTTTCCCGTTTTTTACGGTTTCATGCTCATACAGGCAGCCCCGTCTGCGCCCCATTTGGGTGCGGGCGGGGCTGCCTTGCGTCTGCCACTACCCACGTGGCCGGAAATGTGATACAATGGGATTAGACAAACGTACAAAGTTCGCCTTCAGGCAGCGGGGCTGTCCCGCCGCCCGCACAGGAAAGGAGTCCGTTTTGAAGCATTCGCTGAACTGGAAAACCATCGCTGTGGATCAGCTGTACAACCTGGCCGCCGGCCTGCTGTACGCCGCCGCCATCAGTTACTTTGCCGGCGGCGCCAACTTTGCCCCTGGCGGCGTGTCCGGCATTGCGCTGATCGCCAACCACCTGTGGCATTGGCCCATCGGCCTGGTGACGGTGCTGATCAATATCCCATTGGCATTGGGCAGCATCTTTTTTGTGGGGCGGACTTTTCTGGTCAAGAGCATGATCTCCACCGTCTACTGTGCGCTGTTTCAGGATCTGCTGTTTGCCCGGCTGCCCACCTACACCGGCGACCCGCTGCTGGCCGCGCTGTTTACCGGTGTGCTGTGGGGGGCGGCCATGGCGCTGTTCTATATGCGGGGATCCTCCAGCGGCGGCACCGACTTTTTGACGGTCAGCATCAACACCCGGCGGCCCCATCTGTCGGTGGGGATGATCACCGGCGTGATCGACATTGCCATCATCCTGCTGGGCTGGCCGGTATTCGGCAGCATCGACTCGGTACTGTACGGCCTGGTCACCACCGTGCTGACCAGCTTTACCATCGACAAGATCATGGCCAGCTCGGCCTCCAGCAAGATGCTGACCATTATCACCATGCACGGGCAGGACATTGCCGACTGGATCGGCCGCCACTGCGACCGCGGCTCCACGCTGGTCAAGGCCACCGGTACCTTTACCGGCAGCGAGCGGCAGATTTTGCTGTGTGCCTGCACCCGGCTGCAGGTCTACGCCATCCGGGCCGCCGCCTACGCCATCGATCCCCACTGCATGGTGATGATCTCGGAAACCAACGAGGTTTACGGCGAAGGCTTCCGCGATCCGAAACGGAAAAATAACTTTTCGTAATAGCTTATCAATAAACGCCAAATTGTAATAATTTGGCCGGCTGCATCTGCGGGGGAAAGCATGCCCGCCGACGTGCAGCAAAATCGAACCCCCACAGGCCCCGCCAAGCCGAGAAAAACCAACACAAAACCAGCCGCCCGGCCGGGAGAACTTTCCCGGGCCGGGCGGCTGGTTTTGTCTTGTGCCTTTGTCAATTACGCCAAAAACTCGGCGGCAATTTTATCAAATTCGCTGGGGTTGGCGGCGTACCAATCCTGGAAGGTCTGGCCGCTGGCGGCCACAGTCCGGCCCAGCCGGACCAGGAAGACAGGGATGTTCTCCACCAAAATTACACCCAGTTCGCGGCCCATCTTCTCGCTGCCCTGGCGCTCGCAGCCGCCTGCATACAGGGTGAACGCTGCATTGGGCTTGCCATCCACCACCTTGGCGGCACCGCGGAAGCCGATGATCCCCGTCTGGTGGGTGCCGCAGCTGGAGGGACAGCCGGAAATGTGGATCTGGGGCAGCGCGCCGTCCGGCAGGCTGGCCGCGCGCACCGCCGCCACACAGTCGGTCAGCAGAGCCTGGCTGTCCCGCAGGCCCTGCTGGCAGACGCTGGCGCCGATGCAGGCCACCGAAGTTTCGAACAGGCTGGCGGCACTGTTGGGGGCGGTCAGGTCCAGCAGGCGGCGGGCCTCGCCGGCGGTCAGGTTGATGATCCAGCTGCCCTCGTCGGGGGTCAGGCGCAGCTCCGCTTCGGGGATATCCTGGAGCGCATCGCTCACCGCGCAGAACACCGCCGGATCGGCATGGCCGCCGATGGGGTGCCAGGCCACCGCATACAGGCCGGGCTGCTTTTGGGCCGCCACACGGGGGTTGGCCGCCAGCGCCGGGTCGGGGGTGCCGGTTTTGGCCACGGGCGTCTCGGCAATGCCGGTCAGGGTCAGGTCCTCCGTGTCGTACACTTCCTTCAGCTTGGCGCGGAAGGCCTCGGCGTACTGTTCAGGGCCGCCCAGCGCGTCCTGCATATAGCGGCTGCGGGCGCGGGCACGGTTGTCGTAGTTGCCGTAGGCGCGGAACGTCAGCCACATCGCCTTGATATAGTAGAGGATCTGGTCGGGGTCCACCGCCTCGGCCACCCGGACGGCAAACCGGGGATTGTTGCCCAGGCCGCCGGCACTGTACACGTCAAACTTGCCGTCGGCGCGGGCGGTAAAGCCCAGGTCCCGGTAGGTGGTGTGGGGCAGGTTGGACGGCGAGGAGGAAAAGCTCACCTTCAGCTTGCGGGGCATCTTTTCCGCCTTGACAAAGTGCATCAGGTAATCGCCGGCGGCCTCGGCCCAGGGCAGCACGTTGAAGTACTCGCCCGGTTCCACCCCGGCCAGCGGCGAGCAGGTGATGTTGCGGGGATAGTCTCCGCCGCCGCCGATGGTAACAATGCCCACATCCAGCGCCTTTTCCATCAGGTCGTAAACCTGGTCAGACTGCAGATCGTGCAGCTGGATGGTCTGGCAGGTGGTAAAGTGCAGATGTTCCAGGTGCAGCCGCCGGATGGCATCGGCCACAAAGGCCATCTTGGCCTTGGTGACGCGGCCGGCGGTCATGCGCAGGCGCAGCATGCTGGCCTTGGCGCCCCGCTGGGCGTAGCTGCCGTAAAAGCCGGAAAAGCCCTTGTAAGCGGCCTTGTCCACCTGACCGGCGTAAAATTCGTCGGTTTTGGCCCGGAAGGCCGGCAGTTCCTGCTTCCAGTTTTGAGGATCAATTTTTTGCGGTACAGACATGGGTGTCCTCTCTTTCTGTCCCATGGGCGGGACAATGGCCCGCGGTCTCCTGCTTGTTTCTGTTCCCAGTATACCATACCCCGGCGGGGGCAGCAAGGAAACCGTGCATAGGGAACCGTCACTTTTTCAGGTGGCGGCGCAGCCGTTCCAGCACTTCAGGCAAGTCCGGCATTCGCAGCTGCGGAAAGGCCCGCAGCAGGCGCCCGGCACCGAACAGGCGGTGGCGCTGCAGCCGTTCCAGCACATCCCGGTAGCGGGCAGCAGCCTCGGCCTGGCGGGCCCGCAGCTGGGCCAGGGCCTCGGCGGCGTTATCCCTGCCTTCCAGCCGTGCCAGGGCCAGCTGAAGGCGGCCCTCGTCCCACAGTTCATCGGCGGTCAGCGCGTGGCCGCCCACCACCCGGGTCAGACGATCGCTGGCCCGCCGCAGTGCGGTGCGGACTTCCTCCAGCTGGCGCAGCCGCCGGGTAAAGCCGACCGCCACCGCCGCAGACCCGGCCACGTCGATGGAGAACAGCGCCAGCAGCAACACATCAATCAGCCGCAGGATGCCGGCCGGGATGGCCGCCGACAGCCGCGCGATGGGCGGATGCACCGCCATCACCATGACCACGCTGGCCGCGCCCCATAACAGCGAGAAGGGCAGGCAGACAAAACCGCCCAGGTTGAAGGGCAGGCCGGAGTAATCCCACCACCGGGCGTGAAACAGCCGGTACAACAGCCAGCCGGCAGCCCACTCGATGGCGGTGGTGATGACCATGCCGCCCAAAAATACTGCCAGGACGCTGCTTTTCCAGGGGTACAGCAGCACCAGCATGGCCACCATGCCAAACCCGTAGACCGGGCACAGCGGCCCGTTCAAAAAGCCGCGGTTGACCAGCCGGTGCTCCTTGACAGCGGCAAAGCAGACTTCCGCTACCCACCCCAGCGAGGAGTAGATGAAAAAGTATAAAATGTATTGCCAAATCATAAGCGTATGCGAAGTTATTCTGCGGCGGATGGAGCGGACTGCTCCGCCTGCTCGCCTTCCAGATGGGCGCGGACGCGGGGTTCCTGCCAGGTGACGGCGGAATCCGGCAGCTTGCGGGCGATCAGCGCCTTGATGGGAATGCCCTGCTCCGAGAACATCCCCTCGTGCTCGGTGCGGATGTTCCAGTCGGGCTCGTTTTTGTGCAGATCAAAGGTCTGCCAGGTGATCTCAAACCCGGCGGCGGGGAAATAGCCCAGGCTGTCCCGGAAGAGGTCGTCGTCGTCCGTCTTGAAGTAGATCTCGGCACCCTCGGGCATCAGCGTGCGGTACTGCAAAAGCTGGCGGGGGTGGGTCAGCCGGTGCTTGTTGCTGCCGGCGTTTTTGCTCCAGGGGTTGCAGAAATTGATGTAGATGCGCTGTACGGTATCTGCCGGGGAAAACACCAGCCGCAGCCGCTCGATGTCCAGCGAGGCGATCCGCACATTGTCGGTGGGGATGCCCCGGGCGGCGTAGGCAGCCTCCACCTTGCGCTTGGCCAGGATCAGCACCTTGTCGGTGATGTCGATGCCCAGATAGTTGATGCTCCGGTCCCGGGGCGCCAGCTGGGCCAGAAAGCCGCCTTTGCCGCAGCCCAGTTCCAGGTGCAGCGGCTGGTCGGGCCGGGCAAACAGCTCATGCCAATGGCCGGCATGGGTCAGCGGCTCGTGGACATGGAAATCGCAGGCCAGCAGTTCCGGCCGGGCGTAGGGTTTGAAACGCATTCGCATGGTACAGGTCTCCTGTTTTATCGAAATTCTTCTACAAAATCTTCTGCAACCATTGTACCAAAAGCGGAGCGGAAGGGCAACTGTGCCGTGCGCAAAGGATGGGCCGGGACAAAAAGGCCCCGGACACCGCCGCTTGGCAGGGCGGTTCGTCCGGGGCGGAAAGCCGGCGGTTATTGTGCAACGTCCAGCAGTTTTTGGATCTGGTCACTTAAAATTATAGAGAAAATTCATGGAATGTCAATTATAAATATCATAATGATAAAGCAATATCAGAATGACTAGTGTACCCTGTGGATGGGTGAAGGGCTATGACCAAAGAATTGATGACATTGGCGGACAGGATTAAAACACTCCGGGAACAGGCGGGCCTGACACAGGCGGAGGTCGCCCGGCGGCTGGGGATCTCCCGCGCAGGGGTGAACGCCTGGGAGATGGGGCTTTCGGTGCCATCCACGCCCTATGTGGTGGAACTGGCAAAGCAATTTGGCGTCTCGACCGATTATCTGCTGGGCGTGGAGAATACGGCAAGTATCTCGGTAAAAGGGCTCTCTGAAAAGCAGGTGTCGGCACTGATGGGAATTATTGATTGCTTCCGCAAGGGATAAGGCGGGCAGAGTTGTCTGCCGCCGGCTGCTCCCTGTAAAAAGCGCACGCCCCGGGAAGGCCAATTCCTTCCCGGGGCGTGTTCCATATTATATGTGACGTATGCGGGGTACCTTCAACCATTTTGCAGAAACCGTTCCACCGCCTGCCGGTCCGCATCGGCGGGCAGGCTGCCCTGGCAAAAGCCCGCCTTGCCGCCGCCGCGGCCGGAAAACTGCGCGTTCATCCGGCGGCAAAGCTCCCGCACATCACCGTCCTTTGCGGCGGCCAGCGCGTAGGCCAGTCCCTGGCCGCCGGGGGCAAACGCCGCGCACAGTGCGCCGGTTTTGGCCGCCACCGCCATGGCGATGCGCCGCAGGCCGTCGCCGTCGGGACCGTCCAAAAACACAACCTGCGCCCTGCCGGGCTGTGCCGCTGCGGCCAGCGCATCCGCCAGGGCGCTTTGCAGGGCGGCTGCCCGCTGTTTCTGGGCGGACTGGGCCGCCAGCAGGCGTTCCGCCGCTCCGGTCAGCTGCCCGGCAGGCACGCTCAGCCGCGCCCCGGCCGCCTGGGCGTCGGCCCGCAGCACCTGCATCTCGGCCACGGCGCGCATACCGCAGGCCACCGCCAGCCGCACCCCTCCTTTGTAATGCTGGGCCGAGAGGATCTGGATCACCCCCACCTGCCCCGCCGTGGCCACATGGGTGCCGCAGCAGGCGCACAGGTCGGCTCCCGCCGCATCCACCAGCCGCACCGGACCGTCCAGCTCCTTCTTGCTGCGGTAATGGAGCTGCGCCAGCTCCTGCGGCGCGGGATACCAGCAGCGGATGGGGCCGTCCCTCTGTACCGTGCGGTTGGCGGCGCGCTCAGCCTGGGCCAGCTGGTCGGGGGTCAGGGGCAGATCGATATCCATGCGCACCCAGGGACTGCCGATGTGGAATCCCACGTTCTCGGCGCCGAACATCCGGTGCAGGGTGCCGCTCAGAATGTGTTCGCCGGTGTGCTGCTGCATCAGATCAAACCGGCGGTCCCAATCGATGGCCGCCTCCACCTGCCGGCCTGCCTCCAGCGGGGCGGCGGTGCGGTGCCAGATGATGTTTTCCCCGTCCTGGTGTACGGCCAGCACCGGCACGCCGTCCAGTGTGCCCAGATCGCAGGGCTGGCCGCCGCCCTCGGGGTAAAAGACGGTGGCGTCCAGCGCACACAGCCAGTAACGGGGGTCTTTCGGGTCAGGGCGGCAGGCGGCAACCCGGGCAGTGCAGCGGGCCAGGGTGGGGGCTTCCTCGTACAGGCGGCGGGTGGACAGCATGGGGCAACGCTCCTTTCGGCGTTTTTGGGATGATGCCATTATTATAGCACAAAGGCGCCGCCGCCCGCCACATGCCAACTGGGGCAGGGCCCCTTGCCCCGGAAGTCTGCCAGGGCTTTTTTGGGACAAGCCTGGCAGCCGCCGTTCTCTCAGCAAATTTGCCGGACTGCTGATTTCTCAGATACACCCTGGAAAAATGCCGCGCTTTTCGGTATAATGATAACACACGAATGTTCCGGCGCGCTGCCTGCCCCGGCGGCGGCCGTTTACCACCCAAAGGAGATCCCTGCGATGAAACGCATAGCTGCACTTTTGATGGCCGTCTGTTTGCTGGCGGGCTGTTCCGGCAGTGCCGGCCAGGGCCTTGCCCAGCTGCCCTCCGCCCCTGCCGCCCCCGCCGCCGAGACGCTGCGCGTCAGCTGCGACGCCCCCGACCCCAGCGCCCTGCGCACCGCCCTGACCCGCTACGGCGAGGAACAGGACGTGACCATCGAGTGGGTGGAGGACGCCGCCTCCGCGGATCTGGCGCTGCTCACCTCCCTGCCGGAAGGGGACGGCTGGCTGGACCTGGCGGCCCAGCCCTCGCTGTCGGCGGCGGTGAGCCGGGCGGGGGCGGATACTGCCGGCCCGGTGACCGCGCTGCCGCTGGGGCGTTCGCTGTACGCCTACTGGGTCAACACCGACCTGCTCAGCGCCCTGCTGGGCGACACCGCCCTGGCCGACCTGCAAAATGCCAGCTGGAATGAGTGGCGCAACTTTGTGCTGTCGGTGACCGGCTGGATGGTGGGTCCCACCACCATCCCCCTGACGCTGAACGGCAACACCTACGCCATGCCCGCCGAGCGCACCGACGCCACCGCCAACCTGGACGGCGTGTTTGCCATCCCCGGGGCGGAGCCTGTCTCGGCCTGGGCAGGGCCGCTGTACACCAGTGCCCTGCTGGCAGCGGGCGGCAACTATAACACCGACGCCCTCACCGGTCCGGTCAGCGGCGTGTACACCGCCCTGACGCTGGAGCTGCAAAACACCGCCGGTTCCACCGACCGCACTTTTGCCGACGCAGTGAACGCCATGGCCGGCGGCGAGGCGCTGTTCTGCCGGGGAACCCTGGCTGATCTGACCGCCGTGCTGGGGGTGGATGGGGTGCAGGCGCTGTCCCCCGTGCCGGTCAAATGCTACTTTGTCAACAGTGACCTTTCCACCCAGGAGTACAATCTGACCGGTCTGATGGATTACCCCGCCCTGGCCTGCGCCGGGTATCTGGCCATCCCGGCGGGGTCCGCCAACACGGCGGGGGCGGCCTCGGCCATCCTGTGGCTGTACAGCAGCGCCGAGGGCAGCCATGTCCTGACCGACGAGTTGCTGCTGCTGACCCCTTGGAACACAGCCAGCGACGCCACGGCCCAGGGCGCCCAGCAGATCCGCATCATCAGCACCGGCATCCTGCCCGAGGTGGCCCTGACCGACGCCCAGAACGCATCGCTGGCCCGGGCGGGCGCCGACCTGACCGGCACCGATCCTGCCAGCTTCACCGCCTGGACGCGGCGGGTCTTTCTGGATGCGGCCCTGCCCGCCCTCACCGGTTGAGAACACAGTAGAATGACGCAGCATCCCCGGCGGGGGTTCCCCTGCCGGGGATGCTTTTTGCGGGAACTGGACGGCAGCTTGCATTTTTTTGTGAATTGTTTTATCCTATACGTATACCAAAACTGCCCGGCAAATCTATCCGCCGGGGGAAAGCGAGTCTGCCTGCGATGAGGATCGTTCTAATTGCCCATGACTCCCGCAAGGAGCTGATGGTACAGTTCTGCACTGCCTACAAGGGGATTCTGTCCCGGCATGAGCTGATTGCCACCGGCGTCACCGGGAAGGTGGTGCACGACGCCTGCGGGCTGGAGGTGCACTGCCTGTATCCCGGCCGCAGCGGCGGAGCAGAGCAGCTTGCCGCCATGATCTCCTACGGCGAGGTGGACATGGTGCTGTTTTTCCGCGATCCGGTGAATGCCCGCCCCGGCGAGCCCAACGATATGCTGCTGCTGCGGGCCTGTGACCGCAAGACCATCCCGGTGGCCACCAACATCGCCACCGCCGAGATGCTGATCCACGGATTGGAGCGCGGCGACCTGGCCTGGCTGGAGCTTCGCAGCCCCCGCCGGTGACGGCGCGGACCTGCCACACACAAAAAAATAACGCTGCCCTGCAGCCATGGCAAAGTGCCGCGGCCGCAGGGCAGCGTTTTGTAATCCAAAATCTTGCCTTGCTGCAAATCAGTAGGGATAAACGATGGCCTGGCGCACCCGGTCGCTGGCGGGCTTGCCGGCCAGCTGGGCGGCAAGTTCCAGCGCAAAGGGGATGGCAGCGCCCAGGGCGCGGCCGGTGGTGATGCTGCCATCCACCGTCACCTCGGCGCCGGTGCAGACCGCGCCGGCCATCTTGTCATCCATACCGGGGTATACGGTGGCGTGCTTGCCCTCCAACAGGCCGAAGCCGGCCAGCGCGGTGGGCCCGGCGCAGATGGCCGCCACAATTTTGCCCGCTCCGGCGCAGGCGGTGGCCACCCGGCGCACGTCGGCGTCGGCGGCCAGGTTCTCAACGCCCTTCAAGCCGCCGGGCAGGATGCAGGCGTCAAAGTCCTCGGGGCGGATGTCGGCGGCCATGGCGTCGGCCGTGATCAGGACCCGATGGGACGAAAGCACCGTCCGGTCGCCCCCCACCGCGGCGATGGTCACGTCCACCCCTGCACGGCGCAGGATGTCAACCACCAGCAGGCCCTCGCACTCTTCCAGGCCGGGGGCAAAGAAAATCACAGCTTTGGACATGGCAAAAAACCTCCCTGTTCTCTATACACGGTATACGGGGCGCCAACGGACGCCCCGCCGCCCGAAAGCCGGGCGGCAAATCTATTGGTATTGTACCGCAGCGCTGCCGGTTTGGCAACACCCGGCCGCAGGGGCGCGGCCTGTCTTTACGAACGGCGCCGCCGGTGCTATAATACTCTATTGTTTTGAACTCGGTCCCATCCCCGGCGCGATACCCGCCGGGGCGGGCGGCATTTCCGACAGATTTGTGGGAGGCGCAAACAAAGCGATGGAACAAAGCGAACGCCTGGGCTTTGTGCTGGAGGGCGGTGCCATGCGCGGGCTGTACACCGCCGGCGTGCTGGATGTGTTTTTGGAGAACGGCATCCGGGCGGACGGCGTGATCGGCGTATCGGCAGGGACCATCCATGGGGTGTCCTATGTGTCCGGCCAGCATGGCCGCAGTATCCGCTATTATGAAAAGTACCGCCGTGACAAGCGGTTCATGGGGCTGTATCCCCTGCTGACCACCGGCGATATTGTGGACAAAACCTTCTGCTATGAGGAAATCCCCTGGCGGCTGGACCCCTTTGACAACGATGCTTTTGTCAAGGCGGGCATCCCCTTCTACGTCACCTGCACCAATGTGGAGACCGGCCGGCCCGAGTACATCCGCCTGACCGACTTTCAGGGCACCGATGCCATGGAGTATCTGCGGGCCGGGGCGTCGATGCCGCTGGTCTCCCGCATTGTGGAGGTGGGGGGCAAAAAGCTGCTGGACGGCGGTGTGGCCGATTCCATCCCGCTGGCGGCCTTCCGGCGGATGGGCTACGGCAAAAACATTGTGGTGCTGACCCGGGCGGCGGGTTACCGCAAGCGGCCGGCCAGCCTGCTGCCCTTCCGGCTGGTTTACCGGCAGTACCCCGCACTGGTGCAGGCCATGGCCCGCCGGCACGAGAGATACAACCGGGAACTGCAGGATGTTGAGTGCGGCGCCGCCGACGGCAGCGTGCTGCTTTTGCGCCCCAGCCGTGATTTGGCGGTCAGCCGCACCGAGCACAGCGTGAAAAAGCTGCGCCAGCTGTATGAGTTGGGCCGCAGCGATACCCTGGCCCGCCTGGGCGAGATCAAGCGTTTCTGCTCCGGGTAAGCGGTTGCACTTTGGCGGACGGTGTGGTACAATACATGACAGACGAACGGTCCTGTGTCTGCCGGCTGCGGTTCGTTGCCCGCAGCGTTACCTCCCCGGCGTTGGCCGGTCAAACAGGCAGGCGCGGCCTTTTGTTATTCACCCAGTCCTGGGGACACGGGCGCGGCACAGACAGAGCATCGTCTGGGCCGCGCCCGTTTTTCATCTGTCCGGCGGCGCCCCGTGTGCTCCGCCCCAGGCCAGCCAGCAAGGGAGGGCTCTGCATTGCAAAAGATTGTTCTGGTGCCGGATGCCATGCCGGGGGCGCTCAGCGCCGCCCGGGTCTGTGACGTGCTGGGCGAGGCGTTTGCCCATTTTTTCCCCGAGGCGGAGCTGGTGCGCCTGCCCCTGGGCAGTGCGTCGGTGCTGCAGGCCAGCGCCGGGGAACCCCGCATCGTCCGGGTGCAGGGCCCTGCCGGCAACGAGATGCGCGCCGCCTATACCGTTTTGCCGGACCGCCGCACCGCCATTGTGGATGCGGCTGCCTGCGCCGGGGCGGGCGTTGGCCGCGCGGCGGGGGTGCTGCCCGGCCGGGCCACCAGCTATGGCGTGGGACAGATGATCCTGGACGCCTTGCAGACCGGCTGCCGGGAGATTCTGCTTTGCCTGAGCGCCGGGGCCGGGGCGGACGGCGGCACCGGCTGTGCCGCCGCCCTGGGGGTCCGCTTTTTGGATGCCAGCGGCCGCAGTTTTGTGCCGGTGGGCGACACGCTGAAAAGCATTGCCCACATTGACCTGCTGGGCCGGGCGCCGGTGCTGGCGGGGGCACGGCTGCGCATCCTGGCCGGCAGCCAGGCACCGCTGTGCGGACCCCAGGGCCCCGCCTGGACCCTGGGCCTGCCCGCCCGGGACGCCGCCAACCTGGACGAGGGGCTTGGCCACCTGGCTGCGGTGACGGAGAATGACCTGGGCATTGCCATGGCCGACCACCCCGGTGCGGGGGCGGCGGGCGGCCTGGGGGCCGGGGCCATGGCCTATCTGGGCGGCGAGCTTTGCCCCGGGGTGGAGCCGCTTTTGGACCTGGCCGGCTTTGACGCCATGCTGGAGGGAGCTTCGCTGGTGGTAACCGCTGCCGGCCGGCTGGACGCTGCCAGCGCACTGGGGTCGGCGGTGTCCAGCGTGGCGCTGCGCGCCCGGCAGGCCCGGGTGCCGGTGCTGGCGTTTGGCGGCGTGGTGGCGGACGGCGCCGCCGAGCTGTACGGTCTGGGCGTGACCGCCATGCAGGCGGTGAACCGGGCGGGCCTGTCCCCCGCTGCCGCGGCGCCCCGCACCGCCGCCGATCTGCGCCGCGCCGCCGAGGACGCCTGCCGCCTGATGCTGCTGTGAAGGCCCGGCATCTGGTGGCGGCGGCCCCGGCGGACAACAAGATGTTGCCCGGCTGCCAAAAAACACGAACAACTGCCAAAAAAACTGCATTTGGGTGTTGACAAAACAGGACGGAATGCAGTATAATCATAGTCTGCAAGGCTGTCCCTCGATGGGGCGTAGCCCAGGCATCGAAATCAAACCCCAAAATCGGGACAGGAGGATATGAATTATGAAACGGACTTTCCAGCCCAAGAAGCGTCAGCGCAGCGTTGTTCACGGCTTCCTCAAGCGCATGGCCAGCAAGAACGGCCGCAAGGTCATCAATGCCCGCCGTGCCAAGGGCCGCAAGAGCCTGACCGTCTGAGCGCCGGGCAATTTCTCTGCGGCATTGCCGCAACAAACAAAACAGGTTCTCGGGTTGCAAAATGCGCAGGCTCAATGTCAGTCGATCCACCGAAACCACTTTCAGGCTGCTGATCCTGGTCGCACACAGAGCAAAGGCATACCGGTTTTGCCGGCGGCTTTTGCTCTGTGTCTGACCGTTCGGCAGCCTTTTTTCAAAGCTGCGGCTGCTGCCGCCCCACCCGCTGTCCAGAAAGGCTTGCCATGCGTTACCGCACCATCTGCAAAAACAAGGAGTTTTCCCGGGTGTATGCCCGGGGCAAAAGCTACGTCCACCCGCAGCTGGTGCTGTACGTGGCCAAAAATCGGGTGGGCCACACCCGCATCGGTCTGACCGCCACCAAAAAAGTGGGCGGCGCCGTGCAGCGCAACCGCGCCCGCCGGGTGATGCGTGCCGCCCTGGCCGAGCACCTGGACCCCAATATCGGCGGGTACGATGTCATCCTGGTGGCCCGCGCCGTGACCCCCAAACTGAAAAGCACCCAGGTCAGCCGCACGCTGGCCAAGCTGCTGCGCGCCGCCGGCCTGCCCGACCGGGCCCGCGCCGCCGGCCCGGCCGCCGACCCCCCGGCCGTCCGGCCGTGAGCCCCCCGCTGCTGACCCGGCCGCTGATCCGGCTGATCCGGCTGTACCAGAAATACCTCAGCCCCCGTTTGGGGCACCACTGCCGGTTCACCCCCACCTGCAGCCAGTACGCGGCGGAGGCCCTTGCCGCCCATGGCCTTGTCAAGGGCGGGCTGCTGGCTTTGTGGCGGATCGCGCGGTGCAACCCCTTTGGCCGCTTCGGGTATGACCCGGTGCCGCCCAAAGGCCGCTGGACAAGCCCCGACCGCCGCCTTACCCGGGAAAAATAGCGCATCTTGCCGCATCATATAGATCCCTGAACGACCGTCCCCCTGCGCTGCGCAGCCTGGGGGTTCCGAGCAGTAAAATACAGGCCCTGTGCGCAGGCGGGGCAGAATAGGACAGACTATGACACAGATCCTTGGTTTCCTCTCTTTCATCTTCGGACCCCTGATGCGGATCATGTACAACTTCATCGGCAACTACGGCCTGACCATGATCCTCTTCACGGTGCTGATCCGCGCCGTCACGCTGCCCATCGCCATCAAGCAGCAGAAGTCGATGGCCAAGATGTCGGTTTTCACCCCGATGCTCAACGAGATCCAGCAGAAATACAAAAACAACCAGCAGAAACTCAATGAGGAAATGATGAAGTTCCAGCAGGAGTATGGGTACAACCCCATGTCCGGCTGCCTGCCCATGATCCTCAACCTGCTGGTGCTGTTCGGCATCATCCAGGTGGTCTACTACCCCATGCGCTACATCCTGGGCATCTCCACCGATACGGTGGCCGCCGCCTGCGAGGCCCTGGGCATCACCAACGGCTATATGGCCGAGACTCAGATCATTGAGGCCATCCAGAACGGCACCCAGACGGTGCTTGCCTCGGCGGCGGGGGTGTTCAGCGCCGACCAGCTGACCGCTATCCAGGACTTCAACACCAATCTGTTCGGCATGAACATTGCCACCACCACCGGCTTTACCCTCACGCCGCTGCTGGTGTTCCCCATTCTGGCCACCATCACGGTGTTTGCCTCCAACTTCATCGTCAACCGGATGAACGGCCAGCAGGCCCAGATGCAGGGCGGCATGAAGATCACCATGTGGATCATGAACCTGCTGTTCGCCTACATGTGCTTCACGCTGCCGGTCTGCTTCTCGCTGTACTACACCACCTCCAATGTCTGCATGATCCTGCAGTCTATCCTGACCCACACCTTCTACAGCCCGGAAAAGTTCAAGGCACAGTATGAGGAGGAGCTGGCTGCCAAACGCCTTGCCAAAAAGGCCAAGAAAGAGGTCGTTGTGGTGGAGCAGGGCCAGGAGGTCACCAAAAAGGTGGACGAGGCGGAGCTGAACCGCCTGCGCCTGGAACGCGCCCGCGCATTGGACGAAGAAAAGTACAAGGACGAGCGCACCCGCCCCCTGACCGACGCTGAGCGCGCCGAGCTGGAAGCGCAGCAGAATGAAAAAGGCAAAAAACGCAAAAAGGGAGGTAAATAAGTCATGCGTGAGATCGAAATGACCGGCAAGACGGTTGAACAGGCGGTGCAGGCCGCCTGCGACGCCCTGGGGGTCGATCGGGATGACATCAACGTCAGCTATGAGGTGCTGGATTTTCCGGTGAAAAAGCTGTTCAAGTCCATCCCGGCCCGGGTGCGGGTGACGGTGGAGGAGCCGGCGGCCGCCGCTGTTGAGGCGCCCGCCGCCCCCGCCGCTCCTGCGGCCACGCCCGCCCCCGCTGCGCCGGAGACGGCCCCCGCCCCTGCCGAGGCACCGGCCCGGCCGGAAGCAGCCCCCGCCGCCCAGGAGGAACAGCCGCTGGACATCGCCGCCGATGCCCGCCTTCAGGCAGCGGTGGACTATCTCAAGCCCATCTGTGAGAAGATGGGGGCGTCCAACCTGGAGTTTGCCGCTGTGAAAAAAGGCGAGGCTACCATCCTGCGCATCAAGGGCGACCACGTGGGGGTGCTGATCGGCCGCCGCGGCGAGACGATGGAGAGCCTGAGCTATCTGACCAGCCTGGTGGTCAACCGGATGGAGGGCGACTACGTCAAGCTGGGGCTGGACGTGGCCGGCTACCGCGGCAAGCGGGAGGATGACCTGGCTGCCCTGGCCGGCCGTATCGCCGAGCGGGTCAAGCGCACCGGCTGCTACTATGAGATGGAGCCGATGAACCCCTATGAGCGCCACCTGATCCATACCGCCATCGCCGCCATCGACGGCGTGCGCAGCGAGAGCAAGGGCGAAGGCACCGACCGGCGCGTGGTGATCTATTCCACCGACCCGGATGCCTGCAACCTGCCCGACCGGGAGAGCCGCCGCAATCGCCGCGGCGGCCGCGACAATGGCCGTGGCGGACGCGGCGGGCGGTCCGGCGGTTACCGCGGCGGCCGTGAAGGCAGCCGCAGCGGTCGTGGCGGACGCGGCGGACGGCCCGGCAACCGGGGCAGCCATGTGCCCGAGCGGGAGTTTGCCGCCGCCCCCCGGGACCCCTCTGCGCAGCCCCATGCCCCGGCCCGCACCGGCCGCATCCATGACGATGCCGGTGAGGATTTCGCCTTCGGCAAGATCGAACTGTAACCCGGCGGACGGGCCGCCCGGACGGGGCCCTGTTCACCTGCCAGAAAACAGCAAAAAGTACAGCGCCGTGCTTTCCCGGGAAAGCACGGCGCTGTGTTTGTTTGTGTTGGGCGGGGTCAGCGGCGGCGGACCAGCATCGCAATGGAGATCAGCAGCAGCAACAACGCCCCGGCGCCGATCACCAGCAGAACGATCTGGAAGATTTGCAGGCTGAAGCCGCTTTGCAGCGTGCTGGCGGCGCTTGTCAGCACCGAGGAGACACTGCTGCTGCTCTGCTGAGAGGACGCCTCGCCCTGGGCGGCATTGCTCTGCACCGCGTTGGCGGCCTGCTGATCCCCCATCTCAGCCAGCGCCTCGCTCAGCGCCTGGCTGGCCATTGTCATCATCAGGGTATCGCCGCTGCCGTCCACCCGCTCGTTGCCCACAGCGCTGGCCAGATAGTCGGCAAACACATAGCAGGCGCCCTGCAGGGCAGGCACGTACTGCTCCTGCACCGTCCAGGTGGAGGAATCCATCATGCCGTTCAAGTACAACAGCAGCTGCATGCCGGTGTCCCCCACCAGCGTGTCGTATACCTTCTGGCGGAACGCCTGGGTGTTGCCGGTGTCCACACTGCCAAAGCTCAGCGCAATGAACTGGTAGGCACGGTCATGCTCGCTGATACCGCTGTAATAGTTCTGGATCAGCCCTGCCAGGTCGGCCCCCTTGGTCAGCTGGGCGCCGATCAGGATGCTGTCCAGATCGGCGTTCAGGTCGGCGCCGCTGAAGGTGCTCTCGGACCCGTCCTGGTCAAAGCTGCCGGCCATCAGGCTGGCGTAGCCCTCGGCGTCGGCGGCCTGGCCCCCGTACTGCTGTGCCAGCTGCATGCAGTCGCCGCCCCAGCTGCCGGTGATGGGCAGCCCCCGGTAGACCAGGTTCATCGAGGCCAGCAGGTGGGCAAAATCCACCGTGCCGGCGGGGGTATCCACCGTGCCCGCCGCCTGCAGGGCGGCCAGGCCGGGGTCGTTCTGGCTGACATAGCTCTCAAATTCCGGGTCCCGGGGGCCGGCGGTAAACGTCCAAATTTTGTCGTTGTACACGCCGGTCCTGGTGTAGGAAAGGGTCAGCTCGATGGGGTCGTCCTCGGCGTTACTTGTCTCGGCATAGCTTTCGGCCAGTGTTTGCAGCCGGGAAAGCGAATCCAGTGTGGTATCGTATCCCTCGGCCGAGGCCGGCAGCACAAGGGCGGCCAACAGGGCGGCCCCCGCCAGCAGGCCGGGCAGACAGCGGATCTTCATGGATGAACCTGGCACCTCCAACCAATGGCGCAGCGCGCCGATACACATTTGATACTTTTTTGTAATAAGCTTCCCTAGTATACCATACCGGACAGCCGCTGTCACGTGAAAATTTTGCAAAGGCTGCGGAGGCTCTGCGTGCGGCCGCAAAAATTTACATCTTTTGCGCTTCCTATTAAACGCCGTGTATGGTATGATAGAGACGATATCATCCCGGGTCCCCGGCGCGCTGCGCGGGGCCCGGCAGGCAAAGGAGGACGGCCGATGGCACCGATCATTCGCACCCAGGGGCTGCGCAAGGTCTACGCAGTGGGCACCGAGCGCGTTGTGGCCCTGAACGATGTGAATATCAGCGTGGAAAAGGGCGAGTTCTGCTGCATTGTGGGCCAGTCCGGCAGCGGTAAATCCACCCTGCTGAACCAGCTGGCCGGATTGGAAAAACCCACCCGGGGCAAGGTCTTTATCGGCAAGCATGAGATCAGCGCCATGACCGAAAACGAGCTGGCGGCCTTCCGCCAGGCGCACCTGGGCTTTATCTTTCAGAGCTACAACCTGTTGCCCAGCATGACGGCGGCGGAGAATGTGGCCCTGCCACTGATGTTCAAGGGCATGGGGCGGCGCAAGCGGATGGCCCTGGCCCGGCAGGAACTGAAAAACATGGGCCTGGCCAGCCGCATGAACCATCTGCCCACCGAGATGAGCGGCGGCCAGCAGCAGCGGGTGGGCATCGCCCGGGCCTTTGTCAGCAAGCCGAAGGTGATTTTTGCCGACGAGCCCACCGGCAACCTGGACTCGAAAACCAGCCGTCAGGTGCTGCTGCGCATGCTGGAAATGTCCAAAAAGGACCAGATTACCTTTGTGATGGTCACCCATGAGCCGTCGCTGGCGGCCTGTGCCGACCGGATCATCACCATCCTGGACGGCCGGGTGCAGTCCGATGTGGTGCAGCCGGAGGATGTGAAGGAGAAAAACCGTGCTGAGCTGGCCGCCCAGCTGAAGCAGATTGAGGCGGAGGAGGCCGCCGCCAAAGCGGCCAAAGAGACTGCCAAGGCGGTCAAAAAGGCCATCGCCGGGCAGGCGTAGTGCCGGCAGCGGGCAAAGACCGGCTGCCTTTTGCCCGGCATTGGCGGAGAATGGCAGCACGGGCCACGTCGCCCCGCCGGGTGGAGAAAACACCCGCCAACCCCGCTGTTCCATGTTGTTTGCTGGGATATATCTGAAAGATCCCCCGGCACTGTCTAACTCTACTAAAAAGCAGTGTCTACTGCGTTGCTCAACCTTGGAATATATCAAGGATTCCTGCGGTTTCGCGCCCTGTATTCGCCGCTTTTCAGCGAATTTCTCAGCACGTTTGATGGATCGGATACACCCTGATTTCGATAGAAGTAAAAACACAAGGAGGAATCTCCCGTGAAAAAACCTTTGCGCATCGTATCTTTCGGCCTCGCCCTGATGCTGTGGGCCGGGACCTTCTGCCTGCCTGCGCTGGCCGCTGGTACGGATACCGCCCTGCCCCAGGACCAGGTTCAGGACCAGACCCCGCCGGAAACCTCGCCGGCGCCCACCCCCGGCCCGGCCAGCACCGGCGGCGTCTACGTCACGGAGGCAGTGGTCACCACCCCCGCCGGCGGCGAGGTGACCGAGGTGCATGAGGGCGACCGCATCAATGTGATCCTGCGCATGGTGGATCACCCCGCCGCCACCTACAACGTGACCGCGGACGAGATCGTTGCCCGGGTGGATTCCACCATCTTTACCTTCACCGGCCCCGCCGAGGTCAGTCAGCTGTTCCAGGCCGAGGATGCGGACGGCCCCTACTATACCTATGTGCTGCTGTTCCGGGATGTGATCTTCAACGGCGGCGGCAACACCTTCAATGTCAATCTGAGCTACCAGAACACCTCGATGGCCATGCAGCAGCTGGCCCCCACCCTGGGCCAGTGTGTCGCCGAGGAGGAGGCCCCCAAGACCCCCAGCCTGCTGATGCGGGAGTCCAGCTACGGCACCGAGGCCGTCACCGCCGGCAACCCCTTCACGCTGGATATTGCGGCCTACGCCACCGCCGGCGATGAGAGCCTGTCCGATGTGATTGTCTCGGTCAGCCTGCCCGACGGCATCACCCTCACCGGCGGCAGCCTGTCCACCTATGTGGGAACCATGGGCCCCGGGTCGCTGCAACACATCAGCTTCCAGGTGCTGCCCAGCGCGGCCTTCACCGGCGGCGTGGCCAACATCACGGTGAACCTGTCCGGCGTCGGTGCCGAGAGCGGCACCGCAGTTACCGGCACGGGCACCATCTCGGTGCCCATCACCCAGCCCGACCGCTTTGAGATCACCAGCGTTGAACTGTCGGACAGCATCTTCCTGGGCGAGACCACCTCGGTCACCGTCAACGTGGTCAACAAGGGCCGGGATGCTGTGGCCAACCTGGAGGCCAGCATTGCCGGCGAGAACCTGGGCGTGTCGGTGTCCAATCAGTACATCGGCAACGTCAACCCCGGCACTGAGAACAGCGTGGATTTTGACCTGACCCCCCAGCAGGCGGGTGAGCTGTCCGGAACCATCACCCTGACCTACGAGGCTGCCGACGGCACCACCAAAACCCTGACCCAGGACTTTGCCACCACCGTGCAGGAGATGCCGGTTTACGATGATCCCACAATGATGGACCCCGGCATGACGATGCCGGAGGACACCCCCACCGGCATGCCGGTGTTCGGCTGGGTGCTGATCGCCGCGGCTGTGGTGGTTGTTGTCCTGATCGTCGTTGTGGTGGTGCGCAAAAAGCGCAAGGCCAAGGCATTGGCCATGCTGGAGGACGAGGATGAAGATCTCTGATCTGTTTGCGTTGGCGGCCAGAAACCTGGCCCGGCGCAAGGGCCGCACCGCCCTGACCGTCATCGGCGTGGCGGTGGGTACCTGCCTGATCATTGTGATGATCAGCTTTGGCCTGGCCATGAACCAGGCCAACGAGGAAATGCTGGCCAGCTGGGGCGACCTGACCCAGATTGAGGTCTACGGCGGCGGCAGCGGCTACGCGGTGTCCATTGGCGGAACCACGGTGGGCGGCACCAGCGACGAGCGTGCGGTGCTGGACGATGCCATGATCGAGGATTTCCTCAAGATGGACCATGTGGTTACCGCCACCCCCTTCTACCAGCCATACAGCCTGAACGGTGCCATCACCGCCGGCAACAACGGCCGGTACTCCACCCTTGGGCTGTACAACATGGTGGGCGTCTATTCCGACGCATTGAGCGAGATGGGCTTTACCCTGGCCAGCGGCGACTGGCTGTCCGATACCGGCAACTATGGGCGGGATGTGATCCCGGTGCTGGTGTGCGAGCAGACCGGCTACAACTTTCAGGATACCCGCAAAAGCCCGTCGTCCGCCAACCGTTACCGCTATTACGGCCAGACCGATGCCATGGGCAACCTGCTGCCGCCCTTTGTGGATGTGCTGAAGGACGACCTGACCCTGACGCTCTCCAACGGCGATACCGAGAACCCCAAAGAAAAAACCTATCAGCTGAAGGTGGTGGGCAGCATCAACCCCGATACCTCCAAAGGCTGGTGGACCCAGTCCAGCTTTATCCTGCGCATCCAGGACCTGAAGGAACTGACCAAGGAGTACGAGGAACTGGCCGACGTGGACACCGGTTCGGGCGGCAGCACCTACGATACCGTCTATGTCAAGGTGGACGACATGGACAATGTGGAAAAAGTGGATGAGGCCATCCAGGACATTGGTTTTACCACCTACTCGATGACCCAGCAGCGGGAGGCCATGCAGGAACAGGTGGCCCAGCTGATGCTGATCCTGGGCTGCCTGGCGGCCTTCAGCCTGCTGGTGGCGGCGCTGAACATCATCAACACCATGACCATGGCCATCTATGAGCGTACCCGGGAGATTGGCATCATGAAGGTGCTGGGCTGCGCCCTGGGCAAGATCCGCTCGATGTTTTTGATCGAGTCGGGCTTTATCGGCCTGATCGGCGGTGTGGTGGGCGTACTGGTCAGCCTGTTGGCCAGCTTTGTGCTGAACAATCTTTCGGCCATTTTGGCAATGTTCGGCGCCGGCGGTGATATGTCCGGCGTGATCAGCAGCATCGGCGGCATCTACATGGGCAGCGGGTCTGCCGTGTCGGTGGTGCCCCCCTGGCTGGTGCTGCTGGCACTGGCCTTCTCCACCCTGATCGGGCTGGTGGCCGGCATCCTGCCGGCCAGCCGCGCCGTAAAGATCAGCGCGCTGGAAGCCATCCGGCACGAATAACGCCGCTTTGTCCCAAATAAAAAGGCGCGCGCAGAAGTTTCTTCTGCGGCGCGCTTTTTTGTTTGTCCGGTTTGTCAGGTGCGGCCGGGCCCGTAGGGCACACCACCCCGCACCAGCAGGTCAGGCTCCCAGCGCAGGCCGGGGCTGCGGCCCTTCTGCGCCTCCAGCAAAAACAGCCAGGGCGCCTTGTCCTGCGCGGAACGCACCAGTTGGATGCGCTTGGGCTCCAGCCCGGCGGCGCACAGGGCGGCAAACACCGCCGCCATCTGTTCCGGCCGCTGGCACAGCGCCAGCCGCCCCCCGCTGCGCAGCAGCCGGGCGGCGCAGGCTGCCACATCGGCCATGGTGCACAGATCGGCATGGCGGGCGGCGGCACGGCGGGGGTCGGTGCTGCGGCAGCCGCCGGTGAAGTAGGGCGGATTGCAGGCTGCCACCGCATAGCGTCCCTTCTCGGGGCCGGAGCAGGCATACCGGCGCAGATCGGCCAGCACCGGGTGAATGTGGGCGGCATCGGGGCCGTTTGCCGCCACAGACGCCCCGCACAGCGCCGAGGCTGCCGGGTCGATCTCCACCGCAGTGCAGTCACCCCGGTGTCCGGCATCGTGCCAGGCCAGCGCCACAATGCCGCAGCCGCTGCACAGGTCGGCGGCAGGGTCCTGGCGGCGGGGCTGCACAAAGCGGGCCAGCAGCAGTGCGTCGGTGCCAAAGGTCGCCCCGGGGCCGGTAATCACCCGGGTGCCGTGGTCCAGAACCTCGGCACGGTGGGAGATGGGGCTTTTCATGCCAGACAGGGCGCCAAGGCGTCCAGGGCGGCCCGCAAAGCCCCGGCCTCCGGCTGCCCCGGCGCCGAGGCTGCCCCCGCCGTGCCAAAGGTGGCGCAGCTGCCAAAGGCTCCGCCGCACACCCGGGTCACGGCGCCGTCCGCCCCCATGGCCATGGTGATCAGCGGCAGTTCCGGCCGGGCGGCGCGGGCGGCGGCGGTGGCGGCCAGCAGCGCGGCGGCATCGGCGGGGGTGCGGGGCATCACCGCCAGTTTGGCAATGTCCGCCCCGGCATCCCCCATGGCCACCAGGTCACCGGCCATCTGTTCCACCGGCGGCGTGCGGGAAAAATTGTGCATCGAGGCCACAGCCGCCACCCCGGCGGCCCTGGCCTCCGCGCACAGGGCCGCCAGCTGCGCCCCGGCGGTGTGATACTCCACGTCCAGCAGGTCAAACCCGCCCTCGGCCAGCAGGGTGCGCAGCAGGGCAGCATACTCCTGGGGCGGCATCGAGCGTTCGCCGCCCTCGGCGGCGGTGCGCATGGTCACCAGCAGTGGCAGCCGGGGCGCAAGCGCTGCCCGCACCCGGCGCACCACGGTGCACAGCTCCTGCGGCGGCAGGGGGCTGCGGTAACGTCCCCGCAGCGGGTCCAGGCGCAGTTCAGCCAGGTCGGCGGCGGTGCCGCCCAGCTGCGACGCCTGGGCCAGCACCTCCTCCTCCCCGGCGGAAAACAGCGGGACAATGATTTTGGGACGGCCCTCGCCCAGGGTCAGCCCTCGCACCAGGACAACCGGCATGATAATCCCCTCCAAAACAACAGTGTTCTGCTTTCAGCATAGCACGGGCGGCGGCACTGTGGCAAGAAGGGTCGAAAACTTTTTGCCCGCCGGCGACAGCTTTTCACAGAAATTGCCCCCGGCGGAAGGCTATACTCAAGGTGCACCGGGGGAAAGCCCCCGCGGAGCGCCGGCACAAGAGGAGGCTGTGTCCACAGGCGCCCGCAGGCTGTCACCCGGTGCAGCCCGCAGACCACTTCCGGTACATATTGCCCGGCTTTGCCAGCCGGGAGCCGATGCAGCGCGCAGCCTTTCCCGGCAGCGGGACGGCCCTTCCCCGGCCGCCGCCCTGCCCTGCTGACAAGCCCTGTCCCGCGCCTGCCCTGCATCCGGTCCCGTGCCGCCCGGGCGCGGCCCGCCGCCGCCAGACTTTCCCGGAAGACTGCCCCCTTGCGTTCTCTGTTGGATTCCATTCGCTCTCTGCCGGGAAGGAGGCTGTTTCCATGCTGTTTGCACGCTGTGTCCACGCTGTTTGTTCAGCGGCGCTGGCCGCCTGCTGCCTGTTGGCCGGCCGCGGCCGCCCCGCCGTTTCCAGCCGGCCCCAGGGCCAAAGCCGGGTGCAGTGCGCCGGCCAGGCCCTGGAGACGGTGCGCCGCCGTTTGCAGCGGCAGCTGCACCGGGCAGCCCGGGCGCTGGCGCTCTGGCTGGCCATGCCGTCGGTGCTGCTGGCTGCGCCGGCCGGTGTCTGGGTTGAGCTGAAGCCGGTGCCCGCCGGCCATGCGCCTGCCCCGCGGGCGCTGCGGCTGCCTGCGGGAGGCCCGGCGGCCCGGCCCGGCCGCCCTGCCCCGCCCGGTGATGCGTTGACCCCGCCGCGGGTGCGGGCTGGGCCTGTGCCCACGGCTGCGCCATCCCCCACCTGCACAGAACCTCCTGCCCCTGACTGATCCGCCGCCGACCCGGGGAAAAGGGTTCCGGAACCTTTTCCCCCGGCTCACGGCATGGACTGCCCGCCACAGAACCGTCCCCGGGGCGCCGCCCCGATCCCAATAAAACTGTTTTGCCGTACCCCCACGCAATGCAAGCGATTTTGCGGCAGAACAAAGCCCCACCCCCAGGCCGCGGCCGGGGGGCGGGGCTGTTGTGTTTGCTGCGGAATGCGCGCAGGAATTTACCTGCCGCCGCTGCGGCGGGCACCCTTGCCGCTCTTTTTGGCGGCGCCTTTGCTGCCGGTCTGGGTGCGGGTGGGGCGCCGGGGCGCTGTGGCCATGGGGGCGGGAGTCTCCTTGCGCAGCAGTTTATCCGGCACGGGGTCCAGCCGCCAGCACTGGTTCTCCCCCGCCACGTCCTGCCAGATTTGGGCCTGGGCGCCGTTGTCCATGCGCATGCCCACCAGGTCCAGCACCTTGCCGGCCAGCACGTTTTTCAGCTTGACCTTGCCGCCGCTGGCACTTTCCACCTGCCAGCGCTGGCTGGCTCCGGTGGTGGGCTGCCACTGGTGCACCCAGGTGCCGTTGGCTACGCCGCCCATGGCCAGGTCCAGCACCTTGCCGGTAAAACGATTGCGGATGCGGTACTGGCCGTCGGCGGCCTCCTCAAAGACCCACTGCTGCCAGGGCTGGCCCTCATAGCTCCAAAGGCGTACCTGGGCGCCGTTTTCGGTGTTGAAATCCGCCACTTCCAGCACGCGGCCGTTGGCGGCGGCAATGGTGTAGGTGGCGCCCTCGCGGATGACAGTCTGTGCGGATCTCGGCATAAGTATCTCCCTTCCGGCTGCGGCGGGGCCGCAGCACTGCAATAAACTTTGTGTTAAATATTATACCATTGATGTTCCGCGCAGTTTTGCCAAAATTTGTCGGCGTTCCTTGTCGATTACGCCAAGAAAAACGGCGCACAGCCCGGAAGGTGTGCGCCGTATACAGGGTGCCCTGCCGGGCACGCTGCCGTTTGGTTATTTTTGCGGCTCCTGCAGATGGATGTGCTGGGGCACGCCGTTGATGTAGATGGGGGTCAGCTCAGCCTGGATCAGCGGGCGGGCGTAGCGCTCAAAGTCATCGGTGACCTGCATGCCGTCCGGGGTGATCCAGTCCAGCGGCACGTGCTTTTCCTGGTTGGCCACCGCCATCACGTCCACCGTCTCGGTGGCGATGCGGTAGGGCTGGTCGGCCATGCGGCGGATGGCGGCCATGCGGCCGGTTTCGCCGTGGAAGGCAGCCTCCACCGCGGCGCCGCCCACCTGATAGGCCTCGGTCACGTCGGTGCGGCTGGCCAGGTGGCTGGCGCAGCGCTGCAGGGTGGAAAACTCGATGGCGCGGGTCTTGCAGCCCAGCCGCACCCGGATCAGATCGGCCAGATAGCGGCTGGTGCCGGACAGGATGGCCTTGTGGCCAAAGGCATCCAGCTGGCCGGCGGTGGACACCAGATCGCACAGGAACACGCCGTCGGCGTTGCGCACGCCCTCGCTCACCGCAATGATGACATTGTGGCGGGTGCGCTCCAGCTCAGCCACCCGGCTGAGGAAAGCCGCCTCATCAAAGGTGTGCTCAGGCAGCAGGATCAGGTCGGGGCCGTCACAGTCGGTCCCGCGGGAAAGCGCCGCCGCTGCGGTGAGCCAGCCTGCGTTGCGGCCCATGATCTCGGCCACTGTGACGCTGCGGATGTTGTAGACGCTGGAATCGCAGATGACCTCCTTGAGGATGGTGGCCACATACTTGGCAGCGCTGCCGTAGCCGGGGGTGTGGTCGGTGTGGATCAGGTCGTTGTCGATGGTCTTGGGCACACCGATAAAGCGCACCGGGCTGTTCACCGACGCACCGTAAGCGGACAGCTTGGCAATGGTGTCCATGCTGTCGTTGCCGCCGATGTAGAACACTGCGCCGATGGCATACTGCGCAAACAGCTGGAACAGCGTCTTGTAGGGGCGGTCATCCACCGCGGCATCCGGCAGCTTGCAGCGGCAGCTGCCCAAAAAGCTGGAGGGAGTGCGCTTGAGCAGTTCAATCTGCATCTTGTCGGCCAGCTGCTCATCCAAATCGATAATGCGGCCCTGCAGAAGACCCTCGATGCCGTACTGCATCCCGTAAACGTGGGGCGCGCCGTATGCCTTGGCCGACTCATACACGCCGGCCAGGCTGGAGTTGATGACGGCTGTCGGTCCGCCCGACTGGCCCACCAGAACATTCGTCCATGCCATATTGCTGTTCTCCTTGTCTGTGTTGTTACAATGCGGTGTTGTGCAGAATGTACGTCTCGATCGCCTCGGCCACGCCGTCGTGGTCGTTGTCGGCCACCACCGCATCGGCGGCGGCCAGGACCTCCCGCTGGGCATTGCCCATGGCCACGCCCAGCCCCACCATGCGGATCATCGCCAGGTCGTTGTCGGAGTCGCCGCAGGCCATCACATTGGCGGCGGTATAGCCCAGGGCTTCGGCCAGAGCAACCAGCGCCCTGCCCTTGGTTACGCCCGGGGCATTCAGCTCCAGGTTGGCCCCCAGGCTGGCGGTGGCCTCCACGTCGCACCGGGCCAGCACGGAGGCTTTGGCCGCGTCCCGGGTGGAATAGTCCGGGTACAGGACACTGAACTTTTCGATGCCGCGGCGGTGTTCCCGCAGGAAGCGGTGCATATCCTCCACCGGGATGCGGCTGTCCCGCAGGTAGGGGCGCAGCTCAGGCGGGGAAAATTCCACCATCTTTTCCATGTTGTCCGGTGCGGTATAGCTCTTGCCGTCGATAAAAATACTCAGCGCACTGTTGAATTGGCGCAGGATATCGTAGACCTTCAGCGCCGTTTCCGCGTTGAAGGTCAGCTCGACAATGCGCCGGCCGGTGGCAAGCTCGGTGACCGTGGCGCCGTTGGAGGTCAGGGCGTAGCGCACCCCCTCCAGATGCAAAAACTCTTCCGGCACGCCGGTCACCGGGCGGCCGGTGGCGGGCAGCACCACCACGCCCTTTTGGATGGCCGCCCGCATGGCCGCCATCGTCCGCGGTGAGATGCGCTTGTGGCTGTCAAAGACGGTGCCGTCCAGATCCAGCCCCAACACGCGGATGGTATGCATGATTTCCACACTCCCCCTGGCCGGTTACAGGCCATATCTGTCTCAAATTGTATCTGATTTTGCGGCGCTTTGCAACCAAATCCGGGTAAAATCTCCGGCACATCCGTAAATCCCCCGCGCCGTGAAAAAGCCGGGCCCCCGGCCCCCGGGCCACTCGACTTTGACGCCCCCGGGTGGTATCATAGAGAAAACGCGCCGGGCCGCACCCCCCGGCACCGACCCGGGGAGGACAAGACCAATGGCAAACACAAAACCGCGGATCTGGCAGGTGGACGCCCTGCGGGGACTGGCCCTGCTGAACATGCTGGTCTATCACGGTATGTATGACTGGGTGTATGTGTTCGGCCATGCAAGCGGCTGGTATGACATCGCCGCCCCCGGCTGCCATGTGTGGCAGCAGTACATCTGCTGGAGCTTTCTGCTGCTGTCGGGGTTCAGCTACGGCATGGCCCGCAGGCCCTGGAAGAACGGCCTGCTGGTGGCAGGCTGCGCGGTGGTGCTCACGGCGGTGACGGCGATCGCCATGCCGTCGGAGCGGATCCTGTTCGGCATTTTGCATCTGAACGCCTGCGCTGTGCTGCTGACCTGGCTGCTGCACCGCGGGCTGGAAAAGATCCCTGCCGGGGTGGGGCTGGCGGCCAGCGCCCTGCTGTTTTTTGTGACGAACCAGCTGCCCTACGGCTTTTTGGGATTTGAGGGGCTGCACCTGGCGGAAATACCCGCGGCAGCCTACCGCGCCAACCTGTTCTGGCTGGGCCTGCCCGACCTGACCCGGTTTGCCTCGGCAGATTACTTCCCGCTGCTGCCCTGGGTGTTTTTGTACTGGTGCGGGTTTTACCTGTGGCGGCTGGCAGGGCGGCGGCTCCCCCGCGGCAGGGCCCCGGCGGCGCTGCGGCCGCTGTGCGCGGTGGGCAGCCGGACGCTTCTTGTTTATATGCTGCACCAGCCGGTCATCTTCGGCGCATTGTGGCTGGCGGACCGGCTGGCGGGCTGAACCTGCCCCCGGGGGCCTTGACGCGGCAAAAAGAATGCGGTATATTTATATACTGTGATACAGCAGTACAGACTGCGGAAAGGAAACGGTATTATTCTATGGACGCCGACGGCGACACGGAACCGGGCCGACCGAACACGCAATATCGAGGATTCAAGCATAGCTCCACAGGGACTCTCTGTGCAGGGCTATGCTTTTTTGTGCCTTTTTGCGGGATGTACTGCGCACATCAATCCACCCCAAAAACAGAACCATACAATCTGTAATACAAAGGAGAGAACATTCCCGTGGACAATTTGCCCTCACAAATTCTTTTGCAGGTGGTCTTTATCCTGCTCAACGCCTTTTTTGCCGGGTCGGAGATCGCGTTTTTGTCGCTGAACTCGGTCAAGCTCAGCAAGATGGCGGACG
The DNA here is from genome assembly GCA_944388145.1 of uncultured Gemmiger sp. Taxonomy (GTDB): domain Bacteria; phylum Bacillota; class Clostridia; order Oscillospirales; family Ruminococcaceae; genus Gemmiger. The sequence goes on along the minus strand of CALXHQ010000002.1, from coordinate 327,075 downwards.
GCGGCGACAAGACCGCCGCCCGGCTGCTGGCCCTGGTGGAAAACCCCAACAGCTTTCTGTCCGCCATTCAGGTGGCCATCACCCTGTCCGGCTTTCTGGGCGCCGCCTTCGGCACCGAGAACTTCTCCGGCTATCTGACCAGCTTCCTGGTCAGCCTGGGCACCCCGCTGCCGGAAAATCTGCTGGGCGTGATCTCGATGGTGGTCATCACCATTGTCATCAGCTTTTTCTCCATCGCTTTCGGCGAGATGGTGCCCAAGCGCATTGCCATGCAGCAGCCCTACGCCTGGGCCAAGATGGCACTGGGTGTGATGAAGGTCATCAGCGTTGTGTTTGCCCCCATGATGGCGCTGCTCAACGTGACCACCAACGGCACACTGCGGCTGCTGGGCCTCAAGACGGAGGCGGAGGAGGACGCCGCCAGCGAGGAGGATATCCGCCTGATGGTGGAGAACAGCGGTGAGCAGGGCGCCATCGCACAGGACGAACAGCAGTGGATTGAGAATGTGTTCGACTTTGGCGACATGGTGGCCAGCGATGCCATGACCCCGGAGCCGGATGTGACCGCCTTCAGCGTGGATGAGGAAGCAAAGGACATCCTGGAGGCCATCCGCACCACCGGCCTGAGCCGCTACCCGGTCTATGAGGAGGACATCAACGATATCATCGGCATCCTGAATGCCCGGGATTTCCTGCTAAACCTCCAGTGCAGCAAACCCCGCACCCTGAAGGAACTGCTGCGCCCCGCCTATTTTGTGCCGGAAAGCGTCCACGCCGACCAGCTGTTCAAGGATATGCAGTCCAAAAAGCAGCATCTGGCCATCGTGGTGGATGAGTATGGCGGCACCGCCGGTGTGGTGACCATCGAGGACCTGCTGGAGCAGATCGTGGGCAACATCTACGACGAGTTTGACCCGGAAGAGCCCCAGCCCATCGTCCAGGTCGGCGACAATGTCTGGCGTGCCCAGGGCAGCCTGCGGGTGGATGAACTGGCCGAGGCTCTGGACATCGATATGCCGGAGGACCTGGACTACGACACACTGGGCGGCATGGTGATGAGCTGCCTGCATACCATCCCGGCGGACGGGTCCCAGTTCACCGTGGAGGTGAACGGCCTGCGCATCCGGGTGGAGAAGATCGAGGACCGGAAGGTGGTCTGGGCGCTGATTGAAAAGCTGCCCCCTGAGCCGCCCGCTGAGGAGAAGGAGAACGGCAAAAAGCGGGACCGCAGCAAACAGGAAAACGAGCCGGCCCCCGCCCTGCCCGAAAAAGCCGAGAGTCCGCGGCCGGACCGGGAGGCTGACTGACGAGCCGCCCGCCCGGGCGATATAACAGCATACAAAAGGCGGTCCCGCCGCCCGGTTTATCCGGCGGCGGGACCGCTTTGTGCGTTAGGGTTCAGTGGGCACCGGCATTGCGGCGGTGCAAAGCGCGCAGCGCATGGATGGCCAGCGCCCGGCGGCGGGCCGACCGGCTGGTGCGGCGGGCCGGCTGCGGGGCAGGGGAGACCGGGGCCGGGTCGGCTTCCGTGTCCTCATCCTCATCTTCATCCAGGGAGGGCATCACCGGGCGGCGGGGATCGGCGGTGGGGGGCGCCTCGGTCACCAGCGGTTCCTGCACCTGGTGAACGATGGGCTGGGAGAAGATGGCCCCCGGAACCTCATGGGCGGGTTTGTCTGGGCTGTCGGCGGTGACAAAACCACTCTCTTCGCTCACCAGCGTAAAGCTGTGGCGGGGCTTATCGTCCGGGTCGGGCAGGGGTTCGCCGGCCGGCTCCACGTGCTGGGGTTCCGCCGGCTCCTCGGGGGCGGGGGGCGTCTCGGCCGCCAGCTCGGCGGCCGCCTTGGCGATGGCAGTCTCGGACAGGTCCAGTTTGACCTGCGGCGTCTCCACCGGCTGCAGCTCCAGCGGCGCCTGCTCGGCGGGAGCCTGGGGCTGGGCGGGGGCTTTCTCCCGGGCCTCCTGCTCCACCTTCAGCAGCAGGTCGGCCATCTGCTTCAGATAGTCCAGCAGCTCGGTACGGCGCTTGTCCAGCTCGGCCAGCTCTGCCTTCAGGCTGTTCAGCCGCAGCTGGTGGATGTTTTGGATCTCGTTGGCCTCATTGGTGGCGGCATCCACCAGCTCCTGGGCCTGCTGCCGGGCCTGATCCCGTGCGGCCCGGTAGATGGCATCCACCTCGCCCTTTGCCTTGGCCACCATGTCGGCGGCCTGTTTTTCGGCGTCGGCCACAATGCCCTCGGCCTTGGTTTGGGCCTGGTCCAGCTGGGTCTTGCGTTCCGTCTCAAAGGCGGCCTTGGCCTCGTCCAGCGCTTTGCCTTTTACTGTCAGGGCGGCGCGGGCCTCCTCCGCGGCTTTTTGCAGGCGCTGGTTCTCGCGGGTCAGGTCGGCGTTTTTCAGCACATAGACCGCGTTCTGGTCAGCCAGCGACCGGTTCTTGTCCCGCAGGCTGGACACCTGGCCGCTCAGCTCCTGGCGCTGGCGGGAGTAGTTGTCGCTGCTGCCGGCCAATGTGACATTCTGGTCGGTCAGCAGGCGGTTGCGGGCGGTCAGGGCCTGGCAGTGCTTTTCCAGGCCGGCGTTTTCCTGCTGCAGCTGCCGGGCGCGGTCCTCGGCGCGGGAAAGCCGCTTTTCATATTCACTGCTCAGCGCCAGCATGGCCTGGCGCACGTCGTCCGGCTCAAGGCCGCCGAAGCGCGCCTTGCGCAGGCCGCATTGTTCCATAAAAGCCGCAATATCGATGTTTGCCACTGTTTTCCGCCATCCTGTTCCGGCGCATGGGCGCCTGAAAATTTGGGTACACTCTGTATCCTATTATAGCAGGCAGCCGCGGTCAAATCAATACAGGGCGGCCCAGTGCCAGCCAGGCTGCCAGCCCGACCTGGCAGGCCAGAATCAGCGGCATACCCACCACAAAATACCAGTGACGGGTTTTGTGGCGAAACAGGTACATTCCCGCCCAGCAGCCCAGAGAGCCGCCCAGTACCGCGGTGAGAAACAGCACCTTCTCCGGGATGCGCCAGCGGCCATGGCGGGCGCGGGACTTGTCGCAGCCCATCAAGGCCAGGCCGGCCAGGTTGGCGGCGGCCAGCCAGGCGGCCGGCAGCCACCAGGGAAAAATCGGCATGGAGAAAACCTCCTCTTGGCAAACGCGGTGGGGGAGCGGCGTCCTGGCCGGGAGGCGGGACCCTGCGCCCCTGCCCCGCCGGCTGCGGTCTTACTGCGCCGGGGCCTGCGCCTTCCGGGCTTGCTTCCAGCGGCGCACCATGCCGCCAAAGACGATGGCAAACAGGGTGCAGGTGGTCAGCACAGCCAGGGTGTCTGCCACCGGCTCGGCGGTGTAGACCGCGTTGGCGGGGTTGAAGGGCAGCACCCGCGGCAGCAGGAAGATCAGCGGCACCAGCAGAATGATCTTGCGCAGCACCGCCAAAAACAGGCTGACCCCCGCCTTGCCCAATGCCACAAAGGTCTGCTGGCAGGCAATCTGCGCGCCGAACAGCAGGCTGGTGGCCATGTAGATGCGCAGCGCCGCGCAGGTGTACACGCCCAGCGCGCCCTGCGGCGGGGTGAAGATGCCCACCACAAGCCCGGGCGCAAACTCACACACCGCCCACAGCGTGGTGGAATAGACCAGGCTGGCAATCAGCAAAAACCGGTAGGTTTTGATGACGCGGTCCATCTTGCCGGCGCCGTAGTTGAAGCTGGTGATGGGCTGGGCGCCCTGGGCCATGCCCTGCAGCGGCAGCATGGAAAACTGCATCACGCTGGAAAGGATGGTCATGGCGCCCACGGCGATATCGCCGCCGCAGGCCTGCAGCTGGGTGTTGAAGCAGACAGAGATGACGCTCTCGGTCAGCTGAAAGACAAAAGGGGACAGGCCCAGGGCGATGCTGGGCCACAGGATCTTGCCCACCGGGCGCAGGTTGGCCTTTTTCAGCCGCAGACCGCTGCGCTGGGAACAGAGAAACCATACGGTGAAGGCTGCCGACACAGCCTGGGACAGGATGGTGGCCCAGGCGGCGCCCGCCACGCCCATGTCGAACCCGAACATGAAAACGGGGTCCAAAATGATGTTGAGCACTGCGCCGATCACCACGGTGAGCATACCGGTGACGGTATAGCCCTGGGCATTGATGAAGGCGTTGAGCCCCAGCGACGCCTGCACAAAGATGGTGCCGACCAGATAGATGCTGAAATACTCCCAGGCATAGCCGATGGTGTCCGGCGAGGCACCGAACAGTTCCAGCAGCCGGTAGCCGCACAGGTAGAACGCCAGGGTGAGCAGCAGCCCCACCACCACCAGGGCGGTGGTACAGTTGCCCATGATTTTTTCGGCGGTGTCCTTATCGCCGCGGCCCAGAAAGATGGAGGCCCGGGGTGCGCCGCCCATGGATACCAGCGCCGCAAAGGCCGAGATGGCGGTGATCAGCGGAAAGCAGACCCCCACGCCGGTGAGGGCGGTGTCGCCGACGCCCTCCAGATGGCCGATGTACATCCGGTCCACCATGTTGTACAAAACATTGATAACCTGCGCCACGATGGCGGGCACGGCCAGCCGGAACAGCAGCTGGCCGATGCCGGCGCTGCCCAGGTCGTTGCTGGCCTTGGAGCCCAGCCGGCTGTGATGCTCGGAATGCATGGAAAGCAAGCCTCCCCGTAAGAAGTAAACGGGCAGCGCCCCGGAACCCCGGCACGCTGCCCCGACAAACAATGGAATCCGCCTGCACCGAAACCGGCGCGGCTGCGGGCGCGCATCAGCCCCGGCTGCGTGCGTCCTGATCGGCTTCGGTCTCCTGGGCAATGTAAATGGGGCGGTGCTTGACCTCCAGGTAGGTCTTGGACAGGTACTCGCCCACAATGCCCAGGCAGAACAGCTGCACGCCGCTGCACAACAGCAAAATGCAGATCATGCTGGGCCAGCCGGAGGTGGGGTCGCCGAACATCAGCGCCCGCACCGCCACAAAAATGATGCCGCAGAAAGCCGCAAAGCAGAAAATGACGCCCACCAGTGCAGCAAACACCAGCGGCGCGGTGGAAAAGCCCACGATCCCCTCAATGGAATACTTGAACAGGCTCCAGAAGTTCCACTTGGTTTTGCCGGCCACCCGCTCCACATTCTCGTAATCGAACCACTTGGTGCGAAAGCCCACCCAGCTGAAGATGCCCTTGGAAAAGCGGTTATACTCGGCCAGCTGCAGCACTGCGTCGGTCATGCGGCGGTTCATCAGGCGGAAATCCCGGGCGCCGTCCACAATCTCGGTGTCGCTCATGCGGTTGATGATCTGGTAAAACTTGTGGGCAAACCAGCTGCGCACCGGCGGCTCCCCCTTGCGGGTGGTGCGGCGGGTGGCGGCGCAGTCCCAATCGCCGGAAAGCAGCGCGTCCAGCATTTGGGGCAACAGGGCAGGAGGGTCCTGCAAATCGGCATCCATGGTGGCCACATAGTCGCCCCGGGCAGCCTTCAGGCCGGCATAAATGCCCGCCTCCTTGCCGAAGTTGCGGCTGAAGGAGACATACCGCACCCGAGGGTCGGCGCTGTGCAGCCGGCGGGCCACCTGCAGGGTTTTGTCCCGGGAACCGTCGTCCACAAAAATGAACTCAAAATCGGCGCCGTGGCTCTGCTTCATCTCCGCTGCCACGCGGGAGGCCTCCCGGTAAAACAGGGGCATGGCCTCCTCCTCATTATAACAGGGCACCACCAGGCTGATCAGCATAGGGGGTCCTCCTCTCCTTCTCCGGCAGCGGAAAGTTTCCGCCGCGCGTTTGTCCTTCTATTATACAGCCATTGCCGGGCCGGGGCAAGCCTGGATGCACGGCCGCCCGGAGAAGGCGGGTCCCCGAAAATCGGGAGGTCAGGTGAATGGCCGAATGGCATCGACGCCGATGCCAGCCAGGTCTTCAAGCCGGGCAATGCCAAAAGCGCCGCCCAGTGTGTCCCCGCGGGAAAAGACCAGCTCACCGGTGTTTGTCACAGCAATGGGGGTCCAGCCCTCCTGGGAGGGTGCGGGCAGCAGCTCATATATCTCATCGGGTCCGGGAACATACAGCAGGTCGCCCTCTGTGCCGAAGTACTCGGAAACGTGGGAGAGATAGAGCTCGGCAGGGAAGGGCCCCTGGCTGGAGGCCAGATCGCTGAGCGCGCAGCACTGGCTTGCCGTCAGATCGTAGGGCAGGACATCGACCGTACCGGTACGGGGGTTGACCACCTGGACAGGCTGCCGGTAGGTGAGCCAGCTCAAGTCATATATTTGGGAAAAGACAAGCCACTCGCTTGCGCTGTAACGCTGCACAAAAAAGCCCAGATTGCCGGTCAGAGGGGCGGCCAGCCGCCAGCCGCCGGTGGCCGGGTCCAGCAGTTCCAGCTGCAATGTGGACTGAACGGACAGTGCCTCATCCAACTCTGCAAAATTAGTGGAAAACAGGTTATGGCTGCCCGGCGGGTTTCCGTTGACGGTGTCCGCCACCAGCAGGCAGCTGCCGCAGCAGCCCACCACCCGGCGCTGGGGGGCGAGCAGCGCGCCGGTGTCGATGCACTGGCCGGTGGTCAGGTCCAGTGCCGCCAGCCGGGACGGCAGGTTGCCGTACAGTTCCTCGCGACTTTGCCGTTGCAGGTAGACGGTGCTGCCGGTGGCCGCCAGAAAGGTGACCGTGTCCTCCGCCAGCTCAGCGGCCACACGCTGGGAAACCCCGCCGCCGGTCAGCTCCAGAACACGGGTGGGGGCGTCCCCGCCGGGCGTGACCATCGCATAGACATTGCCGCCGGTGGCGTACAGGCTCACGTTGGCAATGTCATCCACATAACCCAGGCAGGCGGGGCAGGCGGTGGTGTTGTGGGAGCAGCCGTCCACCCGGCACACCGGCTGGACGATTTGATGGGCAAAATCCAGGCAGACCACCTGCGTCAGATACCGGCCGCCGTCATCCTGGACGGTGACGGGAACGTACAGCTCGCTGCCGGTGTTGAAGCGGTTGGCGTTCAGGTACTCCATCTGGCCGGTGTACAGCTGCTCGTTGGAGATGCCGGACTCGGTGCCGGCGGAGGGCAGGGCACCGGCCTGGTACTGCTGCGGGGAACAGGGGGTCAGCTCCAGGGACAGGATGTCAAACCCGGTGGAGAGGGGGCAGCTGATGCAGGTGGCCAGCAGCCCGCCCCGGGCGCTGTACAGGCCGGTGCTCTCCCATCGGGTGCCGGTGGGCACCGTCCAGTCGCCCAGGATGTCCAGGTCATTGAGCTGGACCCAGCCGCGCAGCAGCGCCTCGGCGTTGGGGGCGGGGCGCCCGCTGCCGGTCAGGGACAGTTGCAGGGATACCATCTTGCCGGTGCGGCTCTCGATGGTCATGCTCATCTGCTGCAGCCCCACATCGCCGGAGGGAAAATAGCAGATGGTCAAAAAGCCCATGCTGTCACTGGAGCCGTAGATCCCCTCGGGGTTCTGGGTGACCATAAACTGCATCTTGTTCAGCCAGGCGGAGTCCAGAATCTCCAGATCGGCCAGCGATTGCAGCAGGTTTGCGCACTGGGTGCACAGCTGGGGGGAGCTTTGCATCCGGGAAATGTCATCGGTGACGGCGGGCAGATAGAGGGCCTGGGTGGTATCCTGGCTGGTGGCCATGGCAATAAAGGAGTTGATCTGGGCCTGCTCCCGGTCTTTCAGCTGGCGAACCAGATAGATATCCTCCCCATCCACCGTGCGGGACTGGTAGCTGGTGCCGGCGTCGGTGGGGCGGGCAAAGCGCAGCTCATCGGTGACGGCAAACAGCAGCGCGGGGGCGCCCAGCGCCAGCACCAGCACCGCCACACTGCACACGACAGCCAGCAGCGCCCTGGTACGGCGGCCCAGCCGCCGCCAAAGCCGCTGCATCGGGGAATCGCCCTCTGCCCGCCGGGGGCGCCTGGCCCGGGCGGGGCGGGGGGCGTGTTTTTGCCGGATCATTTGGTCACCTCCTGTTCCGGGGCGGGGCGCAGCAGCACTGTTACCACCGTGCCCTTGCCCAGCTGGCTGCGAATGTGCAGCCGGCTGCCGTGGACCTCGGCAATGCGCTCACACAAAGCCAGGCCCAGGCCGCTGCCGCCGCTTTTGCGGGCGCGGGATTTGTCCACCATATAAAAGGGTTCCACCACCCGGTCGATGGCCTGCTGGGGAATGCCGCTGCCCGAGTCGGCCACGCCGATCAGCACGCCGCCGTCCGGCGCACCGCCGCTGAGCACCCGCACCGTCTGGCCCGGCTTGCTTGCCTTGGCGGCGTTGGTTACCAGATTGCACAAAAGATCACACAGCAGGTCGGCGTCACCCAATACCTCCCGGCGGGTGGTGGGCAGCCGCAGCCGCACCCCGTACCGGCGGCAGGTGGGCAGCGAACTGCGGCCCACCTCCTCCACCACTGCGGCCAGCGATACCCGGCGGGGCTCCAGCGGCTCCTCACTCAGGCGCATCAGCTGCAGCAGCTTCTGGCTCAGGGATTCCAGCCGTTTTGCCTCATGGAAGATGGCGGCAGCGGCCTCCTTCTGTTCGGAGGGATCGACCTGCATGCTGCGCAGCATATCCGCATAGCCGATGATGCTGGTCATGGGGGTCTTGAGTTCGTGGGTAAAGGCACCCATAAAATCGTCCCGCTGCTGCACCGATAGCTCCAGCGCCTCCACCTTCTCCTGCACAGCGGCGGCCATGTGGTCAAAGCTGCGGCTGAGCTGGGCCACCTCGTCCGAGCCAGGCAGCGCGGTGCGCCGGTCATAGGCGCCGGCGGCAATCTCCCCGCTGGCCTTGTTCAAAAGCGCCAGCGGCCGGGTCATCCGGCGGGAGAGCAGCGCCGTCACCAGCGCGGCGCCCAGCAGCACCACGCACTCCATGCCCAGATACCGCCACACGCTGCGGCTGCGGGCCTGATAAAGGGCGGTCACGTCAAAGGCGGACAGCAGCCGCGCATCGCCCAGAAGGTCGGTGCAGTAAACCGCGTAGACGGTGGCCCCCTGGCGGTAATACAGCATCTGCCCGCTCTGCATGCCGTCGGCGGAAAACCCCTGGGGCAGGTCGCTGTACGCCATATCGCCCCCAATGTGCCACACCCCCACCACGCAGCTTTCCGGCGCGGCGGCGGCCAGCTGGCGGCCGGCATCGGTCAGGGCAGCCTCGGTGATGGGATCGCCCTGGCTGTAATAGGTCAGCAGCTCACCCTCCAGGGTATAGCAAAGCAGGCCGTGCTGGACCTGGTTCTGGGTCGAGGTCTCAGCCAGCCTGTCAGAAAAATCGCCGTACAGCAGGATGCAGCCGCCCAGCGAAAGTGCGGCGGCCAGCACCAGCATCATCACACAGCTGAGTTTGGCGGCAAACTTCACGGGACATCTTCCTCTCGCTTCAGCCGGTATCCCACCTTGTAGACAGTCTCAATATGGTCCTGCCAGCCCAGCTTTTTGCGCAGCCGCTGGATGTGCAGGTCCAGGGTACGGGTGTCGGCCATCTCGCCGCCCCACACCCTTTCGTACAGGGTATCCCGGTAGAGGGCGGCGCCCCGGTTGCGCATCAGCTGTTCCAGCAGGCCGAACTCCAACGGGGTCAGCTCCAGTTCTTTGCCCCGCTGGGTTACCGTATGGCTGACGGTGTCCAGCTCTACGTCAAAGGCCTTCAGCACCCGGCCGCCCTTGCCGGTGCGGCGCAGCACCGTCTCCACCCGGGCCAGCAGCTCCTCAATCTCAAAGGGCTTGACCAGGTAATCGTCCGCCCCCAGCCGCAGCCCCTGCACCCGGTCCTTCACGCTGCCCTTGGCGGTGATAAAGATCACCGGTGTGCCCATGGGGCGCAGATAGTCCAGCAGTGCGTAGCCGTCCAGCCCGGGCAGCATGATGTCCAAAAGTGCCAGGTCGTAGCCGTTGTTCTCAATGCAGTTGGCAGCGGTCAGGCCGTCGTTGGCCACCGTGCAGTCGTACCCGGCGCGGGACAGGCTCATCTCGATCAGGCGGGAGATCGTGGTTTCATCCTCAACGATCAGGATACGGTTCATGAACAAAGGCACCTCCATCGTGTGATACGGCGCTCGCCGGTCCAGGGCGGTGTGCGCCATTGCGCCGCAGGAAAGAAAACGCCGGCGGCATCCCGCTCCCGGCGTTCCCTCCCCTGCGGATCTATCCGGTATCTCTGCTATCCATATTACCGCAAAGATGTATCCAACTTGTAAACCGGTGGTGGGGGCCTGGGGTGTATCCGCTCCATCAAAAGGGTTGGAAACTTTTCAGACACATTCTAGTATACCACCAAACAGCCGCCCCGGCGGGGCTGTCGGGCAAAAAATCGGCCGCAAAACCTGTTTTTGCAGTTTTTTTGCAGGGCGTTGTAACATTTTGGATACATCTGTCGTTATAATAAATAACAGGCCGCTTTTGGCGGGCAGACCGTGCTCCGCCGGGCCTGTCACCGAATGGGATATTCCGCATAGCGAAGGGGGCAAATCGTTTGGCAACAATACTGATCGCGGAGGATATGTCGGCCCTGAACAACCGTATGGCCGCCGGTCTGCGGCGGGCGGGGTACAACTGCGACCAGGCTTTTACCGGGGAGCAGGCCCTGGCCCTGGCCGCCCGGAAAACTTTTGACCTGGTCCTGCTGGACGCGGCACTGCCCGGCGTGAACGGCACCGAGCTGCTGGGCAAGCTGCCCCCCGACCAACCGGTGCTGCTGGTGACCGGGCAGGCAGATGCCGACCATGACTGCCTGGTGCGGCCTTTTACCGACGGGGATCTGCTGACCCGAACGGCGGAGGTGCTGCGCCGGTGCGGCCGCGGCACCACGGTGTTCACCTTCCGGGACCTGGTGGTGGATCGGAATGCCCGCCAGGTGCGCCGGGCGGGGCGGCCGGTGAACCTGACCCCCCAGGAGTTCGCACTGCTGGAGGCGCTGGTCGCCAACCCCAACCTGGCCCTGAGCCGCGAGCGCCTGCTTGCCCTGGCCTGGGGGTACAACTATGAGGGCGAAACCCGCACGGTGGACGTACATATCCAGCGGCTGCGGCGCAAGCTGGGCCTGCAGCGGGAGATCCAGACGGTGTTCAAGGTGGGCTACCGCCTGAACACCCGGGACTGACCCACCCACCACAAACAAAGCCCCCGGCGGGAGCCGGGGGCTTTTTGAATGGGAAAAAGAAACAGCTGCGCGATCACAGGCAGGCGCCGTTGGTCTCGGCCACCTGGCCGTACCAGCGGGCGCTGTCCTTGGGAATGCGGCGGCAGGTGGCGTAATCGCAGAAAACCAGACCAAACCGCTCGTTGTAGCCGCTGTACCACTCAAAGTTGTCGATCAGCGACCAGTGGAAGTAGCCCCGCACATCGGCGCCCCGGGCAATGCCGTTGGACAGTGCCAGCAGATAGCGGGCAGTGAAATCGATGCGGTCGGCGTCGTGGACCTGACCGTCCAGATAGATCTTGTCGTTGCAGGACAGGCCGTTCTCGGTGATGTACATGGGCAGGCCGTAGCGCTGGCCGATGTACCGCGGGCCCCAGTCCAGGCTGTCCGGTTCCACCGGCCAGCCGATGGCGGTGCGGGGATAGCCGGTGGGGCGTTCCACGTACTCGGGGCCGTGTTCACCCATACGCACGGGGATGGCGTTGTAGATATTCAGGCCGATCATGTCCAGCCGGCCCAGGGGCAGCGCGTCGGTGATTTCCCGGGGGACCCGGGCAATGGCGGCGGCCAGGCGGGGGCCCACATCCTCGGTGGGCCAGTGGCCCAGGCAGAGGGGGTCCAACGCCATCTGATGGGTGAAGCTCCAGTCATCGTCAGGGCTGGCAAAGGTCATGCGGCGGGCGGCCTCAATGTCGGCATCGCTGTGGGTGAGAGGGTAGCAGATGCGCCCGGTGGAGGCAAAGCCCACCTGGTTGCCGGGGTCGGCCTGCCGCAGGGCCTGGGCGGCCAGGCAATGGGCATACAGCACGTTCTGCCAGCAGCCGAACTGCTGCTCCAGCGAGAGCTGCAGCCCCGGCGCATGGATGCCGCTGCCGTACCCCAGCCCGACGATGCAGGCAATCTCGTTGATGGTGAACCAGTTGTGCACCCGGCCCTTGAAGTGCTCCGCCATCTTGGCGGCATACCGGCCAAAGGCCCGGGCGGTGTCAATGTTCTGCCAGCCGCCCTTTTCGTCCAGAGCCAGGGGCAGGTCCCAGTGGTACAGTGTGATGTATGGCTCAATGCCCTTGGCCAGCAGGGCGTCCACCAGCCGGTCGTAGTAGGCCAGGCCCTCGGCGTTCCAGTTGTCATCGCCCTGGGGGGCAATGCGGGGCCAGGCCACGCTGAACCGGTAGGCCTTCAGGTGCATGCCGGCCAGCAGGTCCACATCCTCCTGCCAGCGGTGGTAGCTGTCGCAGGCCACATCGCCGTTCTCGTTGCGGGCAATCTTGCCCGGCGTGTGGGAAAACTTGTCCCAGTTGCTGGGACCGCGGCCGCCCTCATGGACGCCGCCCTCAATCTGGTAGGCCGACGAGGCGGCGCCCCAGACGAATTGTTTGGGAAATTGTGCCATACGCTTCTTCCCTTCCTTTGCGTTCAATGGGTGTGACAGGGGGTTATGCCTTCATCCAGGTGTCGGCCACGGCGCCCATTGCGGCGTTGATGGCGTCGGCCTCGGCCTCGCTGCCCGCCACGGCGGACAGGTAAACCTTGATCTTGGGCTCGGTGCCGGAGGGGCGAACCATCAGCTTGGCGCCGTTCTCCAGCCGGTATTCCAGCACGTCGGCCCTGGGCAGACCGGTGCCGTCGGCCTCATAGTCGGTCACGCCGGCGACCTTGCTGCCGGCAATCTCGGCGGGGGCGCCGCTGCGCAGCTTTGCCATGATGCCCTGCATGGTGTGCATGCCGGTTTCGCCCTCAAAGGTGTAGCTCTTCAGAGCGTTGCGGTAGTAGCCGTACTCCTTGTACAGGGCGTTGACGGCGTCCAGCAGGCTCATGCCCTGGGCGGCGTACCAGGCGGCGGCCTCGCAGGCCAGCATCACGGCATTGACAGCGTCCTTGTCCCGCACATGGCCGCCGGACAGATAACCGTAGCTCTCCTCAAAGCCGAAGATATACCGCTCCACATGGCCTTCCGCCTCCAGCTTGCCGATCTGCTCACCGATAAACTTGAAGCCGGTCAGCGTGCGGCGCAGCTCGACGCCGTACTTTTTGGCGATGGGGGTGGCCATGTCGGTGGAGACGATGGTGGTCACCGCCACCGGGTCCTTGGGCATGGTGCCGTTGGCAATCCGGGTGCGGCAGATATAGTCCAGCAGCAGCACGCCCATCTCGTTGCCGGTGATCAGCCGGTAGCCGCCCTGGCCGTCCGGCACGGCGGAGCCCATGCGGTCACAGTCGGGGTCGGTGCCGATCATCAGGTCGGGGTGGACGGTGTCGCACAGCTTCAGGCCGGTCTCCATCGCCTCGCGGATCTCGGGGTTGGGGTAGGGGCAGGTGGGGAAATTGCCGTCCGGTTTTTCCTGCTCGGGCACCACCGTCACCTGGGTCACGCCCATCCGGTCCAGCAGCATCCGGACCGGCTCCAGGCCGCTGCCGTTCAGCGGGGTGTAGACCAGTTTCAGCTTGCTCACGTCGTTGCCGGGGCGCAGCGCCAGCACCGCGTCCACAAAGTCGGACAGGCACTTGTCGTCAATGGATTGGATGGTGCCGGCGGCGACGGCCTCGTCATAATCCACAAGTTTGGGGTCGTCAAAATAGTCATGCTGCTCAATTGCAGCCAGCACTTTGGCGGCAGCCTCCAGCGTGATCTGGCAGCCGTCGGCGCCGTAAACCTTGTAGCCGTTGTACTTGGCGGGGTTGTGGCTGGCGGTGACACAGATGCCCGCGCCGCAGCCCAGATACCGCACCGCCCAGGACAGCGCCGGGGTGGGCTCCAGCCGGGGGTAAAGGTACGCGGTGATGCCGTTGGCGGCCAGCACGCGGGCGGCCTCGCGGCTGAACAGCTCGCCCTTGATGCGGCTGTCATGGCCGATGGCCACCTTTTTGGGCAGGCCCTCGGCATTGATGTAGTCGGCCAGGCCCTGGGTGGCCCGGCGGATGGTGTAGATGTTCATGCGGTTGGTACCGGCGCCGATCACGCCCCGCAGGCCGCCGGTGCCGAACTCCAGGTCCCGGTAAAACCGGTCGGTGACGGCGGCCTCATCGTTCCGGACCGATGCCAGCTCGGGGATCAGGTCGGGGTCATCCACCGCGCGGGTGAGCCACAGGTCCAATGTCTGCTGATACTGCATACAAACTCTCCTTTCGGAATTTCACTTTCACAAAACGGGCAGCGCCAACGGCGGGTCCCTGCGTTAAGCATACCGCACTGTGCCCGGCAGGACAAGGGGCGTGCGGTGCAAAAGCCAAATTCTCTCAGCCACGGGCGGGCAGATGCTGGCGCAGAAAGGCGGTCAGCGTCTCGGCGGCCTGGCGGTGGCAGGCCACACCTGGATGCTGGCGGGCGCCCAGCGTCTCGGGTGTGGCGGGGGCCAGCGGCAGGTAATACGCCCGGGTGTCACCGGTCTCGGACCGGTAGCGGGCCACGGCGGCCTCCAGCACGGCGCGCATCCGGCCGTCGCCCAACATGCCAAAGGCCCACACCAGCAGCGCGCCGGGGTTCAGCGCCCGTACCTGCTTCAGCGCGTCCACGGCGGCCTGTTCCAGCTGGGCCAGATGCTCCGGCGTGGGGCGCTGGGCATAACAGTCGCCGGTGGCCGGGTCGGTCCGGGGGGGATTGTTCATGGCGCCCTCATCGTTGGTGCCCAAATTCAGGATCACCGCGTCGGCGGGCCAGGAGGCAAAGTCATTGGGCTGGTGGGCGCCCAGCGCCTTATTGTGGGGACCTTCGGCCAGGCCGCAGACGCTGCCGTAGTAGGACATCACCCGCCGGTGAGGATCGTTGTCCCAGCTGGACAAAAGCCCCCAGCCGCTCTGGCTTACCACCCGCCAATCCGCCCCCAGGGCGTCGGCGGTCAGGCGGCCGTAGTGGTTCACTGCGCTGAAAAAGGGGCTGATCCAGTCCTCCTCGGCTTGGGCACCGATGGCGCCCTCACCGCTGGTGATGCTGTCGCCCACAAATTCCAGCCGCAGGGCGGGCTCCGGCAGGGGAAGAAACTCGCCGCCGGCAAAGGCCAGGCCGGTCACCTGCACAAAGTGGCCGGGGTCGTCGTGCATGGCCTGCACATCCTTGAGCACCCGCACATGTTTGGGGACGCCGGGGGTCATGCCCCGGAACAGGCAGATCTCGCTCTCGCCCGCCGGAACGGGGAACCGGGCAATCCAGGCGCCGTCGAGCTCTACGCTGAGCCATGGCTCATAGAGCGAGAAGCCGGCGTTCAGGCAGAGGTGCAGCTCACTGCCGGTGAACAGGCATTCGATGCCGGAGGCGGTATAAAACAGGGTCAGCGGGCCGTCTGTGCGGGCATGGCGGCCCAGCGGCCGCACCAGCGGCAGTGACCGGAGGGGAGAACGGGTCATGGGACAAAACCTCCAAACCGAATATCGACTATAAGTTACTTAAAAGATGATAGAAAATTTAAGTTACTGGATACAGACTAGCACATCCGGCAGAATGTTGCAAGAGGTTGTACTAAATTAAGCAAAAACACCAAAAAAATTAGTTCAACATTGACGAGATTAACAAGCGATGATATACTAAATTTAAGTTAACTAAAAAATGCGCGCCCTGCAACGCGCACTCTGCCGGGTGATCGGCGGGTTAACAGCACCGGCCCGGCAACCGGGCGCAGAAAAGAGGGGAAGTGTACCATGGCAAAAAGTGTACGGATGGCGGATATTGCCAAAAAGCTGGGCATCAGCATTGTGTCGGTCAGCAAGGGGCTTTCCGGCAAGGAGGGCGTCAGCGACGAGATGCGCGCCAAAATCCAAGCCACTGCCAAGGAGATGGGCTATTCCCTGACGCCCAGGAACGATCAGGGCGCCCGCCGCACCGCCAACATCGGCATTCTGGTGGCGGACCGCCATTTTGATGACAGCGCGTTCTATTCCAGCCTGTACCGGGCGGTGGTCAACTGCTGCGGGGCTATCGGATATAATTGTATGATGGAGATCATCATGCCCCAGGCCGAGCAGACCTGCACCATGCCCACCCTGCTGACCAGCCGCAAGGTGGACGCCCTGATCTTTATGGGGGAGCTGCGCCGCCGCTACATCAGCACGGTGCTGCAGTACAGCCTGCCCTATATGTTCCTGGACTTTTATGACGACGCCATTGCCGGCGACAGTGTCCTGAGCGACAATACCAGCGGCGGCTATCAGATGACCCAGCACCTGATCGAGCTGGGGCATACCCGCATCGGCTTTGTGGGCAGCATCCTGGCCACCAGCTCCATTATGGACCGCTACCTGGGCTACTGCCGGGCGCTGCTCAGCGCCGGGATCGAGCCCCGGGCTGACTGGCGGCTGGAGGACCGCGGCCCCGACGGCAGGTGGGTCCCGCTGCAGCTGCCCCGGGAGATGCCGGACGCCTTTGTCTGCAATTGCGACGAGGTGGGCTTTAACCTGGTGGAGCGGCTCAAACGGGAGGGATACCGCATCCCTGAGGATATTGCGGTGACCGGCTACGATGACTACCGCTTTTCCACCATCTGCCGCCCCCAGCTGACCAGCTACCGCCTGGATGTGAACGGCATGGCCCACGCGGTGGTCAGCCAGCTGCGCCGCAAATTGAACGGCAAATCCCCCCTGGCGCCCACCACGCTGGTGCCCGGCGCCTTTGTGCGGCGGGAATCCACCTGAACCTGAAACATGTGTGCAGGAATTGCCACAGGACAAACTAAAAATCTACTTAAACGCAGACTAAATGCTTTTTTAGTCTGCGCTTTTTTGTAAAAACCCGGCGAAATGCCGTCAAATTGACCAAGAAATTCCCTCGCCAATGCATCACTTTACCAAAGTTTTACTTAACATATTGACTTAATTTAGCCTAAACACTATACTAAAATCACGAAAGGAAATCGCGCGAAGTTCCCAGGGTATATCGGATCAATCAAAAGTGCCGGAAAAATTCGCGGGAAGCGCCGCTTTTTGCAGAATTCGAAGGTGCTGGGGATTTTTCAGATACACCACAACAAGACCGGCCGTTTGGCATCTCGTTCCAAAGCATTCACAAGGAGAAAGAAAATGAAAAAAGCACTTGCATTGACCCTGGCCGCCGCCATGTCGGCCAGCCTGCTGGCCGGCTGCTCCGGCGGTACCACCTCCTCCGGCGAGACGGAGAGCACCCTGCCCGCCTATAACGAGCTGACGGTGGGTGAGGACTACACCGACCTGACCGCCGACCTGAAGATCATCAGCCACCGCACCGATCTGATTGAGGACGGCACCTTCCAGGGCTACGTGGACACCTTCCAGCAGATGTACCCCAACATCAGCATCAGCTACGAGGGCATCACCGACTACGCCAATGATATGACCACCCGCCTGACCAGCAACGACTGGGGCGACATCTGCATGATCCCCACCACCATTCCCCTGCCGGAGCTGGGCGACTACTTCTACGCCATGTGCGACCTGTCCGCCATCCAGGATACCTACAATTTTGCCGACAACCGTGCCTATGACGGCAAGGTTTACGGCATCCCCTCCACCGGCAACGCCCAGGGTATCGTTTACAACAAGGCCGTGTTCGAGGCTGCCGGCATCACCGAGCTGCCCAAGACGCCCACCGAGTTCCTGGATGACCTGCAGAAGATCAAGGACTATGACTCCAGCATCATCCCCCTGTACACCAACTATGCGGCAGGCTGGACCATGAGCGCCTGGGATGCCTACATCGGCGGCGGCGCCACCGGCGACGGCAGCTGGATGAACATCACCATGCCCCAGACCCACGACCCCTTTGCCCCCGGCGTTCCCACCGGCGACAGCGAGAGCGGCCCCTACGCCGTTTACAACATCCTGTACGAGGCTGTCAAGCGCGGCCTGACCGAGGCTGACCCCACCACCACCGACTGGGAGGGCAGCAAGCCCATGATCAACAACGGCGAGATTGCCACCATGGTGCTGGGCAGCTGGGCCATCGTCCAGATGCAGGATGCCGGCGAACACGCCGACGACATCGGCTATATGCCCTTCCCCATCAGCGTGGACGGCGTGCAGTATGCCTCCGCCGGCGCCGACTACTGCTACGGCATCAACAAGAACTCCAGCGATGACAACAAGATTGCTGCCATGCTCTACATCAAGTGGCTGAGCGAGTCCTCCAACTTCAGCTATGACCAGGGCGGTATCCCGGTTTTGAAGGACCAGGAGTACCCCGAGACGCTGGCTGCCTTTGACGGCATCGAGCTGATCGCTGACACCGCGGCCCCCTCTGAGAGCGCTGACCTGGCCACCAATGTCCAGCGCGACGCCGAGCTGATGCTCAACGCCGACCAGACCCATGTGATGCGCATTGTCGAGGCCGCCATCAACGGCGACGAGACCATGGATGACATCGTGGCCGACTGGAACGAGGCCTGGAACGAGGCTGTGGACGCCAACGCCCCCGAGGGCGGCGCCGTGACCGGCACCGGCGAGGACGCTGAGGGCTGAGCCTGAGGCACTCCCCCAATCAACCTTCCCGCCTGAACCTGCGGTCCCCTGCGCAGGGCGTGGGGGACCCGCGGCGGGCCGGCGGTCTTGGCCGGCCCGCCGCTATTTTATAAAAAGGGAGGCTTTTTGTCATGAGCAAACCCGTTGCGGCGACCAAACGGCGCAAGACCTTTGGCCAGTGGTGCAAAAGCATGCGCGGCCAGCAGATCATCTGCACAGTCACATTTTTGATCCTGCCGCTTTTACTGCTGTTCACCTTTACCTACCTGCCCTTCTTCAAGATGGTGGAGTTCAGCTTTTTCGATATGCGCTACATCGGACGGCGCATTTTTGTGGGGCTGGAAAACTACATCGACGTCTTTACCCGCGACGACTGCTTCCGGGCACTGCTGCTCAGCCTGTATTACATGGCCGGATCGGTGGTGCAGATGGCGCTGGCGCTGCTGTTTGCCACCATCCTCAGCTTCAAGGTCAAGGGCAGCAAGTTTTTCCGGGGGGCGCTGTACTTCCCCTGCCTGATCTGCGGCATTGCCGTCGGCTTTATCTTCAAGTTTTTCTTCACCCACGGCTTTGTGCTGGACACCCTGCTGTCCTGGGTGGGGTTTGATGTGGACACGCTACCCTACTGGCTGCGGGACGAATCCATCAACAACATTGTGCTGGTGGCCTGCTCCATCTGGAAATATGTGGGCCAGAACATCGTCATGTTCATCGGTGCCATCGCCTCGGTGGATTCCACCCTGTACGAGGCCGCCGAGATTGACGGCGCCAACGCCTGGCACAAGTTCAAGGACATCATCCTGCCCTCCATCCGCACCATCGTTGTGCTGAACCTGATCATCTCGGTGTCCGGCGCGCTGTCCGCCTTCGAGATGCCCTACGTTGTCACCGGCGGCGGCTTCGGCACCTCCACCTACTTTGTTATCATGGACAAGCTGGCCCACACCGACCAGAAGGTCGGCCTGGCCTCCGCCATGGCCATCGTGCTGCTGGCCCTGATTATGATCGTCACCTTCGCCCAGAAAGCGGCGGAAAAGTGGCTGAATGAGCGGGAGGACCGCACCCCCAGGGCCCGGCGCAAAACCGACCCCAACACCGCCGCACAGGCTGCCAGCGCCCGCCCGGCGCACGCTGAATGAGCAAGGAGGCTGTGACTATGTTCAAAACCAATGCGGCCATCCGCGCCAAAAACGTCCTCATCGCCTTTTTTAAGTATGTGCTGCTGCTGTTTGCGGCCTTTGTGGCGCTGGTGCCCATCGTCTCCTGCATCAACACCGCCTTCAAGACCGACACCGAGTACGCCAACACCAACGTGATGACCCTGCCGGAAAACTGGCTCAACTTTGACAACTTCATCACGGCCTGGCAGAAGGCGGACATGGGCCACGCCTTTTTGAACAGCTTCATCATTCTGGTCTGTGTGCTGGCAGGCAGCGTGATGATCTCCTCCATGCTGGCCTATGTGCTCAACCGCTTCAAGTTCCCCGGCAACGGCCTGATCCGCAACCTGTTCATGATCGCCACCCTGATCCCCGGCATTGCGTCCCAGGTCACAGTCTATCAGATCATGACCAGCCTGCATCTGGTCAACTCGATGCCCGGCTACATCATCCTGATGATGGGCACCGACGTTATCACCATCTACATCTTCCTGCAGTTTTTTGAGAACCTGCCCGTCAGCCTGGACGAGAGTGCGATCCTGGACGGCTGCACCTATTTCGGCGTCTTTTTCAAGATTTTGCTGCCGCTGCTCAAACCCGCGGTGGTCACCTCCGCCATCCTGAAGGGCGTGGGTACCTACAACGAGTACTACATGGCCAACCTTTACCTGCAGGACAAAACCAAGTACCAGGTGGTCTCCACCTCGCTGTATGTCTTTTCCGGCCCCATGGGCAGCCAGTACAACTATATCTGTGCCGGCGTGCTCATCACCATCATCCCCGCGCTGATCGTCTTCCTGCTGTGCCAGGACCAGATTTACAGCGGCATGGCGGCCGGCGCCGTCAAGGGCTGACGCCGGGGGCTGCCCAATCCCGTTTTGCTTCTCCTTTTTTTCGCTGTTTCCACCTTCGCGCAGGGTTGCCCCGGCCCCATCGGGGCCGGGGCAACCCTCTTTTGCTAGATCACTTTGTATCGGGAGGAATTCCACCATGTCCAACGTCAAACTGTATTGCGACGCACTGCCCAACATCCCCTGGCAGGACAAACCCGCCGACGCCACCATGCCGGTCTGGCGCTATGACGATAACCCCATCATCCGCCGCAACCCGCTGCCCGGCGTGGCCCGCATCTTCAACTCGGCGGTCATGCCCTACCAGGGCGCCTACATCGGCGTTTTCCGCGGCGAGCAGACCAACGGCATCCCCTTTATCTATCTGGGCCATAGCCAGGACGGCATCCACTGGACCTTCGACGCCGACAAGATCCCCTTTGTGGACGAGAAGGGGGAGCCTTTCATGCCGCCCTATGCCTATGACCCCCGCCTGGTCAAGGTGGAGGATACCTACTACATCATCTGGTGCCAGGATTTCTACGGCGCGTCCATCGGCATCGCCAAAACCACCGATTTCAAGACCTTCACCCGCATCGAAAACCCCTTTGTCCCCTTCAACCGCAATGCGGTGCTGTTCCCCCGCAAGATCGGCGGCATGTACACCCTGCTCTCCCGCCCGTCCGACTCGGGCCACACCCCCTTTGGCGACATCTTCCTGTCCCAGAGCCCGGACATGGAGTTTTGGGGCCATCACCGCCATGTGATGGGCAAGAGCGGCAATTGGTGGGAGAATGTCAAGATCGGCGGCGGCGCAGCCCCCATCGAGACCAGCGAGGGCTGGCTGATGTTCTACCACGGCGTTACCGGCACCTGCAACGGCTTTGTCTACTCCATCGGCGGCGCCATCCTTGACCGGGATGAGCCCAGCCGGGTGCTGTACCGGTGCTCCACCTTCCTGCTCACCCCGGAGAAGGACTACGAGGAGCGCGGCTTTGTGCCCAATGTCTGCTTCCCCTGCGCCACCCTGCAGGACGCCGACACCGGCCGCATTGCCATCTACTACGGCTGCGCCGACAGCTACGTGGGTCTGGCCTTCACCACCGTGGACGAGGTGGTGGACTACATCAAGGCCAACAGCGTCACCAATGAGACTGACCGGGAGCTGGGCCGGCGCTGACCGCCGCCCGGCGCCCTGCACAAAACAAGGAGGCTTTGCCCTATGCAACGGATTTCACAGGCGGCAAAAGCCATGCTGGAAACCACCATCCTGCCCTTCTGGATGGGCCTGCGGGATGATGAATTCGGCGGCTATTACGGCTATATGGATTTTGACCACAAGGTTGACCGCCGGGCGGAGAAGGGCTGTATCCTGAACAGCCGCATCCTGTGGTTCTTCTCCTCGGCAGCAATGGCCACCGACCGGGATGACCTGCGGGACGAGGCGGACCACGCCTACCGCTTTCTGCGGGACCACTGCGTGGACCGGAAAAACGGCGGCGTCTTTTGGAGCGTGACCAGGGACGGCCGCCCGCTGGACACCACCAAGCACACCTACAACCAGGCGTTTGCCATCTATGCCCTGGCGGCCTACTACCGCCTCAGCGGAAACCGGTATGCCCTGGACCTGGCCAGAGAACTGTTTGACCTGATCGAGCGCCGCTGCACCGACGCGGAAGGGTATCTGGAGGCGTTTACCATCGACTGGCAGCCGGAGTCCAATGAAAAACTGTCGGAAAACGGCGTGCTGGCCGCCAAGACGATGAACACGCTGCTGCATGTCTTTGAGGGGTATGCCGGCCTGTACCAGGCCACCGGCGACGAGACGGTGGGCCGGGCGATGCGCCGCATCCTGGACATCTACGCCCACAAGGTGTACAGCCCCGCGCTGCACCGGCAACTGGTCTTTTTTGACGAACATTACAACTCCATCATTGACCTGTACAGCTACGGCCATGACATTGAATCCAGCTGGCTGATCGACTGGGGCTGCAGCCTGTTGGGGGATCACGCCCTCACCGGCCGCATCTCCGCCATCGACAGCGACCTGGCTGCCGCCATCTACAAAAACGCCTATCGGGACCACAGCGTGATCAACGAGTGCGAACGGGGCAAGGACGACCTGACCCGCGTCTGGTGGGTGCAGGCCGAGGGGGTGCTGGGCTTTGTGAACCAGTTTGAAAAGACCGGCGACCCCAAATATGCCGACGCGGCGGCGGATATCTGGCATTATATCTGCGACAGGCTGGTGGACCACCGCCCCGGCGGCGAGTGGTTCTGGTGCCTGGATGACAATGCCGAGCCCAACCCGCCCAAGCCGATTGTCGAACCCTGGAAATGCCCTTACCACAATGGCCGTCTTTGCCTGGAACTTATGAGGAGGGACCCTGATGTCCAAGTGTGAACTACACCCCGAATACCTGCGCCAGAAAGCCCGCCAGGAGGCGCTGCTTTCCCGCAAAAACGAAAAGACCGATTTTTATAACGGCATCTATGACCGGTGGAAGTATCCGGTGCTCACCCGTGACCATGCACCGCTGATCTGGCGGTATGACCTGGACCCCAAAACCAACCCCCATTTTATGGAGCGGCTGGGCATCAATGCGGTGCTGAACTCCGGCGCCATTGAGCTGGACGGCAAGTTCTACCTGGTGGCCCGGGTGGAGGGCAACGACCGCAAGAGCTTTTTCGCGGTGGCGGAGAGCGACTCCCCGGTGGATGGATTCCGCTTTTGGGATAAGCCGGTGGAGCTGCCCGACACCTGCCCCGAGGAAACCAACGTCTATGATATGCGCCTAACTAAGCACGAGGATGGCTGGATCTACGGCGTGTTCTGCTCCGAGAGCAAGGACACCCAAAACCCCGACCTGTCCGCCGCGGTGGCGGCCGCCGGCATTGTGCGCACCCATGACCTGAAAACCTGGGAGCGCCTGCCCAACCTGGTCACCCTGCACAGCCCCCAGCAGCGCAACGTGGACCTGCTGCCCAACTTTGTGGACGGCAAGTACGCCTTTTTTACCCGGCCAATGGACGACTTTATCGACACCGGCTCCGGCGGCGGCATCGGCTTTGGCACCTGTGACGACATCACCCATGCGGTCATCGACGAGGAGATCATCACCTCGCCCCGGCGGTACCACACCATCACCGAGGTGAAAAACGGCGAGGGCGCCACCCCCATCCGCACCGAAAAAGGCTGGCTGCACATCGCCCACGGCGTGCGAAACACCGCCGCCGGCCTGCGGTATGTGATCTATGTCTTTGTCACCGACCTGGCTGAGCCCTGGAAGGTGATTGCCGAGCCCTCCGGTTACCTGATTGCGCCCTTTGGCGCCGAGCGGGTGGGCGATGTGTCCAATGTGGTGTTCACAAACGGCGCCATCGCCCGGGACAACGGCGAATTGTACATCTACTATGCCTCCAGCGACACCCGGATGCATGTGGCCTCCACCACCGTGGAAAAGCTGCTGGATTACGCCTTTAACACCCCCGCAGACCCGCTGCGCAGCCGCGACTGTGTGGCCCAGCGCTGTGCTCTGATCGATAAAAACCTTGCATTCCTGAGAGAGGCGGAAGTAAAATGATGTTGAAACCGGCGGCTGTCTTTTCCAGCAATATGGTTTTGCAGCAGGGTGTGCCGGACCCCGTCTGGGGCCGGGCGGCGCCGGGGGTTGAGGTCACCTGCCGGCTGGACCCGGCGGGGGTGTCGGCTGCGGCGGTTGCCGGTGCGGACGGCAGCTGGCGGCTGGAACTGCCCCCGCTGCCCGCCGGCGGCCCTTACGCCATGACCCTTTGCTGCGGCGGCGAGACCCTGCGCTATGACAACGTCTGGCTGGGCGAGGTCTGGCTGGCGGGCGGGCAAAGCAACATGGAGCTGACGCTGCAAAACAGCCGGGACGGCCAGGCCGCCCTGGCCCGCTGCGCCGACCCCCGCCTGCACTTTTACGCCACCCCCAAGGTGACCACCCCGCAGGCCGCCGACGCCGCCGAAAGCGGCTGGCAGCCCGTCCGGCCGGATACCGCCGCCGACCTCTCGGCGGTGGCCTACTACGCCGCAGGGGAGCTGGCCCGCCGGCTGGACGTGCATGTGGGCATCCTGGAATGCTTCTGGGGCGGTACCTTCGCCCACTGCTGGATGCCCCGCAGCCTGCTGGCGGCCTTCCCCGAAGGGCGGGCCCGGCTGCAATGGTACGACGCCCAGGCGGGGGACAAGACGGACGAGCAGTTCGAGGCCGAATGTGCGGCCTATCAGGCGGAGGTGGATGCCTGGAACCAGCGCATTGCCCTCCGGCGTGCCGCCGAGCCGGACGTGAGCTGGACCGTGCTGAATGCCGACTGCGGCCTGTACCCCTGGCCGCCGCCGGCAGGCCGCACCGGCTACCAGCGCCCCGGCAACCTGTACGACAGTATGCTCAGCCGGGTGTGCCCCTACGGCATCCGGGGGTTCTGGTACTATCAGGGCGAGCAGGACGAGCTGTGGCCCGGCGATTACCGGGCGCTTTTGACCCATCTGGTCCGCCGCTGGCGGGCTGACTGGGGGGCCGGGGATCTGCCGTTTTTGCTGGTGCAGCTGCCCATGTACGCCACCGGCGAGGGCGAGGACGCCTGGCCCACCCTGCGGGCCGCCCAGGATACCGTCGCCAATACCGAGCCGGGCTGCGGCCTGGTGGTGCTGGCGGACTGCGGCGAGGCTGACAATATCCACCCCACCGACAAGCTGGTGGTGGGGCAGCGGCTGGCGCTGCTGGCACTGGAGCAGGTGTACCACCGGGCAGTGACGGGCGTTTCGCCCCGGCTGACCGGAGCCGAACCCGCCCCGCAGCCCGGCAAGGTGCTGCTGCACTTTGCCCACACCGGCGGCGGGCTGTGCCTGCGCGGCGGGGGACGAGGCGTACAGCTGGCCGGCACGGACGGCCGCTGGCAGGATGCCTGCGCGGTCTGCACCGCCCCCGATACCCTGATGGTCCACAGCGCCGCCGTGCCGGCGCCCCGGGCCGTGCGCTACGCCTGGTACAACTTTGGCCCGGCGGAGCTGTATGGCGGCACCGGCCTGCCGGTGACCCCCTTTTCCGTCACATTGACTTGACCCCAAAACACCGGCCGCCGCCGGGAGGTACGCCATGAAAAACAATCATCTGAACGAAACGCCCTTCTTCCGTGCCATGGGATTTATCGGCGATGTCTTTCTGCTGAATCTTGCCTGGCTGCTGGGCTGTGTGCTGCTGGTTACCATCGGGGCGTCTACCTCGGCCGCCTTCTCGGTGGCGGGCAAGATGGCCGCCCGGCAGGAGTACCGCGTCTTCCATGATTACTGGGCGGCCTTCCGGCGGGATTTCAAGCTGGCCACCATCACCTGGGTGGTGCTGGCGGCGGCGGGACTTCTGATCTTTGCCGACTATCAGATCGGCCTGGCCCACACCGGCACCTTGAGCAATGTGATGATCGCCGCCGGCACCGCGCTGGGCGTGGTCTGGCTCTGCGTCATGGGCGGCGGGTACGCCCTGCTGGGCCGCTACACCTACCGCAGGTGGGCGGACGTGCTGCGGGACGGCCTGCGCATCTGCCTGGGCCGCCCGGCGGCCGCGCTGGTCTGGCTGGTGGGCATGGCGATGCTGCCGGTGCTCAACACCCTGCTGCCGGCGCTGTTTTGGTATCTGTTGCCGCTGTGGGTGCTGATCGGCGGCGGAGGCATCATTGTGGCCACCGCCTTTGCTCTGCGGCCCGCCTTTGCCCGGCTGGAAGGCAAACAGAACAATCCCCCTGCCCGATGAGAAATTCCCGGCATTTTTTGGCGGGCCGATCCGCCTGCGGTATGCCGGGACAACCCGCATTCCCCGCCAATTCTCTCCGAGAGGAGCATCTGCCATGATCCATGCAGACACAAATGCAAAACGCTTCACGCTGCACACCGACCACACCAGCTATGCCATGGCGGTGGACGGTCAGGGCCGGCTGCTGCACCTTGGTTACGGCCCCCGTGCCGACTGCTTCCGGCTGCCGGACGCCCCCCACAACGACCCCGGCTGCCACCCCGACCTGCTGCCCCAGGAGTGGCCCGCCCCCGGTATGGGGGACAACCATATGCCCTTTTTCCAGCCGGAATTTGCCGACGGTGTCATCGCCGCCGACCTGCGTTTTGCGGGTGCGGCAGTGGAACCGGGCAAGTACGGCCTGCCGGGGCTGCCCGCCTTCCGGGACTGCCCCGGCGCCGAGACGCTGCGCATCACCCTGCAGGACACAATGGGCCTGCGGGTAACGCTGCTGTACGGCGTGCTGCCCGACTGTGACCTGATCACCCGGGCAGCGGTTATCGAGAATACCGGCACCGCTCCGCTGACGCTGCGGGGGGTACCCTCGGCGGTGCTGGATTTTGCCCGCCATGACCTGGACCTGATCACCTTTGACGGCGCGTGGGCCGGCGAACGCACCCTCCACCGGGCGGCTGTGCGGCCCGGCGTGCAGAGTGTGGGCAGCGTGGGCGGCATCCCCACCCACGCCCACAACCCCTTTGTGGTACTTTGCAGCCCCGATGCCGGTGAGAATGCAGGTCAGTGCTGGGGCGCCGCGCTGGTGTACAGCGGCAACTACCGCATCCAGGCGGAGAGCGCCGCCGCGGGTATCCGGCTGAGCATGGGCATCGAGCCCTTCCGCTTTGCCTGGACGCTGGCCCCCGGCGAGAGCTTTGCCGCGCCGGAAGCCGCCTTTGTGTACAGCGGCCAGGGCTTTGGCGCCATGAGCCGCCGCTTCCACCAGGCCATCCGCAGCCATCTGATCCCGCCCCGGTGGGCCGATATGGCGGCGCCCCGCCCGGTGCTGCTGAACAGCTGGGAGGCCTGCTACTTCAACTTTGATGAGGACCGTCTGCTGGAACTGGCCCGCGCTGCCAGGCAGGCCCACGCCGATCTGTTTGTGTTGGACGACGGCTGGTTCCGGGGCCGCAACGCCGACAACAGCAGCCTGGGCGACTGGGCGGCCGATCCGGTCAAGCTGCCCGGCGGCGTGGCCGGCCTCTGCCGGAAAATCAACGACCTGGGGTTGGCATTCGGCATCTGGGTGGAGCCGGAGGCTGTCAGCCCCAACTCGGACCTGTACCGTGCACATCCTGACTGGGCCCTGCAGATCCCCGGCCGGCCCACGCTGGAAATCCGCAATCAGTATGTGCTGGACTTCTCCCGCAAGGAGGTGCGCCAGGGCATCTGGCAACAGCTGTGCGCCCTGCTGGACAGCTGCCCGGTGCGCTACCTGAAGTGGGATATGAACCGCAGCCTGGCCAACGTGTACAGCGCGGCGCTGCCCGCCGCCCGCCAGGGCGAGGTCTACCACCGTTATGTGCTGGGCGTCTACGAGATGCAGCAGCAGCTGACCCGGCGCTATCCCGACCTGCTGCTGGAAAACTGTGCCGGCGGCGGCGCCCGCTTTGACTGCGGTATGCTGTATTACTCGCCCCAAATCTGGACCAGCGACAATACCGACGCGCTGGACCGGCAGAGCATCCAGTACGGCACCAGCTTTTGCTACCCGCCCTGCGTGATGGGAGCACACTATTCCACCGTGCCCAACCACACCACCGGCCGCACCGCCAGCGTAGAGGCGCGCATGGCTGCGGCGCTGTCCGGAACCTTCGGCTTTGAGCTGGATCTGACCGCCTATACCCCCCAGCAGATCCGACAACTGCACCCCTTTGTGCAGTTCTATCGGGACCACGGCGCTCTGCTGCGGGGCGGGGAGCTGTACCGGCTGCTGCCCCCGGACGGCCATGGTGCAGCCTGGGCGGTCGCCGCCCCCGACGGCAGCGAAGCGGTGGTGTTTGCCGCTGGCCGTGTGCTGGACGGCCGCTGTCTGACGCTGCCCTTTGCTGCTGCCGGCCGTCATTATACCGCCCGGGCGCTTTACACCGGCGGCGGAAGCGAAGCTGCCTTTGCCGGTGAGGAACTGCAGCTGCTGGGCCTGCCGCTGCCCCAGGTGCGGGGCGATTTGCCCGGGTATCTCTGCTGGCTGAAGGCCGACTGAACAGAATACAACACAGGCAGGGGCGGACGCCATCGGCGTCCGCCCCTGCCTGTGTTATTGTTCGGCCTGGCGCAATCACCAGCTGTCCCGTACCCGGAAACTGCGCTCATCCGGCTGGACGGGGGCCTCCTGGCAGGTGTAGCGGTCAATCATGATCCAGTGGCTGGTGGCAGCAATGGTGTCCACCAGCTTGTCCAGTGCGGCGGGATCGCCTTGGGCTTCCAGCTCCACGCTGCCGTCGTACAGATTGCAGACCCAGCCGGTCAGGCCCAGGTGGCTGGCGGCGTATTGGGCCCGGTACCGGAACCCCACCCCCTGCACCCGGCCGTAAAAGCGGTAATGGCGGCGCTGCATCGGTCAATCCCCCTTCCCTTGGACAGGGGCGGCATCGCCCCGGGCGCTCTGCCCGGCGGCGCGCAGCGCGTACCAGCCAAAGGCGCCGGATGCCAGCAGCGCCAGCACCGGTCCCGGCAGCGGGCAGGCCGCGGCCAGGACCAGAGCGGCCAGATGGTAAATGCCTGCCTGCTGAACGCTGCGGCGAATGCTGCCCACTGTGCGGCGGGCAAGTTCCAGCGCTGCGGGCAGCCCGGCCAGATCGCCCCGCAGCAGGACAATGCCGCCGGCGTCCTCAGCCGGGGTTTTGGCAATGCCCATGGCCACGCCGGCATCGGCCTGCGCCAGCGCGGCATCGGCAGCACTACCCACCAAAACCGCGCCCTCGGGCTGCGCGATGCGCCGCACCAGGGCGGGCTTGTCCTCCGGCTGCACACCGGCGATCAGGTCACCGGCATTCAGGCCGACCAGCGCCGCGATGCGGGCGGCAGAGTCGGCATCGCCGCCCGCCAGCAGCATCACCCGCAGGCCCTGGGCCTGTAGCGTTGCCACCGCCTCTCGACTGGAGGGGCGCACCACATCGGCCACGCCAATCACGCCGGCCGCGTGCCGGTCCAGTGCAAAGTAAAGCAGCGTGGCGCCAGCCGCGGCCAGGCGCTGTCCCGCCTGGACCAGGTCATGGGTCAGCTGGCATTGGGTGCGGATAAAATCCTCGTTGCCGCCGGCCATCACCTTGCCGGCCACCTTGCCCAAACGGCCCTGCCCGGGCAGCACCTGCAGGTCGGCGGCGGGGCGGTACTTGACTCCGTCCGCCTGGGCCTTGCGCAGCACGGCGCTGGCCAGCGTGTCCTCACTGCCGGCTTCCAGCCCGGCAGCCAGGCCCAGCAGAAATTTGGCCGGCACGTTGCGGGTGCCCACCACCTCCACCACGCCGGGGGCGCCGGTGGTCACCGCGCCGTCCTTGTCCAGCAGGATGGTCCGTGCCCGGGCGGCGCATTCCAGGGCGTCGGCGGTCTTGAACAGCACGCCCTGCCGCAGCGCGGCATCACACCCGGCCAGTACCGCGGCGGGGGCGGCCAGGCACAGTGCGCCGGGGCAGCAGACCGCAAGCACACAGACCGCCCGCGCCAAAGCGGCCGGCAGGCCGCTGCCCAGCAGCATCCAGACCACAAAGGCTGCCGCAGCCACCGCCAGGGCGGTCAGGCTCAATATCCGGCAGGTGCGCAGGGCGGTTTGGGCGGCGGGGCCTTCGCCCCCGGCGGCCTGACGGCACAGGCGGACGGCCTGCGCCAGGGCGGTGGAATCGCCTGTCTGCTCCGCCCGGCAGGCCAGGGGAGCGTCCTGGTTGACCGACCCGGCAAAGACCCGGTCGCCGGGTGCCTTGTTCACCGGGGTATCGCTGCCGGTGACCGCCGCCTCGCTCACGCAAGAGCGGCCTTCCAGCACCACGCCGTCGGCGGGGAAGGCGCTGCCGGGCTTGACCAGGAAGATCTCGCCGGGGGTCAGGTCGCTGGCGGCAATGTGCACCGCCTTGCCATCACGCGCCGCGGTGGCCTGGCCGGGCAGTGCCTCCAGCCGGCGTGCCAGCGCCTGGTCGGCGCGGTACAGCAGCCGGTCCTGGGCATACCATCCGGCACAGCTCAGTGCCGGGATGGCCCCCGCGGCACCAAATCCAACATTGCAGGCATCGCTGCCCGGGGCGCCCGCGCACAGCATGGCCAGGCCCACCAGCCCGCAGGCCAGCGCGGCCGCGGCGCCCAGCCCGGCCGGCAGGCAGCGCCCGGGCTGCCGCAGCTGACGCAGTGCACCCGTGAACACCCCGCGGCATAGCCAGCAGATGGGCAGCGTGAGCGCCAGCTGCACGGCCGCCAGCACCAGGGGGCCGTGCCCCTGGTATGCCGCCGCGGGCAGCGGCAGCCCCGCCGCCTGCCCCAATGTCAGGTAGAGCAGCGGCACCAGCAGGCACAGGCTGACGGCCAGCCCGCGGGGAGCGGGTACCTCGGAACGGATAAATTGCGCCATGGATGATGACCTCCTTTTCAGGTGGACAATCGAAAATCTGAAGATGAAGTTGCATTGGTTTTGGGGACGGTGCCCGGCGCGGGTGCCGGCTGCCGTCAAAAATGCCGCAGGGTCAAAACAGCCCCTCCGGCAGGCAGATGTCCTGCTTTGGCACCTTGTCCCAGCAAAAGCCGTCCACCAGCTCGGCCGCCGCGCGGGGGGCGGGGGTGTCGGCCAGGCCGCAGACGTAGGCCAGCCTGCCGATGACCTGCTCCGGCGTGTATTTCGCCTGCAAATGTTCCAGGCTCTGGTCGCCGTCCCGCTTGGACAGCCGCCGCCCGTCCGGGGCAAGCAGCAGCGGCAGGTGGCAGAATTCCGGCGCTTTCAAACCCAGCGTGCGGTACAGCCACAGCTGCCGCGGCGTGCTGGAAAGCAGGTCGGCGCCGCGCACCACCTGGGTTACGCCCATCAGGGCGTCGTCCACCACCACCGCCAGCTGGTAGGCAAAGCCGCCGTCCGCCCGCCGCACGACAAAGTCGCCGCAGTCGCGGGCCAGGTTCTCGGCGTAAGGGCCGAGATGGCCGTCCACAAAGCGGATGGTCTCGTCCGGCACCCGCACCCGCCAGGCAGGGGGGCGGACACGGCTTTTTTCCGCCACCTGTTCCGGCGTCAGGCCCCGGCAGGTGCCGGGATAGACCACCTGCCCGTCGCTGCGGTGGGGCGCGCTGGCCGCGTGCAGCTGGCTGCGGGTGCAGAAACAGGGATAGACAAGCCCCATCTCCGCCAGCTTGCCATAGTAATATCCGTAAATGTCCGCCCGCTCGCTCTGGTAGTAGGGACCGTCCGGCCCGCCGGCGCTGCCGCCCTCATCGGCGGCCAGGCCCAGCCAGGCAAGGTCGGCCTCCAGCAGGTCGGCAAAGCGGCGGGGGCAGCGCATGGCGTCCAGATCCTCAATGCGCAAAACCACCTTTCCGCCCTTGCTTTTGGCGGAAAGCCAGGCCAACAGGCAGCAGCACAGGTTGCCCAGATGCATCCGCCCGCTGGGGCTGGGCGCGTAACGCCCCACCGTCATTCGGTGCGGGCCTCCGGCTCCAGGGTGCAGCGGCCGTCGCCCAGGGCACGAATGTACGCCCGGTAAAAGGCCGCCACTGCCCGGCGCATGGCGTCGGCGTCGGCGCAGGCAGCCGTCTCCACCGCCGAGTGCATGGCCAGCTGGGGCAGGCCGATGTCCGCTGTGGGCACTGGCACCGTGTTGGCCTGCAGGTTGCCCAGCGTGCTGCCGCCGGGTACATCCGCCCGGTTGGAAAACCGTTGAACGGGCACGCCGGCCATGCGGCAGATCTCACTGAACACCGCGCCCGAGTAGGCGCTGGTGGCGTATTTCTGGCTGGCGTTGTATTTGACAACCACGCCGCCGCCCAGCCGCACCGGGCTGGCGGGGTCGGATTTTTCCGGGAAATTGGGATGGGTGGCGTGGGCATTGTCCGCCGACAGGCAGAAGCTGTTGGCCAGCGCCCGGGCCATGGCCTGACCGGAATGGGGCACCGCGTCCAAAATGCGGTCCAGCAGGTCCCGCAAAAAGGTGCTCTGGGCGCCCTGGCGGGTGGAGGAGCCCACCTCCTCGTTGTCCAGCATGGCCCAGACCGGGGCGCAGGCGGAATCACAGGCATCGGCGGCATCCAGAAAACCCATCAGGGTGGCTGCGGCGCAGCCCAGGTCGTCAATACGGGGGGCCATGTAGTATTCGTTTTCCGGGCCGACCTGCACCGGCGGCTGCAGGGTGACCAGCAGCAGCTCGCTGGAGACAATGTCCTCCGCGGACACGCCCAGGGCGTCCGCCACCAGGCTGTCCAGCGTCCGGCAGCCCTCGGGGCCGTAGAGCGGCTGCATGTCCACCTGGGGGTTGTAGCTGTGGCCGCTGTTGCAGCTGCGGTCAAAGTGGATACACAGCGACGGGATCACCGCCACGGGGCGGTCCAGGTTCACCAGCCGGGTGGACAGGCCGTTTTCCTCCCGCAGCAGCACCCGGCCGGCCACGCCCAGCGGTCGGTCCAGCCAGGTGGGCATAATCATGCCGCCGTAGCCCTCCACCGGCAGGCGCTCGCACCCGGCGGCGGTGGATTTTGCCGGCTTAATGCGCCAACCCGGGTTGTCCGAGTGGGAGACAGACATCCGCCACCCGCCGATGGCATGGTCCGGCACCCGCCAGGCCGCGATGGAGCTGCCGTTGCGGGTGACGTAATATCTGCCGCCGGGTTCCAGGTTCCAGTAGGCGGATTCCTCCAGGCGGGTATAACCGGATTCCTCCAGCCAGCGGGCAGCCTCGGCCACCGCGTGCCAGGGGGTTACGCCGGCCTGCAAAAAGGAGAACAGACGGTCCAAAGTTGAACGGGTTTGCATATTGGTGAAAAACCTTCTTTCGCAGGAAAAATGACGGCAGGCGGGTTGCAGCCTGCACAAAAACAGGAAAACCAGGTCGAAAAGTTACCCTTCTATTGTACCCGAATCCGTCCGGCAGGGCAACTGCACCCGCGGGAAAATTTGGCGGCCGCCGGCGGGAGGGCGGGGCGCTTGTCATTTCCCGGCAAGGCTACTATACTGGGACGAGGATACCTTTTGACAGCAACACATTGTTGGTGGCCGCCCCGGCATGGGGCGATCCCTCCTTTTTGGCGGAGCCGATGCGCCATATGGGATGGTCACATTTCCGGCTGTACTGCCATACAGATAGAAGATAGAGGGTCCGCTTGCCCAATACGGGGTGCAGCCGCTGCGGAGACCGTGCAACCCCGGTATACAACGACACACAGCGGGACGGGCCTGCGGCCGCCCCGCCGGAAAGAAAGGATGGATTGGATATGCGCAACACGATCTGGAACCGCGCGGCCGGGGCGGCGCTTTGCCTGGCACTGCTGGCGGGCTGTGCGGGCGGCACGGGGGCGGTCCCCGCCGCCGCCCCCGAAACGGCCCCCCAGGCGACTGCGGCCCCCGCGCCGGAAGTCACACCGGAAGTTACGCCGGCGCCCACCCCTGCTGACACCCCGCAGCCGGCGGACGGCTACACCACGGCCGGGCTGGACCAGGTGCTGAACGGCTGCATCGTCTACGGGGCGGGCAGCGCGGGCACCAGCCTGAAAGCGGGCATTGCGGCCAACGGCCTGGTCCGATATCTGGCCGGATGCAGCACCGCCCGGGCTGAAGAAATCCGCACCGACGCCGCTGCCTGGTACAAAGGGCTGGATGCCGACGGCCGGGAGCGGATCGACGCCAATTGGCCGGGGATTCTGGGCACGGCCCGGATGATCACTGGCGGGTCGGAGGAAGTTGCCGGCCTGCTGGAAAGCGCCGGGGTGGACACCGACTTTACCGGTGTGGACCTGGCCGCTGCCGACAGTCTGCTGGATGAGCTGGACGCTGTGTTCAGCGAACCGCAGGGCTGAACCGGTGAAAAACCGAGATCTGCAACTCTTATAACTATAATGGGAAGGAAGCGTTCCGCTTCCGCCTGCGGGCGGAAACGGGACGCTTTTTTGGCGGGGGAGGAAACCGGGCCTGCATTGTAAAGGCCGGGTAAAGAATCGGAAGGGGAATTTGCCGCAATTTTACAATCCGGCAAAAAACCTTACGGCGGTTTTACAAAGATTGTACCCTGATATGGTCGATAAAACGATGAACCAGCGCTAAAATAGAAACCGTTCCAAGGGAACGCGGGCGGCCATGCCGCCACGGTATCGAAACGAAAAAATCGGTTAAGAAAAGGGAGAAGACATTACTTATGAAACGTGCACTTGCTTCTGTTTGCGCTGCCGCCCTGGCCCTGAGCATGGTGGCTTGTGGTTCCACCACTTCCAGCTCCACCAGCGAGTCCAGCTCCGCCGCTGCCGGCGACAGCTCTTCCACCAGCGCCGCTGCCGCTACCGTTTCCGGCACGGTGACTGCTTCCGGTTCCTCCGCTCTGCAGCCCCTGGCGCAGAAGGCCGCCGAGGAGTTCAATACCGCCAACCCCGACTGCTCCGTCACCGTCAACGGCGGCGGCTCCGGCACCGGCCTGCAGCAGGTCGCCGACGGCACTGTGGACATCGGCAACTCCGACGTGGACGCCGAGAGCAAGCTGGATGCCGACGTGGCTGCCACCCTGGTTGACCATCGCGTCTGCGTTGTCACCATGGCTGCCGTGGTCAACAAGGATGTGGGGATCACCGACCTGACCAAGGATCAGCTGAAGGATATCTTCACCGCCAAGATCACCAACTGGAGCGAGGTTGGCGGCCCCGATGAGGAGATCATCCTGGTCACCCGTCCCAGCTCTTCCGGCACCCGCGCCCTGTTCCAGGAGTACGCCCTGGACGGCGAGGAGGAAGCCTCCAACGCAGCCCTGGAAACCGATGACTCCGGCACGCTGCTGCAGAATGTCTCTCAGAACGCCGGCGCCATCGGCTATGTGGCCCTGCCCTACATCATGAACAATGATGATGTGCAGCCTGTCGCCATTGACGGCGTGGAGCCCAGCCTGGAGAACACCTACAACGGCAGCTACCCGGTTTGGGGCTACGAGCATATGTACACCAACGGCGAGGGCAGCGAGGCTGCTCAGGCTTTCATCAACTATGTGATGAGCGATGAGTTTGCCCCCGAGATCGAGGCCCTGGGCTACGGCGTCACCTCCAAGATGACCGTGGAGCGGTAATAGCGGGAAACGGCCGCCAACAGGCAGCCGGCATCCATCAGGAATGTTACCGATACGAAACAAGGTAAGCAGAAAGCCAGGCAGAAACATCCTTTCTGCCCGGCTTTTGTGCGAAAAATTGAGAGGAGCATTGTCATGGAACAGACCAAACCTGCCGCCCGGGACAAAAAGTCCGGGGCGCCACACATGGTCCGCAAAGAGTATCTGGGACGCGTTATCGTTACCATTTGCGGTCTGTTCATCATCGTGCTGACATTGGCCATCGGCGCCTTCCTGGTGTACAAGGGCATCGGCACTTTTACCGTCTATCACCACAGTGTGTTTGAATTCCTTTTCTCTTCCGACTGGAACCCTTCCAGCAGCGGTTCTTCCGGCGGCGGCACGGTGGGCGCGGCCATCTTCATCTTCGGTTCGCTGATCACCTGCGGCCTGGCTCTGCTGATCGCCACCCCCTTCAGCCTGGCAGCAGCCATCTTCATCACGCAGATCTCCCCCAAGCTGGGCAGTACGGTCATTCAGCCCACCATCGAAATCTTTGCCGGCATCCCCTCTGTGGTTTACGGCTGGGTGGGCCTGACCATTCTGGTCCCGTTTATCCGTGACGTGTTCCATGCCCGTATGGGTGGTTACTCGGTGCTGGCGGCCGCCATCGTGCTGGCCGTTATGATCGCCCCCACCATCACCACAGTCTCGGCGGACGCCATCCGCGGCGTGCCCGGTATGTACCTGGAGGCCTCCTACGGCCTGGGTTCTACCCGCTGGCAGGCCATCTACAAGGTGATGGTTCCCTCGGCGCTGCCCGGCATCGTAACCGGCATTGTGCTGGGCCTGTCCCGCGCCTTCGGCGAAGCGCTGGCCGTGGCCATGGTCATCGGCAAGACCCGCGCCTTCCCGTCGAGCCTGCTGTCCCCCACCACCAACCTGACCTCCGCCATCGCGTCGGACATGGGCAACACCGCCGACGGCAGTGAGCACAACATGGCCCTGTGGACCATGGCTTTGCTGCTGCTGCTGATCTCGATGCTGTTTATCATCCTGATCCACTTTATCAGCGGCAGAAAGGAGGCCTCTGAGAAATGAACAACCGTGCATCCCGTTCCCGCACCAGCGATAAGTTTATGACCGGTGTGTTCTATTGCGTCGGCGGCTTCTTTGTGCTGCTGCTGGTGGTGCTGGTGGGCTACATTGTCATCAAGGGCTTTGCCGACATGGACCCCAGCTTCCTGTCCTTCAACAGAGAAGGAATCGGCAACCAGCTGTTCAACACCATCTATCTGGTTTTCCTCTCGCTGGTCATCTGTGTGCCGCTGGGCGTGGCCGCCGGCATTTACATGGCGGAGTACGCCAAACCCGGCAAGCTGACCAAGTTCATCCGTATCTGCATTGAAACGCTGTCCTCACTGCCCTCCATCGTGGTCGGCCTGTTCGGCTACCTGGTCTTTTTGCTGATGACCGGCGCCACCTGGAACCTGCTGGCCGGCGCTGCGGCGGTCTCCATCCTGTGCCTGCCGCTGATCACCACCACCACCGAGGACGCCTTCCGCGCCCTGCCGGACAGCTACCGGGAGGGTGGCCTGGCCCTGGGCACCACCCACTGGCAGACCATCATCCATGTGCTGCTGCCCGCCTGTGTGGGCCGCATCATCACCGGCGTCATCCTGGCCGCCGGCCGCGGCTTTGGCGAGGCCGCCGCCCTGCTGTACACCGCAGGCCAGAGCACCAACATCAACTGGTCGAACTGGTGGAATCTGACCTCGCCCACCTGCCCGCTGAACCCGCTGCGCCCCGGCGAGACCCTGGCCCTGCACATCTGGACCATGCGCACCGAGGGCAGCCTTTATGCCAACTCGACCGAGATCGCCAACTTCTCGGCTGCGGTGCTGGTGCTGCTGGTGTTTGCCTTCAGCCTGCTGGCCCGCTACATCAGCCGCCGGATGGCCAAAAAGGCCAGCGGCCAGTGATCAAGCTGCTAGAAAACCAAAGGGGACATCAAGATGGATAAATTTTCAGTCAGTAATCTGGACCTGTATTATGGGACCTTCCATGCCCTGAAGGGGATCAACATGGACATCAAGGAGAAGGAGATCACCGCATTCATCGGCCCCTCCGGCTGCGGCAAATCCACCTTCCTCAAGACCCTCAACCGCATGAACGACCTGGTGGAGGGCTGCCGCATCACCGGCGACATCAAGCTGGACGGTGTGGACATCTACAAGGACAAGATGGATGTGAACGTGCTGCGCAAGCGGGTGGGCATGGTCTTCCAGAAGGCCAACCCCTTCCCCATGAGCATCTATGACAACATCGCCTACGGCCCCCGCATCCACGGCATCCGCAAAAAGAGTGAGCTGGACGACATTGTTGAGAAGTCGCTGCGGGGCGCCGCCATCTGGGACGAGGTCAAGGACCGGCTGAAAAAGTCGGCCCTGGGCATGTCCGGAGGCCAGCAGCAGCGCCTGTGCATCGCCCGAGCCCTGGCCGTGGAGCCGGAGGTCCTGCTGATGGACGAGCCCACCAGCGCCCTGGACCCCATCTCCACCAGCCGTGTGGAGGAGCTTGCCCTGGAACTGAAAAAGAACTACACGATTGTTATTGTGACGCATAATATGCAGCAGGCGGCGCGTATCTCTGACAAGACCGCGTTCTTCCTGCTGGGTGAGCTGGTTGAGATGGGCCCCACCGAGCGCCTGTTCTCCACCCCGTCCGACAAGCGCACCGAGGATTACATTTCCGGTCGTTTTGGTTGATCTTAAAGGAGGTTTGTACCAATGGGATACAGCAGCCGCAAAGAGTATGACGCCGCCCTGCTGGAGCTGGACAGCATGCTGGCAAAAATGGGCCACACCGCAGGCGAGGCGATTGCCAACGCGCTGCAGGCGCTGCGCAACGGCGACAAGGAGCTGGCCCGCACCATCATCGCGGGCGACGCCGAGATTGATAATCTGGAGCGGGAGATCGAGCACCGCTGCCTGACCCTGATCCTGCGCCAGCAGCCGGTGGCATCCGATCTGCGCAAGGTCTCCACCGCGCTGAAGATGATCACCGACATTGAACGCATTGCCGACCAGGCCGCCGACATTGCCGAGATTGTGCTGCACCTGCAGCTGGACCGCGCCGCCACCGTGGGTGTCATGGAGGATATCTATGAGATGGGCGAGCTGGTCCACCAGATGGTCAAGGATGCCGTGGGCGCCTATGTGCAGGTGGATATGGATATGGCCGCCAAGGTCATCCGCCGCGACGACAAGGCCGACGCCGCCTTCAACCGCATCAGCGGCGAGATCGCCGGCTACATTGCCGCCCACCCGGACGATGCCGCCACCGCGCTGGACCTGTTCATGATCACCAAGTACCTGGAGCGTTTTGGCGATCACGCCGTCAACATTGCCGAGTGGGTCGAGTTCCTCAAGACCGGTATGCACAAGTCCAAACAGATCGTTTGATCTGTATCCGCCTGCAGGCGGACCGTTTTGCGTGTCACGCACGGGTACGGCGGGGTGTGCCCCGCGCGCCCGGATCAATCTGCCATCCTCTTATTTTCCAGATACCGCTTTCAGGGCGTCCGGCCATTGGCCGGGCGCCCTGAAAGTTTATTGCAGAGGGGGGGACGGCGGGTTGAGCGCCGCCTTGCCCCGGTGGCGGCTTCGTGGTATACTGATGGGGGTTTGCCCAAGCCGTCAAAAGTGACGGAAATTCAAAAACAAACCGCCGAAAAGCGGCAAATCCGGGGCAGCAGGCCGCCGCAAGGCGCTGTGCTGCAAGGCACGGCAGCGCGGGACAGTGCTGCAGTTTTTTCGCGGGACAATGTGGGGAGGTGCAGGCAAATGCGTGTTTTGGGCATTGACCCCGGCTACGCCATTGTGGGCTGGGGCGTGCTGGAATATGCGGGCAACCGGTTTGCACCGGTGGCTTACGGGGCGATCTGCACCGACAAGGACACCCCCTTTGAACGGCGCCTGACCGAGATCTACGACGGCATGGCGGATATCCTGGACCGGTACAAGCCCCAGGCCCTGTCCATCGAGAAACTGTATTATCAGCACAACCAGACCACCGTCATCGGTGTGGCCGAGGCCCGCGGGGTGATCCTGCTGGCGGCCGCCCAGGCGGGGGTGCAAGTCTGTGAGTACACCCCCATGCAGGTTAAACAGGCGGTGACGGGCTACGGCAAGGCGGTCAAAAAGCAAATCCAGGAAATGACCCGGATTTTGCTGCATCTGCCGGCCGTTCCCAAGCCGGATGACACCGCCGATGCACTGGCGCTGGCCATCGCCCACTGCCACTGCAGCCGCAGCCGGATCGCCGGCGCCCCGCCGAGATGAACACCCCGCGAAGAAGGCGGCAAACCTGCCGGCCGGGCTAACAAATATGTAACGTAACAAGAACCGAGGAAGCTGTATGATCTATTGCCTGACTGGCCAAATCGTAAAAAAAGCGCTGGACAGCGTGGTGCTCAGCTGCGCAGGGGTGGGGTATCTGGCCCAGGTGCCCCAGTCCACGGCCGGCCGCCTGCCCGCCGTGGGGGAGATTGCCACCCTGTACACGGTGCTGAACGTCACCGATAACGACATCGCCCTCTATGGCTTCGAGACTGAGGAACAGCAAAGCTGTTTTAAGCTGCTGACTGCGGTGTCCGGCGTCGGCCCCAAAGCGGGGCTGGCGGTGCTCTCGGTGATGAGCCCGGAGCAGGTGGCGCTGGCCGCCTCCGCCGGGGACCACAAAGCCTTTACCAGGGCAAGCGGCGTCGGGCCAAAGCTGGCCCAGCGCATTGCTCTGGAACTCAAGGACAAGGTGGGCAAGGGCCTGGCCGGCGGCGAAGGCTTTGCCGTGGGGGACGGCCCGGCGCCAGCCGCCAGTTCCGCACCTGCCCAGGCGGTGGCTGCTCTGGTGGCGCTGGGGTACAACGCCTCCGACGCCGCCCGGGCAGTCAGCCGGGTGGATGACACACTGTCCGTTCAGGATATGATCAAGATCGCGCTGCGCGGGTTGAGCAAGCTGTGACCCGCGCCGCCAAACAGGCGATAGAAAAAGCGATTGTTCAGGATAAAGGAGGCCTTTTATATGAAGATCCTTGTCACCGGTGCGGCCGGGTT
The DNA here is from genome assembly GCA_944388145.1 of uncultured Gemmiger sp. Classification (GTDB taxonomy): domain Bacteria; phylum Bacillota; class Clostridia; order Oscillospirales; family Ruminococcaceae; genus Gemmiger. The sequence goes on along the minus strand of CALXHQ010000002.1, from coordinate 286,434 downwards.
TATCGGCGGCCAGCTCTGCCATGCCCTGTGGAAGCGGGGCGATACCGTCATCGGCATCGACAACTTTTCCTACGGTAACATGGACAACCTGCGCTTTGACGACCACGATTTCGGCCCCGAGGTGCTGCGCATGGACATCCGTGACCGGGACGCGCTGCCCAAACTGTTTGAGAAGGAACAGTTTGACGTGGTGTATAACATTGCCGGCATCGCGCCGCTGCCCGACTGCCAGTCCGACCCGGTGGAAGCCGTGTCGGTGAACACGCTGGGCCTGGTGAACCTGCTGGAACTCTGCCGCCGCCACGGCGTCAAACACCTGGTGCAGGCTTCCACCAACGCCATGTACGAAAACGAGACCGAGTTCCCCACCGTGGAGGATAAATTCAACGCCCCCACGCTGATCTATCCCAGCACCAAATACTGCGCCGAGCAGTTCTGCCGCAGCTTTGCCACCACCTACAACATGAACGTGACCTGCCTGCGGTTTGCCAACGTCTACGGCCCTCACATTGACTGCCTGCGCAAGCAGCCGCCCTTTGTGGGGTACATGATCCGGGAACTGTACTATAACTGCGTGCCGGAGTTCCACTCCGACGGCAACCAGCGCCGGGACTACATCTATGTGGACGACCTGATCGACCTGGCGCTGCGGGTCACCGGCCGGGCCGGGTTCGATGCGGTGAACGTCTCCAGCAACAAGAACTACTCGGTGCGGGAACTGTACGCCATCGCCTGCCGCCTGATGGGCAAGGAGATCCCCGCCAAATACTGCGAGACCAGCCACTACTGGGCCAAGTACCCCGAGCTGTACGGCGGCGCCTACGGCATCCGGCCGGAGATCCTCGACCACGAGGTGAACAAGTATTCGCTGTGCGACAACTCCCACGCGAAGGAACTGTACGGCTGGGAACCGAAAGTCTCCATCGAGGAGGGCCTGGCCCGCGTGATCGAGGCCGAGTGCGCCATGCTGGCGGCCCGGGACGCAGCCGGGGCGCAGGCGTAACGACCAAGGAGGGATCTGTATGCCCAAACTGCATCTTGTCATGCCCATGGCCGGGCGGGGCAGCCGCTTTTTTGAAAACGGCTTTGTGCAGCCCAAGCCGCTGATTGAGATCCACGGCGCGCCTTTTTTCTACTGGGCGGCCCGCAGCATCGAGAAAAACATCCCGCTGGACGGCATCACCTTCGTGGTGCTGAAAGAGCATCTCCGGGACTTCGGCCTGGGGGACCGCATCCGCGCCTACTGGCCGGATGCCCGCATTGTGGCGCTGGACGACGTGACCCCCGGCGCCGCCGTCACCTGCCAGAAGGGCTGCGAGAACCTGCCCGACGGTGTGCCGGTGCTGTTCAACGACTGCGATCACCTGTTCCTCTGCGCCGCCTTTGACGATTTCTGCCGGGCGGGCAATTTCGCGGCCGGCCCCGACGGGGCGCTTTTGACCTTCCCCTCCGATTCGCCGGCTTACAGCTATCTGCAGTACGGCCCGGACGGAAGCGTCTGCCGCACGGTGGAAAAGCAGGTGGTCAGCCATGACGCCATCTGCGGCGCCTACTACTTCAAAGACAAGGCCACCTACCTGGAAGCCTGCGCCGAGTACCTGCACACCTGCCAGTACAAGGAGTTCTTTGTCTCCGGCGTGTACAATGTGCTGGCGGCCCACGGCAGGCGGGTGCAGGGCTTTGCCACCGACCTGCACCTGCCCTTCGGCACCCCGGCCGAGTACGCCCTGGCCGAGCGCCCCGAGAACGCCGCCGGGTTTGAGGCGCTGAAAGCATGACCGCCGCGCTGCTGCTGGCCTCGGTGGCGCTTTTGCTGGTGGGGCACCTGTTCCGCCTGCTGCGCTGGGAACAGTTCATCCGCATCTACGAGCGCCCCCTGCGCGGCGTGATGCTGCGGGGCATGGCCTTCGGCTACGGGGTCAATTTTCTGCTGCCCTTCCATATCGGCGACCTGTTCCGCGCCTGGTTCACCGGCCGCAAGATGAAAAACGGCGTCGGCTTTGCGCTGGCCACCGTCATCATGGACCGGTTCCTGGACGTATGGGTGGTGGCGGTGCTGTTCGGCGTTTTTTGGCTGGCCGGGGCGCCGGGCATTGCGGACGAGACCCTCTATTACCTGGTGTTCGCCCTGCTGCTGGCGGTGCTTCTGGCGGTGGTCATCGCACTGCGGGGGCCGATCAAGCGGCTGTGCCTGGCGGTGTGCGGCATCTTCAACGACACCCTCAAGCTGGACGGCCTGGTTTTCTGCTGGAGCCTGATCAACACCTTCAAGGATCTGCGCCGGGTACAGATGGGCCGGCTGCTGCTGAACACCCTGCTGATGTGGGCATCCTATCTGGCCAGCTACGGCGTGCTGGCCGCGGCGCTGTCCGGCTGCGGCGCCGGCTTTGGCATGGTGGATGTGTTCACCATGCTGTTCGGCACCGACGCGGTGGACCTGACCAGTTTTTCCCTCACCGGGCAGCTGCACGCCATCTCGCCCATGGCGCAGCTGCTGATGCTTATCTGGTTTGTGCTGCCGCTGCTGGCCATGTGGGCGGCCACCCTGCTGCCCGCCCGGCTGCGGGGCGGCATCAACCGCGCGGCCGCCGCGGCGGTCCCTGCCCCCGCCGGGAGGGAGGATTACCTGAACCTGCTGCCGCAGGTGGACCCCCGGGACCGCAGCGCCTTTTTAAGCCAGTATTTCGGCCTGCAGAACCGCCAGTATGTGGAGCAGTTTTTGCGCATCAACCGGGGTGTGACGATCCTGGAGGATCACAGTGCCGGGTCCAACGCCACCACCATGCTGTGCATGGACCACACCGGCACCTTCTGGCGCAAGTATGCCTTCGGCGCCGACGGCGACAAGCTGGCGGTGCAGCTGGACTGGCTGCAGGACCGCATCCGGGAAGGCCGCCTGCCCATCTGCCAGATTCTGCGCGGCCGGGCCGAGCCGGGCTGCTGCTGGTATGACATGGCCTACTCCCCCACGGCGGTGAGCATGTTCCGCTACCTGCACTCCAACCCCATCGAAAAGAGCGCGGCCATCTTGCGGGACGTGCTGACCACGCTGGACAAGAATCTGTACACCCCCGCCCGCCCCGCCGACCCGGCAAAGATCGACGAGTACCTGGACAAAAAGGTGGACGCCAACCTGGCCAAAATCCGGGAGGGGCGCGGCGGCCTGAAGGAGCTGGCTGCCTACGACCGGGTGTGGGTGAACGGCCGGGCGTACAAGGGGCTGCCGGCGCTGGGCCGGCTGTTCGACCACGGGCGGCTGCGGCGCATCTTTGCCGGGGACCCGGTGGCCACCATCCACGGCGACCTGACGCTGGAGAACATCATCTGCCGCAGCGGCGAGGACAGCTGGTATCTGATCGACCCCAATACCGGCAATCTGCACGAAAGCCCGTTCCTGGATTATGGCAAACTGCTGCAAAGCCTGCACGGCGGGTACGAGTTTATGATGATGACGCCCCGAGTCTCGGTGCATGAAAACCACATCGAGTTCACCTTTACCCGCTCCGCCGCCTACGACGCCCTGTTTGCCGAGGTGCGGGCGTATCTGGGCAGCCGCTTTGCCCCTGAACAGGTGGAGAGTATCTTTCTGCACGAGCTGATCCACTGGCTGCGGCTGATGCCCTACAAAATCAACCGCGACCGCAAGCGGGCGCCGATGTTCTTTGCCGGGCTTTTGATGGTGGCCAATGACATCGACCGTTGGTACCCGGCACAGTGACCGAAATCCCGCCCCACAAAAGGAGCCATCCATGCGCATTTTAATGATCGGCAGCGCGCTGACCGTCAACGGCGGCATTCAGCGGTATATCCTGAACCTGCTGGGCTCGATGGACCTGGGCCGCTATCCCGTTGACCTTTTGGCCACCCGCGCGCCTGAGGGTGTGCCCAGCGGGGAGGAGGAACTGCGCGCCGCCGGGGTGAAAAACATCTTCTGGATGCCGGGCGACGACAAACAGCGGCTGTTTTTTTACCGCGGCTTTTTCAAGGAGCATCCGGGGTACGACATCATTCATTTCCACACCACCAGCAAGGTTAACGCCCTGGCCTGCGGCGTCATCCGCCGCGCCTGCCCCGGGGCAAAGCTGATTGTCCACAGCCACATCGTATACCCGCCCATGACGCTTTCCTGGCGGGCGGCGCATCTTTTGTACCAGCATTGGGCGGATTATTTCCTGGGGTGCAGCGTGGCCGCCGGACGGTTTGTTTTTGGGCCGAGGATCGACCAAAAGCCCAACTTTGCGGTGGCCTGCAACGCGGTGGACAAAAACCGCTTCCACCCGGACGCCGCCGCCCGCGCCGCCGTCCGCGCCCGGTACGGCGTGGCGGACACCGAGCGCCTGGCCGGCTTTGTGGGGCGGTACAACCACCAGAAAAACCTGCTGTACCTGCTGGACATCTTTGCGGCCATGCGGGCGAAAGACCCGGCCTGGAAGCTGATGCTGGTGGGCGGCGGCGAGGACAAGCCCGCCGTGGAGGCCAAAATTGCCGCGCTGGGGCTGGGGGACTGCGTCATCCAGACCGGCGTGCAGAGCGATGTGCCCGCCTTCATGAACGCCTTCGACCTGTTTTTGCTGCCCAGCGAGTTCGAGGGCAGCCCGGTGACGCTGGTGGAGGCCCAGGGCTGCGGTGTGCCCTGCCTGGCGTCCACCAATGTGCCGCCGGACGGCGCGGTGACGGACCTGGTGAAGTTCCTGCCGCTGGATACTCCCTTCCCGGCTTGGGCGGACGCCGCGCTGGCCGCGGCCGGGCGGGGCCCCCATCAGAGCCATTGGGATACGCTGGCCGCGGCCGGCTACGAGCTGGGCACCGCCGCCCGGCGGATGGAACAGCTGTATGACCGGCTGGCGCCGGGAAAGGAGCAACGGCCATGATTTATGCCGAACTGACCGGCGGGCTGGGCAACCAGATGTTTGTCTATGCCTTTGCCCGGGCGGTGGCGCTGCGCTGCGGCGAAGGGCTGGTGCTGATCGACCGGCGGGACTGGCAGGGCGGCGCGCCCGCCCACACCGTTTGCGCGCTGGGGGCGCTGCGTATCGCGCCGGAAGTACAAATTGTCTCCGGCGGGGACTACGCCAAGCGGCACCTGCCGCTGCAAAACGCCCTGAAGGCCCTGATGATCCGCCGGGAACAGTCCGGCGGCATGATGGCGCAGGACTGGCACGGGTTCGAGGCCAAGGCCGCGCCGCTGCTCAACCGGCTGGGGCTGCACTTTGTCACCGACGGGTACATCCCCTGCCGCCGCGGGCCCGGCCGCCATGCGCTGGACCTGCTGGCCTGGGGGTATTTCCAGAGCGAGGACTACTTTGTCGATTGCCGGGATGCCATCCGCGCCGAGCTGCGCCCGGCCGCCGCCCCCGACCCGGACATGGCCGCCGCCATCTCGGCCGCCGGTGCGCCGGTGTGCGTGCACATCCGCCGCGGCGACTACCAGAACCCGGAAAACGCCGCCCTGCAGGTCTGTACGCCCGGCTACTATGCCCGGTGCTGCCGGGCGCTGCGGGCGGCCTGCCCGGAGGCGGAACTGTTTGTCTTTTCGGACGACATCCTCTGGGCGCAGGACCATCTGGACACCGCCTGCCTGCCCGCCCGCTTTGTGGAGCCGGGCAGCGCCGCCGGGGACCTGGCCCTGATGCAGATGTGCCGGCATTTTGTCCTCAGCAATTCCACCTACAGCTGGTGGGCGCAGTACCTGGGTGATGCGCCGGACAAGCTGGTGTTTGCCCCCGACCGCTGGTACGCCAACGGCAAGCGGAGCGCGCTGTACCTGCCCGGCTGGCGGCTGGTGGCGGCGGGGGAATGACGGGGGGAGCACCCGGCCTGCAAGGTAAGGCCGGGCACCTCCCGTTGGTTGGGCAGCCTCAATCGACCCTCAGGCCGGGGCCCGGGGGATGAGTTCCCCTGGTCGGGCGTCCACCGCCTCGAAACCGGCGGCACCTTTCTCGGTTCCGCTTTCGGTGACGAAAGAGGAACGCCCGCCGCCGCAGAATGGAAAAAACAACACCCACAACCTTGCCGGGCCACGAAAAGACAATGTCTTTCAGTTACCCCCACCATGAAAGGAGCCTTCCCCATGCAGAGAGACGGCAAAGTCCGGTTCTCGGTAATTGTGCCGGTGTACAATGTGCAGAACTACCTGCCGCTCTGCGTCAAAAGCGTGGCGGAGCAGCCCGGCCCGCCGGACTGGGAGTGCATCCTGGTGGATGACGGCTCCACCGACGCCAGCGGTGAGCTGTGCGATGCCTTCGCCGCCGAGATCCCCGGCGTGACGGCGCTGCACCAGAAAAACCAGGGCCTGGCCGCCGCCCGCAACACCGGCATCGCCGCGGCAAATGGGGAGTGGCTGCTGTTCCTGGACAGCGACGACGAGTGGGCGCCCGATATGCTGACGCATCTGCGCCGCACGCTGGAGGAGAACCCCGGCTACGACTGGTATGTGGCCCGGTACTTATCCCTGGACGAGGCGGACGGGACGCTGCGCGCGCCGGCGGCCATTGACTTTGTGCCGGGCACGTTTGAGAGCGACAGCTACCCTGACCGGGTGGCGCGGCTGTACGGCAGCGCCCACTGGTCGGTGTGGAAATTCTGCCTGCGGCGGCAGTTTCTGGCCGAAAGCGGGGTGACGTTCTGGCCCGGGGTCGTCTGGGCCGAGGATTACCCCTTCGACCTGCTGCTGCTGCATCATTGCCGGCGGCTGTATTTCGCCGATTTTGTCATGACCCATTACCGGGAAAACCGGGCCGGCAGCCTGATGAACGCCAACCTGCCCAAACACTTTGTGGGCATTTTGGCGGCGGTGCGGGGCTTTGCCCAGCTGTTTGCCGAGGGCGGCTGCCTGCCCGCCGAGCGCAACGAGATTTTGCGCCGCACCGCCAACGCTTTCTGGCCGGAGGCCCGCGCCGCCGCCTGCCGCGACAGGGCGGTGCGCCATGCCTGCGCGCCGCTGATCGACCAGTGCAAAGTGCTGTACGACTACGGCGACCAGTGCCGCGGCCGCGCCGACTGGGCGCTGTTCCGCTGGCTGCTGAAACTGTTCGGCGCCAGATTCGCACTGTGGGCCGCAGGCTGGCTCAAACGGTGAACGGCCCTTTTTTTGGCCGGCCTGACCTTTGCGTGTGAATGGTAAGGCGGGCTATTGTGGCCGCTCTGCAGCGCGCCCGCAAGCGCCAATATCAAATCATCAAGAGCGATCCGGGCGACGCCGGCGCTCTTCCCCCGAAAGGTCCTTTCTATGAGAACTCGACGCACTCTACTCAACCTGGCCTACTCGCTGGGGTCCAGTTTGCTGCTTCTGCTGCTGGCGCTGGTGTCGCGGGCGCTGTTTGTCTCCAACTTCGACATCGACATCCCCGGCACTGCTGGCGTGATCGAAAAGATGTTCAGCGTCTTTTCCATCGCCGAGCTGGGCGTGGGCAGCGTCATCAGCTACCGCCTGTACGAGCAGCTGGCCGCCAAAGACATCGAAAAGATCAGCAAGTACATGTCGCTGTACAAGTGGACCTACCGGCTCATCGGCGGGGTCATCGCGGCGCTGGCGGTGGTGTTCTACTTCTTTCTGCCGCTGCTCATCGTGGAGCCGGGCACCGACTGGAACGCCGTCCACTCGATCTATCTGTTGCAGGCGCTGTCCACCCTGTCCAGCTACTTCCTGGTCACCCGGCGGCTGCTCTACACCTGCACCCAGCAGGGCTATGTCTGCACCCGCATCGACCTGTGCTTCAACGTGCTGACCTATCTGGCCCGCATCTTCATCTCCCTCAATTTTGCCGGCAACTACAACCTGTATTTCGGCGTCACCGTCCTGTGCAACACGCTGGCCAACGTGGTGGTGGCGCTGCGCTACCGCAAAGACTTCCCCGAAGTGCGGGACGTCAGGGTCACCTGGGCCGACTTCAAGGGGCTGGGGATGTTCCACGACCTGCGGTATTATCTGGTGCACCGCATCTCCAACGCCATCTACGGCACGTCGGACAGCCTGGTCATGACCCGCATGCGGGGCACTTCCAGCGTGACCTACCTGGACAACTACTCGTCGGTGTCGTCGGCGGTGACCAACATCGGCAACAAGATTTTGGACAGCTTCTCGGCCGCCATCGGCAACATCGTCTACGACAAGACCGCCGAGGCCGACGACCACCAGAAAAAGGTGTTCTGGAGCATGGACCTGTTCAGCTACCTGTTCGGCAGCTTTGTGGCCACCGCCTACTTCTGCCTGTTCCAGCCCTTCATCACGCTGTGGCTGGGGGACCGGTGGCTGCTGCCCATGGCCTATGTGTTCTGGTTCTGCTTAAACGAGTACGTGGGCTGGAACCACCGGATGCTGGGGTCCTACCGCGCGGTGCTGGGCCATTTTGAGCAGGACCAGTGGTTCATGGTGGCCAGCGGCCTGTCCAACCTGGTGTTCAGCTTCATCCTGGTCATCCCCTTTGGGCTGGCGGGCGTCACGGCGGCCACGGTGTTCGCCCACTGCCTGATGTGGCTGGGCCGGGCCAAAGTGGTGTTCGGCGGGTTCATGCGCGGCTGCGGCGGGCGGTACCTGCGGGTGCAGCTGTGCCACCTGGCCACGCTGGCGCTGTGCATGGGCGGCAGCTACTGGCTGTGCGGGCTGCTGCCGGCGGGCCTCCTTGGCCTGGCGGCGCGGGTGCTGGTGGTCTGCGTGGTGCCCAACGCCGTCAACCTGGCCTGCTACGGATTTTCCCCGGATGCCGAATATCTCCGCGGCCGGGCGGGCGAGCTGTGGCGGCGCATCCGCCGGAAGGGGGCGTAACCCATGGCAAAGGTGGGCATTTTATACATCTGCACCGGCAAATACACCGTGTTCTGGCCGGACTTTTACCGCACTTTCCGGGAAAAGTTTTTGCCGGAGAGCGACAAGACATTTTTTGTCTTTACCGACGCCCCGTCCATCGAGGGCGACGGCGCCCCCGACGTCCGCCGCATTTACCAGAAGGCTTTGGACTGGCCGTACAGCTCGCTTTTGCGGTTCAAGATGTTTGCGGGGCAGGCCGCGGAGCTGGAAAAGATGGACTATCTGTTTTTTGCCAACGCCAACCTTGTCTGCCGCGAGGTGGTGACCGAGGCGGAGTTCCTGCCCCGGGCCGACCGGGGCGAGCGGCTTTTGGTGGTGCAGCAGCCGGGCTTTTGGGACAAAAAACCGATCTTTTACAGCAACGACCGCAACCCAAAATGCCGGGCGTACATTCCCTACAACTGCGGGCGGGACTATGTCTCCGGCGGGCTGAACGGCGGCACGGCGGCGGCGTTTCTGGCCATGAGCCGGGAGCTGGACCGCCGCACCGACGCTGACCTGGCCGACGGCCAGATGGCGCTATGGCATGACGAGAGCCACCTGAACCGCTACATCGCCGAGCAGGACCCGGCGTCCTACCGGCTGCTGACCCCCGCCTACTGGTACCCGGAGGGGTGGGACCTGCCCTTTGCGCAAAAAATCCTTGTGCGGGACAAGTCGAAGTGGATCGACATGGCGGCGGTGAAGGGGGCCAAGCCCCGGCTGAACGCCGTCCAGCGCAAGTGGGACGCTTTCCGGCAGAACTGGCTACCCTGGGTCTGGCTGGCCCGGGACACCCTGCTGGGACGGCACCTGTGAAGCCTGGCGGGGGGCTTCGCTTTTGCCGCCCGGCGGCGGGAGCGTTGACTGCCCGCGGCCCCTTGCCGGTCAGCACAGGGGATTGCCCCTGCGTTGCACCTGCCGCTCGGCCCCTACGAAGGTTTACCGTACCCATTTACCCGGCAATGTTCCACCATCCGTTTGCCTTGCCTTGCAGGGCGGGCCTTCCTGCCGCCGCAAAGCGGCAAAAGTAAAATCCTCAGCCCTGCCGGGTTGAGAAGAAACAAAATTTTATTTCCGGAGGCTGCCTATGTCTGCCAAACGTCGAATGGAACCATACCACATTGCGGCGGCGGTCCTGCTGGTGCTGGCCGTGCTGTCGGTGGGCAAAACCCTGTTTGCCGGGCTGGAGATCGATGAACAGTATGCTCTGTCCATCGGCTGGCGGCTGGTCAAGGGCGACACCCTGTTCTATACCATGTGGGAGCCGCATCAGCTGTCGGCGCTGCCGGCGGCGGTACTTTTGTGGCTGTTCTATACCATCACCGGCGGAACCACCGGCGTACTTTTGTTTGTGCGCGCGGTGATGGTGCTGGCAAAGGCCGGTCTGTCCATCTGGTTCTACCGCACCATGCGGCCAAAACTCAGCGCACAGACGGCGCTCCTTGTCAGCCTGGCCCTTTTTGTCTACACCCCCAAGTGGTTTTTGGGGCCGGACTATATCTCCCAGCAGTTCCATTTTACGCTGGCCGCCTTCCTTTGCTTTTACGGTTACATTGACCGGGGATGCCGGGGGCTGTGGCGGATGGTGCCGGGCGGCATCTGCCTGAGCCTGAGTGTACTGGCCTTTCCCCAAAGCGCCTTTGCGGCGCCGGTCTATCTGATCGGCCTGTTCCTGCTGGGGCGCCGCAGCGGTGAGCGCCGGCTGGCCGGCATCCCGGTGGGGACACTGGCTGCCCTTGCCACCTGCTGCCTCTGTGCGGCGGTGTTTTTGTGGTATGTACTGCGGGATATGAGCCTTGCCATGCTGCTGAGCCGGGCCGAGCTGATCCTCAACGACCCCCAGTATGATTTCAGCACCGGGGAACGCTTGGCCCTGCTGGCCGGGCAGGCGGCGGATGTGCTGCGCTTCCTCAGCAAGCCCGGGCTGGTGGCGCTGGCCGCCGTGCTGGCGGGCATCCTGCGGGATATTTCCCGCAGGCACCAGCAGCCGATCCGCAACATCCGGTTCTGGCTCAACCTTTTCTTCGCGCTGTTCTGCGGGCTGGCCATGGTGCTCTGCCTGGTGCGCGCCGTGCGGGACGCCAGCCTGGACGAGCGCTACTTTGTGCCGGTGCTGGCGGTTGCCGGGCTGTGGTTTTTCCGCCACAGCAAAAATACATCCCGGTCGGCACTGTTTTGGCTGGGGTACCTGCCGGGCGTTGTGGCGTACCTGTTCATCCTGCGGTCCACACTGCTGGGGCTTTCCGCCACCTTCATGTACCTGACCTGGCCGGGGCTGTGCGCCCTGCTGGCCCTGGCGCTGCAAAGCCGCGCCGCCGGGGATGGGGATGCCCCCGGCAGCGATCCGGTGGCGGCGTATGCCCTGGACGGCGACTGGGCGGACGGACTGCTGCTGCTGTTTTTGGCGTTTCTGGTGGTCTGCCGGTGCTTTTTGATTTTGACCACCGGCTGGAAGCCGCGCAGCGTGCTGGACACCCCCATGGAACTGCTGACCGACGGCCCGGCGGCCTTCACCTGGGTGGATGTGCCCACTGCCGATATGTACCACGCGCTGGAACAGGCGCTGGCGCCCTACGCGGGCCAGCAGGTACTGCTGTCCACCGGCGATGTGGAGGGGCTTGCCTTCCTGATGGACGGCGGCAGTTTGCAGGTGGGGCAGGCATCGGTGATTTCCTCCACCGACAGCGACCCACGATTTGCCAGCTATTATCTGGAACTGCCGGAGAAGGCGCCGGATGTGATCCTGTACAACAACAACTGTGTGCGGGACCTGGAGGAGTTCCACGGCTGGCTGGAGGAACACTTTGTTGTTGAGAGCCGCCAGACTGTGACCTGCGGCACCGCCAGCCTGGAGGTGCTGACGGTGGATCCCGCCGACCCATGATCCCCAACCCACGACGCCCCCGCCGACGGCTGCCCTGCCGCCGGCGGGGGTTTGGCATTGTGCTGAAAATTGCTGCGGATTATATGGCAATCCGGCACAAAGTATGATATACTATTCCAGAGTATGCTTTGCGGCCCGCCGGGGATTTTCAGAGGCACCCCCGGGCGGATTAGGGCAGGCGGAGGCCTGCAGGGAGAGGTGCCATATGCCGGATCGTTTCTTGCTGTTTATCCCCGCCTACAATTGTGAAAAGCAGGTGCCCAGGGTGCTGAACCAGCTGCTGGACCCAAAAGTTTCCGATTTTGTGTCCGAGTGCATCGTGGTGAACAACCGCTCCACCGACGGCACCGAGGCCGCGGTGCTTTCCTGGATGACAAAGCACCCCTCCAAGCCGATCCGGCTGCTGCGCAACAACGAAAATTACGGCCTGGGCGGCAGCCACAAGGTGGCTTTCCAGTATGCCGTATCCCACGGCTTTGACTATCTTGTGGTATTGCATGGCGACGACCAGGGCGACGCCCGGGACCTGGCGCCGCTGATCGCTTCGGGCAAATACCGGGACTATGATTGCTGCCTGGGTTCCCGATTCATGAAAGGCAGCCGCATCCAGGGGTACAGCGCGCTGCGCATCGCCGGCAACTACGGCTTCAATTGGCTGTTCAGCCTGGTGGCCCGCCATAAGATCACCGATCTGGGCAGTGGGCTGAACCTGTACAAGGCCGAACCGCTGAAAAGCGGGTATTATATCAAATTTCCCGACACCCAGTATTTCAACGACTGCATGATCCTGGCCCAGTGCCATTACCGGCAGAAAATGCTGTTCTTCCCCATCAGCTGGCGGGAGGAGGATCAGGTTTCCAACACCAAACTGACCAGCTTTGCCATGAGTTTGCTGCGCATGTGCGGCCGGTACATTGTCTCCCCCAAAAAGTTTGTCGCGCGCGAAATGCGGGCCAAACCGGTGGAAAAATACAGCTATCAGGTGGTGGCGTCCAATGTATAAGGAACCTGCGCCGGCCTGCTTTGCCCCTCTGAAGGAGGTCTCCCCTTGAATCAGGAATATACCGTTGATCCCTCCCGCCTGGTCAGCCCGGATATGACCCCGGCCGACGCCGAGGAAGTCAGCCTGCGGCCCAAAACGCTGGCCGACTATGTCGGGCAGGAGAAGGTCAAAGCCAACCTCTCGGTCTATCTGCGGGCGGCTCAGCGCCGGGGCGAGCCGATGGACCATGTGCTGCTCTACGGCCCGCCCGGCCTGGGCAAAACCACGCTGGCGGGCATTGTCGCCCAGGAGATGGGCGTGCAGATCCGCATCACCTCCGGCCCGGCCATCGAGAAGCCCGGTGATCTGGCCGCCCTGCTGACCAATTTGCAGGAGGGCGACGTGCTGTTTATCGACGAGATCCACCGCCTGTCCCGCCAGGTGGAGGAGGTGCTCTACCCGGCGTTGGAGGACTACGCGCTGGACATCATGATCGGCAAAGGCCCCAGCGCCCAGAGCATCCGCATCAACCTGCCCCGTTTCACGCTGATCGGCGCCACCACCCGGGCCGGCCAGCTGACCGGCCCGCTGCGGGACCGGTTTGGCATCCTGCTCAAGCTGGAACCGTACAGCCCGGACGAGCTGGCGCAGATCATCACCCGCAGCGCCGGCATCCTGGAGGTGCCCATCACGCCGGAAGGCGCGCTGGAGCTGGCCAAGTGCAGCCGCGGCACCCCCCGCGTGGCCAACCGGCTTTTGAAACGTGCCCGGGACTTTGCCACCGTGCGGGGTGACGGCACCATCGACGCCGAGTCGGCCATTGACGCCCGCAAGCAGATGGGCATTGACGCGCTGGGCCTGGACGAGCTGGACCGGGGTGTGCTGCGGGCCATTATCGAGCTGTACGGCGGCGGGCCGGTGGGCCTGGATACCCTGGCTGCCGCCCTGGGCGAGGAGGCCGTCACGCTGGAGGATGTCTGCGAACCCTACCTGATGCAGATGGGCTTTTTGACCCGGACCCCCCGCGGCCGCTGCGTCACCCGCCTGGCCTACGAGCATTTGCACATGGCGGTGCCCAAAGCCCTGCGCGGCGAGGACGAGGTGGACGGGCAGCAGAGCCTGTACTGAGAGGAATTGGAAATTTGGCGGCAGCCCGCCGCTAGAAAAGAAACCCACAGCTTTGCCAAGCTGAGAAAAAATGCCCCCGGCAGCCCGCCGCTAAAATCGAAACCAGAAGCCCTGCCGGACTGAGAAAAAACGGCCCCGCAAATTCCGGTATCTGGGAATCCCCCGGAAACACAAAAAAGTGACAGAAAGCAAAAGCAGAAAGGAGCCACGCTATGCGCGCTGCGGACAGCTGGCAGGACTACGAACTGATCGATGCCACCGGCAAAAACCGGCTGGAGCGGTGGGGCAAGACCCTGCTGATCCGCCCCGACCCCCAGGTGGTGTGGAAAAATGACCCGGCCAGCCCGCTGTGGCAAAAGGCCGACGCGGTCTACCACCGCTCCAGCAAGGGCGGCGGCAGCTGGGAAAACCGCCGTGCCCTGCCTGCCCGGTGGAAGATCGGCTGGAACGGGCTGACGCTGATCGTCAGCCCCACCGGCTTCAAGCACACCGGCGTCTTTCCGGAGCAGGCCGTCAACTGGGCCTGGTATCAGAAGGTTATCGCCGCGGCGGGGCGGCCGGTCAAGGTGCTGAACCTGTTTGGCTACACCGGCGGCGCCACGCTGGCCTGCCTGGCCGCCGGCGCGTCGGTGACCCATGTGGACGCCAGCAAGGGCATGGTGGCCTGGGCACGGGAAAATGCCGCCGCCAGCAGCCTTGCCGACCGCCCCTGCCGCTGGATTGTGGACGACTGCGGCAAGTTTGTTGCCCGGGAAATCCGCCGCGGCAACCGGTACGACGCCGTCATCATGGACCCGCCCAGCTACGGCCGCGGCCCCAGCGGCGAGATCTGGAAGCTGGAGGACAACATCTACGACCTGATTGTGGAGTGCGCCAAGGTCTTGAGCGACGAACCGCTGTTTTTTGCCGTCAACAGCTACACCGAGGGGCTGAGCCCCGCGGTGATGCAGTACATTTTGCAGACCACCCTCTGCCCGCGGTACGGCGGCGTGACCGCCTGCGACGAGATCGGCCTGCCGGTGTCCGCCACCGGCGGTGTGGTGCCCTGCGGCGCCACTGCCATCTGGCAGGAAAAGGCATAAGGGCGGGCAAATTTCCCGGGTTCAACCCCGAGCGACAACGGCCGGCCATGGCCGGAAAGGAATTGGTATGGAACAGATGCTGCGCGCGCAGAATGTGCGGTTCCGCTACGATCCCGAACAGCCCGTCTGGGCGCTGGACGGGGTCACAATGGACGTGAAAAAGGGCGAGTTTGTGGCGGTGCTGGGGGCCAACGGCTGCGGCAAGTCCACGCTGGCCAAGCATTTCAACGCCATCCTCCTGCCGGAGGAGGGCACTGTGCTGGTGGAGGACATGGACACCCGCACCGAGGAAAAACTGTACGACATCCGCCAGAAGGTGGGCATGGTGTTTCAGAACCCGGACAACCAGATCGTCGCCACCGTGGTGGAGGAGGACGTGGCTTTCGCGCCGGAAAACCTGGGCGTCCCCACCGAGGAGATCCGCACCCGGGTGGATGAGGCCATGAAGATGGCCGGCATCTACGAAAAGCGCAAGGCCGCGCCCCACAAGCTGTCCGGCGGGCAGAAGCAGCGGGTGGCCATTGCCGGCGTGCTGGCCATGCGCCCCGACTGCATTGTGCTGGACGAGGCCACCGCCATGCTGGACCCCAAAGGCCGCCGTCAGGTGATGCAGACCATCGACAAGCTGCGGGCCGCCGGGGTGACCATCGTGTCTATCACCCACTATATGGAGGAAGCCGCCCGCGCCGACCGGGTGCTGGTGATGAGCGGCGGGCGCATCGTGATGGAAGGCACCCCTCAGGAAATTTTTGCTCAGACTGGGCGGCTGCACAGCTATCATCTGGACGTGCCCCAGGCCGCTGAGCTGCGGGACGCGCTGGAGGCCGAGGGCCTGCCCGCGCCAAAACAGATCATCACGCCGGACGCAGCGGCGGACTGGCTGTTTGAGCTGTTGAAATAAGGCGCTGTTTTTGTTGGGAGCATTTTTCTCGGCCCGCCGCGGCAATGCCGCCACGAAAGAAACAAATCCCCAAATCACCCCCTTACCATGAATCAGGCAGGAAGTTCACCCGGGGCGCCGGGGCGCTATCCTGCGGTTATCAGGAGGAGATCCTCATGTCAGACATCATCCGCGTAGAACATCTCAGTTACGTCTACAACCCCGGCATGCCGGACGAGACAAAGGCCCTGGACGATGTGAGCTTTGCCATCCAGGAAGGCGACTTTGTGGGTGTGATCGGTTCCACCGGCAGCGGCAAGTCCACCCTCATCAGTCATTTTAACGGTCTGAACCGCCCCACCTCCGGCAAAATCTTTGTGGATGGCCGGGATATGTGGGCCCAGGGCGAGGACCTGCGCTCTTTTCGCTTTCTGGTTGGGCTGGTCTTTCAGTACCCGGAATATCAGCTGTTTGAGGAAACCTGTGCCAAGGACATCGCCTTCGGCCCCAAAAACATGGGCCTGGACGACGCCGAGATCACCCGCCGCGTCAAGGAGGCTGCCGAGTTCACCGGCCTGGATGCGGCTTTGCTGGAGCGCAGCCCCTTTGAGCTTTCCGGCGGCCAAAAACGCCGGGTGGCCATTGCCGGCGTGATGGCCATGGAACCCCGCATCCTGGTGCTGGACGAGCCTGCCGCCGGGCTGGACCCGGAGGGCCGGGATACCATCCTGTCCCAGATCAAGGCCTACCACGAAAAGACCGGCGTGACGGTGGTGCTGGTCAGCCACTCGATGGAGGACATCGCCAAGTACGCCAACCGGGTGCTGGTGATGCACCATGCCAAGGTGGCCATGTACGACACAGTGGAAAATGTGTTTGCCCGCGCCCCGGAGCTGCTGGAGCTGGGGCTGTCGGTTCCCCAGGTGACACAGATCTTTTTGAAGCTGCGCCAGAAAGGGCTGGACATCCCCATCGACGTATACACGGTGCCCTACGCGGTCAAGGTGATCCGCCGCCTGTGGCAGGAAAAACAGCGGAAAGGGGGCGGCAGCAATGCTTCGTGACATTACCATCGGCCAGCATTTCCCGGGGGATTCCATCGTCCACAACTGCGACCCGCGGCTCAAACTGGTGGCCACCATTGGCTATGTGGTGGTGCTGTACGCCTGCGGCAATGCGGTGGGGGTGGCGCTGTCCATCCTGCTGCTGCTGGCACTGTACGCCATTGCCAAGGTGCCGGTCAAGCTGATCCTGAAAAGCCTGAAGCCCATTGTACCGATCATTGCCTTCACCGGCATCATCAACCTGCTGTTTTACCCCGGCGAGACGCCGCTGGTCAGCTTTTGGATCTTCAACATCTATCCCGAGGGAATTACCTTTGCGGTTTTGATGGCGGTGCGCATCCTGGCGCTGATCGCCGGTACCAGCCTGCTGACCTACACCACCAGCCCCACCGTGCTGACCGACGCCATTGAAAATCTGCTGCGGCCGCTGTCGAAGATCCATGTGCCGGTGCACGAGTTTGCCATCATCATGACCATTGCGCTGCGGTTCATCCCCACATTGGTGGACGAGACCGAGAAGATTATGAACGCCCAGAAGGCCCGCGGCGCCCAGCTGGATACCGGCAAGCTCGGCCAGCGGCTGAAGGCGCTGGTCCCCATTTTGATCCCGCTGTTTATCTCGGCCTTCCGCCGCGCCGACGAGCTGGCCATGGCCATGGAGTGCCGCTGTTACCGCGGCGGCGCCGGCCGCACCCAGCTGAAGGTGCTGAAATTCGGCAAAAACGATTTCCTCTGCCTGGGGTTCTGTGTGGTGACGTTTGGCATCATCCTGGCCACCCGGTGGGTGTTCCCGGTGATCGGGTAAAAACAAATGAGAAGCTAAGAATGCGGAACGAAGGAGTACTCTGTGTGCGTTCACGCGCTCAAACATCCTGAACGCCCAGGGGATCTCTGAAAAATCCCCGGCAGGGTCTCATTCTACCAAAAAGTAACGTCTGCTGCGCTGCCCAACCCTGGAATGCATCAGGGATTCCTGCGGTTTCGCGCCTTATGTTCGCCACTTTTCAGCGAATTTTCCAGCACGTTTGATGGATCAGATACACCCTGATTCCGCATTCAAGCAAGCCCGGAGGTGCGTGATGAACCTTTTGCTTCGCCTGGCGTACAAAGGGACCCGCTACGGCGGGTTCCAGGTGCAGCCCAACGCGCCCACCATCTGCGCGGCCTTTCAGGACGCCCTGCAGGCGGTGACCGGTGCGCGCCCGGACGTGAAGGGCTGCTCCCGCACCGATGCGGGCGTCCATGCACTGGATTTCGCGCTGAATTTCCAGTATACTGGTGCTGTCCCGCCGCAAAGGCTGGTGCTGGCGCTCAACGCCCATCTGCCGCCGGACATCCGGGTCAAAAGCGCCCGGCCGGTGCCGGATGCGTTTCATGCCCGGTATGCTGCCCACGCCAAGACCTATTGCTACCGCATCCGCAACTCTGCCATCGACGACCCCTTTGACCTGGATACCTGCTGGCGCGTTGCCGGGCAGCTGGACCTGGGGGCGATGCAGCGGGCAGCAAAACAGTTTGTGGGCACCCATGATTTTCTTGCCCTGTGTGCGGCGGGCTCCGGGCCGGCCGCCCATGGCGACACAGTGCGCACCATCACCCGGTGCGCGGTGGAACAAACCGGCGAGGTGATCGCCATCACGGTGACCGCCGACGGCTATCTGTACAATATGGTGCGCATTCTGGCCGGCACCCTGGTGGAGGCAGGCCGGGGCAAGATCCCGCCGGAGGAGATCGCCGCCATTTTGGAAAGCCGGGACCGCCGCCGCGCAGGGCCTACGCTGCCGGCAAGGGGGCTTTTTCTGGTGCGGGTGGACTATCCGGAGGACTGCCTGACCCTGCCGGAATGAAAAAGTGACCCTTTCCCCGGCCTGGGGACCCATATTTCATCGAGAGGAGGCTTGCCCTTTTGAGCCGTGCAGACAAGGAACGACAGGACCGGCTGCAGCGTATGCTGGCACGGGAACAGGGTATGGCCCCGCCCGATGCACGCCTGTCGGAACAGGCAAAGTCCCCGGCTGATGTGCCGCCGGCGGGGTTTTCGCCGCCGCCGGAACCGCGTTCCGGCCCGGACACGGGCAAAAATGCCGAAGCCCCCGGCAAACAGCAGCGCCGGCCCTCTCGGCAGAGCGGGCAGGCGGAGTCGGGCGGCACGGCCGCCGGGGCGGCCAGGCAGCCCCCCGCGGCGGAAGCGGAACCCAGCCCGGTCCCGGACCGAGAAAAGCCGGCAGAGGGGAAAGCAGGGGATGCTGCGGAAAATCCCCCACCGGCCGCCCGGCCCGGAGGGACGGAACCCCCGCCTGCGGACAACCTGCACCCGGTGGATTTTTCCCGCCGGGCACCCCGCAAGCGCAGCCGCCGGCCGCTCAGCCCGATTCTGCGCCGCCGGAAACGCCGCCGCAGGTTGATGGTGGCGGCGGCACTCCTGGCGGCGGCGCTGGTCTTTGCCTGGGTCAGCGGCGCGCTGGCCAGGGTGATGATGACGCTGGGGGACCTGGCGGATACCATGGCCATCTCCTTTGAGGCCGGTGACTGGCCGGTGACCACCGGCATTGACGACCCCATTCAGATCCAGCCGCTGGCCGGCGGATTTGTGGAGTTGGGCGACACCGATGTCGCGGTGGTCAGCCCCAGCGGCGCGCTGCTGCGCACCATCCAGCCGGGATACGCCAGACCCGCCATCGCGGCGGGCAACAACCGTTTTGTCCTTTACAACCGGGCGGCCAACGGGCTGCGCATCGAAAGCCGCACCCGGACCCTGTACAACACAAACACCGAGAGCAGCATCCTGCTGTGTGCCATGAGCCCCAACGGCACCACCGCCGTGGTGACTGAATCAGCCCGCTATGCGGCGCGGCTGGAGGTGCTGGACCCGGTCAGTTTTGGGGTTCAGTACGAGTGGTTTGCCACCGAGGAGGACGGCACGCCGGTGGCGGTCTCCTTTGCCAAGGATAACCGGCGGTTTGCCGCCGGGTGCATCTCAGCCTCCGACGGGCAGGTGGCCACCCGGATCTATCTGATGGACACCGCCGCCGACGCGCCCACCGCCATCTATACCGCACAGCCCGGCGAGCTGGTGCTGCGCCTGAACTGGCTGAGCACCGACCGGGTGCTGGTGCTGATGGATGACGCTGCTGTGGTCCTGGATGCCGCCGCCGGCACCGAGGTGGCCCGCTATGAATACGGCGGGGCCTCGCTTTTGGACGCCGATTGGTCCGATACCGGCATTGCCCTGCTGCTGGCCGGCCAGGGCAGTGCCACCCTGACTGTACTGAACAACGATCTGACGCTGCTTTCCAGCACAGAGGCGGGCAGCGCCGCCGATGTGCTTTGCACCCGCACCGGCCTGTACCTGTCCGGCGGGATGTGGGTGCGGTGCCTCAACTATGACGGTACCCAGCGCTGGGAGCGCGCGCTGGAATCCCCGGCCCTGGCCATGCTGGACGCCGAACAGCCCCTGCTGTTCACCGGCATGCAGGCCGATCTTTTGCAGCCCTGACCGCACGCCCATCCATGACCCAACCCACGGGGAGGAATGTAGCCATGCCTATTGGATTGATTTATGACCTGATCTTTGTGCTGATTCTGATTATGACGGCCCTGTACGGCCGCCGTGCCGGCCTGATCGCCGAGGCGTTGAACCTGCTTGGCAGCGTGATCGGCATTGTGCTGGCGCTGCTGCTGACCACTGCCCTGGCGCCGGCTATCTTTGAAAATCTCATCACCGCGCCGGTGACCACAGGAATCTCCCAGGCGCTGAGCACCCAGGGGCAAAGCCTGCTGTCGGTGCTGCAGGAGTACTTGGGCTTTTTGCCCGACGCGGTGCTGAACGGTCTGTCCGACGCCCTGCAGCAGCCGCTGGCCGATGCCACCACCAATGTGGCCGGCGAGGTGGCCAACCAGGTGGTCATGGCGCTGCAGCCGGTGCTGATGCCGCTGCTGCAGTCGGTGCTGTTTTTGCTGCTGTGCGTGGTGATCCGCTGGCTGGTGGGACTGGTGTCCCGCACCATGCAGCTGATCAACCACATCCCGCTGGTGGGCACGGTGAACCGGACGCTGGGCCTGGTGCTGGGCCTGATCAGCGGCCTGCTGGACTGCTGGGTGCTCAGCCTGGTGCTGTGGGGCGGCGCTGCGGTCACCGGCGGCAGTGTGGACCTGCTTTCCCAGCAGACGCTGAACAGCAGCCTGCTGTACAACCTGTTTGCGGCGCTGAACCCCTTCCTGGCGTAAGGCTCCGCATATTGACAGGCTGTGGTAAACTAATATTGTGGGGGAATGTTATGCGGAACGATAGCCCGCGGGCATTCCCCTCTTTTGCACCGTCAATCACAATCCTGAACATAGACACCCCCGTTGCCCGCGGGGGGCGGCTTTGCCGCAAACCGGTGGCGGAGCGGGCAAAATCAAAAAACAGCTCTCCGCCAACAGCGCGGTTGTGCCAGGGTGTATCTGTGCACCATTGCTTTTCTCGGCATCCGCGCCAAGGGAGGGAACCCAATGCTTTGTGTCCGTTGTAAAAAGAGAACAGCCGTCGTCTTTATCCAGAGGATGGAGAACGGCAAACCCATCCAGGAGGGCTACTGCCTGACCTGCGCCAGAGAACTGCACATCAAGCCGGTGGATGACCTGATGCAGCGGTTTGGCGTGTCGGACCAGGACCTGGAAAATATGGAGGAGCGCATGAACAGCTTCCTGGAGGAAGCCGGCCAGAACGGCGCGATGATGCCCGCCGGCGACGATGAGGACGAGTTTGTGCCCGGCGGCAGCCCGGCGTTCCCCTTCGGCCCCGGCGCCCAGGGCCAGAACACCGACGAAAAGTCCGACCGCAAAAACCGCGGCAAGGACCGGAAGAACGGCCGCAAGTTCCTGGACGCCTACTGCGAGAACCTGACCCAGAAGGCCCGGGACGGCCGCATCGACCACATTGTCGGCCGTGACCGGGAGATCTACCGCACCATCCAGATCCTCTGCCGCCGGCAGAAGAACAACCCCTGCCTGATCGGTGAGGCCGGCGTGGGCAAGACCGCCATTGCCGAGGGCATTGCCCAGCACATTGTGGAGGGCAAGGTGCCCGCCCGCCTGGCCGACAAGGAAATCTATCTTTTGGACCTGACCGCCCTGGTGGCGGGCACCCAGTTCCGCGGCCAGTTTGAGCAGCGGGTCAAGGGCCTGATCAGCGAGGTGCGCCGCGCCGGCAACATCATCCTGTTCATCGATGAGCTGCACAATCTGGTGGGCGTGGGCGACTCGGAAGGCGCCATGAACGCCGCCAACATCCTCAAGCCCGCCCTCTCCCGCGGGGAAATCCAGGTCATCGGCGCCACCACCTTCTCGGAGTACCGCAAGTATATCGAGAAAGACCAGGCGCTGGAGCGCCGCTTCCAGCCGGTCAAGGTGGATGAACCCTCCATTGCCGACAGCATCGAGGTGCTCAAGGGTGTGCGCACCTACTACGAAAAGTACCACTGCGTCCGTGTGCCGGACGCCGTCACCGCCACCATCGTCCGCCTGGCCGAGCGGTACATCACCGACCGCTTCCTGCCCGACAAGGCCATCGACCTGCTGGATGAGGCCTGCGCCTGCTGCAACCTGCGCCATCCCGAGATCACCGAGTTCTTGAACGCACAGAAGGAGGTTGCCGCCCTGGAGGAGCAGGAGCACACGCTGGAAAACCCCGAGGACGGCGAGGCCATCGACTACGAGGCGCTGGCCAAGGTCAAGACCGACCTGGCCCGCCTGCGGGAGAAGCTGCCCGCTTTGCAGCTGCGCACCGCCGACATTGCCGTGACGATGGACGACGTGGCCCAGGTCATTGAGCTGTGGACCGGCATCCCCGCCGTCAAGATCAAGGAGAGCGAGTACGGCCGCCTGCTGGGGCTGGAGGACGCGCTGAAGGCCCACATCATCGGCCAGGACGAGGCCGTGCACCAGGTGGCCCAGGCGGTCAAGCGGTCCCGCGCCGACCTGTCCGGCCGGCACCGGCCCGCCAGCTTCATCTTTGTGGGGCCCACCGGCGTGGGCAAAACCGAGCTGGTCAAGCAGCTGGCCAACCAGCTGTTCGACACCGTGGACCCGCTGATCTCCATCGATATGAGCGAGTATATGGAAAAGTTTGCGGTTTCTCGCCTGATCGGGTCGCCTCCGGGCTACGTGGGCTACGACGAGGCCGGCCAGCTGACCGAGAAGGTCCGCCGCCACCCGTACAGCGTTATCCTGTTTGACGAGATCGAGAAGGCCCACCCCGATGTGATGAATATCCTGCTGCAAATTCTGGACGAAGGCAAAATCAACGACGCCCAGGGCCGCAGCGTGGACTTTTCCAACACGGTGATCTGCATGACCTCCAACGCCGGCAGCACCGACCGCACCGGTGAAACCGGCTTCAACAAGACGCCGGAGCAGATCAGCGCCAACAAGAGCATGAAGGCACTGCAGGAGTTTTTGCGCCCCGAGTTTTTGGGCCGCGTGGATGAGATCATCACCTTCCGCCCGCTGAACCAGCAGGATCTGGAAAAGATCGCCGCCCTGATGCTGGACGAGTACAAGCCCGGCATGCAGGCCCACGGGATCCAGCTGGCCTACACCCCGGCGGCGCTCAAGGCCATCGTGGACGAGACCAGCACCAAGTTCGGCGCCCGCGAGCTGCGCCGCACCATCCGCAAGGAGGTGGAGGACCCGGTGGCCCAGGCCCTGATCGAGGGCAAACTGGGCCAGGGCACCAGCCCCGACACCGTCACGCTGGATGCCGGCGAGGACGGCAAGCCGATGCTGCGCCTGCCCCAGTGACCCTGCCCCTGCATGGCCCCTACTTGCGCATCTGCGGGAAAGGAAACCGCCTGTGAAATGGAAGTCTTTTCGCCCGGCGGCACTGACAGCCGGGCTGCTGGCGGCGGCACTGGCCCTGGCGGGCTGTGCCCCCCGCCTGGCTTTGAACTCGCCCTCCTCCGGGGGGCGCACCCCCTTTGACTGGCCCCAGCCGGACACCGGCGAGCAGCCCTCCGACGACTGGTACGGCCAGTGGTATGCCGATCCCTCGCTGACCCGGGAACAGTGTATGTACGGCAGCGCCGGCCTGTTGGGCTGGCCCAGCGTGCTGGTCAGCGTCTATCTGGACGAGAGGGGCGGTGTCAGCTGGACCGAGGAGGACATCGCGCGCAGCCGCCAAACGCTGGCCACCGCCGTGGACTGGATCGGGCAGCAGTGCGCCCAGTATGGTGCCGAGGCCAACATTATCTGTGACGACGGTACCCCGGACAGCAACCTGTTTGTCAGAACTCAGTACAACGGCCGCTTTGCCGGCGGGACCAACTCGGCCGAGAGCGATGCATTCTACACCGCCGTCTACGACCTGTGTGAACAGCTGGACACCGCAGAACTGCGAGGACAGTACGGGACCTCCAGCATCGGGTTTCTGATTTTTTTGCCGGTGAGCGGGTCCTCCTTCACGATGGTGCATTATCTGGAGGACGGCAGCGACTATTACCATGAGTTCAGCTGCCTGTACCGCACCGACGCTTACAGCGGCCCCGATGACTTTGAGACGCCCGCCGTCTACGCCCACGAGATCCTGCACCTGTACGGCGCGCCCGATCTCTACGCAGGCAGCAACGACTACTATGTGACATCACAGCTGGCGGATTATGTCCAGGCCACCTGGCCGGACGAGATCATGCTGGATACCTATGGCCCCGATGGAAGCCTTGTGTACGGTGCGGTGGAAAAGCAGATCAGCCCGCTGACCGGCAGCCGGCTGGGGCTGTGCAGCACCTTTGAGGGGGCGGAAGCCTTCCCTGAGGTGAACGAGATGCCCCCCGGCGTGTTCAGCACCGGGGAACTGGCCGGGGTGGTCCAGCTGCCTGACGACGTGACCGCGGCCCGCCCGCCTGTGGCGGTCGCACACTGAAGGGGGATGCCCATGCCCACCGCTGAAGAATTTCCCCTGCGGGTGGAGCAGGTGCCTGCTGCCTCGGTGGAGGAGTGGCGCACCGGCGATGGAATGCCCGAGCGTATCTGCGATACCTGGCAGCTGGTGTATCTGTCCGGCGGCGCGGTGGAGGAGCTCTGCGACGCCCGCACCGTCACGCTGCGGGCAGGCCAGCTGCTGCTGCACGAGCCCGGCGAGACCTGTGCCATGCGGGCGGTGGGGGAAGTCCCCCCCGAGGTGCTGCGGCTGGATTTTGTCTGTGTGGGGCAGGCGCTGGATGACCTGCGCGGCTGTGTGCTGAGGCCCGGCCCGGGCGAGAAGGTCTGGCTGCAGCAGATTGTGCGGGCGGTGGGGGAAGCCTTTGCCCCCGCAGGGCCGGACCATATCATGGAGCCCCGGGCGGAGGCCCCCTTTGCTGCACAGCAGCTGTTGTGCATCTGTGTGGAGACACTGCTCATCCTGTTGGTGCGCAGCCAGCGCCGCCCCCGCCGCCAGAGCAGCCGCGCCCGGCTGGAACGGGAACAGCAGCTGCTGGTGGAGGCTGTGCAGCTGTATTTCAGCCGAAACCTGAACCGGGAGCTGACGGTGGACCAGGTCTGCCGGGACAACGGCTGCCCCCGCGCCCGGCTGCAAAAAGCCTTCCGGGCCAGGCTGCACAAGGGCCCCATGGAAACCTTTGCCGCCATGAAAATGGACCGGGCCCGCGCCCTGCTGGCGAGCGGCTACGCCCCCGGCGAAACGGCAGCTTTGCTGGGCTTTGCGGATGGAGCGTACTTTTCCCGCAGCTTCAAACGGACCTACGGCGTCACCCCGCGGGACTTCTCGCGCCGGGCGCGCCAGGCTGCCCAGAGGGCCGCAACAAACCGATATGCACAACCCCCAAACGTCCATGTTACAAACACCGACAGTGAAGTAGAATAATTAATAGAAAGCCCGGAACAATCCCCGCAGAATCAGCAAAAACAGGCAAAATTCCAGCCGGTTGTGTTGTGTATGCATCGGGACTGCCGGATACAAATGGCAACATAAGTGCAAAAGGAGAGAGTGCTATGGCAATTCTGGTCAGCGGCGGTGCCGGCTACATTGGCAGCCACACCTGCGTCGAACTCCTGAACGCCGGTTACGAGATCGTTGTGGCCGACAACTTCTACAACTCCTGCCCCGAGGCGCTCAACCGCGTCAAGACCATCACCGGCAAGGATTTCCGCTTTGTGGAGGCGGACATGACCGACAAGGCCACGGTGGAGGCCCTGTTTGCCGCCAACCCGGACATTGACTGCGTGATCCAGTTTGCCGCTTACAAAGCGGTGGGGGAGAGCGTGTCCAAGCCCATCGAGTACTATTCCAACAACCTGGCCTGCACGCTGAACATTTTGGATGTGATGCGCCGCTATGGCTGCCACAACTTTATTTTCTCCTCCTCAGCCACGGTTTACGGGGATCCGGCCAGCGTGCCCATCACCGAGGATTTCCCCACCGGCGCCACCACCAACCCCTACGGTACCACCAAGGTCTTTACCGAGCGAATCCTGACCGATTGCTGCCATGCCGACCCGGAGCTGAATGTGGCCATCCTGCGCTACTTTAACCCCATCGGCGCCCATCCCTCCGGCCTGATCGGCGAAGACCCCAACGGCATCCCCAACAACCTGGTGCCCTACATTGCCAAGGTGGCTGTGGGCAAGCTGGAAAAAGTGCACGTCTTTGGCAATGACTACCCCACCCCCGACGGCACCGGCGTGCGGGACTACATCCATGTGGTGGATCTGGCCCGCGGCCATGTGGCGGCCATCAAAAAGCTGGAGGAAAAGCCCGGCCTGTTCATCTGCAACCTGGGCACCGGCCATGGGTACAGTGTGCTGGACGTGATCCACGCCTTCAGCAAGGCCTGCGGCAGGGAGCTGCCCTACGTCATCGACCCGCGCCGTCCCGGCGACATCGCCGAATGCTACGCTGACCCGGCCAAGGCCGAGCGGGAGCTGGGATGGAAGGCGGAGTACGGCATCGACGAGATGTGCCGCGACAGCTGGAACTGGCAGAGCCGCAACCCGGACGGCTACAAGACCAAGGCAGAGTGAGTTTTCCACCGTTTTGTGGAAAACTGCGGCCTGTCAAGCGCGAAAAATGTAACAGGCGGCAGCCCGCGGCAGGGCTGCCGCTTTTTGTGTTCCGGGCAAAAACGGGCGCGGCAGCCAGGCGGAAAAACGCTCTTGACAAGTGCGGTTCCGGTGATACACTGGAACTGTCGTGCCTGCCGGGCACGGCCGCTATTTTTGTGTAAGGATGTGACCGGGAACCATGTTCAAGGGGCAAGTTTCGCTGACAAGCGGCAGCGTGGCCAGGGGAATGCTCACATTTGCCATCCCCATCTTTTTCAGCAACCTGTTTCAGCAGCTGTACAACGCCGTTGACTCGGTGATTGTGGGCAACTTCATCGGCGACGACGCGCTGGCGGCGGTGGGGTCCTCAGGCAGTTTGATTTTTCTTCTCACCGGTTTTGTCAACGGTGTCAGCCTGGGCGCCGGTGTGCTGGTGGCCCGCTATTTCGGCGCAAAGGACGAAACATCATTGAAAAAAGCGGTGCACACCACTGTGGCGCTGGGCATTGCGGCCGGCCTGGTGCTGACGGTGGTGGGCGTCGTCCTCACCCCGCAAATCCTGCGCTGGATGGATACGCCGGAAAATGTCATGGACAACTCGGTGGTCTATTTCCGGGTTTATTTCATGGGCTGCATTGCGGTGGTGCTGTACAATGTGGGGGCCAGCATTTTGCAATCGGTGGGGGACAGCCGCAGCCCGATGGTTTACCTGATCACCGCCTCGCTTTTGAACGTGGTGCTGGACCTTTTGTTTGTGGCGGGCTTCCACATGGGGGTGGGGTCGGCGGCCTTTGCCACCATCATCAGCCAGATTGTCAGCGCGTTTTTGGCCTTCCGCAAGCTGAGCCGGGCCACCGGCGCCTACGCCATCCACTGGCGGGAGGTCCGCTTTGACGGCCCCACCCTGCGGGCAGTGGTGGCCCAGGGGCTGCCCTCCGGTGTGCAGAACTCGGTCATCTCGCTGGCAAATGTCATTGTGCAGGCCAACATCAACGCCTTCGGCTCCCAGGCGATGGCCGGCTGTGCGGCATACAGCAAGGTGGAGGGATTTGCCTTTCTGCCGGTGACCTGCTTTTCGATGGCGCTGGCCACCTTTGTCAGCCAGAATGTGGGCGCCGGCCAGGTGGACCGGGTGCGCAAGGGGATGCGGTTTGGCATACTGACCTCCATCTCGCTGGCCGAGGTGGTGGGCGTGCTGATCTTTGCCCTGTCGCCTTTGCTGATCGGGCTGTTCAACAACAACCCTGACGTGGTGGTTTACGGCGTGCGGCAGGCACATACCGCCTCGCTGTTTTACTGCCTGCTGGCCCTCAGCCACTGCTGTGCCGGCATCCTGCGCGGGCTGGGGCGGCCCATTGTGCCCATGGCCATCATGCTGGCAGTCTGGTGCGCGCTGCGCATTGCCTACATCACGGTGGCGGTGCGCATCCTGCCGGAGATCGGCGTGATCTTCTGGGCTTATCCGCTCACCTGGTTCATCAGCGGTGTGCTGTTTATGTTCTATCTGTTCCACGCGGTCATCCCCACCCCAGGCGGCGGGGCACCGCAGAAATTGATCGCACTGCATTGAGATGGCTTGCAATACCTGAAAAAAGGCGGAGGGACGGCGGTGCCGGCCCTCCGCTTTGCAGCGGCCACCCGGAGGGGGGACTGCCGCAAGATAATCCGACCTGTATTGAGATGTTGAATATATCCAAAATAAAATATTTTGTGCACAGAAAGGACCCAACGCCATGCAAAACCTGATTTGCTTTTACAATGTGGAGGATGAAAACCCCTGGTTCAGCAATTGGTATAAAAGCGAGTTTTATCTGGGGGGCATCACCTTCACCTCGCTGGAACAATACATGATGTTCCACAAGGCGGGCCTGTTTGGGGACAAGGAGGCCATGCAGGCCATCCTGGCTACCGATGATCCCGCCCGGATCAAGGCCCTGGGCCGCCAGGTCACCCCCTACGATAATAAAATCTGGGCCGGCCTGCGGCAGATTATCGTCTACGAGGGGCTGGTGGAAAAGTTCCGCCAAAATGTGGAGTTGCGCAAAAAGCTGGTGGATACCGGCGACGCCCTGATGGCCGAGTGCTCGGCCGAGGACCGGGTGTGGGGCAACGGGATCGGCATCCGGGACCCCCGCCGCTTTGATATGGATCAGTGGACCGGGCAGAACCTGATGGGCTTTACCCTGATGATGGTGCGGGAGGCGCTGCGGTGACCTGCTATCACCACAGCTGGTACCCGCCGCCAAGCTCCAGCCAGTTCTGGCGGGAGGCAAAAAAGTCCTCCAGCGTCAGCAGCCCGTACCGGTCCTCATAGGCAACGGCGGGGATGACGGTGCCGTCGGGGCCGAGCTGGGTGCTGGTGGTTTCCTGTTGGCTGCACCGCAGCAGCACATACTCGCTGTCGTACCCCATCAGCGGCATGACTTCCTCGCCGCCGCTGCCGGGGTTTAGCCAGGTCAGGCGGATCTCGGTGCAGCGGCCGGTGGCCGGGTCCACCGCCACCAGATGGCTGCCCGGCGCATCCGGCGGGTAACAGTGGACCAGCATCTGCCCGCCAATCACCGCCGAAAGCCCGCTGCCATGGTTCATACCGGCCAATTCCTCCGGCCACTGCACCGGTGTTTCGCTGGTCTGGCCGTCGGGGGTGGTGGCGCGGGCGGCGCTCAGGTCGGATTTCAGCTGGTACAGCTGCCCGTCCTGCCAGGCGGTCAGCCAGCCGGCATCCAGGCCGTCGGATTCCCACTGGGCCAGCACAGTCATTGCGCCGGTGTCCACATTGCGCAGGCAGACCTGGCGGGTGGATTTGCAGCGGTTCGTCGCGGCAAAGTAGGCGTCCCAGGCGGCGGCGTGCTCCTCCGGCGTCACATCCGGCGGCAGGTCGGGCTTTTCAACCGTCATGGCGTCCCGCAGGTCGGTGTACAGCGTGACCGCATTGCGGCCCCAGGCACCGATGACCTCTTCCTGCTCGGTGCCGTCGCCGGAATTGCGCAGCTGGAAAACCTCCACCGCCCGGCCGCCGTCCAGCGGTACCTGGTAAAGGGCGGTGGAGGCCGCGTCCCCCGCCTCCGATACCCGGCTGCCGGTGTAATAGAGCGACTGGCCGTCCGCCAGATAGGGATAGATCGAGTCCGCCGTCCAGTCCACCACCGCCCGGCGGTCGGTGCCGTCGGCGTTGGCCACCAGGATTTCGCTGGCTTTGCCCGTTACCAGCAGCACCAGCCGGCCGCCGGGGGCGGCAAAGCAGAGGGCGTAAGGGGTGGCCGTATCCCCCGGCGGCACAGGGACACAGGCGGTGCAGGCGTCGGTCCGGTGGTCGCAGTTGGGCTGGGCACACAGGTAGGAGATGGTCCGGCCGGCATAGTCCACCCACAGAATTCGCTGATCGCTGCCGGTGTCCGGCCCGGTGCCGAACGCATACTGGCCGCCCTCCCCCTGCGATGTGAGAAACACCAGCGAGTTGCCGGACAGGTCGTCGGCCGGTGCGGTGAGCGGTTCCGATGGGGCGGATGTCTCCGGCAGGGCGGGGGCGCAGCCGGCCAGCAGCAGTGCGGCCAGCAGCACGGCGGAACATTTGCGGATAGGGTTCATAACAGGCACCTCCTTTTGTTACCCCCAGAATACCTGCCGGATTTTGCAAAGATGTATCAGCGGTACGCCGCCCAATGGCAAAATCGCGATTGCCGGCCCTGCTTTGCGCCAGAACAAGAGGGCAGAGGCGCAACCGGCACGTTAGGCGTGCGTCCGCCGGTGGGTCTGCCCCGAAACGATTCGGCCGCGCGGCAGAAGCCGCGCGGCCGAAAAAATAGATTGCAGGGAAAACGCAGGTTACTGCCTGGCGTTTTTCCGCCTCCGCAGGGTGCGGAACAACAGATACCCCAAAATACATACCCAGGCGCCGGCCAGGGCGGCCAGCAACGCCACGGCAGTGGGGGGCAGCGGGCCCAGGTCGGCCTTGGCGCTGCCGCCCGCCGCCACCGAATCCAGATGGTACAAAGCGGCGGTATCGGTATACAGCTGGTCGATGAAGGTGTCGTCCACCTGCTGGCCCCGGCGCACCGCCTTGGTTGTATCCTCGATCAGCTGGCCGGCGGCGTTGCGCAGGGAAGTGGACCCGTTGAACACCGCAGTGGTGAAGGTATTGTCCAGGTTGTCCAGCAGCAGCCGGGCGGCCTCGATCTTCACGGCATAGTGGCTATCGTTGTCCTCACCCGCGCGGGAGAGATAGTCCTGGTACTCCGGCGCGGCCTGGGCTTTGGTGGTCACCGGCACATAGCCCTCGGTCTCAGAATAGGAAATCTGCACAGAATTTGTCAGCAGATATTGGGTAAACAGCCAGGAGGCCAGCACCTCCTGGGGATCATCCTTGTTAAAGATACAGACCGACGGCCCCTGGCTGATCATCTGTGGGTGGTCCGGGTCAAACTGCGGCACCGGGTAGACGGCAGTCTCGAAGGGAACGATCTCGCTCGGGTCGATGTCCACCAGCGGGGCGTCGGTGCCCATCCAGGTAGCGCCGGCGGTGGAATCCACCGCGAAGATGCACTGCCCGGCGTTCAAAAAGTTGGCCGGGTAGCCGGAGATCTTGAAGGTGGAAAACGCCCCCGTGGCCGTGTGCCCGGCAATGTCCAAAAGCAGGCCCTGGGTGGTGTCGTTGAACAGCTGGATCTCCCCCGACGGGGTGGAGTAGCCCGCGCCCAGCTGCTTGAGCATCTGGATCATCATGTTGTCGGTGGACTTGTAGAGGAAGGGGATCAGCACTTTCTGGCCGTTTGCGCCGTAGACACCGTCGTCGCCTTTGGTGGCGGCCGCCGCCTCGGACACCTGCCAGACAAAGTCCCAGGTCAGGGTGTCCTCCGGCAGGGTAAAGCCCAGCGCCTCCACCATATCCTTGTTCACATAGCAGGCCTCGGTGGAGCGCATATAGGGCAGGGCGTAGTAGTGGCCGTTCAGGCGGCACTCCTCCAAAAACTGGGGCACGATTTCGTCCTGCGTGGGGCCGTCAAAGGCAAGATCACTGCCGCCCAGGCCGTACTTTTCGTCGGCAAACAGGCCGTCCAGCGGCACCACCACGTTGTCGCCGGTCAGGTAGGTGGCAATGTGGTCGGGGTAGGTGATGCAGACGTTGGGGGTGGTGCCGGTGGAAATGTTGGTGATGACATCGTTGTAGATGTCGCCGTAGTCGGTGTACAGCCGCAGCGTCACCGTGATGTTGGGGTACAGCGCCTGGAAATCCTCAATGGCCTGCTTGTAGATGTCGGTCTGGGTCTTGTTGGTGTCGTTTTTGGCCCAGAAGGTGATCTCGTAGTCCCGGCTGGCATCAAAGCTGTCCGGTACGGTGAAGGCGGCCTGCTCCCGGCTGCCATGGCAGCCGGACAGCAGCAGCGCCCCCGCCAGGCAGCCGGCCAACAGCAGCGCGGCGGGACGGTTGCGGTGTTTCATCCCTTGGTGCCCCCTCTCGAAACGCCCTCCATGATCTTGTTGCGGAAGGCCAGGAACAGCAAAATCAGCGGCACCGAGATGACCACCACCGCCGCCATCATGGCGGGGATGTTCTCGCGGCCGAAGCCGTTCTCGCGGATTTCCTGGATGCCGTTGGACACCAGGTAGTAGGCGGGGTCGTCGGTGATCAGCCGCGGCCAGACGTAGGAGTTCCAGCACTCGATCAGCTTGAGGATGGTGATGGTGACGATGGTGGGCCGACAGATGGGGATCATGACCTTCCACAGGTATTTCAGGTCGGAGGTGCCGTCCACCTTGGCGGCCCGGTACAATTCATCGGGCACCTGCTCAAAGTTCTCTTTCAGCAGGTAGATATAGAACACCGAGGTGATGGAGGGCAGGATCAGGCCGATAAAGCTGTTGCGCATGTCCCAGTTGGTGATGGTGACAAAGTTGGTGATGACCACCAGCTCGGTGGGGATCATCATCATGGACAAAAACAGCCCGAACAGCAGGTTTTTGCCGCGGAAGCGCAGCCGGGCAAAGCCGTAGGCCGCCAGCGTGCTGACCACCACCATGACGGCGGTGGTGATGACCGAGAAGATCAGCGTGTTGAGCAGGTAGCCCCCCAGCGGCACGGCGGTGAAGGCGTTTTGGTAGTTTTCCAGCGTGGGCTCCAGCGTGAAAAATACCGGCACATGTTCCGAGTTGTAGGCACCGTAGCTTTTCAGCGAGGTGAGCACCATCCAGTAAAACGGGAACAGCACCACCACGGCCCAAAAGCTCAAAAACAGGTAGGTCAGCGCCTTGCGCAGGTTGTCCCGGCGGCGCAGGGAACGCTCCCGCTTTTCGTATTCTTCGTGGTTCACAATACCGCCCCCTTAACTGTCTGCCCGCCGGCGGGTGACCAGCAGGTTGATGCAGGTGATGGTCAGCACAATGACGAACAGCAGGATGGCCGCCGCCGACGCGTAGGATGGGTAGCCGCCGCTGTCGCCGTAGAGCATGTCGTAGACATAGCCCACGATGGTGTTCATGCCGGCGGCGTTCAGGTCGGTGCCGAACAGCGCCACCGCATCGCTGTACGCCTTGAAGGCGCCGATGAAGCCGGTGATGACCAGGTAGACGATCATGGGGGAGATCATCGGCAGCGTGATGCGGAAAAAGATGCGGGTGCGGCTGGTGCCGTCCACCCGGGCGGCCTTGTAATACTCGTCATTCACCGAGGCCAGCGCGCTGGTCAGCACCAGAATCTTGAAGGGCAGCACCACCCAGATGGTGTAGAAGCACAGCACGAACATCTTGGCCCAGTGGGGGCCGTTGATAAAGTCGATGGGCCCGGCGCCGAACCATTCCAGCATCAGGTTGATTAAGCCATCGGTGTACTCGGTGCGCTGGAACAGCACCATGAACACCAGCCCCACCGCCAGCGTGTTGGTCACGTAGGGCAGAAAATAGACAGTCTGGTACAGCTGCCGCAGCGGTTTGATGGAGGACAGCGCGGTGGAGATGACCAGCGCCAGGATGGTCGAGACCGGCACCGTGATGATGACCAGAACAAAGGTGTTTTCCACCGCCTGCAAAAAGTAGGGGTCGTGCAGCACGTAGGAAAAGTTGTACAGCCCGATGCCCTGGTAGCTTTGGGAGGCAAAGTTGTAGCACTCCTCCACCGAGTAGACGGCCACGTCGATCAGCGGGTAGACCAGAAACAGCCCCAGCAGCACGATCGACGGCAGCAGGTAGAGCCATGCCTTTTTGGAATTGCGGTCCATCTGTGCGCCCCCTTATGCCCTGGTGGCATCCGTGTGGATGCGCTGCTCGGTTTTGCGGTCGAACAGGAACACCTTGCCCGGTTTCAGGGCAAAGCGGACGGTGCCGTCCATGGGCCCGGAGAGCTGCTCCGGCCGGACGATGGCCCGCAGCGTGTCCGCCTGGCAGGCGGGGTGGGTGCAGACGATGCTGGTATCCCGGCCCAGCACCTCCACCCGGTTCAGGGCGCATTCCACCGGGCCCCCGGCGGCGGGGACAAAGCCCTCCGGCCGCACGCCGGCATACACTTCGCCGTCCGGCGCGCCGGGCACGGTCAGCGCCTTCTGGCCGGCCAGAAGCAGCGTGCCGCCCTTCACCTCGCCGGCAAAGACGTTGATGGGCGGGGTGCCCAAAAACTTGGCCACAAACAGGCTGGCCGGGTCGTCGTAGACCTGCTGGGGCGCGCCCTGCTGCATCAGCACACCGTCTTTCATCACCACGATAAAGTCGGAGATGCTCATGGCCTCCTCCTGGTCATGGGTGACAAACAGCGTGGTGATGCCGGTTTTTTTCTGGATCTTGCAGATCTCCTCCCGGGTCTGCAGGCGCAGCCGGGCGTCCAGGTTGGACAGCGGTTCGTCCAGCAAAAGCACCCGCGGCTCCTTGACCAGCGCCCGGGCAATGGCCACCCGCTGCTGCTGGCCGCCGGACAGCTCCTTCGGCCGCCGGTCCAAAAGCCCCTCGATCTGCACCAGTTTGGCCGCCGCCAGCGCCTTGTCCCGCATCTGCTGGCGGGTGGGGCGGGCGGCGCCTTTCAGGTTTTCCAGCGGAAACAGGATGTTCTGCAAAACCGTCAGGTGGGGGTAAAGGGCATAGTTCTGGAACACCATGCCCACGCCCCGCAGTTCGGGGGGCAGCTTGGTCACGTCCTCGTCCCCGAAAAAGATCTTCCCGGCGGTGGGGGTCTCCAGCCCGCAGATCATGTTCAGCGTGGTGGATTTGCCGCAGCCGGAAGGCCCCAGCAGGCCCACCAGCTTGCCGTCCGGGATCTCGAATGTCAGGCCCTGCACGGCGGTGGTTTCGCCTTTGGCCTTGCGGCCGCGGGCGGGGAACCGCTTGGTCAGACCCTGCAATGTGATATTCATGGCTCCATCTCCCTGCGATGCGATGCCGGGGCGGGGGAGCGCCCGCCGCCCCGGCAGTTTCAGACGATACAGTACGATTATAGCGGATTTTGCCCGGCATCACAAGAGAAAGTGTGACGCGGACGGAGAGAGCCGCAGCGGCGCGGCCCGGCGGGCGAAACCCGGCTGAACCGATCCAAAACGGGACTTCTGTGTTGAAATGCCGGATGGCGGCTACTATAATAAAAATAAAGACCGGGGGCATCCGAACCTTGCGGGCAGTCCGAGTGGGGCGGATGCAGCCGGAAACCCTGTTTTCGGCCCGCAGCCGGCCGGTACCGGCTTGCGCCGCCGCGCGCAGTGAAAGGAAGGGGTATTGTTTGGAACGGAAGAAAAAACCGGTTTGGCCATGGGTTGTCGGGGCGGCCGGCATGCTCCTGGTGGCGGCGGCATATCTGGTGCTGTCCATGGTGCTGTCGCCGGCATCCAGCGCCCGGCGGGCACTGGAGCTGGGCGAGCGTTTCCTGAACGAGGGGGACTACCGCCAGGCGGTGCTCCAGTTCCAGGACGCCATCGAGATCGCCCAGCGCCGCGTGGACCAACCAGAAGTGGCGGCGATTGCCGATCAGGCGCAGCCGCTGTTGGAGCAGGCAGCCCAGGCGGGCGCCGTGCGGCAGGTGCAGCAAAACGGCGGAAATGTGCAGGCGGCCGTCATCTGGCTGGACGCGCTGGCATGCGATCAGCTGCCCGGCGTTCAGGTGTTCTACGATGCGCAGACCCTGCTGGAGGAGCTGCGGGACCTGTGTGCGGCCGAGGACTATGATGCCGTGTTTGTGCGCCTGGCCGACGAGAGCTACAAACAGACGGTGGCGGAGCTGATGGGCCTGAACTGTGAGGTAAAACTGTTCGACCCGGAGGATATGGCAACCGGCGAGACGGCCGATGGCCAGGCGCCGGGCTTGATGACCGCCATCTACCGCATGGAGGTTGCCACCGAAAACTTCACCGACGGCACAGAGGAAAACTACATGGTTTACTACGGCCAGCACCAGGCTGGCGTCCGCCAGGGGGAGGGCGTGTGGCTGGCCTATCAGGCGGGCAACAATTACCTTGCCCGCGGCACCTGGGACCAGGACCGCCCCAACGGCAGTTTTGAGAGCCGCAGCTGGCAGACGGAATTGAACGAGACGGTGACCTACCGGGTGATCATCGGCACGGTGGCGGACGGCCTGTGGGACGGGCGTGTCACCTGGCGGTTTGAGCGGGGCGATGAAACCGATGAGTATACCCCCAGCTTTGATGCCGGCCGCTGGCAGATCCTGCGGGAGGAAAACGGCCTGGCCATCGCTGCGGACAACGGCGGCGGCAATGTGCTGGTGGCAACCGACCCGGAGGCCCTGAACGGGATTGCCGGCTATGCGGAAGCTGCCTGAGCGGCTGACGCCCAGCCGGCTGTACCGCCCGGTCTTTTTCCTGCTGCCGTTTTTGGGCGGGCTGTACTTTGACCGCCAGTGGTGCCTGGCCTGCCTGCTCCACGGCGGGCTGCTGGCCTGGCAGGTGTGGCGCGGCAGGCGGCTTTTCCTGCCGGATACTGCCACGCTGGCCGCGGGAGCCATCCTGGCAGCCGGCGGGATATGGAACCTGCTGTTCGGGGTGGATGCCGGCGCCGGGTGGGAGGGCTGCCTGTGGCTGTTGGGATGCTTCCTCTTTGTGCTGCTGCTGGCCCAGTGGACGCCCCGGGAGCGACGGGCGCTGCTGGAACTGCTGCCCTGGATGGGCTGTGCGATGGTACTGGTCAGCCTGGCAGGGCTGGCCTGGGCGCCGGCCCGGACGCTGTGGTGGGAAAACGGCCGCATGGCCGGAGGTTTCCAGTATGCAAACGCCTTTGGCGCCTTTGCTGCGGCCGGTCTGGCGGTGCTGGGCACCGGCGTCCGGCGGGCGCGGGATCTGGTCCGGTGGGGACTCCTGCTGGCGGGCCTGGCGGCCAGCGGCAGCCGGGGGGCACTGTTGGTGTTTGGGCTGTGGATTGCCTGGCAAGGGATCCACCGCCGGGTCAGTGCCCGGTGTGGTGTGCTGCTGCTGACGGCACTGCTGGCCGGAGGAGTGGCCGCCGGGATGGGCGGCAGCCTGGCCCGCCTGGCCGACCCGGAAAGTTACAGCACCCTTTGGGGACGGCTGCTCTACTGGCAGGACGGACTGCGATTGTTGGCGCAGCATCCGCTGGGGGTGGGCCGATTGGGATGGCTTTACCTGCAGGGCATGGTGCAGACAGGCGTTTATCACGTTCGGTTTGTGCACAGCGCGCTGCTGCAGGCGGCGCTGGACTACGGCCTGCCCGCAGCTCTGGCTCTTTTGCTGTGGACGGCGGGTCGGCTGCACCGGGGGGCCTGCGCCCCTGCCGCCGCAGGAATCCTTTGCCTGCACGCCTGCGCCGATGCAGACTTTGCCTTTCAGGCAATGGTGCTGGCGGCGCTGCTGGCGCTGGCACCGGCTGAAAACACCGGCCGGGCGGTGCGCTGCCGGGCGCCGGGGCTGGCGGCGGCTGCGCTGGCCTTGCTGGTGCTGCCCACCGGCGCTGCCGATCTGGCCGGGGCTGCCGGACGGTTTGACCTGGCGGCCCGGCTGGACCCCACCGACACCGAGATTGCGGTGGAACAAATGCTGGCCGGCACCGACCTGGATCAGGCCGCCAAGCAGGCCGGGGATATTCTGGATCGAAACGCGTTTCAGCCGGCGGCCTGGTCCATCCTGGCGGAGCAGGCGGCCGACCGCAGAGAGTACGATACCATGGCGGTGGCGCTGCGGCAGACAGTCGTATTGCAGCGGTACAGCCAGCAGGCCTATGATACGGCGCTGGCACATCTCACCGCCGCCTGGCAGGACGGCTGGGACCCTGCCGCCGCTGCCCGGGCCATGGGCTGGACGCTGGACTATATGGACCAGACGCTGGAGGCCACCAGCACACTGGGCCGGATGATCCGTGACCAGCCGGAGCTGGAGGTGCCGCAAACCCTCCGGCTTCAGATCCGAATTTTGGAACAGGCTGCCCGCACCCCGGGGTAATCCCGGGCTGCCGGCGGCTTTCCGGGAAAGGTGCCGGACCCGCGGCGCCTGCCCCGTCCCGGAAGGTGTCTGAGCAATCCTTGGTACTGTTCCATCCCGCGGGGAAGGCGGTGCCCGCCGCGCTGCGGACCCGGCAATACAACGGATATTGCCGCGGTTTCGCGTCGGGCACCCGCACTTTTCGGCGAACGGTTCAGCACTTGGGATTGGCCAGATACATCCCATGTCCGATCAAACCAAGCTATCAGGGAGGAAACTTGTCATGAAAAAACTGAACATCGGCCTGCCGGTCTCCATCTTTGCGGCACTGATCTATTTCGGCGCCATCATCAACCCGCTGATCCCCATTGCGCTGATCGCCTACGCCATCCTGGCCGAGGACCGCGCCGCCCTCAAGGCCACCATCACCCAGGCCATGGTGGTGCTGGGGATCTCCTGGGGGATTACCAGCATCTATACGGTTATCAACGAGCTGGTTTCGCTGCTGAATAACTTTGTCGCCGACGGATACCTGCACATGCCCTACGCCCTCAACTCACTGCTGGTCCTGCTGCCGGACGTGGTGCTGCTGATCTTTGGCGTGCTGGCTTTGCTGGGCGCCCATGCCGTGCTGGGCGGCGCCGGAAACCAGCCTGCCGGTTTTGCCGCACCGGGGTTCAACGCTCCTGCCCAGCCGGTACAGCCTGCCCAGCCGGTACACCCGGTGCAGCCCATCCAGCCGGTGCATCCGGTGCAGCCGGTGCAGCCGGTACACCCGGCCCCGCAGGACCCGGCCCATAAGACGGAAGGGGCGCCGAAACAATGAAACGGAAACTTTCGCCCTCTGTCCTGATCGCTGTGCTGCCGGCGGTGGTGACATTGGCGGTGGTGCTTTTGGATGCGGGAACCGGCAGCAAGGCCGCCCGGCTGTATGCTGCGGCCAGCCAGGCAGTGGAGGAACAGGACTACGCCACCGCCCGGAGTGTGCTGGACAACATCCAGACCATCGCGCCGGGGTATGTGCCGGCCTATGAGCTGGAAGCCCGCATCGATCTGGCGACCACCGACCGCAAGACCACGCTGAGAAAGCTGGACAGCGCCATCCGGCGGACGGGCAGCCGGCGGCTGATCCAGCTGATGGAAACCATTGAGGCCGGCGGCACGCCGGACCCCCTGCCCGCCGACAGCGGTGCCGGCCTGCCGGACACCCTGCCTGAAACCTGGGCGGAACAGCCCCAGGAGGAACCGGCGGAGGCAACCCTGACGGACGTGGCCGCCAACTATGACGTTTTGGTTCGCTATACCGATTCCGACTGGGAAAAACAGGTGCAGCTGGTGCCGGGCGACGGCGGGAACGACTGGACCTGGTCCAGCGACAACACCGCGGTGGCCCAGGTGGATGACAACGGCCTGGTGACCTGCGGCAGCCTGCCCGGTGAGGCGTTGGTCACCGCCGTGAACGGCAGCCGCATTTCCCGCTGCTTTGTGCTGGTGATGGAGCCGGAAATCTACTACGACACCGCCACTTCCCGCAATTACTGCATCCCGGAGGGGAACCTGCGGCTGCAAAACCGAAAATACGCCATCGAAAGCGGCGATCTGCTGAAGGTGCTGCCCACCCTTCAGGTCCAGGGCGCCGCGCAGGGACAACCGCTTTCTGCCGGCGCGCTGGAACATTCCGCCGGCAGCAGTGTGGAGGTCAGCGGCCCGGTGGACGAGAACGGCACCCCCATCCTGCTGCTGCCGGAAGAGACGTCCACCCCTGAAACCGCGCAGCCGGGCACGGCAGTGTCACTGCAGATCGGATGGGAGTCGCTGTATGGATCGGGCGACTACCACATCCCCGACACACTGCGGGCAAACGGCACCACCTATACCCCCACCGCCATCGATTGGGATATGGGTGCCTACTTTGACAGCCTGTATCTGCCGGCCAGCATGACCAGCCTGGACTATTTCCAGAGCAATAACCCCCTGGCGGGCTGCCCGGCCCTGCAGCAGGTCACGGTGGAGGCGGGCAACCCCTCTTACAGCTCCCGGGATGGCGTGCTGTTTGATGCCGGCGGCACAACGCTGATCGGTTATCCCATCGATGCCCGGGCGAACGAGTACACGGTGCCGGATGGGGTGACCGCCATTGGGGCCGACGCCTTTGCGGACAACGCCAACCTGCAGACGCTGACGATCCCCGACAGTGTGACCAGCATCGACTCCACCGCCTTTGCGGGGATGCGGTCGCTGCAGGTGCTGAACAACGAGAGCGCGCTGGACTTCCGCCTGCAGGACGGCGTGCTGACCACCGATGGCGGCGCAACCGTGCTGGCTTTTTGTTCCGGCGGCATGCCGGAACAGTATACCCTGTCCGCCAATGTGACCCGGGTGGCAGACGGCACCTTCGCCGACAATCAATCGGTGAAGGAACTGACGGTGGATGCCTCCCTCGGCAGCCTGTCGGTGAACAATTGCAGTGCGCTGGAAACACTGACCGTTAACGGCGATTTGTCCTGGCTGTCGGTCGATGGATGCGACAAGCTGAAACAGGTGGTCATCAACGGCACGGTGGAGCGGCTTGTGCTGGATGCCCCTGAGGATGCGGTGCTGAAAAATGCCGGCCATGTGAGCGATTCCCTCTCCGTGAACGGCGGCCGCATGGAATCCCTGCAGCTGGCTGCCACCCTGACGGACTTGACCTACACCCCCGGCGGTGAGGGTGCCACGGTGGACCTGAGCCCGCTGGCTGCCACCAGCCTGACCATGCTGCAGGTGAGCAACGCCTCGCTGACCGGCCTGGACGCTTTGGCTGCGCTGCCGGACCTGCAAAGCGTCTACCTGCTCAACATCCCGTCGGTGGACAGCTGGAATGGCCTGTGGCGCTGCGCGTCCCTGCAAAATCTGAGCGTATCCTCAACGGCGCTCACCGATATCAGCGGGATTTCTGCCTTGACGGAGCTGCGGACTGTGGATTTGTCGAACTGCGGCATTGCGGATGCTTCGCCGCTGGCAAACTGCCGCAAGCTCCAGTATATCAATCTGGGCAGCTGTGAACAGCTGACCGACATCGGCGCTCTGCTGGAGCTGCCGGAGCTCAACTACATTCAGGTGTATGGCACGGGGCTTTCGGAACAGCAACAGCAGCAGGTGGAACAGTTCAATAACGGCTGATCCAGCAATCTTCTGGACAGGACCCGCAGCGGCGGGACGGACTTGCCTGTACGGCGGCCCGCCCCGCCGCTTTGCCGTGCCCTTGCAACCGGCGGGCAAATCGGGTATCATAGAAACCAGAAACCCGGGTGTATCCCCCAATTACCGGCATCGTCTCATTCTGTGAAAAAAGCGGCGTTCGCTGCAATTTGGGCAGTGGAACGGCAGTCCGGACGGAACAGATACATCCGTAAACGGCAATGGCGCCGCGGCGCGGCGGGGTAAGTGCGGAAATGCACCGAAGCGGCATTTCCGCCCGGCCCGCAGGGGACGCGGGCGCATTGCTGCGACTGCGATTGAAAAAGGAGAACCTGCCATGCGTTACTGCAAAAAATGTACCATGCCCGACACCCGCCCCGGCATCACCTTTGACGCGGAGGGCGTATGCAGCGCCTGCCGCCACTACGAGCACCGCAAACAGGTGGACTGGGACGCCCGCTTCAAGGAGTTCGAGGCCCTGTGCGACAAGTACCGCGGCTGCAACGGCCCCGGCGGCTACGACTGCGCGGTGGCGGTTTCCGGCGGCAAGGACAGCCACTTCCAGGTCTATATGCTCAAAGAGGTCATGCACATGAACCCCATCCTCTTCAGCGTGGAGGATAACTTCCCCATGACCCAGGCAGGCATCCACAACCTGAAAAACCTCAGCGAGGAGTTCGGCTGCACCATCATCAGCTGCAAGCCCAACATCAAGGTGCAGAAGATCCTGATGCGCAAATTCTTTGAAAAGTACGGCAAGCCCACCTGGTATGTGGACCGGCTGATCTACACCTTCCCGCTGCACATGGCCGCCAAGTTCAACACTCCGCTGCTCTGCTACGGCGAGAACGTCAGCTTCGAGTACGGCGGCGGCAACGACAAGGAGACCTACTCCGCCATGGACCAGATCGAAAACGGCGTGGCCGTCGGCTTCCCCATGGAGGAGCTGATCGGCGATGGCGTCACCGAGAAGGACCTGAGCCTGACCCTGGCCCCCGACGCCGAGGAACTGAAAAAGCTGGACCCCTTCTACATGAGCTACTTTGTGCCCTGGAACAGCTACAAAAACTATCAGATCGCCAAGGCCCACGGCTTCCATGACCTGACCCATGAGTGGGACCGCACCCATCATGCCGAGAACTTTGACCAGATCGACTCCCGCGCCTATCTGGTGCATTCCTGGTTGAAGTATCCCAAGTTCGGCCATGCCGCCGCCACCGACTACACTGCCCGCTACATCCGCTACGGCCTGATGACCCGCGAGGAGGCCATCCCCATCATCAAGGCGCGGGACGGCAAGCTGGACCCGCTGTGCGTGCGGGATTTCTGCGAGTTTTGCGGCTATACCGAGAGCGAGTTCTGGGCCATCATCGACAAGTTCTACAACCCCGACCTGTTTGAGAAGAACGAGTACGGCGAGTGGGTGCTGAAGGACCCCATCTGGGCGCAGAAGTGACAGCGCTGCGGTAAACGGCAGCTGCCTGCCGGCAAAAAATAAACCGCCGGTCAATCCCAAGCCGCACCCACTGGAGAACTGATATTTGCCATGATCCTGCAAACCGGGATGCGCACCG
The DNA here is from genome assembly GCA_944388145.1 of uncultured Gemmiger sp. Classification (GTDB taxonomy): domain Bacteria; phylum Bacillota; class Clostridia; order Oscillospirales; family Ruminococcaceae; genus Gemmiger. The sequence goes on along the minus strand of CALXHQ010000002.1, from coordinate 243,498 downwards.
ACATCCCTGCCTTTTATACGCCCTGGTTTTTGAACCGGCTGGACGCCGGGTTCGTGCTGGTGCGCAGCCCCTATGCGCCGCAGAACGTCACCCGGTACTCGCTCTCGCCGGAGGTGGTGGACCTGATCGGCTTCTGCACCAAAAACCCCCGCCCCATGCTGGCTCACCTGGACCGGCTGCGCCCCTATGCAGGGCAGCACTGGTCGGTGACGCTGACCCCCTACGGCCGGAAGATCGAACCCCATGTGCCGCCCAAGGACCAGGTGATCGCCGACATCCGCGCGCTGTCCGCCGCCCTCGGCCCCGAGGCCGTTGCCTGGCGGTACGACCCCATCCTGCTGGACGGAACTTACACGGTGGAACGGCATCTGGCGGAATTCTCCCGGATGGCCGCAGCGTTGGAGGGCGCGGTGGAGGTCTGCGTCATCAGCTTTCTCGACCTGTACCGTAAGGTGCAGCGCAATTTCCCTGAAGCCCGCGCGGTGCCAAAGCCCCAGCGCATCCTGCTGGGGCGGGAGATGGCCCGCATTGCCAAAGCCCACGGCATGGCCATAAAAGCCTGCGGCGAGGGGGACGAGCTGGCTCCCTGCGGCGTGGACTGCACCGGCTGCATGACGCTTGCTACCTACGAGCACGCGCTGCACGCAAAGCTGACCCCGCCGCCCGGCACCGTCCATCCCAGCAGGAAGGAATGCGCCTGCTACCTGGGCGGGGACATCGGCGCCTACGACAGCTGCGGCCACCTGTGCCGCTACTGCTACGCCAATTCCAGCCCGGAGGCAGTGCGGCGCAGCCTGCGCCTGCACGATCCCCGCTCCCCCTTTCTCCTCGGCGGGCCGCGCCCCGGCGATGTGGTCCGTGAGGCCAAACAGCAGAGCTGGCTGGACGGCCAGCTCTGTTTCTGACAAAAGTCCGGAAGTCTATTGCTTTAAGAAAGAAGGATGTGTCCATGCAACCCACCCAGAAAAATCTAATCCTGATCCGCGGCGGCGCCGTCCATGACGCGATCCATCCCGAAGCGCAGCGGGTGGACATCCTGCTGGAAAACGGAAAGATCGCCGCCGTCGGCACCGGCCTTGCCATCCCCGACGGCTGTGAGATTGTGGATGCCGCCGGCCTGCAGGTCTACCCCGGCTTTGTGGATGCCCACACCCACATCGGTCTGGACGGCTCCGGCATCGGCTACGAGGGCCGGGACTACAACGAGATGAACGATATCTGCTGCCCTCAGCTGCGGGGCATTGACGGCATCAACCCCCGCGACCCCAGCTTCCGGGCAGCCCGCAACGCCGGCGTCACCTGTGTCTGCACCGGCCCGGGCAGCGCCAACGTGCTGGGCGGCACCTTTTTGGCCATCAAAACGGTGGGCGACCGGGTGGACAACATGGTGGTCCGGGACCCGGCGGCAATGAAATGCGCCTTCGGCGAGAACCCCAAGCGGGTCTACCGGGACAAGTGCGATTCCACACGGATGTCCACCGCTGCCATCCTGCGCGGCGCGCTGGCGGCGGCAAAGGACTACGCTGCCCGCAAACAGGCGGCGAACGGCGACCCCGCCAAAATGCCCGCCTACAACCAGAAGTGGGAGGCCCTGCTGCCGGTTTTGGACCGCACCATCCCGCTGAAAGCCCATGCCCACCAGGCCAACGACATCTTCACGGCGCTGCGCATCGCCCATGAGTTTAACCTGCGCATCACGCTTGAGCACGTCACCGAGGGCCACCTGATCGCCGATGAGCTGGCCAAAGAGAAGGACGTGCCCATGGCGGTGGGTCCCACGCTGACCCATGCCAGCAAGTTTGAGCTGCAGAACAAGAGCTGGGCCACCCCCGGCGTGCTGGACCGCGCCGGCTGCCATGTGTCCATCATCACCGACAACTCGGTGATCCCGCAGCAGTACCTGCCCCTGTGTGCCGGCATGGCGGTCAAGGCGGGCATGGACCCCTTTGCCGCCCTCAAGGCCATCACCATCCACCCCGCCGAGCACATCGGCGTGGCCGACCGCGTCGGTTCCATCCAGGTGGGCAAGGACGCCGACCTGGTGCTGACCGACGGCTGCCCCTTTGAGGTGATGACCCGCGTCAAGGCGGTTTACATCGACGGCGTGCAGGTGGCGGACGGGGAATAAACCGCCGCGGCCGGGCAGGAATCTGAGAGGGGAATGCAAAAAATGAGTTTCCAGTCGCTGGGGTTTGTGCTGTTTTTCCCCTGCTGCTGCCTGGTCTACTACTGCCTGCCCCGGAGGATGCGCCCGGCATGGCTTCTGGCAGCCAGTTACTTTTTCTATCTCTGCTGCGGCGTTGGGTTTGCGGCGCTGCTGGCGGTGGTAACGCTGGCCAGCTACCTGCTGGGCCGCGCGCTGGGATGTGCCCGCACCCGGCGCGGCCGACGGCTGTTGCTGGCGGCGGGCGTTGCAGGGGCGGCGGGCATCCTGGCGGTGTTCAAGTACGCCGGATTTGCCCTGCAGGCCGCGGCGGATCTGCTGCATCTGTTCGGGATAACCGTGGCGCCGCCGGCCTTCTCCCTGGCGCTGCCGGTGGGATTGAGCTTTTATACCTTTCAGGTCATCGGGTATCTGGCGGATGTCTACCGGGGAAATCTGGCGCCCGAGCGCAGCCTGCTGCGGTACGGGCTGTTCGTCAGCTTTTTTGCCCACATTTTGTCGGGACCGATCGCCCGGGGCAGCCAGCTGCTGCCACAACTGGAACATCCGGCGCCCTTCGACGCCGCCGGCGTCCGGGACGGCCTGCTGCTGATGCTGTGGGGCTGTTTTGAAAAGCTGGTGGTGGCTGACCGGGCCGGGCTGGTGGTGGATACGGTGTTTGGCGGTTACGCGGCCTACGGCGGCACCGAACGGCTGCTGGCTGCGGTGCTGTATGCGGTGCAGCTCTATGCCGATTTTGCCGGGTACAGCCACATCGCCCAGGGTGCCGCCGGGGTGCTGGGCATCCGCCTGGCCGACAACTTCCGCCAGCCTTACCTGGCGCAGACCGTGCGGGAGTTCTGGGGCCGGTGGCACATCTCGCTGTCCAGCTGGCTGCGGGACTACATTTATATCCCGCTGGGCGGCAGCCGCCGCGGCCGGCTGCGGCAGTACGTCAACCTGATGGTCACGTTCCTGGTCAGCGGGCTGTGGCACGGTGCGGCCTGGCACTTTGTCTTTTGGGGCGGGCTGCACGCGGTGTACCAGATTGCCGGCCGGCTGACCGCCCCCCTGCGCACCCGCATCAACCTGGGGCAGGGGCTGTTGCCCCGCTGGGCCCGGCGGCTGGTGACCTTTGGGCTGGTGACGGTGGCCTGGGTCTTTTTCCGGGCGGACAGTGTCCACCAGGCACTGTCCTATTTGGGCGGCATCGCCGGCTGGCCGGACCCCTGGGTGTTCACCAACGGCACCCTGCTGGGCCTGGGCCTGGACGGCTGGGGATGGTTTGTGCTGTTCTGCGCGGTGCTGCTGCTGGTTGGCGTGGACTGCCTGCATGAGCGCGGCATCCGGCTGCGGCCGGTGCTGGCCCGGCAGCCGGCGGCCTACCGGTGGATCGTCTACTACGCCGCGGCCGCTGCGGTACTGGTGTTTGGCATTTGGGGTCCGGGGTACGCCGCCGCCAATTTTGTCTATTTTCAATTTTGAGCTGATCCGGTCAGGGGGTGAGAATGTGGCAGAGCGGGGCAAGGGACGTTTTCTTGTGCAGGCTGTCTGTTTCCTGCTGGGGTTCTTTGTGCTGTTTGCCGCACTCAGCCGCCTGTTGGACGACAAGATGGGCCTGAAATACGACGGGGAGTTTTTCACCGGCAGGGAGCAGTACCAGGTGCTGTTTTTCGGCTCCAGCCATATGTTCAACGGGGTGCTGCCGCTGCAGCTTTACCGGGACTACGGTATCGCAAGCTACAATCTGGGCATGACCAACGAGTACCCCAGCACGACCTACTGGCGGATGGTGGATGCGCTGGACCGGCAGGACCCCGACCTGGTGGTGGTGGACGTTTACCGCGCCCTGTCCGACGCCAAGATCGGCCAGAGTGACAGCGACCTGGCCTTTTTGCACAATTCCATGGACAGTATGCCGCTGAGCCTGACCAAGGTGCGGGCGCTGGCGGATATTCTGGACGCAAAGCCGGGGGACCTGGACAATCTGTTCAACTTCCTGTTCCCGCTGGCCCAGTTCCACAGCCGGTACAGCACCTTGACCGAGGATGACTTCCATCCCTACGGGATGGAGTCCAAGGGCGCCATGCCGCTGCGGGTGCACTGCGCCGGCACGCCGCTGCCGCTGGCGGAAGTCCCCGCCGGTAGCACCGCCCCGCTGGACAGCCCCACCGGGGAGGCGTATCTGCGCCGGATGCTGGAGCTGTGCGCCGGGCGGGAGATCCCGGTGGTGCTGCTGGTGCTGCCCTATCAGGCGCCGGCGGAGGAGATGGCGCGGCTGAACGGCATCGCCGATCTGGCGGCGGAGTACCCGGGCGCGACCTTCCTCAACCTGCTGTACGCCGATGTGGTGGACCCGGCCACCGATTTTGCCGACACCGAGGGTCACCTGAACAGCGCCGGGGCTGCCAAGGTTACCGACTGCCTGGGACAGTGGATCACCGCCCGGTATGGCCTGGCCGACTGCCGCCTGGACCCGGCCTATGACAGCTGGCGGCAGAACCTGGCCAGCGTGCGCCGGCAGCAGATGAACGCCCTGCCCGGTGCCGACCGCGTCACCGCGCTGATGCTGCTGGTGGGACAGGACCTGCCGTTTACCGTGCAGCTGTCTGCCCCGGCGCTGCAGGACCCGGCCACCTGCAGTCTGCTGCGGGCGCTGGGCGTACCGGAACAGGCCCTTGCCGGCGGGGAGCTGGCCTGGCAGAGCCCAGGCGCCCCGGCGCAGTTTGGCAGCGGGGACAGTGTGATCGCCTTTGACCCGGAAACCGGTGCCGAGCTGGCCCGGGCGGAAAATCTGGGGTAAAGGGCTTGCAAGACGGGAACCCTTCCGACAAGGGAAAAACGCCCCCTGCAAGCCCGAGACCGGGCGGCACGCAGCGGCCTTTTGCGGGACGGACCGGTGACGGGGCGGCCCTTTTGACGGTGTGCAGGCGGCGGGGGAAGATCCGGCCACACAGATATGGGACGGTGTGAAATGGAGTTTACCAGGTATGACCCGCGCTATCGTTGGCTGGTGGAACGGCTTGCCGGAAACACCTTGGCCGGGGAACAGCGGCTTGGCTATCCGCGGTTTGGTTCCTACCCGGAGCTGGAAAAAGAATACGGTGAGTATCCGGATTCCTCGATGGACACCTCTGCCTATGTGATCCTGCGGGGCGGTATGCCGGTTGGCCTTGTGGGGGTCCTGCAAGACGCAGATTACCTTGCCGTTTGGGGGCCGCTGACAAACGAGGAGGCTTGGTATCGGGAGACGATCCGCGAAAGTTTGGCGTTCCTGCGCGGGGTGTATGCGGGTGTACTGCATATTTTCCCGGCGAAAGAAAACACAGTATATTGTCAGGAGCTGGAGGAGGCGGGCGGAGCGCTGCGCAGCGTCCAGCATGTGATGCGCTTTACGTGGCCGGCCTGTATGCCGGAGCCGCGCCGGATCGGGGAAAAGTACCGGTGCTTTTCCCCGGAGGAACTTTCGCAGGAGGAGGCAGTGTGCCGCGAGATCGAGCTCCTGCTGGAGGACGGATTTCACCTCAAAGGGCAGGCCGACAGCCTCCTCCGGGAGCTGCTGCGCGATGGGTGCAGTTTCCTGTGCTGCCTCCTTCACGGCAGAACGGCCGGTGTGCTGGTTTGGAACGAAAATTTTGTCCGGGAGATACGGATCGAGTATCTGGCGGTGGAAAAAGACAGCCGGAGAGTTGGCGTGGCATCCAATCTGCTGGGAAAGTTGCTTCGGATGGTGTCTGTGCGGTACGGCAGGCGAAGCATCAACCTGACCCATGGCGGGGACAATCTGGCGGCACACGCCTTATATGTGAAAAACGGCTTTGACGATGAGGTGGTCTACCGTGAGTTTGTTCTGCCAGGCCGGGCAGGAGAACCGCAAAAAGGCACAGTGGAATCGAAAGAATTGCCCTTGCAAGCCACCAAAACCTGTGCTATAATACGCAAAGACGGCAAAGACGCCGCCCGAGGGGGATAACTGTCCCTTTTCGGGCGGCGTTTTCTTTATCACGTGCCGCGGGCAAACCGGGCGGCAGAATCCCCGCCCCGCCAACATTTGGGAGAGTGATACCATGGACAAGCTGCCCCGCTATGTGGACATTGACTACGCCAAGTACGCGCCGGATATCCCGGAGGACCAGCTGGAAACCTACTACGGCCTGCCCCAGAAGGTCCAGTTCTGCAAGGAATGCGTCATGAGCAACCAGAAGCCAAACTCCTGCTACGAGTTTGAGCACACCATCCACTCCATCAAAAAGACGATGGTCATTCAGGAGGACGGCGTCTGCGATGCCTGCCACGCCTGCCACAACAAGGCAAACGGCCACATCGACTGGGCCCTGCGGGAGAAGGAACTGCGGGAACTGTGCGACCAGTACCGCAAGACCGACGGCAGCTATGACTGCCTGGTGCCCGGTTCCGGCGGCAAGGACAGCTTTTACGCCGCCCATCTGCTCAAGTACAAGTATGGGATGCATCCGCTGACCGTCACCTGGGCGCCCCACATCTACACCCCCTGGGGCTGGGACAACATGCAGGCCTGGATCCACGCCGGGTTCGACAACTATCTCTGCACCCCCAACGGCATGACCCACCGCCTGCTGACCCGCCTGGCCACCGAGAACCTGTTCCACCCCTTCCAGCCCTTCATCCTTGGCCAGAAGCAGCTGGCGCCCAAGATGGCCGCCAAGTTCGGCATCCCGCTGGTGTTCTACGGCGAGAACGAGGCCGAGTTCGGCAACCCCATCGCCGACAACAACTCGGCCCTGCGGGACGAGCACTTCTTCGCGGTCAACGACTACGACCACATCTATCTGGGCGGCGTCAGCCTGCGCCAGCTGGAGGAGGACTACAAGATCGACAAGGCCGACCTGGCCATCTATCTGCCCAGCGAGACTTCCAACCTGGAGAAGAATCACGTCCAGGTGCGGTATCTGGGCTATTACGAGAAGTGGCACCCCCAGGGCGCCTACTACTACGCGGTGGAGCACGGCGGCTTCCGCCCCGCGCCGGAGCGCACCCAGGGCACCTACTCCAAGTACAACTCCATCGACGACAAGATCGACGATTTCTTCTACTACACCACCTACATCAAGTACGGCATCGGCCGCACCACCTACGACGCCGCCCAGGAGATCCGCAACGGCGAGATCACCCTGGACGAGGGCAAGGCGCTGTGCAAAAAGTTCGACGGCGAGTATCCCGACCGCTTTGAGAAGGAAATCTTCAAGTACCTGTCCATCGACAAGCAGCACTTCCCCTGGGCCAGCCAGCTGTTCGAGCAGCCCCGGATGGACCGGGACTACTTTATGCACCTGGCTGACCGGTTCCGCAGCCCGCACCTGTGGAAGTGGGAGGACAACATGTGGAAGCTGCGCCACACCCCTTACGAGGGCGACAGCGAGGTGCTGTGGGGTGACCCGAAGGGCACCCACCACGAGATGTAAAGCGGCGTGTCGGGAAACCCGACACGCCTCAAAGAGGACAACGCTTCGACTGGCTGGCGCCAGCTCGGCGCGTTTTCCCCTTTGAATTTCCGGGTTGCGGTACCCGCATCATGCTGCGCGCGCTAAAGCGCACTTGCATTCTGCGACCGCTGCCCCTGCTGCGTTTTGCTGTATCCGCCGCAGGCGGCGCTCAACTCCGCAGCCTTTTAGACAAAATTTTACGGCAAATCGCGCACTCGTCGCTTTGCTCCTCGCACACAATTTGCCGTAAAATTTCCCTGTCGGTGTCATCACCGTCGGCACAGGTCCGCCGGCGATGACGGATTTTTAACAGTTGGGTAAGGAGAGAACCGCGGTATGAAACGCAAGATCCGCCTGATCGCGCGGCTGGATGTGAAGGACGAAAACCTTGTCAAGGGCATCCAGCTGGAGGGCCTGCGCAAGCTGGGCGACCCCAACGCCTTCGCCCGCCGCTACTACGAGCAGGGCATCGATGAACTTTTGTACATTGATATTGTCGCCAGCCTGTACAACCGCAACAACCTGTCGGATATCGTGCGCCGCACGGTGGACGACGTGTTCATCCCCGTCTGTGTGGGCGGCGGCCTGCGCAGCGTCGAGGACGTGCGCCACATCCTGTCCATGGGCGCTGACAAGGCGGCCATCAACACTGCGGCCATCAAGCGCCCGGAACTCATCACCGAGGTGGCCAACGCCTTCGGCAGCCAGTGCATGGTGCTGTCCATCCAGGCCAAGCGCAGCCGCAGCTGGGCCGGCTGGGAGGCCTACTATGACAACGGCCGCGCCCATTCCGGCTACGATGTGGTGGAGTGGGCCAAGCGCGGCGTGGCGCTGGGCGCCGGCGAGATTCTGCTGACCAGCGTGGACTGCGAGGGCCTGCAGCGGGGCATGGATCTGGACCTGATCGAGGCTGTCACCAAAGCGGTGGACGTGCCGGTGATCTGTGTGGGCGGCGTGGGCTGTGCCGACGACATCGTGGACGCGGTGGACGCCGGGGCCGACGCGGTGGCCTGCGCCTCCATCCTGCATTACAACAAGACAACGGTGCCGGAGCTGAAAACCGAGCTGCGGGACGCCGGGGTGGAGGTGCGCGCATGAAAGTGACTGTCATCGACTATGGCCTGTCCAACCTGCTCAGCGTCCGGCACGCGCTGGAACATTTCGGCGCCGAGGTGGAGCTGACCGGCGACCCCGCCGCCGTGCTGGCGGCCAAAGCGCTGGTACTGCCCGGTGTGGGCGCCTTCCGGGACGGGATGCAGGGGCTGGAGCGGCTGGGACTGATCGAACCCATCCGGCAGAAGGCCGCCGCCGGCACACCGCTTTTGGGCATCTGCCTTGGGATGCAGATGCTGTTTGACCAATCGGAGGAGTTCGGGGCATGGCGGGGCCTGGGGCTGATCCCCGGCCGGGTGGTGCGCATTCCCTCCACCGCAGCCGACGGCACCCACCAGAAGGTGCCCCATATCGGCTGGGAGGGCCTGCTGCCCGCCGGCGGCCGCGCCGATTTTGCCGGTACCGTGCTGGCTGGCATCCGCCCCGGCGACGAGTGCTACTTCATCCACTCCTACGAGGCAAAGCCGGACGCCGACGCCGACCGCCTGGCGGATGCAATGTACGGCGACCGCCGTGTCTGCGCGGCCGTTGCCCGGGGCAAGGTGATCGGCACCCAGTTCCACCCGGAAAAATCCGGCCCGGTGGGCCTTTCCATCGTGGAAGGCTATCTCAAGCTGTGCCAGACTGCGGAATGACGTGAGAAAAAACATAGAGGGAAGAGTTCCGCGGCTCTGTTAGGGTGTATCTGACAAATCCCCAGCACTGTCAAATTCTACTAAAAAGCAGTGCCTACTGCGTTGCTCAACCTTGCAATACACCAAGTATTGCTGCGGTTTCGCGCCTTGTATTCACTGCATTTTAGCGAATTTTTCAGCACTTTTGATTTATCAGATATACCCTGAAAGCGGCGCGCCCACAGACCGTGGGACGGTGAGCGGCGCGCCCGCGATACACAGAAAAAAGCGCCCTTTCAGGTCTGCCATGTGCAGGCGGCCTGAAAGGGCGCTTTTTGTTGATTAATTTAGCACAAAAGTACCCCCGCCTTGCTGGAGACCGAATGCTTTCAACAAAATTGAACAAATTGTATAATGACAAAAGCCTGTACCCTGTTGCATAATAACAATGTATAGGCTTTTTTGCGCAGCGGTTGACGGGATGCCTGCCAGCGGGGAGTTTACGCCCATTTTACCCGGACTTACGGGCGCCCGCGTTGCTTTTTACATTGGTTCCAAGTATAATAAATTAATATGAGAAAATCTGTGCATTTGCCATGCAGTGGCAATTCATGGTGGCTTTGATGTGCCGGTGCGCAGAGATGAAAGGGGACGGTTCTATGCGGGATCTTCTGGTGGGGTCCACAGGCTTTGTGGGGGGCAACCTGCTGGCAAAGCATGCCTTTGCCGATGCCCGCCATTCCTCCGATATTGCCCAAAGTTACGGCACCGCGCCCGACCTGTGCGTCTACGCCGGGGTGCCGGCCGCCATGTTTCTGGCAAACGCCGACCCGGAAGCCGACCTGGCCGTGATGGCCGCCGCGCGGGAAAACCTGCGCCGCATCGCGCCGAAGCAGGTGGTGTTGGTGTCCAGCATTGCCGTTTACCCGGACAGCCGCGGCCGGACCGAGGCCGATGCCCCCGACCCGGCGGACCCCGCCCTGCCCGCCTACGGCCGCAACCGCCGCCGGCTGGAACTGTGGGTGCGGGAGGATTTCCCCAACGCGCTGATCGTCCGGCTGCCCGCGCTGTACGGCCCGGGGCTGAAAAAGAACTTTCTCTTTGACCTGCACACCGTCACCCCTGCCATGCTCCGCCCCGACAAGTATGCCGAACTGGCGCAGAAAAGCGAACTGGTCCGCGTCGGCTACACCCTGGCGGACAACGGCTTTTATCGCTTGAACGGCCGGGCGGACGCGGCGGCGCTGCGGGCATTTTTTGCGGGCAATGATTTCAACGCCCTTGCCTTCACCGACAGCCGCAGCCGCTACCAGTTTTACAACCTGGGCCGCCTGTGGCGGGACCTGTGCGCCGCGCTGGAAAACGGCCTGACCTGCCTGAACCTGACCCCGCCGCCGGTTTCGGCCGCGGCGGTCTACGCCGCTGTCACCGGGAAAACCGACTGGCGGAACGAGCTGGCCAAACCGCCCTTCGACTACGACCTGCGCAGCCTGCATGCCGGGCTGCTGGGCGGCCGGGACGGTTATCTCTGCACGGCGGAACAGGAACTGGACGACATCTGCAGCTTTATGCGGGAATGGAGGAACTGACATGGCGCAAATCCGGCTGAGCATCTCGAACATTGCCTGGGACAAGGCCGACGACGAGGCCGTCTACACCGAAATGCAGGCCCATGGCTTTGCCGGGCTGGAACTGGCCCCCACCCGCATTTTCCCCGAAGCGCCCTACGACCAGCTGAACGCCGCCGCGCTGTTCGGCGGCTATCTGAAAAACAAATGGGGCTTTGCGGTGCCCAGCATCCAGAGCATCTGGTACGGGCAGAAGGGCAGCATCTTCCACGCCGGGGAGGCCGAGCAGCTGCTGGATTACACCGCCGGGGCGTACCAGTTTGCCCACGCCCTCAACTGCCCCAGCCTGGTGTTCGGCTGTCCCAAAAACCGCACCCTGGCCGAGGGCGACGACCCCGCCATGGGGGAGCGGTTTTTCCTGCAGGCGGGCAACATGGCCGCCCGCTACGGCGTGGTGCTGGCCATCGAGGCCAACCCGGCCGTCTACACCAACTATCTGACCCGCACCGCCGACGCCTTCGCGCTGGTGCGCCGGCTGGACAACCCCGGCCTGGCGGTCAATCTGGACCTGTCCACCATCCTGGCCAACGGCGAACGGCTGCGGGACTTTATCACCGACCTGCCGCTGGTCAGCCATGTGCACATCAGCGAGCCGGGTCTGGCGCCTGTCCGCCGCCGCCCCGAACACGTCGAGCTGGCCGCCATGCTCAAGGCGGTGGGCTACCGGGGCTTTGTTTCCATCGAGATGGGCCGCACCAGCCTGGACAATGTGCGCCGCGCCATCGACGAGATTGCGGAGGTGTTTGCATGACGACCGCTTCTGTCAAAAACGTGTCCGGCGTGCCGGACTATGAAATCTGCGAGCTGGCCCCCCGCCACGCCCGCTACTGTCTGCTGATCCCCGTCATCAACGAGGGCGCCCGCATCCTGACCGAGCTGGGCCGCGCCCAGCGGGCGGGGATTGACAAGGTCTGCGACATTATCCTCTGCGACGGCGGTTCCACCGACGGCAGCATGAAGCCGGAAACGCTGGAACTGTACGGCGTCAACACGCTGCTGACCAAGACCGGCCCCGGCAAACAGGGCGCCCAGCTGCGCATGGGCATCCACTTTGCCCTGGGCCGCGGCTACCGGGGCGTGCTGACGGTGGACGGCAACAACAAGGATTCCATCGAGGACGTGCCCAAGTTCATCGCCAAGCTGAAAGAGGGCTACGACCTGGTGCAGGGCAGCCGCTTTGTCAAGGGCGGCCACGCCATCAACACGCCCAAATCCCGCTACCTGGCGGTGCGGCTGATCCACGCGCCCATCATCAGCCTGGCGGCGCATCAGTGGTTCACCGACACCACCAACGCCTACCGCGCGTACAGCCGCGAGTACCTGACCCACCCGGAAGTGCAGCCGCTGCGGGACGTGTTTGTGGGCTATGAGCTGCTGGCCTACCTGAGCGTGCGCGCCACCCAGCTGGGCCTGAAAGCCTGCGAGGTGCCGGTAACCCGTGCCTACCCGGCCACCGGCGCCACCCCCACCAAGATCAGCGGCTTCAAGGGCAACAGCGAGCTGATGAAAGTGCTGCTTGCCACGCTGGCGGGAAAGTATAATCCGTGAAAGTGGCAAAATGAGGGGGACGGAATGCAGATGAAAGTGAAAAAGAACGCGACATTTTTGCTATCACTGTTGAGCGCGATTATTCTTCTGGGTGGTTTATGGTTTAACTGGCCACTGAATTTCAGTATGGATGCGGTTGACCATTTTGACGATTGGTCCCAGGGAATTATGATTTCTGATTTGATGTATCAAGATAATTATGGCGGCTCTTTATTTATTCAAATCATTACACCTCCTATGTTGAACCAATTGGGATATTCTGACACAATAGGTGTTTTGGAAAATGCTTTTGTTGAGGGACGCTCGTTCCCACAGGAAGACTTTGCACAATATATCAGCAATATTTGTATCCATGGTCATTTTTACAGACTGCTAAATGCTATTCTGCCAATCAGTAACAAAGCATTGATAACATTGCTGAAGTTTATTTGCTGTGTATGGACGGCAGGGATGCTTGGCGTAATTTTGTATTGGATCGGGTTGAACACTTCGGCAATCCTTCCGCTTATCATTTCGGTTATTGCCGCAGTTGCCTGTCCCATTTTTACCATGTACGGGACAAATTTGTATTGGTGTGCAGGCAACTTGTTCTTACCTATGGCTATTATGACTTGTTTAGTGCGCTCCAGAAAATTCTGCTGCGATACTTCGAAGCAAATATGTAAAAAACTGGCATTGACTGCTTTTGTGACCTGCTTGGTAAAACAGTTGTTTTACTTTGAATTTGTCACATCGGTTATGATTGCAATGACGGTACCACTGGTTTACTGGCTTATTGCGGAACGCAAAAAGCTCATTGACTGGGTGCGATGCTTTGGAGCCACAATTGCCGGTGCGGTTGCTTCGTTTGTGACGACTTTTGCTATCAAACTTTTGCTGCTTATCATTCAATTTGGCTGGCAGGATGCAATTGCATTTACCTATCAAAATTTGGAAGAGCGAATCCTGGGTACGACGGATACGACGGATGCTAGTTTGTTAGAGAGTGCAAATGCCAGCTATACATTGGTCTTGAAATGGATGATGAATAAGCCTTGCATTTCCATTGGTAGCATCCGGATTACCATGCTCCAAATCATAGGCGCTTGTACGGTTTGCATTGTGGGGTATCTGCTTCTATCCCTGCTTTGCCGCCGATATTTAGAAAAGGGATTCATGATAGACAATTCTTGGCTTGCATTGGCATCAGCAACAGTGATTTCGGTTTTTGCTCCTTTGTCTTGGTTCGTTTTAGCAAAACCACACACATTTGTCCATGAAGTCCACTGTGGTTTTGTCTGGTTCTGTCCTTTCGTGTTTATGGCATTTGCCCTTATTGGTGATACATTGAAACAGGCCGCTTCTTTAATTGTTACACGAATTCGGAAATGATTTAATATGAGGACTGACATGTACGACAAAATCATCATCGGTGCCGGGCTGTACGGCCTGTATGCGGCGCTGCAAAGCGGGCGGCGGGGCCAGCGGGTGCTGGTGCTGGAGCGGGACGCCGAGCCCTTCATGCGGGCCACCTACATCAACCAGGCCCGCGTCCACATGGGATACCACTATCCCCGCAGCTACTCCACCGCCATCAAGAGCGCCCACTATTTTGAGCGGTTCTGCAAGGATTACGGCTTCTGTCTGCGCACCGATTTCGACCAGATCTACGCCACCAGCGCCCACTTTTCCTGGACAAACGCCGCCGAGTTCCGGCGCTTCTGCCGGGCGGCGGGCATCCGGTGCGACGATGTGCCGCCGGAAAAATATTTCAACCACGGCCTGTGCGACGGCGCTTTCCTGACCACCGAGTACACCTACGACGCCCATGTGCTGCGGGACTGGTTTTTGAAGGAGCTGGCAAACTGCCCCACGGTCGAAATCCGCTGCGGCCGCACGGTGGAAAAAATCGAGCGCGGTCCCGACACCTGGCGCGTCACCGCCGGCGGCGACGCAGCCGAGGCGCCTTTTGTGCTGAACGCCACCTACGCGGGCGTCAACGATATCCACGCCCTGGCGGGATTTGAGCCGTTCAAGATCAAGTACGAGCTGTGCGAGATCATCCTGTGCGAGGTGGACAAGCGGCTGTACAACACCGGCATCACCGTGATGGACGGCCCCTTTTTCAGCCTGATGCCCTTCGGCCAGACGGGGCTGCACAGCCTGACCAGCGTGACCTTCACCCCCCACGAGACCAGCTACGACACGGTGGCCACCTTCCCCTGCCAGGAGCAGAGCGGCGGCCGCTGCCGCCCCGGCAGCCTGTACAACTGCAATGAATGCCCGGCCAAACCCAAAAGTGCCTGGCCCTACATGGGACAGCTGGCCCGCAAGTACCTGCGGGAAGAGTATGGCTTTGCCTACAAGGGCAGCCTGTTCAGCATGAAGCCGATCCTGAAGGCCAGCGAGATCGATGACTCCCGCCCCACCGTGGTGCGGAAGATGGCCTCCGGCCCGGACTTTGTCAGCGTGCTGTCCGGCAAGATCAATACCGTATACGATTTGGATGAGGTGCTGGCCCAATGACAACCAATAAAGAAAAGAATTTTATCTCGGCAGTGGTTTATCTGCACAACGACGGGGCGCGCGCCGTGCCGTTTTTCCAGATGCTGAAAGCGCAGCTGGACGCCCACTTTGAACAGTATGAGCTGGTGGCGGTGGACGACGCCTGCACCGATGACACCGTGCCCAGCCTGCGGGACTGGGCCAAAGACCTGGACAAGCCGCTGACCTTTTTGCACATGAGCCTGTACCAGAAGTTGGAGCCCTGCATGAACGCGGGCCTGGATGCCGCCATTGGCGACTATGTCTATGAGTTTGACACCACCGACACCCCCTACCCGCCGGAGATGATTTTTGCCGCCTACCAGACGGCGCTGGCCGGCAATGACATTGTGTCGGTCTGCCCCGACCGGGTCAAGGGCAGCAGCAGGCTGTTTTACGGCGTGTTCAACGCCAATTCTCACTCGGCCTACGCGCTGCGCACCGATGCTTTCCGGCTGGTGACCCGCCGGGCCGTCAACCGGGTGCACGCCTCCAGCGAGCACCTGCCCTACCGCAAGGCCGCCTACGCGGCCTCCGGCCTGAAGATGGCCGACCTGACCTTTTCCGGCCAGATCCGGGACAAAGCCGCCGGGCGGTTCAGCCTGGCCGCGGACAGTCTGGCGCTGTACACCAACGCGGGCTTTAAGGTCAGCGTTGGCATCGCGCTGGTGATGATGGCGCTGGCCCTGGTGGAGCTGATCTACACGGTGGTGGTGTTCTGCACCGGGCACCCGGTGGCGGGCTGGACCACCACAATGTTTGTGCTGACCGTCGGGTTTGCCGGTGTGTTTGCGGTGCTGGCCATGGTGGTCAAGTATCTGTCGCTTCTGGTGGACCTGATCTTCAAGAAGCAGAAGTATCTGATTGAGAGCGTGGAGAAGATACAGAAATGACGGATTGGGCGGGACGGGGAACGGCAGGCACCCCTTTACCGGGAGGCCTCGGCCCTACCTTGCGGGCCGAGGGAACGTTTTGTCGCCCCCGCCGTTTTGCCGGTAGGTTTCCGGTGCGCGGTTTGCATCGCGCCTGCCGTCAGGCCCCGTAGGGAACGATGCTCGCATCGTTCCGGGATACTGGCGGCAGGATTTACGTCCCTCGGCGGACGTGAACGCCCGCCTCTCCAAAATTCCAAATTCCTGATTCCAAAGAAAGGGGGTCCCCGCCATGTCCAATGCAAAATCCCGCATCCCGGCGCTGTCTGCCCGCGGCTTCTGGCTGTGCGTGGCGGGCATTGTGGCCGTCAAGCTGGTGCTGGCCTCCTTCCAGATGGCCTACATCTGGGTGGGCGGCGCGCCGCTGGACGATGAGCTGATGTTCCGCGCCGCCAACGCCATCTCGGCCGGGGACTGGCTGGGGGCTTACGACTACCTGACCCTGTCCAAAAGCATGTTCTTCGCGGTGTGGCTGGCGGCGCTCCATGCGCTGCACCTGCCCTACCTGATCTCCGGTCAGGCGCTGTGGTGCGCGGCGTCGCTGCTGGCGGCCCAGGCGTTTTTGCCCTGGCTGCGCAGGGCGGGCTGGGGTAGCTGGGCGCGGCTGGCGCTGTTCGCGGTGCTGGCCTTCAACCCGGCGGCCAGCGCGGCCTACACGCTGCGCGTCTACCGGGACAATATCTTCCCGGCGCTCTGCCTTGTCTGCTTCGCGGGTTTCTGCGGCGCGGTGCTGCGGGCGCTTTTCGCCCCGGACGCCCGCCTTTGGCCCTGGCTGCTGGCCGCCGGCGGCGGGCTGACCGCCGGATACCTGGACCGGGAGGACGCCGGGCTGTTCCTGCTGCCTTTTGCCGCCCTTGCCACCGTGGCGCTGGCCTGGCTGGCACTGCGCCGGCGCTGCCCCGCCCGTCTGGGAGCGCTGGCCTGGCCCTTTGCCATGCTGGCCGCGGGCATCCTGGCTTTCTGCGGGCTGAACTGGCAGCACTACGGCGTGTTTGCCCTGTCGGACTTTTCCGGCGGCAGCTTTGCCGACGCCATGGGCGCCATGTACCGTGTGGCCGCGCCGGAGGGCTTTACCCCGCTGGTGGGTGTGACCAAAGGCACCCGGGAACTGCTGTACGAGCAGGTACCCGAACTGCAGCCGTTGGAATACTGGCTGGAGGAGGACCCCCAGCTGCAAAACGACTTCCGCGACCCGGAACTGGACGACTACCGGGTGGGCAGCTTCTACTGGGCCATCCGCCGCGCCGCCCAGTATGAGGGCATCTACGACACCGCCGCCGGGGCCGAAGCCTACTGGCAGGGCGTGGCCGACCGCATCAACGCCCTGTGTGATGACGGCACACTGCCCAGCTGGACCGGGCAGCGCAGCAGCACCACCCCGCCCATCCGGGGCGAATATGTGCTGCCGGTATTGGCCGAGAGCGCCCGGGGCGCTGTCTGGGCGCTGACCTTTCAGGACTGCGCCCCGTATGAGACGCTGCGCTCCATCGGCACCGAGGAGGACTTTGCCGCCTGGACCGGTTACCTCAACTGCCCGGTCAACGGCGCCGCCGAGGCCGGCAAGGATACCCCCTATTACAGCCCCTGGCAGAAGATGGCCTTCGGCGTGCTGGAGGGCATCCGGTATGTCTACGCCGCGCTGCTGCCGCTGGCATTTTTATACACATTGTATTTGAATCTAAAAAATATCCCCGTCGTATTCAAAAGTCGCTGTTCCGGGGCCGTCCTGCCCTGGGCGATGTTGTGGGTGCTGCTGTTCATGGCGGCACTGCGCTGCGCGATGATCGCTTTTGTGGAGGTGTCCAGCTTTGGCATCGGGACCTCCACGATGTACCTGGCAACGGTGCATCCGCTGCTGATCCTGTTTGCGGCGGTGGGGGTTCTGACCGGAAGGAGGGTCCGCCATGCCGATGCCTGACCTGCTGATTGTGGGCGCAGGCGCCGCCGGGCTGATGGCCGCGGGCGCCGCCTGCGAGCGGGGCGCCCGGGTGGCGCTGCTGGAGCACAACCCCAAAGGCCCCGGCCAGAAAATTTTGATCACCGGCAAGGGGCGCTGCAACCTGACCAACAACTGCGATGTGCCCACATTTTTGACGATGGTGCGGCACAACCCGCGGTTTTTGTACTCGGCGCTGTACGCCTTTCCGCCCGCCGCGGCGATGGAGCTGTTCGAGCGCCTGGGCGTACCGCTAAAAACCGAGCGGGGGCGGCGGGTCTTTCCCCGGAGTGACCGCGCCGCCGACGTGCTGGAGGCACTGCGCCGCTATGCCGCAGGCGCGGAACTGCTGCACGGCTCCGCCAAAAAGCTGCTGATTGAGGACGGCCGCTGCATGGGCGTGCGTACCGCCGACGGCCGGGAACTGCGGGCAGGGGCGGTGCTGGTGGCCACCGGCGGCGAGAGCTACCCCAGCACCGGCAGCGATGGCAGCGGTTACAGGCTGGCCCGGCAGGCGGGACACACGGTCACGCAGCCCCAGCCCAGCCTGTGCAGCCTGGTTTCCCCCGACCTGGCCTGCCGGAGGATGATGGGGCTTTCGCTGCGAAACGTGGCGCTGACGCTGCTGGAGGACGGCCGCCCGGTGTTCCACGAGCAGGGCGAGGCGCTGTTCACCCATTTTGGCCTGTCGGGGCCGCTGGTGCTGTCCGCCTCCACCTGGATCGAGGACTTTGCCAGGCATGATTATGTCTGCGAGTTCGACCTGAAGCCCGCTCTGGAGGAAAAAACACTGTACGACCGCCTGACGCGGGATTTCGCCGCATTGGGCGGGCACAGCGCCCAGGGCGCGCTGGAAAAGCTGCTGCCCCGGTCGATGCGGCCGGTGGCGGTGGAAAAGTGGGGTATTGACCCCGCCACCCGCGCCGCCCAGATCACCCGGGAGCAAAAGCAGGCGCTGGTCACACTGTGCAAGCACTGGCAGGTGCCCATCAGCGGGCTGGGAGATTTGCAGCACGCGGTTATTACCGCGGGCGGCGTGGCCTGCAGCCAGGTGGACCCCAAAACCATGCAGAGCAAACTCTGCCCCGGGCTGTACTTTGCCGGCGAGGTGCTGGACGTGGACGCCCGCACCGGCGGCTACAACCTGCAGATCGCCTGGGCCACGGCGCAGGCGGCGGCCCGGGGGGTATAAACGGCAGGCTGCCGTTGGGGCATTTTCCCGGCCCGATAGCGTTGCGGGTTTTACTTTTACCGTTGCACGGCGGGAGGCGTTCCTCTTTCGTCCCCGAAAGAGGAACCGAGAAAGGAGCCACCGTTCCGAAGCGGTGGACGCCGGCTTGAGGGCCTTGCCCTCAAGACTCCCGCCCAAGATTGACGGCAGCCACCCCACCACCGGGATGCGCTCGGCCCTACCCTGCGGGCCGAGGAAACGTATTCTCGCCCCCGCTGCCTTGCCGGCAGGTTCAAGGCTGCCCGTGCAGAGCGTTCCTGCCGGCAACCGCAGGAGAAACCAAACGGTGAGCAAATGTTACAAATTCTGCCATG
Source organism: uncultured Gemmiger sp. (assembly GCA_944388145.1). Classification (GTDB taxonomy): domain Bacteria; phylum Bacillota; class Clostridia; order Oscillospirales; family Ruminococcaceae; genus Gemmiger. The sequence goes on along the minus strand of CALXHQ010000002.1, from coordinate 224,054 downwards.
TACCTGCCGGCAGGCGCTACGGGGGGAGTAAAACGATCCCCCGGCCCGCAGGGTAGGGCCGGGCACCACCTGTTGGCGGGGCGGCTGCCGTTTATCGCAGGCAGGATTGCAAAGGGCAAGGCCCTTTGCTCGTGCGTCCACCGCCTCGAAACCGGTGGCACCTTTCTTGATTCTTCTTTCAGTGATGAAAGAAGAATGCTACCGGCAGTCTGCCGGTATAAAAGAAACCAGAAACCCCGCCAGGCTGAGAAAAAACGCCCCCGGCACCCTGCCGCTAAAATCGAAACCAGAATCCCCGCCGGGCTGAGAAAAAACGGCCTGTCAGTCTGCCGTTTATTTCTCCCCCACCTCGGGCATCCTCCCGCAAAATAGAACCGCCAACCCCAATTTTCATCACAAAAGGAGCAATTTTCATGATCTCTGTTGCCATCGACGGGCCCTCCGGGGCCGGCAAATCCAGCATGGCGCGGCGGTTGGCCGCCGAGCTGGGCTATACCTATGTGGACACCGGCGCCATGTACCGCGCGGTGGGCCTGTACGCCCTGCGCGCCGGCAAGGACCCGGCTGACAACGCCGCCGTCGAGGCCCTGCTGCCCGAGGTGCATCTGGACATCCGTCTGCAGGACGGCGTGCAGCATGTGCTGCTCAACGGCGAGGATGTGTCCGATGCCATCCGCGCCGAGCAGGTGGGCATGGCAGCCTCCGCCGTGGGGGCAAACCCCGCCGTGCGGGCTTTCCTGCTGGACACCCAGCGCAGCCTGGCCAAAAGCCGGGACGTGCTGATGGACGGCCGGGATATCGGCACGGTGGTATTGCCGGACGCCACTGTCAAGATCTTTTTGACCGCCAGCCCGGAGGCCCGTGCGCAGCGCCGCTACGCCGAGCTGGCGGCCAAGGGCCAGCCTGCCGACTATGACACCGTGCTGGCGGACATCCGCCGCAGGGACGACCAGGACATCCACCGGGCCGCTGCCCCCCTGCGCCGGGCGGAGGATGCAGTGCTGGTGGACACCAGCGAGCTGGACATTGAGCAGAGCTTTGCCGCACTGAAGCAGGTGATTCTGGACAGGACCCGGCAGAACGGCTGACCAATTGCAGGACCAACCGGCGGCCCGCCCTCTGGCAGGGGCGGGCATGGCCGGACCAAATAGAAACCGGCCGGCATACTTTGGTTGCCGGGGAAGTAAAAGAGTAATAAAGCGAGGAAACAACTATGGTACTGTACTGGGTTATTCTGCCGATCGCCTGGCTGCTGTGGCATCTTGTGTGGCGCATTGAAGTGACCGGGCGGGAATATCTGATCGGGGACGAGGCCGGCCGCGGCTATGTGGTGGCGTCCAACCACATCTCAGATATCGACCCCGTGTTCATCTGCATCAGCATTTTCAGCTGGAAGCGGGTCTGCATCATCGCCAAGGAAGAGCTGTTCAAAAACCCGGTCATCGGCTGGTTTTTGGGCATCCTGGGCGCGGTGCCCATCGCCCGCGGCAAGGCGGACACCAAGGCGCTGGAAAAGGTGACCGCCCAGGTGGAAAAGGGCCACGGCATGCTGATCTTTGCCGAGGGGACCCGCACCAAGAACGGCCGCACCGGCAAGATCAAGAGCGGCGCCTTCGTGGTGGCCAGCGCCGCCGGGGCCGACATGATCCCCTGCCGTATTATTTACCACACCAAAAGCGGGCGGATGCGCCCCTTCTGCCGGGTGCGTGTCTGCTTTGGGCCCCATATCCCCGCCGAGGACCTGCACATCGAGGATCCGCGCCGTTCCATCGCCCAGATCCGCGTGCTGAAAAAGCGTCTGAGCGACAGTTGGGATGCCTTGTATACCGAACACCGCTTCCCCGATTCGCCCACGCTGGAAGAGCTGAATGCCCGCGGAACAGAAAAGCCCGCCGGGCAGACTGTTCAGCCGGCGGAACCCGCCCGTGCCGCCGTGGAGCTGCCCAAGATGGAACTGCCCAAGGTGGACGTTTCCGGCGGGGCCGACCCTGAGGGCGGCGCCTGACCCGCACGGCGCATCCCATACTATGGAGGAACCCACAATGGAGATCCATCTTGCCAAAACGGCCGGTTTTTGCTTCGGCGTGGACCGGGCCGTCAAACTGACTTATGATCTGCTGGCCCAGGGCCGCCGGGTGGCAACACTGGGACCGCTGATCCACAACCCCCAGGTGGTGGCCGACCTGCAGGCCAAGGGGGCCGTCACCTGTGACACGGTGGAGCAGGTGCCCGACGGTTGCGAGGTGGTTATCCGCAGCCACGGCGTCCCTGAGAATGTGTATGAAAAAATCCGCACACGGGGCCTGGCGTATCACGATGCAACCTGCCCCTTTGTTGCAAAAATCCATAAGATTGCCGCTGAGGCGGGCAGAAACGGCGCCACGTTACTGGTGGCGGGCGACCGCACCCATCCCGAAGTAGAGGGAATTGTAGGCCATGCGACGGGTCCTGTGGTGGTTTTTTCCGGCCTGGAGGAGCTGCAGAACTGGGCAAAGAATAGAATGCCACAAAAATCCATTTATGTTGTGGCCCAAACCACCTTCCGGGTGGAAAGCTGGGAAGCATGCAAGGCTTTTCTAAAAAAATGGTGTACAAATCCCAAAATATTTGATACAATATGTAATGCAACGTGGGCGAGGCAGCAGGAAGCGGAAGACCTCAGCCAAAAATGCGACCACATGGTCGTCATTGGCGGTCATCATTCTTCCAACACCCAAAAGCTGCTGCAGGTCGCCGCCAGGCACTGTGATGCCGTCAGTATCGAGACAGCCGCCGAGCTGGACCGGAACTGGCTGAAAGGTGCCAGGGTGGTGGGTGTGACAGCCGGGGCTTCGACGCCTTCGTCTATAATTGAGGAGGTACTTAACTGTATGAGTGAAGAAATTCGTGACGACATGAGCTTTGCCGAGATGCTGGAGGCATCCGATGCAAAGCCCCTGTTTGCTGGTAAAATCGTCAAGGGCAAGGTCATCAGCGTCAGCCCCACCGAGTGCACGGTCGGCGTGGACGGCTCCAAGCACACCGGCGTGGTCAAGCTCAACGAGATGACCCGTGACCCCAACGCCAAGATGGAAGATCTGGTCAAGGTGGGCGACGAGCTGGACCTGGTTGTGGTCAAGACCAACGACCAGGAGGGCGTTGACACCCTGTCCCGCGTCCGCTTTGAGGCCCAGAAGGGCATGAAGGACGTGTCTGAGGCTTGCGAGAACGGCACCATCATGGAAGGCGACGTTATGGAAGCCAACAAGGGCGGCGTTGTCGTCAATGTCAAGGGCGTGCGTGTCTTTGTTCCCCGCAGCCAGGCTACCATGCGCCGCGATGAGGACTACACCAAGCTGGTTGGCAAGCATGTGCGCCTGTATATCACCGAGTGCGCCGGCCGCAAGATCGTTGGCAGCATCAACAAGGTGACTGCCGAGGAGAACAAGGTCAAGCGTGAGGAGTTCTGGGCCAATGTTGAGGTTGGCAAGAAGTACACCGGCGTGGTCAAGAGCCTGACCAGCTACGGCGCTTTCGTGGATATCGGCGGTGTGGACGGCCTGTGCCACATCAGCGAGCTGAGCTGGAACAACATCAAGCATCCCTCTGAGGTCGTCAATGTGGGCGATACCATTGAGGTGTATGTGAAGAGCTACGACCCCGAGAACCAGAAGGTTTCTCTGGGCTACAAGAAGGAAGAGGACAACCCCTGGGAGAAGCTCAAGACCGAGTATCCCATCGGCAGCGAGTTTGTTGCCCCGGTTGTCTCCATCACCAAGTTCGGCGCTTTTGTCCGCATCCTGCCCGGTGTTGACGGCCTGGTCCATATCAGCGAGATTTCGAACGAGCGCGTCAACAAGGTCAGCGATGTGCTGAAGGTTGGCGACGAGGTCAAGGTCAAGCTGATCGACGTGGACTTTGACCGCAAGCGCATCAGCCTGTCCATGAAAGCTTGCCTGAATGACGAGGCTGAGGGCGACGCTGAATAAGCTTCGGCTTTGCCCTGCGGCGGGTTTTGCCGCCGCATCCCCATCCTAACCCGTAAAAAGGGGCCTGCCTGATTGCCAGGCAGGCCCTTTTTGCATCATTTTCCCGGGCAAAGCCCGGCCGGACAAAAACACATGGAAACGATCAAGAAATTCATCACAAAATATTACGAGCAGCTGGCCTACCTGTTTTTTGGCGGCCTGGCCACGCTGCTCAACCTGGTGGTGTTCGCCGTCTTTCAGGCGGCTTTCGGCACCGGGTTTGCCTCCGGTGTGGGCAACATCATCGACAATATCATCTGCATCCTGTTCGCCTACTGGACCAACCGGACCTTCGTGTTCCGCAGCCAGAACCACGGCAGAGCGGCAGTGAAGGAGTTTGGCCAGTTTGTCCTGTTCCGGCTGCTGACATTGGTGATGGACCAGGTCATCATCACCATCGGCGTGCAGCTGGTGGGGCCGGCCATCGGTTTTGCGGTGGATACGGCCGCGGCAGACGCCATGGGCCCCTCCAAACTGTGGGCTATGGGGGTCAAACTGTTCAGCCAGGTGATTGTCATTCTCTCCAACTATGTGTTTTCCAAGCTGTTCACCTTTAAAAAGCACTGAGAGGAGGCTGTTCCCATGTATCCCAAAAAGATCCCCGGCGGCGGCCTGCGCGTGGCCGGCCTGGTGCTGGGCCTGGTGGCGCTGGCAACCGCGCTGACAGGTTTGGTGCTGGCGGCCTGCAGCATGGGCCAGGCACGCATTTGCCGTCACTGCAAGAAAGGAGCGGAGTTCCGATGAGTCATTACACAAAAGAAGAAATTTTGTCCAAGGTGGACCACACCCTGCTGAAGCCCGAGGCCACCTGGCCCCAGGTGCAGAAGCTGTGCGATGAAGCGATGCAGTACCATACTGCCTCCATCTGCATCAACACCTGCTATGTGCGCCAGGCGGTGGAATATTTGCAGGGGCGGGTGCCGGTGTGCTGCGTGGTGGGGTTCCCCCTGGGCGCCATGGACACCAAGAGCAAGGCCTTTGAGGCAAAGACCGCCGTGAAAAACGGCGCGGCCGAGGTGGACATGGTCATCAATATCGGCTGGCTGAAGAACAAACAGTACGACGACGTGCGCGCCGACATCGCTGCGGTCAAGGCCGCGGTGGGGGACAAGGTGCTCAAGGTTATCATTGAAACCTGCCTGCTCACCGACGAGGAGAAGGAGATCATGTGCGACATCGTGCCCGAGGCCGGTGCCGACTTTATCAAGACCAGCACCGGCTTTTCCACCGGCGGGGCCACCTTCCACGACGTGGAGCTGTTTGCCCGGTGCGTCCGCGGCCGCTGCAAGATCAAGGCTGCCGGCGGCATCTCCACGGTGGAGGACATGGAAACGTTCCTTGACCTGGGCGCCGACCGCCTGGGTACCAGCCGCGCGGTGCGGCTGCTGACTGCAAAATCTGAATAAGATCCCACAGGGCCGTGCCCTGCGCCGTTTGGCGCGGGGCACGGCCCTGTGCTGCCTGGAAGGAGAACTGCCCGTCGGCAGGGAACCGGGAAAAACAGGCAAAATGATGAAAACAGACCTCCGAAACTGGCATAACCGACAAAAAATAATGCGGCTCATTGAAAAAAACAGCGATACTGCTATGCTGTGTATAGAGGAGCAATTTTTGAACCTGGCGGCAAACAGCCCGGCAGCTTGACACCTGACCCAGACGGAGGAGGGAACCTGAATGAAAGGAATACACAATACCATGGCGGCCATCGCGGCGGCGCTGATGCTGACTGCTTGCGCCGCGGCCCCGGCGGAACAGGACATCGCCGCGCCGGAGTTCCCCTGGGCGAATGGCTATGACCAGACCGTGGCCGCGCTGGAGGAGCAGGGCGCCGATTTCACTGCCGACCCCGGCGCGGACGGATACCAGCCCAGCGTCCGCATGGACAGCGGCACCCTGTTCGGCGTGGACGCCAGCGAGGTGATCCTCTGGTTCAACACAGACGGTGCGTTGACCTCGGTCAACGCTTATGTTGCCGCCGCCGACCGCGAAACGCTGCAGGCCAACATGGAGGCCGCCATGGGCGCCCCGGCCGAGAGCTACCGCCCGGCCATGCGCGGCGCGGCGCTGGGCGGTGTGTCGTACCGCATCGAGGTGCCGCAGGAAAGTATCCTGAGTGAAAACTACCTGGCCTGGCACAGTGCCCAGCCGCTGGCGGAAGCCTGGAGCGAGGAGCAGCAGGCCGAATGGAAAGCCTCGGTCAAAGATCCGCTGGTGGAGCAGGGGGCCGATTTTGCCAGCGGTACCTACCAGGCCTCCGGCAGCTGGGGCGCGATGGACGGCTATGAGGGCGACGCCGCACTGGACGCCTTTTTGCAGAACAGCTGGGAAAAAACCGCCGAGCTGATCCTGACGGAGGATGTCTGCCAGGTCAAGCTGAACCGCATTTGCATTCCCATGGTCTGACGGCCCATCCCTTCCAAAACCGCATACAAGCCCCCGTCCGCCGCATAGGTTTTTCTGTGCGGCGGGCGTTTTGTTCGCTGCGCAGAATTTACAGAGGCAGGGGAGGGGCGCATATGGTTCCGTCGCCATTTTTCTACACTGTTGTTGCGGGGCTGTCCACCGGGCTGGGCGGGGTGCTGGCCGCGGCGGTGCGGCCGTCACGGCAGGCGCTGGACGCCTGCATGGGGTTTGCCGGCGGCGTTATGCTGGCCATCAGCCTGGCAGACCTGGCGCCGGAGGCGCTGGCCTTTTACGGCGGCCGGATGCCGCCGGCGGGGGCGGGCGCGGCGGCGGTCAGCCTGATGGCGGCGGGCGCGGTGATTGCGGCGCTGCTGGCCCGTCTGCTGCCGGAGGACGCAGCCCTGGCAAAGCTTTGCCGGGGGGACGCCGGGCGCACGGCGGTGCTGCGGGCCGGGCTGGCGGTGGGGGCGGCGCTGGTGCTGCACAACCTGCCGGAAGGCGTACTGACGCTGTTTTCCGGCGCGGCGGACCCGGCCCTGGGCCGGCGCACTGCCCTGGCCGTGGCGCTGCACAATATCCCGGAGGGGCTGGCTATTGCGGCGCCGCTGGCCTGGGCCACCGGCAAACGCTGGCAGGCGGTGGGCGCGGCGCTGGCCTCCGGCCTGGCAGAGCCGCTGGGCGCGCTGCTGGCCTGGGCGCTTTTGCGCGGTGTGCTGACGCCGGGGCTTTTGAATGGCACGGTGGCAATGGTGGCCGGCGTCATGCTTTGGGTGGCCCTGGCTGAGCTGCTGCCCCAGGCCCTGAGGGGCGGCCGAGCCGGAGCTGCCGGGGCTGCCGCGGGCTGCCTGACCATGCTGCTTGGCGTTGCGGTACTGGGGTGATTGTGGTATACTAGAGGGTGTTTGAACGCCCTCTGCTGCTGTCCTGTTTTGCAAAAAAGGGCGTCTGATGGAAAGATACCGGGTATTTCCGCGGCTTTGCACCTTGCGGCCGCCCTTCTTGGCGAAATGCCCGGCACTTTGGATTGCCCAGGTACACCCGATAAACAGTCCGCGGCTGAGTTCCGCAGGTTGTCCGCCGCCACCCCGCACATTCTAAAAGGAGGCCCGCCATGCGCTTTGTCAAGCAGATTGCCCTGCTGCTGGCGGCCTGCCTGCTGGCGGGATGTTCGGCCTCACCGTTGGCGTCGGACGTGGAAACGCTGCTGCGCGCCCCGCAGCTTTCCGGCCAGACCGGCGCGGTACAGGGGGCGCTGAACCGATACCTGGGGGTTACCGCTACACTGCGCTACCCCACCCGGGGCGAGTTTTTATCCCCCTTCCTCTTCGGTGATTGGGACGGCGACGGCGAAAACGAGGCCGCCGTGCTGTACACCAGCGACACCAGCCCCAACGTCTGCCTGGCCATTCTGGAGCCGGACGGCACCGACTGGCAGGTGACCCAGACGGTGGAGGGGCTTTCCAGCGAGGTGGAGATCATCACCACCGCCCATCTGCGGGACGCTGACTCGACACAGCTGCTGGTGGGCTACACCAGTGCCCAGGGGGACCGCTTCCTGGTGGTGTATCTGTACAGCGACAATGCGTTGCAGCAGATCCTGAGCCAGCAGTACACCCAGATGCTGCTGGCCGACGTGACCGGCTCGGACGAAACGCAGGATCTGGTTTTGGCCCTGCCCACCGAGGTGGAGAACGGCGGCGTTACCCTGAATCTGCTGACCAACACCCCCGATGGCTTCCGCTCGGCCCAGACGCTGAACGTGGGCGAGGGGGATTACTCCGGCTGTGCGGCGCTGCACGCCAGCACCAATGCCGAGGGCGAACCCTGGCTGGTGATGGACGGCTGGACCAGCGCAGCCCGCAACAGCCTGGCCACCAGCATCATCACCTATGACAGCGAGACCGGTTTTCTGGGCACCTACTACCCCGAGGGCGTCAGCGCCAGTACGCTGCGCAGAAGCACGCTGCGCTACGACCCGGCGCTGATCAGCACCGACATTGACGGCAACGGGACCATCGATATCCCCATGGAGCTGGATGACGGCGGCATCCTGACCAAACCTATGGACAGCCGCCTCAAATTCCTGCTGTGGCAGGACTACTCCACACCGGAGGGCGGCAATGCCTGCTTTGGCATCTATGACGCCGAATACCGGTTCTTCCTGCCGCTGCCGGACTCGATGCGGGGGCATGTGTCGGTGCGGTCCAATGCGAGCGGCACCGGCTGGATCATCTGCAATGAGACCAGCACCCGCCTTTACTGTGAGCTGCGCATCGTTGACCCGGCCGACGCCGGCGGCGAAGGCTATGTGCGGGTGGCGACCATCGGCAGCCAGCAGCTGCAATTTCGGGAAGTGAACCACTACCGCGGCCTGGATGTGAGCGCATTGCAGACCGGCGTGGTCCTGTTTGAATAGAGGGCGGCGGCAAAGAGCCCGGCACGGTTCCCTTTGGCCCGGACATTTTGCAGAGGACAACCACCCCATAAGAATGCGGCCCCGCTAGGCGGGCGGCCCGGCGTGGGCCGAACCTGGCGGTGCCGGAACCCCATTGACGGGAAGGAGAGCAACATGAAACGCATCCTGGTTGTGGAAGATGAGGCTGGCATCCGCGAGATGGTGGCCCTGAACCTGAAGCTGGCCGGCTGGGAGGTGCTGGAGGCACCCACCGCCGAGCGTGCCCTGGAATTGCTGCATGTCGGCCAGCCCTGCGATGCGGCACTGTTGGACATTATGCTGCCCGGTATGGATGGACTTTCACTGTGTGAAACCATCCGCCGGGATGACCCGGACATCGGCATCATCATTGTGTCGGCCAAGGGACAGGAGCAGGACAAGATCCGCGGTCTGTCCATCGGTGCGGACGATTATATCACCAAGCCCTTCTCGGTGTCGGAGCTGATCGCCCGGGTGGAGGCGCTGGTCCGCCGGGTGCACCGCAACGCTGCCGATGGCAAATCCACCGAGCCGGACCAGCTGGTCAGCGGGCCTTTTGTGCTGGATGAGAAGAGCCGCGTGCTGTACAAGGCAGGCAAGCCCATCGACCTGACCCAGGTGGAGTTCCAGATCATGGAACTGTTCTTCAAAAATCCCGGCACCGCCCTGGTGCGGGACAAGATCCTGGAGGGCGTTTGGGGCAAGGGATACTACGGCGATGTGAAGATTGTGGATGTGAACATCCGCCGCCTGCGCATGAAGGTGGAGGACGAGCCCAGCAACCCCCAGCACATCCTGACCGTCTGGGGTTACGGCTACCGCTGGAACGCCTGAGCCGGGGTTCCGCCTGTTCACGCTTGATTTTCCGCACAGGGGGGCGCAGCAAATGGCAAAGAAAGCGACCGGCATGACCAGCAGCATCACCCGGCGCTGGCTGCGCGGCGGGCTGCTGATCACCATGGTGCTGGTGATCCTGGCCGAGGCGCTGTTCCTGTATTCCACCTACGAAGATCTGTACGGCGGGGTACAGCAGGCCATCCTCAGCCGTTTTTCCACCATTGAGGGCCAGCTGCGGGCCACCGGCAGCGCCGGCGAGGCCAGCGAGGTATCAGCCAGCCGCAGCCAGGCGCTGCGCCGTACAGTGGAGCAGTTTGATGAGAAGGACAAGTTCGAGTTCATGCTGCTGGACCCCTCGGGGGCGGTGCTTACAACAGCCAGCGGCACCTTCTCACAGGAGTTGATGGCCGGTACCGACGTTTACGAGGCAATGACCGGCGCCAGCGGGTCGGGCATATCCACCTTCCGCACCTCAGGGGGCGAGCGGGTGATGGCCATCACTGTGCTGGTGCCCTATGCCGCCGACGGCATCACGGCCATGCGCCTGGTCACCAGCCTGACGCTGGTGGACCGGCAGATGATGCAGTTCACCCTGATCTCGGTGGGCATTGCGGCGGTGGTGCTGGGGGTGGCGCTGTGGAGCGGCCTGTTCTTTATCCGGTCCATCGTGCTGCCGCTGGGCCGGGTGGAAGCGCTGGCCACCCGCATCGCCGCCGGTGACCTGACCGTCCGCCTGCCGGACAACCGCTACAACGATGAGATTGGCCGCCTGTGCGCCACCATCAACCAGATGGCCGGGGCCCTGGCCGAGACCGAGCGGATGAAAAACGACTTTATCTCCTCGGTCAGCCATGAGCTGCGCACCCCGCTGACCAGCATCAAGGGCTGGGTGGAGACCATCACCGCCCGGGGCGGCGGGGACCCTGAAATCGCCCGGCGGGGCATGGCCATCATCAGTGCCGAGACCGACCGCCTGTATGCCATGGTGGAGGATCTTTTGGATTTTTCCCGCCTGCAAAACGGCGTCAAGCTGGACTGCCAGGTGCTGGACCTGGTGGCCGAGGCCACGGACGCAGCCCTGTTTGTGGAACCCCGCATGCAGAAGGAAAATCTGCGCCTGATCTACGAGGAACCCCCGGAACCTTACCCGGTCTGGGCCGATCCGGCCCGGCTGCGGCAGGTGTTTGTGAATATTTTGGACAATGCCATCAAATATTCCCGCCCCGGCGGATCGGTCACCCTGCTGCTCTCCCGCACGGCGTCCACCGTCACCGCGGCGGTGCGGGATGAGGGCAAGGGCATCGCCCCCGAGGACCTGGACAAGGTCCGGTTGAAATTCTTCAAAGGCAAAAATGCGGTGCGCGGGTCGGGCATTGGCCTGGCGGTGGTGGATGAGATCGTCACAGCCCTGGGCGGCACGCTGGACATCCAGAGCACACTGGGCGAGGGTACCACCGTCAGTGTCACGCTGCCGGTCTATCACGCGGGACAGGAACATCTGCATGACCCGCTGGAGCTGCCCGGCCAGCCCGCGCCCGGCAGCACACCGAACAGCTGACGCGCTATGCGCCGCAAGGAGTAACTATGAAACAGGAAAATCGTCCCACCGAAAAATTCCGCACCAGTGTGGGCGGCCAGGCCCTGATGGAGGGCATCATGATGCGCGGCCCCAAAAAGCTGTGCTGCGCGGTGCGCCGCCCCGACGGCACCATCGACCTGACCGAGCAGGAGGTGCACAGCCACTGGTATAATAAGGTCCCGCTGGTGCGGGGCATTTGCAATATGGTGGACAACCTGTACACCGGATACAAATGCCTGATGCACTCGGCCGAAGTGTCGATGGATGAGGAAGAACTGGAGGAGTCGGAGTCCAAGCTGGACAAGTGGCTGGACGAGCACACCGGCCCCGCATTCCAGAATGTGCTGATGACCTGCTCGGCTTTTGTGGGGGTGATTTTGGCCATCTTTCTCTTCACCTTTCTGCCTACGTTTCTCACCGGGCTGCTGGGCCATGTGATCGAGATGGGCCGCTGGCCCCGGGTCATTTTGGAAAGCGTGCTGAAGGTGGCCATCTTTTTGAGCTATATGTTCCTTTGCACCCGCATGAAGGAGGTGCACCGGATGTTTGAGTACCACGGCGCCGAGCACAAGACCATCGCCTGCTACGAGGCCGGCGAGGAATTGACGGTGGAAAACATCCGCAGGCACACCCGGTTCCATCCCCGCTGCGGCACCAGCTTTTTGTTCCTGGTTATTTTGATCGGTATTGTGATCTACGCGGTCCTGCCCTGGGACAGCACCGCTTTGCGGGTGCTGTACAAGATCCTGCTGCTGCCGGTGCTGGTGGGGGTCAGCTACGAGGTGATCAAGTGGGCGGGCCGCTCCAACTGCTGGCTGGCCCGGGCGGTGTCCCAGCCGGGGCTGTGGCTGCAGCGGCTGACCACCTTCGAGCCGGAAGATTCGATGATCGAGGTGGCCATTGCTGCCGTCACCCCCGTCCTGCCCGAAAACCCGGAGGAGGGCAGATGGTAAGCCTGGCCGGCCTGGCGCCCCGGGCCGCGGTGCGGGCCGTCGCCGCCGAGCTGCGGACAGCCGGCTGCCCGGACGCGGACTACGACGCCCAGGTACTTTACACACTGGCCGCCGGCCCCGGGCATGACCCACGCCTGGACCGGAGCCCGCTACCCGCCGGTACCGCCGCCCGGCTGGAACAGCTGGCCGCCCGCCGTGCCGGGCGGGAGCCGCTGCAATACATTGCGGGGGAGTGGGACTTCCTGGATTTTACGCTGAAAGTCGGCCCTGGCGTCCTCTGCCCCCGCGCCGATACCGAGGTGGTCTGCGAGGCAGCCGTTACCCTTTTGCGCAACATGAATACCACTGCGCCCCGGGTGCTGGACCTGTGCGCGGGCACCGGCTGCCTGGGGCTGGGCGTCAAGCGGTTTGTGCCTGGCGCCCGGGTGACCTGCGTGGAGAAAAGCCCGGCGGCCTTTGCCTACCTGAAGGAAAACGCCGCCTGCGCGCTGGCCTCCCGCAGCCTGACGGTGGAGGCGGTGCTGGCCGATGCCATGGAGTATGCCGCCGGCTGTCCGGCGGACAGCGTGGATCTGGCGGTGTCCAACCCACCCTATCTGACCGCCGGTGAGATGGTTGTTCTGCAGCCTGAAACCGCCCGGGAACCCGCCATGGCGCTGGCAGGCGGCAATGATGGACTGGACTTTTACCGTGCGCTGGCAAACGCCTGCCGGCACAGTGTGCGCCCCGGCGGCTGGCTGGTGTTTGAGATCGGCTGGCGGCAGCAGCAGGCGGTGGAGGATATTGGCATTGCGGCCGGCTGGCGCAGCATCGCAGCCCGGCGGGACTATGGCGGCAACCCGCGGGTGGTTTGGATGCAGAAGCCCGAGTAACAGGACCATAAAGCAACAACTAATGGTTGTAATTTGCTGAAAAGCGGGATATAATAGTACACAGATGCGCAGGGAATGTCCGCTGCGCAATGGAAATTTTTCGTATACACCATTCCGGATACGGCATAGACAGAAAGAGGAGAACTGGAACGATGGCAGACAAGAAAGCAACCGCGACCCCGGCCAAGCGCGTTGTGCCGGGCGGCGACAAGAAGGCCGCGCTGGAGACGGCACTGGCCCAGATCGAAAAGCAGTTTGGCAAGGGTGCCGTGATGAAGCTGGGCGCCAACGTGGCTATGCAGGTGGATTCCATCTCCACCGGCAGCCTGGGACTGGACCTGGCGCTGGGGGTGGGCGGCCTGCCCCGTGGGCGTATCATTGAAGTCTACGGCCCCGAATCCTCCGGCAAGACTACGCTGGCGCTGCACGCCCTGGCCGAGGCCCAGAAGGCCGGCGGCGAGGTGGCCTTCATCGACGTGGAGCACGCTTTGGACCCGGCCTATGCCCGCGCGCTGGGCGTGGATATTGACAGCCTGCTGGTCAGCCAGCCGGATACCGGTGAGCAGGCCATGGAAATCTGCGAGGCACTGGTGCGCTCCGGCGCCATTGACGCCATCGTGGTGGACTCGGTGGCGGCGATGGTGCCCAAGGCCGAGATCGAGGGCGAGATGGGCGACAGCCACGTGGGCCTGCAGGCCCGCCTGATGAGCCAGGCGCTGCGCAAGCTCACCGGTATCATCGGCAAGACCAACACCGTCTGCATTTTTATCAACCAGCTGCGCGAGAAGGTGGGCGTTGTCTACGGCAGCCCCGAGGTCACCACCGGCGGCCGCGCGCTGAAGTATTACTCCTCGGTGCGCATCGACGTGCGCCGCATCGAGGGCCTGAAGGACTCGGCCGGCAACTTTATCGGCAACCGCACCCGCGCCAAGATCGTCAAGAACAAGGTGGCTCCCCCCTTCAAGGAGGCAGAGTTTGACATCATGTTCGGCGAGGGTATCTCCAAGGTGGGCGAGCTGATTGACCTGGGCGTCAAGCTGGGCATTGTGCAAAAGAGCGGCGCCTGGTTCAACTACGGCGACACCCGCCTGGGTCAGGGCCGCGACAATGCCAAGAATTTCCTGAAAGAACATCAGGATGTGGCCGCCGAGATTGAGAAGATCATCCGTGACAATGCCGACCGCCTGCTGGCCGCCGGCAAAAAAGGCACGGTCAAACCCATCGAGGTGGTCAAGCCCGCGGACACTGCCCCGGCCGCCGATGCCGAACCCGCCCCCAAGACCACCGGAAGCGAGGACGACCTGGATATCATGGTCGATGAATAATGCCGCAAATTACCGCCATCAAAGAGACAAAAAAGGGCAGGCTGGCGCTGTTTTTGGACGGGGAGTTTGCCTTTTCGCTGGACGAGGAGACCTTTGCCAAGGCGGACCTGCATGTGGAGGACGAGCTGGATACCTGGCAGCTGGAGGAGCTGCGCCGCCAGAGCGATACCCGCAAGGCCATCGACCGGGCGCTGGATATCCTGGCGCTGCGGGACCACGCTGCCGGGGAACTGTACCAGAAACTCTGCCGCAAGTTTGACCCCCACAGTGCCGCCGCCGCGGTGGCCCGGGCGGAAGAGCTGGGCCTGCTGAACGACGAGAGCTATGCCCGCCGTCGTGCCGCCGAGCTGCTGCGCAAGCGAAAAAGCCGGCGGGAGATCGCGCAGGATCTGAACGCCAAGGGCATCGACCGGGACACCGCCGCCGCGGTGCTGGAGGAGCTGTTCGCCGCTCCGGAGGACGGGGAGGGCGACAGCCCCGAACTGGCAGCTGCCGTGGCGCTGATCGAAAAGAGCTACACCCGCAAGCTGGCCGAGGGCAAGCGCCCCCAGGTCATGGCCGCCCTGGCCCGCCGCGGATTCCCCCACGAGGTTATCCGCCAGGCGGTGGAGCGGTTTGCGGACGCCGAGCATTTATAATACGGCCTGCGCCGCAGGCGCAGCGGCGGCAATGGGCGGGGGGCGTGAACGCCCGACCTACAATCCATACAGAAACCAACACCTCACCATCAGACAAGGACCAAACACTATGAAACTTGCCATTGTATCCCTGGGCTGCCCCAAAAATCAGGTGGATGCCGATGTGTTCTGCCACGCACTGCTGGCTGACGGCCATGAGACGGTCGCCGACCCCGCCGAGGCCGATGCCATCATTGTCAACACCTGCGGATTTATCCAGTCCGCCAAGGAGGAAGCCATTGAGAATATCCTGCTGGCCTGCAGCTACAAGCAGCAGAACCCGGCACTGAAAGTCATCGTCACCGGCTGCCTGGCCGAGCGCTACAAGAGCGAGATTGCCCGGGAAATGCCCGAGGTGGACGCGGTGGTGGGAATCGGTTCCAACAAGGCACTGCCGGCCATTTTGCGCCGCGTCTGCGCCGGGGAGAACGGCCAGGTGGAAAGCTACGGCCCCAAGACCGATATGCCGCTGGGCGGGCGGCGGGTCATCTCTACCCCGCGCCACTATGCCTACTTAAAGATTGCCGAGGGCTGCTCCAACCGGTGCCACTACTGCGCCATCCCGCTGATCCGCGGCCCGCTGCGCAGCCGCCCGCTGGACGATTGCGTGGCCGAGGCAAAATGGCTGGCCGGCGAGGGAGTACGGGAACTGATTGTTGTGGCCCAGGACCCCACCGCCTACGGCGAGGACTGGGGCAAGCCCGGCGAGATCTGCGCCCTGCTGGATGCGCTGAACCAGGTGGAAGGCATCCGCTGGATCCGCATCCTGTACGCCTACCCGGAGCGCATCACCGACGAGTTTATCGCTGCCATGCAGCGCAACGGCAAGGTGGTGCCTTATCTCGATTTGCCCATCCAGCACTGTGACGACGCGGTGCTCAAGGCCATGAACCGCCGCGGCGGCCGCCGGGAGATTGAGCAGGCCATCGGAAAACTGCGGGCGGGCATCCCAGGGCTGACGCTGCGCACCACCCTGATCGCCGGGTTCCCCGGCGAGACCGAGGAGCAGTACGCCGAACTGTGCGACTTTGTGCGGACGGTGCGGTTTGACCGGCTGGGCTGCTTTGCCTACTCGGCTGAGGAGAACACCGTGGCCGCCCGCATGGACAACCAGATTGACGAGGAGACCAAACAGCGCCGTGCCGACCACATCATGGAGATCCAGGCCGAGATCAGCGAGGCCCGCCAGAAGGAAAAAGTGGGGCAGACGCTGGAGTGCATCTGCGACGGCTTTGACGAGGAGAGCGGCATGTATCTGCTTCGCTCCAAGGCTGACTGCCCCGAGATTGACGGCAATGTGCTGACCCCCGGCGATACCCCGCTGGAGACGGGGGCGTTCTATCACGTTACCATCACCGACAGCGATACCTACGACCTGTACGGCTATGTGGAAGACCGGATCGAGGAGACCGGGGAAACGGAGGAATGACCCATGAACCTGCCCAATAAACTGACGATGCTGCGGGTGATCCTGGTGCCTGTCTTTATGGTGTTTGCGGCCTTTGGCCGTATCGGCACCGCCGATTACAACCGCACCGCCATGCTGGCGGCCGGCATCATCTTTGCGGCCGCCAGCTTCACCGATTTTTTGGACGGCTACATCGCACGCAAGCAGCATCTGGTCACCGATTTCGGCAAGTTCATGGACCCGCTGGCGGACAAGTGCCTGACCACTGCCGCCTTCATCTACATGGTGGTGGACGGCATCTGCCACCCGGTGGTGCTGGCAGTCATCCTGTTCCGGGAGTTTGCCGTGGCCGGCGTGCGGATGATCGCCGCCGAGCGGGGCACCGTTATTGCCGCCAACCTGTGGGGCAAGGTCAAGACGGTTTTGCAGATGGTCACCATTATTTTCTACTATGTGGTGCAGTTCTTTATGGGTCCTACCGACATTCTGGCTTTTGGCCTGATTGTGCAGGTGCTGTGCTGGCTGGTGGCCGCGGTGACGGTTTTGTCCGGCGCCATCTACCTGTGGCAGAACCGGGCGTGTTTTGTCAACGCAAAGTGAGCGGCGGTACCTTTTGCGGGCGGCAGGCGCCACCCTGGATGGCGGCTGCCCGTTCCCATTCATCTTGATTTCAAAAAAAGGGAAGTGCATCCAAAATGATGGACAAAAATGCGAAGATCTATGTGGCCGGCCACCGCGGTATGGTGGGCTCCGCCATTGTGCGGGAGCTGAACCGCCAGGGCTATCAAAATATCGTTACCCGCACCCATAAGGAGCTGGATCTCTGCCGTCAGGACGCGGTGGAAGCCTTCTTTGCCGAGGAAAAGCCGGAGTATGTGTTCCTGGCGGCGGCCAAGGTGGGCGGCATCGTCGCCAATGACGAGGCCCAGGCCGACTTCATGTACGACAACATGATTTTGGAGATGAATGTGATCCATTCGGCCTGGAAAAACGGCTGCAAAAAGCTGGAATTTTTGGGCAGCTCCTGCATTTACCCCCGCCTGGCGCCCCAGCCCATGAAGGAGGACTGCCTGCTGACCTCGGCCCTGGAAAAGACCAACGAGGCCTACGCCCTGGCAAAAATTTCGGGCCTGAAATACTGCGAGTACCTTAACCGTCAGTACGGCACCGACTATATCAGCGTTATGCCCACCAACCTCTACGGCCCCAACGACAACTATCACCCCACCCACAGCCATGTGCTGCCGGCGCTGATCCGCCGCTTCCACGAGGCGAAGGAGCAGAACCTGCCTTACGTGACCTGCTGGGGCGACGGCAGCCCGCTGCGGGAGTTCCTGTATGTGGATGACCTGGCCAACCTGTGCGTCTTTTTGATGAACCACTACTCCGGCAACGAGACAGTCAACGCCGGCACCGGCAAGGAACTGACCATCAAAGAGCTGACCGAGCTGGTGGCCAAGGTGGTGGGCTATACCGGCGAGATCCGCTGGGACCCGACAAAGCCCAACGGTACGCCCCGGAAGCTTTTGGACGTGAGCAAGGCCACCGCCCTGGGCTGGACCTACAAGACCGAACTGGAGGATGGCATCCGGATGACCTATCAGGACTTCCTCACCAACCCCATGCGCGCCGAGCGGTAACCCGCCGCAGTCCGGCAACGGGAGGCTTTTATGAACATTGTGCTGCTCTCGGGCGGGTCGGGCAAGCGGCTGTGGCCGCTGTCCAACGACGTGCGCTCCAAACAGTTTATCAAGATCTTCAAGACCGCCGACGGCGGCCATGAATCGATGGTCCAGCGGGTCTACCGCCAGATCAGGCAGGTGGACGCCGATGCCACCGTCACCATCGCCACCAGCAAGACCCAAGTCTCGGCCATCCACAACCAGCTGGGGGAAGGGATCGGCATTTCGGTGGAACCCTGCCGGCGGGACACTTTCCCCGCCATCGCGCTGGCCACCGCCTATCTGGCCGATGTGCAGGGCGTCAGCCCCGACGCGGCCGTGGTGGTCTGTCCGGTGGACCCCTATGTGGAGGATGATTACTTCGCCGCGCTGAAACAGCTGGGCGAGCAGGCGGCCAAGGGGGAGGCCAACCTGGTGCTGATGGGCATCCAGCCCACCTATCCCAGCGAGAAGTACGGCTACATTATCCCCAAAGCCGATACCCCTGTCAGCGAGGTGGAAACCTTCCAGGAAAAACCGGACGCCGAGACCGCCAGGGGCTACATTGCCCGGGGCGCGCTGTGGAACGGCGGCGTCTTTGCCTACAAACTGGGTTATGTGCTGGACAAGGCCCGGGAGCTGCTGGACTACACCAGCTACCAGGATCTGTTTGACCGGTACGACACGCTGCCCAAGATCAGCTTTGACTACGCAGTGGTGGAGAAGGAACCCAGAATCCAGGTGATGCGCTTTGCCGGCCAGTGGAAGGACCTGGGAACCTGGAACACCCTGACCGAGGCCATGGGCGAGCAGGTGGTGGGCGAGGGCATCCTGAACGATACCTGCCAAAATGTCCATATTGTCAATGAGCTGGATGTGCCGGTGCTGGCCATGGGTCTGCAGGACGTGGTCATCTCGGCCAGCCCGGAGGGAATCCTTGTCTCGGACAAGGAGCAGTCCAGCTACATCAAACCCTATGTGGACAAGATCGACCAGCAGATCATGTTTGCCGAAAAGTCCTGGGGCAGTTTCCGCGTGCTGGATGTGGAGAAGGAGAGCCTGACCATCAAGGTCACCTTAAACCCCGGCCACAGCATGAACTATCACAGCCACCAGCACCGGGACGAGGTGTGGGTGGTTATCTCCGGCACCGGGCGCACAGTGGTGGACGGTGCCGAGCGGGAGGTTCACCCCGGCGACGTGATCACCATGAAGGCGGGCTGCCGCCACACCGTCCTGGCCCAGAGCGAGCTGCAGCTGATCGAGGTGCAGCTGGGCCGGGATATCTCGGTGCATGACAAACAAAAGTTCCCGCTGGAATAGTGCCCGGCGGGGACGCCCGGTAAAGGAGCAAACCCTGTGCGCATCATCCTGTCACCCGCCAAACAGATGACCGTGGACACCGACAGCTTTGCCTGCGGCGGTCTGCCGCAGTTTCTGCCCCAGGCGGAGCGGCTGCTGGCCGCGCTGCGGGCCATGACGCCGCAAAGCCGCAGGACGCTGTGGCGCTGCAACGACAAAATTGCAGCCGAGAACGAGGTGCGGCTGCGCACCGCGGACCTGCGCCGAAGCCTGACGCCGGCTATCCTGGCCTACAATGGCATCCAGTACAAGACGATGGCCCCCGGCGTATTCACCGACGCGGAACTTACCCATGTGGCGGAGCATCTGCGCATTTTGTCCGGCTTTTACGGTCTGCTGCGCCCCTTTGACGGGGTGGTGCCCTACCGGCTGGAGATGCAGGCCAAGCTGGCGGTGGACGGCGCCAGGGACCTGTACGAATTTTGGGGCAGCCGCATTGCGGACGCCCTGTTTGCCGAGACTGACGCGGTGTTGGACCTGGCCAGCCGGGAGTACAGCCGGTGCGTTACCCGCTACCGCCCGGCGGGCGCACGCGTCATCACATGCCGTTTTGTGGAGGATGTGGGCGGAAGGCTGGCGGAAAAGGGGACCTACTGCAAGATGGCGCGGGGCGAGATGGTGCGCTTTCTGGCCGAGACCGGCGCTGAGACGCCGGAGGCGGCCAGAGGCTTTGACCGGCTGGGGTACCGCTTTCTGCCGGAGGCGTCCACCGACGACTGCTATACCTTTCTGCGCAGCCCGGACGGCCCGCCCATGCGCCGCCGCTGAGCCGCTGCGCCGCAAATACAGAACTGCCATAACACCCTGCAAAGGAGGTCTTTTTCATGTTGCCTGTTGGCACCCAAGCACCTGATTTTACCCTGCCGGATAAGGACGGCAATTCGGTCAGCCTGTCGGATTTCCGGGGTAAAAAAGTGATCCTGTACTTCTATCCGCGGGACAATACCCCCGGCTGCACCCGCCAGGCCTGCGCTTTCGCCAAGGCAAACCAGGAGTTTGCCGACAAAAATGCGGTGGTCATCGGCGTCAGCAAGGACAGTGCCGCCAGCCACCAGAAGTTTGCCGCCAAGTATGAACTGCCCTTTGTGCTGCTCTCTGACACCGAGACTGCCGTGCTGCAGCTGTACGATGTCTGGAAGGAGAAAAAGCTTTACGGCAAGGTCAGCATGGGGGTGGTGCGCTCCACCTACCTGATTGACGAGAACGGCGTCATTGCCGCAGCGCTGCCCAAGGTCAAGCCGGACGAAAACGCCGCCCAGATGCTGGCGCTGCTGTAATGTGCCTGCCATTCCCTTTTGCGGGAGGCGGGGATGCACGGTCCCGCCGGGCGGGCATTTGAGCCGGACTTTCACATCAAAAAGAACGCTCCGGGTGACGCGGTTCACCCGGAGCGTTTTGTATCACAGGAAAGGGGGTTACTCCTCCTGGGCGGCCAGCGCCTCGGAGAGGGGCATGGAGACGGAAACGGTCAAGGTTGTGGTGTTGGTGTACGATTCGATACCGTTTACGGTGTCGGTAAATTGGTATTCGGTTAGATAGCCGTTTTCGTCGTACTGATATGTGGTTGTTGTTGTCTGATCAACTAGGGCGGGGTATGTGATGCTCTGGCGGATCATATTCCCATCCCCGTCATATTCATAGGTGAAGGCGGTGACTGCCTCATCCTCCGCATTGATATTCGTGAGGGAGAGAAAGCGCCCGACATCGTCAAAGCTGCACGCAATTTTGCCGCTGCCATCGTTACCCGGGAGTTCCGCCACTGCCGTGCGGGCTTGCTCGTCCACGGTGAAGGGAAGGGTGAGACTGATGGTTTGACCGTCTATTGTCTCTGTCTCGGTTACGTTGACCGGGCGGCACTGCTCATCATAGGTAAAGGCGAGCGAAGAATTCTTGCTGGTGTCGGGGACAACGCCGCCGTCTGACGTGTACTGGTAACCATAACTCTCTTGAAGCGTCATGCGCCCGAGAGCGTCATACTCGATGGCGGAGGTGAGAACATCATCCGTATACGTCTCTTCCCTGATCAGGTTGCCGTCGTCGTCATAGGATTTCAGCAGATACGTAGCATAGCTGCTCCCATCTGAGAAATGGTCCTCCCGCACGGCGCGCCCCTGCGCATCGTAGGTGAACACCCATCGGACAGTCACGGACTCGCCGTTGACGGTTTGGGTGCCGGTCAGCTCCACCGGCACCTCCGGGTTAAAGACAGCAAAGTCGTCGGGCAGCGGCTGCAGAGCGGGGGTACCGCAGCCGCTGCCGGCGGCCAGCAGCAGGGCGGAAAACAGGAAACACAGGGATCGTTTCATCGTCAAAAAGCTCCTCTCTTTTTGCGTCTACGGGCAGGGATGGTATGCTGTCTCTACTCTATCAGAAGATGCGTGCCCCGTCCATGCCGATTGCAAAAGTGGACGGCTTTGGCGCAAAACTGGTTGGTCCACCCGGCCGCCGGGGCACTTGATTGATACAGAATTGATACATTTCTGGTTTTATCATATAGTAAAATAGGGAAAAACAGAAAAGAAAGGCCGCAGGGATGAAACCGAGGGCGCAGCCGCACGGCCCGCCGCGCCAGAAGGAGGACGCCATGAACCCCATCCTGATCGTTGAGGACGAACAGCCCATCCGGGAGCTGATCCGGCTGGTGCTCAAACCGCTGGGCCGGCAGCTGGAGACGGCCGCCGACGGCATCGCTGCCTCCCGCCTGCTGGACGGGCAGGTCTACGACCTGGTGCTGCTGGATGTGATGCTGCCCGGCATTGACGGCTTTACCCTGATGCCCCAGCTGGTGGACAGCGGTACGCCGGTGATCTTCCTCACCGCAAAAGGGGCGGTGGCCGACCGGGTGCGGGGGCTGCGGATGGGCGCCGACGACTACATCGTCAAACCGTTTGAGCCGGCTGAGCTGCTGGCCCGGGTGGAGGGGGTGCTGCGCCGCACCGGCCGGGGCAGCCACATCCTGCGCGCCTTTGACGTGGAGGTGGAGCCGGTCTCCCGCACGGTCACCCAGAACGGCAGGCCGGTGTCGCTGGCCCCGCGGGAGTTTGACCTGCTGGTCTGCCTGATCCGCAACCGGGGCATTGTGCTGCACCGGGACGTGCTGTACGAGCGGGTCTGGGGTGGTGAGAGTGAGACCGACACCCGCGTGCTGGATTTGAACATCCAGCGCCTGCGCAAAAAACTGCATTGGGCAGACCATATTAAGACTGCTTACCGGATCGGCTATATGCTGGAGGGCGCGCCATGAAACTTTCCCGCAAACTGCTGCTGGCGGTGCTGCCGGTGCTGGGGCTGGTGCTGTCGCTGGGGGGATGGCTGCTGATCCGGCAGGACTTCCGCACCGCGCTGGAGACGCTGCAGCGGCAGGCCGAGACCGAACAATTGCGGGAGCGCAGCGCTTTGCAGGCCGAGCTGCTGGCCTACGACGGCGACCCGGCGCTTCGCCTGCCGGACTACGGCGCGGCGGTCTCCCGCTATGCCGGCGGCGAGCGGGCCTTTGCCCTCTTTACCGACAGCGGCGTGCTGGCCTACTCGGCCATGCCGCAGGGCGTACCGCTTGCCTGGCAGCTGGAACTGCTGGGACAGGAGGGCGGCATCCTGCGCACCGCGGCCGACGGCAGCCACTGGTATCTGATCGCTGACCGCATCCCGGTACGGGAGACT
Organism: uncultured Gemmiger sp.; assembly: GCA_944388145.1. Lineage (GTDB taxonomy): Bacteria > Bacillota > Clostridia > Oscillospirales > Ruminococcaceae > Gemmiger. The sequence continues at coordinate 200,876 of CALXHQ010000002.1, read as the reverse complement.
GGCGTCCACTATGTGGGGGCTTACCCCATGGACGCGGCCTACGCCACCCAATCCATGCTGCTGACAAACTATTTCTGGATCGAGCTGGGGGCTTTTCTGGCGGCAGGGCTGGCGGTCTGGCTGATGATCCACCGGATCACCCGTCCGCTGCGGGTGCTGGAATCCGCCAGCCGGCAGATTGCTGCCGGAGACTACGCCCGCCGCACTGCCGTCCCCGGCAGCGACGAGATCGCCGCCCTGAGCCGCAGCTTTGACGGTATGGCTGACGCCCTGCAGGCGGAACTGGACCACCGGGCCCTGGCCCTGCGCCAGCGGGAGGATTTTATCTCGGCGCTGACCCATGAACTGAAAACCCCCATGACCAGCATCCTGGGCTATGCCCAGCTGCTGCGCACCGAGGGTGCCGACCCGGAGCTGCGGGAGCAGGCCGCAAGCTATATCGCCCACGAGGCCCGCCGGCTGGAAACGTTAAGCCGCAAGCTGCTGGACCTGATGCAGGTCACCCGGCAGGGCATCACGCCGGCGCCGGTGCCGCTGGCCGCGGTGCTGACCGCCCTGCGCCGGGCGCTGCCGGCGGGCAGTTTGCCGCTGGATCTGCGCGCGCCGGACACCCTCTGCACCCTGTACGGCGACGCCGACCTGCTGTGCGACCTGCTGCTCAACCTGGTTACCAACGCCATGCGGGCTGACCCAAAGGACCACTGCGTCCATCTGGACGTGTCGCTGCGGACGGACACGGTGGAATTTGCCGTGTGGGATACCGGGCGGGGCATCCCGCCCGGGGAGCTGCCCCGCCTGACCGAACCCTTTTATATGGTGGACAAGTCCCGCGCCCGTGCCCAGAACGGCAGCGGCATCGGGCTGGCCCTCTGCCGGGCTATCGCGGTGGCCCACGGCACCGACCTGACCATTGAAAGCCGGCTGGGGCAGGGCACCCGGGTCCGCTTTGCCATCCAACGTCTGTCCCGAAAGGAGGATGCCCCATGACCGGAACCGCCGCGCCCCGCCGCACTGCCTGGCAACGGGCGGCCGGGCTGGGCATTGCCGCGGCGCTGGCGCTCTGCCTGGCGCTGCCTTCGCTGCTTTGCCGCACCGAAATCGCGGCGCTGGAACGGGGCCACCTGACCCGCCCGGCGCTGGAAAGCACCCTGTCCGCCGAGGGGCAGGCTGACCCGCTGGCCCGGGTGCTCTACCAGGGCCGCACGCTGTTTGGCAGCGGCAGCCAGCCGCTGGAGCTGGACCAAACCACCATCGCCCAGACGCTGTACAGCGCCGTGCAGGAGCTGTTTGAGGCCGGGGTGGTGTCCGGAAAAGCGACCACCCTGTCCGGCGAGCTGGCCCAGGTGCTAGAAACCGCTACGGCTGCCCGCAGGGACGACGGTACCCTGCAGTATGACGGTTTTGCCTATTCCGGTTACCTGATGCAAATGGTCTGGCAGCCGGACCTGGCAAAGCCGGTGGAACTGATGCTGGCCCACGCCATGCTGCCCGCCGCCGACCCGGACGAGCTGCTGGCCGCCTGGCGCACCTACCTGGGGGAGGAAAGCGGCAGCTGGCAGACCGAGTGTCCCGACCCGGACACCCGCCTTTGCTACTGCGCCGACCGGCAGCTGCTGCTGACGGCGTACAGCGCCGAGGGCACGCTGGCAGTGCGGGCGTACAGCCTGAGCAGCCAGGACTGGCAGGCCCTGCTGGATCAGCTGCGTCAACCCCCACAGGAGGCTGCGCCATGAAGCCGCTGCGTCTTGCCGCCGCGGCGCTTTTGACCGCCGCGCTGGTTCTGCTGCCGCCTGCCGCCCCGGCCGGAAACGCCGCCGGCCGGACGCTGCCCCCCGCCGCCAGCCAGGGCCCCGACATGGTTGCCACCGCCGACGGAGTGTACAGCCTGGAATGGAGGGAGGGGGATACCGCCGGACTGCTCTGGTACACCCGGTGGGACACCGCTGTATCCATGCCGCTGTGCGCCCGGCGAGGCTGTACCCACAGCGACAATTCCTGCCCCGCCTTTGTGGACAGCGCCGACTGGATGCTGTTTGGGGCAAACGGCCGTTTGCTGCTGCTGAAGGGCAGAAGAGAGGGCATCCGGGAGATTTGGGCCGTGGCGGCGGACGGCACCGGCCGCACCCTGCTGGCCCGCTGCCCGGCGCAACAGGACCGGGCGCTGGTCAGCCTGCTGTGGGAGGATGCCAGCGGCTTCTGGTTCAGCCAGGTCAGCCGAAATGACCCGGCCGTGTACCTGGCCTTCCTGCCCGCGGACGGCGGTGAGCTGACGGTGCAGCCTGCCCCCGGGATCCTGATCCAGGTACGAGACGGCGTCTGGTACGGCTTCGAGTGGCCGGCGGACGGGCAAAACCGCATTGTGGCCCGGGATCTGCACACCGGTGCGACAGGCACCCTGTGCACGGTGCCTGAGTGCTGGGAGTGGATGCTGCGGGGGGACACCCTCTATTTCTGCGACTGGCAGGATGGCTGCGCCCTTTACACCAAGAACCTGAACGACGGTGAGCCGCCCCGGCTCCGCTGCCGGCTGGAATCGCTGGGCAACAGCTATGTCTCCCTGGCCGAGGCCGGGGGCGATCGGGTGGTGCTGGACCGGGCCGGTGCCCAGTGGGCGGTGGACCTGAACACCGGCGCCCGGACGTTGGTGCAGCCCGCCTGGCTGGAACCCGGATACAACGGCGGTGTGCAGAATGTTTATCCCGAGGTGGAGGAGGGCTGCTATGCGCCCGGCCATGCGCTGGTGATGGGGTACGCCCGCACCGGCCGCCAGTACACACTGACAAGCTACGGCACCCTGGCACTGGCCAGCAGCCGCCAGATGGTGCCCTGCCTGCTGGATGTGGACGCCTGGCTGGAAGGCCGTGTGGTGCTGACCGACGTGGTAAAAAAGCGGTGACACGGTGGCGCGGGGAGTGCAGCGGAAAAGCCAAAAATGCCGGGGATTGTTTGAGCATACCCCAAGAAAGCAAAGCTGCAAAATGGGCAGGACCGCAAATTCTGCACAGTAACCCTCCGACTGATACAGTTTTGCAAAAAGCGGTCTTTATGATGGAGATTAAAGAAAAGCATTCCATTTCCATCCCAAAGGAGGTCATCCCATGAAACACCGCATTGCCCTGCCGGCCCTTCTGCTGGCTTTGACGCTCTCCCTGGCTGCCCTGGCCGGCTGCGGCGCCGGAGCGCCCGCTTCAGGCGGGGCGTCTGACCCGGCGCAGGCCCCCGCCGTGACGCCGGACCCCGGCAGCGCGGCCCCCGCGCAGGATACCGCCCCGGCCGGCCAGGAGGCCTGGCCGGTGCCTGCCACCGGCATCGAGTTTGCCCCCATTGAGAACTTTGCTCCCGCCGGGGTGGTACGCGCCATGGCAGACAGCCGGTCCGGTGCCGGCTCTGCTGCCGGGTACTACGACATTTACGGGCAGGAGGATGGCTCCGCCCTGCTGACCTTTGTGGATTATGCCACAAACCAGTGGGTGGTTTTGTGCAGCCAGCCCAACTGCGCCCACAATTCCGAAGCCTGCCCCGCCTGGTACAGCTATGGCAATGCGCTGCGGGTTTATCCCATCGGAGACAAGCTGGCGGTGCTGCAGGGCGGCGCCCCCTACGCCCGGGACTGGCTGGGAGACCGGGGCCTGGCCAAGGTGGATGTGATGAATGCCGACGGCAGCGGACGGCAGACGGTGTTTACCTTCCCGGCCAGCTGCTGGGTCAGCACCTTGCCCCACTACCATATGGCCCGGGATGAGGAAAACCTCTACTTTGTCATTCTGGAGACAACGGAGTCCGGGGACCGGCAGGCTATCCTCTGCGCAGCGGACATCCAGAGCGGGCAGGTGTTTGCCCTCTGCGGCCTGCCGGAGGATGAGACCCATCTGGTGGGCGGAACCGACAACGCCCTGGTGCTGGAGTACACCCCCGGCATCAACCAGAGCCTGGACACCGCCCCCGCCGACACCCAGGTGGTCAAGCTGGATCTGGCCACCCGCACCCTGACCCCGCTGGCAAGCTACCCCTTTGGCACCGCGCTGGTCACCTGCGACAGCGAGATGCTCTATCTGTTGGATTCCACCGCGGTGCAAAGCATCAACCTGGTGGATGGCAGCACTGCGGCCCGTTTGCCCGTTACCCTGCCGGAAGGGTGCAGCAGCATCCAGCGGCTGGAGGGCGTGTATGACGGGCGCCTGGTGGCTGTTACCTGGACCGACGGCAGCGTCACCCAATCCGGAACCCTGTGCAGTTTTGCCATCGACCCCACCAGCGGCGCCCGCACCGATCTGCCGTACTGCTATGAGGATGGGGCAGGCGGCGCGCAGCCCTGCCTGCCCCTGGCCGAGGCCGGCGACAAACTGCTCTGCCAGGTGGGAACCACCAACATTCAGGTTACGGTGGCCGGCGCACCGGAGGGACAGGGCCAGGGCAGCCAGAGCCGCAGCCAGTACGCACTGGTGCCGAAGGCGGATTTCTGGGCCGGCACCGCCGATATGACTCCGCTGCCGCTGAGCTGACGCCCGGCCGGCGGAACAGTTGCCATCAATCACAAACCGGCACCCTGCCACTGGGGCAGGGTGCCGGTTTGTCCGCACAGGGGAGGGCGGGGCACAGATGGCGGTGCGCTGCCGCAGTTTGGCAAATCCGGCGCTCAATCCCCGTCCAGGGGTTCCCGATCGGTCAGATCCGCCACATAGGCCAGCGCCTGCGCGGTTTCGCCCCGCTCCAAAAAGCCCTGCAGAACGAACAGTTCGTTCTTGGCGTCATGGTTGACCATGCGCAGCTGCTCAGCGGCCTGCATTTGTTCGGCCAGTGCGCGGTAAAGGTGGCGCTCCTGCATGGCGATGGCGTCGATCTCCCGGGTGGTGTGCCGTTTTTGCAGCCAGTAGGCTGCGCTGCCGCTGAACACCACCAGAATGATAAAAATACCCACATAGAGGATATTTTCGGAACAGACCCGGGTGATGAAGTCAAAAAAGTGCATGGGTGTCCTCCTCAGGCGGGTGCTTCGGTTCGGGCAGGCGGACCATGACGGTGGACACCGCCTGCCCATCCCGTATCTCCAGGGTATAACTGCCGTCATAGCGGGAGGTGATCTCCCGCAGGATCTTGCGGCCGAAACCGTGCTCCTCGCTGCGGGCGCGGCGGACCGGCTGCACCGGCACCGAGTTGCGCACCATCACACACAGGCAGCCTGCCGCGGTGACAAAATCCACATCCATACGGGCGGGGGCAGGGGCCTGGGCGGCGGCCCGGGCACCGTTGCTGAACAGGTTGTACAAGATACTGGCCAGGTCCACCGGCGGCAGGGGGCAGTTCCGCGGCAGGGTGCCGTGGACCGTCAGGGTTACACCGGCCTCCTCACACAGGCGGGCGGCGTTGGCCAGTGAGACATCCGCCACCGGATTGTCCGCATAGCGGTGGACCACCCGGGATTCCTGCCGGGTCAGCTGCTGTACCGTTGCCAGCGCGGCAGCGTTGTCGCCCTGTTCCAGCAGCGCGCGCACGGCAAGCAGGCTCTGACGGTGCTGCGCCCGCAGAGTGCGCAGTGCCTGCAGGCTGCGCTGCTGGGCTGCCAGATTTTGCTGCTGCATCTGTTCCCGCGCGGTGGCGATGGCCACCGCCTGGCGGGAGTCCCGCCGCACCAGCAGAAAAAAGCAGAAGGCGATCAGCATGCCTTGCAGCATGATGCGGGGAACCTGGCGGAACACACCCTCCAGCCGGGTGAGTGTGCCCCACATGGCGATCATCTGCTCCGCATTGAACAGCAGGTTGACCAGCGGAGACAGCACGGCCAGCGCCGTGTAGACCGGGCGGGGCAGCGCTTCCACCAGGATGAGCAGGCGGCGGGTCAGCAGGATGGCAACAAGGCAGGACAGCAGCGAACCCACAAAAAAGATCGACGCGATGGGGAGCTCCTGCGAGAGCGGCATGGGCCAGGGCTGGCTCATCAGCAGCAGGCAGAAGGGCGTGATGATGGCGCTTTGAATGCAGATATAGGGAAAGACCATGAACAGCTTGCGGCGCCAATTGTCCTGAAAGCAGACGAGCAGCATCAAAGGCAGGGAGAGCACCATAAAGGTGCAGATGACGTAGGCGTACAGCCGGCCGGTGTTGTAGATCTGCCAGTAGAAATCGAACAGTGGCTTCAGCGTCAGGAGGATCAGGCAGTATATCAGGAAGAAGATGCGGTAGCGCCTGCCGGGGCGGTACTGCAGCAGGACCCCCAGCAGGTAAAAGCCGCAGAAGTAGGAGGGCACCATTGGGATGGTGGTGTACAGCGCGACAAGCCAGGAGTTCATGGCATGTCCTCCCCATCCGTTGGCTGCAGCGTGGCCACATAGGCAAGAAAGCTTTGCCGCACCGCCGCCGCACAGCTGCGGCTGATAGGAATCTCGACCCCGCCGGTCATGCGGACCGTGGTTTTCCCGTACCGCTCCACAAACGGCCAGTGGATGGCAAAACTCTTGTGGGTCTGGCAAAAGTGCACCGGGTCCAGCCGGGCCAAAAGCGGTTCCAGCTTGTCGGGGGCGGGGACCTCGCCCCCGATGGTGTGCAGCCAGGTGGTGCGCACCCGGCGCTCCAGATACAAAATGTCCTCCTGGGGGATCTGCACAGCGGCGCCTGGCGGCCCCACCATCAGCAGCCGGCCGGTGCGGCGGGGACGGACGGGGGTTGCCTGGCGAGCGCAGGCCCGGGCCACCGCCACCGGCAGGCGGCTGTCCATCTCCTCCTTCAGCACAAAGGCGATGTGGTCCACGTCGTACACATCCTGACAGTAGGCCACATAGGCGGTGAGGAAGATGATCTGGCAGCCCGGGCGCAGCGCCTGCAGCCGCTGGGCCAGGGTGATGCCGTTCTGCTGGGGAAGCTGGATGTCCAGTACCGCCAGCTGAAAGGGTTGCAGGGCGGCGGCCTCCAGAAGGGCGCTGGCGCTGGTAAAGCTGCGGATGGTGTGGGGCACCCCGTCCAGCTGGCGCTGCAGCAGCAACTCCACACGGGCCAGCAGTGCGGCGCTGTCGTCACAGACCGCAATGGAAAGATTGGCGGTAGGCATGGTGGTTCCCCTTTCCCGGAAAATAAATTACATGGTGGTTCCTGACGAAGCCGTATGGGATCGCCGCGCATACAGGGGTATACCGGAATTATACCACGGCCGGCCGGCTCCGCAAAAGACCCCCGGGGCTTTGTCTCGGGCGGGAGAATACCGATTTTGCGGCAAACAGGGCGAGTTTTGCGTGAACTGTGGCAAACTGCCGCCACAGATGGTACACTGAACCTATATCCCGCGCCGGCCGGGCGGTGCTGCCGGCAATCTGATCTGACAAAATAAGGGAGGAACCATGATGCGGAAAAAACATTTGCTGGCAGCTGCACTGGCGGCCCTGATGCTGGCCGGCTGTACCACCACAACCACCCTCGTGCCGGAATCGAGCCAGGAGACGGAGCAGCCCACCGCAGCCCCGTCCCAGGGGGAGGAGACCCCCACCCCGGAACCGGAATCCCCTGCGGCCACCCCGGCGGGGGAGGAACCCCAGGGCATTGGCGTGGAATGGGTGGTGGAACCCACCATCGAGGCGGATAATATTGACGTGATCCGGCTGGAACGCGGCAACGGCATCGACCTGGACTACAACGCCTACAAGATGTTCAAGGACGACGGCCTGTGCGTCATCGAACAGGGCGGCAAGCTGGGATTGATCGATTATGCGGGCAGCATTGTGGTGCCGGTGGAGTACACCGACATCATGGCGGGTTATAACGGCCAATATGCCATGACAAAGGACGATGTGAACTACGATACGCTGAACGGCGACGGCAGCGTCGTCCCGCTGGGGGAAAACGGCCGGGTGGATGTGGTGGGCACATCCCCCAACCGGAGCCTGTACTGGGTGTTGGACCTGAATGGCCTGTACCTGAACAGCGGCGCCGATGGAACGCTGGAATCCCCCTACACCTGCAACGTGCCCTGCGCGGCCCAGGGCGCGGGCCAGCTGGACGAGTATGACTGCCCCACCCAGTACCTGACCTACTTTTTCACCGACGGCGAAAAACCGGTGACAAACGACCTGTACATCCAGACTGGCGCATACAGCTGCGGGATCATCCCGGTTTTGCAGCAGCAGGGAACATCCACCTATTGGGGCTACCTGAACAGCGACGCCATCCAGACGATTGGATTTAGGCACATGGCCAACTGGACCTATGCCAACCGGGACCTGCCGGAGAGGCAGCAGATCCCGTACCCTGCCAGCTATGGCTGTGTGGTGGTGACCGATTACGGAGGCCAGTATGCGCTGCTGGCTGCCGACGGCACCGTGCTGATCGACTACGGCACCTATGAGCGGCTGCGCCCGGTGCACGGCGACAAGCTGTGGGCCCGCCAGGACGGCAAGTGGGGTGTGCTGCAGCTGAGCACCCAACTGAGCGAGAGCCAGACCGGCTACGCCACCCTGGCCACCGGCGTGGAGGTGGAACCCGACGTGATCGCCAGCCGCAATGTGGTGGCGGATGCGGACGATGGCCTGGTGCTGCGTGCCGGCCCGGGCACCGACTATGCCAAGCTGGGCAGCGTACCGTCCGGACGAAATATGCAGGTGCTGGGCACCTCCTCCAGCGTGCCCGGCTGGCTGTATGTGGACCAGGGCGGCTGGGTCAGCGAGGAGTTTGTGCTGGAACAGTAAACGGAACGCAGGATAGAAAAAAGCTCCACCCTTCCCTTGGCGCAGCACGCCGGGAAGGGTGGAGCTTTTTGTTCTGTTACTGGGTGCGGTTCAGGATCAACAGGTCGCCGGGCTGCAGCTGGGTGCTGCCGTTGGGGGATCAGGTATCTGTCGCCCCGCTGTACCAGTACCACCAGGGACCCTCGGGACAGGTTCAGGTCGGCCAGACAGCTGCCCCTGGTCAAGTCGGCGGCGGTGAGGGTGCGCTCGGTCAGCGAGACACCGGGCAGGCTGGCGCTGCCCAGCGCGCAGAGGATCAGCCGGTCGCCGTCCTGCAGGCGGGTGGAACCGTTTGGCACCAACTGCTGCTCCCCCCGCTGCAGGCTGACCAGGATGGTGCCCGGCGGCAGGGTCAGCTCCCGGACCGTCCGGCCGCACCAGGCGTGCCCAGCCTGGACCCGAAACTGGATGAACTGCAGCGGGGTCTCGTCCACATAGTCGGTGAAGGTCTTCATGACGTTACCGGTTTCATCGATCATATTCAGCTTGCGCGCCAGCAGGGGCAGCAGCGAACCCTGAACCAGGATGGAAAACAGCACCACCAGAAAAACGATGTGGAACAGGTCGTTGTCGGTGGAGACGGGGCTGATGACCACCATAACCGCAAACACGATGGAGGCGGCGCCCCGCAGGCCTGCAAAACTGACCAGCAGCCGCTGGGCCATGCTGCCGCCGAAGGGGGCCAGCAGCAGAAAAACCGCAGCCGGCCGGGCCACCAACAGCAAAAACAGCGCGATGGCCAGGGCGGGCAGCAGCACCGCCGGCATCTGGGAGGGAAAGGAGAGCAGCCCCAACAGAAAGAAAAGGACCATCTGCATCATGCTGGTGACACCGTCAAAGAAGGGAACCAGCGTGGGCTTGTTGGGAATGTCGCCGTTGCCCAGCAGGATACCGGTGATGTAGACACTGAGAAAGCCGTTGCCGCCCAACATGGCGGGTGCGGCGTAGCTGACCAGGGCCACCCCCACCACAAACAGTGTGTCGAACCCGCCGGCGCCCAGGCGCATCCGCCGGAACAGCCACAGCGCTGCCAGCCCGACCCCGAACCCGAAAGCCAGCCCGAACAGCAGCTGCCGGGCCAACAGGCTGGCCACCGAGGCGGGGGTGATGCCAGACTCCTTGGCGGTGAGCAGCACGGTGGTGAGCATATAGGCGAAGGGGTCGTTGGAGCCGCTCTCCACCTCCAGCATCGAGTCGGTGTTGTCCTTGAGGGCCAGCTTGCGGGAACGGAGGATGGAAAAAACCGATGCCGCATCGGTGGAGCCCAGCACGGCGCCGCAGAGCAGACCCTCCAGCAGGGACATGCCCAGCGCCAGGTGACAGAACAGCCCGGCCAGCACCGCTGTCAGCACGGTGCCCAGGCTGGACAGAAGGATCGACTGGACTGCCACCGGGCGGGCGGCCTTCCAATTGGTGCCAAAGCCGCCGTAGAACATGATGAAGAGCAGCGCAACGGTGGAAATCTGGTCGGCAAAGGCGTAGTCGTCAAAAGGAATGCGGGCAATGCCATCTGAGCCGAACAGCATACCCAGAAAGAGAAAGGCCAGCAGTGCCGGGAACCCCAGCCGGAACGACAGCCGGTTGAAGCCGACACAGGCAAAGATAATGACGGCGCAAAGCAGCAAAAAAGAAACGAGCATGGTCCCTCCTATCTGTTACAGGTGTTTGGGGCGGATTTATAATTTTATTATACCAAAAGCAGCCGCCAGGGAACAAGTGAAAAAACGGAAAGCGGCCCAACGACTGAAAAAGAAAACCGCCCCCCCGCCGGGGGCGGGGAGCGGTAAAAGACGGGGGAAGGTTACAGCTTTTTGACAAACAGAGCGCGGATGGCGTTAAGCACCGCCAAAATCATCACGCCCACATCGGCAAAGATGGCCAGCCACATGTTGGCAACGCCCACTGCGCCCAACATCAGGCAGATCAGCTTGATGCCGATGGCGAACACAATGTTCTGGTAGACAATGCCCAGGCACTTGCGGCTGATCTTGATGGCTTTGACAATCTTGAGCGGGTCATCGTCCATCAGGACCACGTCGGCAGCCTCGATGGCGGCATCAGAGCCCATGGCGCCCATGGCAATGCCGATGTCGGCCCGGCGCAGCACCGGCGCATCGTTGATGCCGTCGCCCACAAAGGCAACCTTGGCCTTCGCGGAGGAGGTCTGCGCCAGCAGCTGCTCCACCTTGGCAACTTTATCGGCGGGCAGCAGCTCGCTGTACACCTGATCCACGCCCAGCTCGGCGGCCACCTGATCGGCTACCTTTTTGGCGTCGCCGGTGAGCATGACGGTCTTTTTCACGCCCGCGGCTTTCAGGGCCTGGATGGCCTGTTTGGCGTGGGGCTTGATGACGTCGGAGATGACAATGTGGCCCGCATACTTGCCGTCAATGGCCACATGGATGATGGTGCCCACGCTGTGGCAGGGGATGGCCTGGATGCCCAGGTGGGCCATCAGCTTGTCGTTGCCGGCGGCTACCTGCACGCCGTCCACCTTGGCCATAACGCCGTTGCCGCTGATCTCCTGGATGTCGGTGACGCGGCTGCGGTCGACGGGCTTGCCGTAGGCTTTTTGCAGGCTCTTGGAGATGGGGTGGCTGGAGGCGCTTTCGGCCAGGGCGGCATACTCGATCAGCTTTTCATTTTCCAGCGTGCTGTGATGAATCCCGTTGACCTCAAACACGCCCTGGGTCAGGGTGCCGGTTTTGTCAAAGACAACCACTTTTGTCTGGGACAGTGTTTCCAGATAATTGGAACCCTTGACCAGCACACCGGCATTGCTGGCGCCGCCGATGCCGGCAAAGAAGGACAGCGGGATGCTGATGACCAGCGCGCAGGGGCAGCTGATGACCAGGAAGGTCAGCGCGCGGTAGATCCAAGTATGCCAGCCGGCGGGCTGGCCCAGCAGCATCAGCACAAGGGGCGGCAGAACAGCCAGCGCCAGCGCCGCGTAGCAGACCGCGGGGGTATAGATGCGGGCAAACCTGGAGATGAAATCCTCCGATTTCGACTTGCGGGAGGAGGCATTCTCCACCAGGTCCAGAATTTTGGAGACGGTGGATTCGCCAAATTCTTTGCTGGTTTTGATCTTGAGCAGGCCGTTCATGTTGATGCAGCCGCTGATGATCTCGTCGCCGGGGCAGACCTCCCGGGGCAGGCTCTCACCGGTGAGAGCGGCGGTGTTCAGGGTGGAGCTGCCCTCCACCACGGTGCCGTCGATGGGAACTTTCTCGCCGGGCTGCACCACGATGATGCTGCCGATCTCCACCTCATCGGGATCGACCTTTTCCAGCTGGCCGTCCTTTTCAATGTTGGCGTAGTCGGGACGGATGTCCATCAGCTCGCTGATGTTGCGGCGGCTTTTGCCCACCGCGTAGCTCTGGAACCACTCACCCACCTGGTAGAACAGCATGACGGCGACAGCCTCGGTGTAATCGCCGCTCCGCTCATAGATCGCCAGGGCAATGGCGCCTACCGTGGCAGCCGCCATCAGGAAGCACTCGTCAAAGACCTGGTGGTTTTTGATGCCCTTGCCGGCTTTGATCAGAATGTCGTAGCCGATGACCAGATACGGAACCAGATACAGCACAAACCGCAAAACGCCGGTGACCGGGATAAAGTTCAGGGCAATCAGCAGGGCGGCCGATACCAGGATGCGCACCAGCATGATCCGCTGCTTCTTGTTCATGGTTGATTCCTCCTTGGGGCGAAGGGCTGCCCGGATACATAACAATTTAATGAGCGTTTAATCTTTTGACCGCGAAAACCGCTCCCCCCCCCCCGGCGCAGCGGCAGGAAGGGAGCGGGGAAGCCACAGCTTACAGGAAGATCTCGCAGTCATCCTCGACTTTTTTGCAGTTGGCACGGACCTGCTGCATGACGGCCTTGGGGTCCTGGCCTTCCTCAAACTCCACGTTCATTTTCAGCGTCATAAAGTTGACCACAGCGTTGGCAACACCCGGGGTTTTGCGGGCGGCCTCCTCCATCTTGTTGGCGCAGTTGGCGCAGTCGACGTCGATCTTGTAGGACTTTTTCATGGAGGGATCTCCCTTTCTGTAAGATGGATTGCAGCGGCGGGCGCCGCCGGATTTTGTTAAACAATTAAGCGATTGTTTAACTGTATCTATACCATACACCCCACGCCGCCCGATGTCAAGCCCTTTGAAAGCAAAATTTATTTTTTGTCCAAAGCGGCGGGTTGTGGTACAATACACACAAGAACAGGAGGTAGGAAAACCCATGCCCAGCAATTTGCCCCATGACCACGGCCAGGCGTTTGAGCACGCCTTTGACCATATGCCCGCAGTGGAAGATTTTGCCACGGTGTCGGATCTGTTCAAGCAGATGGGCGACCCGGTGCGGGTGCGCATCTTCTGGCTGCTCTGCCATTGCGAGGAGTGCGTCATCAACCTTTCTGCCATGGTGGGCATGAGCAGCCCGGCGGTGTCCCACCATCTCAAGCAGCTCAAGGCAGGCGGGCTGATCGTCAGCCGCCGCGAGGGCAAGGAGGTCTACTACCGCGCAGCCGATACCGCACCGGTCCGGCTGCTGCACCATATGATCGAGGACTTGGTGGCGATCACCTGCCCAAACTATGGGCATCCCGACGCCCCGTGACGCCCCCATTGCCGGACGGTCCGCCCTGTTGTGCGGACTGCCCGGTATTTTTTTGCCTGGCTGACCCTCCCACACCCTCCTGCACCCTCGCAGACCCCCGACGAGGTGTGGTATAACGATACTGGAAAGAGCGCAGGACGGAAACGAAAGCCGTCCGGCGCTCTTGTTGTTTGGGGAACCGATCCGTCCCAGATGCGCGGTACAATTTGCCGAAAGGCGGCAGGCGCAGCAGAACGGCATTTTCACAGAATGGGAACCGTGCGGAGGATTGGCCCGGAGAGAGGAGGAAAACGGCGGCGTGTGACAGAAGAACAACCAAAAAAGACCCGGCGGCGCAAACCCAAGCCGCCCGGCCGGGAGGAGGTCGAAGCGCTGTGGGCGGCAGTGATGCGGGACGACACCGCCGGCATCAAAGACCGGATGCATGCGGCGGAACTCTGCGCCCGGGCCATCGACAGCCGGGAGGCGGCCGAGCGGGAGAAGGCAAGCCGGGAGGAAACCGTTGCGGTGGGCCGTTTGGACGAGGTGCTGCGGGCGCTGTGGGGCTGCAAGGCGGGGGAGTGGGATGGCTGAACTGAAACTTTCCCCCAAGGGACTGGCATTTTTGCGGTGCCGGGCCCGGTGCGAATTTTTGGAGGGTACCACCTACGCCGGCAAGACCACGCTGGCACTGCTCAAGTTCGTGCTGCGCTGTGCCGCCAGCAGCCGCAAGCTGCATATCCTGTCTGGGCTGGATCTGGGCACCATCGAGAAGAACATCATCAACAAGGAGCTTGGCGTTCTGGAGGATTTCGGCCCGCTGGCCGAGTATCGCCCCGCCGGCAAGGGGGAACACAGCGCGCCCCACATCCTGCTGCATACCTCGGATGGGGCGCGGGTCATCTATGTGCTGGGCTACGACAACAAGGCCCGCTGGAAAAAGGCACTGGGCGGCCAGTACGGCTGCGTTTACATCGACGAGATCAACATTGCCGATATGGAGTATGTGCGGGAGGCCGCCATGCGCAGCGATTACCTGTTGGCTACCCTCAACCCCGATGACCCGCGCAAGGCCGTCTACGCCGAGTACATCAACCACGCCCGCCCCCTGCCCGAGTGGGCCCACGATACCCCGGCGCCGCTGCTGGCCCAGCTGGCAAAGCCGGCCCGCAGCGGCTGGGTGCACTGGTTCTTCGGCTTTGGAGACAACGCGGCGCTGACACCGGAAAAGCGGCGGCGGATCATCGAGGCGGCTCCGGCGGGGACCCAGCTGTACCGCAGCAAGATTTTGGGCCTGCGGGGCCGCAGCGAGGGGCTGGTCTTTCACTTGCCCGACCATTGCCGGGTGCCCTGCGCCGCGCTGCGGCGGCAGATGGAGGACGGAGGCCTGCGCTTTACCCGCTTTGCCTGCGGGGTGGACACCAGTTACAGCCAAAACACCGAGGATACCTTTGCCTTTGTGTTCGACGGTTTTACCGCTGACCGGCGCAAGATCACGCTGGCGGCGGAGGTGCACTCCAACCGGCAGCGGGCGGCGCAGGGCAGGGAACCCCTGGCGCCCAGCGACATCCCGGCTCTGCTGGAGGATTTTTTGGAACGCCAGCGGGCAGCGTGGGGATTCGGGCGCAAGGTGTTCATCGACTCGGCCGACCAGGCTACCCTGACCGAGTGCCGCAAGTACAAGCGGCGGGAAGGCAGCCTGTACGACTTTGTGCCCGCCTGGAAACGGCTGCCGGTGTTGGACCGCATCCGGCTGGAAAGCGGCTGGCTGGCCCACGGGCGGCATTTGTTTGCCGAGGAGGCCTGCACGCCGCTGCTGGAAGAGCTGGAACGGTACAGCTGGGAGGAAACAGGCCGCCCCGAGGACGGCAATGACCACTGCATCAACGCCGAGCAGTACGCCTGGATGGCGTATCTGGAACAGATCGGCTGAAAGGGGAAAAGCGATGCGTTTTACAGAAAGGATGAGAAAGATGCTGCAAAGCTGGCTGGAGATTGAACCGGCACCGGGACGGGGGCTGACCCTGCAGGAGCCGGTGAACCACGCCACCAATGTGCTGCGCAACCGGGTATGGTACCGGGGCGACGCCTGTGAGCTGGACCAGCTGTTCAAACAGCTGGCCGACGACCCGGTCAGCCGGGCGCGGTTTTGGGCGGCGGCGCCGGAAAGCGAGAACCTGCGCAAGGCCCACAGCGGCCTGCCCGCCGTGATGGTGGATACGCTGGCGGGCATTGTGCGCGGCGACCTGGAGGAGCTGCACTTTGAGGACGGGCAGGCTGCCCGCCGCTGGCAGGCCATCGCTGCCGACAACGACTTTGCCGCTCTGGTGGCCCGGGCGGTGAGCGAGTGCCTGGTGACCGGCGACGGGGCCTTCCGGGTCAGCTTGGACCCGGCCGCCGCGCCGGGACCGATCCTGGACTTTGCCGGGGCTGACCGGGTGGAGTATCACCGCCGCCATGGCAGGGTGACCGGGATTGACTTCCTGACCCGGGTGGGCGGCCAGGGACGCACGCTGCGGGAGCGCTATGCCCCCGGCAGTGTGCGATACGAGCTGATCGACGCTGACCGGGACCGGGTATTGCCGCTGGAGGCCGAGCCGGAGCTGGAAGGGCTGCGGGAGGTACAGTTTCCCCGGCAGGTCTGGCTGGCGGTGCCGCTGCAGTTTTGGCCCAGCGCCCGCTGGCTGGGACGGGGCGCTTCCCTCTTTGACAAAAAGACCGACGCCTTTGACGCCCATGATGAGATCATCAGCCAGTGGATGGACGCGGTGCGGGCCGGGCGGGTACAGCGCTACATCCCGGAATGCCTGATCCCCCGGGACCCGGCCACCGGCGCACTGCAGATTCCGGGACGTTTTGGCGCCAGTTTTGTCAAGATTGCCTCCAGCGACCGGGAAAACGCCGATGACCGCATCGAGACGGTGCAGCCGAACATCGACTGCGCGGCTTTCGAGAGCGCCTACGCAGCCACGCTGGACCAGTGCCTGCTGGGGGTGATGAGCCCCGCTACCCTGGGCATAGACTTGGGCCGAATGGCATCGGCGGAGGCGCAGAGGGAGAAAAAGGATGTGACCGGCTTCACCCGCGGGGCCATCACGGCGGCATTGGAAAAGGCACTGCCGCGAGTGGCCCAGGCAGCCTTGCAGGCTGAGGATTTGCTGGCAGGGCGGGCCCCGGGGCAGTACCCGGCCACCGCGGGGTTTGGCGAGTATGCGGCTCCTGCCTTTGACGAGCGGGTGCGGACGGTGGCGGCTGCCGCCCAGGCGGGCATCATGAGCGTGGAGGCTCAGGTGGACGAGCTGTGGGGCGACAGCCGGGACGACGCCTGGAAGCTGGCAGAGGCGGCACGCATCCGGGCGCAGCAGGAGCCCTGAAAACTTTTTTGGAAGAAAGCACGGTACAACGATTGTATCGCGCTTTTTTTGTGCCCGCTTTCCCCGCAGGAGGGGCAGGCGGGCAACCGACCCTATCACCACACAGCCCGAACGGGCGGAAAGGAGAACACATGCGCAGAAAGACTGAGGAGAAGGCCTGCCGCACGACGGACGGCAGGCCTGGCGGCGGGCAGGCGGCAGCCCGGCCCGCGCCCGGCGCCGGACCGGACGCAGGCCTGCCGGAGGAGGAAGCTGACGGAGCTCCGAAGAAACAGACCGGGGAGGACCCCGGCACGGCCCCGGAGGAGCAGCCGGAGGATGCCCCGGACGAGGACCCGCAGCAGCGGATTGCCGCGCTGGAACAGCAGCTGCTGGACGCCCGGTGCCGCCTGGCCGCCTTTGCGGCGGGGATCAGCCCCGAGCTGGTGGGCGATGCCGTGACACTGGCGGTGCAGGGCGCCCGCAGCCAGGGGGACGTGACCGAGGAATCGGTGACCGCAGCCATGGAGCAGGTGCTGGCGCGGCACCCCGGCTGGAAGGCCGGCGCCCGCCGGACCGGGGGCTTCCGGCTGGGAGCCGACACCGAGGACCATCCCCGTCGGCCCGCCCCCGTCAGGGACGAACCCAAGCGGTGGAACCGTTTTCGCTGATTGAGAGACAGACAAGGAGGTAAACCATGCCGAACAATACCATCAACTACGCCAGCCGCTGGCAGCCGGAACTGCTGGAGGTCATGACCCAGAATGCCCTGTGCGGCCCCTTTGTGACCACCAATGTGCGCTGGCTGGATGCCAAAACCTTCCACTTCACCCAGATGTCGGTGTCCGGGTACAAAAACCACAGCCGCGACGGCGGCTGGAACCGCGGCAAGATCACCCAGACCGACAAGAGCTTTACCGTCAGCCATGACCGGGATGTGGAGTTTTTGATCGACAAGGCCGATGTGGACGAGTCCAACGCCGCGGCCTCGGTGAAGAACATCTCCAAGGTGTTTGAGCAGACCCAGGCGGCCCCCGAGGCGGACGCCCTCTTCTTCTCCAAGACCGCTGCGGTGGCCAAAGGCGAGGACGACTACCACACCGAGACTGCCGCTGCCAACTACACCGCCGATACGGTCTTTGCCAAACTGAAGGGCATCCTGGCCACCGGCAAGCTGCGCCGCTACCGCGCCCGCGGCGCACTGATCATGTATGTGTCCAGCGCTGTGATGAACGCGCTGGAGCAGGCCCCCGAGCTGACCCACACCATCGAACTGACCCGTGTGGCTGACGGCGGCGTGGGCGTGGAGACCCGCATCACCGAGCTGGACGGCGTGCCCGTGATGGAAGTGGTGGACGACGAGGTCTTTTACGACGCCTTCAACTTTGCCGGTGCGGCCGGCGGTTTTGCCCCCGCCGCCGGCGCCCACAAGATCAATGTGCTGGTGGCCAGCCCGCTGACCACCAAGCTGGTGCCCAAGATTTCCAGCATCTACTTCTTCGCCCCGGGCGCTCACCCCCAGGGTGATGGGTATCTCTACCAGAACCGCGCCCTGAGCGATGTGTTCACCTTCCCCAACGGCAAGGACGGCAAGATCGACAGCGTTTTTGTGGATACCGACACCGCGGCGGTTGACTGAAAGGAGGAGCTATGGCGCTGGAAAGCTATGCCACTGCCCAGGACTACCAAGCACTGTACGGCAGCGGGCGGCTCACCGGCAGTGAGCTGGACGACGCTCTGTGGATGGCCAGCCGGGATGCTGACCGGCTGACACTGGGACGCATCGAGGCGGCAGGCGGTATGGCCGGGCTGAACGACCGCTGCGCCGAACTGGTGAAGCAGGCCGTCTGCCGGCAGGCCGACTGGCTGGCCGGCGATGGTGCAGTCTGGCAGCGGGGGCTGAAACGGTATGACATCGGCGGCATCCAGATGGAGTTTGCCTCTGCCGGGACCGCAGCGGCAGTCGGGGTGTGTGACGCGATGGCACAGCTTTTAGCCCTGACCGGGCTGTGCTGCCGGGAGGTGGGACCGTGAGCGCCCCCTGGCCCCGGCTGGTGCGGCCGGAACTTTGCTGCACCGAGGCGGTGGTAACCCTGACCGACGGCGAGCAGCCTGACGGAAGCCCGGCCGTTGCCGCAACCGTGACCCGGCGCTGCCGCCTGGACTGCCAGCCGGCAGAGAGCATCAGCCCCAACCGGGATTTTGGCGACGGGTCACGGCGGAGTGTTGACGCCGAGCGGCTGGTGGTCAGCGGCGGCGGTACAGCGCTGTTTGATGGGGACATTGCCCCGGAATTGACGGTGCTGGCCGGTACAGTGCAGGCGGCGGGCCGGGTGTGGCGCATCCGGCAGAGCTGCCGCGCCCGCAACCCCGACGGCAGCGTGAACTATACCCGGCTGATTTTGGAGTGAGGAGGCAAACGATGACGCTGGAAGATCTGTATACCTGGCTGGCACCCCAGTTCACCCGGCCCGATGCGGTGCGCATTGGCAGCCTGGACAGCCGGGCGGAGCGGTTCCTGGCCCTGTACGAGGTGAGCCGGGATGCGGGGACGCCGGCGCGCATCTGCCTGGGCGGACCGGATTGTACCCACTGGGATGAGATGACCGCCCGGCTGATATTGCGCTGGGGCAAGGCCCAGCCGGAGGCTGAGGCCGAGGCCCGCCGGCTGTGGCGGCTGTTTTACGGCAAAACCAGCCTGCTGATGGGCGGCACGCTGGTGCTGTTTGCAGACCCGGGAGCAGCCCCCCGGCCGCTGGGAAAGGGCGGTGACGGCGTGTTTGAGTACGAGCTGCGGGTGCGGCTGGTCTATAAAAAGTAAGGCTGCGGGCGGGATGGAGGGCAGACGGCCGGACCCGCCGTGACACAAAAAGGAGTGAAACAAATGGCAAGAACAGGTGTGTATCCGGTATTTGAGAACAAGTTCAAGATCGGCACCGAGGGCCGTGACAGCGAGGCGGACGCCATGAAGCCGGTGTCCAGCCTGGAGACCTTCAGTGTGGAGATCGACGGCAATGTGGAAGAGTGGAACCCCATGGAGGCGGAGGGCTGGACCCGCCGTATGGTCACCGGCAAAAGCCTGACCATCACCCTGTCCGGCAAGCGGGAGATCGGTGACCCGGGCAATGACTATGTGGCCGAGAACGCCTGGGGAACCGGTGCGGACTGTGACACAAAATTTGAGTGGGAATTTCCCGATGGGGCCAAGCTGGCTTTTGACTGTGTGCTGAGTGTGACCAACCCCGGCGGCGGGGATGCCACCGACGTGGCGGTACTGGAGTTCGAGGTGCACAGCGACGGAAAGCCCACCTACACCCCCGCGGTGTAAACGGGATCTGTGTGAAACGCCCGGCGGGGAACGTCCCCGGCCGCGGTGTGCCGGCGAACCGCCCGGAACCGGGCCGCCGGAGGGAACGGGGCGGGAAATTGTGGAAAAACTGAAAGGATCCAAAGTGTTTGGAAATAGTGATGCATCCCGGGAGAAGGAGGAGACAACATGGCAAAGCTGTATACCCTGGACGACAAGCTGCTGACCGAGGTGCCGGAGATCCGCGTGGGGGACAAGGTCTACCCGGTGGACAACCGGCAGAAAACCGTGATGGAAATTCAGCGGGCGATGGAGGACCCCGCTGCCGACCCCGCCGGACAGATGGCCCGGGCGCTGAAACTGGCTTTGGGCGAGGCGGCGCAGCGGGAGCTGGATGCCCGCAACCTGCCCTACCCGGCGGTGCAGGCGCTGTTTACTCTGGTGCTGGCCGCCGTCACCGGCGAGGAGGCGGAGACGGTGCAGCGGCGATTTCGCCAGGCAAGAGACAATGCCTGACCAGGCTGCCGAGACCGGCTATGACCTGGTGTATGACGAGCGGGTGATTTTGCAGAGCGTGGCGGCCCAGTACGGTGTGCTACCCGCCGCCCAGCGGGAAATGCCCTGGCCCGAGTGGCTGACCCTGGTGGCCGGTTTGATGGACGGCACGCCGCTGGGGCATCTGGTAGCGGTGCGCACCGAGCACGACCCGGCGGTGCTGCGCAGGCTGACGCCCTGGCAGCAGCGGGCAAGGGCACAATGGAGACATTTTCTGGCCGGGCGGGCAGCAGGGGGGGCGCCGCAGATCCGCCGCAGGCAACGGGGATTGCAGGCTGCGCTGGAAAAGCTGTTTGCGCCGGCAGCAAGGCCGAGAGGAGGAGACAATGGCAACGGAAATGGAACAACTGCCCGGCAGCCGCACGGTGGATGAGGCGAGGGACCTGCTGCGCGCTACCGGTGAGGCGGCAGAAAATCTGGACAGCCTGAAACGCCTGTCTGACGGGGCGGCCGCGGCAATGCGCACGGCGGCTGCGGCAGCCACCCGCACCGCCCGGGCCACCGCCCGCGCGGCGGCCAGCGCCGCCCGGTATGCGGCGTCCTTTGATGAACTGGAGCGGCTGCCGGCCATCCGGCAGGAAAGTGACAGCTCCGGCGGGCGGGAAAGCGGCGGCTCCGGCGGAAAGCTGACGGTTCAAGGGGTGGCCGGGCTGACCGCTGCGGTGCAGGCGCTGCGGCAGGCCATCGGCATGATGTGGAGCCAGTTTGTGGCGCGGTTGACCCCTGCGGTGGCGGCCTGGCTGTCTGCCTGGACGCAGATCCAGCAGGCGGTGAATGCCGCCTGGACCATGATCCGCCCGGTGTTTGAGGCCATCCGCCAAGTTTGGGAATGGGTAATGAATGGCCTGCAAAACGCCTGGACCGTCTTTGGACAGCCGGTGCTTACCGCCATCCAGTCCGGGCTGCAGCTGCTGTGGGAAAGTGTGCTGCTGCCGCTGGGCGAGCAGGTAACGGGACTGATCGCCACCCTGACGGGGCAGGTCATGAATTTTTGGACCAATGTGCTGCAGGTCTTTTGGACCTGGATCAGCACGGTGCTGGCACCCCTTTGGACCACGCTGATGACGGGGGCGGCCACCGCCGTGCAGGGGGCCGCCATGGTCATGCAGGACGCAGTGGGAACCGCGCAGCAGGCTTTTTCCGGCGTGCTGGAGTTTGTGCGCAATGTCTTTGCCGGAAACTGGGCGGCGGCCTGGGCTACCGTGCAGAATACCCTGCGCAATGTCTGGGACGGCATCCAGAACACCGTGCGCGGCGCGGTGAATGTGGTGATCGGGCTGGTGAACAGCATGATCCAGGCCATCACTGCGGGGGTGAACGGGGCCATCGGGATGCTGAACCGGCTGCAGCTGACGGTGCCGGACTGGGTGCCGCTGTTGGGCGGCAAACAGTTCGGCTTTTCGCTGAACCCGGTCACCGCCCCGCAGATCCCGTACCTGGCGTCCGGCGGCGTGATCCGCCAGCCGACGCTTGCCATGATGGGCGAGTATGCGGGCGCGTCCAGCGACCCGGAGATTGCGGCGCCGCAGTCGGCCATTGCCCAGGCAGTCAGCGATGCCAACGGCGATGTGGTGGACGCGGTGCTGACCGCCGCCCAGCAGATCATTGACGCCATCCGGGAAAACGGCGGCGGTGTGGTCATCGGCGACGAGGTCATCGGCCGGGCGGTGCGCCGCTACAACAGCCGGCAGGCGGTTATCACGGGAGGTGTGACCTATTGATCCGCAGTTACAGCAGCCAGTACACCATCGACGGCAGGCCCATGCTGGAGCCGGACGAGGAGGCCGAGCTGAGCTTCTCTGACCTGGACGCCAGCGACTCAGGCCGCACCGAGGACGGCGTCATGCACCGCATCGTGGTGCGCGAAAAGGTGGTAACCTTCGGGTTCAGCTATGCGTTGCTGGACCGGGAGGACTACGCCTATCTGGAAGGATTGTTTGCCGGCAAGGCGGAGTTTTCCTTCGGGTATGTGGGCAGTGACGGGCAAAGCCACAGCGTCACCGCCTACTGCTCCAAGACCAGCATTGTGCTGAAAAGCCGGGGCGGGCTGTACAAAAACTATAAATTCAACATCATCCAGTGCTGAGGGGGTGAGCCATTGCTTGCACATAAACTGACGCTGCCGGATGGCACCGTGCTGGACTCGGGGGCCATCCGCAGCGTCACGCTGACCGAGCAGGTCAGCGACCAGACCGACCTGTGCCCGGGGGCGGCCTGCGCGGCCTGCGCCGAGATCGAGCTGTGGGCGCCGGGGAACGCCCTGGCCATCGCCCAGGGAACTGAGATCACACTGGCCCGCGTTGACACCGCGTCCGGCGCCGAGACGCAGGAGGGGATCTTTCTGGCCGAGAAGCCGGAGAGGGTCAGCGCCAATGTCATCAAGGTCACAGCCTACGACCGTATGACGCTCTTCGACAAAGACCTGTCGCCCTGGCTGCGGGAACAGCAGGGGGCTTTCCCCATGAGCCTGACGGCCTTCATCCGGGCCGTCTGCGCCCAGTGCGGCGTGGTGCTGGCCGGCGGCACGCTGGACGCCCTGCCCAACGCGGGCTACCAGATTGCTGCCTTCTACGCCGATGATCTGACCGGCCGCCAGCTGATCCAGTGGGCGGCGCAGGCCGCCTGCCGGTTCGCCCGCATGACGCCGGACGGACATCTGGAGTTTGGCTGGTACAGCGAGAGCGCGCTGCAGGGGGTGGGACCGGGCGCAGAAACGGTGCCAATGGCGCTGAACCTGTCCGGACAGATTTTTACCTGTGCCGGCGGCGAAGTGTGGACTTTTGGCCAGCCCCGCGCGGCATATGTCACCGGTGGACTGCGCTATGAGGATTACCTGGTGCCGGTGATCGACAAGGTGCAGATCCGTCAGTCTGACGATGACGTGGGCGTGATCTACCCGCCGGATGAGACCGGCACCAACACGCTGGTACTCCAGGGCAACCTGCTTTTGACTACGGCCACAGCCGAGACGCTGCGGCCGGTGGTACAGGCTATATATACGGGTATGCAGGGGCTGACCTACACACCGGCAGAGGCAGAGCTGCTGCTTCTGGCCGAACCACCGGCTCCGGGGCAGATCCTCATCGTGACGGACGCCCACGGTCATGCCATGCGCATGCCGGTGATGCAGCGGCGCATCGCGGGGCAGGCTGCCGCCCTGTCAGCCACCGGCAACGCCGGGCGGGATTCCACCACTGCCGTCAACGAGCAGAAATACCAAAACCTGCAGGGCAAACTGCTGGAAGTCAAGGCCGATGTGGACGGGCTGAAGGTCACCGCCAGCGACCTGGCCGGCGATATGACCCGGCTGGAACAGACGGTGGACGGCATCACCCTGACCGCTGAGAACGACGGTGACAGCAGCCGGCTGAGCATTTCAGCCAATGGGATTGAACTGTCCAGCACGGACATTACCTTTGAGGGCATGGTGACCTTTGCGGATCTGTCCGGGTCGGGCACTTCGGTCATCAACGGCGACAACATTGTCACCGGTGTGATTGAGGCGGAGAGCGGCAACACCGAGTACAACCTGGTCAACGGTTACATCCGGTCAGGCCCCAGCGCCGGCACCCGGTTTGAGATCAATGCCAACCGGGTCAACTGGTACGTGGACAACTACCTGACCGGTGTGCTGTACAGCGTGTACGGTACCAGTTACCTGGGCGCCAACAGCCGCTATACCCGGTACGGTTGGGTGAACAGTGCCACACCCAGCAGCTATCTGGGGATGCAGGTGGACCAGGTCAGCAGCCAGGCGGCCTTCAACACGCTCCATGTGGACCTGACCAACACCAATGGCCAGTTGGGCGTTTCCGGCAGTATCTCCGCACGGGACCTGAGCGTCTGGGGCAGCAAAAACCGCGTGGTGCGCACGCCGCTGGGAAACCTGGCCTTTGCGGCCATGGAAAGCCCGGAACCGGCCTTCTGCGACTGGGGCGGCGGGACCATCGGCGAGGACGGGGTCTGCCCGGTCTGTTTCAGCCAGCAGTATGCTGCGGGTATCTGTCTGCGGCAGGCGGTGCGCTGGCTGGTGACGCCGGTGGATGGCCCCGGCAGCTTTTGGGTGGAGCGCACCGATTGGGGGGCACTGGTCCACGGACAGCCCGGCAGCCGGTTTGACTGGATGTGCATCGGGGTGCAGGCAGACATGGGCGCGCTGTATGCGCCGGAGAGTGCTGCAACGACGCCGGTGGAAAGCGACCCGGCGGTTGAGCGGGCCCTTGCGGACATTCTGGACGGCGAACGCGAGGCCATGGAAATTTTGATGGAGGTACAGCAATGAAACGAATTATTACCAGCATCAGTGCAATGGCCGCCCCGGAAGGAACCCGGGTGGCATACACTTACAGCGAGGTCGATGTGGACGGACAGATCCTCAGCCGGCACAACACGGGAGCCTTCCTGGCCGTGCAGACCGGGGAGCTGGCCGCGGTTCAGACCCTGATGGACGCTGCTGCCCAGCGGCTTGAGCCGGAAGCGGAGGTGACGCCGGATGCCTGAGGAATTGCAGCAGTACCTTTCCGTCCTGACGCCGCAGCAGGTGGATGAGGCGCTGAGAAAGATCGCGGAGGAGGATATCGGCGGGCTGGTGACCCAGACACAGCTGACCAAGGTCCTGAAAGACTATGTGACACAAACGGGGCTGACCCAGGCGCTGAACAGCCATTGCCCCTACGCCGTGGGCGACGTGTACATCACCTCCAAGGCCGGGAACCCATCCACCCGCTGGCCTGGGACAAGCTGGACGCAGATCAAGGATTGCTTTCTGCTGGCGGCTGGTGACAGCTATGAAGCCGGAAGCGCCGGGGGAAGCAAAACGCATTCTCATAAACTGTCCAGCGCGGCATACGCCAAAATCGGATTTACATGGCTCAACAACTATAATACTTTGGTGCAAGGTGAAACGGTCGAAGGGGATTACTATTCCGGCTCTCAGATGCCTGGGCTGCCGTCATATTCCAGTCTGGAATCTTCCAACGTATGCACACCACTCGGGGGACAAACGGATGCGCAAACGCTTATGCCTCCCTACAAAGCCTACTATATGTGGGAGCGAACGGCCTGACAAAGAAAGGATACCAACATGGAAAATGAAACGATCTCCCTTACCCCCGAAAACGACATGGCGGGAACGATAACCACCGGCAGTATCGTTGAAGTGGACGAAGGGCATATCTGGCTGACTTCGGATGCCGATGAGGAACTGAAAAACGGGAAAGGAGACGAGGACGATGAGTAACAGCCCTCTTGTGAGCTATACCAAGATCAGCCCCAACCGCAACAGCCCGCGCAAGCAGCCCATCCGCAAGATCACGCTGCACCACATGGCGGGCAACCTGAGCCTGGAAGCCTTCGGCGCGCTGGTGGCCAAGCCCAGCCGGCAGATGAGCGCCAACTACGCCATTGACACGGACGGCAACATCGGGCTGTTCTGCCCGGAGGCCGACCGCAGCTGGTGCAGCTCCAGCCCGGAAAACGACCACCAGGCCATCACGGTGGAGATCGCCAACGACGGCGGCGCACCCGACTGGCACGTGAGCGATGCCGCGCTGGAGGCGGCCATCCGCCTGTGCGTGGATGTCTGCCAGCGCAACGGCCTGCCCGGCCTGACATGGACGGGTGACAGCACCGGCACGCTGACCTGCCACTACATGTTTGCCGCCACCGCCTGCCCCGGGCCGTACCTCAAGGGCAAGATGGCATGGATTGCGGAGGAGGTCAACCGCCGGCTGGCGGAGGTCAAACCGGAGGACAAGCCGTCCTCGGCCCCTGCACTGCAAAAGCTCTGTGTGGTGAACGCCACAAATGAGATTATTGCCAAAGCCAAGGACCTGGGCCTGCCGGTGGAGCTGCGCACCGCTGCCCTGATCGGCCCGGCCAGCTCCGGCGATGCCATGACCATCTGGGGTATGAGCCAGGCTGCCGGCGCGCCCTACTTTGCCAGCTATACGGAGGGGTGACGATGCAGACAGTGGACCTGCAGCCCATCGCCGACGGCCTGGCCGCTGCCCTGACCGTGCTGGTGCCGCTGCTGGCGGCCTTTGCCGGCTGGGCGGCGGGCAAGCTGGGCAAGAGCCGCAAGGAGGACAAGGCGCTGACCGAGGGCGTCAAGAGCCTGCTGCGCGGCCAGATCATCGACCTGGGCCTGCATTACATCAAGGAGGGCGAGATCCCGCCCTACGGCCTGGACAATCTCGAAAACTACTACACCGCCTACGTGGACCTGGGAGACGGCGACCGCAGCACGCACGACATCATGCAGACCTGCCGCAAGCTGCCCATCCGCAGCGGAAATGAAATCTGAAGGGAGGGTTTGCCGGTGCAGGAACTGAGAGATTTTTTGAAAAACCTGGCGGCAATGGTCAAGGTGAAAACGGTTGTCACCCTGACGGTGATCGGCGTGTTCGCCCACCTGGCGGTGACGGCGGCGATCCCTGCCGATACGGTGATGACGATTGTGACCATGGTGGTGGCGTTTTACTTTGGTACCCAGAGCGAGCACAAAGCACCATAACGGATACGAACAAATAAAAGGCGCGTTGGAACCATGGTTCCAACGCGCCTTTTTTGTTCGCTGAAAAGTCAGCGGGCGGGAAGCTTGCGGCGCGCCGAGAGGGCGCGGGCGCACAGCACCGCCGTAATGCACAGGCCAGCAGCAATGCAGGCCAGGCTGATCCACTGCGCTCCGGATAGGGGCCCTGCCAGGCCGCGGGCTGCGTCACCACGGAAACACTCGGTGGTGAACCGCAGGCAGCCATAGCCCAGCAGATAGACCGCCAGCCGACGCCCGTACCGATGGTAGAGCGGCAGGCAGAGCAGCAGGCAGAGGACAAAGTCCCCCGCTGCCTCAAACAGCTGGACCGGAATCAGCGGCACCCCCGCAGGGGCCAGGCCGCCGGCAGGGTAGACAACGCCGATGGGGCTGTCAGTGGGCATACCGTAACAGCAGCCGGCACAGAAACACCCAATCCGGCCAATGCCGTGCACCAGCGGCACAGCGGGCAAAAAGACTGTCTCAAGAGAGGAGAAGGTGGTTTTGCGGGCCAGCAACAAAACGGCTACGCAGATGCCGCCGCCGATCAGACCGCCGTAAAACACCATGCCGCCATACACATACATCTGTAAAAACAGCTGGGTGTCGGTCCACAGCAGGGAAATGTTTGACGTCAGGCTGGGCCAGACCAGAATGAGAGAATAGATCTTGGCGCCAAGCAGCGCACTGCCGGCCAAAATCAGGTACTGGTAGCACACGCTCTCCGCCGAGCGCTGCGGCGCAAACCGCCGCGACCGCAAGATGCACAACCCCATACTGAGCAGGATGCCTACCAACATCATAAAGCCGTAGGTGGGCATCGTCCGACCGAGAAAGTGGATATAGGGCAACATTTACTTTGTCACAAACCCCGGATTAGTACAGGGAAGCAAAAGCGCCGGCAGTGCCGAGGCAACCAGTGCAGGCAACGCAGGAGACAAAAACGATGGCACCCAGGATGACGCCGATCAGAGAGCAGACGAAACCGGCAGTGCGGACGCCGCTCAAGTAGCCGACCTTCTTGGCGTTGCTGGCCAGAATCAGACCAACAATACCCACGACCAGGCCGATCAGCGGGGTGATGATAAAACCGCCGAAGATGACGGACAGAGCGAGAGAGACGATGCCGCAAACCAAGCTGCCGGTAGCAGCGCCCTTGCCAGGGATGTTCTGATTGTACATGAGATGATTTCCTCCTTAAAAAAATAAAATCCGCCTTCCAGCTGTCGAAATCTGCTGGAATTACTCAAATCTTACCACAAGTGCCTAAGCACGTCAAGAAAAGCGCTTTGTAAAAATAGGAATTATTTTTGTGAAAATAGGGCGTTTTTTTGCCCTGCGGCCTAGGCACAAATCCCGCGCTGCGGCGGTTGACCAGCCCAGATACACAGGATATAATAGAAGAATGTAAAATCATGCCCAGGAAAGGGGAACCATCATGCCGGGAACGCTGTATCTTGTTGCCACTCCCATCGGCAACCTGGAGGATCTGCCGCCCCGGGTGGCCTCCACCTTTGCCGCGGTGGACTTTGTCGCCGCCGAGGATACCCGGGTCACCCTGCGGCTGCTGAACCATCTGGGCATCAAAAAGCCGATGCTCAGCTATTATGAGCATGCACTGCACCACGGCACCGCAATCCTGGCCCGCATCGAGGCCGGTGAGAACTGTGCCCTCTGCTCCGACGCAGGCATGCCCTGCATCAGCGACCCCGGTGCGGTTCTGGTCCGGGACGCGCTGGACCGGGGCATCCGGGTGGTGCCGGTACCGGGGGCTTCCGCCTGCATCACAGCGCTGGCGGTTTCCGGCCAGGATACGGCCCGTTTTGTGTTCGAGGGCTTTCTGCCCCTGCCCAAAAAGGAGCGCGGCGCCCGGCTGGATGCACTGCGCCGGGAGGAACGGACCATCCTGCTCTATGAGGCGCCCCATAAGCTGCGCGCCACGCTGGGCGATCTGGTCCAAACGTTGGGGCCGGACCGGTCGGTGACGCTCTGCCGGGAACTGACCAAACTGCATGAGGAAATTGTAAAAACCACCCTGGGTGCTGCGGCGGAACATTATCGCACCAACGACCCCCGGGGCGAGTATGTGCTGGTGGTGGCGGGGGCCGCCCCCGGCACGGATATCGGCGAGGCGACCCTGACCCGCGAGGATGTGGTGAACGCGGCCCGGCAGCTGTTGGGCCGGGGGATGAGCCTTTCGGCTGCGGCAAAGCAGGCTGCGGCGGGTACGCCGTTTGCCCGTGCAGAGATCTATAAAGCGTTGCTGGCGGACCGGGAAACCCCCGGCGACAGCGGCGAATGAGGTGTTAACATGAGTAAAATCCGCCTGTTGGTGGTCAGCGATGTGCACGGGCGCGTGACCGCGCTGCGCCGTGTGCTGAAAAACGAACCGGAAGCCAACGCAATGTTTTTCCTGGGGGACGGGCTGTTCGATCTGGACGGCGCGGTCAACCTGCTGCCGCAGCCGCTGCCCTACCCGGTCTACCGGGTGCGGGGCAACTGTGACATTGGCTTTGAGGACCCCAACGAGGGGCTGGTGCCCATTGGCGGGGTGCTGTTCTTTTACACCCATGGGCATTTGTACGGCGTCAAGAGCGAGTATGACCGCCTGGCCGAGGCTGCCCAGGCCCGCGGCGCGGACGTGGCGTTGTTTGGCCACACCCATCACCGTACCCTGATGTACGACCGCATCCCGGATGTGCCCACCCTGTTCAACCCTGGCAGTCTGCGGGACGAAGGGGTGTATGGCGTTATCACGGTGGAGGACGGCCGCTGCCATTACGAGTGGAAGCAGGTGGAAAAGTGACCCCGCCGCTGATCCGCCTGGAGACGGTGGACAGCACCAATGCCTGGGCCAGGCAGCATCCGGACCAGCTTGGCAGCCTGGGGGCGGTGTACGCCACCAGCCAGACCGCCGGGCGGGGGCGCCTGGGCCGCAGCTGGCAGAATGCCGACGGCCAGGCCCTGTATTACAGCTGCGCGCTGCACCGGCCCCTTGCCCAGCCCGAAACACTGCCGCTGTTGGCCAGTCTGGTGGCCGCCGATGCCATTGCCGGGCAGTTTGGGGCAGACTGCGCCGTCAAGTGGCCCAACGACCTGCTGCTCGCCGGCAAAAAGCTGGCAGGCATCCTGTGCGAGGGTACCGGCGGGGGATGGATCATCGGCATCGGGGTCAATCTTGCCCAGCCGGCGGCGTTTTTTGCCGGGGCGGGGCTGCCCCACGCCACCAGCCTGGCGGCGGCGGGGGTGCCGGTGCCTGACCCGCAGGCTGCGGCGGACCGGTTGGCTGCCGCCTTCACAGACCTGTTTGCCGCCCGCCTGCCGGAATTCGCCCGCAGCGGTTTTGCGCCGCTGCGGCAGCAATACTGCACCCGGTGTATCAACCTGGGCCGCCGGGTGAGCTATCAGGGCGGTGCCGGCCAGGCGCTGGATGTGGATGACGACGGCCGGCTGGTGGTCCGGGATGGCGCCAGCGGAGAACAGCGTATCTTTACCGGGGAGGTCAGCGTGTGCGGAATTTACGGCGCACTGTGACCTGCCGGCAAAAAATATAGGAAAAACGAGGTATATCCATGGAACCGCAAACGATCATTATCATTCTTCTGGCCATCGCTCTCTGTGTGGTGATCGGCGTGATCTACTACCGGATGGTCAGCAAGGACCGCAGCAACGCCAAGTTTGCCGGAGCGGTGAACGCCATGCCCGGCGACGATACCCCCACCGGCGAGCGGGGCGCCAACGGTGCCTTTCTGCGCAAGCTGCGGGGGGCCGCTGCCCGCCGCGGTCTGACCATGCTGCAGCCCGACCCGGCCAAGACTCCCTTCGCCGCGCTGTTGATCGGTCCCTACGGCGTCACGGCGGTCTATGCAGTGGATTACGACGGCACCATCTACGGCGGGCCGGATGAAACCTGGGTGCAGATGAAGGACGGGGTCCGCCGCACCTTTGAAAATCCCCTGCGCACCGCTGAAAACTGCCGCCGTGACCTGCGCGAGGCCATCAATCAGGCTAAGTTCCGCCCCTTTATGATCGACACCCGGGTGGTAATGACCGCCCGCAAGGCACAGTTGGCCATCCCCCGCAACACCCGCTACTATACCCCCAAAACCTTTGCCAGCTATGTCACCGACGCCAGCGAGCTTTCCAACAACCGCAAGGTGGATGAGGAAAAGCTCAAGGCCTTTTTGCAGGAACAGTTCTGCTGAGGCAGCAATGCCTGGAGCGCATCCCGCCGTATGCGGAAAAAGTATTTGTCGGACTGCCGGATTGGTGGTATCCTGATAGGGGCGGCGGCCCCGGGTGCAGGCCCGGGCCGGGCGCCCGCTTCAGGAGAAACGCCGGTCCGGTATTTTGCTGGCCGGACCCGCGGGAGAAGGGCGCTCTGCGCCCGCAACAGGGAGGAAATGTATGGAAAAATCCAAGGTCTATTTTACCGACTTCCGCACCCGACTGGGGGAGGGCCTGCCCACCAAGCTCAAGCGCCTGATGAAACAGGCGGGCATTGACCAGATCGACATGGACGGCAAGTTTGTTGCCATCAAAATGCATTTTGGCGAGCTGGGCAATCTGGGCTTTCTGCGCCCCAATTATGCCAAAGCGGTGGCCGATGTGGTCAAGGAGCTGGGCGGCAAACCGTTTTTGACCGACTGCAACACCCTCTACCCCGGCAGCCGCAAAAATGCGCTGGAACACCTCTACTGCGCCTGGGAGAACGGCTTCACCCCCATGACGGTGGGCTGCCCCATCCTGATCGGCGACGGCCTGAAGGGTACCGATGACATCGCCGTGCCCGTCCGGGGCGGCGAGTACATCCAGGAGGCCCGCATCGGCCGCGCCGTGATGGATGCGGACATTATCATCAGCCTGAACCACTTCAAGGGCCATGAACAGGCCGGCTTTGGCGGCGCCATCAAGAACCTGGGCATGGGCTGCGGCAGCCGCGCCGGCAAGAAGGAGCAGCACTGCAACGGTGTGCCCATGATCCATGAGGATCGCTGCCGCGGCTGCCGCCGCTGCCAGCGGGAGTGCGCCAACAACGGCCTGGTCTTTGACGAGGCCACCCGCAAGATGCACATTGACACCACCAACTGTGTGGGCTGCGGCCGCTGCATCGGCGCCTGCAACTTTGACGCCATCGAGTTTGCCAACTGGGCGGCCGTCAAGGAGCTGAACTGCCGCATGGCCGAGTACGCCAAAGCGGTGGTGGATGGCCGGCCCAGCTTCCATGTGTCGCTGGTGCAGGACATCTCCCCCAACTGTGACTGCCACGCCGAGAATGATGCCCCCATCCTGCCGGATATCGGCATGTTTGCCAGCTTTGACCCGCTGGCGCTGGATCAGGCCTGCGTGGACGCCTGCCTGGCCCAGCAGCCGCTGCCCCACAGCCAGCTGGCCGACAATATGGCAAAACCGGACTTCCACGATCACCACGACCACTTTGAAAATTCCACCCCGGAGTCGGAGTACAAGACCTGCCTGGAACATGCCGAAAAAATCGGCCTGGGCAGCCGCGCGTACGAGCTGATCTCGATGAAGTAAGCTCCGCTATGGGGCGGCCGGTTTGAATTCCAGTGGCTTCTTACACAACGTCCCGCAGTGCTTTTCACTGCGGGACGTTGTTTTTGCTGCATAAAGTGAAGCTGCGGGGGGTTAGTGGCCGGCCATGGCGCGGTGCAGGCGTCCGGCCAGTGCCCGCAGCGGAGCGGCCTGCGGCTTGAGCACCTTCCGGTCATAGGTCAGCAGGCCGTTGACCTCGTCCTCCACGTCGGAAAGCTGGGTGTAGATCGCACCGCACAGCCCCTTCGGGATGGCGGGCAGCACCCGCTTTTCGTACAATTGCAGGATGACCCGGGTCAGCTCGGCGCCGGAACGGCTGCTGCTGTACCCGTAGGTCTTACCCGGATGGAACAGGTGCCCCTCCACCGCCAGGCAGCAGCCGCCAAACTCGCTGAGCACCAGCGGCCGGCGCCCGGCTTTCAGCCGCCAGGGACCGTAGTAATGAT
Source organism: uncultured Gemmiger sp. (assembly GCA_944388145.1). Lineage (GTDB taxonomy): Bacteria > Bacillota > Clostridia > Oscillospirales > Ruminococcaceae > Gemmiger. The sequence continues at coordinate 167,823 of CALXHQ010000002.1, read as the reverse complement.
GGATGCTGTCCACATCGGTGTCCCCGCCGCGGAACCAGCCGGAGGTGGAATCGATGATGCGGCCGGGGTCCAGCGTCCGCAGCCGGGCATACAGGGCACTGGAGTCAAACTGGCCCCATCCCTCGTTGAAGATGGTCCAGTACAGGATGCAGGGATGGCTGTACAGCTGGGCCACCGTCTCCTCCATGCATTGCACAAAGGCGGCCCGTGCGGCAGGGTCGGCGTGCATCCGCCGGTCGTCCCGCCGGGTCTGAAAACCCAGCGTGGGCCAGACGGTATCCCGCCAGTAGGCATAGTTGCCGGTATTGACCATGTCCTGAAAAACCACCATGCCCAGGCGGTCACACTGATAGTAGAACTCCTCCGGCTCCACCTTGATATGTTTGCGCAGTGTGTTGAAGCCCAGCGACTTCATGGCCAGAATGTCCTTCTCGTAGCAGGAGGGATCGGCGGGGGTGTACAGTCCGTCCGACCAGTACCCCTGATCCAGCACCCCGTGGAAAAAGCGCGGCTGGCCGTTGAGGCAGAGACGCGCGCAGCCATCGACCTGCCGGATGTCGATCTGCCGCAGGGCAAAGTAGCTGTCCGCCAGATCCGCCCCGGCCTGAATGCGGCAACGGTAGAGATACGGGTCTTCCGGGCTCCACAGCCGGGGTGTTTCCGGCAAAAACTCTGCCCGGCCCTGCACCAGCGGGCAGACCACAGGGCCTTCCGGGGTTTCCACCGTCACCCTGCCGGACAGCCCGGGGGCGCCGGTGTCCAGCACCGCCCGGCGGGTGTCGGTGCGGATGGTCAGCTGCCGAATATACCGCTGCGGTACGCTTTCCAGCCAGACCGTCTGCCAAATGCCGGACACCGGGGTGTACCACATTCCGCCCCGCTGCAGCACCTGCTTGCCGTAGGGCAAAACCGGGGTGCGCAGATCATCCCGCACCCGCAGCACCAGCTCGTTGTCCTGCTTCAGGGCGTTGGTCAGATCAAAGGTCATGGCGGTGTAGCCGCCGGTGTGGCGGCCCAGCGCTACACCGTTGCAGAAACAGTCCAGCACTTGGTCCGCCGCGCCAATGTGCAGCAGCACCCGCCCCCGCACAAACCCCTGCGGCAGGGTGAAGCGGCGGCGGTAGAACAGGCGGCTGCCCTCGGCAAAATGCCGGTGGATGCCGGACAGCAGGCTTTCGGGGCAGAAGGGGACCCGGATGCGGTCAGGGTACGTGGCAGGCGGGGCGTCGCCTTGCCCCACGGCAAACTCCCACCAGCCGTTCAGGCAGAGAAAGCTGTCCCGCCGCAGCTGGGGCCGGGGATAGACCTGCCAGGGCGGCTCGGCCAGGTGGCTGCCCTCAGGGGTATAGAGATCATGGAACATGGAGGTTTCCTTTCACGCAAGAGGTGCCGGCCCATCCGAATGGACCGGGGGAACTTGTCCCCATTATACCCCTGCGCGGGCCGGGCGGCAACACAAAAGGCACGCCGCGGGCAAGCAGCGTGCCTTTTGTGTTGCTGTATATGCTTTCATCAGGAGATGGGAGTTGGCGTGTCGGCTGCCCGGCTATGGGGCAGGGCCTTTCGACATGGATAGTTTACCATAGCTAACTATAGGTTGTCAATAGCTAACTTTTAAAAAATCCATCTTTTTTGCAAACCCGGGCGCCAGCCGCAGGGGTCCCGGGCGGAGCCCGGCGCTGCCCATTGACAGGCAGCGGAAAATTCTTTATAATTAGCAATACAAAGCATAGCAATACAAAGCATGACGACAGACCGGACACGCCCCGGGTATGGAACTTCCGGTCTGCCCGGAAAGGAGGAGGATTCCCTTGGATGACAGGGATGACAAGTTTGAGCAGCAGTTCAAAAAAGGGGCGCTGGAGATGGTGCTTCTGGCGTTGATCGCCCGGCGGCGGACCTACGGGTACGAGATTATCCAGCAGCTGGGCAAGATCGGCGCGCCGCTGTTTTCCTCCACGCGGGAGGGTACCCTCTATCCGCTGCTCTACCGGCTGGAGGACGCGGGCCTGGTTGCCGGGGAGCTGGAGGCGACGCCGGGCGGGCGCGCCAAAAAGTATTACCGTATCACTGAGGCAGGGCGCGCCGCACTGAAACGCCGCCGCGCCTTCTGGCTGATGTACAAGGGCTGTATCGACAGCATTCTGGAGGGGTGAACCATGACAAAGCAACAATATGTGCGGCAGATTGTGGGGCGCATCCACGCCAACGCCGGAACCCGCCGCCGCATCCGTACAGATCTGCTGGCCGGCATTGCCGCCAAGGAGGAGGCCGGCCTGACGATGGAACAGATCCAGGCCGAGATGGGCAGCCCCGAAAAGGTCGCCGCCGAGTTCAATGCCTCCTTTGCGGGGACCAGCACGGTTACCTGGTATCGCCGCCAGCGCATCGCCCGCACCGCCTTTCTCGTGCTGGTGGTACTGGCTGTGCTGGTGCTGCTGTTTAGCGGGCTGGGCATGCTGGCGTTCCTGGCGGTAGCCGGCCCCAGTGTGGGGATCATTGGCGGGGCGGACGGCCCCACCAGCGTTTACGTCACCGGGGAAGTGGTGACGGGGACGCCCTCTGGCGGAATTGCCCTGCTGTTGGTGCTGGCCGGGCTGGCCATACTCTGCCTGGCGGCCTGGCTCATCTGCCGCAATCGCAAGCCCTGACCCTGCGCCGGCAAACAGAAAACCGCGCTGCCCGCCGGCAGCGCGGTTTCGTTGTATCCGTTGGGGATCAGCGGCCGCAGTTCTCAGCGTCGGTCGATGTCCCGGCGGCGGTGCGGCCATGGTTGCCGGGTGTAGCATCCTCCCCGTCGGCCGGGGCGGCACCGTTTTCCGCCGCGGTCCCGGGCTGCTGCTCGGCGCGGATCTTGGGCATTTGCTCGGGATCATCGCCGGGCATGGCCAGGCCGGTGCTGTGGGGATCAATGCCGGTGCCGTACTCGTCCTGCTGCACCGCATGGTGACCGGTGGGGAACAGGTCGTCCAGCTGCTGCACGGGCATGCTGGGCAGCGTGCCGGGCAGCATGTCGCCGCCCTCGGGAATGTCGGTCCAGTAGTTGTTCTGGTCGCCCTGCTGGGAAAGATGGGGTTCGTGATACATATTAGCCACTCCTTTCGCGAATAGCCGGCCCGGTTTGGGGCCACACTGAAACCAGGCGGCTCCACAGCCGGCCATACCACAGTATGGGGACGAAAGGATGGTTTTTATGCGTTCACGCCGAGGACTTTTTTGGCGCAGCCTGTTTTTTACGCTGCTGGCACTGGTGCCCATGTGCGGGGCAGTGCTGTTCTTTGCGGGGCAGCGGGACAAACAGGCGCGTTTGGAGCTGGCCGCCGCGGCCAGCCGGGGCCAGGTGGGGGTGGAGGCCGGCGCCCAAAACAGCCACCGGCTGCTGTTGGCGGTGCAGACGGATCAGCCGGAATTTCTGCTGATGCGCATCGACGCGCCGGCCCGCACTGTCACGCTGTGCGCGCTGCCGGGCGCTACCCTGGTGGATGCACCCCAGGGGCAGACCACCCTGGCCGACTGCTATATGGCGGCGGGACCCGCCCGGGCGGCACAGCTGCTGCGGGACACGCTGGGTGCAGGACCGGACGGATACTTTGCGGCCACGCCGGATACCTACGGCCAGCTGATTGGCAGCGAAACCGCCGCCCGTTTTGACACCGCCGCGGTGCTGACGCTGGACCAGCGCCGGGCGATGGGGTATGGTGAAGACAATGTGGCCCGGCTGACCCCCGCTGACACCGAGGATTTTCTAACCAGCCTGCGCCCCAGGCTGGCTACGGCCCGGGCGGCCGAGCTGCGGGCAATGGTCTGGGCCTGCTATCTGCGGCAGAACCGGGAGCTGCTGGCCGGGCTGGCCGATGCGGCCCGGGACCAGAGCGCCCGCACCCTGACCGACCTGACAGCCCAGGACCTTTACACAGTGGGGCAGACGCTGAGCTACCTGGGCGATCGCAGCGAGACCGCCATCGAATATGCGGTGCTCACCGGCACGGATACCCCGGCGGGCTACCAGCTGGACAAAGAGGGGGTCCGCCTGGCATTGGACCTGCTGCAGTGATCGGCTTCCCCCGCCAGGCGCGGGCCAGGGCTGCGGCTGCGGCGTCGATGTCTGTATCGGCCAGGGCGGCGTAACCGGCCACCACCGTGTCCGGCGGGCAGAGCTCCGGCCGGGCCAGGTAGTACTCGCTCAGACCATGCAGGCCCACGCCCTCGGCCGCGGCGCGGGCAACCATCTGCCGCTCGCCCCCGGCGCCGGGGCAGGTCAGCAGCAGGTGCAGCCCCGAATGCCGCCCCTGGATGCTCAGCCCCCTGCCCAGCGCCCCGGTCAGGGCGGCGGTCAGGTGCTCCATCCGCTTTTTGTAGGTCAGGCGCATCCGAGCCAGGTGCCGGGTAAAGTACCCCCCGGTCATGAACCTGCTCAGCGTCTGCTGCTCAAATCGGCTGACGGTGTTGGAATAGAGGGCAAAATCCCGCCGGTAGCGGGCCAGCAGCGGTCCCGGCAGTACCATGCAGGCAATGCGGATGCCGGGGGCCAGGCTTTTGGAAAAGGTGGTCAGGTAAACCACCGGCCCGTCGGGCCCGGCCATGCCCTGCAGGCTGGGCAGAGGCCGGATGTCGAACCGAAACTCCGAGTCGTAGTCGTCCTCCAGAATGTAGCGGCCGGGTGCTTCCCGGGCCCAGGCCAGCAACTGGGCCCGGCGGGGGGCCGGCATGGTCACCCCGGTGGGAAAATGGTGGCTGGGGGTGATGTAACAGATGTTGGCGCCGCTTTTGGCCAGCGAACCCACCGTGAGGCCGCTGCGGTCGATGTCGGCGGGAATGCAGGGAATGCCGCTGTTTTGCAGCACCGCCCGCGCCCGGGAATAGCCGGGGTTTTCCACCGCTACGGTGCCCCCGGCAAACAGATGTGCCAGGCAGCCCAGCAGATACTCGATGCCGGCACCCACCACCACCTGTTCCGGCGTGCAGCGCACCCCCCGGTAGACGCTGAGATAGTCGGCGATGGCCCCGCGCAGCTCGGCGTCGCCCTGGGCCTCGCCCCGCTGCAGCAGCTGGGGACTGTTGTACAGCAGATCCCGCTGGATGCGCCCCCAACTGCGGGCAGGAAACAGCGCTGTGTCAATGCCGGTGGTGGACAGGTCATAGCGGAAAGCGGGCCCCGGTGCCCGGGCGGCCGGCACCGGGGCAGGCGCAGCGGACCGGGGGCAGCGGTGCCGCAGCAGCCCCCCGGTCTCCTGCACAAAGAATCCGCGGCGGGGCCGGCTCTCGGCCAAGCCCTCGGCGGCCAGCATCTGATAAGCGGTATCCACGGTGCTTACGCTGACCCCCAGGCGGGCCGCCATGCTCCGCCGCCCGGGCAGCGGCTTGCCGGGGGCAAACTCGCCGGACTGGATACCGTCGGCCAGGGCACGGTAGAGCTGCTCGTACAGGGGGGTGTTGTCCTCAGGGTGCAGAGTGATCATGGCGGGAACCTCCTTCCGACTGGCCTGATAAAAAATATGCATTCTGGACATTTTGGTAAGGCCAGACGGGACTATAATGGGAGCATACCCTTCGCAGCCGGCTTTGTCAAGGGAAAATCATTTGGGCAGTGGGCGCGGCCAATAGGCCGGGCGCCCCGCCGTCAGGGGAGGAAACCGTCTATGCCTGTCTCCACATCCATTTTGTGGCTTTTGCTGTTTGTTGTCGTTGTGCTGGCGCTGATGCTGGCCGTATTCACCCACACCAACTTCACCACCCGCAGGATCGCCCTCATCGGCCTGATGGCGGCGCTGAGCTTTGTGGCCTACGAGTTCTTCCGCATTCCCAACGTATTCGGCAGCGGAAGCTCTTTCCACCTGGGCAACACCTTTACGGTGCTGGCCGCACTGCTGCTGGACGGCGTGTCCGGCGGGCTGGCAGGGGCCTTTGGCCTGGCGCTGGCGGATATTGTCGCCGGGGACCCGGGCTATGCGGTCACCACCTTTGTGCTCAAGTTCCTGATCGGCATTGTCTGCGGTGCGGTGGCCAACCGCGTGGTGCATCTGCACGCCATGGAGCAGCGCCACACCGGCCGCGGCAAATATCTGGCCGCCGTGACGGTCAGCGCCTTCAGCGGCCTGTTTGTCAATGTGTTTGCGGACCCCTTTTTGGGCTATTTCCGCAACCGGTATCTCTTTGGCCAGACGGTGGAACTGGCAAGTGCCATGGCGGGTATTGCCAGTGGCGTCACGCTGGTCAATTCGCTGTTGTCCACGGTCTGTGCGGTGGCGCTTTACCTGGTGTTGCAGCCGGCGCTCAAGCGGGCCCATCTGTTGCCCGGCACCCGCGCGGCAAACTGAGCGACGGAAAACCCGCCCCGGTGCGCTCAAATTTCGGCACAAAGCACGAAAACATAGCGGGGGTCTGGCGTTTTTTGCCGGATGGGTGTAAAATGGTTGCTATACATTGACTTTTTGCTTTGGCGGGCCGGCACCGCGGCCCGGAAAGGAATCGGTATGGCAAACAGGAAACCCCGCGCGGCAAAACAGCAAAATTTCTGGCGGCGGATGGACGCCCGTGGCCGGATGTTCTTTGTGCTTGCACTGTGCAGTGTGGCACTGCTGATCACGGTGGCGGCGGCGTTCGTGATCTGCCTGACAGCCCCGGGGGGCGCCGGCGGTCTGCTGGACCCGGAAGCCGGCGATCAGTCGGTGGTGTCCGGCAGCGATTATGACCAGAATGCCAATTCCATCGATACCTCGCAATACAGCGGCACCGTTTTGCCGGAAACGGAGGACGCGGGCCAGGACTATATTGACGGCACGCTGTTTTTGGGCGATTCCAACACCGCGCGGATGTACCGCATGTTTGACTATTGCAGCTATGCCAACGCCATCGGCTCGGTGGGAATGTCCGCCCGCCAGCTGGAGGATTACGCCTGCGTGAAGTTTGCCGGTTACTCCGGCTACAAAACCATGCCCGAGGCCGTGGCGCTGATGCAGCCGGAGCGGGTCATCATCACCTTTGGCACCAACGATGCCGGCACCGATGTGGATACCTTTATCCAGAGCTATATGGCCGGCATCCAGGCGGTGCAGGATGCCTATCCCAGTGTGGATGTCATCGTCAATTCGGTGCCGCCCATCGGCCGCAGCCACATCAACTCCAGCCTGGACCAGGGCCAGCTGGACGAATACAACAGTGCCATCGTCCGGATGTGCGAGGAAAACGGCTGGAAATTCCTCAACAGTGCTGAGGCGCTCAAGGGCCAGGACGGCTACGCCAAGGAGGGCTACACCGAGTCGGACGGCATCCATCTGACCCGCGACGGTATGGATGCGCTGTTTGATTATATCCGCACCCACAGCTATGTCACGGAGGATGACCGCCCTGCGCTGTCCAGCATCCCGGAGCATACCGGCGACAAGGATGTGTCGGTACAGACCGCCAACTCGGTCACGGCGCCCAGTTCCAGCAGCCAGACAGTTGCCACCCCGGCACCGGAGAGTGTGGCGGAACCCACGCCCGCACCCACGCCCGCACCCACGCAGCAGCCCACCGCTACTCCGCAGCCCAGCTACACCTACTGGGAGGAGGTCATCGCCCCCACCTGCACCGAGAGCGGCTACACCGCCCATCACTGCAACGAGGACTCCTCCAAAGACTATATTGACAACGAGGTTCCGGCCCTGGGGCACGACCCGGCCACCCAGGCGGATGGCAGCGTTGTGTGCAGCCGCTGCGGCGCAGTGCTGCAGGCGGCACCCACACCCGCCCCCAGCGAACAGCCTGCCCCGCAGCCTCCCACCGACTCGGGTGACGGCGGCGGTGAGACCACGCAGGGCGGTGGCTCTTCGGATGGTGCCGGCACCGGAGATGACGGCCCGGATAGCGCAGGTACAGGATCTGCGGGAAATCCCTGACCGGCCCTGCCTATACAATATTGCCAACAACCAGGCGGCGCACCCATGACAGGGCGCGCCGCTTTCTGCTATTCTGTTATTATATCGGTACAAAGGCAGGGCAGGGTTACGCCTGGCCAGTGCGGGCCGCCAGCCAGGCGTGCATATGGTCCCGCATGGCGGCAAACTTGCGCCGGGTCTCGGGGTTGTCCGAGGCAAAGTCCAGCAGCCGGTCCAGCCAGCCCTGCTCCTGCACGATGCGGAGACTTTCGGGAAACACCAGCCCATATACCAGCGAGATATGGCCCACCACATTGTCCGCCGGTGTCCGCTTCAGTGCCCGCAGCACCGTGTGGTGCGCATAAAAAGCCTGTTCCACCGCCGGCGTAACGGCGGCAGTGCGCAGCTGCGCCGTGGTAACGTTGTAAATCTCCTCCAGCGGCGTCTCCACATTCACCCGCAGGATGTCAATTTTGTCGGCGTCCCGCAGCAGGTCGCAGTACAGCCTGGTGCGGGCGTCCAGGCCGTCCGGCAGGCGGTAGGCGCTGTGCCACGTCACCGCGGTGCGCAGCAGTGCATCCTCAGCCGGGTCCTCCAGATAGTCCCGAATATGCCCCTGGTCAAACAGCACCTGAGCGCTGCAGGCCGCATGGTCGATGGAGGCCGCGTCGTTAAAGGTGCCGTACTGCCGCAGCTGTTCAAATCTGCCCACATCGTGCAGCAGACCGCACAGCCAGGCCAGGTCCACGTCGGCAGGACCCAGCCCCTGGGCGGCGGCAATGCGCCCGCACAGCCCGGCTACCCGGTAGGTGTGGTCAATCTTCAGTTTCACTTTCGGGTCATTGGCGTCATAGCGGGCAGCGTAGCCGGCAAAAGCGTTCCGTGCGCGGCGGCGGTCAAGTTTCATGGTGCTCCCTCCCGGAACAGTTGGCGGCCGGCCTGGTGCGGCCGGGTCTTGCTTACATCATTATAGCATATCGGCCCGGAGGTTCAATTTTATCCACAGTGTTCAAAAATGGACTTCCAGACGCAATTTCCACTCCGGAACGCAGAATAGAGCAAAGATTCGGCACAAAAATGTCGGCAAAAAAGCAAAAGAATTGTGCAAATTATTCACAAATTCTTGACATTTCCGCCCGGGCACTTTACACTTAATATAAGGCAAAGCCGCCGGGTGCGGGGCATAGACCGGATCGGCGGCACCGCCTTGGGGGTGCGCCTGCAAACAGCGCAAACAAGACCCGTCAGTGCGCAGTCGGTTGCCCGGCGTACCCTTTGGACTAAGCACCGGCCCCGGTGCGGCGAAAGGTGGACGACGCCATGAATGCAAAAGGGGATGCGAATCGCAGTGTACGCATGACAAAGCGCCGTTTAAGCGACGCCTTGATCGCCTTGCTTGCCCAAAAGCCCGTGCGGGAGATTACTGTGCGGGAGCTGACGACCCTGGCCAAGGTCAGCCGGGGAACCTTCTATTTCCACTATACCGATATTTATGATCTGCTGGCACAGATCGAGCAGGACCAGCTGGAGGGCCTGGATTCCCTGATGGGGGCTATCCTGCCCAACCTGCAAAGCCAGACCCCGCCCGATGCACTGTGCACCCTGTTTGTCTATCTGAACGAGAACGAGGCGCTCTGCGGCGCCCTGATGGGCCCGAACGGGGATGCGGCCTTTGTTATGCGTATCCGGGAGATGCTGGAAAAGCGGATCATCGGCCATTTTGTTGAACCCGGGCAGGAGACCGCCCGCCAGCGGTATCTGGCCTGCTTTGCGGTCAACGGATGTGTGGGCAGCATTGTTGCCTGGCTGCAAAGCGGTCATGTCCAGCCGCCGGAAGAGATGGCGGCCATGACCTGGGACGCTGTGCGGGCCATCCGCCAGGCGGCGTCCGACAAAGGAGAGTGACCGGTGTCCCGGCCTGCCCAGCCCCGGAGCAGGTTGGGACATTTTGTGAGGAAATGAACAGAATATGCCCTGATCCCCGTTGATTTTTGGTATCCATGCACGGTATAATAAAGGTACATGATTCTTGTCCGGCAATGCCGGGACAGCGACAGAAGGAGAGAAAAGACATGGGATTCTTTGATATGTTCAAAAAGAAGGCCGAGCCCGCCCCCGCACCGGTTACTTGGCCGTTCATGGTGGCTGCTGACGCCAAGGGTACCATCGTCCCGATGGAGTCCATCCCCGATGACGTGTTCGCGCAGGGAATCCTGGGCAAGTGCTGCGGCATTGACCCGTCGGAGGGCAAGGTCTACGCTCCCTGCGACGGCACCATCACCCAGGCGCCCGATACCCTGCATGCGCTGGGCATCCAGGCTGCCAGCGGCGTCGAGATCCTGATCCATGTGGGCGTCGATACCGTTGAGATGAAGGGCGAGGGCTTCAAGGCCAACGTTAAGATGGGCGACAGGATCACCAAGGGCCAGCTGCTGCTGACCATGGACCTGGACAAGATCAAGGCGGCCGGCCACCCCGCGGTGGTCATCACCGTTGTCACCAATACGGACGACTATGCCGACGTGGAGCTGGTCGCTTCCGGCGATGTGGAGCCGGGGGCTGATATGCTCAAGGTCAGCAAGTAAGGAACCGCAGTATCCCGCCCGGGGCAGGCCCGCCTGCTCCGGGCGGTTTTGCGTGTCGGCACCCTTGCCGCAGGGCGGAAAATGTGGTATAGTACCACTATATTCCTGCTATCCTGTCTGCCCATCAAAGGAGGCAATTGCCATGAAGCAGCGTACTCAGCAGCCGGACAATGAAACCATTTGGAAGGACCGGAAGCATTTTCTGTGGTTCCCCTGGTCGTTTGAGGTATACCGCATTGCAAACGGCCGGATCTACACCCGCACCGGCCTGCTCAATCAGGAAGAAAATGAGTGCATGATCTATCGTGTGCTGGACATCTCGCTCAAGCGCACGCTGCTCAACCGCATCTGCGGCACCGGCACCATCATCATGCGCACCAAGGATGCCTCCGACGGTATCCTGACGCTGAAAAACATCAAGGACAGCCAGTACGTGAAGGACACCATCAGCGAGATGGTGGAGGCGGAACGGCAGGAGAAGGGCCTTTTGGGCCGCGAGATGTTCGGCGCCGGCGGCGGCCACCTGGACGGGATCTACCGCGACGCCATCGATGAGGAATAACACAAGAGAGAAGGAACAACTGCAATGAGCGCAATCCTGGCCGTCTGCGGCGAAAATTTCTGTGCCATGGCCAGCGATGGCCGTATGGTGGAGGAACCTGCAACCCTTGGCAAGCCCCATATCCTGACCGAGGAGCTGCCCAAGCTGCGCAAGGTCAACCGCAACGTCTGCGTCGGCTTTGCCGGCGATACCCTGGCGGCGGTGCAGGCGGTCAACGCCCTGGACGAGTACAACGTCCAGTACCTCACCTTTGAAAAGGTCGTCAAGGTACTCTGCGCCCGCCTGCGGGAGATCAACGTGCTGCCGCTGGGGGTGCGCTTTCTGGTGGGGGGCCGCGGCCGCAAGGGCGGCTTTCAGATGGCTACCTTTTCCACCGACAACGGCTGCCAGCCGGAGATCCGCCCCGCCCAGCCCGGTGCCTTTCTGATTGAGGGGGCCTGTGCCCACACCGATGTGGCCCCCCTGCTGGACGAGTATCTGCGCGCCGGCGCCGAGAAGTGGCGCACCCTGGACGATATTGCCGCCTCGCTGGAGGACTGCATCCGGGCCATTGCCGCCCGGGACGAGACCGCCAACGACAAGATCTACCGCCAGCTGATTTACTAAGGCCGGGGATTTTTCAGTTCCAGGGAAACCTGCTCCGCCCAAAGTGATGAAATGTCTCGGCGGCGCCAAAACAATTTGTACGCAAAATCACCCCGGGTTCCGACAGCTCGCAGATGAACTGCCGGAACCCGGGGTGGTTTTTGTCATACGGTCACATCGCCCACCAGCATACTGCCGGTTTCGTCCAGGGCGTAGACGGTGTACTTGGTGCGCTGCCCCTCCACCGCCTCCAGCTGCACGCCGCCGGAAACCGGCTGTACAAAATGGAACCGCTTGTGGGCAGTGGTGGCATGGGGCCTGTTTTCGGGGCCGGTCCAGGCCAGCACGCCGGTGGGGGCGTCCATGCTGCCGCAAAAGTCCTCCGGCAGCAGCTGCTCGCTGCCGGCCAGCGTCAGATGATAGATGCCAGGCTGCTGCCTGCCCGCCGGCCGCACCCACACGCTGGACCGTTTGGGGCACCCCTGGGCCGGCAGACCGGTTCGCGGCCGCAGACAAAGAGCCACGTTGGTCCATGCCACCAAAAATTCATCCAGCGGCAGCTCGATCTCGGTCTCAAAGTCCTCCTCCGCCGCGTAGGGGTCGTTCAGCAAAACCTGGGGCTGGCCGTCCTTTGCGGTAAAGCCCCGCACCGCCGCATAGCGGTGCTCCGGCAGACCGGCCTGCTGCTGGGCAGGGGTGCTTTCCAGCTGGACCACCACCCCGTACCCGGCCCGCAGTTCGGTCCGCAGTGTGGCCAGGTCGGCCCAGCGCACCCACGCCGGAAACCCCCAGCAGCCCGCCGCCGCTGCGCCAAAGCACAGGTTGGGCGTGCCCTGCCAGTCCCGCATGACCAGAGCCAGCTCCTCGGGCAAAATATCCGCCCCCCACCGGTTGGTCAGGCTGGCCACACTGCAGGCCAGGTCCATCTGGGGCAGCAGTGCCGGTGCCCGCCGCGCCACCGCATAGGGGGGCAGGTGCAGGCTGGCATTTGCCGCCCGGCCGCCCCCGGGGATCACATCCACCGGATGGACGCTGCCCCCCAGCAGGGATACCCACGGGGTGTGTTTGTCATCCTTGGTGTACAAATATATGCGCAGCTGCAGCTGGCTGCCCACTTTGGAATCCAGCGCCAGCAGGTCAGGGGTCAGCTGCAAAGGCCCCCGGGTCAGGGGCGCGGCGCCCTCCCTGCGCAAAAAGGGGCTCCACCGTCCAAAGCTGGACCAGGACGTCCAGTTGCCGTCCACCATCACCCGGGCCTGCACCTCCACCGCCGTGCCCGGCGGGGCATAGGCGTTCCAGCTGGGGCGCAGTGCGTCAAAGGCCGGCATTGGCACCGGGGGGCTGGTGTAGCAGCCGTAGGGCACGTAACCGCCCTGCACCACATCCAAAAGAATGTGCGCCCCCGATACCGTCACGTTGTCCAGTTCACCGCGCACAAACTCCTCGGTCTCGTGCAGCAGAAAAAAGGATCGCTTTTCCATAGGACACCCGCTTTCTCTTGCGCAGTCAAAGATTCTGTCTTTATCATATCCGGTTTGGCCGCCGGTTGCAAGCATTGCCGCCCTGCCCTTGCCCAAAACGCCCGCTTTTCTTATAATATTCTGGAATAGTAAGTAGGAAAGCAGGTGCCTGTTATGACCCGTTTTGCCCGTGTTCTCTGCTTGGCCGCGGCGCTGCTGGCGGCCGCCGCGCTGGTGGGCGCAGTGCGGGCGCGCCGCCCCCGCCGTCCCGCGCCGCGCAAACCGCCCCTGCCGGAAAACCCCTATCACCGGTTTTATACCCGGCCCCGCCGCCTGGAGGATCTTTTAAATACCTGACCAGTCCCCGCTGTATGCCCGAAAACAGCCGGGGCCGGATTTCGGGCATACTTTTGGGAGCGTCTGCCGGTGCTGCTGCCCTCCCGGCGGCCCCCAAAGCAGGTGACATTTTCCGCAGGTTGTGGTATGATAATTGAAATACTCTTCGGGGCAGCGCCCCGATAGAAACGAGGGATTAACATGGCCTGGGTGACCAAATCCAGCACAGAGGAATACGCCGCTCCGGAACCTCCCAAGCAGTATACCCCGAAGCAGAAGGCCGGCAACTGGTGGCACTACCACAAGGTGATTGTGGTGGTGGCGGTGTTGCTTGTGATTGCGCTGACGTGGACTTTGTACGATATCTTTGGCCGTCCGCAGGCAGACTATCATGTGGGCTGGGTGGGCGCGGCCGACCTGCCGGCGGACACAGTGTCCGCCCTGGAAGAGCAGCTGGCCGCCTTTGGCCGGGACCTGAACGGCGATGGCCGGGTACTGGTCACAGTGGACCAGTTCCCCTACGATTTTTCCGCCGACACCCAGGCCGACCCCACCTACCAGATGGCAATCTATACCCGTCTGGAGGGTGACCTGGCCCTGTCCGATGGCTGCTATATCTTCCTGCTGCAGGACCCCGAGGGCTTTCAGCAGATGACCGGCGCTTTGCAGTATACCGACGGCACCCTGCCCCCCGATGCTTCCACCGACTGGCAGCGCATGGTCTACCGCTGGGGGGACTGCCCGGTGTTGGCCGGGCTGGATCTGGGGGAGTACACCGGCCTGACCACGGTGGATGACATTACCGGCAGCAGTCAGGAGCTGCTGGCCAATGTGTACATTGGCCGCCGCGGCAACTGGCAGCAGGAGAACGAGTATTACGCCGCCTGTGACGCCATGTGGGACGCCCTCACCGCCGGTGCGGCGGCCCTCCCCGCCGACTCCGCCGAATAAACCATACCCGGCTCTGCCTGCCCGCAGCGTACCTGCTGCGGGCAGTTTTTGTGCGTTGCAGATGGTTTCCCGCAGCGTATCCCTGCAAGGCGGGCGCAACCGTTTGCCCTGTAATCTCCCGGCATCCGTCCGTTTTGCATTGTGGGGCAGGCAGGCCCGCCTGCCGTCCAAATCGGAATGTACCCCGGCCGGCAGCGAAAAAAGAGGAACGAATTTGTGCATATCGGCTGGAAATTGTGCAGATTGCCCAGTGGCGATCGGTCCCCAAATGCATGAATACGGAAGAATAGTTATGATATATTTGGAACTGGAGCGGATTTTTTGTTATCCTCCGTTAATGACGAGAATTGAAATTTGAACACATGGCACAAATTTTGCCTCCGGCCTGCGGACGAAGCGTACAATTTGCCTGTCAAATCGTACAAAGATTGCCTCCGTGCCTTGTTTTTCGCGACTTGTTGTGATACCATTGATTATGTTCTAAGCAGCCATATTTGTACCTGAATTGCCGGAAATTGGCAGGCCGGGTGCATTTTCTCTTACAAAAATAAGCAACGGAATAAGAATTATGTTGCAAAAACGGCGGCGCGAGCCGCCCGGGAGGGAGGGACCAGTCTTGATGCATCCATTGCTCGGCGGGATAGCCGCAGCACAGCCGGCCGCACAGCAGGACATTGCCCGTCGGGGCTGGCCGCCCCGTCCCCGATGCGGCCTGCTTTGCCGGGACGCCACCCATGGCCCGCCGCCCGCGGCAGGGGCGCAGCCCCGATGCCGGTGCAGCACAGGGCGGGTTGTGACCAACAGCCTCCCAGCCGGGACCGCCCGGCCTGAAAAATGCCCCCAGTGGGTTAGTCCGCACCCGGTCCCATCAGCCCGGGCCAATCACCCGGTTAAGAGGAGTTGAACAAGATCATGAAAAAACGTATTCTCAGTGCATTGCTGGTGCTTGCCCTGGCCTGTGGGCTGGTGAGCACCGCGTGGGCGAACGATGAAGTCCAGGCAGTGCCAACGCAGGAGCCGGCAGCTCAAACCGTAGAGGTAGACCCGGCGGAGGTTGCCACCAGCGAGAATGCCGCCACCCCCGTGCCTGATGAGGAAACGGCGGACGATGCGGGTGCGGAAGATACCGCCACGACCGAAGATACCGACTCTATCCCCAGCCAGCCTAACCGCGCGCCGATGGCTGCCGCACCGGCTTTGCAGGCGGAGACGAGAGCGACGGCCAATACGTTCCATATCACTTGGGACGATTACTTTGATGTTACCGTCCACTATGTGGATCAGTACGGCGCGCCGATCAATTGCGATTTTGGCTGCCAGGATCAGACGCTGACCAAGGATAAAACGCTTACGTTCGGCGATTTTGTTTCGGTGAACAAGATCGAGACAGACACTGGCACCTATACATACGATGCTGCGCACTATGGTAGGCCTAATGGCAGCAACGTCACTTACGTGAAAGCAAGTGAAAGTTCTCGCATCGGAAATACAACACGCACGTTTAACTTTGGAAGTGTGAGTTTGGAACATAGGACTGGTTGGTTTGGCAGTGACAATACAAAAACCGCCGACATCTACCTGGTCTATAACTTCGAAGAATTCCCCCCGGAAGAACTGCCTGAGGGCGCTCTTTCCATTGAAGATTCCGTTGCACGGGACGGCGTGTTCACCGCTGTTTTTGAGGAAGGCACACTCCAGGACGGCGACACCGTCACCTACCGCTGGGAAGTCAGCCGGACCGGTGTGCAGAATACGTGGCAAACTGTCGAATCCCAGAAAGTAACCGGCGAAAACTTCAACTGGCGTCCGGATGTTGATCCGGAAAAAATCAATGTGGCGTTTGATTCTCTTCTCAGAAATGTCACGGAAGACCAGCGCTATTATTACCGCGTTACAGCGACCGTTACCCATGCAGACGGGACGATTGACGAATACAAGGCCCAGCAGCGGGTACCTTACTACATTCAGCTGCAAAACGGCAGTTTTGAAAGCCCGGACATTACCACGTTCAACAACCAAATGGCAAATGGTACTCCGGGGCTTATTTGGAAGACTACCGGCCCGGGTTCCATCAATGGGGACAACGGTAAAGACGTTGAGATCATTTTAGAAGGATTTAACGACACTCAAAGCAACTATGGCGTAAATGTTGCATCGGATGGCGAACAGTTTGCCGAATTGAACTGTGAGGCCTACGGCGCACTGTATCAGGATGTGATGACGGTTCCCGGCACCACCCTGAACTGGAGCTTTGATCACTTGGCGCGTCAGTTAGACAGCGAGTCTAAATCTGCAAAAGACACGATGGCCATGGTTATTATGCCGGCCAATCAGGCGGATGAGGTAGCACAGGAACTTCAAGAAGCGGCAACAATTTATCGAAACAATCCTACCCAGGCAATCCAAGCGATCAAAGATATTTTGAACAGGTTAGAGGGGAAGCCTGGCTGCTATGTGTATGAGGCTACGGACAGCACTTATAATGCAGAGGGAGATTGGCAGACCCATAAGAGCACGGCGGACACCGCCTATACCGTGCCGAAAGATCAGTACCTGACGCGCTTCTTCTTCGTTTCTGTCGATGCAGCGTATGACCACCGCAATAACGCAGATAAGACTAAGTATGGCACGGTTGGCAACTTGATTGATAATGTATGGTTCAGTACCCACGCCCAGCCGCCAGCCAATGATGAAGCGCAGCTCACAGTTGCCAAGACGGTCACCGGTCTCAGCGAAGAAGAAATGGCGAATTATTCCGTCACATTGCAAATCAGTGCGTCTGGAGCGGATGTGCAGACGGTTACCTTTAGCGGGGACGATTTCCAACCTGACGCCAGCGGCAGTTATACCGCTTCGCGGACATTCAATTATACCGTACAGGCCAACACCGGTTCCAAAACGGTAACCGTCAGTGAAACGCAGCCGCAGGTGCCTGGATACACGGTGGGGACTTCGTATGCGGTGACCGGCGCAGCTGCACAAAACAGTACCGGTACGCAGACGGAACAGTTTACCATCCCTGCGCGCCAAAATGCGACCGTCACCTTTACCAACACCTATACGCCGACCACTGGCACGCTGACTATCACCAAGGTGATGGATGGCTGGCCGGAAAGCGCAATGCTGCCTTCTGGACTTTTCGCTTTCACGATTACCGGCTCGGACGGCTTTGAGCAAATAATCGAACTGCCGACGCAAAGCGGGACAGTAAATGGTGAGTACTGGACAACGCAGATAACGTTGCCTGCTGGCACTTATACCGTGGAAGAGACGGAGTGGACGCCGGGCAATGGCGCGTATGGTTACGTTGGTACGACCGTTACGTATGGAGCCAACACTGTTGATGGCACAAAGCAGGAGGGTGTGGCAGTAACGGCCGGTCAGGATACGCAGATCACCTTTACCAATAAATATGAACCCTTCACCGGTAGCCTGACCATTGAAAAAGAGGTCGCCGGCCTGACGGGCAGCGCCAGCGCGGCGGACACCCGCTTCCTGTTCGCGGTCACCGGCCCGAGCGGTATGTTTGCGGAAGGGGAGACGAGCAAGACGTTTGAGGCGGTAGATGCAGAGGGGCAGCCGGCAGGCAGTGTTACGTTTACCAAAGCTGAAAACGGAACGCCTACCGCTTCAGTGGCCATTACGGGTGCAAATTCCATCAAAATCAAGGGTCTGCCGCTTGGCACCTACACTGTGCAGGAGACCAGCGCCCCCGATATTGGCGATTTCTATTGCGAACTGCCGACCTTGCCCGTAAGCAAGACGATTGGTAATGCGACGGTGGATCAACTTGACCAGACGGTCTCTATTACCAACACCTACAAGCCCTATAAGAGCCTGACGGTCACCAAGTCGGTCACCGGCGCAATGGGAACCGACGATGATTGGTTTGATTTCACGGTGGGCGGTGAAAACGATGCGGAGTACACGCCCGCCGACGATCAGCGCACAGAAACGGCAGGCGCAAGTTTCCGCCTGAACAACGGCAGCAAAATCACCCTGAACAAGCTCAAGCCCGGCGACACAGTCATCATCAGCGAGACGACCGCGAATGGCTACACAGCGAAGGGCATTACCATTGCGGAAGGCTCCGCCCTGACCGAGGCGGCTTTCTCTGATCAGACAGCGACCTCTGTGACGATCACAATTCCCGAAGGCAATGCGGCGGATCTGGGCACGGTGATCTTCACCAACGAGCGCGCCGCCGTCGCCCCCACCGGCCTGGAGTCGGACCACACCGCGCCGTTTGCCCTGATGGTCACGGCGGCCGGTATCGCGGGTCTGGCGCTGATCGGTGCGATCGTCAACCGCCGCATCCGCCGCCGGCGCGAGGACTAACGCCTATGCGCACGATGCAGGACATCGCGGATCAGCTTTCCGCCATGAAATTTCGCAAAAAGATGTTTGGCGGCGTGGATGAGGCTGACGTCTGGAAAAAACTCGAGCAGCTGCAGCAGACCTATCAGCTGGTCTACGACGAGCAGGCGGCCTATTATCAGGCACTGTTGGATGAGCGCGACCAGGCGCTTTCCCGCCTGATGAACCGCCGGGGTGATGCCCATGGCTGACACCCCCCGCCGCATCTACCGGTCAACTCACCGTGGGGAATCCCCACAACCAGCACATACGCCGGAACCGCCCGCAGATGCGGGTAAGCCGGCAAGCCAGTCCCGCTCCCGGGATGGCGACACACCTTCCCCCGGCTCTGTAGGGGACGATGCCCGGACCGCTCCCCGGACGGACGCGAACACCCGCCCCAGCAAGGGCGGCGCAAAGCCCGCCAAAGCGGATAAGTCCGGGCGCGGCCGCAAAGGCAAGGCCAAAGACGATACTCCCCCCACGCCGGAGGAGGTCATACGGCAAAAACGCCGCCGGTGCGCCGATGCCGAGGACATCGTGGGCTTCTTCACCAAGCTGATCGCCATTGTAGTGCTGCTGGTGCTGCTGTTCGGCTTCCTGTTCGGCGTCACGCCGATGGCGAACGACGACATGTCCCCCCGCATCTCGGCGGGCGACCTGCTGTTCTACTACCGCCTGGCCGATGACTGGGTCACCGGCGACGTGATGGTGTTCGAGAAGGACGGCGAGCAGTATGTGGGCCGCATCGTTGCCAACCCCGGCGACACTGTGGAGGTGACCGACCAGGCCACCCTGGTGGTCAACGGCAGCACGGTTCTCGAGAACGACATCTACTACACCACCCCCAAGTACGACAACGGCCCGGCCTACCCGGTCACACTGGCACAGGACGAATATTTCATCCTGTGCGACTATCGCGAAGGCGCCCGCGACAGCCGGTACTTCGGCCCGGTGAAAGCCAGCGAGGTGAAAGGCAAGGTCATCACCGTGATCCGGCGGTCGGGGCTATGACCGCCCAACGAAATTGTTACACTGGCGTCCCCGCCTTTGTAAAATAAGCCATTCCAAAATAAGAAAGGAAGAAAACGAGTATGAAACTTAGCAAGACCTTTGGCCGCGTTGCGACCACCCTCGTTGCCACCGCCATGCTGGCCAGCGTCGCGGTTGTGCCCGCGTTTGCAGAAGATTTTAATGGCTTTACCGGTGGTACGAGCGACAAACCTATTGCTGCCAGCGATATTATCATTAAGAAGGAATTGTACCTGCCTACTGGCAGTGTGACGCCGACCCAGACTTTTAATTTTGATATTAAGCCTGCTACTGCGAATCCGAGCGAAACTATTCCTGTTCAGGACGGTGGCACGGTCGGTGTTCGTAATGGCATCGGTTCTGACCTTACGAATGCAGGCAGCGTAACCATTAGCCCTGAAGATGATGATAACCGTACAACGACCGGCAAATACGACACTGTGTGGGACAACATCACCTTTACTCAGCTGCCCAGTGGCTTCACGGATGCTGGCGTCTACAAGTATGAGATCGTGGAGCAGGATCTTGATCCGGCTGATGAGGATTTTAACGATGCCACCGCCCAGCTTTATCTGTATTTGGTAGTTGAGCGGAAAAACGGTGTTGAGGTTGGTAACACCACCGCGGATAACTATTTTATCAGTGGTGCAACGGTTTATAATGCCACCGCCAAGACTGACAAATATACGAACTGGTATAAGTTGGGTTCTGGTGAGCAGCCTGATCCAGACGCACAGGTTGGTACCGTAACGGTGAGAAAGACTGTTGCTGGCGCAATGGGCAGCAAGAACGATGAATTCACCTTCACCATCACCAGTGTGGATGGCGCGGATGTTACCGATGCCAAGATCTCTATCGATGCTGGCGCGGCTACTGCCGTGTCTGAAAACGGCCAGTTTACGTTGACGCATGGGCAGACTGCTACGATTACCGGTCTGGATGCGGGCGATTATACTATTGCTGAAACTGTTGACCGCGGCTACCAACTTACCGATGTTACTGGTGGTACCAAGAACGGAAATGGCGTTTCCGTTGAGGTTACTGGGGGCCATATCACAGAGGTTGGTTTCACCAACACCCGCAACGCTGTCTCCCCGACCGGCATTGTCATGAACGTGGCTCCCTACGCCCTGCTGGTCGTGGTTGCCGCCGGTGCCTGCTTCTTCTTCGTCCGCAAACGCCGCGAGGACTGATTTGGCCGCTGAATCAGTGGAATCAATCCTGATGAGTGAAAGGAATCCGATAGCCATGAAAATGCGAAAGAGTTTTAGTCGTGCCACGGCTGCTTTCATTGCAACCGCCATGCTGGCTTCTGTGACGGCTGTTCCTGCGTTTGCCGAAGGCGGCGTTGCAGGAAACGATGCTTACACCACTGGATTCAACAAGGTCATTGATATGTCGGATGCCGAGGGTGCCAGTGTGCCCCGTCTGAATTACAGCTATGACGCAGATCCGGGTGAGAGAGTTCCGGCTACCGATACCAACCCCGAAATTGAGACGGGTGTGGGAAATATCCAGGTTAAAGGAGTTACCTTTTCGGAAGAGGATGAAAGGGACGCCGGTACGGATACCGTCACCAAACAGGTGGCGATTACCATCCCCGCCAATACTTACTCGGAACCCGGCATCTACCGTTACGTGATTACGGAGACAGACGATACCAAAGATGTGGCAGGCATGACGGAGACGGAAAACGACGATACCTACTATTTGGACGTCTACGTCGAGGACCATGAGGGCAAACTGACGGTCACGCATACGATTTTGACCCGTACTGAGATTACTCCTGTGCTGGATGACAGCGGCGAAAATGTCACTTACGGTGAAGGAGAGTCATCCAAGGTCGAGGAGGATGTGGATAAGTATACCACTTATACCCTGACCATCACCAAGAAGGTGCAGGGCGAAATGGCCAATGCGAGCGGTACGTTCAATTTTGCCGTTGATTTTGAGGGCTTGGATTTCGGCACGATTCTGACTTCTGGTGAAGACAAGGCCCCGAGTGACAGGACCGACACGGACGGTAAGCTGACGGTTGACTTCAGCATTGCAGAACCCGGCAGAGATGGAAAGAGTTATGTCATTTACGGTGTACCGGCGGACGCCGCATACACTGTGATTGAGAAATTGTCCGATGGGGAAGGCTATACTGTCAAGGCAGAACGTACTTCTGGTGGTAGCGGTACGCCTGCGGAGCCTGTGGAAGGCAATCCGGCAAGTTTCGCGCTGCAGTATATCGACAGGGAAGGCGTTACTCAGTCGGTTCAAGTCGGCTGTGCAGTGCTCGACGGCGAGACGTTGAAGCCAATCACTGACGCGGTGCCGTCTGCGGAATCTTTTACCATGAGTGGGAGCCCCAACGCGATTAGCGCGTTGAGTGTGCCGACGCTGAACGGTTACGTGAACGCCAATACGGCTTACGTAAATGACGGTGGCAAATTGGCACAGGTTCAGCGTGTCCGTTTCAATGCCGGCAAATGGGAGTATCAGGCTGCGGACAAGCAGTATTATGCGTTGAATGATAACAGCCTGTACTTTATCTATGCCAAGGATAACAGCGGCACCGTAGAGGGCCCGGTGGACATGACTTACAACGAAGAGGAATCGAGCTATGTTTCGAGCAGCTTCGGCATGAATGGTCAGGATAATGTAATGATTGTGACCAATATCCGCGAAGCGGCCAATCCCACCGGCCTGGTCATGGACATCGCTCCCTACGCCCTGCTGGTCGTGGTTGCTGCCGGTGCCTGCTTCTTCTTCATGCGCAAGCGCCGCGAGGACTGATTCATTAACCTGAATCAGGATAGCGAAAGCTGACAAATCCACTTACTTAACTTACCCAATCACCTTTCACCAAAGGAGGCACGCCTCTTGCACACAGCGGCCAAGCTGGCACGCGCCGGCGACCGTCTGGTCAGCATGGTGGCGGCGGCACTGATCATGCTGATGCTGCTGTTCGGCGGGTACTCGCTGTGGGACACGGCCATGGTATTCCAGGGCGCGTTCCTGGACAGCGACCTGCTCGCCTTCAAACCCGGCGTTTCGGGCGACCCGGACTCCAATCCGACTTTGGAGGAGCTCCAGGCCATCAACCCGGACGTGCTGGGCTGGCTGACCGTGGACGATACCCACATCGACTACCCCGTTGTCATCGGTGACACGGACATGGAGTACGTGAACAAGGATGTCTACGGCGACTTCGCACTGTCGGGTTCCATTTTCCTGGACAGCGACAACGCCCGGGACATCAGTGACCCGTACACCCTGGTCTACGGCCACCACATGGACAACGGCGGGATGTTCGGGGATGTGGTGGAGTTCGTCAACACCGATTACTTTGCATCCCACCAAACCGGCACGCTGTACCTGCCAGACGCCACTTACAGCATCGAGTTTTTCGCCTGCCTGCAGGTGGACGCGTTCGACAGTATGGTCTATGACCCGTTGCGCTACCCGGACGGGGACATCAGCGAGCTGCAGAACTACATCGATGAGAACGCGGTGCAGAGCCGGTACATCGGCGTGACGCCGCAGGACAAAGTGATCGGGCTGTCCACCTGTGCGGAGGCGGAAACCAACGGTCGTGTCGTCATCTTTGGACGGCTGGACCGCATGAGCTAACAAGAGGGCGGGGGCCGGGGCGCGGCCACGCGCCCGCCCCACCCCTGGTCCATCTTGAAGGAGGCACCAAAACAATGAATCAAGCGATACGGAAACTGAGCGGATTGCTGGTCCTTCCCGTGCTGCTCGCGGCCCTGCTGTTTTTGCCTGTCCGCGCCAACGCGGAGGAAGTGCACTACGAGTGTTCTGCCGATCTGCCGGTCAGTGTAGAGCTGAACGGTAACCATGACGAGCAGTTCCACGTGACGATCGATTTGGCGGAAGGCATGGACGAAACCACGCCGCTGCCGGATGAAGCCGCGGACGGCCTGCTGATTGCAGGCGATGCCAGCGATACCTTCCACAATTTCCACTTTACCAAACCTGGCGATTACAGCTATGTGGTCAAGCAGGAAATTGGAAATACGGCCTACATGAGCTATGATGACACGGTCTACACCGTGACCATCCGTGTGACCAACGCCGACAATGGCGGCCTGCAAAGCGAGATCTGGGCCACCACCGACGACGACCCGAATACTAAGGTGTCGAAGCTTGCGTTCCTGAACACCTACGCCCCGCCGACGCCGACCCCGGCGCCCACTGACGAGCACCCGGACATCGCCGAGGGCATTGCCAACGGCACCTGGGGCAGCACGCCCACCCCGAAACCCGCCACCGGCGCGGTTCCGCAGACCAGCGACAATCTGCCCCTGACGGCATTGATCGTGGTGCTGGTCGTGGCTGCCGCCGCGGTTGTGGTGCTGGTGGTGCTGCGCAAGCGCAACCACAAGGAGGAAGGCCCGCAGCAGTAATTCTGCCCGGCCTAACCCGAAATCAATCCGAGACTGCCGACCCAAACGGGCCGGCGGTCTTTTTTTGTGCCTGCGCAGGGGAACATCCGGGCATCCGGAAACCGGGACGGAAAGCTGGCGAAAACGGGGAAATAAACCCTTGTGGAACAGACCCTTTTATGGTATATTTGAGATAAATACTGACCGGAGGTGTCCCCATGGAACTTTTACAGCAGGCCCGCGCTGAGATCGACGCGGTGGACGCCGAGATGGCTGCCCTGTTTGAGCGGCGGATGCAGGCGGTTGCCAGGGTGGCGCAGAGCAAGGCTGCCAGCGGCAAGCCTGTGTTTGACCCGGAGCGGGAGCGGGCGGTCATTGCCAAAAACACCGCCCGCATCCAAAACCCGGAGCTGCGCCCTTACTATCAGCGGTTCATCACCCAGGCGATGGCGGTGTCCCGCGCCTATCAGCGGAAGATCCTTGGCCGGAACGTGGCGGCCTATCAAGGGGTGCAGGGGGCCTGGGCTCAAATTGCGCTGCAGCGCATTTTCCCTTTTGCCAAACAGGTGGCCTGCCAGACCTGGGCCGATGTGTTTGACCTGGTGTCGGCCGGTCAGGCGGAGTTTGGCGTGCTGCCCTTTGAAAATTCCAACGCGGGGGACGTCTCAACGGTGCTGGACCTGCTGTATGCTCATCCGGAGCTTTCGGTGGCGGGCATGTACGACCTGCCCATCCGGCAGGACCTGCTGGGGGTGCCGGGCGCCACGCTGGAGGGGCTGCGCACCGTCATCAGCCACCAGCAGGCGCTGAGCCAAAGCGGGCCTTTTCTGCGGGCCCATCACCTGGAAACGAAGGTCTGGGGCAACACCGCCGATGCCGCCCGTCATGTGGCTGAACTGGCCGACCCCAAAGTGGGGGCCATCGCCTCGGCTGAGACGGCCCGGCTGTACGGTCTGAGCATCCTGGCCGAAGGCATCAATGAGGACGGGGACAACACCACCCGCTTTATTGTCATCCATCAGGGCGGCGCCGGCGAACAGCCGGTCCACGCGGGGCAGCGGATCGCCCTGCTGTTTACGGTGGACCACAAGCCGGGCAAGCTGGCCCAGGTGATTGAGCGCATTGGCGGTATGGGTTTTAATATGGAAAGCATCAAAAGCCGCCCGCTGCCCCATGTGCAGTTCGAGTATTACTTTTTTGTGCAGCTGATCTGCCCTGCCGGGGCCGAGGGCAGAACCTGCCGCGAGCTGCTGGCCAACCTGCAGGAGCCCTGCCGCACGGTGCGGCTGCTGGGCGTTTTTGACCGCGAAACCCGGGATGCGCCGGACCCGGAAAAGGAGGCTGTATTATGAAACTGACCATGCGCCTGAAAAAGGACAGCTACGACATTATCCTGAAGCGTGGCTGCCTGAAAAATCTGTACCAGCTTGCCAACATTCGGGGGCGCAAAGTCTTTGTGCTGACCGATGACGGCATTCCGCCGGAGTACGCCAAAACCGTGGCGGATCAGTGCACCGACGCCACCGTCTTCACCATCCCCCAGGGCGAGGCCAGCAAGTGCCTGAAGGTCTACGGCCAGGTGCTGCAGGCCATGCTGGATTTTGGCATGAGCCGCCAGGATGTGCTGGTGGCCGTGGGCGGCGGCGTAGTGGGGGACCTGGGCGGTTTCTGCGCGGCCAGCTACATGCGCGGCATTGATTTTATCAACTGCCCCACCTCCACCCTGGCACAGATTGATTCCTCCATCGGCGGCAAGACAGCCATCGATCTGGGGGAGACCAAGAACATTGTGGGGGCCTTCTGGCAGCCCCGGGCGGTGCTGATCGACCCGGACGTGCTGGCCACGCTGCCCCGCCGCCAGTATGTGAACGGCCTGGCCGAGGCGCTGAAGGCCGGCCTGATCGCCGATCCGCAGCTTTACGCCCTGTTTGAGAAGAATATCACCGAGCATTCCATTGATCAGGACATCGAGCAGGTCATCTACCGCAGCCTGCAGGTCAAAAAGAAGATTGTTGAGCAGGACGAACACGAGCACGGCCCCCGTGCGGCGCTGAACTTCGGCCATACCATCGGCCACGGCATCGAGGCGGTCAAGGGGGTGCGCGGCCGCCGCAAAAACGGACTCTACCACGGCGAATGCGTGGCGCTGGGGATGCTGCCCATGATCGAGGACAAAGCACTGGTCAAGCGCACACGGGCAATCATGCGGGCACTGGGCCTGCCCACCCGCGCCAGCTACGACAAAACCAAGGTGCTGGAACAGATGCACCACGACAAAAAAGGCCGCGGTGACACCATCACCGTCATCAAAGTACCGGGGCTGGGCTGCTGGCGCGCCGACCGCATCCCCATGACCGATCTGCCCCTGCTTTTGGGCATGGAAGCCGAGGACTGATCCCCGCCCCCGGGCGTGCCATTTGGCTGGGGGCGGGAGGCCTTCCGGCGCATTTGATTTTACAGAAGTATCCTGCTTCCCGGAGGTTCCGCACATGAAAAATACCTTTGGCAGCGCGGTGTCGCTGACCATCTTTGGCGAGAGCCACGGCCCGGCCATCGGCGCGGTGCTGGACGGTCTGGCCGCCGGCCTGCCGGTGGACGGGGCGTTGATCGCCGCCTGCATGGACCGCCGCCGTGCCCGGGGCGACGGACTTTCCACCAGCCGCACCGAGCCGGACCAGGTGGAATTTGTCTCCGGCGTGCTGGAGGGCCGCACCACCGGCACCCCCGTCACGCTGCTGGTCCGCAACACCAACACCCGCAGTGGAGACTACGCCAAAACCGCCGCCCTGCTGCGCCCCGGTCATGCCGATTACACCGCCTGGGTCAAGTACGAAGGCTTTCAGGACGCAAGGGGCGGCGGGCATTTCTCCGGCCGGATTACCGCGGCGTCGGTGGCGGCGGGGGCCATCTGCCAGCAGGTGCTGGCGGGGCTGGGGGTGCAGGTTTACACCCACATCGCCCGCTGTGCCGGCATCAGCGACGCGCCGCTGCCCGGCGGAGACGCCCTGCCGGCGGAGGCGCCCCCCGGCCATTTTGCCCTCATCGACCCGTCCCGGGAGGTTCCCATGCAGGAGGCCATCCGGGCGGCGGGCGCCGCAGGGGACAGTGTGGGCGGTGTTCTTGAGACGGTCATCACCGGCCTGCCCGCCGGTGTGGGCGAGCCTTTCTTTGACAGTGTGGAGAGTGAGCTTGCCCACCTGATGTTTGCCATCCCGGCGGTGAAGGGCATTGAGTTCGGCGCCGGGTTCCGGTTTGCCGACCTGACCGGCAGCACCGCCAACGACGCCTTCCGCATGGGGGCGGACGGCGGCGTTGTCACCGCCACCAACCGCAACGGCGGCGTCAACGGCGGCATCACCAACGGGATGCCGGTGATCTTCCGCACGGTGGTCAAGCCCACCCCCAGCATCTACAAGGAACAGCAGACCGTGGATTTCCCGGCCAAAACCGATGCACAGCTGGTCATCCATGGCCGGCACGACCCCTGCATTGTACCCCGGGCTGCGGTGGTGCAAAACACCCTGGCAGCCTTCGGCCTTTTGGACCTGATTACGGTGCGCTACGGCACCCTGGCCCAGAAGCACGGCCTGCCCGACCGGTGACCGACCGGGCCGGCGCGCCCGCAACAACAAGCAGACAGCGAAGGAGGAGAGAAGGATGGAATATGGTTTGATTGGCGGCAAACTGGGGCACAGCTATTCCCGCCAGATCCATGAGCAGATCGGCGGCTATTCCTATCAGCTGCACGAGCTGCCCACCGAGGCGGACGCCCGGGCATTTATGGAGGCGAGGGACTTCAAAGGGATCAATGTGACGATCCCCTACAAAAAGCTGGTCATCCCGTATTGCGACCAGGTGGAACCCCGCGCTGCCGCCATCGGTGCGGTGAATACCCTGGTCAACCGGGACGGCAAGCTGACCGGATACAATACCGACTATGACGGTTTCCACTACCTGGCCAAGCGCCACGGGGTGCGGTTCCGGGGCAAGACGGTGCTGATCCTGGGCAGCGGCGGCACCCGCAACACGGTGGCCGCCGTGGCCCGGGACGGCGGCGCGGCCCGGGTCATCACGGTCAGCCGCAGCGGCCGGGGCGGCGGCATCACCTACGCCCAGGCGGAAGCCAGTGGCGAAGGCCAGATCATCATCAACGCCAGCCCGGCAGGCATGTTCCCCAACAATGGCGGCTGCCTGATCGACCTGAAAAAGTTCCCCGACCTGGAGGCTGTGCTGGACGTGGTGTACAACCCCTTCCGCACCGAGCTGCTTCTCCGCGCCGAGGAACTGGGCATCCCGGCTTACTGCGGCTTTGAGATGCTGGTGGCCCAGGCGGTGGTGTCGGCAGGGCTGTTTTTGGACAAGCTCTTCTCCACCGCCCAGATTGACGAGGCCTGCCACGCCCTGCGGCGGGAAATCTCCAACGTGTCGCTGATCGGGATGCCGGGCTGCGGCAAGTCCACGGTGGGCCGCGCCCTGTCCCGCGCCCTGGCAAAGCAGTACGTGGACCTGGACGATGTGATCGAGCAGCACGCCAAGATGCCCATCCCCGACATTTTTGCCCAGTATGGGGAGGAGACCTTCCGCCGGTATGAGGCCGAGGCGGTGGCCGCCTGCTCCAAGCTGACCGACCAGGTCATCGCCTGCGGCGGCGGCGTCATCAAGACGCCGGGCAATGCCCGGATGCTGCGCCAGAACGGCCCGGTGCTGTGGATCCGCCGCCCGGTGGAAAAGCTGCCCACCAACGGCCGGCCGCTGTCCATGGGCGGCCACAGCCTGAAACAGATGGAGGCGGAGCGCACGCCGCTTTACCGGGCCGCCTGTGACGCCAGCGTGGACAACTACGGCCGCCTGGCCGACACGGTGCGGGACGCCGAGGAAGCCTTTGAACAGACCTTCGATGTGAGATAAACGCAAAAAGGGGGTGCGCCTGTGGACGCAAGGATCTCTGTCAGCCATGTGGGGGGCAGCGTGGCGGTGCCGCCCAGCAAGAGCGCGGCGCACCGGGCGGTGCTGTGCGCGGCGCTGGCCGACGGCACCAGCCACATTGACAACATTGCGTACAGCGACGACATCCGCGCCACGCTGGACGCGGTGGCCCAGCTGGGCGCCAAAATCACCCGGGCGGAGCACCGGGTTACCATTCAGGGCTGCGGCGGGGGCTTTGCCACCGTCACCCGGCCGGTGTTCTGCAACGAGAGCGGCAGCACGCTGCGGTTTTTGATCCCGGTGTTCAGCCTGACCGCCCAAAAAATCCGTTTTACCGGGGCGGGGCGGCTGTTTGCCCGCCCGCAGGAGATCTACCGCGCCCTGTTTGAAAAGCAGGCCCTGCGGTTTGAGCAAACCCCTGACAGCCTGACCATCTTTGGCCGGCTGCGGCCCGGGGTGTTCACCCTGCCGGGGGACGTGTCCAGCCAGTTCATCAGCGGGCTGCTGTTTGCCGCGCCGCTGCTGGAATCCCCCTCCACCATCCAGGTGCTGCCCCCCTTTGAAAGTCGCAGTTATGTGGGGATGACGCTGGACGCGCTGGCCCGCTTTGGCATCCAGGCCACCGAGGCCCCCGGCCCGGGGGGCAAAACCATCCTGACCATCCCCGCCCCGCAGCGGTACCTCCCCTGCGATCTGGCGGTGGAGGGGGATTACAGCCAGGCCGCCTTCCCGGCGGTGCTGGGGGCGCTCACCGGCGGGGTGACCGTCACCGGGCTGGCAGCCCGCACCCGCCAGGGCGACCGGGTTATCCTGGACATTTTGCGGCGCTGCGGCGCCAAGTTCACGGCGGTGGAGGGCGGCTTCCGGTTTGAGCGCAGCCTGCTGCGGGCGGTGCCCATCGACCTGGCGGACTGCCCCGACCTGGGCCCTGTGCTGATGGCCATGGCCTGCTTTTGCAGCGGCACCACCGTCATCACCAACGCCGGCCGCCTGCGCCTGAAGGAGTCCG
Organism: uncultured Gemmiger sp.; assembly: GCA_944388145.1. GTDB lineage: Bacteria > Bacillota > Clostridia > Oscillospirales > Ruminococcaceae > Gemmiger. The sequence continues at coordinate 137,768 of CALXHQ010000002.1, read as the reverse complement.
ACCGCATTGCCGCCATGCAGGCCGAGCTGGCCAAGCTGGGCGGCAGGGTGGAGAGCAGCGGCGGCACCATCACCATTGACGGCGGCGCCCTGCACGCCCCGGCCGAGCCGCTGGAAGGCCACAACGACCACCGGGTGGTTATGAGCCTGACCGTCGCCGCGCTGGCCGCCGGCGTGCCCGCGGTGATCCGCGGCGCCAACGCGGTGGCCAAAAGCTGGCCGGAATTTTTCGACGCCATGCGCGGTCTTGGCGCCCGGGTGGAACTGGGGGAGTGAACCATGCTGGAACGCGATAAAACCATCCTGATTGTCGGCCTGGGCCTGCTGGGCGGCAAGTACGCCCAGGTGCTGTCGGGCAAGGGATATACGGTCTGGGGCATTGACAGCGACCCGGGCACGGTCCGATGGGCGCTGGACCGGGCCTACATCAGCCGGGGCAGCGACCAGCCCGACCGGGACCTGGTGGAACACGCCGACCGCATCATCTTCGGGCTGTACCCCACCGTGCTGCTGGACTGGGTCAAACAGTACGGCAGCTGGATGCGCCCCGGCACCCTGGTCACCGATGTGTCCGGCGTCAAGCGGGGTGTGGTGGCGCCGGTGCAGCAGATGCTGCCCCGGGGGGTGGAGTTCATCGCCAGCCACCCCATGGCCGGCCGGGAGACCAGCGGCATCACCCACAGCGCCGAGGTGGACTTTGCCCCCGCCAACTTTATCGTCACACCCACCGAGCACAATACGCCCGAGGCCATTGCCTGGTGCCGGGACCTGGCCCGGACCCTGGGCTTTGCCCGCATCACCACCCTGAGCGTGGCCGAGCACGACCGCATGATCGGCTATGTCAGCCAGCTGTGCCATGCCATCGCCGTCAGCCTGATGTGCGCCAGCGACAACTCCAGCCTGGCCGACTACACCGGCGATTCCTTCCGGGACCTGACCCGCATCGCCCGCATCAACGAGAAGCTGTGGGCCGAGCTGTTTTTGTGGAACCGGGACAACCTGATCGGTGAGATTGATATGTTCGACGCCGCGCTGCTCAAACTGCGGGAATGCCTGGCCAGCGGCGACCGCGCCGGGCTGGAGGCAATGTTCCGCCTGTCCACCGCCCGCCGCGCCGCCTTTGACGACAAGGAAAAGACGCCCGCCGCACCCGACATTCCGGCAAAACCGGAATCCTGAGATACAGAAGGGGGAGACTGCCATGTCCCGCAAGGAAGGTCAGAAACTGAAGCTGCTGACCCTGATTGATATTTTGGTCCGTGAAACCGACGAACACCATCCCCTCAGTGTGCCGCGCCTGGTGGAATTGCTGCGCCAGCGCGGCATCGAGGCCGAGCGCAAAAGCATCTACGCCGACATTGAGACACTGCGGGAGCTGCCCGGCACCCCCTTTGACATCATCCAGCGCCGGGGCCGCGGCGGCGGCTACTATATGACCGATACCCCCTTTGAGCTGGCGGAACTCAAGCTGCTGGTGGACGCGGTGTACACCAGCAAGTTCATCACTGCCCGCAAGACCAAAACACTGATCGACAAGCTGGGGCGCTTTACCAGCCACTGGCAGCAAGATGCCCTGGACCGCCAGGTGCAGGTGTCCGGCCGGATCAAAAGCCAGGACGAGGCCATCCTGTACACGGTGGATACGCTGCATTCGGCCATCACCCAGGGGTTGCAGGTGCGCTTCAAATACTGCGACTGGACGCTGGAAAAAAAGATGAAACCCCGCCACGACGGGCAGTTCTATCAGGTCAGCCCCTGGACGCTGGTGTGGGAGAACGGAAACTACTACCTGATCGCCTACACCGACGGCGCCCTGCGCCACTACCGGGTGGATAAGATGCAACGGGCCGAGGTTTTGCCCGATACCCAGCGGGAAGGCAAGGAGCTCTACGACGAGTTTGACGTGAACACCTACACCCAGCAGCTGTTCGGCATGTTCAACGGCCCGGTGAAGCAGATCACCCTGCGATGTGAAAACCGCCTGGCCGGCGCCATGTTCGACCGGTTCGGCACCCGGCCCACCCCGGTGATCTGCCCTGGCGGCGAAAAGTTTGAACTGACGGTGACAGTGCAGGTCAGTCCCCAGTTTTTTGGCTGGGTGGCGGGGTTTGCCGGCGGGGTGGAGATCACCGCCCCCGCCGATGTGCGCGCCGAGATGAAAAAGACGCTGGACCTTTTGCAGGCTGCCTACCGGTGATTTTGCCCCGCCCTGCCTTGGCAGGGCGGGGGACCTGTGTCGGGTGGAACTGACGAATGAGCAGCGCCGGAATTTTTCAGATACACCCTTGAACAGCGAGGACTGTGACCTTGAAAAACAATGTGATACCTGCTTTGCGCCGGCTTGCGCCCTGGGCGGCGCTGTTGGTTCTGTTTGCCGGGCTGGCCGCCCTGCGGGGCCTGGCCGACAGCTTTACCATCGACTACGAGATCATGAACGGCGACTTCCAGAACTACAACCCGGTGCGGCACCTGCTGGCCGGGCAGGCGCCCTATGCCGATTTTGCCGTCTATCTCGGCGCGGGGGAGCTGTACGGTATGGCGGCGGTGCTGCTGTGCATCGGCAACAATTTTGCCAACAGCATCTTTGCCGCCGAGTTTCTCACCTGGTTCTGCTTTGAGCTGCTGGCGCTGGCTGTCTGCCGGGCGGTATTTGCCACCGGTCGGGGCACCCGTGCCGCGGCTGCCGCCATCAGCGCAGGCTGCTTTCTGGCAGCGTCGGGGGTCGGGTTCCCCGGTGCAGCCTGGCTGCAGGGGCTGCTGGGATATGCCTCGGCCAGCGGCAACAGCGCCCGCATGATCCGTTCGGGCGCGCTGTCCATTGCGGTGCTTGCCATTGGCGCGCTGCTGGCGCTGTGGAGGGCCCGTTCCCCCGGGGCGGATGCCCGGGGCGTACGGCGCTTTCTGCCGCCGGGACCGGCACTGGTGGTCCCCTTTGTGGCGGGGGCACTCTTTGTCTGGAGCAATGATATGGGTGCGGCCATGTACATCTCGGTGGCGCTGGCCTATGGGTTGCTGCTGATCCGCCGGTGCCGCACCGCCATCAAAACCATCGCCCTGCGGGTGGTGCAGTATGTACTGGTCAGTGGCATCGGGCTGTGTGTCTCGGTCACGCTGGTCAGCTGGGGGCACCCGCTGGCCTGGCTGCGGCAAACCCGGGGGGCTTCGGCCTATCAGGCCTGGTATTACAGCTCCAGCCCCCAAAGCAAGCTCTATTACCTGCGGGAACTGCAGCTGGACTGGAGCTTCTGGGTCATGCTGGCGCTGGCAGCGGCCGCCGCGGTCTGGCTGTTTGCTGCCCGGCGAGAGGATACCGCCGTCCGCGCCGGGGCGCTGTTTGCTCTGACGCTGGGCATGGCGCTTTGGAACCTGCTCTACTGCCTGCTGTCCTCCGCCCGCAACGGCCCGGACGGCGGCGCAAAGGCGCTGCTGGCGGTGCTGGCCCCGGCAGCGGCACTGGCGGCCCTTGCCTGGCTGGCCCGGCGCTGGCGGCGGCTGCGGGTATGCGTCCCTCGCTGGCTGCCCGGCGCTCTGGCCGGTGTGCTGGGGGCGGCGGTGTTCGCCTGGGGGCTTTCCGGCCAGATAGCGGACCGCAGGGCCGGCCGGGGCGAGGGGTACACCTTTGTGCCTGAGCTGGGCGGTTGGCTGGGCAGCCAGGCACAAAACCTGGCCGCCGAGCGCCAGATCCTGGGCGATGGCACGGTGTGGAGCACCTATGCCAGTGCCCTGGAGGCAATGACCGGCCAGTTGCAGCCTTCCGGCACCGACTACATCATCCATGTGCTGGGGGACAGCCAGCGGGTCAGCTACCTGCAGCAGTTCCAGACCGGCAGCTATACCTATGCCCAGATCCCCAGCTACAAGGTCAATGCCTATGAGCGGTGGAGCCGCAACGCCAACTGGTGGTTCTACCGGGAACTTTACCGCTACTGGCAGCCGGTGGGAACCACCTTTGCCTGCGGCGGCATGCACATTTTCTGGCAGAAAAACGGTGCGGACAACAACCAGAACGAGCCCTGCACCGTCACCCTGGACCAAACCGCCCCCAACACTGTCACCCTGACGGTGACGGCGGCTGACCCGGCCTACAAGGGCGTGGCAGATGTAACGCTTGACTATCGCTTTGCCGTGGCGGGGGACTTTCTGCTTCACGGCGGCGTGGGCAGCTATCTGCATGTCTCGGCAGACACTGAAAAGCAGCTGTGCGCAGCCGCCGGGCGGGACGCCTCCAGCTGCGACTGGTTCTTGCCCACCGCCGCCACCCGTTACGACATTCCCGTCACCATCAACAACGGTGTGGGCACCGTGACCCTCACCGCACTGCCCGGCGACGCCGCCGCCCTGACGGTGAACAGCGCCACGGTCAATGCCACCTTCTTTGACTGGGAGTATTTCTACGAGTGAGCGCCCAATCTCTTTTTCTCCGCACAAAACTGTAACAATTCCGCCGCGGCGTTGAAAGCTGCGGCGGAATGTGGTATTCTATTGCTGTATATTGCCCGCTGCGGCGGGAGGGGGCGGTGCGTCCTTTCCCGGCGAGCGGGGCATACCCTGCATCGGAAAGGAGGAACGGCCCGTGATGGAAAAAAACCGGCGTATCCGCGCTGTATGCAGCTGCCTGGCGGATGCCGTTCTTCTGTTTGCGGCATACCTTCTGGCAAACTATCTGCGCTTCAATTATATGCGGTTTTTCCAGCCCGGCGGCGCCGGCCCTGCCCTGGCCATCGCCCAGGACGTGCGCACCCTGGCAGCCGGCGCAGTGACTGCGGTGGCCATTGTCTGCGTGCTGTGGCTGCTGCGCATCTATGACAGCCGCCGCCTGTACGGTCTGTGGCGCCAGAGCCGCACCATTGCGGTGGTCAACGCGCTCTGTGTGCTGGTGTTCCAGGCGGTGCTCTACCTTACCCGCATCACCAATTTTTCCCGCATGGTGCTGGTGCTGTACTATCTGCTGGCCACCGGGCTGCTGGTGATCAAACGGCTGATCCTGCGGTGGTATCGCCGCCGCCAGCGGGACCGGGGCGAGGGGCTGCGCCACCTTTTAATGATTGGCGGCGGCGCCATCGCCGCCAAGTACCTCAAGGCGCTGGAGCACAACCCCTATTACGGCTTTGTGGTGGATGGCTACCTGGCCGGCCAGGCAAACAGCAGCCTGGACTGCCATTATCTGGGCGGCTACACTCAAATGGACACCTGCCTGGAGGGGGACGGCATTGAGGAAGTGGTCATTGCCCTGGATGCCGCCGATATGGACCGCATCCCCGAGGTGCTGGCCGCCTGCGACAGGCACGGCACCCGGGTGACGATGGTGCCCTTTTACAACGACTATCTGCCCGCCCGCCCCACCATCGACGTGCTGGACGATTGCAAGCTCATCAATATCCGTCAGACGCCGTTTGACAACTTGGCCAATGCGGCCGTCAAACGGCTTTTCGACATTGTGGGCAGCCTGGTACTGATCGTGCTCACCAGCCCGGTGATGCTGGCGGTGGCCATCGGCGTCAAGCTGTCCAGCCCGGGGCCGATCCTGTTCAAGCAGGAGCGCATTGGCTTGAACAAAAAGCCCTTTTTAATGTACAAGTTCCGATCCATGCGGGTCAATGCCCAGGAATCCACCGGCTGGAGCACCAACTCCGACCCGCGCAAGACGAAATTCGGCAGCTTGATCCGCAAGTTCAGCCTGGACGAGCTCCCCCAGTTTTTCAATGTGCTGAAAGGGGACATGAGCCTGGTTGGCCCCCGGCCCGAGATCCCCTTCCATGTGGAGCACTTCAAGGAGGAGATCCCCCGCTACCTGGTGCGCCAGCAGGTGCGCCCCGGCTGTACCGGCTGGGCCCAGGTCAACGGCCTGCGGGGCGACACCGATATTGCCGAGCGCATCCGCTACGATATCTGGTACATCGAAAACTGGACGGTGGCGCTGGATATCAAGATCATCTTCCGCACTGTATTCGGCGGCAAGATGGTCAATGACGAGAAGCTGAACTGAAGTTTTCCACCGGCCGCCGCCCGGCAGGCCAGGCCCGCCCAGCCGGGGCGGAGATTTTCAACAGGAGGCAGGTATGCCCAACACAAAGCCGAAAGTAGCCATCGTGCATGACTGGCTGGTGACCTATGCGGGCGCCGACCGGGTGGTGGACTGTGTGCACCATGTCTTCCCCGATGCCCCCATCTACACCCTGGTCTATGACGAAAAGCGGATGCCCGCCTGGTTCAAAACCTACGATATCCGCACCACCTACATCCAAAAGCTGCCCTTTGCCACCAAAATTTACCGCTCGCTGCTGCCCTGGATGCCCGCCGCCTTTGAGGCGCTGGACCTTTCCGAGTACGACCTGGTATTGTCCTCCTGTTCCTCCTGCAGCAAGGGGGTCATCACCCGGCCGGATGCGGTGCACATTTGCTACTGCCACACCCCCACCCGCTATATCTGGGATTTTTACTATACCTACCGGGACAACGCCAACTGGCTGGTGCGCAGGGTTATGCCCCACCAGATCCACAAGCTGCGGGTGTGGGACAAATGTGCCGCTGACCGGGTGGACTATTTTGTCGCAAACAGCCACTACATTGCCCAGCGTATCAAAAAGTATTACCGCCGCGATGCCGATGTGATCTACCCCTGCGTCCATATCAACGAGGAACCCCTTGTCCCCAAGGAGGACTTTTATCTGGTGGTGGGCCGCTTTACTTGGTACAAGCGCATCGACCTGGCGGTGGCGGCCTGCACCAAGCTGGGCAAGCCCCTGGTGGTTATCGGCACCGGCGGCGAGGAAGCCAAACTCAAAGCCATCGCCGGCCCCACCGTGCGGTTTTTGGGCGGCGGCCTGTCCGACGCGGAGGTCCGCGGCTACTATCTGCGGGCCAAGGCCTTCCTCTTCCCCGGCGAGGAGGATTTTGGCATCACGCCGGTGGAGGCCCAGAGCGCGGGCACACCGGTGCTGGCCTTTGGCCGCGGCGGCGCCTGCGAGAGCGTTGTGGATGGCAAAACCGGCCTGTTTTTTGCTGAACAGACGGTGGATTCCCTTGCCGAGTGCATCCGGCGGTTTGAGGCCGACGGCGTTGCCTGCACCGCCGAACAGATCCGCGACCACAGCCGAAGCTTTTCGGAGGCGCGGTTTGAACAGCAGATCCATGATTACTGTATGCAGCGGTATCGGGACTGGCAGGCCGAACTGCACGACTGTTCCCGCCGCGGCCTGATCCCCGGCCCGAAGGAAAAACACTGAACGGAGGCAACCCTTGCGACCCATCGTCATCAACGGCACTGTCCTGTGCGATAAGATTACCGGCATCCCCCGCTATGTCTACGAGGTGGTCACCCGGCTGGACCCCCTGCTGGAGGGCTCCGGCCTGGATGTGCGCATCGCTTACCGGGACGATGGCCGGCCTATCCATCTGCCCAGGCTCAAAAACATCCGGTTGATGCCCCTCAAGGCCATCCGGTACAGCTACAACCTGTTTGTGCTGCCCCGGTATCTGCGCAAACACAACGCCTTTTTTGTGGGCCTTGCCAGCGATATGCTCATGACCCGGGACAGTGCGGTGGTGTTGCATGACATCCGCCCGCTGGTGCTGGATACCGACCGGGGCTTTTTCCGCTTCAAATTTTGGGTACACTGCCTGTCCACCAAATGGTTTGCCAAAGAGGTGTACACCGTCAGTGACAACCAACGCCATCTGATCGCGGACCGGTTGGGGATCCCGCTCTCCAAAATCGGCATTACCTACAACGGATGGGAGCATATGAACGCGGTGCAGCCGGATGAGAGCGTTTTTGACAAGCTGCCCGGCGTGAAAAAGGGCGAGTATTTCTATGCCCTGGGCAGCTTGGCCAAGCACAAAAACTACAAATGGGTGCGGGAGGTGGCTGCCCGCAACCCGGACAAGACCTTTGTGGTGGCCGGTGGTGCCGACCTGGCTGCCTTTGGCCGGGACGAGGCCGACGCTGCCCAAAATACCGGCAACATCTTTTACCCCGGCTATGTGCAGGACGGCGAAAACAAGGCCCTGATGCAGCACTGCAAGGCGTTTCTGCACCCGGCAGTGTTTGAGGGGTTCGGCATCCCGCCGCTGGAGGCGCTGAGCCAGGGGGCAAAGATCCTGCTGTCCAACGCCAGCTGCCTGCCGGAGCTGTACGGCGACACGGCCGCCTACTTTGACCCCGGCGACTACGACGTGGACCTGGATGCGCTGCTGGCACAGCCTGTATCCAAACCGGATAAAGTGCTTGAAAAATACAGTTGGGATAAAACGGCACGGTTTTGGGCCGAACAGTTCCGGCGCTACGCGCAGCTGTGACAGGGCGGCCGCCATGCCCGCGGCCAGGCAACAAGCAACAGATGGAGGAATACACATGGATACCATTGCGGTATTGATCCCCTGCTACAACGAGGAAAAAACGGTGGAAAAGGTGGTGCGGGACTTTAAGGCCGTGCTGCCCCGGGCCACCATCTATGTCTACGACAACAATTCCAGCGACCGTACCTCTGAGCTGGCTGAAGCCGCCGGCGCGGTGGTGCGCCACGAATATCAGCAGGGCAAGGGAAATGTGCTGCGGCGGATGTTCCGCGAGATCGACGCCGAGTGCTACATCCTGGTGGACGGCGACGACACCTACCCGGCTGAATCCGCCCCCGAGATGGCTCGCCTGGTGCTGGAACATCAGGCCGATATGGTGGTGGGCGACCGGCTTTCCTCCACCTATTTCACCGAGAATAAGCGCCCCTTCCACAATTTTGGCAACAGCCTGGTGCGCGCATCCATTAACCGGCTGTTCGGCGCCCACATCCGGGACATCATGACCGGCTACCGGGCCTTCAGTTTTGAGTTTGTCAAGACCTTTCCGGTATTGTCCCGCGGGTTTGAGATCGAGACTGAGATGTCCATCCACGCGGTGCAGCGCAATATGCAGGTGGAAAACGTGGTTATCGACTACCGCGACCGCCCGGCAGGCAGCGTCTCCAAGCTGAACACCTACTCGGACGGCCTCAAGGTGCTGGGCACCATCGCCCGGCTGTACAAAAACTACCGGCCATTCGGCTTTTTTACCGTCATTGCGGCGGTGCTGGCGCTGATCGCCGTCGGCTTTATGGTGCCGGTGTTTGCCGAGTATCTGTCCACCGGGCTGGTGCCCCGCTTCCCCACGCTGATCGTCTGCGGTTTTGTGCTGATAGCGGCACTGCTGCTGTTTGTGGCGGGTGTTATCCTGTCCAGCCTGCTGTCCAAGGACAAGCGGGACTTTGAGTTCCATCTGCAGCAGGCTGCCGTCTGGAAACGGGATGCCCGCCGGCACTGAACCCTTGCCTTTCGCCCGGTTTGGGCGTTGTGATAGAGGTACACCCATCCGGCTGTCCGCCCGGCGGGCCCGGCCTTCTCAGGAGGTATATGTAAGATGCAGAACAAGCAGTATGATTATCTGATCGTTGGCTCCGGCCTGTACGGCGCAGTCTTTGCCCATGAGGCCGCCAGGGCCGGCAAGCGCTGCCTGGTGGTGGACAAGCGGGACCACATTGCCGGCAATATCTACACCGAGAGCGTTGAGGGCATCAACGTCCACCGCTATGGTGCCCACATCTTCCACACCAACAACAAGGAGGTGTGGGACTATGTCAATCAGTTTGCGGTGTTCAACCGGTATACCAACTCGCCCATCGCCAACTACCACGGCGAGATCTACAACATGCCCTTTAACATGAACACCTTCAACAAGATGTGGGGCGTGGTTACCCCTGCCGAGGCCATGGCCAAGATTGAGGAGCAGCGCGCTGCCCACTTTACCCCCGAGCCGAAAAACCTGGAGGAACAGGCCATCAACCTGGTGGGCGTGGATATCTACGAAAAGCTGGTCAAAGGCTACACCGAAAAGCAGTGGGGCCGCCCCTGCACCGAGCTGCCCGCTTTCATCATTCGCCGCCTGCCGGTGCGGTTCACCTACGACAACAACTATTTTAATGCACTGTACCAAGGCATTCCCATCGGCGGCTACACCAAAATGGTGGAAAAGATGCTGGAGGGGATCGAGGTCCGGCTGGGCACCAACTACCTGCAGAACAAGGCTGAGCTGGACGCCCTGGCCGGCCGGGTCATCTACACCGGCCCCATCGATGCCTACTTTGATTACAGCCTGGGCGCGCTGCAGTACCGCAGCGTCCGCTTTGAGACCGAGGTGCTGGACACCCCCAACTATCAGGGCAACGCCGTGGTCAATTACACCGACGCCGAGACCCCCTACACCCGTGTTATCGAGCACAAGCATTTTGAGTTTGGCACCCAGCCCAAGACAGTGGTCAGCCGCGAGTATTCGGCCGAGTGGAAGCCCGGCGACGAGCCCTATTATCCCGTCAACGACGAAACCAACAACAACCTCTATGCCCAGTACAAGGCCATGGCCGACGCCGAGCCCCACGTGGTGTTCGGCGGCCGCCTGGGTGAGTACAAGTATTACGACATGGACAAGGTCATTGAGAGCGCCCTGGTCCGCTTTGCAGTGGAGCAGGACAAAATCAACCAGTATCAGCAGTGATGCGGCGGCAGCCGCACCCCCTGCACAGAAAACGAGGCGGTTTTCATGTCCAATACCCACAACAAAACGCCCAAAACCCGCCTGGAGCGGGTGCGGGCCGAGATGGCAGCCCATGGCCTGACCCAGCTGCTGGTCAGCGACCCCACCACCATCTTTTATCTGACCGGTTTGCGCCTGGACCCCGGCGAGCGGATGTACTGCCTGCTGTTCTCGGCGGACGGCAGCGTCCGGCTGTTCGTCAACCGGCTGTTCGGCACGCCCGACGTGGGCCTGCCTGTGATCAATTTTGACGATACCGATGACGCCCCCGCCCTGCTGGCGCCCTATCTGGATGCCAAAAAGGCGCTGGGTGTGGACAAGGATTGGCCGGCGCGCTTCCTGCTGCGGCTGCAGGAGCTGCCGGTGGCCCGGGAATACCGGGTGGGCAGCATCTGCTGCGATATGGTCCGCGCCGTCAAGGACGAGGCAGAGCAGCAGGCCATGATCCAGTCCAGCGCCGTCAACGATGCCTGTATGGTGGAGTTTGCCGCCGCCATCCATCCCGGTGTCACCGAGCTGGAGCTGGCCGAAAAGATTTTGGCCATTTACAAGGCACGCGGCTGCTCCGGCCCCAGCTTTGAGCCCATCGTCGCTTTTGCCGAGGATGCCGCCGACCCCCACCATCAGAACTCCAACCGGGTACTGCAGCCCGGCGAGATGGTTCTTTTGGATGTGGGCGGCGTCTACCACGACTATTGCAGCGACATGACCCGCACCTTCTTTACCGCCCAGCCCACCGCAAAGCAGCGGGAAGTGTACGAGTTGGTGCGCCGCGCCAATGAGACCGCCGAAAAGCTGGTGCGCCCCGGCGTGAAGATGTGTGAGCTGGACGCTGCTGCCCGCAACGTGATTTTTGAGGCCGGCTACGGCAAATACTTCAACCACCGTCTGGGCCACTTCATCGGCCTGAACGACCACGAGTACGGCGATGTGTCCGCCGCCTGCCGCATCGAGGCAAAACCGGGCATGTGCTTCTCCATCGAACCGGGCATCTATCTGCCCGGCGAGTTCGGCGTCCGCATCGAGGACCTGGTCCTGGTCACTGAGGACGGCTGCAAAATCTTGAACAGCTATCCCAAGGAGATCACGGTACTGGCGGAATCGGTGCGGTAATGCGGAATGACAATTAGGGGATCTCTGAAAAATCCCCGGCACGGTCGCATTCTACTAAAAAGCAGCGCCCACTGCGTTGCTTAACGCTGGAATACATCAAGGATTCCCGCCGTTTCGCGCCCTGTATTCGCCGCTTTTCAGCGAATTTTCCGGCAATTTTGATGGATCGGATACACCCTGGAAATAAGAAATTGCGGTGGTGCGCGCAAAAAAGACAATTTCCGCAGCACCATCTGAAAAAGCAAACGTTAATTTCTTATTTATCCTGCCGGACTGCACAAAATAGAAGAGGAAAGGAACCGTTATGACCAAGCTCAGCCCGTCGATTCTGGCGGCGGATTTTGCCAATTTGGGCGCCCAGTGCCGCACCGTGCTGGATGCCGGCGCGGACATGCTGCACTTTGATGTGATGGACGGCCATTTTGTGCCCAACATCAGCTTTGGCGTGCCGGTTTTGGCCAGCCTGCACAAGGCTTTGCCCGGCGCCTTCTACGATGTCCATCTGATGATCTCTGACCCGGTGGGGTACGCCGCCGCCTTCGCCAAAGCCGGCGCAAGCTGCATCACCTTCCATGTGGAGGCGGTGAACGACCCGGCGGCGGCCATCCGTGCCATCCGCGGCTGCGGTGTGCAGGTGGGCATCAGCCTAAAGCCGGCCACCCCGGTGGAAAGCATCTTCCCGCTGCTGGGGCTGGTGGACCTGGTGCTGGTGATGAGCGTTGAACCCGGCTTTGGCGGGCAGACCTTCCAGCCCGGGGCGGTAGACCGCATTGCGGCCATCCGCGCCGCCTGCCGGCAGCAGGGGGTACACCCCCATCTCTCGGTGGATGGCGGCATCAATGCGGACACCGGCGCCCGGTGCGCCGCTGCCGGTGCGGATGTGCTGGTGGCGGGCAGCATGGTATTTTCCGCCGCTGACCCTGCCGCCGCCGTTGCCGGGCTGCGGGCACTGTAACCCGCCAAATTTTCCCGCTTTCTCTGTTCAATGCCCGGGCCGTCCGGGCGGCCGGGCTGCCCGGCCAAAGGAGCTGCCATGCCAAAACGTCACAAAATCGAGCGCAGCGCCAACTACGGCTATTATGCCGACGTGCTGTGGTGCTGCGTGCCGCTCATCGCCATGAGCTGCTATTATTATGGGCTGCGCCCGGCGCTGCTGGCGCTGGTGGCCGCCGTCGCCGCCTACCTGTGCGACGGTATTCTGTCCCCGCTGCACGCCAAGGGTTACCAGTCCCATGAGCCTTCCAGCGAGTGCTTTGCCGTGCTGCTGACCATGCTGCTGCCTGCCAGCGTGCCCTTCTACGTGGTTATTGCCGGTACGGTGGTGGCCGTCTTTGCCAAAGAAGCCTTCGGCGGCGAGGGACACTATCCCTTCCACCCGTCGGCGGTGGCGCTGGCAGTGGTGGGGTTGTCCTGGCCGAATCAGGTCTTTTTCTACCCCGCCCCCGGCACCCCGCTGCCACTGTGGGATGCCTCCTCGGCGGCGCTGTCGGCGGGCATGAACGCCACCCTCAGCAGCGGCGGCCTGCCCACAGCCACCACGCTAAACCTGGTTATCGGCAACGTGGCCGGGCCCATCGGCGCCGCCACCATCCTGGTGGTGGCGGCCTGCGGCCTGCTGCTGCTCTGCCGCGGGCACCTCAAACTGTCCACCTTCCTGCCGTATCTGATCCTGTGCGTGCTGATCCCCTGGCTGCTGCCCAACCTCAATGAGCTGCCCCGCTTCAGCTTCCCGTGGACCTTCGTGCGTCAGCGCATCTATCTGGAGAAGTATATCGTCCTGTCGGGCAGCATGCTATTCGGCGGAATTTTCCTGGCCAGCGAGCCGGTCACCCAGCCCAACCGGGTGTCCAGCCGGGTGATCTACGGCATAGCGCTGGGCATTTTTGCCGCGGCCATGCGCTATATGAGCGACTACGAGACCGGCTTCTGCTTTGCGCTTTTGTTGGTCAACGCCATCCCCGAATGGCTGGATATGGTCGCCCGCCGTGCCGAGCGCATCAAGTTTACAAGAAGGGAGGAGCAGCGCCTTGCCAAACAACGAATCGAATAAGCCGCGCGCCAAAAGCGCAAAGCCCCCCCGCCCCGAAAAGCGCAAGCCCGCGGACGGGCCCCAGACGCTGATCATCCCCCAGATCTCTCCCGAAATGCTGGAGAGTGCCCGCCGCGCTGCCAGCGAGGGCAAAACCCGTGAGGAGATCGAGCAGGCTGCGCTGGAAGCGGAGGCCCGCCACCGTGCCGAGACCGAGGCCGCCGGCGAGCCGCAGCCCAAACCGGAACCGGTCCCCCGCCCCGAAAAACACCACCGCAAGACCCGTGCCGAGGCGGAAGCCGAGCTGGCCCAGCGGGTGCACGATGACCACCTGTGGCTGAACAATCCTGTGATGATGCGGGGGTTGGGCCTGGCACCGGTGGTGGTGGCTGCCGTCAACGGCGAAAATGCCCTGATGCTGTGTGTCGCCGCCATCCTGCTGCTGACCACCACCCGTATGCTGGCGGTGGCTGTCTGCCATCTGACCGGCAACCGCTTCCGCCCGGTGATTTACGTCTATTCGGCGGCCATCCTGTACATCCCGGCCTACTGCATCCTGTATAATCTGTTCGGCGCCGACCTGACGCTGCTGGGGGTCTATCTGCCGTTGCTGGTGGTGGAACCCGCCATCATCAAGCGGATGGAAAACCCTGATCTGGAAACGCTGGGCGAGGCTTTCCGCCGCGGCATCAACAACACCATCGGCCTGTGCATCGCCATCCTGCTGGTGGGGACCCTGCGGGAGTTTTTGGGCGCGGGCAGTATCTTTGGTCATGTGCTTTTGCAGGATGCGCCGCTGCCCATTGCCAGCCAGCCCGCCGGCGGCTTTTTGCTGCTGGGCGTGATCGCCGCACTGTGGACCGGCGTGGCCAACACCTATGTCCGCTACAAAGAGGAGGAGGTGCGCCACATCTATGCTGAACGCCGCCGCTGATCTCAGCGTATTTGACGCTGTGCTGCATTTTCTCTCCTATGCAGTCATGGCTGTCTTTGCCGAGAATATCGTTTTTACCCATGGCATGGGCGTTTCGCAGCTGTTCAAGCTGGTCGAGACGCGGGATATCCGCACCTGGCACCACTGCCTGCCCATTCTGTTGGTGCAGCTGCTCTCGGCGCCGTTGGTCTGGCTTTGCCGCACCAGCTTTGTGCCCTGGCTGCGGGAATTTCTGCCCGTCTGGCTGCCGTCGCTGGCGCTGCGCCCGCTGATCTATCTCAGCTGCGCGACCATCGCCATGGCGGTGGTTTGGCTGCTGCTGCACCTGTTCGGCCGCGTTGGCCGCCCTTATCTGGAGCAGCTGGCTCTGGCCACGTACAATTGCTGCGTGCTGGGTACCATCCTGATCTGTGTCAACCAGAACTTTACCCTGCTGGAAACCATCGCCTTCAGCCTGGGCAGCGGCATCGGATACCTGTTTGCCGTTGCGGCGGTGGATGAGGGCCGGCGCCGCCTGCGCAGCAAGGACGTGCCGGGCATCTTTACCGGCATGCCCATCTCGCTGATCTATATCGGCATTTTGGCATTGGCCATCTACGGTTTGGTGGGCCATTCAATCATCAGCTGACCCGCTTGCCGGACCAATAAGGGAGGTTTTCACCATGGATACGCTGCACAAGGCGGCACCCTGCTTTCTGCCGGCCCGCATCCTGCTGCCGGCCCCGGGCACGCCGCTGAACCCTTGGGCCTGCATTGCGGTGGACCAGTTCACCTCGCAGCCGGATTATTGGCGCCGGGCCGAAGCCCTGGCTGCCGGCCGGGCCAGCACGCTGCACATTGTCCTGCCGGAGGCGTATCTGGGCCAGCCGGGGGAGGAGCAGCGCCTGGACAGGATCCGCCGTACCATGGCCGACTACCGCAAACACCTGCTCACCCGCGTGGTGGACGGTTTTGTGTATGTGGAACGCACCCAGGCCGACGGCAGCGTTCGCCAGGGTCTGGTGGGCGCGGTGGATCTGGAGGCGTACAGTTATGCCCCCGGCGATCACCCTGCGATCCGCCCCAGCGAGAACACGGTGGTGGAGCGCATCCCGCCCCGGCTGAAGGTCCGCCGCGGCGCCGAGCTGGAGACCCCCCATGTGATGCTTCTGGCCGACGATGAGGCGTGCACCCTGATTGAACCGGTGGCCGCCGTCAAGAACAGGCTGCCGCTGCTCTACGACGGCGAGCTGATGCTGGGCGGCGGTCACCTGCGGGGGTGGGCGGTGGAGGACCCGGACCTGATCGCCGGGATTGAAGCCGCTGTGACCGCCCTGGGCGATCCGGCTGCCTTTGCCGCCCGCTGGCCCGGTGCAGCCGGCCAGCCGCCCATGACGCTGGCGGTGGGGGACGGCAACCACTCGCTGGCCACCGCGAAGGCGTATTGGGAGGAGCGCAAGGCTGTGCTCCCGCCGGACAAACAGCAGACCGATCCGGCCCGTTACTGCCTGGTGGAGGTCTGCAATGTGCACGCCCCCGCCATTGAAATCGAGCCCATCCACCGGGTGCTGTTCGGTACCAGGGCCGCCCAAGTGCGCGCTGCACTGGAAGCTTGGGCCACGGCCAATACCATCTGCGTGTCGCCGGGGTCCAGCCAGCAGTTTACGCTGGTTTCGGCCGACGGGGAGGAAGCGCTGGGCTTTGCCGGTGAGGTGGAGCCGCTGACCGTTGGTACTGTCGAACGCTTTGTGCAGGACTTTTTGCGGCATAACCCCGGTGTCAGGGTGGATTACATCCACGGCGAGGCCGCAGTGCGCAGCCTGGCCGCAGCAGGGGGCGTGGGGCTTGTAATGCCGCCGCTGGAAAAGGCCGATCTGTTCCGCGGTGTGGTGTTGGGCGGGGTGCTGCCCCGCAAGACCTTCAGCATGGGCCATGCCGAGGAAAAACGCTACTATAACGAGTGCCGCAGCCTGGTGGATAACGCGACGCCGTCTGTTTGAGAGGAAGGGAAACTATGCCAAACAATGAACATTCCGAGTCATCCAGCGTCAGCCCGGCGGCACGCCGCCGTCGCCGCCGCAGGAGCCAGGGAAACGCCGGGCCGGCCCCGGCCCAGCAGAGCACGGCTCAGTCCCGTACCCAGCAGCCCCGCCAGAACAAAACGCAGCAGGGCAGCCGCCGCGGCCGCCAGTCCGGGGCGGAAAAGCCGCTGCCGGCGGAAAAGCAGCAGCCGGCCCGCAGTGCAAAAGGCCAGAGCGCCCAGCCCGCCCGCAGCCGCCGGGGCAGTGCTGCCCCGGCGGCCGAAAAGCAGCCTGCCCGTGTGCCCCAACAGCCGGCCCGCAACGCCGAGCCCCGTGCCCGCCGCCGGGGCCGCCAGCCGGTGGACGAGGACCCCGGCCTGCTACTGATCAGCCGCCGCCCGCCCAAGCAGAAGTTCGCCAATTTTGAGGAGTATATCGCCGCCCACGGCGGCGCCACAGCCCCCATCGAGGGGGAAACGCCGGAACCGGAACCCGGCAGCCCTGCGGCCGGCGAGCCGGCGCAGAATGCCTGACGGTCCCATTCTTCCCAACAACAAAAGCAGCCACACCCGCACAGGATACCGGGCAGTGGCTGCTTCTTTTTATGGTTTGCGCCTGCGTTTGTCCCGCGCTTTGGCGGCGGACAGCGCACCGGGGGCGGTGGGCTTGTCGGTCGGGTCCAGCAGACGGGCTCGCACCACCGCTTTGTCGCCAAAGCGGCTGCGCAGTGCATCGGCGGTGCGGTCCAGTTTCTCCTGCCTGTCAGTGCGGCGGACGTCGGTGAACAGGTCCAGCTGCTCAAAGCTTTCGGCGGTGGTGCGTTCGCAGGTGATGCCCACCAGCCGTACCGGGCGCTTGGGCCACATCTGGCGGATCAGCTGCCGGGCAGTCTGGTAGATCAGCTCGGTGGAGTTGGTGGGATTGGGCAGGCTGACCTGGTGGCTGGAGCGGCGAAAGGCATTGTCCACCAGCTGCACCGTCACCACGCGGGCGCTCTTGCCATCGGTGCGCAGCCGCCCGGCCACAGACTCGGCCAGTGCCAGCAGGGTGGCATCGGCCTGCTCGGGACGGGCCAGGTCATCGGGCAGCGTCACACTGTTGCCATAGCTGTTGTCCTTGGTTTCCCGCTTGCCCAGGGGTGTGCCCTCGATTCCGTTGGCGTGCCGGCGGAAACTGTCCCCCCGCACCCCAAAGGCCCGCCGCAGCACCTCAGGGTCGGCATGGGCCAGCTCGCCCACCGTGTGGATACCCAGCGCGTCCATCGTGCGCACGGCGCTGGGCCCCACCCCAAACAGCGACCCCACCGGCAGCGGCCACAGCTTTTGAGGAATCTCCTCCGGCCAGAGGGTGTGGGTGCGGTCGGGCTTGGTAAAGTCGCTGGCCACCTTTGCCAGCAGCCGGTTGACCGACACCCCCACATTGACCGTAAAGCCCAGCTCCCGATGCACCCGCTGCCGGATAGCATCCGCGGCCTGTACCGGCGGGCCAAACAGGGCCTCGCTGCCGGTCATCTCCACAAAAGCCTCGTCAATGCTGAACTGTTCCACCACGGGCGAGTAATCCCGCAAAATGGCGATCAAACCCTTGCTGCACTGTACGTACCAGTCAAAATCCGGCTTTGTCACAATGAGCTCCGGGCATTTCAGACGGGCTGAAAACAGGCTTTCCCCCGTTTGGACACCGTACTTTTTGGCGGGTTGGCTTTTGGCCAGAACCACGCCATGGCGTTTTTCCTCATCACCGCCCACGGCGGCGGGCACGGTGCGCAGGTCGAGGGGCTGCCCTTCGCGCAGCAGCTTCAATGCAGACCAGGACAAAAACGCCGAGTTCACATCCACATGGAACCAGACCGTCATGGCAGCCACCTCCCCTGGGACGCGATGAATGAAAAATCGGAAGGGAATCGTTGGAAGCCGGAGGGGCCGAAAAATTATGGTGTATCTGAAAAATCCCCAGCACGGTCCAATTCGACAAAAAAAGCACCACCTACTGCGTTGCACAACCTTGCCATTGCAAGGTCGTGCACCTTGTATTCGCCGCTTTTCAGCATTCCTCATTGCACCCTGCTCACAGTTTCGGGGCCGCGCTCAGCTGAAACCTTACCACAGCTTCAGTACCCGAACCCCCAGCCGGGCGGCCTTGTACACAGGGCCTTCCAGCTCTTTGGCGGCCTCCCTCAGCAGGCTGCGGATGGGCAGGTGCTGGGGGCAGTGCTGTTCACACTTGCCGCAGCCTACGCACTGGCTGGCCCCGGTGCCTTTGCGGCGCAGGCCGGTGGTGCGCAGGTATTCGCTTTTGGCATGGCGGCCTTCGGTGGCGGCGCGGTTATAACAGGCAAACACCCCCGGAATATCCACCCCGGCGGGACAGGGCTGGCAGTAGCCGCAGCCGGTACAGCCCACCCGCATGGAAGCCTGCAGGTCGGCCCGCAGCCCCTCCACAAAGGTGTGCTCCTCCGCCGTCATGCAGCCGGGGACAGCATCGGCGGCTGCAGCGGCATTTTCCCGCACCATGGCAAGGCTGTTCATGCCGGAGAGCACCACCGTTACGCCGGGCTGATCCCACAGCCAGCGCAGGCCCCACCCGGCGGCGGAGCGATTGCTTTCCGCCACCCGTTTGCGGGCGGCGGGCGGCAAGCCGGAGATCAGCCGTCCGCCCCGCAGCGGCTCCATGATGATGACCGGCACCCCTTTGGCCGCGGCGGCCTCCAGCCCCCGGCGGCCGGCCTGGGTGTGCTCGTCCAGGTAGTTGTACTGGATCTGGCAAAAATCCCAGTCGTAGGCGTCCAGCAGCTGCAAAAAGGCTGCCGTGTCCCCGTGGAAAGAAAAGCCGATCCGCCTGATGTCGCCGGCGGCTTTCTTCTCGGCAATCCACTCCCGGATTCCCAGGGCGCACAGCTTCTGCCAGGCAGCCAGGTCGGTAAGCATGTGCATCAGGTAAAAATCGATGTGATCGGTGCCCAGGCGGGTCAGCTGTTCGGCAAAGCAGCGGTCAATACCGGCGCGGGACTTGATCAGGTATTGGGGCAATTTGTCGGCAATGTAGACCTGATCCCGGCAGCCCAGGCGGCGCAGCGCTTCGCCCAAAGCGGCCTCGCTGCCAGAGTAGATGTAGGCAGTGTCAAAGTAGTTGACACCCAGGCGCACCGCCTCGCCAATCTGCGCGGTGACAGCGTCCTGGTCAATGTGCCCGCCCGCTTTGGGAAACCGCAGACAGCCGTACCCCAGTACCGAAAGCCGCGTTCCCGTCTTGTCACAACGATATTGCATAACACACCTCGCAGGGCGGGCCCTGCACAATCAAAATAGTACAATAAGGATAAAATACGAAAATATAATGAATTGGAATCTGCTCTCGGCTGTCCCGCCCGGCAAAGATCCCGGCAGAAACATATCGGTCGGGCGGGGGAGGGCAGAACCGACCTGACGGCGGCAGGCTTCCCCCTGGACAGAGGGAACCGCCACAGCGCAGGCGTTACGTCTTCTTTTTGGTGTTCCCGCCCATGCGGCGGTCGCGCTTGGCATACTCGGCCAGGGCGGTGTCGAACTCGGCTTTTGTGAAATCGGGGAAGAGGGTGGGGGTAACGTAGAACTCGGCGTAGGCCACCTGCCACAGCAGAAAATTGGACAGCCGCAGCTCGCCGCTGGTGCGGATCAGAAAGTCCACCGGCGGCAGATCCTGATACAGATGGTGCTGGATGGTCTGCTCGGTGATATCGGCGGGGGACAGGCTGCCCGCCTGGACCTCGGCGGCGATGGCCCGCATGGCGTCGGTCAGCTCGGCATGACCGCCGTAGTTCAGGCAGAAATTGACAATGCCGGTCTTGTTCTCCTTCGTCAGGTCCATCATGTAGTCCATGGCGTCGCAGACCCGCTTTTGCAGTCCCTCCCGCCGGCCGCTGAACAGCACCTTGCAGTCCCGCTCATTCATTTCCTCGGCGATGGACTTGAAGTTGTTGGCAAACAGGTCCATCAGGTAACCCACTTCCTTGGCATCGCGGGAAAAATTCTCGGTGGAAAAGACGTACAGGCTCAACACCTTGACACCGCATTCGGACAATGCATAGCGGGTGATCTCTTTCAGGCGCTCAAAACCGGCCTTGTGCCCCAAACTGGCAAACATACCCCGCTGGCGTGCCCAGCGGCGGTTGCCGTCCACAATGATGGCCACATGGGTGGGGATGCGTGTGGGTTCCATAACAATTCTCCCTTTGCGTTGTATCGTGGTAAAGTCATTCGGCGGGCTGCGGGCGTACCGCATCGGGCGGCAGTTCGCCGGGGTGCTGCCGCCGCCAGTTCAGGCAGCTTTCCAAAATCACCGCCGCCGAGACCGAGTCCAGCCGTGCCTTGCGCTTTTGGCCGAACACGTCATTGCCGGACAAAATCGCCGCAGCCGATACGGTGGTGCGGCGCTCGTCCCACAGGTAGACCGGTATCCCGGCGGCTGTGGCCAGGCGGGCGGCAAACCGGCGGCACTTGCCTGCGCGGGCACCCTCGGTGCCATCCATATTTCTGGGCAGACCCACCACCAGCGCCCCGGCACCCCGGGCACGGGCAATGTCCGCTGCGGCCTGGGCCGCCTTGTTCATACTCTTTTCCTCGATCTGCGGGGTGATGGGGGTGACGATGATCTCGCCGGGGTCGCACTCGGCCAGACCGGTGCGGGCCTCGCCGTAGTCAACAGCGATCCATTTCATTGCGGTTCCTTTCTCCGGTCAGGCGGCATTGCCGGCGGAAGCGGCAGCGGTGTCGGCGGATTGGGCCGACAGGGCGCCGATGAGAAAATCGGCGGTCTGGCCCTCGATGCTCTGACTGATCGCAGCGGTCTCGGCCTCATCGCCGGCGGCCGACTGATAGTTGTGGTTGGCGTTGGGAAACTGGGCGGACAAATCGGTGAAGGGCAGGCCCCGATCCTTGGCGGCCTGCAATGTATCGTCGATGGTGGTCTGGCTCAACAGCTCCTGGTCGCCGGCGTTGAAGGCAACCAGCAGCGCACCGGTGTAATCCCGGATGTAGTCGCCGGGATGGCTTACGTCCATCTGCTCAATGAACTCGGTGCTGATGGTCACCGAACCGGGGCTGCTGGGGGTGCTCCAGCCCGAGAGGGTGTAGCTGCCTGCCTCGGCGGCCGACTGGCGCATCTCCTCCCGAGCTTCGGGGCTGTGGTCCAAAAATTCCAGACCGTCCAATCCGTTGCCGTTGGCGGGACTCCACAAAGCAGCGGCGGTGATGGCGCTGCTCAGGTGCAGCGTTACCGCCCGGCCGCCCATGCTGTGGCCCACCAGGCCGATGGCGCCGATGGGGTACAGGCCCTTCATATAGGCGATGGCCGATTCAATGTCGTCGTACATGCTTTCCAGCGTGTAGGCGGTAAAGGGCTCCTCGCTCTCGCCGTTGCCGGCAAAGTCCACCCGGATGCTGGCAATGCCGTGTTGGGCCAAGGTATCGGCCAGCGGCTGAAAATGGCCGTCGCCATCCCGGTTGCCGGTAAAACCATGGCACATCACCACCAGCGGGGTGGCGGCGGCCGGCGCCGCCTCGGGCGCGGGGGTGGCTTCCCCGGCGGCAGCGGTCAGTGTGTCAGGCACGGTTACGGTGGCGTGCAGATTGGTACCCCGGGCCGAGGCGAAGGTCACATTGGTGGTCACGGGGGTCAGGGTACCGGCTGCGGCACCCGCCGATGGATCGTCCGGGCTGGCGGTGCCGGCACCCCGTACGATCTGTACAGCAGCCACCACCGACAAGATCAGTGCGGCAATGCAGATCACGGCCACCATCAGGGCAAAAATGCGGCGCTGGCCGCGGGCTCTTACGGCGCCGCTGGGAACACGGGCATGCTCAACAGCAGGGGAAGGCCGGGCCGGGCGCCGGCTGCGGACAGAACGGTTGGCAGGCATGGACATCTCCTTTCCACGGCAGAGCCGTCGGCAGGTACATGGTTATGATTGCCACTATTATACCATCTGGGTCGGGCCACTGGCAAGGCGGCCATACCGCCGGGGCAAAAAGAAAAAGCGACGGGCGCACCGTCGCTTTTTCTTCTGTTGGAAGGTAAACCGTAAACGGGGAAAATCAAGGGGTGCGGCCCCGGGCAGGTATGGCCCGGAATTACCGCTGGATACGGCCGGAGCCGTCGCCGCCGGCCAGCTTCTCCACCTCGGCAACGGTGACCATGTTGTAGTCACCTTCGATGGAGTGCTTCAGGGCGGAAGCCGCCACAGCAAACTCCACCGCGTCTTGGGTGCTCTTGCCGTTCAGCAGGGCATAGATCAGGCCGCCGCCAAAGCTGTCACCGCCGCCAACGCGGTCGATGATGCGCAGCTCGTACTTCTTGCTGAAGCAGTACTCGTTGGAAGCAACGTCGTACAGCATAGCGCTCCAGCCGTTGTCGGAAGCGGAATGGCTCTCACGCAGGGTGATGGCAACTTTCTCAAAACCGAACTTGTCGGCCAGCTGCTTGGCAACACTCTTGTAGCCTTCGCGGTTGATCTCGCCGGCGTAGATGTCGGTGGCCTCCGCCTCGATGCCGAACACGTCCTTGGCGTCCTCCTCGTTGGAGATGCAGACGTCCACATACTGGCACAGATCGGTCATGGCGGCGCGGGCCTGTTCACGGGTCCACAGCTTGCCGCGGTAGTTCAGGTCGCAGCTGATCTTGACGCCGTGGGCTTTGGCGGCCTTGCAGGCTTCGCGGCAGATGTCCACCACGTTGGGACCCAGGGCCGGGGTGATGCCGGTGAAGTGGAACCAATCCACGCCCTCAAAGATGGCGTCCCAGTCAAAATCGGCAGTGGAGGCCTCCTGGATGGCGGAGTGGGCGCGGTCATAGATGCAGACCGAGCCGCGCTGGGAGGCGCCCTTCTCGTTGTAGTAGATGCCGATGCGGTCGCCGCCGCGGACGATCTTGGAGGTATCGACACCGTAGCGGCGCAGGCTGTTGATGGCCGCCTGGCCAATGGCATGGGCGGGCAGCTTGGTGACGAAGGCAGCGTCCACACCGTAGTTCGCCAGAGACACGGCAACGTTGGCCTCGCCGCCGCCGAAGGTGAACTCCAGGTTGGAAGCCTGGACAAAGCGCTCGTAGTTGTAGGGCTGCAGACGGACCATCAGTTCGCCAAAAGTAACGACTTTCATGCAGTTAACTCTCCTTATTTATCATTTGCCGGCAGATTTCCTGTTCTGTTATGCCGGCTGCAATACCGATTTTGGGGTCAGGCTTACTTCTGCACCAGGTGGATGGCAAAGCCGGCAACCTCGTCGGCCAGATAGATGGCCGTGGCCTTGCCGTCCTTCTCCTTGCGGGAATCCGGATCGAACTTGACGCCGCGCAGGCCCAGGTGGTAGATGGCGCGGTCCACGTTGTTGCACTTGATGGCAATGTGGCCATGGGTGCCGCGGCCGGGCTTCTTCATGATCTCAAATTCCTTGTTGCCCACAAAGATGCTGGAGTTGCCGGGCTTGACAGCCATGCTCAGCAGGGCGCCCAGGGTCTCGGCAGTCTTCATGGCCTCGGTGTCGTCGGCGCAGTTGATGCCGATGTGGCCCAGCTCCAGGCCCAGCATGGTGTCAACGGCCTCCTTGCACATGGCGGTGATCTCGTCCCAGGCACCGGCCTTGATCTTGTCGGCCTTGCACATCCAGGTGCCGCCCACGGCCAGGATGCGGTCGTAATTCAGGTAATCGTTGACGTTCTTGGCGTTGACGCCGCCGGTGCACATCCACTTCATGGTGGTCAGGGGGCCGGCCATGTTCTTCAGCATGGCGACGCCGCCGTTGGCCTCAGCGGGGAAGAACTTGACGTACTCCAGGCCCATGGCGTAAGCCTGGCTCATCTCGCCGGCGGTGGCGGTGCCGGGCATCATCAGGCCGCCCTTGTCAATGACATACTGGGTCACGTTGGGGTCAAAGCCGGGGCTGACGATGAAGGAGGCGCCCGCCGCCATGGCGCGGTCAGCCTGATCCTTGGTCAGCACGGTGCCGGCGCCCAGCAGCATCTCGGGAACTTCGTTGTGGATCTTCTTGATGCACTCCTCCGCACAGGCGGTGCGGAAGGTGACCTCGGCTGCCGGCAGGCCGCCGGCCACCAGAGCCTTGCACAGGGGCACAGCCTCGTCCACGCTGTTGAAGGCGATGACGGGCACAATGCCGATCTCATAGATACGCTGCAGTACAGAATTCATACCACATTCTCCTTTTTACCAAGACTGGTTTCCGATTGGTTTACCATTCCATTAGGCGGAACGCTGTTCCGCTTTCGGTTACCCACATTATAACAAAGGGGATTCACCCGCGTCAATCAGGCAAAATTGCACAATAAAACAGGAATTATTCGCAGCTGGTTTCCCCTGTTCCGCAGGGTGGGATACTCCCTTGAAAAAAGCCGGTTTTGCTGGTATACTGGTTCCATTATACGGAACTGTCGCCCGGTGGGATGACAGGAATAAATTGTGAATAATTTGTTAATTTTTGAAAAGGGTGGTGCAGCTCGGATGGAAACGGCGGAAACCGGGCGGGAACAGGGCGGCGTGCAGAGCGTTGCGCGCATTTTTGGCATCATTGAAGTGCTGGCTGCCCACCCGATGGGGGTTGGCCTGCAAAGGCTGGCCACCGAGGCGGGTCTGGCCAAAAGCACTACCCACCGGCTGCTGGCCAGCCTGGTGCAGCTGGGCTATGCCCGGCAGGACAGCGTCACCGGCCATTATCGCCTGACGCTGAAAATGTTTGAGTTGTCCTCCGGCATCGTCAACAGCATGGATATCATGGGGGTGGCCAAACTCCATCTGGAGCGGCTGGCCCAGCGCACCGGCGAGGCGGTGCACCTGGTCATCCGGGATGCGCGGGACATCGTCTATATCTATAAGACCGAGAGCGGTCCCACCCGGATGTCCAGCCGGGTGGGGCTGCGCAGTCCACTGTACTGCACCGGTGTAGGCAAGGCGATCCTGTCCACACTGCCCCGGGCTGAGGTGGAGCAAATCTGGCGGGAAAGCCACCCCCGCAAGCTCACCGACAACACCATCACCGATTTAAACACCCTGCTGGCCCAGCTGGCCCAGGTGCGCATCCGGGGCTATGCCATTGACGACGAGGAGAATGAGCCGGGCATCCGTTGTGTGGCGCTGGCCATCCCCGGTCCCAGCGGACGGGCGGACAGTGCCTTCTCCATCAGCGGCCTGGCGCCCTATATGACCGAGGAACGGGTGGGGCGTATCGCTGCGCTGGCACTGCAGACTCGGGTGGACATCCTGCACGACCTGGGCCTGGCGGGGCGATAGGCCGCCTTTGCCCATACGATTCCAACTTTCAAACGGGAGACAGCATACGATGCGAACCATCACACTTTTCGGCGTGCGGTACTGTGCCGCCACACAGCGGGAGCTGGTGCAGGCCATCACGGCACCGCTCCAGCCCGGCGAATGCCGCACCGCCGCCTTTGCGCCGGTGACCAGCCTGTCCCAGGCGGCCCGGGACGACAGCTACCGGGCGGTGCTCAACAGCATGAGCCTGTGTGCCATGGATGGTATGCCGGTGGTCAAACGGGCAAGAAAGAAGGACCCGGCACTCTCGGACATCGAGCGGTGCAGCGGCCCGGATCTGCTGCGCCTTACGCTGGACGCCACCAAAACCACCGGCGCCCGCCACTATTTTTACGGCACCAGTGAGGAAAACCTGGCTGCTCTGCGCAGGGCCGTGGAGGAACAGTATCCCGGCCTGTGCGTGGCAGGAACCTGTGCGCCGCCCTTCCGCCCGCTGAGCGAGGCAGAGGAGGCAGAAAACATCCGCCGCATCCGCCAGGCACAGCCCGACTACCTGTGGGTGGCGCTGGGCGCACCCCGGCAGGATTACTGGGTGGCCCGCCACGCCGCCGAGCTGGCCGGTATGCGGGTGCTGGCGGTGGGCGCAGCGCTGAACTTTCTGACCGGAAAGGTGCAGCGTGCCCCGGTCTGGATGCGCAAGGCAGGCCTGGAGTGGGCCTACCGCATCTGGAAGGAACCCAAACAGTTTTGGCGTTATGCCAAAAATGGCGCGTACTTTTTGTACCGTTCCGCCAAAGAGGACCTGCTTCACCGCTGAGACGGCAGGCCCGGCCCACCGAAAGGGGATACTGTGATGGACAACCTGATTTTTGGCGCCTTCGCCACGCTGGAAGGTCACCGGGAGGGCGACGCTGCCAATCTGGGCAGCGATGCCTATTACCGGTGCATTGTGGTGGCGCTGGCCAGCGCAAAACTGGCCAACCCGGACTGTGATGTGGCGCTGGTCACCAACGCGCCGGTGCCCCAGCCCTATGCCGGGCAGCTGCAGGCGGCGGAGGTGCAGGTGCTGACCTGCCCCTTTGAACGCTACCGGGTGGACGCGGCGCTGGAATGGTCACTGGCCTTTTACAAGCTCTGTGCCATGGAGTGGGTGCTGGCCCACACCAGCCATACCCGTTATCTGATGCTGGATGTGGACACCTACACCCAGTACCCTTATACCGACCTGTGGCGGGAGGCCGATGAGGCGGTGCTTTTGTACCAGGTGCCCCATGCGGCCAGCCAGCCCATGGCGGCGGCCATCAGCCGCAATTACGGCATCCTGTACGGCGGTGCACCGGTGCTGACCCATTTTGGCGGCGAGCTGATTGCCGGCAGCCGCGCCCGCCTGGCCGATTTTATGGCCCTCTGCGGCGAGGTCTACCGCAAAATGAACGAGAAGGGCCTGCGCCCCCACGAGGGCGACGAGTTCATCACCTGCGCGGCGGCCTACCGCAGTTTGCAGGCTGGCCGGCCGGTGCGGGCGGCCAATGCCTACATTTTCCGTTACTGGGTGGGGGCCAGGTTTTACTTTGTCTCCACCAACTACTGCAACGACCCGGTGAGTATTTTTCACCTGCCCGGCGGCAAAAACCGGCAGCTGCCGGTGCTGTACCGGTGGTATACCAGAAAGGGAACTTTTCCCCCGCGGGAAAAGGTTTACCGGCTGTGCTGCTTCCCGGCGGCGCACCCGCCGGTTTGGCGCAGCATCTGGGTGCGGGTACTGGCGAAGCTGAAATGATGGTTTCGCCTGGGCGGACAGCTGGCTTTTGGCCTTTTTGGCAGCAGCCTGCCGGCCGCAGCTTTTTTCGTCCTGGCGGGGTGAAGGGTTTCGCTTTTGCCGACATCCTACGGCGGGCATGAACGCCCGCCCTGCAATCCACCTGCAAACGTCAAATAGTAATCCAGATTGTTCCGCCCGCTGCCGGCATCCCCTGCAATGCCCTCCGGAAACCACAGCCAAAACCAATGAGGTATCCGCCATGCCAGAAGAAAAAAACCATGATCCCGCCCGCCTGACCGAGGCGCTGAAAAAGCTGATCCCCCAGCGCAGCCAGGAGGACACCCGCCTTGGCCCCATGATGCGGGCCATCAAGGCGGTGCACTCGGTCACTGCCACCGGGTCCACCTCGCCGGAGGATCTGGAACGCCAGCGCGCCGGGCAGGAACTGTTTGCCCGGCTGGTCACCCCGGCCATCGGCGTCACCACCCACGAGACCCGTGTAAAGCATATTCCCGCCGAGTGGGTTCGCCTGGACTACGCCCATGACCGGCGGCACATCATTCTCTACTGTCACGGCGGGGGCTATACCTGCGGCCAGTTGGGTTATGCCCGCATCCTGGCCAGCAAGCTGGCGCTGCACACTGGGCTGGACGCCTTCTCGTTCGAGTATCGCCTTGCCCCGGAGCATCCCTTTCCGGCTGCGGTGCAGGATGCCCTGGCGGTGTGGGACCACCTGATGTACCTGGGCTTCGGTGCCAAGGATGTGATCCTGGCCGGAGACTCGGCAGGCGGCAACCTGGCGCTGGAGCTCTGCCTGAAATTGAAGGAGCAGGGCCGCATCCAGCCCCGTATGCTGGTGCTGATGAGCCCCTGGACCGATATGACCTGTTCAGGACTTTCCCACACCGAATGCGCCGACATCGACCCTATGCTCGACGCAAAATATATCCGCTCGGTGCGGGAGGCCTACACCGGCCCGGATGCCGACTGGTCCAAACCCTGCTATTCGCCGCTGTTCGGCGACCTGCGGGGGCTGCCGTCCACCCTGATCCAGGTGGGCACCAACGAGATCCTTCGCTCTGACTCAGAGCTTTTGCACCACAAGCTGCTGGAGGCCGGCATCTATTCTGTGCTGGAGATCTATCCGGACTGCTGGCATGTGTTCCAGCAAATGCCCCTCCGCCGCGCCGCCCAGGCGCTGGAAAGTGTCGGCCGCTTTGTGCAGCGCAATCTGTGATGCAACGCCGCCTTCCCACCACACAATCTCATTTCCCCACCGAAAGGAGGGGTGCCTATGTCCGGAACCTGGTACCAGGTGGACAATGTTGCCAAACTGTTTATCGCCTCAAACAACCGGCGTGACCCGAGGGTATTCCGGGTCTGCTGCACGCTGGACGCCGACATCGACCCCGACTGCCTGAACGAGGCCCTGCACCTGACGGCCCGGCAGTTCCCCAACTTTCAGGTTACGCTGCACCGGGGCCTGTTCTGGAATTATCTGGAATCCACCAAAAAGCAGCCTGCCGCTCAGCCCGAGGCACTGCCCCCCTGCGCGCCGGTCTACGGACCAAACCTGCAAAACGAGCTGCTGTACCGGGTCAGCTATTTCGGCCCGCGCATCAATGTGGAAATGTTCCACGCCCTCAGCGATGGCAACGGCGGCCTTTTGTTCTTAAAGGCGCTGGTCTGCCAGTACCTGAAACTGCAGCACCCCGCCGAGCTGGCCAACCTGGTGCCCGATACGGTGGCCCCCGCCGGCAATCTGGCTCAGGACAGCTACCGTCAGTTTTATGGTGCCGCTGCCCGTCGGGAAGCGCTGCCCCGGCGGGCCTGCCGCATCCGGGGCAGCCGCCTGCCCTATGATCAGACCCAGTTTTTTGAAGCACACCTGCCCGTGGACCAGGCGCTGACCGCCGCCCGGGCAGACGGTGTCACCCTGACCAGCTGGCTGGGCGCCAGGCTGATGCTGGCCATCTATGCCGAGACCCCGATGCTGGAACGCCACCGCCCGGTGGCCATCAGCCTGCCGGTGAATCTGCGCAACTATTACCCCAGCGAGACTGCCCGCAACTTTTTCAACAGCATTCGGGTGGGGCAGCAGCTCACCGGCCAGGAGACACCCCAATCCCTGGCTGCCGCCTTTGACGCTGCCCTCAAACAGGAATTGTCCGAGGAGAGGGTCAAAGCACGCATGGATGGATTTGAGCGGTTTGAACAGCTGCCTTTTGTCAAGCCGGTGCCGCTGGTGATCAAAAACCGGGTGGTCAGCGCCATTACCCGCTTTCAGGACCGGTATACCACCGCCACCCTGTCCAACCTGGGCGTTATCAAAACGCCGCCGGAGCTCTCCCCCTGGGTGCGGGGATTTGCTGCCATGTCCAGCACCTCCAGTCTGTTCGCCTGTGTCTGCTCCTGGCAAAAAGAGCTGGTCATCTGCCTGTCCTCGGCCTACCGGAGCACCGGCATAGCCCGGCGGTTTTTCACCGGCATCGCCGCTGAGGGCATCGATGTGACACTCTATGCAAACGAGGTGGTGACCGGATGAAAATCTGCCCGAACTGCAAGATCCATGTGGGCGGCGACCCTGCCTATTGCCCGCTGTGTCAGAGCCAGCTTTTGGGGGAGGGCGAACCGCCCCGCTACCCCCGCGTGGAGCCGGAACTGCGCCGCTTTTCGCTGGCTTACAAGATCGTGGCATTTGTGCTGCTGACGGCGGCGGTGGTCTGTGTGGCCATCGACCTGCTGGGGCCGGTCACGCCGGTGCACTGGAGCATTCCGGTGGTGCTGGGCGTGGTGGGGGTGCTGGTGCTGCTGCGCGCCATGATGCGCCGCCGCCGCAACGCGCCAAAACTGCTGTTCCAGACGCTGGTGCTGGTGTCGGTGGTACTGGTGCTCTGCGACTGGGCCACCGGCTGGCACCGGTTCAGCGTGGACTACGCGGTGCCCATCCTCTGCACCACCGCCCTGGTGCTCAATTCGATCTTTGCCTACATCAACCGCCACTTTACCGAGAACGGCCTGGTTTACCTTTTGTTGAACATTGTGGTGGGGGCACTGCCCTACCTGGCCTTTTTCCTCAGCCCCGAGGAAGCCCCGCTGGCCTGGACCATCTGCCTGATCGTCAGCATCATTACCTGCCTGAGCCTGATTATCTTCAAAGGCCGGGACCTTTGGACCGAGCTGCAAAAGCGGCTGCACCTGTAACCCCGCCAAGGAGGCGCTGCCATGAAAAACCTGCTGATTGTTGTGGATATGCAAAACGACTTTATCACCGGCCCACTGGGCACAAAGGAGGCCCAGGCCATCCTGCCGGATGTGGTCAGGCTGGTCAGGGGCTGGGACGGTCCGGTGGTCTTCACCCGGGACACCCACGGCCCCGATTACCTGAACACCCAGGAAGGCAAAAATCTGCCGGTGCCCCACTGCCTGAAGGGATCGGACGGCTGGCAGATCGCCGGCAGCCTGCGCCCCTGGTCGGACAAGGCCCCGGTGTTTGACAAGCCCAGTTTCGGTTCGACGGCGCTGGCCCACTGGTGCAGTAGCCAGCAGCCCGACAGTGTGACGCTGTGCGGCGTCTGCACCGGCATCTGTGTCATCAGCAACGCGCTGCTCCTCAAGGCCACCCTGCCCGAGACACCGGTGCGAGTCATCGCCGGCTGCTGTGCCTGCGTCACCCCCGAAAGCCACCAGACCGCCCTGGCTGCCATGCGGCTGTGCCAAGTGGAAGTTTTGGACGAAAAAGACCAAAATCAATAGAGATCCGGCGTCTGAAACCATGCGGCAGGCATCCGCCGACCCGAAACCGGCGCACCAGATTTAAGTAGCACAAAAGGACCGCAGATAGCAAATCGGCCCCTGAGGGAAGCGGAAACACCGCCCCTCAGAGGCCGATTTTTTGTGCAAAGATGGGATTTGTGCGAGGATGAAAAAGAACGACTGATGACCTGTAAATCAGGAAAAAGCAAATGAAATCGGAAACAATCCAATTTACAGGTGCAGCACGCGGTCCTTGATCTCCTGGGTGCGGCCCTGGTTCCAGAACTGGGTGCCGATGTAACCGCAGGTGCGGCGGGCAACGTTCAGCTTGCTCTGGTCGCGGTTGCCGCACTTGGGGCATTCCCACACCAGTTTGCCGTCGTCCTCCACAATCCGGATCTCGCCGTCGTAGCCGCAGCACTGGCAGTAGTCGCTCTTGGTGTTCAGCTCGGCGTACATGATGTTGTCGTAGATGAACTGCATCACCTGGATCACCGCCTCCAGGTTGTCCTGCATATTGGGCACTTCCACGTAGCTGATGGCGCCGCCGGGGCTGAGCTTCTGGAACTCGGCCTCAAACTTCAGCTTGGTGAAGGCGTCGATCTGCTCGGCCACATGCACGTGGTAGGAGTTGGTGATGTAGTTGCGGTCGGTGATGCCGGGGATGATGCCGAAGCGCTTCTGCAGGCACTTGGCAAACTTGTAGGTGGTGGATTCCAGCGGGGTGCCGTACAGGCTGAAGTCAATGTCGCTCTCGGCCTTCCACTTGGCGCAGGCGTCGTTCATGTGCTGCATCACCTGCAGGGCAAAAGGCTTGGCGGCCGGGTCGGTGTGGCTCTTGCCGGTCATATACTTGCAGCACTCATACAGGCCCGCATAGCCCAGGCTGATGGTGGAATAACCGCCGTACAGCAGCTTGTCAATGGTTTCGCCCTTCTTCAGGCGGGCCAGCGCACCGTACTGCCACAGGATGGGCGCCGCGTCGGACAGGGTGCCCTTCAGCCGGTTGTGGCGGCACATCAGCGCCTTGTGGCAGAGCTCCAGCCGCTCGTCAAAAATCTTCCAGAATTCGTCAAAGTCGCCGTGGGAGCTAAGCGCCACATCCACCAGGTTGATGGTGACGACGCCCTGGTTGAAACGACCGTAATATTTCGGCTTGCCGTCATAATTTTTGGCGTTGGCAATGTTGTTCCAGCCGTTGCCGGAGCGGTCGGGGGTCAAAAAGCTGCGGCAGCCCATGCAGGTGTACACATCGCCGTGGCCCTCGGTCTCGCCCTTGGACAGCTTGTATTCCTTCATCTTCTTCTCACTGATGTAGTCGGGCACCATGCGCTTTGCGGTGCACTTGGCGGCCAGCTTGGTCAGGTAGAAGTAGGGGGTGCCCTCGCGGATGTTGTCCTCCTCCAGCACGTAGATCAGCTTGGGGAAGGCGGGGGTGATCCAGACGCCGGCCTCGTTCTTGACGCCCTGATACCGCTGGCGGAGCATCTCCTCAATGATGATGGCCAGGTCGGATTTCAGGCGCTGGTTGTCGCCGGCCTCGTTCAGGTACATGAACACGGTGATGAAGGGCGCCTGGCCGTTGGTGGTCATCAGGGTGACCACCTGGTACTGGATGGTCTGCACGCCCTTCTTGATTTCATCCCGCAGGCGGTCCTCCACAATCTTGGTGATCTTCTCCTCGCTGGGCTGGACACCCAGCTCCGCCAGCTCTTTCTCCACATCCCGGCGGATCTTCTTGCGGCTGATGTCCACAAAGGGGGCCAGGTGGGTCAGGCTGATGCTCTGGCCGCCGTACTGGCTGGAAGCCACCTGGGCGATGATCTGGGTGGCGATATTGCAGGCGGTGGAGAAGGAATGGGGCTTCTCGATCAAGGTGCCGGAGATGACGGTGCCGTTTTGCAGCATATCGTCCAGGTTGACCAGGTCGCAGTTGTGCATATGCTGGGCGAAGTAGTCGGCATCGTGGAAGTGAATGATGCCTTCCTCGTGGGCTTTGACCACGTCGGCGGGCAGCAGCATGCGCATGGTCAGATCCTTGGAGACCTCGCCGGCCATATAGTCCCGCTGCACCGAGTTGACGGTGGGGTTCTTGTTGGAATTTTCCTGCTTGACCTCCTCATTGTTGCACTCGATCAAGCTGAGGATGCGGTCGTCGGTGGTGTTGTGGGTGCGGCGCAGGCCCTGCACATACCGGTAGGTGATGTAATGGCGGGCCACCTCGAAGGCGCCGGCGGCCATGATGCCGTCCTCCACCAGGTCCTGGATCTCCTCCACGCCCATGGCATGGCTGCGGCTCTCGCAGGCTTTCTGGACCTTGTCGGCGATGGCCAGGATCTGGGCTTGGGTCAGGCGCTGGCCCTCGTCCACACTGTGGTTGGCCTTGGTGATGGCTGCAATGATTTTGCTGATGTCGAACACGGCCTCGCTGCCGTTGCGCTTGATGATCTTCATGATGGCCTCCTGATCTGTCAAGGGAAAAGCTGCCGCAAATCTGCGCGATCCCGTCGGAAAGCAAAGCCGGAAACGTCGTCCTGAAACGCGGCAATGGCTGCTTTTCAGCAATTTTGCGGTGCCGCGCGGTTCGTTGGGGACCTTTGCTCTCGTAATGGCATATATCTGTACGGAACGGCGAACATAACACAAGATATTGTGGATTGTGACGCTGCCTCTCGATTGCGTGCAAGAGTATCTTAACGCCAGCGGAGGGCAAAAGTCAAGGCACTGCACCACAATATATGGTGGAAAACCTGTTGAAAATGCCTAGATATGTCATTCAAAATACGTCGGTACGCTAAAAATAAGCTGCCGCCGGGAGGGTGTAGAAAATGAGCCTTTTTTTTTGGCTAATTTGGGTGATTTTGTGAATCATACGATACATCGACCAAAAGGTGGCACTCCTGCCCTGGGGGTGCTTGCACCGATGCGCGGGGTCTGGTATACTGCCAGACAGAGAAATTTCCGCCCGCGCCACAGTATATGGTGGCGGAACGGGTATATTACAACAAGATGGACCGGTTCAAGCGGGATAAAAGGAGACAGGGCCATGAACTACGCCAACATCAAGTATTGTGACATCGCCAACGGCAGCGGCGTGCGCACCAGTCTGTTTGTGTCGGGCTGCCGCCGCCACTGTGAGAATTGCTTCAACAAGGTGGCCTGGGACTTTGCTTACGGCAGCCCCTTTGACAAGGCGGTACGCAATCAGATTCTGGCCAGCTTACAGCCGGAGTATATCAGCGGGCTGTCCCTGCTGGGCGGCGAGCCCTTCGAGCCGGAAAACCAGCGGGCGCTGGCACCGTTCCTGCACGATGTGAAGGTGTTGTACCCCCACAAAACCATCTGGTGCTACACCGGCAATGTCTACGAAACCGAGCTCCTGCAGCCCAGCCCCAGCCGCTGTGAAGTTACCGACGAGA
Source organism: uncultured Gemmiger sp. (assembly GCA_944388145.1). Taxonomy (GTDB): domain Bacteria; phylum Bacillota; class Clostridia; order Oscillospirales; family Ruminococcaceae; genus Gemmiger. The sequence goes on along the minus strand of CALXHQ010000002.1, from coordinate 102,939 downwards.
TGCTGGGATACATCGACATCCTGGTGGATGGGGCCTTTGTGCAGGATTTGTATGACATCTCGCTGCGGTTCCGGGGGTCCTCCAACCAGCGAATTATTGACATGAATGCCACCCGTGCCGCCGGGCATACGGTGCTGTGGCAGGACGACCCCATCTTTGCCGACCATAACATGTGAGCGGTATGCGCAGCCCCCGCCAGGGCCGGCAGGCACACGGCAAACCCCGCCGCAGCGGGCCCTTGAAAACGGGCCGCTGCGGCGGGGCTGCTTTTTGCAAGAGGTTACAGCCAAAACTGTACCAGGCGGGTCAGTGTGTCAAACAGCGTGGGGTTGTTTTTGTAGACGTAGGGCTCCGCGCCAAAGAAAAGGCAGCACCCGAACACCAGCCCCGCTGCCACGGCAACCAGCATACCGGTGCGCAGCATACGCTGCAGCTGTCCGCCCACGGGCAGGGCGGTGCGGACATCCTCCATGGCATTTTCAGCTGCCAGCCAGCACACAGCGCCGGCAAACATGACGGGCAGCGCAAAGTCCATCTGATAGCGGTAAAGGATGCCGGCCATCTGGGCATCCAGTACCGAGAGCGCCAGCGCCGAGAACAGCACCCAGCCCACAATGCCCCACAGTCTCTTTTTGGCCAGGCGGCGGCGCAGCAGCGGCAGCAGTGCAAATATCCACAAAAAAGGAAAACAGGCAAACAGGCCGCCATAATGCTGCTCAACAATGGTAAGGCCCACCGCGTTGGTGACGGGCTGTATAGTGCTGAGATAGGGGAAGGTGGCGGACATCGGGTTGGGCGCAAAGAGGTAGTACAGGATGGCGGGGCCGATGCGCGCAGCGCTGAAGCCCCGCTTGGTCATATCGTTGCTGGTCAGGTTATAGTTGGCGCCAAAGTCAAAGGGAGAGCCGAACCGGGCGGCATTGTACCACATCAGCCCGGCGGCCACCAGCACAAAGGGCAGCGCAAACAGCGCAAACTCCACGGCTCCCCCGGGGGTAAACAGCCGGCGTTTGGTCACATACCGCCGCCAGAAGATGGGCAGCGCCAAAAAGGCGAACAGCTCCATCTGGGGCCGGCAGCCTGCCACCAGCGCCATGCAGACGCTGCCCGCCACCAGATGGGCAATCATCCGGCCACGTTTCCCCACGGGGGTGTTGGCGGCGGCCAGCCACTGCCACAGCGCCAGCATCACAAAGGCGGCACCGCACAGGATCACATACTCGTACACCCAGGGGCGCAGCAGCAGGTAGTAAAGTTGCCCAAAGCCCGCCAATGCTGTGGCGGCCAGCAGATAGGCGGCGGCGCTTACCCCCGGGAACCACCGCCTGGCCGCCTGCTTGACCAGCCCAAAGGCGGCAAAAATGGCGGCAATGGCCATGGGGATCATGCCAAAACAGGGCGGCAGATTGCGGATGCCGAGCAGCGCCTGAGCAGGCAGCTGAAACAGCAGGCAAGGTACCACGCCAAAGTAGACATAGTACCGCCCGTTGTGATAGGCGGTATCCCAAAGCGCGCCCGGTGCTGCGATCCGGCGGGCGGCGGTGTCATAGGGGTTTTCCATTTCCAGCAGTTCCGGGGGCGGGTCGATCTCCAGATCCAGCCGTCCATCCAGCAGCGATCGGGCCAGTGCACCCAGCTGGCCGCAGTAACTCCCGAGCTCCTGCTCCGGGTCCAGCGACAGCGGAAAGCTGATAGGGCTTTCGCCGTCCCAGGCATTTGCGTTGTAGGTGGCCGTGGCAATGCCGGACTGCGCCGGAAGAGCAAACGGTGCAGCACAGGCCAGCAGGCTGAGTGTCAGCAGGATCGACACCACAGCCGGCCGCCAGCGGCGGGGATTTTTCAGATAGGGTACCCGCCACAGCAGGCTGCCGGGGCGGAAGGTCCAACCCAGCCCCAGCACCAGGAACAGTGCCAGGCACCGGGTGAGTGAAAGGTCCATCGGGCGGGGCGTGTTGGCTGTAATGCCACGGATGGTCCAGTTAAAATTGGGCTGCTCGTTGGCGGTGTAATTGGTCACACGCAGCGACAGCGAAGAGACCTTGCCGGAAAAGTCCAGCGTGATCCACCGGGTGCGGGGCGCACCGGGGGTATACCACCAGCGGCCGCCGGTGATCTCGCTGGCGTTGGCTTCATCGCTGGCGGATACTTCCAGCTGCAGGCGGGGGTCCTGATGCTCGTTGGGACCGTCCAGCCGCTGGTAAAAGGCAGCGTCGATCTGAAGATTGTAGATGGGCTGGTCAATGTCATAAAAATGCATGACGGGGTGGGCATTTTCCAACAAAATGCCGCCGGTGTCACAGACCTGATCCTCGTCCGGCACCAGATAGGCGAACAGCTGAAAGGGCTGGTAGCCGTGGGTGACGAAGTAGTTCATGTTAAATACGAACACCTCACACCCCAGGGCAATCAGCGCCAGCAGCGCCGCCACGGCGGGACGGTGCCAGCGGCCCCGGGCCAAACGCAGCAGCCGGGCCCCCAGCACGCAGGCGGAAGCCCAGCCTGCCGCGGCACAGAGAACAATGAACCGGAAAGCGTCAAAGCCGGTGGTCAGGCCGGGTTTGGCAAACACCAGCGCCGCGGCCAGCCACAGGCCGCCCCACACCACGGCCCCCGGCGCCAGCTGCCGGGGTGAGAAAGGGCGGCGCCGGAGCCGCGCAGGCAGCAGACTGGCACCCAGGCAGAGGCAGGCGGTCGCCAGCAGGGTCAAAATCAACAACAGCATGGCGGCACCTCCTTACAGCCAGAACTGTACCAGGCGGCTGATATTCTGGTACAAAGCCGGGTTTTGCCCATACAGCCAGGGCTCGGCGGCGCAGACCACGCAGAACCCATACACCAGCCCGGCGCCCACCGCCAGGCCCATGCAGCTGCGCAGGGTATATTGCAGCGGGCGCAGCGCCGGGGTGTGGCCGGAAAGCGCCTCCTCGGCAGCCAGCCAGCACAGGGCGCCGGCAAACAGCAGCGGCAGGGCAAAATCCATCTGGTAACGGTAGAGGATACCGGCCATCACGGCGTCCAGCGCACTGAGCATCACCGCACAGGCCAGGGGCCAGCCTACTATGCCCCACAGCCGCTTTTTGGCCAGCCGCCGCCGCAGAAAAGGCAGCAGCGCGAACATCCACAAAAACGGGGTGCAGCCCACCGCGCCGCCGTAGAACAGCTCGGTGACGGTGCGGCCGATGTAATTGGTGTAAAGGTGCAGCTCCGACACGTAGGGGAAGGTGGCCTTCAGACCGGGCAGGGCCAACAGATAATAAAACAGTGCGGGACCGATGCGCCCCGGGTTGAATCCCCGTTTGGTCATATCGTTGCTGGTCAGGTTATAGTTGGCGCCAAAGTCAAAGGGAGAGCCGAACCGGGCGGCATTGTACCACATCAGCCCGGCGGCCACCAGAACGAAGGGCAGGGCAAACAGCACCAATTCCACCATGCCTTTGCGGCTGAACAGACGTTTTTCGGTCACATACTGCCGCCAGAAGATGGGCAGGGCCAAAAAGGCGAACAGCTCCATCTGGGGCCGGCAGCCTGCCACCAGCGCCATGCAGGCACTGCCCAGCATCAGATGGGCAAGGCGCACGCCCCGCCGGTCATCGGGGGTGTTGGCGGCGGCCAGCCACTGCCACAGCGCCAGCATCACAAAGGCGGCGCCGCACAGGATTACGTACTCGTAGACATTGGCCCGGAACAGCAGGTAGAACATCTGCCCGCAGCCCGCCACCGCGGTGGACGCCAACAGGTAGGCGGCGGCGCTCACCCCCGGGAACCACCGCCTGGCTGCCTGGCGTACCAGCCCGAAGGCGGCGATCACTGCGGCCACCGCCATCACCATCATGCCGGCGCAGTTGGGCAGGTCGGAAATGCCGGTGATGGCCTCAAAGGGCAGCTGGAACAGCAGGCAGGGCACCACACCAAAATAGACGTAGTACCGCCCGTTGTAAAACGCCACATCCCACAGCGCGTCGGGGGCCTGTGCCTGGCGGGCGGCGGTGTCATAGGGGTTGTCCATCTCCAAAAGAGCCTGAGGCGGGTCGATTTCCAGATCCAGCCGCCCGTCCAGCAGCGAGCTGGCCAGCGAGCCCAGCTGGCTGGTGGTGTCGTGCTGCCAGTCGTTGATATGCCGGGTGAAACTGACCCGGCTGCCGCCGTCCCAGTTGTTGGCGTTGTACCAGGCGGTGGCCACGCCCGAGTTGATCGGGTCGGCAAAGGGGGTCAGGCAGGCGATCAGGCACAGAGCGCCGGCACACACCAGCACCCCCGGGCGAAAACGCCGGGGGTCTTCCAGATACCGCATCTGCCACAGGCTGCTGCCCGGCCGGAAGGTCCACACCGCGGCGCAGGCTGCCAGCGCCACCGCAAACCGCAGCCAGGAAAATGCAAACGGCTGGGGCGCATTGGCGGTGATGCCGGTGAGGGTATAGTCAAAGGAATACCAGATGTATTCGCCGTCATAGGGGGCGGCGGTAAGGGTCATGCTGGAAACATCGCCGGAAAAATCCAGCGCACGGTTCCAGCTGCGGGGGGCGCGCACCGCCACATCCCAGCTGCCGCCGGTGAACTCAAGGGCATTGGCTTCGTCTGCGGCGTCAATGCGGATGGTGAACAGCGGGTTCTGGGCGGCCTCCCGCGCGGGAGCCTCAGGATAATGGAAGGAAAGCCCTTCCAGCTGCAGGTTGTACAGCGGCTGGTCAATGCCGGTAAAATGCAGCACGGTGCTCTCGCCGGAAAGGGCCACGCTGCCGTCGGCATTGCGGGACAGCTCCCCGTCCAGATAGTCAAACAGCTGGATGGGGGTATATTCGTGGGTGGCAAAGTACTTCACATTGCCAAAAAACACCTCAAAGGTCAGCGCACACAGCACCAGCGCTGCGGCAGCCAACAGCCGCCGGCGTGCGGCCCGCAGCAGGCCGGTGCAGCGCAGCGTGCAGACGCAGGCCGCACCCGCCGCCGACGCACCGCACACCGCGCAGAGCCGGAACAGGCCAAACCCCGCAAACAGCCCCGGCTTTGAAAAAAACAGGAAGGCCCACGCCCACACACCGGCAAACACCGCCCCGGCGGCGGCAAAGTCCCGCCCGGCAGACCGGCGCCGGCACAGCTTGGCAGGCAGCAGCCCGCCTGCCAGGCACAGCCCGGCGCTGAGCAGCAATGCGGCCACTGGCATTACAAACAACCCCTTCGAGATAATACGAAATGTAATAAACATAAAAACAATACAAAATAGATACAGACCGAACGCCGCCGTTCTGGGCTGTAAAACCCGGCGCGGACGGTATACCGGCAGTCTGGCGCCATTATAGCATGTTCCGGAAGGGCGCGTCAAAAAATGCCGCTGCAGGCTTGTATTCACCGGTTTACAGCGGTATAATGGAACAACAAAGACTGCTGTCTTTTGCAAAAATGACCGGAAACGCCCGCCCTGCCACCTGTTTTGTGCGATAGAGGGGTGGACGGGATGTGCGCCCGCGGCAGGTGATCCCGGCAAAGGAGAGAACGAGAATGTTGGATATCAAGCTCACCCGCACCACTTCCCCCAAGGCCAAGCCCACCGATGAGAGCAAGCTCGGCTTTGGCCAGATCTTCACCGACCATATGTTCCTGATGGATTACACCGCCGGCGAGGGCTGGCATGACCCGCGCATTGTGCCCTATGCGCCGCTGCCGCTGGACCCCGCCACTGTAGTGTTCCACTATGCGCAGGAAATTTTTGAGGGCATGAAGGCATACCGCACCGCCGACGGTACTGTCCAGCTGTTCCGTCCCGATTGCAACGCCTCCCGCTTCCAGGATTCCGCCGACCGCCTGTGCATCCCCCAGATCCCCGTCGAGGACTTTACCCAGGCGGTGGAGGCCCTGGTGGATGTGGACCGGGACTGGGTGCCCCACTCGGACGGCGCATCGCTGTACATCCGCCCCTTCTGCTTTGCCAATGACGTGGGCCTGGGCGTCCACGCCTCCAAGCATTATATCTTCTGCATCATCTGTTCCCCCTCCGGCGCCTACTACGCCGAGGGTCTGGACCCGGTGCGCATCTACGTTGAGGACGAATATATCCGCGCCGCCCCCGGCCTGACCGGGTTTACCAAGTGCGGCGGCAACTACGCCGCCTCCATCAAGGCCGGCGAGCTGGCCGAGGAGCAGGGCTTCAGCCAGGTGCTGTGGCTGGACGGCGTGGAGAAAAAGTACGTCGAGGAAGTCGGCAGTATGAACATCATGTTCAAGATCGACGGTAAGATCTACACCGCCGCCTGCACCGGCACCGTGCTGCCCGGCGTCACCCGCCGCAGCATCATCGAACTGCTGAAGGACTGGGGCTATGAGGTCGTCGAGGGCAAGCTGGCCATCGCCGATGTGATGCAGGCCGCCCGGGACGGCAAGCTGGAGGAAGTGTTCGGCACCGGCACCGCCGCGGTGGTCAGCCCTGTCAAGGAGCTGGACTGGAAGGGCGAGCAGGCCCTGATCGGCGACGGCAAGATCGGTCCCCTGACCCAGAAGCTGTACGACACCCTCACCGGTATCCAGTGGGGCAAGCTGCCCGATACCAAGGGCTGGACCGTCCCCGTCAAGAAAATGTTCTGATCGTTCCGCGGTTTGCAGTCTGCAATATGCGTAAGGGCGGGCCCTGCCAGGGCTCGCCCTTTTTGCGCATCGTTATAAAGTTATGCCTTGCGGCCCAGGGTGGTATTGTCCTTGGTGCGGCAGCGCAGGGCGGGGATGGGATTTTCCGCCGTCTCGAACCGGTAATCCTGGCCGTTCTCGGCAATACAATCCTGGATGACGGTGTGGCTGGTCACGTTGGCGGTTTTTCCGTTGACCATCTGTTGGTAGCGGAAGAAATCCGCGTCGGCGGGCAGCTGTTCCACCGGGGCATATCCCTCGCCCTTTGCGGTCAGCGTCACGGTGCGGGCCAGCACATCCCGGATATACTCGATGTTCGGCCCCAGTGCCAGTACCTCGGGGAAGGTGCCGTCCGGAATCACCTGCTGCCACTGTTTGCCCTCGTAGACCTCCAGCAGATGGGCCGCGTGGTGCAGATGGGCAATCTCCTGGGCAAAGTGCTGCTCCCAAATCCTTTTCACCGGGCGGCAGGTTTCAGTCTCATAGGCACTGTAATACAGGTAACACTCGGTGTACTCGTGCATCAGCAGGCTTTCCAGCCAGCTGCAGGCCGGGTCCAGCAGGCTGCCGTAGTGGGTCACGTGCTGTTCCTCCACCATGCCGATCTCGGTATACAGTTTGCGGCCCCGGTCATTGGGATAAAAGCTGCCCAGGTTCATATAATAATTCATCGTCTGCTGTTCCGCCGCCGTGATGATGTTCACATGCAGCTTGGTCGCCAGCGCCGCTTTTTTGTTCCGGATGGGTGGTTTCACCGAGTCCGCCGGCCAGCGGTGGTGGGCGATGGTGGGCCGGGCTGGCATAATCTCGGTGTATTTGCCCACCAGGTCCTCGGCGTGGACGCCCTCGTCCATTTCCAGCAGGTCGGCGTAGCGGTACAGGTGGTCAAAGTCCTCCAGCAGGGCAAAATCCAGCGCCTGTTTCACCTGCTCGTCCGGCTCACACTGGGCCATGCGGGCGGTCAGGTCCACTGCCAGCTGCTCGTAGCCGATGGTATGCTCCAGCACCGTCTCGTCCAGCGGCTTCAGGGCCGCAATCTGCTTTTGCTGCTGCTGTTCCTGCCGGCGCAGAATGGCCAGCTCCCGCCGCAGATCATTGTTTTGGCAGTGGCGGTGGAACTGGTGGCTGAACCATACCGCCTCAAACTCGGTGCCGTTCATCAAAATGATGCGCACCCTGGTGTAGGGGTCGGCCTCCCGCTTGTCATAAGGGGCGGGGGCCAGGTCTTTCCAGCTCAGGAATCCGTCCTCCAGCGGGCGGGGCTTTTCCTCAAAGGGATTCATGGGGCATTCTCCTTTCTGTCATGGCCCGGGATGGCGCTCCCGGACAAAGTATAGTATGGCCGGTCTGCCCGGCAAAAAGACGAAAATTTGCCCGCCGGCGGCTGAAAATTTCTGTCAGGACTTGACCGCGGGCCAAATCCCGCACATAATAGGAAGCGTAACATTTCCGGCGCACGCTCCGGCGGGCGTCTCCGTCTTATGACAAGCAGGAGGTTTCCCATGAATCAAAATCAACAGGGACGCCCGCCCCGGCGGCAGGCATCCGGCGCCCGGCAGGGCCAGACCCGCCGGACGGCCCCGGCACAGCAACACTCCGGCCAGGCCCGCAGCCATGCCCGGGCCAAGGCCCCGGTACGCCGCCGTGACCAGCGCCGGTCGGCCATTCTGCGGATGCTTCTCTGCCTGATGGCGGTGGCGGTCTGCATCCTGGCGGCGATCTGGATCGTCCGCAGCGGCACCAACACCGTCGATGAGGTCATGCCCGGCGGCAGCCACACCACCGGCACCCAGCAGTCCACCGGGGAAAGCGGAAATGCCCCGGCGGAGCAGGCGGCAGCTCCGGCAGCGCCGGACCCCACACCCACCCCGGACCCGGCCGCCGAGCGCATTGCCCAGGTGATGGCCCGCAACGGGGAAAATGCCACCCTGAATCCCGCCGAGGTGAAGGACCCGGATACCTGGTCCGCCAATGCGGTGGAAATTTTGGAGGGCCTGCAGGCCGACCCCGAGTATGAGGACCTGGACCTGACGGTGCAGGACGGTTTCCCCTACCTGTTGGCCGTCAACCGGGAGGCCGGTGTGGTCACCGTCTATGCCTCCGACGGCGATGCGGAAAATCCCCGTTATACCAAGCCCTATATGGCCATGATCTGCAGCGGTGGCCCCGATACCCCCACCGGCTACTTCCACACGCCGGTCAGCTACCAGTGGCGCCTGCTGGCGGGCCCCTGCTATGGCCAGTATGCCACCCGCATCTGGGATGCCTACCTGTTCCACAGTGTGCCCTATTACACCCAGCACAAGGACGATCTGGAGTATGTCGAGTTCAACAAACTGGGCACCCAGGCATCACTGGGTTGCATCCGTCTGATGGTGGTGGATGTCAAGTGGATCTTTGACAACTGCCCCATCGGTACCCCGGTTGTTATCTACGACGATGCTGCCAACCCCGGCCCTATGGGCAAGCCCGGCACCATCTATATCGACCCGGACGACGAAACCTACCGCGGCTGGGACCCCACCGACCCCGATGGGGAAAATCCCTGGGATGACCGTTACCTGACCGGCACCACCATCCGCAGCCCGGAAGCCTGGGAGGAATGGGATGCCGCCCAGGTGGATAGCCGCTGGAACAACACCATCAACGAGACTGACCTGCAGGGGTACAGCACCGACTATAAGACCGAGGGAACCCGCGGCTGACCGGCCTGAAAAACTGCACAAAAATTTCGCCCGGTGTTCGGCAAACGTGCCGAACACCGGGCGAAATCTTTCTCCAAAGAAACTGTTCCGTCTCTGGCAAAAAATGCCGCCGGGGTATGGAACCCCGGCAGCACTGCATACAATATGGGAAAGGGGAGCTGGCGGTCACTGTGCGGTCTCAGCCGAAGCCTGGATCTGATCCTTGATCTCCGCGGCGGTGGGGCCGGGATACCGGGCGATGGTCACCCGCTCAATGGTGATGGTGTCGGCCTCGGTGGGGCGGTAGGTATCGCTGCCGTCCTCATTCTGCACTGTGTCCACACAGGCCATCCGGTCCACCACATCCATGCCCTCGTACACCTGCCCGAACACAGTGTCGGTATTGTCCAGGTAGGGCAGACCGCCGGCTGCCGCGTAGGCGGCCACCTGCGCCTCGGAGTATCCTCCCGCTGAAAGCTGCGCCTGCAGGTCCTTGTCCACGCTGTCCGGCAGCGCAGTGACAAAATAAAACTGGCTTTCGCCGCTGTTGGGGTCCCCCTTGGTGGTGGCGGCGCACAGTGCGCCTGCATAGTGGCGCAGACTGCTGGCCGCCTCCAGCGGAATGGGATTGTTGGTGTATATGGTGGCGCCGCTGTGACCGGTGCCGGTGGCATCGCCGCCCTGCACCGCAAAGCCGTACTCACAGCGCCAGATGACAGTACCGTCATAGTAGCCGCTGCGCGCCAGCCCGGCAAAGTTGTACACCGCCATGGGAGCGGCGTCGGGGTACAGCACCGCCCGCACCTCCCCCAGCGAGGTGGTGAAGATGGCGATAAGATCCCCCTCCGTCGGCGCGGTGAACTGGCGCTCGGTACTGTCCACAGTGGGGCGGTTGGGCAGGGAATAGCGGCTGCCGCAGCTGCACAGGCAAACTGCCACCAGGGCCAGCCCCAGGGCAAGGCATCGTTTTTTGGGGTGAAGGACCATGGCGCGCTCCTTTCCGGCCGTGGATGTGTGGGAACGATCTCAAAGAGTTTCACTGCCCCGATGCGTCCCGGGAGATCCGGGCGGCGCCGGCGGGCCGAAAAAACCGTCCGCCGGCCGAGACAGCTGTGGAATGAAAATGTTTAGACTATTATACCACATTGAAAAAGAAATAGATACCGCTTGACGCCAATGCAAAAAACAAGTAAACTATACTCAAGAGAAACGGGGGCGCCGCCCCGGAAACGGAGAAACAAAACTATGGCAGACGAGCTTACACCCGAAATGCTGGAGGAAGCCGCGCCCGATCTTCTCACCCTGGAGGATGAGGACGGGCAGGAATGCACCTTCGAGGTTGTGGATGCAACCGAGGTCAAGGGCACCCGCTATCTGGCCGTTGTCCCCTATATGGAGGACCCCGCCAGCCTGAACGAGGATGCTGAACTGATCATCATGCGCGTCGGCACCGATGACGAGGGTGAGTATATGGACATCGTTGATGACGATGAGGAACTGCTGGAGGTGGGCCGTATCTTTGAGGAGCGGCTGCGCGCCATGTTCGACATCGACGATTCTGAACTAGAGGGTATCTGATAAATCAAAAGGACTGGGAATTTTTCAGATACACCCTGAATACCTGACAGAGCATTTCCCCCTGCGCGGTGCGAATTGTTGCAGCTTTATATAATCCTACTAATCAAATTTAGGGAGCCTGGCGTCGGCCGCCGGATTGCAGACCTCCCGCCCCTGGGCGGAAGAAGGGAGCATGAAAACGTCCGCAGGGCACCCACCTGCCACGCGGTAGGTTTTGATTGGCTGCAGACGGCCGGGCGGGGGTTTTTGTGATTTGACTTGGGCAGGACCGCCCGGCGGTTCTGCCCATTTTTGTATACCGGGCTGCCTGCGGTGCAGACCGGTTCCGGCAAAAAACGGCCCCGCCCCTCTGCAAGGGGGCGGGGCACTGCGGCAGAGGGAGGCGGCCCGCATGGGCAAACGGATCAAGGTGGGCGAGCGGCTGCCCTTTTTTCAGTATGACACGCCGTACAGCGAGGCAAACAGCTTTCGGGAGCTGCTGGCCCGGCAGGCACCGCTGGTGCTGGTGTTCATGAGCAACTTTGGCCATCCGGTCACCCGCACCTTTGTCAGCCGGTATTCCCACACCCATTTCAAGCTGAAGGATGGCGGCTTTGCCATGGTGGTCCGGTCGGAACCGGCCCGGCTGGCGCCCAGCATTGGGCCTGGCACCCTGCCGTTCCCGCTTCTGTGCGATGTGGAGGGCGTGCTCTACGATTATCTGGACATACCCACCCGCACGGGGTTCTGGCGCACCTGCTCGCTGGAGGCGTGGCAGATCATCAAAAAGGCACGCAACCGCGGTTATGAGGTTTCGATGCACGCCGCCCAACAGATGCCGCTGACCCTGATCCTGGACGCGGACGGTACGGTGCTGTTCTGCCACTACGGCAACAGCCTGACCGATGTGCCAGCTGACTGCGGCGCCATGCAGGAGCTGCTGGATGAACTGGACCTGCTGGCCACAGAGGGAGACGACACCGAGGAGGAGGCCGAGGCGGGCTCCGCCCGCCGGCTGCGCCCGGCGCCGGTTTCCCCGGAGGACGGGGATGGATACGACGATGGCGAGGCCGCCCCGGAGGACAACCTCGCCGATGAGGAAGAGGAAACCGCGGAATTTGACACCCCTGCGGACGGTGAGGAGGACTGGGATGACAGCGACGTGAAGGAGTACCACTCCCCACGCCTGTCCCAGACCTTCCTGCAGGGGCTGTTGGATGACCCCTACGATGATTGATTCCCGCGGGGCGCTCAAGGGTCCGCCTGCACAGGGGCGTCAGTCCGGGAGAGATCGGGCCATTCCCGCCGAAGCAAAATGGCGGCCAGGATGCCCGCCAGCACGGCAGTGCCGGCAAAGTTGAGCCAGATGCCGGTCAGCCCCAGCGGCCACAGCGCCGCCAGCAGCAATACCGGGAAGATCAGCGCGGTGGAGATGGAGATGATGGTGGCCGGAACTGCCTTTTCCACTGCCAGCAGATAGCTCTGCACCCAGAAGGAGAACCACCGGGTCAGATAGGTCAGGCTGAACAGCCGCAGCGCGCCCGCCGCCATGGCCATGCCCGCGGTGTCTGCATCGGCGAGGAACAGCCCCGCAATCTGCTCGGGGAAGAGGGCAATCACCACCAGTGCTGCGGCGTTCAGAACCATCGCTGCCCGCATGCAGCATTTTTCGATGGCGCGGCAGCGGCCAAACCGTCCGGCGCCCCAGTTGTAGCCCACTGCCGGCTGCAGCGAATCGCAGGTGCCGTACAGAATGGGCTGGATAAAGCCGTCGGCGTACATCAGCACACCGTAGACTGACACCGCCATCTCGCCGCCCAGGCGTACCAGCAGCATATTCATCAGAATGCTGGTGATGCGCCCGGCCACATTGTTCAAAAAGGTGGGCAGGCCGCAGCTGACGATGCGTCGGACCAGGTCCAGGCTGAAGCGCGGGTGGCAAAAGCGCAATTTCATCCGGCCCAGCGCAAAGGGCGCAAGCGCAATGACGGCGCAGACCATCATGCCAAGGCAGGTGCCCAGCGCCGCTGCCCAGATGCCCCAGTGGAATACCCCCAGGAACAAAAACTCCAGCCCGGCGCTGAGCACCGACATCAGGATGTTCAGGTACATGCTGCCCTTGATCTGCCCGCAGATGCGCAGGTAGTTGTCGGTGGCAAAAACGATGGTGGTCACCGGCGAGCAGAGGGCGTATACCCGCAGGTACTGTACGGCAAGCTCGGCAAAGCGCCCCTCGGCGCCCATCAGGGCAATCAGGCCGGGAGAGGCAAGGAACATCCCTGCCCCCACCAGAATGCCGGCGGTAAAGATCATCAGGCAGGCGCAGGTAAAATAGTTGTTGGCCTGCTTGTCCCGGCCCTGCCCCAGTGCAATGGAGATGGGCACCGACGACCCCACGCCGATCAGGTCGGCCAGGGCAAAGTTGATAATGACAAAGGGCATGGCCAGGTTCAGCGCAGCAAAGGCGGTGCCGTCCAAAAACTGCCCCACCAGGATGCCGTCTGCCAGCTGATAGAGCGCTGACGCCAGCATGCCGATGGCGCCGGGGATCGCCGCCATAAAGAACAGCTTGGCGGGCGGCGTTTGCAAAAACATCGTCTGCTGATTCATCTTTTCCTGTCTCCTTGTTCGTCTGCTGCAATTTTGGGGTTGGGGGCGCCGCCGGTGCGGGCCTCAAACTCCGCACAGAGCACAGCGGTGTATTCCTCCAGCGCATCTACAAACGCGGGGGAAAATTTTTTCAGGGCCGCCTCCATGGCGGCATCCTCGGCGGCGTAGATGTCGCCCAGGATGCTGCGGGCATAGTCCATGCCCGTGGGGGTCAGGCAGAGTGTCTTTTCCCGTCCGCGGCCGTCATGGCGCAGGGTCAGGTAGCCCTCAGCCTCCAGCTGGCGCACAATGGTGTTGATGGTGGTTTTGGGGATCAGCCATTCCTCACACACCTGTTTCTGGCTGTGGGGCTGGCCGCCGTCGATGGCGTACAGCAGCGCCAGCGTATTCTCATTGACACCGCGGCGCCGGGCAAACAGATAATAGGCGCCGTCCATCCGGTTGGTGGCCAACGTCAGCCGGCGCAGCAGCCGCAAAATTTCTTCATGGGTCACAGGATGCCTTCTTTCCGGTGCATTGCTGCCAAAATACAAAAAATACGGTTTCGTACCAACTGCCAAAAACCAGTATAGTACGAAACCGTATTTTTGTCAACGGGGGATTGCCGGCAAAGAACCGTCCGCCGCCGGGGGATCAGGCGTGATTGTCCGCGGGCAGCGCGGGCTCGCTCTGGGCCAGCATCTGCATGAACTCCTCACCGGTGATGGTTTCCTTCTCCAGCAGGTAGGCCGCCAGCCGGTCCAGGGCAGGCCGGTGGGCCTTCAGCAGGTCATAGGCTTTCTGGTGGGCCTGGCGCACCGTGTCGCAGACCATCTGGTCAATGCGCCCGGCGGTGTTGTCGGAGCAGGCCAGACTGGTGTCGCCGCCCAGGTATTGGTTCTGCACCGTTTCCAGCGCCACCATGTCAAACTCGTCGGTCATGCCGTAGCGGGTGATCATGGCGCGGGCCAGCTTGGTGGCCTGCTCAATATCGTTGGAGGCACCGGTGGTGGCGTTGTCCTTGCCAAAGACCAGCTCCTCGGCGCTGCGGCCGCCGGTCAGGGTGGCCAGCTTGTTCACCAGCTCGGTGCGGCTCATCAGCACCTTCTCGCCCTCGTCCACCTGCATGGTGTAGCCCAGCGCGCCGGAGGTGCGGGGGATGATGGTGATCTTGGTGACCGGGGCCGAGTGGCTTTGCAGTGCCGCCACCAGGGCGTGGCCGGTCTCGTGATAGGCGACAATCTTTTTGTCGCTGGGGCTGATCACCGCATTCTTGCGCTGGGCGCCGGCGATAACCGTCTCAACGCTCTCCTCCAGGTCGGCCTGGGTGACGGCACTGCGCTTCTGGCGCACGGCGCGCAGGGCAGCCTCATTGATGATGTTGGCCAACTCGGCGCCGGAGGCACCGGCGGTGGCACGGGCAATCAGTTCCCAGTCAATATTCCCGTCCAGCTTCACATCCTTGGCGTGTACTTTCAGGATAGCCACGCGGCCGGGCAGGTCGGGCAGTTCCACCGGTACGCGGCGGTCGAACCGGCCGGGGCGGGTCAGGGCAGGGTCCAGGCTTTCGGGGCGGTTGGTGGCCGCCAGCAGCACCACGCCCTTGCGGGCGTCAAAGCCGTCCATCTCGGCCAGCAGCTGGTTCAGTGTCTGCTCCCGCTCGTCATTGCCGGAGAAGCCGCCCGCATCGCGCTTTTTGCCGATGGCGTCGATCTCATCGATAAAGACAATACAGGGGGCCTTCTCATTGGCCTGTTTGAACAGGTCGCGAACCTTTGCGGCACCCATGCCCACAAACATCTCGACAAACTCACTGCCGGACATGGAGAAGAAGGGGACCTTGGCCTCGCCGGCAACGGCTTTGGCCAGCAGCGTCTTGCCGGTGCCCGGAGGGCCCACCAGCAGTACGCCCTTGGGCAGTTTGGCACCGATGGCGGCGTACTTTTCCGGCTCGTGCAGGAAGTCCACCACTTCCAAAAGCGACTCCTTGGCCTCGTCCTGGCCGGCCACATCAGCAAAGGTCACGCCGGTCTCGGACTGTTCCACATATACCTTGGCGCCGGACTTGCCAAAGGTCATGGCGTTGTTCAACCCGTTCATGTTGCCCATCTTTTTGGTCAGCCAGCGGGACAGCAGTTCGCCAATGGCAAAGAAGATGATGATGGGCAGTACCCAGGAGACGATCAGGCTCAGGATCGGGTTGGCCTGGGTGGGAATCTCGGAGGTAAAGGTAATGTTGTCATCCTGGCGCAGCTGTTCCAGCAGACGCTGGCCGTCGTCCGGCCAGATACCGGTCTTAAACACGCCGGAATAGATTTCGGCGTCGGCCTGCTCTTCCGACTCGGCAGGCGGGGTATCCTCGCCGTCGATCTGCTGCAGAGACTCCAGCTCACTCATCGGAACCTGGGCGGTGAACACCAGCTGGCCGCTGGATTCTTCCAGTGCCACTTCCTGCACCTGGCCCTCATCCACCATGTTCAAAAAGGCGCTGTAAGGTACCTCGATGACCTGCTGCTGCAGCACCGAGGGGAAAAACAGTGCGTTGAGCAGCAGCAGCACCACAGCGGCCACCACATAATAATAAATCAATGGCCGCTTGGGCGGCTTGCGGTCATTGTCCTTGATCTCCTGCATAAAGTATTCCTCCTCACATACAAAAATTCAGGGGAACTACCCCCATTATAGCAAAGGCTTATCCGATTTCCTGTGAACATTCCGTGACCAAATCGTGAAGTTCCCGGCCCATGCGGGCTCAAACAGGCCAAACCGGGCGGATATGGCGCCTCAAAAGTGCCCGTGGCGCAAAGCTGGCGCCCGCGGCGGGGTCAGGCAAAGCCGGCGGGCCAGGCCATGCTCAGCGCCATCAACAGCATACCGGCATAGTAGCTGGTCAGGTTGGCAATGTGCAGTACCCTGCTGCCCCTCCGCCGGGAAAAGTACAGCCCCAGCAAGACCAGATCAGAGGCCCAGAACAGCACGCTGCCCGCGGCAAACAGCAGGGTGCCGGTGCAGGGGCTGCCCGCCGCCAGCGCTGCCGCCTGGGCGGCCATCAGGCTGACCGCAAAACAGTAGAGCACGCCGCCGGGGGCCAGCCGGCCCATATCCAGCCAGCCCCGGTGCAGCGCAGCCGCCAGCGCCAGTGCTGCGGCCACTGCAAAAACCAGCGGAACGGCCCCGGGCCGCCGGCGCAGGGCCAACCCGGCCAGAAAGCACAGGTGCCCCGCGGCAAACAGCAGGATCCCCCAAAGCAGCGCCCGGGGCCGCCGGTACAGATTGTATCTCCCCATGGCCACGTCCCCGGCGGCGCAAAGCGCAAACCCCGCCGGCAGCGGCCATGGCCAGGGTGTGCCGCCCTGCTGCCAGGCGCATACCGCCGCCAGCACGCAGAACCCTGCCCCGGCCATCGCCTTGGCCGCCGGATAGGCGGGCCGCCCCCGCAGGGCCAGCACCGCCGCTGCCAGAGCCAGATACCCCGCCGCGGCAAACATCACCATCATGCTGCTGCCTCCCTCTCCCGCCGGACCGGCGTTGCAATGGGCGGTCGGATGGGATATAATCAACTTGATCACAGTGCCGTGCCTGTTGGGGCGGCACCCTGCCCTGCGGGTGTCCTGCCGGGGATGATATTTCCTTCAGTATACAGGACCCGCCGCCCGGGGGCAATCCCCTGCCGGAAATTTCACGAAAGGAAGTTGTTCCATGAAGATCACCGTTGTCGGCACCGGCTATGTCGGCCTGTCCATCAGCGTACTGCTGGCCCAGCACAACCCTGTCCATGCGGTGGATGTCCTGCCGGAAAAGGTGGAGGCCATCAATGCCCGGCGTTCCCCCATCGCCGACCCGGAGATCGAGGACTATCTGGCGCACCGTCCGCTGGACCTGACGGCCACCACCGACGCTGAGGCGGGCTATACCGGCGCCGAGCTGATTGTGATTGCCACCCCCACCAACTACGATCCCCACAAAAACTATTTCGATACTTCCAGTGTGGAGTCGGTGCTGGAACTGGCCCGCCGCTATGCCCCGAACGCCGCGGTGGTGATCAAGTCCACCGTGCCGGTGGGTTACACTGCCTCTGTGCGGGAAAAATTCCCCGGCCAGCAGATCCTGTTCAGCCCGGAATTTCTGCGGGAGGGCCACGCCCTGTACGACAACCTTTATCCCAGCCGCATTGTGGTGGGCGCCCCCGCCGGGGACGCCGCCGCCCAGACGGCGGCCAGGGCCTTTGCCGGTCTGCTGGCTCAGGGGGCCATCAAGCAGGACATCCCCACCCTGTTCCCCGGCCTGACCGAGGCCGAGGCCATCAAGCTGTTTGCCAACACCTATCTGGCGCTGCGGGTGGCCTTCTTCAATGAGCTGGACACCTATGCCGCCAGCCGAGGGCTGGATACCCGGGGGATCATCGACGGTGTCTGCCTGGACCCGCGCATCGGCAGCCATTACAACAATCCCAGCTTTGGCTACGGCGGCTACTGCCTGCCCAAGGATACCAAGCAGCTGCTGGCCAACTATCGGGATGTGCCCCAAAACCTGATCCAGGCCATTGTGGACTCCAACCGCACCCGCAAGGACTTTATCGCCGAGGATGTGCTTTCCCGCCATCCCAGGGTGGTGGGCATCTATCGCCTGACCATGAAGGCCGGCAGTGACAATTTCCGCCAGTCCAGCATCCAGGGTGTGATGAAACGCATCAAGGCCCAGGGCGTGCCGGTGATTGTCTATGAACCCACCCTGCAGGCGGACACGTTCTACGGCAGCCGGGTGGAGCGGGACCTGGCGGCCTTCAAGGCGGAGTGCGACATCATTTTGACCAACCGCGCCGCCGCCGAGCTGGCTGACGTGCCACACAAGGTATATACCCGGGACATCTACGCCCGGGATTGAAGGAAAGTTGCCCTGGCAACGGACGGAAAGGGCTCATATCGGGCAAACTAAAGGCAAAGAGCAGGGGGCATCCGTCCCGCCCAAAGGGCGGACCGCACGGCGGAACCCTGGCAGCAACCGGCTGACGGGTTGGCGCCCGGCCGGGAAGGAGGCATTCCCATGGCAGAACACAGAGCGGACATTCTGGTGATTGGCGCCGGCATTGCCGGCATGACAGCGGCCATCTACGCCGCCCGGGCGGGCAAGAGCGTGGCTGTGCTGGAGTGTGAGGGCTTCGGCGGTCAGATCGCTTCCTCCCCCCAGGTGGAAAACTATCCCGGCATTGCGTCCATCTCAGGGGCGGACCTGTCCGATGCACTGTATAGGCAGGCGTCCGACCTGGGGGTGGAATTCCACTTTGCCCGGGCATCCGGTGTGCAACCCCAGCCGGACGGCAGCTTTGTGGTGCCCGGTGATGCCGGAAACTTTGCCTGCCGCAGTGTGATACTGGCGGCGGGGGCGCATCACAGGGGGCTGGACCTCCCCCGGGAACAGCAGCTCACCGGGCGGGGGATCGGCTACTGCGCGGTGTGCGACGGAGCCTTCTACCGCGGCAAGACCACCGCTGTGGTGGGGGGCGGCAGCGCTGCGCTGCAAAGTGCCGAGTATCTGGCCGGCATCTGTGAAAAGGTAATCCTGATCCACCGGCGGGACACCTTCCGGGGCGAGGCAGCGCTGGTCGCCCGGGTGACGGCCCTGCCCAATGTGGAGCTGATGCTGAACAGCGTGGTGACCGAGTACCTGGGCGACCCCAAGCTGACCGGTTTGGCGGTGGAAAACAAAAACACCGGCGCCCGCATCGAAGTGGCGGTGGACGGTGTGTTCCTGGCAGTGGGCCAGGTGCCGGGCAACGGGCCCTTTGCCCCGCCGCTGCAGCTGGACGAGGCCGGTTACATCCAGGCCGGGGAGGACTGCAAAACCAACGTGCCCGGCCTGTTTGCAGCGGGGGACTGCCGCGCCAAAACGGTGCGTCAGCTGACCACCGCCGCCGCCGATGGCACTGTGGCCGCCGTGGCTGCCTGTGCCTGGGCGGATGCCCACCCGGCCAACTGAACCGGTCCGGCGAAAATATCCTGAGCCCGGGGCCTGCCTGCTCAACCGCAGGCGGGCCCCGGTTTTGCCGTTTTTTGCCGCTTTGGTGCTTGAAACCAGTGAACAGGACTGGTACAATAAAAGGCGTTACCATTGTTTGAACCCGGCCGGCGGCACGCCCGACCGGGAAAGAGGGGGATCTGCATGCAATTTTCCAAGCGTCTGGACCTGTTCGGACCTGAGATCTTCGCCGCGCTGAATGACCGCAAGGTGGAGCTGGAGGCTGAGGGCAAAAAAATCTACAACCTGTCGGTGGGCACGCCGGACTTTCCGCCTGCGCCCCACATCAAGCAGGCGCTGATCGATGCGGCCGCCGACGATGAAAACTGGAAGTACAGCCTGCGCGACCTGCCCGAGATGTTGCAGGCCGTCTGCGATTACTACAAGCGCCGCTTCCATGTGGAGGGGCTGACCCCCGACCATGTGATGAGCTTTTCCGGCAGCCAGGACGGCATCGGCCACCTGGGCCTGACGCTGTGCAACGACGGTGACCTGGTGCTGCTGCCCGACCCCTGCTACCCGGTGTTTATGACCGGCAGCGAGCTGGGCGGCGCCGAGCCCTGGTACTATAAGCTGACCAAAGAGAACAACTTTCTGCCCGATGTGACCGCCATCCCCGATGAGGTGGCTGACCGGGCCAAGTATATGCTGGTGTCACTGCCGGCCAACCCGGTGGGCAGTGTGGGCAGCCCGGAGCTGTACCGCCAGATCGTGGATTTCTGCAGGGCGCACGATATCCTGCTGGTGCACGACAATGCATACAGCGACATCATTTTTGACGGCCGGGTGGGCGGCAGCGTTTTCAACACCCCCGGTGCCAGCGAGGTGGCGGTGGAGTTTTTCAGCCTGAGCAAGAGCTTTAATGTCACCGGCGCGCGGATCAGCTTTCTGGTGGGGCGGCCGGATGTGGTGGCTGCCTGCAAAAAGCTGCGCACCCAGATTGATTTCGGTATGTTTTTGCCCATCCAGAAGGCGGCGATCGCCGCACTGACCGGTCCGCTGGACAGCGTCAAGGCCCAGTGTGCCGAATACCAGCGCCGCCGCGATGCCCTGTGCGGCGGTCTGCGGGCTGTGGGCTGGAATGTGCCCGACAGCCACGGCAGCATGTTTGTCTGGGCGCCGCTGCCCGGCGGCCGCACCGACAGCATGGCGTTCTGCATGGAGCTGATCGAGAAGGCCGGCGTCATCTGCACCCCCGGCGCCAGCTTTGGCCCTTCCGGCGAGGGATACGTCCGCTTTGCGCTGACCATGCCGGTGGAAAAGATCCAGGCGGCAGTGGCCGCCATTGCCGCCAGCGGTGTGCTGGCTTGAATCTGGACTTCCCCATTTGTAACATTCTGCCTGCGGGTCCGTGCCTGCGGGCAGTTTTTGGCTGCAAATTCATAAATGGAATATGACGATGGAATTATACAAAATGTATAAGATTGGCGTAGGACCCTTCATTCCCCCTCCCCATAGCCTTTGCGGTCGGGGATGCCGCAGTGGTGTCCCTATGGCCCCGGGTGTGCAGCCTGAAAAGTGAACAGCAAAAAAAATACCCCGCCCTGCCAACCGGCATACAACCGGATGGCAGGGCGGGGCAATTGCGTTTGAGGACTATCGGGTTAGCGGGTTTCGGGCAGGTGCCACTTCCAGTCGCGGACCTCAGGCAGATCCTGGCCTTCCTCGTGGATGTACTGCTTGTGGGCCACCAGGGTGTCGTTCATCTTCTGGATCAGGTAGGCGCCGCGGTTGCCCAGCTGGGGCAGATGTTTGATGGCATCCTTGACCAGATGGAAACGGTCAATCTCGTTTTGCACCCGCATATCAAACGGGGTGGTGATGGTGCCTTCCTCCTGGTAACCGTGGACGCTCAGGTTGCGGTTGGTGCGCTCATAGGTCAGCTCATGCACCAGCGTGGGATAGCCGTGGAAGTTGAAGATGATGGGCTTGTCCTTGGTGAACAGCGCGTCATAGTCGGTGTCGGTCAGGCCGTGGGGATGCTTGGTGCTGGGTTCCAGCTTCATCAGGTCCACCACGTTGATAACGCGGATCTTCAGCTCCGGCAGGTTGTCCCGCAGGATGGTCACGGCGGCCAGCGTCTCCAGCGTGGGGGTGTCGCCGCAGCAGGCCATGACCAGATCCGGCTCCTGGCCGGCGTCATTGGAGGCCCACTCCCAGATGCCTACGCCCTGGGTGCAGTGCTTGACCGCCTGTTCCATCGTCAGCCACTGAGGCCGCGGATGCTTGGAGGTGACCAGCACGTTGATGTAATTCCGGCTGCGGATGCAGTGGTCAAAGCAGGACAGCAGGCAGTTGGTATCCGGCGGCAGGTACAGGCGCACCACGTCCGCCTTCTTGTTGGCGATGTGGTCCAGGAAGCCCGGGTCCTGGTGGGTGAAGCCGTTGTGGTCCTGCTGCCAGACGTTGGAGGTCAAAATCAGGTTGAGCGAGGCGATGCTCTGCCGCCAGGGCAGCTGGTTGCAGACCTTCAGCCACTTGGCGTGCTGGGCCACCATCGAGTCCACCACGCGGATGAAGCTCTCGTAGCTGGCAAAGAAGCCGTGGCGGCCGGTGAGCAGGTAGCCTTCCAGCCAACCCTCGCACATGTGCTCGGACAGCATGCTGTCCATGATGCGGCCGCTGTGGTCCAGGTTCTCGTCGCCGGGGACGATGGTGGAGTTCCAGTCCCGCTTCTCGGCTTCAAAGCAGTGGTACAGCCGGTTGGACATTGTCTCGTCAGGTCCAAAGATGCGGAAGTTTTTGGCGTCGGCGTTGAGCTGGAACACATCGCGGACATAGCCGCTCAGCTCGATCATGTCCTGCTTCTCGACACTGCCGGGGAAGGGGATGTCCACTGCATATTTGCGGAAGTCCGGCGTGCGCAGATCCCGCAGCAGCTTGCCGCCGTTGGCGTGGGGGTTGGCCGCGATGCGCCGGTCGCCGGTGGGGGCCAGCGCCTGCAATTCGGGGATCAGGGTGCCGTTCTCGTCAAACAGCTCCTCGGGGTGGTAGCTGCGCAGCCACTGTTCCAGCTGGGCCAGGTGCTCCTCCTGGTTGGGGGTGCCCAGCGTCAGGTCAATGGGCACCTGATGGGCGCGGAAGGTGCCCTCGATGGGTTTGCCGTCCACCACCTTCGGGCCGGTCCAGCCTTTGGGGGTGCGCAGAATGATCATCGGCCACTGGATATGGCCCAGTTCCTCGCCGGCGCGGGCACGGCGCTGGATGTCGTGGATCTCCTCGATCACGGTGTCGAGAGTCTCGGCCATCTTCTCGTGCATGGGCAGCGGGTCGTCGCCCTCGACAAAGTAGGGCTTCCAGCTGCAGCCCAGGAAGAAGTGCTCCAGCTCCTCGTGGGTCATGCGGCCGAAGATGGTGGGATTGCTGATCTTGTAGCCGTTCAGGTGCAAAATCGGCAGAACAGCGCCGTCGCCTTTGGGATTCAGGAACTTGTTGGACTGCCAGCTGGTGGCCAGGGGGCCGGTCTCGGCTTCGCCGTCGCCCACAGTGACCGCGGCGATCAGATCGGGGTTGTCAAACACCGCGCCGAAGGCGTGGGCGATGGAGTAGCCCAGCTCGCCGCCCTCATTGATGGAGCCGGGGGTCTCGGGCGCCACATGGGACGAGATGCCGCCGGGGAAGGAAAACTGCTTGAACAGGCGGCGCATACCCTCCTCGTCCCGGCTGATGTTGGGGTAGACCTCGCTGTAAGTGCCGTCCAGGTAGGCGTTGGCCACAAAGAAGTTGCCGCCGTGCCCCGGGCCGGAGATCAGGATCATATCCTGGTCATATTTCTTGATGATGCGGTTCAGGTGGACGTAGACAAAGTTCTGGCCGGGCACGGTGCCCCAGTGGCCGACGATTTTCTTTTTCACGTCGGCACGGGTCAGCGGACGGCGCAAAAGCGGGTTGTCCAGCAGGTAGAGCTGGCCGGCCGCCAGATAGTTGGCCGCCCGCCAGTAGGCATTGATTTTTTGCAGTTCGATTTTGTCCATAGGTTTCCCTCCCTCGGTGGAATGGTTTGGTTTACCCGCGGCCCTGGCCATAGTAGGCGTTGGGGCCGTGTTTGCGAAGATAGTGTTTGTCCTGCACATACTGGGGTGCAGGGGCAGCGCAGGGGTTCAGCTGGCGGGTCAGCAGCGCCATTTTGGCGATCTCCTCCAGCACGGCGGCGTGGTAGACCGCCTGGGCGGGGTCCTTGCCCCAGGTGAAAGGCCCGTGGCTGCGGCAGAGCACCCCCGGCACCGCCGCCGGGTCAAGCCCGCGGCTGCGGAAGGTCTCGACAATGACCTTGCCGGTGTTGCCCTCGTAGTCGGTTTCCACCTCCTCTGCGGTCAGGCTGCGGGCACAGGGCACTGCGCCGTAAAAGTAGTCGGCATGGGTGGTGCCGTAGCAGGGCATGTCCTGCCCGGCCTGCGCCCAGGCGGCGGCGAAGGTGGAATGGGTGTGCACCACGCCGCCGATCTGCGGAAAAGCCCGGTAGAGTTCCAGATGGGTCTTTGTGTCAGAGGAGGGGTTCAGATCACCCTCCACCACATTGCCGTCCAGGTCCACCACCACAAGACATTCCGGCGTCAGCTGGTCGTACGCAATGCCGGAGGGCTTGATGACCACAAGCCCTTTCTCCCGATCGATGCCCGACACATTGCCCCAGGTGTACAGTACCAGGCCGCGGCGGGGCAGTTCCAGATTGGCCTGATAAACTTTCTGTCTCAGTTCATCCAGCATATTGTCACCTCGTTACAGCAAAGCCTGGGCGGCGGCTTGCTCGGCGGGCAGCGCACGGCGGTACTCGGCCAGAAAACGGCCAAACCCTGCACTGTCCGCGGCGTCGGGGGCGATGGTGCTGCCCTCTGCCTCGGCAAATACCCGGGCCAGATAGTCCTCCAGCGGTTCGCCGTCGGCCTTTTCCGTCAGATAGGCAGCCAGCAGGGCCATGCCCCAGGGGCCGCCCTCACCGGCGGTCTGCATCACTGCCACAGGCACTTCCAGCGCGCCGGCCAGCAGCTTCTGCCCCGCCACCGGCACCTTGAACAGGCCGCCGTGGCCCAGCAGGCGGTCCAGCCGCACGCCCTCGTCCTTCAGCAGAATGTCCATGCCGGTTTTCAGCGCGGCCATGGCGGCATACAGCGCGCTGCGGGCCAGGTTGGGCAGCGTCAGCGGCGCATCCGGGCGGCGGGTCAGCAGCGGGCAGCCCTTCTCCAGCCCCAGCACCGGCTCGCCGGAATAGCAGTTGTAGCTCACCAGACCGCCGGCGTCGGCCTGCCCCGCCAGTGCCTGCTGATAAAACAGCCGGTACAGCTCGTCCCGGGTCAGCGGTTTGCCGATGGCCTGGGCCATCTGGCCCAGCAGCCCCACCCAGGCGTCCAGGTCGGAGGTGCAGGTGTTCACATGCACCATGGCCACCGGGCGGCCGCTGGGAGTGGTGACCAGGTCCAGCTCCGGGTGCACGGCCTTCAGGGGATGTTCCAGCACCACCATGGCAAACACGCTGGTGCCCGCGCTCACATTGCCTGTGCGGGCGGCCACGCTGTTGGTGGCGGCCATGCCGGTGCCGGCGTCCCCCTCCGGCGGGCAGAAGGGGATGCCGGGCTGCAGTGTCCCGGTGGGGTCCAGCAGCCGGGCACCCTGCGGCGTCAGGCTGCCTGCGGCGGCGCCGGCGGGCAGAACTTCGGGCAAAATAGCCCGCAGGTCCAGCGCTGCGCCGTGGGCGGCCAGTTCCGCCTGTACGGTTTGCAGGCGGGCGGCATCGTAATCGCAGCCATCCGGGGCGATGGGAAACATGCCGCTGGCCTCGCCCACACCAAGCACCTTCTTGCCGGTAAGCTGCCAGTGAATGTACCCCGCCAGCGTGGTCAAAAAGGCGATGCGGCCCACATGCTCCTCGCCGTTCAGCACCGCCTGATACAGGTGGGCGATGCTCCACCGCTGGGGGATGTTGAAGCCCAGCAGCGCGGTCAGCGCCCCGGCCGCCTGGCCGGTACAGGTGTTGCGCCAGGTGCGGAAGGCTGCCAGCTGGCGGCCCTGGGCGTCAAAGGGCAGATAACCGTGCATCATGCCGGAAATGCCCATCGCCCCCACCGTGGCCAGCGGCAGGCCGTAGCGGGCCTGCACGTCGGCGGCCAGGGCGGCAAAGGCGGCCTGTACCCCGGTCCAGGCATCGGCCAGGTCGTAGGTCCAGTACCCGTTTTCCAGCCGGTTCTCCCAGGTGTAATCGCCGCTGGCAATGGGGGCATGGTCGGGTCCGATCAGCACCGCCTTGATGCGGGTGGAGCCAAGCTCGATGCCCAGCGCTGTGCGGCCGGTGCGGATGGCGTCCTGAATGCTTTCCATCTCAGCGCCCCCTCAGCCCCAGGGGTTTTCAGTGGGGTAAGGCAGTGCCTTGGGCTGGTTGTAGCCGATGTCGGCCACGCCCAGATACTTGAACACCTCGAACAGCAGCTTGCCGTAATGGCCGAAGGCCACCGCCCCGTGGTGGGGGTAGTGTTTCTGTACCAGCACATGGCGGTAGAAGCGGCCCATCTCGTGGATGGCGAACACGCCGATGCCGCCAAAGCTGCCGGTGGCCACCGGCAGGACCTCGCCCTGGGCGATGTAGGCCCGCAGCTGGCCTTCGCTGTCGCACTGCAGGCGGTAGAAGGTGATGTCCGAGGGGGCAATGTCGCCTTCCAGCGTGCCGCGGGTAAAGTCGGGCTCGCTGCCGGCGGGTTCCAGCAGGCGGTGCTGGATCAGCTGGTATTTCACGGCGCGGTCGCTGCACAGCTTGCAGGCAGGGGTGTTGCCGCAGTGGAAGCCCATGAAGGTGTCGGTGAGCTGATAGTCAAACTTGCCGGCGATCTCGGCTTGATACAGGCTGGCGGGTACCGAGTTGTTGATGTCCAGCAGGGTGACGGTGTCGCCGGAGACGCACATGCCGATGTACTCGGAGAGGGCGCCGTAGATATCCACCTCGCAGGCAACGGGGATGCCGCGGCTGACCAGGCGGGAGTTGACGTAGCAGGGCTCAAAGCCGAACTGGGAGGGGAAGGCAGGCCAGCACTTGTCGGCAAAGGCGACATACTTGCGGCTGCCCTTGTGGGCCTCGGCCCAGTCCAGCAGGGTTAGCTCGAACTGCGCCATGCGGGCCAGCAGGTCGGGGTAGTAGCGGCCTTCGCCCATCTCGGCGGCCATGTCGGCGCAGACATCGGGGATGCGGGGGTCGTCCGCGTGCTGCTTGTAGGCCACCAGCAGGTCCAGCTCGCTGTTCTCCTCAATCTCGACGCCCAGCTCATACAGGCCCTTGATGGGGGCGTTGCAGGCAAAGAAGTCCTGCGGCCGGGGACCGAAGGAGATGATCTTGAGGTTCTTCACGCCGATCACCGCCCGGGCGATGGGCACAAAGTCGGCCATCTTGGCGGCGATCTCCTCGGCGGTGCCCACCGGGTACTCGGGGATATAGCCGCTCAGGTGGCGCATGCCCAGATTGTAGGAGCAGTTCAGCATACCGCAGTAGGCGTCGCCGCGGCCGTTGATCAGGTCACCGTCGCCCTCGGCGGCGGCCACGAACATGCAGGGGCCGTCAAAGTATTTGGCGATCAGCGTCTCGGGGGTCTCGGGGCCGAAGTTGCCCAAAAACACGGTCAGCGCGTTGCAGCCGGCATCGGTGACCTCCTTGACGGCGGCCAGCATGTCCTGCTCGTTCTCGACAGTGGCGGATGCCTCATAGACTTCCAGGCCTTTGTCGGCGCAGGCCTTGACGATAGCGGCGCGGCGGGTCTGGGACAGCTGGATGGGGAAGCAGTCGCGGCTGACGGCCACGATGCCCAGCTTGACTTCGGGAATGTTTTGCAGCATGGGATTACCTCCTGATGATTGGGTGGAATGTATATGGCTTTACGGGTTGCGGATGGTTGGGGGCGGGGGGCTTGGATATTACCGGCATCCTGCCGGGGGGGCGTTCCTCTCGGCTTGGCGGGTGTGAAGGCCTGTCCCGCAATGTCACCCGAAAACGTCGGACAACGAATCAGACGGCTTCGTCTCAGATGTCCCCGGCAATGTCGATGTTCTCGCCGTCCAGCACGACGGCTGCGCCCTGGGCAGCTTCGGTGGAGTCGGGGTGCGCCAGCAGCCACTTGTTGCAGGCCCACAGCCAGGCGTCCTCGCCCGATTTTTGGGCGATATCCGGCTTGGCGGTGTTGGTGCCGGCGGGCAGCGCCACCAGGACGCGGAACCCTTTGGCCGGGTCGGTGTGGCAGGGGGCATAGTGCAGTGTGGTGGCGTAAACCTCCACCAGCGTGCCGGCGGGCACCCGGAAAGCCCGCACCTTGCCGGTGTCCAGTCTGCCGTCCTCGATCTGGTCCCGCCGGGCAACCAGCAGGATAAAGTCCTCGGTGCCCAGGTTGAACTCGCTGTCCCGGTGGTATTCCAGGCAGTTGAGTTTGGTGTTGTGGCCGTTGCACCAGCCCAGCTGGCAGGGCATGCCGCCGAACAGGTGCTCGCAGACCTCCGCCGCTGCGGGCAGCTCCTGCAGGGCCGGGTCCTCGGCACAGTAGTCGGTGGCCTTGGGCAGCGGGGTGCCGGCCAGCGCGGTGAGAATTTCCGCCTTGGCCTCCTCCAGGCCGGTCACCACATGACCGTAGGCCGCAAAGGCAGGGTCAAATACCGATTCGATCTTCATATCACACAGCTCCTTTCGCCAATGCCGCAAACACAGGTTTGCAGGCGGGGTAAATCTGTCGGAATTCGGCATAGCGTTCGTTGTACAGCCCGGTCAGCGCCGGGTCGGGCTCCACCGTCCGTTTGACCTGGAGCATACTGCGGGAAACCTGGGCCACATTCTCATACCGGCCGCAGGCCACCAGTGCCAGCAGCGCGGCGCCGTAACCGGGGCCCTGCTCGGTCGCCGGCAGGTCCAGCGGGATGCCCAATACGTTCGCCAGGATCGTCTGCCACAGGGGCGACCTGCTGCCGCCGCCGCACAGGGTGGACCGGGGGATTGCCAGCCCCAGGCTGCGGGCTACCTCCACGCTGTCCCGCAGCGCAAAGGCAACGCCCTCCAGCATGGCCTGGGTCATATCGGCCCGGGTGGTATCCATCGTCATGCCCAGAAAGACGGCCCGGGCGTTGGTGTCGTTGATGGGGCTGCGCTCGCCCATCAGATAGGGCAGGTAAAATACATGGTTGCGGCCCAGCTTTTCGGGAAGGATCTCCGCCTGGGCGGCGGTGTAATCGCTGTCGTGCAGGATGTCCTCCATCCACCACTTGTTGCAGGATGCGGCGGAGAGCATACACCCCATCAGGTGGTAGCCGCCGTCGGCGTGGGCGAAGGCGTGCAGGGCGTTGTTCGGGTCCACGCGGAACCGCTCCGACGAGATGAACACCGTGCCGGAGGTGCCCAGGGAGATGTTGCACCGGCCCTCGCCCACCGTGCCGGTACCGATGGCTGCGGCGGCGTTGTCGCCCGCGCCGGCACAAACCACCACCCCGGCGGGCAGACCCAGCGCCCGGGCTGCGGCCTGGGTCAGGGTACCCACCGGCTGCCAGCTCTCAAACAGGCGGGGCATCTGGGCCTCAGTCAGGCCGCAGAGCGCCAGCATTTCAGGGCTCCAGCGTTTGTGGGCCACATCCAGCAGCAGCATGCCGGAGGCATCTGAGTAATCGGTGGCGTGTACGCCGGTCAGAGTGTACACCAGGTAATCCTTGGGCAGCATGATCTTGGCAATGCGGGCGAACAGGTCGGGCTCCTGCTGGCGCATCCACAAAAGCTTCGGCGCGGTAAAGCCCGCAAAGGCGATATTGCCGGTCCAGGCACTGAGCTTGTCCCGCCCGACGGTGTTGTTCAGGTAATCCACCTGGGCGGCAGTGCGGCCGTCGTTCCACAAGATGGCGGGGCGCAGCACCCGGTCATCGGCGTCCAGCGCCACCAGACCGTGCATCTGGCCGCCCACGCCGATCCCTGCCACCTGGGCGGCGTCAAAGCCCTTCAGCAGTTCGGGCACGCCCTCCCGGCAGGCGCGCCACCAGTGGGCGGGGTCCTGCTCACTCCAGCCCGGATGGGGGAAGGAGAGGGGATACTCCCGGGTGACCGTGTTCAGCACCCGGCCATCCTCATCCACAAGCAAAAGCTTGCAGGCTGAGGTGCCCAGGTCGATGCCAATGGTTTTCATGGACACACCTCCTGTACTTTCCTGTCCAGTATACCATGTATGGCCGCACTTTTCCTTGCCAAAGTGGCTGTGCGGATTAGACAAATTTGCTGTTTTTCCGCATTTCGTCGTTTTGACAGTTTTTTATCATGCGTTTTGTGCTTTTTGGCAAAAACCTGGCTGGGACTGCCCGCAGGCACGACAAAATGTAAGAATCGGGCATCTATTCCGCCGTAGAATCGCGGTTTTTTGACGCCCCTGCGGAATCCATAACGCCGCCGCAGCGCGCCAGCAGCTCCAGGCTTTTCTCCCGGGAGTAGAACCGCTCCAGTGAGTGCAGGCTGTGGTGGATATGCGTTTCTTCCAGAACAGGGCTGCGCTGACGCCGGCGGTAGGCCTCCGGCGTGATGCCGAACCGCTTTTGAAATGCCCGGGAAAAATAGCGATAATCCGAAAAACCACTGGCTGCATACACATCCACCAGCCGGGACTGCCCGGCGGCAATGCGCTTGCAGGCGGCATTGAAGCGCACGGTATCCACATAGTCCTGAAAGCTCTGGCCCAGGGCCTCCCGGGCAAAGTGGGAGGCATACCCCAGCGTGATGCCCTCGGCGCGGGCAAAATCCGTAAGATTGACCTTGTGGATATAGTTTTCATCCACATAGCGGATCAGCCGCAGGGCACGGTCATTGCGGCGCTGCTGGCCGGCCAGCTCTCCGCCGGACAGCACCTGATGGGGCATGTCCGCCATCAGCGTGCCAAGGATCAGGCAGATATAGCCGGTACAGGTCAGTTCGCAGCCCACCGGGCGGGCAAGATAGTTGCCGGCCAGTGCCAGCAGGGTGTCAACCAGCTGCCGGTACCGGTCCGGCGGCAGAACCCGGCCGGGGCAGGGCTGATCAAAGCGCAGGCGGGCAAAGGCCGGAAAAGGGCGCTCCACCAGTTCGGGCGAAACCTGCACGCACAAAAAGGTGCATCCCTTGCCGGCGGCGCGAAATTCATGCAGCTGGCCGGGATGGAACAGAACCATCTCGCCGGGGCGGGCCAGCAGCTGGGTCTGTTCAATGCGCACTTCCAGTTCGCCCTCCGCCAGCCAGATCAGTTCCAGCTCCCGGTGGACATGGGGCGTGCGGTACTGCACTGTGTCAAAAAAGAGCCGCAGGCCGTCAATCTGTGTGTGCTCCACAATCTCCACTTCCCGCATGGCGGCACCTTCTTTCTGGCAAAAGTATGTCTGTCTTTATTGTACCGCAGTCGGGTGCCTTTGTGCAATCTGCCGCTGTGGGAGGGCCGGGCTTTTTTCTTCGGGGCATTTTGCCATTTGAGAACTCCCGCCTACCTTTGTGGGAGGGGGACCTTTTGGGCGGGCTGCACCCGCATCAAAATACCCCCGCCGGAAAAACCGGCAGGGGTGAAACGTGTGTGTATTATTTAGTTGCCGCGGCCGACCGTCAGATTCTGGTATTCCAGCGCAAAGTACCCCCGCAGCAGCCGGTCATCCTCCGGGCTGGAGCCATAGGCCCGCAGCGTACCGGTCGCGTCCATGTAATCGCAGCCGCCGGTCTGCACCAGGATCTGCTGCTTCATCTGCAAAATGTAGCGGTAGTAGTCCGGCAGCGGCAGCCCTGCCGTCTGGAACAGGGTGGGGGCAAGATCACACAGGTCCATCCGGTTGTAAGGATCGGCCTGGTTCTGGCTGCCGGCCCCTTCCAGCGGGTAATTGGCCCAGATGAAATAGGGGGTGCTGCGCTCCAGCAGCCACAGGTCGCTGTCGGCAATGCCGTCATGGTCGGCAATGTGGTCCACAAAACTGGGGGCGTGGTCGCCGGCCAGGCAGACGATGACCCTGCGGCCGGTCTGCTCATACTGGCGGGCAAAGTAGTTGCACAGTTCACCGATGGCCTGGTCGCTGAGATAGATGCAGGACAGATACTCGTCCACCTCGCCGTCATAACGGCCGTAATCGGTGGCGGCGTGGACCAAATCCAGCTCCGGGGGGTTCATGTCGTAGTCGCCGTGGGTCTGGATGGAAACCAGAAAGGCGAACCGGGGCTGGTCGGCGGGCATGGCCTCGTACAGAGCCTCCAGATCCCGGTAGGTGGCCGAGTCGGTCTGGTAGGGGCGGTCGCCGTAGGTTTCCCGGGTGGGAAAATCCTCGGCAAAGTGGGTTTCGTCAAAACCCAGCGCCTGCCAGGCGGAATCTCGGTTGTAGTTGGAGCCGGTGTAGGGATGGGCGGCCAGCGTGGCATAGCCCAAGTCCTCCAGATGGCTGACGATGCTCTCGGCACCGTCCAGCTTCAGCCAGTTGAAGGGGGTGACAGCGGGGGCCAGCATCAGCGAGTTGGAGGTGAGCATCTCGTACTCGCTATGGTTGGTGCCGCCGCCCACATGGGGGGAGACTGTATGGCCCTGGATGCTGTTGCCGATGCCGTGCAGATTGCTCAGATAGTCCACGTCGGCCTGGGGATCGGTAACCAGGCTGATGTCGTAAAAGCTCTCGGACAGGATCAGCACAATGTCGGGGTAGTCCCCGGCGGCCGACTCGCCGGTGGCGGGCGAAGCGGCATCCAGCTGGGCCAGGGCGTCGGCGGCATCCTGCTCCACATTGCCGTCGGGGCGGATGACCGGGTCAGCCAGCAGCGCGGTGGCCCGCACCGTGCCGGCCAGATACCCGCAGGTGTAGTAGGTGGGCTGCCAGTTCCAGCCGTAAGGGGCCCGGGGCATCACCGGCCAGGGACTGAAGTAGCCAAAGTACAACACCGCAAACAGGTACACTGCACAGCCCAGCGCCCGCCGGCCACGGGCCTTCCAGCCGGGTTTGGCCCCTCCGCGGCGGGTGAGCCGCGCCTGCCAAAAGGCGATGGCCAGTACCGGCAGATACAGCAGGGCGATGCACACCACCTTGGCGTCCACATGCAGGGTATAGCTGCCCATCACCTCGGCGGCGGTGCCCATGTTCAGCACGTCCTGGGGCATCACGGCGGAACCGTGCAGGTCACGGGTATAGTAGTTGACGATGGCCAGGATGGTCCACACCGCCCCCGCCGCACCGGTGGAAATGTGCCACCGCCCGGTGAACAGATACAAAAGGGCGGTCAGGCAGCAGGCCGTCAGCGCATTGAGCAGTGCGAACACCGGCAGCTGCCCCAGCAGATAGGGCAGGGTGACGGCGTCGGACAGTTCCAGCTGGAACCAGGCAATCAGGGATGCAGCCACCGCCAGCAGGCAGGGCAGGACGGCCCGGGCAAAAAATCCGGTTTTGGTGTTGGACGTCTGCATGGAAGATCCCTCCGCAAACGGGGCCGCGCGGACATCGCCGCAGGCCGGGTGGGCAAAAAACGACAACCTATTATAGCATTGCGGCGGGGGTTCGTAAAGATACGGGGCGGCGGCAGACAGAGAAACCCGCCGCACCGGAGCGTGCCTTGGAATTTGCTTCCACTCCGATCAAAGGCAGCCGATCTCGCATTCGCCCGGCTCCATCAATCGGAACGCCGCATACCGTGCCGCCTGCACCCGGAGAGCGCTCTGCAGCGCTGCATCCGGCTGCTGCCACATTGTCACGGTCAGGCACAACCGGCCCCGCCGGGTTTTGCATTTCCAAACGCCGGTAATCCGCCCGGCCTGCAGCACAACGCCGGGGTTGCCCACCGATCTCCACACCAGGCGGCGCAGCCGCCGGTCCGGCAGCAGCAGGTCCCTGTCCCGCTGGTCCAGGTAGGGATCATGGGGGCCCAGCAGCAGCGGCCCGGCGGCGGGCGGAGGCAGCCCGGGCAGCGTGTCCAGGTCGTCAGCCAGCATCCGGCAGCGCCTGCCCGCCGCCATGACTTCCACCGTATCGGGCAGTGCCAGAGCCCACAGCCGCCGTGCCTGGGCGGGACTGCACCCCAGCCAGTCGATCAGCTCCTGCGGCCCGGCCGGCCCGTAACAATGCAAAAACCGCCGCACCAGCTGCTGCCCTGCCTCGTCCGGATTGACGGGCGGCAGCGGCGCGCCCAGCCATCGGGATGGTGCGGTGAAGGTGGGGTGGGTGCCCTGCCGGAAGCCGAACACCACCAGCCCCAGAAAGCTGCAGGGCCGCAGCAAAAAGGACACCACAGCCCCGCCCACCGTCTGCCGGCCGGGGCTGCCGTACATCGAGGGGGCGTCCCAGGCAGGCAGACGGTCCGGCGGCAGCATCGGCCGCACCCGGTCGGCCAGATACCGGTCCAGTGTCTCCTTGCTCTGGACGGTGTCGTGCTCCAGCGCCCGGGCAGCGCGGCAGACCAGCGGCAGCAGCTGCCCGGCATCCATTCCCAGAGCGTCCAACGCCAGTTGAATTCCCCGGGTGTAGATCCAGGGCTCTTCGCCGGGGCGGGCCGCCAGCGCAGTAAGGAACACCCCTGCGTCCTTTGCGGGAAAGACCAGCGGCACCCCGCGGATGCTCCAGGCCTGCAGCAGGGTCCGGTCATGGTACAGTGCCTCGTGCAGGGCCGTGATGCTGAGCTCTTCCACCCGCTGAAAAGCGGCGGTCTCCCAGGCGCCCGGGGGCGAATTTTGCAGGCCACAGGCCCCCGCCGCATCCAGCAGCCCGGCGGCAGGCAGCGGGGCGTCCAGGTGATGGGCGGACATCCGGTGCGCCAGAATCTGGTCGGATGTCAGGCAGGGCAATGACATACAGCAGGACCTCCTTTGAACCCGAAGCGGACAGAGCTTTGCAGCCATTGCGGCATTCCCGGCGGAAAAACAGGGGGCGGCCTAGCGGTGCAGGCGGCGCAGCTTAACCCAGGACCGCACGAAAATAAATACCGACTGAAAGACCGTCAGCAGGCAGATCAGCAGGGCGGTGACGGCAATCACGTTGCGGTCCAGCACGGCATTGCGGCCAAAGCGGGAGAGCAGCGCCGTCTCCAGCGAGAAGAGCGATACCAGCGCCGTGGTGGTGGCGATGGACTGGGCCGCCGCCAGCAGCGGACTGTCAAAGTGGCGGTAGCGCGCCGTGTTGACCAGCGCCATGGTCAGCGCATAGACGCAAAACGCTGCCGCGGCGTAGATCAGGTGACCGGGATACTCGTAGATATGGCCTTCCTCCACAATCTGCCAGGCGATGGCGATCAGGCTCAGGTTCAAAACCAACAGATAAACGCCGGTGGCCCGCAGCACTTTCAGCTCAGCGGCATAGGTGTGGGGCAGGGCGGGGGACATGCGCCGCGTCAGATAGATGCGCCCCACGCTGAGCAGCAGATAGTACACCCCCAGCGCCCCATGCCAGAAGGAGGAGTACACCACCGCCGCGGCAATCCGGTACAGGGCATAGGCGGCGTTGATGGCAAAGGTCACCCCCAGCGCGGTGCGCACCCGAAAATATTCGTCGTGGATCAGCCGACCGGCCAGTGGGCGGGCCTCCACCCGGCGGAACAACCGGGGCAGCCCGCGCACCGCCGTGGCGGCCAGCATCGCCAGCGTCCAGGCCGAAAGCGCAAAGCTGATCACCCCCAGCGGGGTGCGCTGCATCCCCTCGGCAAAGGTCAGGGTCAGGCCGGCGGCGCTCAGCAGTGTCAGCAGCGTCACCCAGCCGGGGCCGGGGGTCAGTAGCCGCCCCAGCCAACGCAAGAACCGCTTCATCCCGGCACCTCCCCGCCCGCGGCCGGCCCCCTGCGCCGCAGGGCCGGACCGGGTAATCCGTCCACATTTGTTTACAACTCTATAAACAGTATACCGCCCGGCCTGCAACAGCGCAAGCCGGGCGGTCAGACTGCCGGAAAGTACAAAATCCGTCGCCGTCGGCGGACATACGCCGACGACGGTGACACCGACAGGGAAATTTTGCGGCAAATTGTGTGCGAGGAGCAGAGCGACGAGTGCGCGGTTTGCCGTAAAATTTTGTCGAAGGGGAATCCAAAGGGGGAAACAGCCGCGTTAGGCAGAGCCGTGCGCGGCTGTTGCCTCCCTTTGCAGCGTGTCAAGTCCTTTGACACGCTGCACCGCCCGGCCTGCAACAGCGTAAGCCGGGCGGTGTTGATACAGAAAAGGAAAAAAGCGGTTACCTGCCGCGGGCAAAACGGGTGGCCCGGCGGTAGATTCCCCAGGCGATGGCTGCGGTGATCCATTCGGTCACCCAGAAGGCGTGCCACACGCCGGAGGCCCCCCACAACCGGCTGAACACAAAGGCCAGCGGCAGGATGACCACCACATACCGGCACAGCGAGATGCACAGAGATTCCAACCCTTTGCCCAGGCCCTCCAATGCACCCGAGC
Organism: uncultured Gemmiger sp.; assembly: GCA_944388145.1. GTDB lineage: Bacteria > Bacillota > Clostridia > Oscillospirales > Ruminococcaceae > Gemmiger. Next base: position 67,139 of record CALXHQ010000002.1, on the reverse strand, counting down.
AGGTCAGCGATACACCCGAAATGACAAACCCGATGGAGATGATGCGCAGCGCACCGGCGCCCAGGGCGATGGTGCCGCTGTTCTGAGTGAACAGGCCCAGCAGCTGTTCCGGAATGGCCAGGCACAGGGCGGTGCCTGCCACCATCACCGCCAGGATCAGCCCCAGGCTGGTGGCAAAAATCTGCCGCACCCGGCGGTATTCGCCGGCCCCGTAGTTATAGCCCATCAGCGGCCGGATGCCCTGCACGATGCCGTTTGCTGTCAGGTATAAAAAGGTTTGCAGCTTGTAATAGACGCCCAAAATCAGCACGTAAGTCTGGGAAAATGCGGCCAGGATGGCGTTGAGTGCGGTGACCAGCAGCGAGGCCAGTGCCAGGTTCAGCGCGGCGGGGATGCCCACCGTGTACATCCGGCCGCACAGCCGCAGGCCGCCGGTTTCGCCGCCGGTCAGGCACAAGGGCATAGGCAGGCCCTGGAGCTTCCAGCAGACAAGATAGGCCGCCAGCGATGCGCACTGGCCGATGCCGGTGGCCAGCGCTGCGCCCTCGATGCCCATGGCAGGAAAAGGCCCGATGCCAAAGATCATCATCGGGTCCAGGACGATGTTGGTCACACAGCCGATCAGCATGCAGACCATCGATGTGGTCATCCGCCCCACTGCCTGGGTGATCTTCTCGCAGGCCATGGCCAGGCCGATGGGCACGCTGAACAGCAGCACGATGTTTGCGTACCGCAGCCCCATGTCCAAAATCTCGGCCGAATCGGTGAAAGCGGCAAGAAAGGCGGGCATGGCCAGCATACACGCCACCGTCAGCACTGCCCCGTGCACCGCGTTGAGCAGGATGCCCAGCCCGGCGGTGCGCCCGGCGGTGCGCTGCTGCCCCGCCCCCAAAAAGAAGGCGATGACCGCATTGACGCCGATGGCAAAACCGATGGTAACGGCGTTGACCAGGTTCTGCACCGGGTACACCAGTGACAGGGCGGTCATGGCGTCCTCACTGATCTGGGCGACAAAGTAGCTGTCCACAATGTTGTACAGCGAGTTTACCAGCATCGACAACGTCATGGGCAGTGCCATCGATACCACCAGCGGGAACACCGGCCGCTGCTTCATGAAGGTCTGGTCGGCCTGCGTCATAGAAATCACAGCTCCAATCTCGGGGGGTATCTGATCCATCAAAAGCGTTGCTCCGGTAGAAGTGAACAGCGCCGGAAATCTTTCGGATACGCCCTGGGCAAAATTCAAAACCGGGTGCTTCCGCGCACAAAAAAACGCCACACGCCCCCGAACCGTCGGGGAACGTGTGGCGAAAAATGAGGGGCTGCTCCCCCTCAAAAAAGATCCACAGCGGCAAAGCGCCGATTTTGTAGGCCCATTATACAGCGGTTCTTCGCTGTCTGTCAAGAAAGAGGGACGCCGGTCAGCCTTGACAAACCTGCCGGGAATGTGTACAATAAAACCAATCAAAATGATAAAAGGGGTGACTGTTCCAATGAAGCACATTCTCTCTCTCAACACCCGTGATATGGCCAAGAGCCTGGAGAACGGCGGCTGCGGCGAGTGCCAGACCTCCTGCCAGAGCGCCTGCAAGACCAGCTGCGGCATTGCCAACCAGCCGTGCGAGAAGGCCGATAACGAGTAAGTTTCGCCCTGGACCCGTAAAAACGGCGAAATGCCGGGATGCATCCGCATTCCGGCAATTTTTGTGTGCCCCGGCCGGCGGAACAAACCGCCGCACCGGGGAACGATTCTTGAAACGCCCCAAGGAGTTTTGCAGTATTATGATCCATCAGTTTCAGTTAAACGGCTATAACATTGTCGTGGATGTGTACAGCGGCAGTGTGCACGCCGTCGATCCGCTTGCTTACGACGCCATCGCGCTGATCGACGCCGGCAACAGCCGGGAGGCTGCCGCCGAACAGCTGGCCAAAAAGTATGCCGGCCACCCCGAGGTAACGGCGGCCGACATCCAGGACGCTCTGGATGACATCGACGAGCTGACCGCCGCCGGTAAGCTGTTTGCCCCCGACGCCTACGCCGGCAGGGCCTTCGACTTCAAAAAGCGGTCCAACGTGGTCAAGGCGCTCTGCCTGCATGTGGCCCACACCTGCAACCTGAACTGCCACTACTGCTTTGCCGCCCAGGGCAAGTTCCACGGCGAAGCCAGCCTGATGAGCTTTGAGACTGGCAAGCGGGCGCTGGATTTCCTGGTGGAGCACTCCGGCACCCGCCGCAATCTGGAAGTGGACTTCTTCGGCGGTGAACCGCTGATGAACTTTGAGGTCTGCAAACAGTTGGTGGCCTACGCCCGCAGCATTGAGGAGGCGGCCGGCAAACACTTCCGCTTCACCCTGACCACCAACGGCATCGGCATCACCGACGAGGTGATCGAGTGGGCCAACAAAGAGTGCTACAACGTGGTGCTGTCGCTGGACGGCCGCAAGGAGGTCAACGACCGCTTCCGCAAGGACCTGGCCGGCAACGGCAGCTACGACCGCATCGTGCCCAAGTTCCAAAAGCTGGTCAAGGCCCGCGGCGGCAAAAACTACTATATGCGGGGCACCTTCACCCACTATAACACCGACTTTACCAACGACCTGTTCCACATGGCGGACGACCTGGGCTTCACCGAACTGTCCATGGAGCCGGTGGTGGGCGCTGCCGGCAGCCCCGAGGCCCTGACCGACGCCGACCTGCCGGTGCTGTTTGACCAGTACGAGCTGCTGGCCAAGGATATGCTCCGGCGCGAGAAGGCGGGCAAGCCCATCACCTTCTACCATTACATGATCGACCTGGCCCACGGCCCCTGCATCTACAAGCGGATCTCGGGCTGCGGCTCCGGCACCGAGTACATGGCTGTCACCCCCTGGGGCGACCTGTACCCCTGCCACCAGTTTGTGGGCGACCCCGCCTACAAGCTGGGCAACGTCTGGGACGGCGTGACCAACACCGCCCTGCGGGACGAGTTCAAGCTGTGCAACGTCTATGCCCGCCCTGACTGCGCCGACTGCTGGGCGCGCCTGTACTGCGCGGGCGGCTGCGCGGCCAACGCCCTGCACGCCACCGGCGACATCCACGGCGTTTACGAGTACGGCTGCAAGCTGTTCCGCAAGCGCATCGAGTGCGCACTGATGCTGAAAGTGGCTGAGGCTATGGACCCGGCGCTGGGCGGCGCCCGCATCGGGGACGAGGCCCCGGTGCCCGGCAGTGACTGCGCCGACTGCGGCGGCTGTGACTGAACCGCAAGGAACAGTTCCCAATATTTGGCAGGAACCTGCCCTATTTCGGCGAAAACCGACCGTGTTCGCGGCAAAAAGCCTGCACTTTTTGTAAAAAACCTGTTGCGATATGCCAAGGTTTGCGTGTATAATACAGAAGTAGCGGTGTCTGCACAGCGCCCCAAAAGGCGGGGCCCGGCCTGTTGCCGGGCGACCGTGGGGCGGGCGGCACCTTGCGGGCCTGTGTGCCCTGCTGCGCGCGGCGCAGCGTCTGCGGCGTGCCGGGGGCCGGACGCCGCCCTTTCATCGTTTCTCTTTCTACAAATCCTGGTCATCTGGAGGAAGCGTTATGACAAAAGCTGAAGTGTTGCAGCTGAAAATGACTGCGACCCGTGTGCGTATGGGCATTATTGAGGCCACGCACAGCGCCAAAAGCGGCCACCCGGGCGGCAGCCTGTCCGCCGCCGACGTGCTGACCTATCTCTACTTCAAGGTTATGAATGTGGATACCGAGAATCCGCAGGACCCCACCCGCGACCGCTTTGTGCTGTCCAAGGGCCATGCGGCACCCTGCCTGTACTCGGTTTTGGCGGAACGGGGCTTTTTCCCGGTGCGGGATCTGACCACCCTGCGTCAGGACGGCAGCTATCTGGAAGGCCACCCCAATATGAACACAGTGCCCGGTGTGGATATGTCCACCGGCAGCCTGGGCCAGGGTGTGTCCGCTGCCTGCGGCATGGCGCTGGCAGCCCGGCTGCAGGGCGCCAACATCAACGTCTTTACCCTGCTGGGTGACGGTGAGCTGAACGAGGGCCAGTGCTGGGAGGCTTTTATGCTGGCATCCCACTACAAGCTGGACAACCTGTGCATTATGGTGGATGTGAACAACCTGCAGATTGACGGCGCCACCAACACTGTCATGTCCACGGAGCCGCTGGACCAGAAGATGGATGCCTTCGGCTTCAACACCATCATCTGCAACGGCAACTCGATGACGGAGCTGGAACAGGCGTTTATCCTGTTTGACCGCGCCCACGGCAGCGGCAAGCCCACCTGCTTTTTGCTGCACACCACCAAGGGCAAGGGCGTCAGCTTTATGGAAAATGCCGTGGACTGGCACGGCAAAGGCCCCAACGACGAGCAGTATGAAAAGGCCATGGCGGAGCTTCGCCAGGAATATGATGTGTTGGAGAAGGAGGCGCAGCGCTGATGTCGGAACCGAAAATGATCGCCACCCGCGACAGCTACGGCCGTGCACTGCTGGAACTGGCCGACGCCGGCTGCAATGACCTGGTGGTCCTGGACTCGGACCTGTCGGTCTCCACCAAGACCTGCCTGTTCCGGGACGCTTACCCCAGCCGCTTTTTTGAGTGCGGCATCGCCGAGCAGAATATGATCGGCGTGGCAGCGGGCCTGTCCACCTTCGGCTATGTGCCGTTTGCTTCCAGCTTTGCCATGTTTGCTGCCGGCCGTGCCTTTGAACAGATCCGCAATTCCATCGGCTACCCCCACCTGAACGTCAAGATCGGCGCCACCCACGGCGGCCTGTCGGTGGGGGAGGACGGCGCCTCCCACCAGTGCATCGAGGACTTCGCCCTGATGCGCGCCATCCCCGGTATGGTGGTGATCTGCCCTGCCGATGATGTGGAGGCCCGGGCTGCTGTCAAAGCCGCCTACCGGTACAAGGGGCCTGTCTATATGCGCTTCTGCCGCCTGCCGGTGCCGGTGTTCCACGATGAGTTGAACTACCACTTCGAGATCGGCAAGGGCGAGCAGCTCACCGACGGGTTTGACCTGGCGGTGATCTCCACCGGCCTGATGACCGGCGAGGTGCTCAAAGCCGCCCTCAAGCTGAAAAAGCAGGGCGTTGCGGTGCGGGTCATCAACATGCCCACCATCAAGCCGCTGGATGAGGATCTGGTCCTGCGCGCCGCCCGGGATTGCAAAAAGATCCTGACGGTGGAGGAGCACAGCGTCATCGGCGGCCTGGGCGAGGCTGTCTGTTCGCTGCTCAGCGAAAAGCTGCCCACCACCGTCCGCCGTGTGGGTGTGCCGGATCAGTTCGGCCACTCGGCCCCGGCCTGGCAGGTCCTGGCCGACTACGGCCTGGACGCCGAGCACCTGCTGGCGGTCATGCGCGACATGATCAAGGCAAACTAAGCGGTCTGCTGCTGATTTTATCTTACTTATTCTATCGTGCAATGGTGCACGCCTTCCGCAGGCAAGCTCTGCCTGCGGAGGGCGTGTATTTTTTTGCCCTGTGTGGTATAATGCAGACAGTCAAAAAGCCGCCGCCCGGCCTCCGGGCCGTGCCTGCCCGGCCGTCCGGCTGCTGAATTTACCGCGAAGAGGAGAAATTGCCATGACCTTTGCCGAAATGCCCTACCAGCGCCCCGACCTGGACGCCCTGAAAGCAGAGTACAACGCCATCACCGCCCGCCTGCGCGCCGCCGGCAGCTATGCCGATGCCCGCGCCGCCTTCCTGGACAAGGAAGAGCTGGAAAAGCATATCCAGACCCAGGCTACCCTGGCCAGCATCCGCCACAGCATCGACACCCGCGATGCCTTTTACAATGAGGAGAAAAAGTTCTGGAACGCCGCGGCTCCCGAGATCCAGACCTGCGGCGACGCTTTCACTGCCGCCATGTTGGAAAGCCCCTACCGTGCCGACTTTGCCGCTGAGTACGGTGACCTGATGTTCACAAACGCCGAGATTGCCCGCAAGGCGTTCTCGCCCGAGATCGTTCCCGAAATGCAGCAGGAGAACGACCTGGCCCAGGAATACGAGAAGCTGCTGGCCAGCGCCCAGATCCCCTTTGAGGGCGGCGTCTATACCCTGAGCCAGCTGTCCCCCTACAAGACCTGTGCCGACGATGCCCGCCGCCTGGAAGCCTGGAAGGCCGAGGGCCGCTGGTTCAAGCAGAACCAGCCCAAAATGGACGAGATCTATGACAAGCTGGTCCACCTGCGGGATGCCATGGGCAAAAAGCTGGGCTATGAGGGCTACACAACCCTGGGCTACTACCGTATGCAGCGCAACTGCTACACCAAGGCGGACATTGAAAAGTTCCGCGCCGCAGTGGTCAAGTACCTGGTGCCGGTGGCCGACCGCATCCGCCGCGCCCAGGCTGAGCGGCTGGGCGTTGCCTACCCCCTGAGCTATGCCGATGAGGCGCTGATGTTCCGCTCCGGCAACCCCCGCCCGGTGGGCACCGCCGACGACATCCTGGCCACAGGCAAAAAGTTCTATGATGAACTTTCCCCCGAGACCAGCGAGTTTTTCCGCACCATGTTGGACGGCAAGCTGCTGGATGTGCTGTCCACCCCCGGCAAGGAGGACGGCGGCTACTGCACCTCGCTGCCTGACTACAACGTGCCCTTCATCTTTGCCAACTTCAACGGCACCCAGGGCGATGTGGAGGTGGTCACCCACGAGGCCGGCCATGCCTTTGCTGCCTGGATGAACCGCGACCGCGTCCCCATGGAGTATACCTGGCCCACCATGGAGGCCTGCGAGTGTCACTCGATGTCGATGGAATTCTTCGCCTGGCCCTGGGCGGAGGACTTCTTCGGCGCCGATGCGGCCAAGTTCCGGTACAGCCATCTGGCATCGGCGCTGACCTTCATCCCCTATGGCACCGCGGTGGACCACTTCCAGCACATTGCCTATGAGAAGCCCGACCTGACCCCCGCCCAGCGCCATGCCGAGTGGAAGCGCCTGCTGGGCATCTATATGCCCTGGCTGCGGCTGGATGGCGAGATTCCCTTCTACGGCGACGGCGAGAGCTGGCAGCAGAAGCACCACATCTATTCCAGCCCCTTCTATTATATTGATTACTGCCTGGCGCAGACCGTCTCGCTGGAGTTCTGGGCCATGATCCAGAAGGACCCCAAGGACGCCTGGGCCCACTATATGGCTTATACCCGGCAGGGCGGCACCAGAGTGTTCACCGAACTGCTGAAAAACGCCGGCCTGGAAAGCCCCTTTGAGGAGGATTGCCTGCGCACCGTCTGCCAGGCGGCCAGCACCTGGCTGGACAATTTCGACCTGACCGGCATCCGGTAAGGCCGGCTGTGGCATGCCTGTTTTTACACAGCGTACAGGATTGTGAAAATTCCTGAACTTTGTGGTGAATGTTGCTGAATTTTGAAGGCTGATTTTGTATATTCTTTCAGCCTTTCCGAAAAAACCTTGACGTTTTAACAGGTTCTTGCTAGAATATATAAGCTATTCATATTTCTGTCACCGTTTTGACATGGTTTTCACTCACAAACAGGTACTGGAACTTGTTTGTGTAAAAAGAACAGGTCGGCGGCAAAGAAAATGTTTAGATAGCATTTATGAGGAAGGAGACACACACGTGAAAGCAAAACAGATTGCATCCCTGCTGCTGGCGGGGACGATGGCAGTCTCTCTGGCAGCCTGCGGCGGCCAGGAAGCTGTCACCAACAACTCCTCTTCGTCCGAAGCCTCTGAGGCTTCGACTGCGGAGAGCGGTGCTACGGCGGAAACCACCAGCACCCGTCCCACCGAGCCGACTGGCCAGCTGGTCATCGGCACCATCACCCCGGTCGAGAACGACTTCTACGATGCCGGCATGAACAACGCCGCCACCAACTACGCCATGTACAGCCTGATCCACGGCTACGGCACAGTTGCCTTCACCAAGGATGGCGAGTTTGAGTTCGACCCCACCGTCGTTGCTTCCCACGAGGAGACTGAGAACGAGGATGGCACCAAGACCTACACCGTCACCATCAACGACGGCCTGGTCTGGAGCGACGGCACCCCCATCACCGCCAAGGACTATGTCTTTGCCGCCCTGCTGGAGAACAGCGACGAGATGGGCAGCCTGGACGGTTACAGCAACACCGGCCTGTCTGTTCTGGTTGGCTGGCCCGAGTACTCCTCCGGTGAGAGCGACACCTTCGCCGGTGTGCACCTGGTTGACGATATGACCTACTCGGTCACCATCGCCGCTGAGGAGCTGCCCAACCACTACGACATCACCTACGCCAGCCTGGCACCCCGTCCGATGAGCGTGATCGCTCCGGACTGCGATGTTGAGGATACCGAGGATGGCGCCCGCATCACCGGCGACTTCAGCGCCGAGCTGCTGCAGAAGACCATCAACGATCCCGCCACCGGCTACCGCTATCATCCCAACCCGACCTGCGGTCCCTACACCCTGACCAGCTACGACACCTCCAGCCGTGAGGCTGTGCTGACCGTCAACCCCAACTACGCCGGCGATTACCGCGGTGTCAAGCCCGTCATCGAGAACCTGGTCATCCGCACCGTCTCCAGCGACACCATGATGAACGAGCTGGAAGCTGGTTCTGTTGACCTGCTGTTCCAGTGCTCCGGCGGCGATACCATCAATGCCGGCCTTGACCTGGTGGAAGAGGGTGCTGTTGCTGACAGCTCCTACTACCGCAACGGTTACGGCAAGCTGGAGTTTGACTGCAGCATCTTCCCCACTGACAGCGCGAACGTCCGCAAGGCCATCGCCTACTGCCTGGACCGCAACGAGTTCGCCCGCCAGTACACCGGCGGCTACGGCGCTGTTGTCAACGCCGCTTACGGCCTGGCCCAGTGGGAGTATCAGGACTCCATCGACTGGCTGACTGAGAACCTGAACAGCTACGAGGTCAACATCGACGCTGCCAAGCAGCTGCTGGAAGAGGACGGCTGGACCCTGAACGCTGACGGTTCCGAGTATTCCGGCACCGGCACCCGTTACAAGGAAGTGGACGGCGAGATCGTTCCTCTGCAGATCACCTGGGCCAACTCCGAGGGCAACCCCGTCTCCGACCTGCTGGCCACCATGCTGCCCACCAACATGGCTAAGGCCGGCATGGAGCTGGTGCCCACCACCATGGACGTTTCCACCCTGTTCAGCTGCATCGATCATCAGGGCGACACGATGTACAACATGTACAACCTGGCCACCGGCTTTGCCACTGCCAACTCCCCCTGGTACTACTACACCAGCGACGAGAATTACATGGGCAGCGGCTACAACGCCAACTGGATCAAGGATCCCGAGCTGGAGGCTGCCGCCAACGCTCTGAAGAGCATCCCCTATGACGATACCGAGACCTGGCTGACCGCTTGGCGCGATTACATCAAGGTCTGGAACGACAAGATGCCTGACATCCCCCTGTACTCTGATGAGTACTACGACTTCTACAACACCAAGCTGCAGGGCTGGGATCCTTCTTCCATCTGGGGTTGGGAGCTGGCTGTCCTGGATGCCTGGGTTGCCGAATAATCTCGACATTTTGAACCTGTAAAATTGAACTCTTAGTTCCGGCGGTCCCCCTCTTGCCGGGGGGCCGCCGGCTTTTTTAGGAAATGGGGGGGAAACCGAATGGGCAAAGGCAGGTACCTGATCCGACGTCTTGTCTATATCGTTTTCGTATTCTTTATCATCTCAATCTTGATGTTCTTCATCTACAAGTCCATGCCCGGTGATCCTGTCACCATGATGCTGGGCGACTCGAAGAACAATATGCGGCCGGACGATTATCTTGAGCTGTATAACCGCACCCGCCAGCAGCTTGGCCTGGACAAGCCCCTGGTGATCCAGTATCTGATCTGGATCGGCAACATGCTCACCGGCAATTTTGGCTATTCTACCCAGTACAAGCAGCAGGTTATCCAGGTCATCGGCACCCCGATGCTCAACACCGTGATGCTCAACGCTGCCTCTATGATCGTGGTGTTTGCCATCTCGATCCCGCTGGGCATTGCAACCGCCGTGCACAAGAACACTGTCTTTGACAAGTTTGTGCAGGTTATCACGATTGTGGGTTACAGTTTGCCCAGCTTCATCATCGCGCTGCTGTTCATCTTCGCCTTCGCGGTCAAGATCCCGATCTTCCCCATCAGCGGTATCCGCAGCCCGGGCTTTACGGGCACCGGAATGGCATTTGTGCTGGATACGCTGTGGCACATGGCGCTGCCTGTCATCGTCATGTCCATCTCGGGTATCGGCAGCATCACCCGCTATGTCCGCGCCGAGATGATCGACGTGCTGCGCATGGATTATATCAAGACGGCGCGGGCCAAGGGCCTGAAGGAAAAGACGGTCATCTACGTCCATGCCTTCCGCAATGCCCTGATCCCCATCGTCACGATTGCCACGGCCTGGGTGGTCTCTCTGTTCGGCGGCTCCATCGTCATCGAGAGCGTCTTCCTGTGGAACGGCCTTGGCAAAATGCTGATCGACTCGCTGATGCAGCGCGACTTTGCGCTGGTTCTGACGCTGCAGATGTTCTACGTCATTCTGTCTTTGGCCGGCAATGTCATCATGGACATCGCCTACACCATCGTCGACCCGCGGGTCCGGCTTGAAAACTAAGGAGGTTCCTGACTATGGCAAAGAAAAAGAAAGACGCCGGCAGGAAATCCACCGCCGCCGCAGCGGCCGAGCGCATGGTGATGGGCGGTATGCCCCAGCAGGAGCAGGATGAGGAGCTGATGCAAAGCCCCATGCGCATGGTGGTGGGCAGCTTCATCCGCGACAAGATCGCGATGATCGGCCTTTGCGCATTCATCGTCGTCTTCCTGTGCTGCATGATCCTGCCGTTCTTCTTCCCGATTGAACTCAACTATCAGGATGTCACCCAGGCCAACGTGGCCCCCGGTTTTGGCATGCTGAAGATTCCCGACGGCCTGAAGAACAACGCCAAGGCGATCTCCTCCGGCAGTACCTTCTCCGTTGGTATTGACAACGACGGCAACGTTTACGAGTGGGGCACCTTCCCCACCGAGAAGCTGAAGAACATCCCCTCCAGCGATGAGATGGGCAAGCTGACCATGATTTCGGCCGGCCTGGACCATGTGGTCGCCGTCAACGAGGACAACGAGATCTTCACCTGGGGCAATGACCGTATGGGTTTGGCCAGCCTGCCCATCGAGCTGAAGATGAACACCTCGCCCATCAAGCAGATCTCGGCCGGGTACCAGTTCTCGCTGGCATTGACCGAGTCGGGCCGCCTGTACAACTGGGGCAGCGCCTATCTGCTGAACATCTACTTCCCCGAAGGGGTGCAGGGCAACATTGCCCAGTTTGAGGACAACACCAACATCGTCATCGCGCTGACCAACGACGGCGAGGTGGTCCCCCTGTCCAACAAGGCTTCCTCCTACACCAACGTGCCGGAGGAAATCCAGGGCAACACGATCGATATCGCCCTGTCTGACGAGAGCGCCGCGGCGCTGACCAGCGACGGCCGCGTCTACACCTGGGGCAACAACGTCAACGGGTCCATGGACGTGCCCGAGGAGATCCAGGGCCATGTCACCGACATCGAAGGCGGCCGTTACCACTACACCGCCATCCTGGATGACGGCACCGTCTACACCTGGGGCAACGACAACTTCAACCAGTGCGATGCTCCCTCCTTTGACAGCGCTGTGACCACCATCTCGGCCGGCTACTACGGCAGCTACGCCATCGATGAGAACGGCCATGCCGAGGGCTGGGGCCTGGACGGCTACCTGATGGGCACCGACCAGCTGGGCCGCGATTTGTTCCGCCGCCTGCTGGTGGGCGGCCGCATGACCATGACCGTCGGCTTTATCGCGGTCATCATCTCCACCGTCATCGGCGTTCTGGTGGGCGGCATCTCCGGCTACAAGGGCGGCAAGGTGGACAACCTGATGATGCGCCTGACCGAGATCGTCTCCTCCATCCCGTTCCTTCCGTTCTGTATCATTTTGTCCAGTATCCTGGGCAACAGCATTGACCAGACGCAAAAGATCATCCTGATCATGTTCATTCTGGGCCTGCTGTCCTGGCCCGGCATTGCCCGCCTGGTCCGCGGCAGCGTGCTGGCCGAGCGTGAGCAGGAGTTTGTCACCGCCGCCAAGGCGCTGGGCGTCAAGGAGTTCGGCATTATCCTGCGGCACATCCTGCCCAACATCATCACCGTCATCATTGTCAATGCCACGCTGGACTTCGCCACCTGCATGCTGACCGAGTCCTCCCTGTCCTTCATCGGCTTCGGTGTCACCGAGCCCAACGCCACCTGGGGCAACATGCTCAACGGTGCGCAGAATGGTCAGGTCATCGAGAACTACTGGTGGCGCTGGCTGTTCCCGTCCATCGCGTTCGGCATCTGCACCATCAGCATCAACTGTGTGGGTGACGGCCTGCGCGATGCCATTGACCCGAAATCGAAGGAGAGGTGATTGACGTATGAGTTTGCTGGAGGTTAAAAATCTGCATACCTTCTTCAAAACCAAGAAGGGTATCGTCAAGGCGGTCAACGACGTCACCTACTCGCTGGATGCGGGCAAGACGCTGGGCATCGTCGGCGAATCCGGCTCTGGCAAGTCTGTCTCTGCCATGAGCATTATCAAGCTGCTGGACGGCAACGGCTGGATCGACAGCGGCAGCGTGACCTTTAACGGCCGCGATATTCTCAACTGCACCGACAAGGAAATGTACCACATCCGCGGCAACGAGATCTCGGTCATCTTCCAGGAGCCGATGACCTCGCTGAACCCGGTGTTCACGGTTGAGCGTCAGATCGGTGAGGTGCTGACCATCCACCAGAATATGTCCAAAAAGGAAGCCCGCGCCAAGGCGGTCTCTCTGCTGGCGGATGTCAAAATCCCCAACCCGGAGCGTGTGGCCAAACAGTACCCGTTCCAGCTGTCCGGCGGTATGCGCCAGCGTGTCATGATCGCCATGGCGCTGGCCTGCCGGCCCAAGCTGCTGATCGCGGATGAGCCCACTACCGCCCTGGACGTGACCATCCAGGCCCAGATCCTGAAGCTGATGAACGACCTGAAACGCCAGATGGGCACCTCGATTTTGTTCATCACCCATGACCTGGGCGTTATCCACGAGATGGCTGACGAGGTGGCCGTCATGTACTGCGGCCAGATCGTCGAGAAGGCCGACGCCCACGAGATCTTCCACAAGTCGGTCTACTCCCATCCCTACACCGAGGGCCTGATGATCTCGATCCCCCGGCTGAACACCCCCAAGGGCAAGCGGCTGGATGCCATCCCCGGTGCGGTGCCCAACCCCCTGTACCTGCCCAAGGGCTGCAAGTTTGCGCCCCGCTGCAAGTACTGCACCCAGAAATGCCTGGAGGAGGAACCGGCCCTGACCGAGGTCGGCCCCAACCATCTGGTACGTTGCTTCTATGCGGAAAAGGCGGTGAGACAACAGAATGCAAAATGAGAACAATAACCGCAAAGTACTTCTGGAAGTCCGCGATGTGAAGCAGTACTTTCCGGTGAAAAAGACCAAAATCCGGGAAAAGCAGCGCTATGTGCGCGCCAATGACGGCGTCACCCTGGACATCTACGAGGGCGAGACGCTGGGCCTGGTCGGCGAGTCCGGCTGCGGCAAGTCCACCCTGGGCCGTACCATCCTGCAGCTGTATCCCCAGACCCATGGCGATATCATCTACCACAAGGACGGCCAGGCCATTGACCTGAAAAAGCAGACCCCGGAACAGATGCGTGTGCTGCGCAAGGATTTGCAGCTGATCTTCCAGGATCCGTATTCCTCCCTGAACCCCCGCATGACGGTGGGTCAGATCATCGGTGAGGGTCTGACCTCCCACAAGATCTTCAAGAAGAACGACCCCGCCATGAAGGAGTACATCTTCCAGGTCATGCAGGACTGCGGTCTGGACACCTATATGTTCAACCGCTACCCCCACCAGTTCTCCGGCGGCCAGCGGCAGCGTATCGGCATTGCCCGCAGCCTGGCGCTGCGCCCCAAGTTTGTTGTCTGTGACGAGGCGGTCTCGGCCCTGGACGTGTCCATCCAGTCCCAGATTTTGAACCTGCTGTCCGACCTGAAAAAGAAGGCGGGCCTGACTTACCTGTTCATCACCCATGACCTGAGCGTGGTCAAGTATATCAGCGACCGCATCGCCGTCATGTACCTGGGCAATCTGGTGGAGCTGGCCAACGCCGAGGATCTGTTCAGCGACACACTGCATCCCTACACCGAGGCGCTGCTCTCCGCCATCCCCACCACTGAGGAAAATAACGGCGGCCGTGAGCGCATCCTGCTGGAGGGCGATATCCCCAGCCCGGTCAATCCGCCGGAGGGCTGCAAGTTCCATACCCGCTGCCGTTACTGCCAGGAAAAGTGCAAGCACGAGGTGCCCGAGTGGCGTGAAATCGGCAAGGACCACTGGGTGGCCTGCCATTTCCCGCTGCACGAGAATAACGCCCCCACCGGCGAAGTGATCGAGTAATCTGCCCCCGCCAGATCAACCGGAAGGCATGACCAGAAAGGAAGCCAGCCATGTTTTTTCAGAAAAAGCTCAAGCGTGTTCTGACCAACCAGAAGGAAGCTGAAAAGCGTTTTGAAGAGACGCTGAAGGAGGCCCCGCTGGAAAAGAATGACCGCCTGGCCATGATTCTGGCTGCGCTGATTGTTTTTATCCCTGCCTTGCTGGTGGTTTTCGCGGTATTTGCGGCGGTGTTGTATTTCTTCTTCTTCCGCTATTTTTAAGGCAAACAATCTGTCTCAATCCTCATCCTTCATAAAACAGGACGGCCGGTCCCGACAGCAGGAATATTCCTGCCGGCAGGGACCGGCCGTCCTGTTTTTTTGCCTTTTCGTGGCCTGGTTTCGCCGGAAGATTCAGCCAAAATTTGAACCGCGCCGACCCCAATGTCTGGACGCCCGTCACCAGGCGGCGTCGATCAGCGCCCGGGTGTAGGCGTTCCGGGGATGGGCAAGCACCTCCGCCACCGGGCCGTCCTCCACCATCCGGCCTCCATGCAGCACCAAAACCCGGTCGCAGAACTGCTGCACCACCGCCAAATCGTGGCAGATAAACAAAAAGGCAAGCCCGCATTGGCTGCGCAGCTGTCTCAGCAGATCCAAAATCTGCTGTTGTACCGTTGCATCCAGGGCGCTGGTGGCTTCGTCGCACACCAGCAGGCGCGGCCCAATAGTCAGCGCTCTGGCAATGGCCGCCCGCTGGCACTGCCCGCCGCTCACCTGGCCGGGGCGGCGGTCCGCCAGATCGGCGGGCAGGCCGCACTGCTCCAGCAAACTTCGGGCCCGCCCCACAGCCAGGCGGCGGGGCATCCCCTGGCAGCACAAGGGCTCGGCCACGGCATGAACCAGCGTCTGCCGCGGATCAAAGGAGCCTGCCGGAGACTGAAACACCATCTGCATCCGGCACTGTACCTGCCGCAGCGGCCGGCCTTTCAGCCGGGTGATGTCCTGCCCTGCCAGCAGAATACGCCCGGCGTCGGGGGCGATCAGCCGTGTCACCAACCGGGCCAGTGTGCTCTTACCGCTGCCGGAACCGCCCACAATGCCCAGCGTTTCGCCCTGCTCCAGCTGGAAACTCACATCCCGCACCGCTTCCTGCCGGCTGCCGTCCCGGCGGGGAAAACTCTTGCTCAAATGTTCCACAGTCAGCAATCGGTTGGACATGGTTTTACCTCGGGAACGGGCCGGTGCAGCCGCGGTACGGCGGCCAGCAGCCGGCGGGTGATTTCGCTGTCGGGGTGGCGCAGCAGGGGGGCGGCCGGGCCCTGCTCCGCCACGCGGCCGCGGTGCAGAACCAGTATGTGGTCGGCCAACGCCGCCGCAGTGCCGATGTCGTGGGTTACCACCACCAGCGCTGTTTCGGTCAGTGTGCGCAGCCGCTGCAGCTCGCCCACCACCTGCCGGCGGGCCAGGGTGTCCAGCGCGCTGGTGGGCTCGTCGGCCAGCAGGACTGCCGGGCGCAGTAGCAGCGCCATGGCAATGCTGACCCGCTGCTGCATCCCGCCGGACAGCTCAAAGGGATAGCTGCGCCACAGGCGGGAGCCGTCCGGCAGGTCCAGCCGGGCAAACAGCTCCAGCGCCCGGCGGCAGGCCTCCCGGCGGGTCAGGCGCTCCCGGGCGGAAAGGCACTCATACACTTGGCTGCCGATGGTCCGCACCGGACACAGCGACGCACCCGCATCCTGAAACACCATGCCGATCCCGCCGCCCCGCAGCCGCTGCATGGCCCGGGACGGCAGCCCCACCAGCTCCCGGCCGGAAAACCGGATGCTGCCGCTGGCTTGCCCGCCCGGGCCCAACAACCCCATGGCGGCCCGCAGCAGCGTGCTTTTGCCGCTGCCCGATTCCCCCACTATGGCCAGCAGCTGGCCGGGGGCCAGGGCAAAGCTCACATTCTGCACCACCGGGCGGCCGCCGTAGCGTACCGTCACCCCATCATACTGCAAAAGTGGTTCCATAGGCTCTCCTCACTCCACCTGCAATGCCGCTGTGATCTCGTAATAATCGCAGGGATGGGCAGTCAGCCCCGTTACCCCCGCCCGGGCCACCAGATTCATCTCCAGGTGGGCGCAAAAGATGTAGGCATCGTCGTCCAGGATCTGCTGCTGCATCTGCACCGCCAGCCGGTTGCGGCGGCCGGTGTCAAAGGTGGCGGCCAGCTCCCCGGCCAGCGCTTCCAGCGCATCGCTGTGATAACCGCCGTGGTTGGCGGAAGAGCCATCCAGGCAGCAGCTGGAAAAAAAGTAGGCGGGGTCCCCGGTGGGGGCGGTGACCAGCGCGCTGGCGTACATATCCCAGGCCTCCGGGTCGGCACGGAGACTGGTGTGGCTGGCGGTGGACAGCACCGACACCTCTATGCCGATCTGCCGCAGCGTTGCCTGGGCGGATTCGGCCAGAAGGGGCAGCTCCTGGCGGCTGGGATAGGTCAGCCAACGGAGAGTTAACTGCTGGCCGTCCTTTTCCCGAATGCCATCGCCGTCGGTGTCCACCCAGCCGGCCTGCTCCAGCAGCGCACAGGCGGCCTGCGGGTCATACTCCGGCGCCGCAACGCCGCCGCCAAAGGCAAACCCGGCGGGAAAGGGACCCGCCGCTGCCTGTCCGTTGCCGCCCAGCAGCACCTGGGCGAAGCTCTGCTTGTCGATGCCCATGGCGACGGCCCGGCGTACCTCCTGCTGCTGCAGGACCGGGCTGGAAAAGTTCATGGCAACAAACAGCACCCGGCTGGTAGCGGCGCTGCTGATGGTGTACCCCCCGTTTTGAAATATGGGCAGGCTGAGGAAGGGCAGGCCATAGGCGGCATCAATCTCACCGGCCTGCAGCGCCATGGTCAGCGTGTCACCGTCTGAGATGGTACGCACTGTGATGTGCTCCATCTGGGGTGTGCCGTCCCAGTAGTCCCGATTGGGTTCCAGTTCCAGCCGCTGGCCGGGCAGCATTTCCACCGCACGGTAGGGGCCGGTGCCCGCCACCAGACCGTCCGCTGTGGTGGCCTGCAGGTCGATGATGCAGCCATAGGGATCGCTGAGATTGTTGAGCAGCGCCGGATTTGGCTCTGCGGTGGTGATGGTTACTGTCTGACCATCGGCCTGGATGCCGGCAATCTTCAGATCGGCGCGGGCCCGGTCATGCACCCGGATCAGATGCTCCAGGCACTCCTTCACCGCGGCGCCGTCCAGCATCCGGCCGCTGGTAAAACGGACGCCGTCCCGCAGGGTGATGCGCCAGGTATTGCTGTCCAGCCGCTCATAGCCGGAGGCCAGCCAGGGCTGCACTTCCATCCGGTCGGAGTAGCGAAACAGTGTCTCGCCAATACCGTAGCGGATACAGGCCCAGCCCGAGTAGGCGTTATGAGGGTCGATGCCGTTGATCTCATGTTCCGCGCTGAAGGAGGGGTCCCCCAGCGCAAAGGTGCCCGGCCGGCGTGCAGCTGCCCGGGCGGCACACCCGGCCAGCAGGCAGCAGGCCAGCAGCAGGCAGAATAGAGAAATGATCCGTTTCATAGATTCCTGTCCCTTATGGGGCCGGGGTCAGCCGGCGGTGTTCTGCTCCGGGGCCAGAACATCCCGCACGGCATCCCCCAGCAGATTGAACAGCGCTGTGGTGAGAAAGATGGCCAGGCCCGGTGCCAGCAACACCCAGGGATACAGCTGCAGCATACTGCGGCTGCCGCTCATCATGCTGCCCCACTCGGCGGCGGGGGACTGTGCCCCCAGGCCAAGAAAGGACAGCCCAGCCAGTTCCATCATGCTGGTGCCCACGTCCAGCGCGGCGGTCACCAGCACCGGCCCGGCCAGATTGGGCAGGATATGCCGCACCACAACAAAGGCGGGGGATTCCCCTGCCAGCTTGGCGGCGGCCACAAAATCACTGTCCCGCAGGGTCAAGGTGTGGCTGCGCACCAGCCGGGCATATTTGGGCCAGCCGATCACCGCCAGTGCCAGCACTGCGCCGGCGCTGCCTCCGTTGGCCAGCGCTGCAATGCCCAGTGCTGCCACCAGCCCGGGAAAGGCCAGACACAGATCAGCCAGGCGCATCAGCAAGGTGTCCCACAGGCCGCCTGCCCAGCCGCAGACCAACCCCGCCGCAGTGCCGGTGAGGGTCAGAACGCCCACCAGACCCAGCGCGGAAAAGATGCTGGTCTGGCCCCCCACCAAAACCCGGGCCAGCATATCCCGGCCAAACTGGTCGGTGCCCAGGGGATGCGCCGGACAGGGCGGCAGCAGTGCGGCGGCGTAGTCGTGGGCGTAGGGATCGAAGGGGCAAATCTGCCGGGCAAACACCACTGCCAGCAACAACAGTGCGGTCAGCACCAGCAGAACGCCCAGCCGCAGGCGGACACGGCACGCCCGGCGGCTCACGCGGGGGCCTCCCCGGCGCGCAGGCGTGGGTCCAGCAGCGGGCTGACCAGGTCGGTGACCAGGTTCAGCACGCTGTACAGGATGGCCATCCACATCACATAGGCCTGGATAATGGGGTAGTCCCGCATCTGGATGGCGTCCACAGCCAGTTTGCCCACCCCGTCCCACAAAAAGATGGACTCCACAATGGCGGTGCCGCCCAGCAGGCTGCCGATGGACAGCGCCAGCAGCGTCAGCAGCGTTCCCAAGGCCGAGCGCAGCACACTGCCCCACAGCACCCGGCAGAAAGGTACCCCGCGGGCCAACGCCCCCGCCACATAGGGGCGGGCCAGCTCCTCCAGCACGGCGGCCCGTACCTGACGCAGGTACCGGGCCGACATGGCAATGGCCAATGTCAGCGCCGGCAGCAGCGCGCTGGTCAGGTTGACCCCGGTGGAAATCACCGGCAGCAGCCGCAGTCGGATGGCAAACAGGTACATCAGCACCAGCGCCACAAAAAAGTTGGGCAGGCTGCCGCCCACAAAGCTGGCCGCCCGCAGCAGCCAGTCGATGGCCCTGCCCCGACACACCGCTGCCAGAATACCCAGCGGCAGAGCGATAACCACCGTCATGGCCACAGCCAGAGAAGCCAGCAGCAGTGTGGCAGGCAGCCGCTGCACAATGGCGGAGAACACCTCCTGCCCGGAAACATAGCTGACCCCCATATCCCCCCGCAGCACACCGCACAGCCAGTGCAGATACTGCTGCCAGAAAGGGCGGTCCAGCCCCAGCTGGGCCCGGGCGTCATCCAGTGCCTGCTGGCTGAGCACAGTGCCGGTGCTCTCCATCCGCTGCAGCACCACATCGCTGCCGGCCAGCCGCATCATCCCAAAGGACAACAGTGTGATGGCCAGCAGCAGCGGGATCATCAGCGCCAGCCGCCGCAGTACAACCCGGGCTGTCCGGGGAAAAAGAACCCGTTTTCGCATAAAAATCTCCCCTCCGGCGGGCATACAAAAAAAGCGAAGCCTGTGCGCGCGTCATCGCGGTACGCGGAACAGACTTCGGTCTGCAAACATTCCATCAGGACAGAGGGCGCCATGCCGGAGCTGCTGCCGGACCCGGCGCTTCAGCAGCCGGGGCATGCCCACTTTATGATGAATAAGTATAGCAAAAAAGCCGGGCAGAAAAAAGCCCCCGGTGGGGTTATTTGCCCCCTGAAAGAGGGGAAAACGGCAAAACAAATGTGGTTTGCCATGCGCAACTTTAACGAAATTTGAAGCGCCTAACAACCGTACATCCTATAAATTAGCCAAAACTAACTAAAATGCATGTTAGCTATTGACAACCAACATTAGCAATGGTAAACTTCAAGGCGAACCGAATTATTTCTACACAGGCCCGGCCCGCCGCAGCGGGTGGCCGGGCGCCATACGGGAAAGGAGGCGCCCCGCATGATGCCGTTATCCATGGCAAAACCGGGCGAAACCGTAACCATTCGCAAAATCACGGGCAAGGACGAGGTCCGCCAGCACCTGGCGGAGATGGGCTTTGTGGTGGACAGCCAGGTCACGGTGGTTAACGCGCTGGGCGGCAGCCTGATCTTGCAGGTCAAGGACAGCCGCGTGGCGCTGGACCGGCAGATGGCCAACCGTGTGATGATCTGACAAACAGGAGGAGGCAAGCAAGATGAAAACACTCAAGGATGCCAAGGTGGGCGAGGTGGTCACCGTCGCGCGCCTGCATGGCGAGGGCCCGGTCAAGCGGCGCATCATGGACATGGGCATCACCAAGGGCACAACGCTCAAGGTCCAGAAGGTGGCGCCCCTGGGCGACCCCATGGAGCTGACCGTACGCGGCTATGAGCTTTCGGTCCGCAAGGCCGATGCAGAGATGATCGAGCTGGCCTGAGGGCGGGGAAGGGGTGTTGTCTCCCGCCGCGTTTTCGCCAACGATTTGTGTATTACGGAGGAATCTATCATGCCAATCAAAATTGCGCTTGCCGGCAACCCCAACTGCGGCAAGACGACACTGTTCAACCACCTGACCGGCGCCAACCAGTATGTGGGCAACTGGCCGGGCGTCACCGTGGAGAAAAAGGAGGGCCGCCTGAAGGGCCACGATGATGTTATCATCCAGGACCTGCCCGGCATCTACTCGCTGTCCCCCTACACGCTGGAGGAGGTGGTGGCCCGCAGCTATCTGGTCACCGAGAAGCCGGACGTCATCCTGAACATCATCGACGGCACCAACGTCGAGCGCAACCTCTACCTGACCACCCAGCTGATCGAGCTGGGCATCCCGGTGGTGATGGCGGTCAACATGATTGACCTGGTGCGCAAAAACGGCGACCGCATCGACGTGAAAAAGCTGGGCGCCGCCCTGGGCTGCGAGGTGCACACCATCAGCGCCCTGAAAGGCGAGGGCTGCATCGAGGCCGCCGAGGCTGCTGTCAAGCTGGCCGGAAAGCCCCGCACCGCCGAGCTGCCCCACGTCTTTACCGGCAGCGTCGAGCATGCCATCGCTCACATTGAGGAGTCTATCTCGGACAAGGTGGACCCGGGCCTGCTGCGCTGGTACGCCATCAAGCTGTTTGAGCGGGACGAGAAGGTGCAGGCCCAGCTGGCCCTGCCCGCCGACCTGGCCCGGCACATCGACCAGCATATCGCCGACTGCGAGAAGGAACTGGACGACGACGCCGAGAGCATCATCACCAACCAGCGCTATGCCTACATCGCCGGCGTGGTGCAGAAGGCGGTGGTCAAAAAGCGGGCCGTCCATTCGCTGACCACCTCCGACAAGATCGACCGGGTGGTGACCAACCGCGTTGCGGCGCTGCCCATCTTTGTGCTGGTCATGGCGGCGGTCTACGCCATCGCCATGGGCGGCACCCCCATCTCCATCGGCACCATGGCCACCGACTGGACCAACGACGTCCTGTTCACCGAGATCGTCCCCCCGGCGGTGGAGGGCTTTTTGACCTCCATCGGCTGTGCCGACTGGCTGCTCAGTCTGATCAATGACGGCATCGTGGCCGGTGTGGGCGCGGTGCTGGGCTTTGTGCCCCAGATGCTGGTGCTGTTCTTCCTGCTGTCCATCCTGGAGGACGTGGGCTATATGGCCCGCATCGCCTTCATCATGGACCGCATCTTCCGCAAGTTCGGCCTGTCCGGCAAGAGCTTCATTCCCATGCTGGTGGGCACCGGCTGCGGCGTACCCGGCGTCATGGCCTCCCGCACCATTGAGAATGACCGCGACCGCAAGATGACCATTATGACCACCTGCTTCATCCCCTGCGGCGCCAAAATGCCGATTATCGGCCTGTTTGCCGGCGCCATCTTCGGCGGCAGCACGCTGGTGGCAGTCTCCGCCTACTTTATCGGCGTGGCGGCCATCATCGTCTCCGGCATCATGCTGAAAAAGACCAAGCTGTTCGCCGGCGACCCGGCCCCCTTCGTCATGGAGCTGCCCGCCTACCACATCCCCGCCTGGGGCAACGTGCTGCGCGCCACCTGGGAGCGCGGCTGGTCCTTCATCAAGCGGGCCGGCACGGTGATCCTGGCCTCCACCGTTGTGCTGTGGTTCCTGCAGGGCTTCGGCTTCACCGACGGCACCTTCGGCATGGTCGAGGATAACAACACCAGCCTGCTGGCCTCCATCGGCGGCGCGGTCAGCTTTATCTTCGCCCCGCTGGGCTTCGGCAACTGGCAGGCCACGGTTGCCACCGTCACCGGCTTGATCGCCAAGGAAAATGTTGTTGCCACCTTCGGCCAGCTGTTCGGCTATCTTGGCGAACTCTCGGAGAACGGCGATGAGATCTGGGGCATGATTCCGGCACACTTTACCGCCCTGACGGCCTACAGTTTCATGATCTTCAACCTGCTGTGCGCCCCCTGCTTTGCGGCCATGGGCGCCATCAAGCGGGAGATGAACAACCCCAAGTGGACCGCCTTCGCCATCGGGTATATGTGCGTGTTTGCCTACTGCGTGTCGCTGATGGTCTACCAGTTCGGCGGCCTGATCACCGGCGAGGTCAGCTTCGGCCCGGGCACCGTCGCGGCGCTTGTCATCCTGATTGGCCTGCTTTACCTGCTGTTCCGCAAGAACCCCTATGAGGACCAGGAGGGGGGCAGCCTGAAGGCCAGCCGCATGGCGGCTGCCGCCAAGTAAAGGGCGAAAATCGTCCCCAAAGAAAGGAGTCCCGTTATGTTTGCTACCATCCTGATCGCTGTGCTGATCTTTGGCGCCGTGGCGTACATCATCGGCAAGGGCATTTACAACCGCGTCCACCACAAGGGCGGCGGCTGCAGCTGCGGCGGTGGGTGCTCCGGCTGCCCCGGCGCGGGGCTCTGCCACGCGAACCATAAAACAGAGTCCGCAAATTCCCAAACCTAAAAAGAAAAAACAGAAGGCCTCCCCGCCCGGATTTCCGGGCGGGGAGGCCTTGCTTACGGTACCCCCGACAGTGCAGTCGGTCTGCCAAAGGAAAAACCGGTACGGCGGGGAAATCGCCGCGGAACGCCGGCGGCGTCAGGCGGCTGTCAGCGCGCCAGGCGACACACCGCAGGCATCACAGAAAGAGCGCAGGGGCAATCACCGCAGGGTATGCTGTACCACGGTCAGCCGGACAGGGCCTCCCTCAGCCCGGAACGAGATGCCTGCCGCCTGTGCCGGCGCCTCCAGCAGGGCGGAAACTGTCCGCTCGCCGCCGTTCAGGAACAGCTCGGCACAGTCGAGGTCCAGGATCAGGCGCAAAGTCAGCCGGCCCTCCCGGGGGACGGCCGGGAGGGTGCGGATATGGGGGATATCCCGCCGGCAGCCGCCGCAGCTGCGGTCAAAGGTCAGGCTGCCCTTTGCCAGGTCACAGCGGACCTCCACAAACCGCCCGCCGCCTTCGGCAAAGCGCAGGGCAAAGCAGCGGCAGTCGGGGCTGGCGGCAACATCCACCGTCACCGTCAGGTCCAGGCTGCGCCCGCCGATGCCGGGCAGCCCGGTGGGGGCTGCCACCGTCACGCCCTCCAGGCGGATCTCGTCGGCCCACAGCGTTTCGATCTCCCGCACCGGCTGCTGGCACAGGCGGCCGTTGTGCACAGCCAGCTCCCGGGGCAGAGACATCCGGCCAAACCAGGTGTGGCGGCGCGGCGCAGTGGGGGTGGTGGCCCAGCTTTGCATCCAGCCCACCAGGATTCGCCGGCCGTCCGGGGCCAGGGTGGTCTGCGGTGCGTAAAAGTCCAGCCCCTGGTCCACCGCCTGCACACTGCGGCGGGTGAACACATGGGTGGTGCGGTCGTAGCTGCCCAGCAGCGCAGCGGTATTGTCGCCGCAGTGAAACTCGCCGTCGGCGGTGGCCTGCACCTCCTGGGGGCTGACCAGCAGCACCTGGGTATTGCCCAGAGCAAAAAAGTCGGGGCATTCCCACATTCTGCCCAACTGGCCGCGGCTGGAATCCAGCACGGTCACAAACTTCCAGTGCAGGGCGTCCAGGCTTTCAAACAGCAGCACGGAGCCCAGGTTCTCAGTGTGGCGGCTGGCAACGGCACAGTAATAGCTGCCGCCCTCGTACCAGATCTTCGGGTCGCGAAAATCCACCGCGCTGTACCCCTCCGGCAGCAAGGTGCGGGGGATGACAGGGTTGTTTTCCTCCTTGACAAAGTCGATGCCGTCACCCGAGGCCACACACTGGACCTGCAGATTCTTGCCGCCCTGCGGATCTGCGGTCACGCCGGTGTACATCAAAAGCAGGCGGCCGTCCGGCAGGGGCAGCGAACTGCCGGAAAAGCAGCCCATCCCGTCGGGGATGGTGTCCGGCGCCAGGGTGCAGGGCTGATACTGCCAGTGCAGCAGGTCCGTGCTGGTGGCGTGGCCCCAGTGCATGGGGCCCCACACCGTGTCGTAGGGATAGTACTGGTAGAACAGATGATAGCAGCCGTTGTACCAGCAAAATCCGTTGGGGTCATTCATCCAGCCGGTCAGCGGCGTCAGGTGAAAGCTTGGCCGATCGCCGGCAGAGATTTTTTCCGCCGCGCTGCACTCAAACGCGCGGGCGGCATTCAGTTTGGTTCCTTCATGAGCCATGGAAAAGCCCTTTCCTTTACAATTTTATATGGTTGCCAGTACTTGCTGGAATGCAGCCTGCGCGGAGCCGTGCAGGCCGCCGTGAATCGATTCACCAATTTTGGAAAGATTACTATACCATCCTTTGGGGCGGCCGTCAAGAAAATTCAAGCGGGACGAATGGCCCGGCAAGGCGGCTGCGGCGGAGCAGGCCGGGCCGCTCAGCGCAGATCCGGAGGCGGGGTCAGGTCCACCGGCACCGGCCGCCGCAATGTGACGGAAGTGGGGGTTACGGCACAGTCCATAGCCAGCACCTCCACACCGGCGGCAGCAGCCTCCTGCAGGGCCAGCCCAAAGGCGGGCTGGGTGGCCCAGTTGGGGCAAAAACGGTCCACCCGGTCCATCTGGATCACCACCAGTATGCAGCAGCGCCAGCCCTGCCGGGCATAGCCGGTCAGCGCCCGCACATGTTTCAGCCCCCGCAGCGTGGGCGCATCGGGAAAGGCCGCCACCCCTGCCCGCTCCAGCGTGCAGCCTTTCACCTCCACCAACACCGGGCGGCCGCCTTGCCGGGCGGCAAAGTCAAAGCGGGAATCGCCAAAGGTCTGCTCCGGCCGCAGCTGTTCCAGCGGGCCAAGCCCGCCGGCGGCCAGCCACTCACCTGCCGCCGCGTTGGGCGCCGCCGAATCCATGTTGACCAGCAGGCTGCCGCCGGGCAGGGACTTTTCCACTGCCACCAGGTCGCAGGGGGTGGACCGCCCCGGCCGGTCCGAAAACTCCAGGTAGACTCGGGCCCCCGGCACCAGCAGTTCCGCGCAGCGGCCGGTGTTTTTGACATGGGCGCGCAGTTCGGCACCGTCCCCGGTGGTGACACAGGCGACAAATCGGTTGGGCCGGCGGCGAAATACCGCCGGCCGGATTTTGTGATACAGGATCATACATTCCCTCACAGCGGGTCGATGGCCCGGATGGCGGCAGTCAGCGCCCGAACAGTGTCTGCCAGCGGCAGGCTGGGCACGCCGGGCTTTGCCTGTTCCGGCAAAAAGGGCACATGGATAAAGCCCACCCGGGTGCGACTGCCGCGGCAGGCGTGCAGCAGAGTGTACAACAGGTCATTGCAGACGTAGGTTCCCGCCGAGCAGCTCAGTTTTCCCGGCAGCCCGGCGTCCCGGATGGCCTGCACCATCCGCCGCACCGGCAGGGAAGAGAACAGCGCATTTTCCCCGCCCGGCACACAGGGCTGGTCCTGCGGTGTCTGTCCGGCATTGTCCGGCTGTTCCGTCTCCCGCAGATTCAGCGCGGCAGCCTCTGGGGTAACAGCATCCCGGCCGCCCGCCTGCCCAACGCACAGGATCACGTCGGGACGCAGAGCCTCGGCGGCATTCAGCGCCAACCGGGCGGCACGGTCAAACTCCACCGGTACCTGCAGCCTGGTCAGCGCAAAGGGGCCGATGTGGTCAGGCAGGGCGGCCACCGCCTCCCAGGCGGGATTGACGCTCTGCCCGCCAAAAGGCTCGAACC
This sequence comes from uncultured Gemmiger sp., assembly GCA_944388145.1. Classification (GTDB taxonomy): domain Bacteria; phylum Bacillota; class Clostridia; order Oscillospirales; family Ruminococcaceae; genus Gemmiger. Next base: position 40,735 of record CALXHQ010000002.1, on the reverse strand, counting down.
CGGTGATCAGCAGTTTGTATTCCATTCGGCGGCCCCCTTACAACAATGTCTCGCCGGTGAGCTGGATGCCAAACCGGCACTGCTGGTGGCTGCCGGTCAGGCGATAGGGCGGTTCCACATCGGTGCCCCAGCTGTCAATGCCGCCCACACCCCGCATGGCACCAAACACGGTAACGGTGGTGCGTACCGGGTCGGGCAGTTCCTCCCGGTGGGCGGCAGCCTCCAGCTGCTGCGGCGTCCAGGGCAGCGCCGAGAAGCCAAAAGGCACGTCACAGGCTTGCAGCTCCAGCATGCAGCTGCCCCGGCGCAGTGCGGCCCGGCGGGTATTCCAGTGGCAGCCGCACTCCTGCGGGACCAGATAGCCGGGAATATGGGGGGCTTCGGTATGCAGGCCAAAGCGGGCGCCTTTGTACCGGTCGGGGTAGGTTTCGCCGGACAGACCCTGCCAGGTTACCGCATCCAGCGGCATCGCGGTGTCGAACCGTACGCCAAAGCAGGGCAGCTCGGGGGCGGTTTCCGGCAGGTCCAGCGTGGCGTCCACCGTCAGCAGGCCGGCAGCGTCCACCGTGTAGGTCAGGGCGGCTGCGGCACCGGGCACCGCCGGCAGCGCGTAGCTGAACCGGATGCGGAACAGCCGGGGGGCGTCCTCCAGCACCTGCCAGCCGGTGCATTGCTGCCAGCTGTCCGCCGCCTGCCAGGCCGAAGCCCGCAGCGGATACCCGCAGCCCAGGTCGTTTTCGGTGGGCGCGCGCCAGACCGCCAGCCGCGGCGCGCGCCACAGCCACTCCTGCCCGGCGCACTTCAGGCTGACCGGTCCGCCCTGGGGGTAGCCGAACAGCACTTCAAAGCCTTTGCCCCGCACACCCACGTTGGTGATGCCCCGGGCCGCCTGCAACTGCGGCGCGGCAGCCACACAGGCAGCGTGGCTACGGTGCAGTTCAGCCAGGTCGGCGTCGGCAGCAGCGGCATCCCGGGCGTTGGCAGCGTCCCAGCTGGCCCGCTCCCGGGAGGGGGCATACCAGTAGCGCACCTCCTGCATGGCAGGTTTCTCGGTTCCGTCGGCAAAAACAATGCCGTCTGCGCTGAAGGCGTAGTCGGTGGGGCGCTCGGCAAAATCTCCGCCGTAGCCCAGCACCCGGCGGCCCAGCGCGTCGGTATGCCACAGTGCCTGATCCATGTAATCCCAGATGAATCCGCCCTGATACTGGGGGAACTCCTCGCCCAGGCGGATATAGCTCTCCATGCCGCCCAGGCTGTTGCCCATGTCGTGCATATACTCGCACAGCAGGAAGGGCTTGGCCGGCTTGCTTTCCAGATAGGCGCGGATGTCGTTGGGTTTGGCATACATCCGGCTTTCCACGTCGGAGATGGCATCCCACTTGCGATTTTGGACCACGCCCTCGTAGTGGACCAGGCGGCTGGGGTCGCTGGCGTGGAAGAAATCGCTCATTGCCTGGATGTCCGCCCCGGCATAGCTCTCGTTGCCGCAGCTCCACAGCAGGATGGCCGTGTGGTTTTTGTCCCGCTCAAACATCGACCGTGCCCGATCAACGCAGCAGTCCTTCCACTGGGGCAGGTCGCCGGGCACATGCCAGCGCAGGTCATAGCCATTGGTGCCCTGCCAGGTGCCGTGGGTTTCCAGGTTGGCCTCATCGATCATGTAGATGCCGTTCTCATCGCACAGGTCGTACCACAGGCTCTGGTTGGGGTAATGGCAGGTGCGCACGGCGTTGATGTTGTTGCGGCGGAAGGTGGCCATTGCCCGGCGCATATCGTCGGGAGCGATGGCGCGGCCGGTGGCGGGGTTCCATTCATGCCGGTTGACCCCGTGAAAGACGATTCGCTCACCGTTCAGGCACAAAATGCCGTCCTTCAGTTCAAACCGGCGGAAGCCCACCCGGTAGGGGATAACCTCCAGCAGTTCGCCGTCGGGGCCATACAGTGCCAGTTCCACCTGGTACAGCGCGGGGGTGGCGTTGCTCCAGGCCTGCACCCCTGGCAGCGAGAGGGGCTCAGCCGTCCAGTACTCGCCCTCCGCGGTCAGGGCCAGCGGCGCGTCGTACAGTGCCCGACCGTCGGGGGCGGTGATGCGGCAGACCACCCGGCAGGCGGCAGGGTCAGCGCCCCCGGCAGCCGAAACTTTCAGCCGCGGGGCCAGGGTGCCGGTGGTATTGTCCGCCGAAAGTCCCGCCCGCAGCCACAAATCGTCGATGTGGACCGACGGCTTTGCGTAGAGGAACACGCTGCGGAAAATGCCGAAGAACCGGAACATATCCTGATCCTCCAGCCAGGCGGCGCTGGCATACTTGTACACCTCCACGCACAGGCGGTTGCGGCCCGGCTGCAGGTAGGGGGTCAGGTCAAAGTCAGAGGGGGTAAAGCTATCCTCGGCGTAGCCGACAAACTGCCCGTTGCACCACAGATAGAAGGCCACCTCCACCCCCTGGAACGAGATGCACACCCGCTGCCCGGCCAGGCTGTCCTCCAGCGTGAAGTCCCGCACGTAGCTGCCCACCGGGCAGTCGTCCCAGTCAATTTCGGGGGGATGGATCTCCCGGTGGCCGTCCCAGGGGTACTGGGCGTTCACATAGCGGCGCTGGCCGTAGCCCTGCAGCTCAATGTGGCTGGGGACCTGAATGGTGCCAAACCCGGAAAGGTCGGCCCCTGCCTGCCAAAACTCCGCCGGGCGGCGGGCCGGGCAGGGGCTGTACGCAAAGCGCCACAGCCCGTCCAGTGGCTGGCGCAGGGAACTGGCCCCGGCGGCCAGTTCCTCCCGGGTACGGTAGCAGCAATGGTCCGAGTGTGCCGGCAGGCGGTTTACCGCAAAGACGGTGGGGTCTGTCAGCCAGGAAAGGGATGCCTGCATAAAAACGCCTCCTGTTACAACTTCCGCGGGCAAAAATGCGGGAAATGAGGGATGGGATACCTTTATCATATCTCATAACGGGTCCTGTGGCAATGTGCTTTTTCAAGCCGCAGGATGGAAAGATGTTCCCCGCTGAACCCGCTCTCAAACGGGGATGCCCAGCGGGCGGCGGGACAAAACGCAAACCAATGCTGGATACGGGATGCCTTTGGAAGGGGCCCGGGCAGTTCTCTGGATCAAAGATGACTGAATTACCAGTTGACAGATGAAAGAACACATGATATAGTATAACTGACTTAACGGTCACTTGCGGGGACGCCTCAGCCGCTGCAATCGGGTGACACAGCACCGGTGCAGCGGCTGATTTCTTCCCCACAAGTTAGCGTATGCTAATTTACGGTAGGCTGTATTTCATCCGCCTCAAAGGAAAGGAGCCATCCCATGCTGGAACGATACCTGATCACCCAATGCGCCCCCACCCTGGCCAACCTCAAGACAGCCAGCCTGTTCCGCTGCCTTTGCCCCGGGCGGGAGGAGCTGGACGCCTGGCGGCAGGCGCTGGGGACCAAGGGCATCGAACTGACGGTGCTTTGCTGCGATGGCACCTATGCGCTCGTCTATGTTTACCGCCCGGCCCGGCTGGCCCGGGACCTGCAGCGCCCCGGCACCGGCTGGCTGCTGCGGGGATATGGCTATCCCTCCACCGAGATGGCCCCCGCCCTGGACCGGCTGCGCCAACGTCTGGCCGCGGGGCAGGGCTTCCCCCATGAGATCGGGCTCTTCCTCGGTTACCCGGTGGGGGATGTGGCGGGTTTTATCCGCAACCGGGGCAAAAACTGCCGCTGCGTCGGCTGCTGGAAGGTCTATTGCAATGAGTGCGAGGCCCGGCGCACCTTTGCCCGGCTGAAAAAATGCACCCAGGTTTACACCCGCCTGTGGCAGCAGGGCCGGACCGTGCCCCAGCTGACGGTGGCTGCCTGAACTGCTTTCCCGTTTTTTCCGTTTACAGATATTCTGGCAGAGCCGCCCGCCCCGCATTTATTGCCGGGGCGGGCGGCTCTGCCTGTGGGAAACTTTTGCGCTGGATACAATTCAGACGAATTTAGCCGTATAATAGGAGACAGAAAAGGATTGCCCTGAAAGGAGCCCGCCGACGTGAAACCCATTCTGATTGTGGATGACGAGGAAGCCATTGCCCGGCTGATTGCCCGCACCCTGTCCAACGCCGGGTACCTGTGCCGGGCGGTGACCAGCAGCGCCCAGGCAGCCGACCTGCTGGAGCAAAACAGCTACGACCTGGTGCTGCTGGATGTGATGATGCCCGGTATTGACGGCTACGACCTGCTGCAATATATCCTGCCCACCGGCACGCCCTGTATCTTTCTCACCGCAAAAGGGACGCTGGCCGACAGGGTGCGGGGGCTGCACATGGGGGCGGACGACTATATCGTCAAGCCCTTTGAGCCGGCGGAGCTGATCGCCCGGGTGGAGGCGGTGCTGCGCCGCACCGGGCGGGGCAGCCTGCGGTTCACAGCCTGGGATGTGGTGGTGGACACCGCGGCCTGCCGGGTGACCCGGGCGGGCAAACCGGTGCAGCTGACCCCAAAGGAATACGACCTGCTGCTGATTTTGCTGCGCAACCGGGGCAGCGTGCTCTATCGGGACTATCTCTACGAGACGGTCTGGGGCGAGGAGGAAATGCTGGACAACACCCGCACGCTGGACACCCACATCCAGCGCCTGCGCCGCAAGCTTGGCTGGGAGGACAAAATCACCACCATCCACCGGGTGGGCTACCGGCTGGAAAGTGAGGATGAAATCCCATGAAATCAAACTTTGCCACCAAGTGCTTCGCCCTGCTGGCGGTGCTGATGCTGTCCGGCTGCGGGGTGCAGGATACCATGCCGGCAGCGCCCGCGGCCACGGAAGAAACCGCTGCGACCCCCGCCGCAGAGGCGATGCCACAGGGCAGGCTGCATTTTGTCTGGCAGGGCGGCAGCCGGCCCAGCGTGGACGGCAAAACCGTTTACGGTGTGGACAGCGGCTACTATTACGATGCCCGTTTTTTGACCGGGCTGGATTTGGACACAGGCGTTCTGGAGTTGGTGTGCGCCAAGTCCGGCTGTTCCCAAAGGGATGCCCGCTGTGATGCCTGGCTGGGCCCCAGCCCTGCCGATGGCTATACCATTGCCCAGTGCGGCGCCTTTGCTGACGGCGGCAAACTGTACCGCGTATACGTGACCGCGCCGGAACACGGCGGCGGCGCGGCGCGCAGCACATTGACCGTCAGCGCATTGGACGGCAGCGGCCAGAAAACTCTGTGTGAAGGCTTTGCCCCGGATGGCAGCTGCCTGGACATTGCCTGGCTGGCGGATGACGGGTACCTCTACGCTGTGTACGAGTCCAACCCGCCCCGATCCGATGGTCTCAGCTCTGAGCGGACGGTGGTACTGTCCATCGCCAAGGCGGACGGCAGTGTCCGCATCCTGTTCGACTGGGCGGCAGGCGGCGAGATGCCCACCACCACCCCGCGGATATTTGCCGCGGCGGTGTGCAGCGGCCGGCTGGTACTGAGCCGGGATCATCCGCCGGAGGCGCACACCGGCAGCATGGCCGACGATGCCGCCGCCACCCGCATCACCTTCCACATCCTGGACCTGGACACCGGTACCCTGAGCCAGCCGCTGCCGGTGGAGGATGCCAGCGACTTTTTCTCGCTGCAGGGGGAGGAGGCCTGGCAGATCGACGATGCCGGCAACCTGACGGTGACCGATCTGCTCACCGGGGAAACCTTGCAGGAGTATCCGGGCCTCTGGCCGGAGACATGGGAACCGCAGACCATCTTTGCCGTGACCGACCAGGCCTTTGCCATCGATGGCAGGGAATGCACCCCTGCGCCGGACGGCAGTCTTTCCTGCCAGATCCATCGCCTGGTGTTTGACCGGGCAACCGGCAGCCTGCTGCGGGAACTGCCCGCCACATGGATGAAGGACGGCGCCATGCCCCAGCTGCCCACCCTTTATGCAGCAGGCGGCGGCCGGGCGATCCTGCAGGTGGGCAGCCGCACGGGTACCGCCATTGACATGGGGCAGGACGGCACCGTGTACACCCATCCCGCCGAAACACCGGTTTATGCCGTGATTGGGCTGGAGGAGTACCTGAGCGGCAGTCAGGACTGGACAACCTGCACCCCCGCCGATCTGTACGCCGTCCGCTCCGCCCCCTGAACGCTCCACACATTTTTCCCGAAAGGAGCTGCCAACGATGCGGTTTTCCACAAAACTCAGCCTGAGCTTCACCGCGCTGCTGGCTGCCGGCCTGTGCGCTGTGGGGTTGGTGATGGTGGGCCGCAGCTTTGCTGATGGACTGTCCACGGCGGCTGCCACCGCCGCCGCCCGGCAGGCAAGCGAGGCTTATGCCATCGAGCGCACCATCCTCACCGACCCGGGGGACCCCTATGCCGCCGGGACCATGGCCAACGCGGTGCAAAACTATGCCGAAAGTACGTCCGGCAGCAGCATGGCGCTGTATTTGGACGGGACAACCCGCGCCTATTCCAATCTGCCGCTGCAAATTGAAAACGCCGCCCTGCTGAAAACGCTGGCCGCCGGCCGGAGCCGGATCTTGCTGACAAAGGCCGGGACAAACTGGTGGCTGCTTTCGGCCCTGCCGCTGAACATCCCGGGCACTGACGCCGTGCTGGTCAGCGCCTATGATGTGTCCGGTGTATTTGCCAGCCGGAACGCCCAGCTGACCGCCTGGATGGCCGCCACGCTGGTTGTGCTGGCAGCGGGCGCCTGGCTGGTCTCGCGGGTCAGCCGCCGGCTGACTGCACCGCTGACACAGCTGCAGCAGGCCAGCGGGCGGATCGCGGCGGGGGATTACACCGGCCGCACCGCGGTGGACACCGATGACGAGATCGGCGCGCTGAGCCGCAGTTTTGACGAGATGGCCGCGGCGGTGGAAAGCCGCATCGCCGCCCTGGACGAAAATGTCCGCCAGCAAAAGGATTTTGTGGCGGCCTTCACCCACGAGATCAAGACCCCCATGACCAGTATGCTGGGGTATGCCGATCTGATGCGCGCCCGGCCCCAGAGCACCGAGACTCAGCGGGAGGCGGCGGGCTTTATCTTCCGGGAGACCCGCCGCCTGGAGGAGCTGAGCCGCAAGCTGCTGGCCCTGATGGGCCTGGAGCGCCGCGCCGAGGGGGAGGATGGCGCCATTCAGATGGCCCCGGTCACCGACCAGGCATTGTTTGCCCGGCTGGCCCACAGTCTGCCGGATAATCCCGGCCGGGCCGTGCTGCAGTTCCGGCCCACCGGCTGCACAGTGGCCGGTGACGCTGCGCTGCTGGATGATTTGCTGCGCAACCTGGTCCGAAATGCGCTGCGCGCCTGCGACGGCCGGCCCGACGGCCGGGTGACCGTCAGCTGCCGGGCAGAAGCCGGCCAGGCGGTTTTTACGGTGGCGGACAATGGCTGCGGCATCCCCGCCGACGACCTGCCCCGCGTCACCGAGCCCTTTTACATGGTGGACAAGTCCCGTGCCCGGGCGGGCGGAGGCAGCGGCATCGGGCTGACGCTCTGTGCCCGCATCGCTGCCCTGCACCATAGCCGTCTGGAGCTGCAAAGCACGGTGGATGCCGGCACCACCGTCACCTTCCGCCTGCCGCTGGCAAAACCCCGAAAGGAGGCCGACCATGCGTGATCTGATCCGGCGGTTTTGTGCCATGCAGCCCCGCACCCGGCGGTCGGTGCTGCTCTGTGCCGGCGCGGTGCTGGCCTGCCTGCTGCTGCCGCTGGCGGTGTTTGCCGTCTGGGACAGGGTGCTGCTGGGCAATCCGCTGCCCCGTGCCGATGCCGGGCAGGCTGACCCGCTGCCCGATGCCGGGCGGCAAAACCAGACTGCTTGCCTGCTGTATGACGCCGCCCTGCTGCAGATGACAGACACAGCCCAATGGCCGCAACGCCAGCCGGCGGCAGCGGAAACCTGCGCTCTGCGGGGGCAGTGCGCCGCGGCGGTGGAACGGGCGGAAGAGCTGGGCCTGGTTACCCCTGCCGACGCCGGACGGCTGCGCGCCGCGCTGGAGAGCGACGGCTTCACCCTTGCAGTCCGCAGCGGCCCCGCCGGCATGACGGCCTGCACCCTGACCCTCAGCGAGCCCCCGGCCGGGACGCCGCAGGAGGAAGCCCCGGGGGACTGGACGGACAGCCCCGCCGCCACGCCTGAGACAGCCGGGGAGGTTGCGGCTGTCCCGTCCACCCCGGCCCCCGCCTCGCCCGCCGACGACCTGATGCTGGAGTTGACCCTGGCCCCGGACGGCCAGCCGGTGGCTTTCCGCTGGCAGGACCTGACCCGCACCGACTATTTTGCTGAAACCGACGGTCTGCTGCAGCCCGCCATGGAGCTGCTGGGCGTGTCCGACTTTACCGATTGGCAGCCGGTGGATTGGGGCGGCCGCCTGCCCCATGCGGGCGAGGCCGCCTACTCGCCCACGGCGCAGCTGTACCTGACCGTCAACGCCAACGGAGGGCTGACGGTCAGCGCCGCCAGCATGACGCCGGAGCAGTTTGCCGCCCTGCCGGGGGGAACCCTGTAACATTTTTGTCAAAAGGAGCACTAATGTATATGCGATGCGCCCCAATCGCCGCCCTTGCCGCTTGCCTGGCCCTGCTGTGCGGTTGTGTGCCGGGCGGGCAGACAGCTGCCACGTCGGAAACCGCCCCAACGCCAATGCCCACAGCCACCGCCCAACCTGCCCCCGGTGCGCAGCCTGGGGATGAGGCGGACGCTATCCACCGGATCTCGGAAGTGCTGGACGGCTGCCGGTACGAGTATAAAACTTTCGATTACCAGCAGCCGGGAGGCAGCACCATGGCAATGGGGCTGTTGACTGTGATTGACTGCGGGGCCGGGACTGCGCAGCCCCTCTGTCACCAACCCGGCTGCACCCATGACCAGCCCGGCTGTGCGGCTTGGCTGGTCCCGGACGGCAGCCGCCTCACACTGGCCGCCGACGGCGACACCCTCTACCTGCTGCATGATGTGATAGACGGCGATGCCTGGCTGGAAGCCCGCAGCCTGGACGATGATACCACCCGCGTCCTCTGCACCCTGCCGCGGTTTGAGGCGCGGGAGTACGACTGGGCGCTGGCTGCGGCGGATGAAGAGAACCTCTACCTGAATGCCGCAAGCTACCCCACTGCGGTGGACCCGGCCGTCCCTCAGGAGGAACAGGCCGGGGTGATGGCTATCTGCAAGGCCAGCGGCGCCCCCAGCCTGTATTCCTTCCGGGAGACGCCGCCCGCTGAAAACCCCCGCCCGGCAGACCAGCGGGTGACGAATGCCGAAATTTTTGACGCCCGCGACAGCTTTTTGTACCTCTGGCTGGGTTTAAGCGGGGACGGCGCGGAGGTTTGGCGGCTGGAACCCGCCACCGGCCTGTGGAGCATGACAGCCCGCTACGCCGATTCCGGCCTTTGGCAGGAGGACGGCCTTTCCGGCTACGACAATTGGGTTGCCCCCGCCCGCGCCAGCCGTCAGCTGCCCGGCGGGCCGCTGGTGCACGTGGACGAGCAGGCAGGCACCCTTGCCGCCATCGACACGGCCACCGGGCAGGAGCGGCTGCTCTGCACCGGCCTGCCCAATGCCGCCGGGCGCATTGCCGGTTATGACGTGCAGGCGCTGCCCGGCTGGTATGTGGTCACGGTCAATCGGCTGGACTGGACCACGCAGGAGACCAGTTCCCGGCAGTTTTTAATCCCGGCGGCGGGCGGCGGCCCGGTGGAAATCAGCTTTTCGCAGTACAGCGGGCCGCGCGGCAGCCAGCCGGTGTGCTTTTTGGACCAATACGGCGGGCAATTCTACTGTCAGTACGAGACTGCGGCCAGCGCGCCCATCCCCGCGCTGGACAAGGATGGTATGCCCTATACCTACCGGGAATACAGCATCCTCTACGGCCTGCTGCCGGTGGAGGACGCGCTGGCCAGCCGCGGCAATTTCACCGCGCTGTATGTCGAATGAATCGAAAAGAGACGAATTATCGATGTATGTAGCAAAATAGCCAAAATGTGCATTAAAAATTTGTGCAAATTCCTCTGCCCATCGTGACAAAACCGATACAATTTTGCGGTATGCTGAATGTATCAAACCGGTATCAACACGGCGGGTGCAGTTCCCGCCAGATCACAGGAGCGCAGAATGGATCGCAGAACCCCACCCACCGGCCCGCGCCGGAATCCCTACCGCAGCAGCCCGCCGCCACGCCGCAATGTGCGCCCGGCCCGGCCTATGCCCAATGCCCGGCCCGGCGTATCCCGGCCCGGCGGCCGGTCTGCCGCCCCGCCGCCCGCAAACTATCGCCAGTATGCACGGCACAGACGGCGGGGAACCCTGCTGAAAAAGGTGGCGGCCCTGCTGGTGGCTGCGGTGCTGGTGGGGGCGGTGTTTGTGGTATTGAACGCTCCGGGCATCCAAAATCTCTTTCAGCCTGAGGAGGAGGCCCAGCCCGCTGTCGCTCCGGTGGAACAACCGGAACCCACCGGCTTTGTGGTGGCGGTGGACCCCGGCCATGGCGGCGGGGACCCCGGCACCGAGGGGATCTCCTTCACCGAGGAGGAAATGACCTGGGACACGGCCCGCCGGCTGATGGAACTGCTGGAGGCCGATGACCGCTTTGCCCCTGTTATGACCACCGACGGCACCGAATATGAGCGCCCAAGCCAGCGGGCGGCCAACGCCCGGGAACAGGGGGCCCAGCTGTTGATCTCTATCCACGGGAATTCCGGCGATGACCCTGAGTATGCGGGATTTGAGTGTTACCCTGTCCCGCCGGGGCGCACTTACAACGCGGAAAGCCTGGCCTTTGGCCGGATGATCGCCGAGCGCTTTGGCCAGACCGGCGAGCGGCTGCGGGGCGAGGGCGGCGTGCGCTACCTCTACTACGAGGACAACAATGAAAAACACGTCTATGAGGTAAGCGACACCAGTGTACATACAGATACCAGCTTCACCCTGCTGGAGGAGTGCGGTTGCCCTGCCGTTCTGGCTGAGCAGTGCTTTATCACCAGCCCCGCCGATGTGGATGCCTTTGGGGACGAGGATGGCCGCCAGGCCGCTGCCCAAATCTACTACGAAGCCATCTGTGAGTGGTATGATACCTACGGCCCGCAGGCAGACACCGCCAGCCCGGCCCCGGCCACCGATTCTCTGACATAATCTCCTTACAATACAGGCAGGCCCCGCCGCGCTCTCCCGTTTTGGAAAGAGCACGGCGGGGCCTGCCGCTTGCAGTATGGGTCATTCGGCGGGGGCATCCCCGGCGGTGTGGGGCAGCAGATAGGGGGCAAACCGGTGCAGGTCGTCAATGCGCACCGTGCCGGCGTAATAGACGCCCTCGGCGCGGTACTCCTCCTCCTGCACGCTGCCCCGGCTGCGCAGGATGTCTGCCAGAGCCAGCTGGTCGTAGGGCAAAAGGACCTCAATGCGGCGTACCCGCCCGGCAAGCACCTCGTCCAGTTTGGCCTTCAGCGCATCCAGCCCCCGGCCGGTGCGGGCGCTGGTCAGCAGGATATCCGGGTCAAAGGGGACGGCGCCGGTTTTGTCGCACTTGTTGTAGACCGTCAGGCGGGGGATGTCCCCGCAGCCCAGCTCGTCCAGCACCTGGTCGGTCACGGCCAGCTGGTCTGCAGCGGCAGGGTCGCTGGCGTCCGCCACCCGGATCAATACATCGGCGTAGGCGGCCTCCTCCAATGTGCTCTTGAAGGCCTCCACCAGGTGGTGGGGCAGCCGGCTGACAAAGCCGACGGTGTCCACCAGCACCACGGTCAGGCCGCTGGGCAGTGTCAGCCGCCGTGCGGTGGGGTCCAGCGTGGCAAACAGCATGTCCGCCTCAAAGATCTCGGCCCCGCACAGGGTGTTGGTCAGGCTGGACTTGCCCACATTGGTGTAACCCACCATGGCCACCACCGGCACGCCGCTCTTTTGGCGGGCACGGCGGGTCTCGCCCCGGCGCTTTTCCATTTCCTTCAGGCGGCCTTCCAGCGTCTCGATCCGGCGGCGGATGTGCCGCCGGTCCAGTTCCAGTTTGGTCTCGCCGGCACCGCGCCGGGCGCCGGCTCCGCCGCCGCCACCGCCGCCCTGGCGGCTGAGCACCTCGCCCAGGCCCTGCAGCCGGGGCATCTGGTAGCGCAGCAGTGCCAGTTCGGTCTGCAATTTGCCCTCGTTGGTGGTGGCGCGGGAACGGAAGATCTCCAAAATCAACATGGTGCGGTCAATGACCTCCACCTGCAGCGCCGCGCTCAGGTTGCGCAGCTGGCTGCCGGTGAGCTCCCCGTCAAAGATGGCAACCTCCGCCCCGGCGTTCAGGCAGACCATGCGGGCTTCAGCTACCTTGCCCTCGCCCAGCATGGTGGCGGCTTCCGGGACGGCACGCTTTTGCACCACTGACGCCACCGCCTGCATGCCGTTGGCCTCGGCCAGGGCGGCCAGTTCCTCCAGACTGCGGGCAGCGTCAAACCTGCCCTGGTCCAGGGCAAGCAGTACCACCGGGATGGGACCTTGCGGCGCGGCGGTGCTGTCCAATGGCGTTGCCGTCTCCAAAGGTTCCCCACCCGGCAGATGAATCAATTCACTCATATTTTTTGTCCCTTGTTTCTTGTGCCGCGCGGGTCACCGGGGCAGTTCCACCTGGTTGCGCAGCAAAAAGTAGACGCGCACCGGTACCTCAGTGCCGTCAAAGCGGCGGTGCACGGCATCGTGATGATAGGTGAAGCCGGCCTTTTGCATCACGGCGGCGGAGGCCACATTCTCAAAGGCATGGCAGCAGGTCAGCCACTGGCCCTTTGCCGTTCCGAACCAGAAGTCCCGCACCGCGCACAGGGCCTCAGTGGCGTAGCCCTGGTTCCACCATTTGCGGCCCAGGCAGTAGCCCACCTCCCAGGGCAGTCCCAGCCGGTCACAGGCGCGGGGCCAGCCGGTGTCCAGCTGCCCCTTGCCGATGCTGATGCTGCCGATCAGCACGCCGGTGGCGCGCACCTCGATGCCCCAGTCATAAAATTCCGGGTTGGGGTATTGCTGGGCCACCAGGTTCAGGTACTCGGCGGTTTCGGCCCAGCTGCGGTGGGCGTTCCAGCGCAGGTAACGGGTTACCTCCGGGTCGCCGGCCCAGTTGCCGAACATCATCTCTGAATCATCGATGGTAAACCGCCGCAGAACAAGCCTTCCCGTCTGCAACAGCTGTGTGCCGCAATGGCGCATATCCCTGTCACCTCAATCCTTTCCAATCCGGGCGCCGGGCGCCCGCGCGGGGCGTCACTGCGGTTCCCGGTGCAGGAACCGGCGCAGCAGGCCCAGCCCCAGCTGGACCAGCTTGTTCAGCTGCGCCCGGTAAAGGGTGCAGTAGATGAACACAATGGCGCCCACCAAAACAAATTTGATCACAAAATGCTGATAGAATACCACGCCCACACAGGTGGCGGCCAACGCCAGCAGGAAGCCGGAGATGGTGCGCCCGTAGTTGGGGATGGTCCGGTAATAGTACTGCCCGGTGACGGTGCGGTACAAAAACATCGCCGCGTTGGACGCCGCCACAGCCACGGCGGCACCGGTCACGCTGTACAGCGGCACCAGCCAGGCACACAGCCCCACGTTGACCAGCACGCCCAGCGCCACGCCGATGGTGTCGTGGTGGGGGCGGCGGGCGATGGCGTTGCCGTAGACAGTGCCCTCGATCAGGATGGCAAACACCGAGCTGAGCATCATCACCGGGAAAAACCGCAGGCAGGCCGCCTTGTCCGGGAAGATCAGGAAGATGATATCCTCGAACATGACCAGCAGGCAGAAAAAGCCGAACACCAGGAAATTGAGCACATCATGGATGCGGCCGATGCGGGCCTGCTCGGTGCGGTAGTTGGCGTAGACATAAGGCCCCCAGTAGGTGGAAAAACCTGCCTGCACGGTGGTGACCAGCTGGGCCAGTGTGTAGGCAAATTCGAACAGCCCCTGGGAGGTAGCGCCCGCCCCTGCCGCCAGGAAGGACAGGCAGACCGACCGGTACAGCGGCGTCAGAATGGCCGCCGGGGCCAGCAGGATGCCGTAGGGCAGCAGCAAGCGGTAGGTGCCGCTGTCGGCCTTGAGGGCCTTGAGCCCTTTGGGCGTAGCGGCGATGTCGTCCTTTGTGGTGCCGATGGCCCGGAACCAGAAGGCGATGGCCACGCCGCCAAACCCGGCCAGCGCCGCCGCTATGAAGGCCCAGACGTTGGAGGTGAAAAAGCCAGGCAGCAGGTAGATGAGATTGAGGCAGGCGTTCATCCAAAGCGTCTGGACGGTGTAGGCCTTCACATCGTTTTCCAGCCGGAGCAGCACGTTCACATACCGCACCAGCATATACAGCGCGGCGTTCAAAAACAAGAACGGTACCAGCGCCGTGCCGCCCTGCCCCAGGCCGAAGGCCACCGCCAGCGTGGGGGCAAAGAACAGGCTGGCACCGGCCCCCACCACCAGCATTACCAAAAGCGACAGCCGCACGCAGGCCAAAAACATCCCCCGACCGGTGGTGCCTTTGGGCGGCTCGCGGTAGAAGCGCAGCAGCGCCTGGTCCAGGCCCAGCATGCCCAGGTTCATCAGCGACATGGTGTAGGCCATGAAGGTGGCGGGCACGGCGTAGGTATCGGCGGGCAGAATGCCCTTGATGACCAGCGCCGCCCCGCTGATGAGGAAGCCCAGGTAGGTGGCGATGGAATATTTCATCACATTGCCCACAAAGCTCTCGGCCTTGGCGGGCTTTTCCTTTGGCGTTTCCGGCATGGGGGCACCTCTTTGGAGATTAGAAATCAGAAATTTTTAGGCGGCTGCCAGCGCCGGGCGCGGCCGGCAGTCAACCGCCCTGCACAAAGGGACGGATGCGGTCGGCCATGCGCTCAACTTCTTCGGGCGTGACGTGGGCCTTGTCCACATAGCCGTAGATGCGCTGGGCAAAGTTTGCCAGCGGCGGGCAGAAGCCGAACACGGTTTTGGGCTGCCAGCCGTGCCGGTAGAGGAAATGCACCCCCGCCAGCGCCACGAACTTGAGCAGGTTGAAATGGGGTTGGAAGCCTTCCCCCATGGGGTGATCCCGCGGCGGGTTTCTGTACACGTCCTCCAGAAGGTCGGCCATGCGCAGATAGGCGGCGCGGGGGCTGGGGTCAAAGTAGCCCTCGATCACCTCCCGCGGGATGGGAAAGGGCGGCTCCGGGTCGGCCATGGCAGCGGCAAACTCGTCGTAGCTGGTCACATAGCGGGCGCCCTTGTAGATGACGGGGTCGTACTCATGCTCGATGGGCACCGGCCGCAGGATGTGGCAGCTTTTGCCCGCCATATAGACCTCGGCCACGGCGGTGCTCATCCAGATGGAGATGGAGTCCGCCGCCACAATCCACTGCTTGACGCTGTCGGCAAAGATCACATGGAAGTTGGGCCGCTTTCTGGCCAGCTCGTCCAGGGCGGTGCTGTTCCACTCGCTGGGGTGGCGGCGGTAGACCAGCTCCACCTCCGGGTGGCTGCCGAGATACCGGTCGAACCAGGCCAGTGTCTCAGCCATCGAAACCCGGTTGGTGCGGGCAAAGCCGGAAAAATCGGTGCCTGCCATTTTGGACAGCTCGGCCACCTCGGTGTCCGACATGCTGGCGTAGCCAAAGCTGGAAATATACAGGTGCAGATGCTTTTGCGGGTCCAGGCCAAACTCTTTGCACAGGGTCGCCTTGTCCTTGAAGTAGCCCTGGAACTCCGGCCGCAGGAAGTCCATCATCACCGCGCCGGTGACGGGGGTGTTTTTTTCTTCCATGCCGTGGGCCTGCAGCCGTCTGGCGGTGCGCTTGCCCCAGCAGGTCTGCACGCACTTTTTGGCGTTGCCCTTCATGTTGAACCAGTCGCCCTCCTCCTGCGTGTCGGAGAGCATCTGCTCCCAGTGCAGGTTGACGATCTTGTCGCATCTGCCGATGTTGTTGTACACATGGCTGTTGATGGCCTCGTTGTCGTACATACAGCTGGCCACCAGCACCTCCGGTTTGTCCCTGCCGAACAGCCGCAGATGCTTTGGGTCCAGCAGCTGGCGGATCTCCACGGAATAGCCGCGGCGTTCCAGTTCCAGTTTGAGCAAAAGGTCACTCTCGTACTCGCGCACCGTGTGCTCGTACAAAATCAAAAAGTCCAGCGCCAAAGGGATGCCTCCTGTCTATGCCAGCGCCCCAAACAGCATGTCCACCCACTGGGGCAGGCCGTGCACCTCGTCCAGGTGGAAGCCATCATAAAACTGGGTGTCGTCGTCAAAATCCGGGCGGTTTTCCCATTCGTAGTCCAGCAGGGCAAAGCCGTACTCCTTCGCCCAGGTGTGCAGCTGGGGCAGGACCTCCTGTTCCATGGCTTTGTCGATGCCAAACGGCTCACACACCTCAGTCAGCACATTATCCGCCATGGGGGGCAGCACCACCGCAAGCTGCACGCCCTGCTCCCGGCAGCGGGCAGCCAGGGCGGCAATGCGGTCAAACTGGCTGGTCAGCGCCCAGTTTTCGCACCGGGGGATCAGGCTTTGCGGGTAGACATAGAGTTTGTAATGGACGGGCAGCGTCTCGCCGTTGTCGCCCACATAGTCGGCCGGGCCCCAGTCGCCGGTTTCCACCGCGTCCGGGGTGCCCCGCACCGTGTCAAGAAAGACGGTCAGGGCGTTCACGTTGTATTCCAGGTTCAGGCAGTACGCCACCGGGTTTTCCAGCGTGGTCTCCAGCTGCTCAAACCGGTCGGTGCTATAGCTCTGGTTGAGGGTGTAGAAGGAGACGCCCAGCACCATCTCCTCCACCGGGTTGCCGGAATCCAGGATATAGTCGGCCAGGTCCAGCGTCTCCTTCAAGGAGGCGCCGCCGAAGGCCAGGTTCTGCCACTCCTTGCCGGATACCGCCTCCGCCTGCGCCGCGTCGATGTGGGCCAGGCGGCTGTCACCCAAAATCAGATTTTTGCCGGGGTTGGCCTGATACTCCCGCACCCGGGCCACCGGCTGGGTGGAGGAGGCCGCCGGTTTCAGGCCAAAATAGTTGTTCGGCTCAAAGGCAATGAAAAACGCCAGCCACACCAGCACCGGGACAAACAGCGGGGCTGCCCTGCGCAGGATATATTTCATGGGCAACGCCCCCTTTCCATCCGGTTTGTGCGGTTAAAAGCCCGCATATGCGCTGAAATTGCTGCCGCCAAAGCCGCCGCTCTCCAAGATCAATCCGATCAGGATAAACGCCACCAGCAGGTAGCAGATCAGCCGCTGCCGCGGCATGGCGGCCAGGGCCTGCTCGGCGGGGCGGTTTTTGCAGGAAAAATTGCGGTACCAGTCCAGCCGGAAGGCCAGTGTCAGCGCCAGCACCACAAAGGCATAGTAGCCGGCCACCATCAGCGCATGGGGATAGAAGCCGTCGTAGATCACCTGGTACAGTTCGCCGGCAAAGCGGGCGGGGGACAGCCCCTGCACGCAGCCCGCCAGGTAGCCGAAGCAGTCGCCGATGGTCATGCCGCCGGTGGACCCCACGCAGAAAAACACCATGCTGAAGGTCCACAGCACAAACACCACCGCCCGCTTGCCCCACAATACCCGGGCGGGGGCCTTCTTTTTGGGTTTGCCCAACCGCCGGTGCAGCAGTTCCTCACCGATGCGGTAGACCGCCTGCAGCAGGCCCCACAGCACAAAGGGCAGCGTGTTGCCGTGCCAGAAGCCGGATACCAGAAACACGCACAAAAGGCAGCCCCCCACCGGCAGCCGCTGCAGCCGGCCCCGGGTCAGCCTGGACACATCCGCCCAGGCCAGCGGCATAAACAGGTAATCCTGCAGCCAGGAAGAAAAGCTGATGTGCCACCGGTTCCAGAAGCCGGAAAAGTTGGTGGCAAAAAACGGCGTCTTGAAGTTTTCCGGCAGCTGGATGCCCATCATCAGGGCGGCGGCACGGGCGGCCTCCGAGTAGCCGGAAAAGTCGAAATAGAGGTAGAGGGTGTAGGCCACCGCCGCCAGAATCAGCATCCAGCCGCCGTAGCTGCGGTAGTTGGGGAACACCTGCTGCACCAGCACTGACAGCGTCTTGGCCACCGCGATGGCCTTGAAGGTGCCCAGTGCAAACAGCCGCAGCGCGTCAACGGTGCGCTGCCGGTCAAACCGGTGTTCGGCGGCCAGCTGGGGCATCAGCTGCCCGGCCCGGCAGATGGGACCGGAGGTGACAATGGGGAAAAACAGCAGATACAGCGCATGGATGATAAAGTTTTTCTCCACCGGGCAGTCCCCGCGGGCGGCGTCGATCAGATAGGAGATGGCCGCAAAGGTGTAAAAGCTGATGCCCAGCGGGAAGGCGATGGCCGGCAGGCCAAGCCCCCAGGTCCGGTTCAGCGCCTGCCCGTACTTGAAAAAGGCCAGGATCAGCAAAAGCAGCACCACGCCGCCGCGCAGCCAGGCCACCCGGTGAGAGGACTCGACCCCGCGGGCCAGCAGATAGGCCAGTACCGTGATGCCCAGTGTGACGGCAAACATGCCGGGCGCCGCCATCAGGTAGAAGGCCCAGCTGGCGGCCAGCAGAAAAACCGGCTGGAACCGGTGCGGCAGATGCAGATAGAGTGCCGCCACCACCGGCAAAAACACAAAAAAGCCCACGCTGGACAGCCCCATGGCGCCACCACCCTTATCACCAAATTTACCGCGACTGCACGCAGCCGCGGTATCAAATCAGAAATCGCTCTCTTGGTGCCTGTACAGAAATCATACCACAAGGGGCGCAAAACGGCCCCGTACATAATCACAGGGTCATTATAGCATGGACCATCCGCCGCCGCAAGAACCGGTATCGTATCTTTGGGCAACTTCCGTCGAAAGATCCCGCCGCAGCGGTGGGTTTTGGGCAATCTGCGGCCGGAACCCGGCCCGCCGCTGCCGCAGCACAGAAACGACTTGACAACGCAAAACCACCACATTATAATATAAAGGCTAGTGCGGCCCGCTGCGGGCCGCACAACTTTTACTGTTAAGGAGAAACCGGCTATGGCAAAAGAGATCGTTGTTACCCACGAGGGTCTGAAAAAGCTGGAAGACGAGCTGAACAACCTGCGCACCGTCAAGCGCAAGGAAGTTGCTGATAAAATCAAGGTTGCCCGCGGTTACGGCGACCTGTCTGAGAATGCGGAGTACGACGCCGCCAAGGAAGAACAGGCCATGGTGGAAGCCCGTATTGCTGACCTGGAGGCAACCCTGAAGATTGCCCGTGTCATTGATGACAGTGACCTGTCCCACGACACCGTCTCCATCGGCATGCACGTGCGCATCCTGGCCGATGGCGATGATGAGGACGAAGCCGAAGAGTACGACATCACCGGTTCCACCGAGGCGGATGCGGACAACAACCGTATCAGCGACGAGAGCCCGGTGGGCGCCGCCCTGATCGGCAAAAAGGTGGGCGATATGGTGGATGTTACGCTGCCCAACGGCAACATTATCACCTACAAAGTGCTCAGCGTCAGCCGCAGCCGCTGACAGACCGCAACCGGGCCCTGCGCCCCAGACAGAGAGGATGGAGAATCGCCGCATGGAACACAATACCACAATGCCCCCCCGCGACCAGGAACAGGACATCAGCCAGCAGGCCGCTGTCCGCCGCCAGAAACTGGCCGACCTGCGCGCTGCCGGGCATGACCCCTTCACCATCACCCGCTACCCCCAGGATGCCTACTCTCAGGATCTGAAGGCCGAATACGCCGATCTGCCCGCCGAGGCGGAGACTGGCCGCATCGTCCATCTGGCCGGCCGTATGATGTCCAAACGGGTGATGGGCAAGGCCAGCTTTGCCCATCTGCGGGACGGCAAGGGGGATATCCAGATCTTTGCCCGCCGCGATGTGATGGGTGACGAGCCCTATGCGGCTTTCAAAAAGCTGGACATCGGCGATGTGATCGGCTGCAAGGGCGAGGTGTTCCGCACCAAGGCCGGCGAGCTGAGCGTCCGCGTGAGCGAGGTGACGCTGCTGGCCAAGAGCCTTCTGCCCATGCCGGAAAAATTCCACGGTCTTACCGACCGGGAGGCCCGCTATCGCCAGCGCTACCTGGACCTGATCGTCAACCCCGATGTGAAGGAAACCTTTGTCAAGCGCAGCCGCATCCTGCGGGAGCTGCGCAGCTATCTGGACGGCAGGGACTTCCTGGAAGTGGAAACCCCCATCCTGACCCCCTTTGAGATCGGCGCCTCCGCCCGCCCGTTCGTGACCCACCACAACACGCTGGACATGGACATGGTGCTGCGCATCGAGACGGAACTCTACCTCAAGCGGCTGATCGTGGGCGGCTATGACCGCGTTTATGAGGTGGGCCGCATCTTCCGCAACGAGGGCATGGACCCCAAGCACAACCCCGAGTTCACCACCATCGAGCTGTACCAGGCTTACACCGACTATCACGGCATGATGGACCTGGTGGAGGACATGATGAAGACGGTGGCTGAAAAGGTCTGCGGCACATTGCAGATCCCCTACCAGGGCCAGACCATCGACCTGTCCCACTGGGAGCGCATGACCATGAAGGAAGCGGTCAAAAAGTACTCCGGTGTGGACTTTGACGCCATCGCCTCCGACGAGGAGGCCGTGGCCCTGGCCAAGGAGCACAAGGTCGAGCTGCCCGAGATCCCCACCAAGGGCGCCATTTTGGCCGAGTTCTTCGACGCTTATGTGGAGGACAAACTGATCCAGCCCACCTTCATCTACGATTACCCCGTCGAGGTCAGCCCGCTGGCCAAGCGCAAGCCGGATGACCCGATGTTTACCGAGCGGTTTGAGTATTTCATCAATGCCACCGAGTTCGGCAACGCCTTCAGCGAGCTGAACGACCCCATCGACCAGAAGGGCCGCTTTGAACGCCAGGTGGCCGAGCGCAAGCAGCTGGACCCCGCCAGCAAGGCCCAGGTGGACTACGACTACGTCACCGCGCTGGAGTACGGCCTGCCCCCCACGGGCGGCCTGGGCTTCGGTGTCGACCGTCTGGTCATGCTGCTGACTGACTCCGCCTCCATCCGCGACGTGCTGCTGTTCCCCACTATGAAGCCGGAGAACAACGCCCCCAAGGACGTCAAGACCGAGGAACCCGCGGTGGAAGCCCCCTCCGCCCCCAAGGCTGAAGCCATCGACTTCTCCAAGGTGGAGATTGAGCCGCTGTTCACCGACTATGTGGACTTCGACACCTTCAGCAAGTCGGACTTCCGCGCCGTCAAGGTCAAGGCATGCTCCGCTGTGCCCAAGTCCAAAAAACTGCTGCAGTTTGTGTTGGACGACGGCACCGGAACCGACCGGATCATCCTCAGCGGCATCCACGCCTACTATGAGCCGGAGGAGCTGGTGGGTAAAACCTGCATTGCCATCACCAACCTGCCGCCGCGCAAGATGATGGGCATCGACTCCTGCGGTATGCTGATTAGTGCCGTACATCATGAGGAAGGCGAGGAAAAGCTCCATCTTCTGATGGTGGACGACCACATCCCCGCCGGCGCCAAGCTGTATTGATGCTGTGACCGGCAGCCCGGCAGCGGGCAGATGCAATCGGAATACACATACAGGGCACTGTCCGGAAATTCACCGGGCGGTGCCCTTTTTGTATCTGCGGCTGCCTTGTCCCCGCCGGAATTCTTCGATATAATAAAAATAAGTTTTGGGTAATGACGGAAAGGAGGCCCTGTCATGCGGTTGCTGGTGGTGGAGGACGAGCCGGACCTGAACCGGCTGCTGAAAAAGCGCCTGGAAGAAGCCCATTACAGCGTGGATGCCTGCCTGAGCGGCACCGACGCGCTGGACTACCTCCGCGGTGCCGAGTACGACGCGCTGGTGCTGGACGTGATGCTGCCCGGCATCAGCGGACTGGAGGTGCTGCGCCGGCTGCGCGGCGCCGGGAACGGTACCCCCGTGCTGCTGCTGACAGCCCGGGACGGCATTGAGGACCGGGTCACCGGCCTGGATGCCGGCGCCGACGACTATCTGGTCAAGCCTTTTGCCTTCGATGAGCTGCTGGCCCGGCTGCGGGTATTGCTGCGGCGTGCCGGGGGCCACACCAGCGATGTGCTGTCGGTGGCGGACCTGGTGGTGGACTGCACGGCGCGCACGGTGCAGCGGGGCGGCGTGCCGGTGGCGCTCTCCGCCCGGGAATTTGACATTCTGGAATATCTGATCCGCAACAAGGGGATGGTCCTCTCCCGGGACAAGATCAGCCGCCATGTCTGGAACTATGACTACGAGGGCGGTTCCAACGTGGTGGATGTCTACATCCGTTACCTGCGCAAAAAGCTGGACGAGGGGCACACCCCCAGGCTGATCCACACGGTGCGCGGGGCCGGCTATGTTTTGCGGGAGGAAGTATGAAACGTCTTTCCATCCAATGGCGGGTGACGCTCTGGTTTACTCTGCTGATGACCTTGCTGGCCGCGGTGGGGCTGGGGTTTCTCTTTTTTATGGGCGGGCAGTCGGCACTGTCCGCCACCAAAAGCCGCATGGAACAGATGGCGGAGGACTCCCGCGCCCAGATGGGCCTGGGGACCGACGGCATTGTCTTTGACAGTGACTTGGAATATTTCCGGGACGGGGTCTATCTGTCGGCCTATGATGACCAGGGGCTGCCCCTTTACGGTGCAGTGCCCCAGCGGTTTGACAACTCCATCGTATTCTCAGACAGCCTTCTGCGGGAGGTGGAGGACACCGGCGGCCGCTGGTATCTCTATGATGTGCGCTGCACGGTGGGGCAGCAGGATGTCTGGGTGCGCACCGTGGCTGCGGTGGACGAGATCGATGCCACCATCACAGTGCTTTTGCACCTGGCCGTGATTGTGCTGCCGTTCTTTGTGGTGCTGGCAGCGGTGGGGGGCTTTGTGCTTACCGGGCGGGCCTTTGCCCCGGTGCGGCGTATCACGCAGACCGCCCGGGAGATCGGCCAGGGCGGCGACCTGTCCCGGCGGATCAACCTGGGCCCCGGCCGGGACGAGATCCACACCCTGGCCAATGAGTTTGACCACATGTTTGCCCGGCTGGAGGCATCCTTTGAGACAGAAAAGCAGTTTGCCAACGATGCCTCCCATGAGCTGCGCACCCCCACCGCGGTCATCCTGACCCAGTGCGAGGATGCCCTGGATGGCAATGCCTCCCCTGAGGAGTTGCGCGCTGCCCTGAAAGCGGTGCAGCGCCAGGGGGAAAAGATGGCCGGCCTGCTGTCCCAGCTGCTGTTGCTGGCCCGGGCGGACAGCGGTCGCCAGACATTGCGCCGGGAGCCGGTGGACCTGAGCGGACTGGCAGCCGCCGTGGCGGAGGAACAGCGGGAGCTGGCTGCTGAAAAACAGATCTCCGTCACAACAAAGATTACCCCCGGCCTGGTGGTGCTGGGGGATGAAACGCTGCTGATGCGGATGCTGATCAACCTGATGGAGAACGGCATCAAGTATGGCCGGCAGGGCGGCCGGCTGGCCCTGACCCTCACCCTCACCGGTGATGCGGATACCGTCACCGGCCGGGTGTCAGACGATGGCATCGGCATTGCCGCCGGTGATCTGGAAAAGGTCTGGCGGCGGTTCTGGCAGGCGGACCCGGCCCGCAGCCGGGGCGGTGCCGGGCTGGGACTGTCGATGGTCAAATGGATTGTGGAAGCCCATGGCGGCTGCATCACGGTGGAAAGTACGCTGGGGCGCGGCACTGTATTCACCTTCGCGCTGCCCCGTCAAAAAGCGGTTGCCCGTCCGGAATGAAATCCCGGGCAAGGTCCCTGCACAGCATCTGCGGTGCGGGGACTTTTTTGTGTGCAGATTTCACGCGCAGCTTTTTCTCAGAACAATTGACAAAATGAGAATCCTTAATGTGCCTTTAATCTTGACAGGCTATACTAAAACCACAACAAAGAGAGGCGGCACATCCAACCAAGCACACCGCCTGACCCATATAGACAAGAAAGGAAGAGCACCTATGAAAAAAACTGCGATCACCGCGGCCCTGGCCCTGACCGCTGCCCTGATGACCGGCTGCACCGCAGCCGCCATGAACGCCGACCAAAACAACAATGCTGCCGGTGTTGCGCCGGTGGGGGCTCCCTCCAGCAGCGTCTCGGCAGGCATAGCGGGAACGGAGGGGTCGGATGCCTATATTGCCCAGTCGGAGGCCGAGAACATCGCCCTGACCGACGCAGGACTCACTGCCGATACGGTCACCGCGCTGCACAGCCGGCTGGAGTACGATGACGGCCGTGCCATCTACGATGTGGAGTTCTGGACCGGCACCGACGAGTATGACTACGACATTGACGCCACCAGCGGCGCCATCCTCTCCAAAGACCGGGATGCCGAGAGCAACATCTCCGGTACCTCCGGCGCAGCCTCGGACACCACAGCCGTCAGCTCCGATCCGACAGCCTCCGGCACCGTCATTACGGAGGAGGCAGCCTGCCAGGCCGCGCTGGACCATGCGGGTGTGGCGGTCGGGGATGCACAGTTCGTCCACACCCATCTGGACTGGGAACACGGCCGCCAAGTCTACGAGGTGGAGTTCTGGTCCGGCGACACCGAGTACGACTATGAAATCGACGCCGCCACCGGCGATGTGCTGAGCTTTGACTATGACGCCGAGTACTGCCAGCCTGCCGGATCAGGCAGCGGCAGCTCCGCTCTCATCACCGCCGACGAGGCCAAAACCATCGCCTTCCAGTACGCCGGCGTCTCGGAGGGTGACGCCACCCGCGTCAAGGTGGACCCGGATGAGGACGATGACCGTCCGGTGTTCGACATTGAGTGGCGGATCGGCCACACGGAGTACGACGTGACCGTGGATGCTCTGACCGGAAGCGTGGTCAGCTATGAAACCGACCACTGACGGCGGCAAACGGCAGGCAGCCGGGGGACTCCCGGCTGCCATACACGGAGCGGTTTGTGCCAAAAACTGGACAAATGTCTTTATTGAGCGGAGGCAATCGTGCAATGTGTACAGTACGGTATGGCTTTTGACCCCAAAATTGAAGGGCGGGCCGGGGACAGACTGGTGCGGCACGGTAAGCAAATTGTGCGGTCTGACGGGCAAGAGATAGGACCTGTTAAAAGGACAATTGACAGAAAATGAATCCGATAATGCAAAAACTAAAAATGAATATCCAAAATAGGCAAACAAATATGGAAAATAATGGATATGAATTGTCCCTCTACGCCAAATGATGGAAATTCTGATTTATTGCTTTTGTGCACAACACCGAAAAAGTGGAAAACTGTTTGGGCAAAATGCTAAAACAAAAGGTTTGTGCTATAATACAATTGCAGGGCGGAAAGGCGGCAGGGTGCCGCCGCAATGCCCTGCCTGTAAACATGGAGGAATGTATTATGGTGAGACAAGTCAAGGTTTCCAGCTTCTCCGAAGTCCAGGAGATCGTGTCTGCCGCCGCCAGATGTATGAGCGAAGTCGGCGTGCATGACATGAAGGGCAGCATTGCAGACGCGAAGAGCATCCTGGGCATGATGTGCCTGGATTACAGCCACCCTGTGAACATCGTCTGTGAGGACGCTAACGATATGAATCTCGTCGTCCATGCCATTCGCCAGTAAGGCGGATGAAGTTCCATTGCCGGACCCGCTTCGGCCTGACAGTGAATTGATAAAGAGGGAAAGCCCCGCGGGGCTTTCCCTCTTTTGCATATCTTTGGTTGTTTAGGGGCAAGAACCCCGCCGGTGGTACACGCCCGCTCAGTGGGAGGGGTTCAGGATGGTGCGCCAATCCAGATCGCCGTTCTCCAGGCCATGGATCAGCACCTCGGCAGTGGCAATGTTGGTGGCCACCGGGATGTTGTGCACATCACAGATGCGCAGCAGGTTCATCTCGTTGGGCTCATTGGGCTTAGCCGAAATGGGGTCCCGGAAAAACAGCAGCATATCCACCTCGTCGCAGGCAATGCGGGAGATGATCTGCTGGTCACCACCATGCCCGCCGGGCAAAAACCGCTGAATGGGCAGCCCGGTAGCCTCGGACACCAGCCGACCGGTGGTACCGGTGGCAATCAGATGGTGATGGCTGAGAATCTGGCAGTACGCAATACAGAACTGAATCATCAGTTCCTTTTTTGCGTCGTGTGCAACCAACGCAATCGTCATGAAGGACCCCACTTCCCCCGGGCGGGAAGTTCGCCCGCCCGGCGATATGTTAAATAAAAAGAGCATTCTCAAAAAAGGCAACCGCACTTCCTGTGCCCGGCGGTCACACCGTCAAGGGAATCCGCCGGCCCAGCAGCCGCCCGGCAATGGCAGCGCAGGCAGCCGCAGCCGGGCAGTTTTCCGGCACGGCCTCGCCGGCAAGCACGCTGTGCTGCAGGGCACTGCTCTCGGGCACCACACCCAACAGCTGCACACCCACAGTATCAATGCACTCATCCAGGTCATACACGGCAGCCCGCCGCCCAAAGCTGTCTGGGCGCAGCCGGTTGACCACCAGCCGCAGGTCCTGCTGGGTGTGGCCGTCGGCAATCAGCCTGTCCGCCACGATACGTCCGTCCCGCAGCGCAATGGGATCGGGCGTCAGCACCAGCAGTGCCTTGGCGCAAACCGCAGCCCCGGCGGTGAAGGCAGGCCCCATACCGGCGGCTGTGTCCAGCAGAATAAAATCAAAAAACGGCGACATCAGGCTGACCAGCCTGGTCAACGGCGCAGTGCGGACCACGCCGCCCTCATAGGGGGCGCTGATGATGGACAACCCCGGGTACAGGGGGCTTGCCACAACGGCCTTGTCGCCGTCACAGCGCCCGCACAGAACATCCTCGATGTCGTACACGGTCTTGCCGTATACACCGGCGATGATGTCCACACTGCGCAACCCGGAGTCCAGCTCGATCAGCAGGACTTTGCGGTTCTGTGCCGCCAGATGGGCGCCCACCAGCACGGCGATGGTGCTTTTGCCGGTGCCGCCCTTGCCGGAGCAGACCATTATGGTTTGTGCGTTCACAGAACCCTCCCCTGAGAGACACTCCCGCCGGCGGCCCGGCTGCAAAACGGGTCCGCAAGGGGATCGCGTGCAGCTGCCCGGCCACAAAAAGAACCGGATTTTGTCGTCTAGCCGTAATGTAACAAAAACGCGGCGGAAATAAACTCTTCCGTTTATTATTCTAGCACAGTATTCAGGTATAGGCAATGGATTTTTCTATAAAAAAGCCACAAAATTGGCCAAAAATTATTCAGCTGTCTAACCAAACTGGCATTGCTGCCAGGCTTCCAGCACGGTGCGCAGCAGCGGCGCGGCGTTGGCGCCGCCTCCGCCGTATTCCAGCACAATGGCTGCCGCCACCTGCGGATCGTCGGCGGGGGCGTAGGCAATCAGCACCGAGTTGGTGTAGTATCCGCCCCCGGGCAGGCGCTCAGCCCGCTGCGGGCTGCCGGTCTTGCAGGCCACCGTCAAGTCCATACCGTCCAGTGCCCGCAGTGTACCAGCCATGGCCACCATGCCCTCCCGGATGGGACCGAACACCGCCTCGCCCCCGGGCAGCCGGGACAACACCTCCGGTTCGGCCTGCCATAGTGTCTGCCCGGCGGTGTCAACCGTCCGGTCGGCATAGTGCAGCCCCACCCGCTGGCCGTTGTTGGCCAGCGCGGCGGCGTAGGCGGCCAGCTGCAGCGGGGTTACGGCGGTGTTTGCCTGGCCGATGGCTGCCTGCAAGGCCAGACCCGGGGTAAAGTTTTTGTCGGATGACCAGGTCAGCCGCCCCTCTGCCTCGGGCACTTCCACCCCCGTTGAGGCGGCCAGACCCAGTGTTTGGGCCGCGTGGGAAAAGCAATCCACCCCCAACCGCCGCCCCACATCATAAAAGAAGATGTTGCAGCTGTATTTCAGTGCAGTAAACAGATTTACCGCGCCGCCGTGGCTGATTTGCAGGCAGTGGGGCTGGTAGTCGGGATAAAAGCGGTAGGTGCCGGTGCAGGTTACCCGGTCCTCAGGGGTGATCAGACCCGAGGATAATGCGGCAGCCGCCACAGCCGGCTTAAAGGCAGACCCCGGGGCATACAGGCCCTGGGCGGTGCGGTCCAGCAGCGGTGCAGCGGGGTCGGCGGCCAGGGCGGCGTAGTCGCTGCGGTAACAGGCCAGATCAAAGGCGGGGGCACTGGCAGCGGCCAGGATACCGCCGGTGCGCGGGTCCACCAGCACCACCGCTCCGGCATTGGCCTCCCGGCCGGAGCCGGCGCCTTTGGTGGTTTGCAGCGTGACAAGAAAGTCCTCCAGCGCAGACTGCACCCGGCGCTGCAGCCCGGCATCCACTGTCAGAACCAGCGCGGCGCCGGGCTGCGGCGCCCGGACCTGCCGCTCGCTCACCTGGCCGCGGGCATCCACCGTCACCTGTACCTGGCCGTCGGTTCCGTGCAGCAGCGGTTCAAAGGCCGCCTCCAGCCCGCTTTGACCGATCAGCGCATCCATCGGCAGGCCGCTGCCGGAAAGCGTCTCCCACTGCTCGGCGGTGATAGCCCCCACTGTGCCCAGCACATGGGGCAGCAGGGTGCCGTCCGGCCAGTGCCGCACGCCGGTGGGGGAGAGCCGCACCGCACCGCTGCGCACCAGGCCCGCCGCATACAGCGGGGCCGCCTCCTCGGCCGTGATGCCGCAGGCCAACAAAAATTCCCCCGCCGACACGTCAGAACAAAAGGCGGCGAGTTGTGTTTCCACATCCTCGCCGCCCGTCATCTGCAGCAGTTCCAGCGCCTGCTCCGCTACCTGGGCAAGCTCCCCGCCTGCGGGGGCGGGGTATCTCAGATACACATCCCAAACCGGGGAATCCTGGGCCAGCACGGTACCGCTGCGGTCCAGGATATCCCCCCGTGCCGCCGGCACCGTGTAGGTGTACCTGGTGGTGGAGGCGGCATCCGCCTTCGCAGCGTAGTAATCTGCCATGGGAAATTGCATCCAGAACAGCCGCACCAGAAAGATCCCGAATACCAGCGCGCACAGCACCAGCAGCGCGATCACGCGGCCTCGGCCGCCACGACGGTTGCCCATGGCACACCCTCCTTCTTCGTCCAGCTGGGTTTGTTATGCTTACTATACGCCATGTGCGGTCAAAAGTCCAGTTCAAAGGGCAAAGTTACCCCACCACAAACAGCACGCCGGCATCCGGGTCTGCGGTGTCGGTCAGCGGTGCCCGGCCACACAGTCCGGTGGAGTCCTCGGTGGGCGGGGAGGCCAGCACCCCCACCCAGTGCCCGTCGGGCGTGGTCACCAGGCAGCCGGCGGCCAGCCCGCTGTGCCGCGGCAGCCCGTCCAGATACCAGCTGCCGTTTTCCCGGGTCAGCACTCCGCACAGCCCGCCGGCCAGGCAGGGGGTGCCGTCGGCGTCCTCCACCGGCAGGGTGCCGGGTTCCGCATCCGGGTCTGAGACAGTGCGGCCGATAAAGCGTCCCTGCGGGTCCAGCACCGCCTGACCCGCCCGCGCGCTGCCGGCCAGCGCCAGCCCCTCCGGGCTGCGCCGGACCACCGGCAGCGGCTGCGCCCCCGCCGCCTGTTCGGCCCGGGGGCTGTCCAGCAGCTGCCGCAGCGCCTGGTTTTCTGCCTGCAGCCCGGCCATGGCCGCCAGCCGGCTGCGCAGCCGGGCATTTTGGGCCTCCAGATCGGTCAGCTGCCGGGAAAAGTGGGGCATCAGCCAATCGCCCAGTGCTGCTTCCGCCTGGCGGGGCAAACCGGTCAGATAGGCCGCCGCCGTTGGGCCCAGCCGCAGCACCGCCAGCCCGGCCAACAGCGCACACGCCGCCGCCAGCAACCCAATGCGCACCCGCCGGCACAACCGCTGCCGCCGGCCGTACCGATGCACGGTCAGATCCAATCCCCGCCGCATTCCGACACCTCCCGTTTTTCCAGCTGCCCGCAGAATGTCCCGCACATTCCCAGCCTATGCCGCGGGGGCGCAGATGATGCGGGCCCGCCGCCGCTGCTTTTATTTTGGGCGGCTGTTTGGTATAATACACCCAGATGCCCGTGCCGCGGCACAAAACCTGCATCGGCCGGGCGGACACAGAAACATACGGGGGGACACCATGGAATATCAACTTTTGACCCTGGACATCGACGGCACCCTGCGCCCGGACGCACTGCCCTGCGTCCCGCGGAAAAATGTGACGGCGGTGCGCGCCGTGCAGAAGGCCGGCGTCAAGGTGGCCATCGCCACCGGGCGATGCCGGGGCGGTATCAGCAAACAGCTGCTGGGCGGCATCCGGCCGGACTATTGGATCTGTGCCGCCGGTGCTGAGGTGCTGGACGGTGCCGGCAACGTGCTGCACACCGGCACCATGACCGACCAGCAGATGTATGCCCTGGTGGACTTTTTTGAAAATTATGATTGTTTCCTCGGGTTTAATTTCGATGACGGCCCCTACGGCTATGTGAATTGCGCCCGGGAACTGGAGGAGGAAGCCGCCCGGGGGATGGCCGGCTACATCCATGACGGCGAGGACCAGGTACGCCATCTGGAAAGTATGCCTTACTCGGCCTTTGGGCGGATGCCCCAGCCGTTGGCAGCACAGTTTCAGGAAAAGTACGGCTATCTGGGGCTGCGGTTCCTTTACTACGGTAACAGCGAAGGCTGTGACATCCTGACCGCGGAACAGGACAAGGCCCGCGGGCTGGAGACCGTTTGCGCCGCAATGGGCATCGACCCGGCCCAGGCAGTGTCGGTGGGGGATGGCTCCAACGACTGCGGCATCCTGAAACGGGCCGGTTTGGGCGTCTGTATGACCGGAGGCGATCCCAGAGCCGCCCGGGCCGCCGACCGCCTCTGCCCGCCGGCGGCCGAGTTTGGCGTGGCGCAGCTCTGCAAAGAGCTCTGGCCGGAGGCTTTCTGATGTCCCGCGCCGCAGAACCCTGCCCGGTGGGGCCCGGCCTGCCGCCTGTCTGCGGGGATGCCGCCCGGGTGCTGATTTTGGGCAGCTTTCCCAGCCCCAAAAGCAGGGAACAGGGCTTTTACTACGGCCACCCGCAGAACCGGTTCTGGCCGCTGATGGCCGCCCTGCTGGGGGAACCGGCACCGGACCGCGATGACCTGGAGGCGAAACGTGCGCTGATTGTGGAGCACGGCTTTGCCGTGTGGGATGTGGTCTGCCGCTGCACCGTCACGGGGGCGTCGGATGCTTCCATCCGGGATGTGGTGCCAAACGCAGTGCCGGCGTTGGCTGCCCGTTTGGGGGTGGAGGCGGTGTTTTGCAACGGCGGCACCGCCGCAAAGCTGTACCGTAAATATCTGGAACAGGCCGTCGGCCGCGCCGCGGTCACGCTGCCCTCCACCAGCCCGGCCAACGCTGCCTGGACCATGCCCCGCCTGCTGGCCGCCTGGGGCAAGGCGCTGGCTCCCTGGCTGCCGGACCGGAATTTTTGAGGATACGCATCGCCTTTTTCGGCATTTTGAACGGTTTTACGATTGCATACCGTGATGTTATGCTATATAATGTAGGCAATCGGGCCGCAGATGTGCAAAAATTGCCCCGGCCCCCGCATCTCCGGAGGTACCCATGAGTAAGATACAGGAAATCCGCAAAAAACCGGTGCTGCCCCTGTGGCTGGCCGCACTGGGCTGCCTGCTGGGGGCGGCAATCCTCCCCGTCTATACGCTGTGGGGGCTTGTGGCCGACGCAGTGCTCACCGCGGCGATCTATCTTGTTGCGGCCAGGCTTTGCCCGGTGCGCATCCTGAAAAAGGAACTTCCCTACGATACCGGCGAGAAGGCCGTGGACCAGATGCTCTCCGGCATTTCGGCCAACCTCGACGCCCTACACGCGCTGAACGACGCCATCCCAGACGCGCAGCTTTCGGCCGAGATGGACCGGATGGAAAAGGCGGGGCGGGGCATCCTGCAGGCGGTGGAGGCCAACCCCGAAAAGGCGGACCAGATCTCCCGTTTCGCCCGGTACTATCTGCCGGAAGTGGTCAAAATCATGGCCGCCTACGCGCGGATGGAGCAGGGCGGCATCCGCGGTGACAACGCTGAACAGATTCAGTCCGAGGTCCGCACCAACGCCGCCACCATGGCCACCGCCTTTGAAAACCAGCTGGACGCCCTGTATTCCGCCGAGGCCATGGATATCAGCACCGACATCCAGGTGCTGGACACCATCCTGAAAAGCCAGAATCTGGCAAAATAGCGCAGCCTTTTGCCCGGCAGCGGGCTGCTCCATCACGATGCCATGCAGAGATAGAAAGGAAGGAATCCTCCCATGAATGACCAGGAATTTGATCTGAACGTCCCCGCCGGCCCCAGCCTGACGCTGGATGTCCCCGCAGCTCCCAGCCTGACGCTGGACCCGGCCGCCGATGAGAAGGTGATCGAGGAAGCCAAAAAGCCCACCCCCGTCAAGGTGGAGGATACCCCTCTCTCGCCGGAAGAACAGCAGATGGTGGATGACTTTGCCAAAAAAATCGACATTACCAACAGCCAGCTGGTGCTGCAGTACGGTGCCGCCAGCCAGAAAAAGCTCAGCGACTTTTCCGACAGTGCACTGGCGCGGGTCAAAACCAAGGACATGGGCGAGACCGGTGAACTGATCACCAACCTGATCACAGAGCTGAAGGGCTTTGACGCCACCGAGCAGGAGGACCGGGGCTTTTTTGGCAACCTGTTCCGCAAGACGCAGTTCAATGTGGAGTCGCTCAAAACCCGCTATGAAAAGGCCGATGTGAACGTGGAACGCATCAAGGCTCAGCTGGAGGACCATCAGGTTACCCTGATGAAGGATATCACCATGCTGGACAAGATGTACCAGCTGAACCTGGTCTATTTCAAGGAGCTGACCATGTACATCCTGGCCGGCAAAAAGAAGCTGGAACAGGTGCGCAGCGGTGAATTGAAGGCGGCCAACGAGAAGGCCCAGCGCACCCAGCTGCCGGAGGATGCCCAGGCAGCCCGGGACCTGGCTGACCAGTGTGACCGCTTTGAGAAGAAGATCCACGACCTGCAGCTGACCCGCAGCATCAGCATCCAGATGGGCCCCCAGATCCGGCTGATCCAGTCCAACGACACCATGATGGCCGAGAAGATCCAGACTACCATCGTCAACACCATCCCGCTGTGGAAAAACCAGATGGTGCTGGCCCTGGGCATGGCCCACAGCCAGCAGGCTATGGAGGCGGAGCGTGCCGTGACCGACGCCACCAACGAGCTGCTGCGCAAAAATGCTGCGGCCCTCAAGCAGGGTACCATCGATATCGCCAAGGAGTCTGAGCGCGGTGTGGTGGATCTGGAAACCCTAAAGCAGACCAACCAGGAGCTGATCGCCACGCTGGATGAGCTGAACAAGATCCGTGCCGATGGCAAAGCCAAGCGCGCAGCGGCTGAGCAGGAGCTGGGCCGCATTGAGGGTGAGCTGCGCACCAAACTGATGGAGACCACAAAGTAAATGCAACTGGAACAACAACAGACTTTCCGTATCGAGGGCCCCCAGCTGGAAGTGCTGGGCGAGGTGGAAACCCGCCTGCCCGCCCCGATGAAAAAGCGCCCCACAGCAGTGTTGGCCCTGGTGCTGGCGGCGGTGGTGGCGATATTCGGCGTCGGCGGGGCAAAGCTGAAAGGCGAGCGTGGCCGGGTACAGGCACTGTACACTGCCACCAACGCCCACGGCCAGGGCATGGCGAATGACCTGGCCCTGCGGGCCGATGCCGCCGCCAACCTGATCCGGCTGTGCAGCCAGGTGCTGGGGGAGGATGACCCTGCCGTGCAGGCGGCGCAGCAGGCGCTGGATGCCTGGAACGCTACCGATTCCGGCAGCCCCGCCGACCAGTTTGCCGCCAACACGGCGCTGGGCGGGGCAGTTACCGCCATGTATCAGCAGACCGATGCGGCCCATGGCCTGACCGAGGCCATCGAGGGACAGTATACGGAATTTTTGTCCCGGCAGGACATTATCCTGCGTACCGCGGCAAATGAATATAACCCCGCCGCGCGGGAGTATAACAGTACCGTCTCCGGCTTCCCGGCTAACCTGATCGGGGCGCTGTGGGGCGCCGGGGAGGTGGAACTATTTCAATGATGCAGTTTCGTTTACGGCGGCTGGCAACGTTGGCGCTGGCCTTCCTCGTTATGGCGGCACTGGCCCTGCCTGTGTGGGCGGCGTCCCCTGTGGTAGACCCGGACAGGGCTGTCATTGACAATGCCAACATCCTTTCCGAGGAGACCGAAGGGTTCATCACCAATCTGTCCAGTGCTTTGTCGGACACCTGCGGCGCGCAGATCGGTGTTTACACGGTGGATCAGGTGGGCAATACCACGGTGGAAGGCTACGCCTATGAGGTGTTCAACGCCTGGGGCCTGGGAGACCCGGACAAGGACAACGGTGTGCTGCTGTTGCTGGTGCCCGGCGACGATGACTACTGGGCTATGCAGGGGTCAGGGTTGGAAACACAGCTGCCCAGCAGCACGCTCAGCAGCATTTTGCGGGACAATCTGGAACCCAGCTGGGTCAGCCGGGATTATGATCTGGGCACCCAAAAAACCCTGCGCGCGCTGACAGAGCAGCTGTGTACCATCTATGGGGTTTCCATGGACATTGACGCTGTTGCCTACGGGGACTTCTCCTCCATTGGCGGTGAGGCCCCCCGCAAGGAAGGGGGCTTTCCTGTGGTCGGTATTATCGTTTTGATTCTTGTGCTGGTCATTGTGTTGGCAGTGCTGCTTACACCCCGGTTCCGCGGGCCCGGTTCCGGTTATTACGGCAGGCCGCGGCGCACCTTTTTCTTCTTTGGGCCGCCTCGCCCGCCCAGGCCGCCCCGTCCCCCTCGCCCGCCCTTCGGCGGACCCGGATTTGGCGGCCCCCGCCCGCCGCATCCGCCCCGACCGCCTCGCGGTGGGTACAGCGGTTCGCGTCCGCCCCGCGGCAGTTTTGGCGGGGCCCGCCCCGGCGGCAGTTCCCGCCCGCGTAGTTTTCACACCGGCGGCGGCTCCACCCGCGGCGGCGGAGCCGGACGCCGGCATTAAGCTATGGTGTGCCACGTGCCCGCTGCTTGTCTGATTCCACTGTTTTCCCTGCCGGAGAAAGAGGTGTGCCTATGCTGGATCGGGCTTTTTACAATGTTTACACCAAGTTCAAGCTGCACTTTTACCAGAAGGTGTTCAGTCGTTTTGAAAACCGGGAGGCAACCCTGACCACGGTGGAGGCCTTCTGCATGGAGGGCATCATGGCGCTGAAGCATCCCACGATCGCTCAGTTCGCCCAGGTGATGCACATCTCCACGCCCAACGCCAGCTATAAGATCAACAGCCTGATCCAGAAGGGCTATGTGGAAAAGGAACGCTCCGAAACCGACCGGCGGGAATATCACCTCCGGCCCACCAAAAAGTACATGGATTATTACAGCATCAGTTATGCCTATCTGCAAACGGTGGTGGACCGGGTCAAGGCCCGCTTTCCCGCCGAGGATGTGGCCAGGCTGGACCAAATGCTGACGGTTATCGGCAATGAGCTGATGCCGGAGATCACCATACCGGAGGAAAAGGGGTGACGGCCCCTGCCCCCGGTTCCCGAAAAGATCACCCCCGCCCTTGAGTGCGCAGGCACTGCCGGGCGGGGCTTTTTTGTGCCCGCCGGTAAGGCGCTTGCCGGATGCAGATTGTTGCAAAACAAAAATAAATTATCGAAAAACAATAAAAATAGCTTGAAAAACAATATGCCCTGTGCTATACTCAAACCATACTGAACAAAGGAGGCATACACTATGCCAACTGCTGCACCAAATGGACAGCCCGGCGGGCACAAGCCCTTCTGGGATGACCGCAAAAGCATCCTGCTCACCCGCCTGGTCACGGCAGGGGTGTTTATCGGCTGCATTGTCATCGCCCTGTGCGGGCCGGCCATTGTGGACTGGCTCATTGCCCGGGGGCGAATTGCCATCCAGGGGCCGGCGGTGCGCTGGGTTATGCTGGGGCTGGGGTATCTGCTGGCGCTGCTCGCTCTGTGGATGCTCTGCTGCCTGTACCGGTTCCTCGCCCGGCTGGAACAGGGGCGGGTATTTGTGCCCGCCAACGTGAAGGCGCTGCGGCGCATTGCCTGGTGCTGCGCCATCGCGGCGGTCATCTGCATCCCCGGCGGGTTGGTGCTGTACTTCCCCTTCGCCTGCATGGGCATTGCGGCGGGCTTTATGGCGCTGATCGTCCACGTGATCAAGAACGCCTTTGAGCAGGCCGTCAAGATGAAAAACGAACTGGACCTGACGATATAAAGGAGCCGCACCATGCCCATCAACGTAAATCTGGATGTGATGATGGCCAAACGGCACATCGGTGCCGGGGAACTGGCCGAAAAGATTGGCATCACGCCCGCCAACCTTTCCATCCTGAAAAACAACAAGGCCAAGGCGGTGCGCTTCACAACGCTGGAGGCCCTCTGCCGTGCGCTGGACTGCCAGCCCGGTGATATCCTGGAATATCAGCCGGATGCCGCGGACGGCACCGCCCGCTGATCCACCAAAATGATTGCGCCAGACCGCGCATTGCGATAAGGAGAATCCAATATGACATCCACATCCAAAGAGGGCGCAGGCCGTCCCCTCTATTCAAGTGTACCCCTTTCGCCCGCACAGGGGGCGGACAACCTCCCGCCCCGCGCCCTGCCGGCACCAAAATCTGCCTGGCGGCCGGGACGCGGCTATCTGCCCGCCGCGGCGGCCATGTACCTGCTGGCCTATTTTTACACCCGTTATCTGCTGTTTGCCAATGCGGAAACCTGCCGCTGGTCCATCCCGGCGTTTGCGGTGCTGTATCTGGCGTGGGGCACCCTGTTTGCCCGGGCACAAAAACGCCTCGCCGCGCCGGAAAGCCGTTTCTGGGCGGTGTGCTGGCTGGCGCAAAGCCTGGCCTTTGCGGTGTACGGCCTGCGCCCGGCGGCGGGATTGCAGCTGTTGCAACTGTTGGCCTGGCACGCCACCGCGGTCTACTGGACGATGGCCCGCACCGGCATGCTGGCGGCGGGGCGCAGCGGTATCTGGACGCCGCTGGATCTGCTGATGGGCGTCACCGCGCTGCCCTGGCGGGACTTTTTGCTGCGCATCCGCACGGTTTTCCACGGGATTGCGGCAGGGCTGCGCAAAGCCGGCGGCGCCGGCCGCAAAAAGATGCTGGGCGGCGTGTTCAGCGTTGTGGCGGCGGTGGCCGTCTGCCTGATCGCCTGGGGCCAGCTGGCCGGGGTGGACGCCACCTTCGCCGCGCTGGCCGACCGGGCGCTGGGCTGGCTGGACCTGTCCCGCATTGACATTGACACCGTTATCTACGGGATTCTCTCGCTGCCGGTGGGGGCATGGCTGTTCGGCCTGGCAGGCGGCGGGCTGCGCCGCACGAGCCCGCCTGTCCCCGCTGCCCGCCTGCAAAGGGCGCTGGCTGCCGCACCCCGGCTGCCCGTCTCCGCCGGGTACCTGGTGCCGGGCGCACTGTGCGCCGTCTACACGCTGTTTTTTGGGCTGCAGGCGGCTGAGTTCGCCGCGGCGTTGGGGCAGGGGACCCTCACCGCGCAGGCGGCGTCGGATTTCGCTGTCACCGGCTTCTGGGAGCTGTGCCGCATCCTGCTGTTGGACTTTGCGGTGGTGGCTGTGCTGGAACTGTTTGCCGGGCCGCTGCGCACCCCCGGCAGGCGCCGCCTGCTGCTGACGGTGTTCGGCGGGTTCAGCCTGGCCTTTGCGCTGTTGGCAGCGGCCAAGCTGGGGGCGTATATCCTGCTGTACGGCCCCACGCCGCTGCGGATGCTGTCCGGCTGGTTTTTGCTGGTGCTGGTGGCATGGTGCGTGCTGGTGCTGGTGTGGCTGTACCGGCCCATCCCGGCGGCGCGCATCGGGGTGCTGGCGCTGGCGGGCAGCTTTGCGGTGTTCTGCTGCCTGCCGGTGGAAAAAATCTGTGTGGAGGAAAACCTCCGCCGCTACGTCTCCGGTCAGATCGAGACGGTGGACGCCCAACTGATAAATCAGTGCGAAAACGGTCAGGGGGCAATGCAGGAGTACGTCGCCCGCCGCCTGCTGGATGCCGGCTGGTTCACGGGCCGGACGGCGGACGAGATCTCTAGCCTGTTCTATATCCGCTTTGACGATTACCGGGATGCGGAACTGCAGAACGGCACCGGTTGGATCACTCTGTCCGACCTGCCCGGCTCGGTGAGCTGTCTGGAGCTGGACTTCCAAAACGGCGTCTGCACCGGGGCCGAACTGCGCGGCCAATAATACCCGAATTCGCCGCTGCTGGACGCCCGCCGCCAAATCGTGCTATGATAACGGGGATAAGAGTACTGTAATAATAGCAGCATCTGCCGTGCCGACCGAGGAAACTCCCTTTCCGTCCGCCGCGCTTTGGTGATATTACTAAAATGAAGGAGAAAAACTTATGCAGGATGACCAATACAGCCGCACCCGGCGGCTTTTGGGGCAAAAGGCGCTGGATGCCCTGCGCGCTGCCCATGTGGCAGTGTTCGGCATTGGCGGAGTGGGCGGCCACGCGGCTGAGGTACTGGCCCGCAGCGGGGTGGGGGCGCTTACGCTGGTGGACAGCGACCGGGTGGCCCTCTCCAACCTGAACCGCCAGCTGGTGGCGCTCCACTCCACGCTGGGGCAGTACAAGGTGGACGCCATGGCCGCCCGCATCGCGGATATTGACCCGTCCATCCGGGTCACGCCGGTCCGGCTGTTCTATCTGCCCGAGACCGCCGACGCCATCGACATAAGCCGGTTTACCTATGTGCTGGACTGCATCGATACCGTCACCGCCAAGCTGCTGCTGATCCAGCGGTGCAGGGCGGCGGGGGTGCCGGTGTTGTCCAGCATGGGGGCGGCCAACAAGCTGGACCCCACCGCCTTCCGGGTGGCGGACATCGAAAAAACCAGTGTGGACCCGCTGGCCCGCATCGTGCGCCTCCAGTGCCGCAAGCGGGGCATCCGGGGCCTCAAGGTGGTTTTTTCCACCGAGCAGCCACTTGCGCCCCTGCCGGAACCGGACAGCGAACCCGCCCCGGCTTCCGGCGCCCCCCGGCGCAGCGTGCCGGCCTCCAACGCCTTTGTGCCCGCCGCCTGTGGCCTGGTCATGGGCGGCGAGGCCGTCAAGGACATCCTGCGCGCCGCCGGCACCCTGCGCACAGAGTGACCCCGCCAGCCGCCTACCTTATTATATAAGGATTAACACAGGACAATAACAGAAACAATTCCGATATACTGCGGGCCGCCCCTTGGGGCGGCCCGCCTGCTGTCCTGTTGCCCACAAAACACAAAAGCAACCGCCCGCAAGGTCTCTGTATCTGCCAGAGGCCCTGCGGGCGGTTTTCGTTTGAAAATGGTGGGTAAAAAACACAGCCAAAGTGTTATTTGCCGGAGGGCGGGTCGCTGTGGGGAATCGCCTTTTTGACCAGAGCCAGAATATCCGATGCCAGGTTTGCCTGGTCCTGGGTCAAATTGGACAGCTGCATGGCAAGAACGGGGAAAATGTTGTTGGTGGCTTTCAAATCCTCGCCAAAAATCAGGTCATCGCAGCTGCAGTGCAGGGCAAGCGCCAGCTTGCGCAATGTCTGAACTGTCATGCCCTTGCGGCCGGTTTCAATATCGGCCAGGAACTGGACTGAGATATCGGCATATTCTGCCAGGCGTTCCCGGGTCAGACCCTCGGCTTCCCGGCGGCTGCGCAGCCTTTTTCCGATCGCGCTGTTGACAGCCACATCAAATCCCAAACTTTTTACCCCCTCCGGCTTGTTTCTATGTTTATGGAGTTTATAGAAGTAGCGGCTATTTCTATTGCTATACCGCCCGACAGAAATTATTTTTATCAAATTTTTTCCCAAAAAGAAAAAAATGCCTTTCACTGTTGGTTTGTTTCTTATCATAGCAAATAAAGCCCCTCCTAGAAAAATAACAATAGACGTTGACAAACTACTTCTATTGTGATAGTGTATAGAAAACGATAGACATGGCAGATGCCGGTCTATCGTCACATCATTTGCGGCGGATGTGGCTGCTGCCGGCGGGGAAACCCCATGGCAATGCCACAGACAAATGCAAAGCTAAACCCACCCAGGGCGGTCGTTGCCGCCTTGTTTGACTTTGTGGCAGCTTGCTGTAACAGCTGCCGGCAGGCGAAAAGTTGGAAAGTTTGGGCGGCAGACCTGCAAGCAAGATGGTATCGTTGGTTTCAAACATTGCGGCCAAAGAACGGCACATGGGGGCCCGGTTGTAGTGGTTGGAATAAATTATGTAAGCAAAGGAGTAATAACATGTTGAAGACGAAAAAGTTTCGTCGTCTGTTGGCAGGCCTGTTGGCGGTGCTGATGCTGAGTGTCTGCATCCCGGCCATGGCGTTTGCTGCGGGCGTGAGCCTGAACGTTGACTTTGTCAACGTTGAGACGAATGAAACGGTAGAACGGCAGGAGAACGTTCGTCAAATTCTTACTGTCGGTGATATCTACACAATTGGCGATATTCTTGGGATTGTTTCGATGCCGAGCGGGTATGAATATGCTGGCTCTGCTGACTGGACATTTACACCTAAGGATGAAAACGATAAGGAAATTGATATTCCTGTTCGCCTGAAGGAGACTGAGCCGACCACCCAAACCGTTGGTGTCAACTACTGGGATGTTGAGAACAACAAGCAGGCTGGTGAAGGCAAAGTTACCGTTGATGCGGATGCTAATAATGTGAATACCAGTCTCTTGACTGATATTCCTAGTGGCTATGAGTTGTCTACTACCGGTGATGTTACAATTAACGGTGGCTGGATTTGGGTTGAAGTCAAGCCTGTTGTTTCTACTACTCAGACTGTCGGTGTCAACTACTGGGATGTCGTTAACAACAAGCAGGCTGGTGAAGGCAAAGTTACCGTTGATGCGGATGCTAATAATGTGAATACCAGTCTCTTGACTGA
>CALXHQ010000001.1 GCA_944388145.1 uncultured Gemmiger sp. | reverse complement strand
ACAGAAGTTAAGCTCACTTGTGCCGACAATAGTTGGTTGGAAACGACCTGTGAAGATAGGTAGATGCCGGCTTCTCTTTTATATGGCCCGTTGGTCAAGCGGTTAAGACAGCGGCCTCTCACGCCGTTAACGTGGGTTCGATTCCCGCACGGGTCACCAAACAAGGCAAGCTCGAACTTAAGCTCTTTGAGCATGGGTTCGGGTTTGTTCTTTTTATCCGGTAGTACTTTGCCAGAAAACAGGGCCAGACAGTGCAACGAAGATGTTGCTGTCCGGCCCTGTTTTTATAGTTCGGCCCAACTGCATCCCAAATAACGAGGGGGGAGGTCCCATGCGCGTTTTGGCACTGGAAAATGATCGTGTGTTGTCTGAGGCGCTGCAAAGGATTTTGGCGCCAAGATATTTTCTGACCGTGGCTGAGAGCTGTGCCAAGGCGCAGGCCCTGCTGCAAAACCAGCCGTTTGACCTGATTTTACTGGACGTCCAGCTGCCCGACGGCAGTGGATTTGATCTCTGCTGGGCGCTCAAAAACCGGCCGCACCCGCCAATCCTGATGCTGACCGTATTTGACGACGAAGCCAGCACGCTAAACGGCTTCGCATGCGGCGCCGATGACTATGTGACAAAACCGTTTTCAGGCCGTATCCTGCTGGCCAGAATCGAAGCACTGCTGCGCCGGTCTGGGGCGGTGGCGCGCGGGCAAACGGCGGCAGCAGGCGCTGCAAGCCGCCCTGATCGTCTGGCTGAAGGGCGGCAGGTTTGCCTCGCCCGCTTTCTGCCCGGAATCTTTGCGGGAGGCGGTGGATACCCACACCGCACAACAGGCCAATGACCTGCGTGACGCCCGCAAACAGGGCAAGGATGCGGACTGCTTTGCGTAGAACGTCTACCATCAGATCAAGACGCCGCTGGCTGCGGCGCAGTTGCTGCTGGAACAAATCGCAGTGGCCCCACAGACCGGCACAGCGCAAACGGCAGACCGGTGTCGGGCCGAGCTGGACAAAATCTCATCGCTGACCCACACGCTTCTGCAGGCGGGACGGTTCGATTCCGGCTCGGTGGCGCTGCGCTGGCAGCCGGAAGATCTGAAAATTCTGGCCGAAGACGCAATCGCCGAACTGCAGCCGCTGTGCCAGGCAAAAGGGGTATCCGTCCAGATGCAAACGCCCGGCACGGTCGATGTGCACACCGTCTTGTGCGATGCTTTCTGGCTGGGCGAAGCGCCGGGCAATATCCTGAAAAACTGCATCGAGCAAACGCCGCCTGGCAACGAGATCCGCGTGGGTATTGAGTATACTGCAACACAGACCCGCATTCTGGTGTTTGATCCCGGGAGCTTCCTGCCGGAAGATACCGACATTTTTGCCCGCTATGCCACCACCCGCGCAGGCGGGGTGGGCATCGGTCTGCATCTGGCGCGGCAGATCGCCGCTGCTCACTTCGGGACCCTGACCGCGGGCAATCTGCCCAACGGCTGCGAATTCTGCCTGACACTGCCGGTTTTGCAGGGCAGCGCACCATATTCGGCGGACCACAGCTCCGCTGTCACGAAACTGTAAGGCTTTTCTGCTATGCTATAGGCAAGGAGGTGGAAAAACCTATGGATATGATCACAGCAAGGGGCCTGCGCAAGGTCTATGGCAGCGGCACGGCACAGGTGCAGGCGCTGCGCGGCGCGGACCTGGACATTGCGGCGGGCAGTTTTACCGCCATCATCGGGCGCAGCGGTTCAGGCAAAACCACACTGCTGCACATCCTGGGCGGGCTGGAACGTCCCACAGCGGGCAGCGTCGCCGTCTGTGGTTAGAACTGGCCAAGCTGAGCGATGACCAACTCTGCCGTCTGCGGCGGCGGAAGATCGGGTTTGTATTCCAGGATTTCCGGCTACTGGATGGCTTGACCGTGTGGGAGAATGTCATCCTGCCGCTGACGCTGGACAAAGCACAGCCTGACAAACCTTACCTGACCAACATTTTGCAGCTGCTTTTGCTGGGGGATAAGACCAACGCTTTCCCCTCGGAACTTTCCGGCGGGGAAAAGCAGCGGGTCGCCATGGCGCGGGCCTACGCGGCCAAGCCGGCGTTGCTGCTGGCCGATGAGCCCACCGGCAACCTCGACCGCCGCACCGGCGAGGAGGTGATGCGCCTTCTGCAGACTACCCAGCGGGAACTGCACCAGACGGTGGTGATGGTCACCCATGACCTGGACATGGCCCGGCAGACGCAGCGCATTTTGCAGATCTCGGACGGCGTCATCGCCGCCGACGCGGGCAGATCATCCAGAACCAGCATAAACTTTTGGCCACCCTGGCACTGACCTTTGTGCTGCTGTGGGTGGCCGCCATCGCCCAGCAGGCACTGCAGCTGTGGGCGCAGCAACAGCGCCTGGATCACTATGGCAGCTGGCAGGCCGCGCTGTATGATACAAACCCCGGCCTGAACGGCGAATTGCTGCGACACCAAAACCTGGATGCGGTCGGCCAGATGACCGACTGCGGCGAGATCGTCAATTCCGCCGGCCTGACAATGGACCGGGTGGGGTCCCTGAATGATACCGCCAGACAACTCAGCAGGCTTGCCTTTGTTGCGGGCAGCTATCCCCGGGCGGACGATGAGATCGCCCTGGAGATGAGCGTGCTGGCAGGGCTGGGCTACTCGTTTGACGTGGGGCAGCAGATCGCGCTGCCCATCACCTTTACCGACAGCCAGGGGCAGCAGGAAACACAGACGTACCAATTCACGCTGTGCGGCGTGCTGCGCAGCTTTTCGGCCGGGTGGAATGGGGCCGGTGCGGGGCCGGTCAACGGCATCGTCAGCCAGGGCTTTGTGGATGCTGCCCCCGGCGTGCGCCGCTATGTGGAGCTTGTCCACGGCAATTACGCTCGCGTGCAGGATGCCAGTGAGCTGAACCCGCTGCTCTCGCCGGACGGTGCCTTCGTCCTAAACAGCAATGCCTATCCAGGGTGGCGGTGGGACCTCGAATCGCTGATGGAAAACGGCCTGCTGGTGATTTTGGCTGTGATCCTCGGCCTGTTTCTGGTGGCGTGCAGCATCGTCACCTGGCTGTGGGGCAAC
This sequence comes from uncultured Gemmiger sp., assembly GCA_944388145.1. Classification (GTDB taxonomy): domain Bacteria; phylum Bacillota; class Clostridia; order Oscillospirales; family Ruminococcaceae; genus Gemmiger. Next base: position 443,906 of record CALXHQ010000001.1, on the reverse strand, counting down.
CGGCAGCGGCTGCAAATTTGCAGCGATGTGGGCGCCACCCGGCGTCAGCTGCGGCGCAGCCTGTCCAAGCGGTATGTCCGCGCGGCCAGGCAGGCGTTTGCATGGATCAGCCTGCCCACGGCAGTGCTGGTGCTGGCCGGCTTTGCGGCGCTGTGCCTGGCGGGTATTGAAATCACCCTGTTTACCCTGCTGCCGGCCCTGGCGCTGCCCGCCATCCTGTGCGGGGTGCTGGCTTTGGCGGGGTGGTGCGTTTTGCAGCTTTGCAGCCGCACCGGCATTGTCTGGGCAAAGGTGGGGCAGGCGCTGCTCCGGGTAGACGGCGGCACCGGCGGTACCCTGCAGCCGGGGGATATGGTGGAGATCAACACCCCGGGCGGTCTGGTCTCCGTCCAGGTGGCGGGCATCCTGACCTGCGAGTGCAGCCTGTTCAACCCGCAGACGGATCTGCTGGCCCGGTATAGCGCCGTCGGTACGGCCAGCGTGTTTTTCCTGAAACCGGAACTGGAGAGTTTATGGGGTGAAACGATGCTGTACAATGATGTCCGCGTTTACACCCAGCATCTGGACACCTTTGAACTGGCCAGCACCCTGGTCAGCCGTGTACCGCATACCGGCGACATGATGTTTGACAACGTGCTGGAATCCAAGACCCAGCACTGGCAGCAGGCTAACCAGCGGCTTTTGTTTTACGGCCTGGTGCTGACAATGTTGCTGGCGTTGTATGCCACGCTGCTCTACTACACCCGCAGCCTCTCTTCTGCCCGGGACCGGCGGGACCTGGCGCTGCTGCACGACCTTGGGGTGCCGGCGCGCAGCATGCGGCGGCTGGCGGTTGTACGGGATGCCAGGCGGGGGCCGCTGATCCTGCTGGCGGGGTTCCTGATTTGGCTGGCAGGATATTTTGCCTATGTGATCGGCCTGAACCTGGTGCCCGCAACAAGGTGGTCCTGGCAGACGGTGTTGGATGTCGTGCAGCTGCTGGTCCGTACCTGGCCGTTTGGTGCCATCGCCGCCGTGCTGGCGCTGGTCGCCGCCTGCCCGCCACTTGTCTGCTGGTATCAATGCAAAAATGACCGGATTGTCCCATGATTGTTCCGAAAAATCAACCGGCGGGGGGCCATGCAAAGGCCGAATGCCGCGGAACTGCCTGTGCAGGTAAAACAATTGGGCGGGCAACCGTTTCAGGTTGCCCGCCCAAAATCGTTGTTGGCGGTTTGTGCCGAGGCAGATTGCGCCTTGCATTAAAAGTGCCACCTCAGCAGCAGAAGTAATATCCACGCCCGCCGCAGCAGCAGGCCATCAGCAGCTGGAAAAACCAGAGTGTGGCGCAAAACCGCAGCAATGGGTTGCCCCGGGGCTGCGCATGGCTCTGCTGATAGGTGGTATAGGTGCGGCCAGGATTTTGCAGGGAATCCAGCAGATTTTGATACTCGTAGTTGCCGGGCTCCATACTGACGGCGGTGCGGGCCTCGCTCTGGGCACGGATATTGTTGCCAAGCCCGGCGTTGGCCAGCGCTGCATAGTAATGCCAGCGGGCGTTGCGATCACTCTCCGCAATGTTGTTCAGGACATTCAGTGCTTCCTGATAGTAGCCGTTGCGGATATAGTTGTTGGCGGCCTGCATTTCCGGTGTATCCTGGCTGGAACCCTGGCTGCGGCCATAGCCCGATGAGTGAAACCCAAACCCGAACCCGAACGGATCAAATCCAAACCCGAAGGGGTCCTCATACTGCTGGCTGTTTTGGCCGCCATAACCGGTCTGACTGGAGGTACTGCCCGCATAACCATTTGATCCAGTCCCTCTGGCGTTGCCGTGACCGCCCTGGCGTCCGCGCATGATCTCGCTGTAAGCGGACTGTACTTCCTTAAATTTATCCTCAGCGGTGGGGTCGTTGGGGTGCAGGTCAGGGTGAAATTCTTTGCATTTTTGGCGATATGCTTTTTTGATGGTCTCATCGTCGGCGCCCGGACTGATCCCCAAAACGCTGTATGGATCACGCATGTCTTCTCTCTGCCTCTCTGCGCTTGTCGCGCTGTGCTTTGATCAGGGTGTACTTGCACCATACGCCCGAGTAGATGGTGTTGTACAGCAGCTGCCCCTCGGGACTGTCCTGCAGGATGGGCAGCAGCTGGAACGCCTCGGCGCAGATGCCCAGCTGCTGGGTAAACAGTTCATGGCAGCGCTGCTCAAAAGCATCGGCACCCAGCGTGTGGTGCAGGACAGCCAGCGCGTTGAAACTGCCGCTTTTGGCGTCCTTCTCCAGGTCGTCATAGGCATCCATCAGGTAGATAAATCCGCCCAGGCCGCGGCCCAACCGGTCAAGGACCGGTGCCCACAGATCCTGTTGGTATTGAAATACAGCGCCCAGCAGCGCGCCAAAACAGCCGCACAGGGCATCCAGATCGCTGCTGCCGGCAGCTTCCAGCGCCGATAGTTCCTTCAGGCGGGCTTCCACCGCAGCACATTGCGCAGGGTGGGCAGCCTGAAGGGCGGGCAGAAACTGTTCCAGCTTGCGGGCGCGCCGCAAACTGCCGCGGCTGTGTTCGTCCTGCCAGTTGTCCAGCTCATTGTAATAGGCCAGCACGATGCCCAGATCCGCTGCGTAGTCCAGATACCGGTTGGCGGCGCGGGGCCTGGCCTTGACGGGGTGCGGCACACAGCGGCCGGTGGAAAACCGGGTCTCCGGGTCATACAGGCCGCTGAGCAGGATCGCCGCAAAGGTCATGTCATAGGAAAGCGTCATCCGCCCCGCAGCGCCGTATTTGCGGCCCAACGCATCGCAGAGGCCGCAGTAATACGCCTGATAGCGGTCGATGGCTTCGGGCGGAAGATCTTTCCGGTAAATAGTAACATATCCAAACATCGTGCGTCAACTTTTGCGGATAAACTGGGTCTGGCACTTGGGACAGGTGATGGAGATGCGCCCCCGTCCCTTGGGGACGCGAATGGCCTGACGGCAGTGGGGGCAGCGAAAATAGCGGTAAGTCTTGCGCTGGGCAAAGCGGACTCTGGTCTGGTTGGCCCAGCTGCGCAGCCCGGCCGTGTGCCGAAGATACCATTCATTTTCAGCGTAGCGCTTGGAAATGTTGCGGCTGAAGGTGCGGAAGTAGCTGTAAATCAGCACAGCCAGACCAATGTAGTAGAAAACACCCCATAAAAACAGGCCCAGGATCAGCAAAACCAGGGCAAAAATGGAAAGAAACCGGCTGAACTGATCGTAGCCGTATCGGCCGGACATAAAACGCTGGAACCAGGCTCTCATAACTAACGCCATCCTTTGAAGTTTGTGGCAGGCAGCTGCCTGCTTGCGAGATTGCTCTTATTATTTCACAAATTTGTGGTCAAATCGTGAACGGAAGCCAAACAGAGCGTGAACAATTGCCAAAAACTGCCGTTCGCGCCCCCAAACCTGCGGATTTGGCGGTGCTGTTTTGGCCAATCAGACTGCCAATTTTGTAAAAATCCGGGCTCAGGGCTGGAAAGAGCAGCTGCGGGGTGGTAAGATGAAACTATCCCACACGGAAAATCCCTGTCGCCGTGTCCCAAGGAGCTTTCAACCATGAAATATCTGTATCTGCCTGCTTTTTTTCTGTCGGTGCTGTGCGCCATCTTCCTGGCTGCCTGTGCCGAAAAGGCGGACGAACCCGCCACGCCGGAATCTGCCGTGACTGCCGGTGCCACCCCGGCCACGGCGCTGGCTGCCGCCCCCGCCACGCCGGAAACCGGCACGGGGAGCGTCACAGCCGAGACGGCGGCGGGCCACTGCACATTGTACATGGATTTTACCGCCGGCAGCGAGGTGCCGGATGTGCGCCCGGTGGAACTGGACTGCACGGTGCCACCCGGGGAACTTAGCCAGGCATTGACCGAGACCACCGGCATTCCCTTTGCGTTTACCCTGGAACACAACGGCGACCGCTGGACGGTGAAATGGCAGAAGGACTCGGCCCTTTGGAACCATGATATGCCCCAGGGCAACCCGGAATATGTCTTTTACGATGACGATCTGATGCACTGGTTCCTGATGGATACCGTCTGGTGTACCCTGAAAGAGGCGTACGGCGCGACAGAAGTCAGCTACCGCAGTGCCGACGGCGGCAGCCTGAAGATGGAAAGCCTGTGGCCGCTGGAACACTTTGACCTCTCCCAGCCTTATCGGGGCAGCTCCTGGTATTACGCCAAGAGCATTGCCTACCGGGACAAATGGTCGCTGCTGGAACAGAGCGGCCAGCCCTGAACGACGCCGGGTGCATACCCGGGCCGGCAACTGCCCATACTGACCACAAAGGGCGCCGGAAGGGGGGCAGTGGAATGCGGCAGAATTCCTACACTGCCGTCATCATTGAGATGACGGTGCGTGCCCTGTGGGAGACACAGAACACCTTGGATTGTATCCCGGATGCCCTGTGGGACCGGGAATATGGCGGGGTTCCTCTTTGGCAGTATCTGTACCAGATGCTGCACCGGCTGGACCAGTGGTTTGTGGGGCCCCAGGACCCGGCTTTTGTGGAGCCGCCCCTGCCGGAGGACGGCGCGCCCGCCCGGCGCAGCCGCCGGGAGCTGGAGGAATACTTTGGAACGATCAAGGCGCGGCTGTCGCTTTATCTCACGGCGCTGCATGACGAGGACCTGCTGCAGCGGCCGGAGCGCTGCCCATGGACGCGCTTTACCCTGATCCTGTCCCAATATCGCTGCCTGCACACCCAGCTGGGGCTGGTGATGGGCATCCTTCTGGCAGAAACCGGCCTGCGCCCGCTGCTGCTGACGCTGGACCGCCAGATCCCGCGCCCGCCCTATGATCCCTACGAGTAATCTCCACGATACATCACAAGGAGCACCATGAAACATACTGCCTTATCCCTCGCCGCCCTGCTGTTGGCGGCAGCACTGCTGCTGTGTGCCTGCGGGCAGCCGGCAGACCCCACCCTTCAAACCACGCTGACCGAAACTGGCCTGGACCTACAATTTTCCGGCTGTGCGGTCACCGAGCGGACCACCGCCTTTCAGACATCCGAGACGGCTGCACCGGAAACCGTGCCCCTGTTTGCCGCCGAAGGGCGCCCGGAGCTGACCCTGCCGGGGGTACAGGAGGACCAGGTTACAGTCCGTTTTGCCAGCGCTCAGGGGGACAGTTACCTGCTCTATGAGCCCAATACCGTTATGCCCAAGCTGGATTACCGCGCCGTGCAGCAAGGCGATACGCTGACGCTGCAGCTGCGCACCGTGTACACCTATGTGATTGCGGTGGAACAGGGGACAAACCGGGATGTGTTTGTGGTAACCACGCAGATGGATTGACCCCCTTGACAAGACCGCCCCGCATCCGCTAAAGTAAATAACAGCGCTGTGCCTGCCCTGCGCCACTGCCGGGCAGGCCGTTTCTTTGCCTGTCTATTTATGGAAAGGATGCATCCCATGCCCCAAAAAAAGATCCTGTTGCTGGCCACCGGCGGTACCATCGCCTGCAAGCCCACCAGCCGCGGTGTGCTGGCACCGGCCATCTCGGCGGGGGAGCTGCTGCAGTTTGTGCCTGAATTGGAGGGCCTGTGCCAGATCGATACGCTGCAGCTCTATGACCTGGACTCCACCAACATCGGCCCGGAGCACTGGTGCGGCATGGCACGGGCCATCCGTGACCGTTACGACGCCTACGATGGTTTTGTCATCGCCCACGGCACCGATACCATGGCCTACACTGCTGCGGCACTCAGTTATATGATCCAGAACACCGCCAAGCCCATCGTGCTCACCGGCAGCCAGAAGTCCATTTACAACCGGGATACAGACGCCCGCAACAACCTGCTGCACGCCTTTGCCTATGCGGTGTCGGCGGGGGCCTGGGGGGTGCAGATCGTCTTTGACAATCTGGTCATCCTGGGGACCCGTGCCCGCAAGGTGCGCTCCAAAAGCCTGAACGCCTTCTCCAGCATTGACTACCCGGAGATTGCGGTGTTCCGGGACGATCGCCTCATCCGCTACCTGCCGCCGCCGCAAACATTGCCGCCGGTGCAATTCACGGACCGGATGGACCCGGCGGTGTTTGTGCTGCGGCTGGTGCCGGGGATGCGGGCAGACATTTTTGCCGCGCTCAAGCCGTACTACCATGCGGTTGTCATCGAGGGCTTCGGTGTGGGCGGCCTGCCCGGCGGGGAAGACGGCCCGCTGCTGCACGCGGTGCGGGACTGGCTGGCGTCGGGGCGGCTGGCGGTGTTCTCCACCCAGGTGCAGCACGAGGGCAGCGACCTCTCGGTGTACGAGGTGGGCCGCATTGCCCGCGACCTGCCCGGTGCCCTGGAAGCCCGCGACATGACCCCCGAGGCGGTGGTCACAAAACTGATGTGGGTGCTGGCCCAGACCAGGGACCCGGCCGAAGCCCGGGCGCTGTTTGCGCAGCCGGTGCAGCACGATCTGCTGTGATGCAGGCGGGGCAGGCGCGCTGCCCTATCCTTAATCAAACAGAAAAACCTCCGAAGCAGGCCCGCACATGGCCGGCTCCGGAGGTTTTGTCATGCCCGCTGCGCGCACATCGCGGCGGGGCAGTTTCGCACAGCCCCGGCCTATTCTGCCGGGGGTAGAAAGCGGACATTCTTCCCTCAAAAATGCCCATTCCCGCGGCCGGAGGTACGCCCTGCCGGCCGCGCTTTTACAAGCTTTATCCTGAACATTGGACCTGAGCCGCGCGGCATCGCACAAAACCGCACAGCAGGCCCCCGGCTTACAGCTGCGCCAGGATGGCGTCGCCCATGGCGGTGCAGCCCACCCGGGTGCAGCCCTCCTGCCAGATGTCGGCGGTGCGCAGCCCCTGGTCCAGAACCGCGTTGACGGCGGCCTCCACCTCGTCGGCCTCGGCCGCCATGCCAAAGCTGTACCGCAGCATCATGGCGGCGGACAAGATACAGGCAATGGGGTTGACCACGTCCTGCCCGGCAATGTCGGGGGCGGAACCGTGGATGGGCTCGTACAGGCCGCGGGTGCCGGCCCCCAGGCTGGAGGATGGCACCATGCCGATGCTGCCGGTGATCTCGCTGGCCTCGTCGGACAAAATATCGCCAAACATATTCTCGGTCACGATCACGTCAAACTGGGACGGGTCCTTGCAGATCTGCATGGCGGCGTTGTCCACAAACATCTCCCGGTATTCCACCTCCGGGTATTCGGCCTGCAGCCGGTGCATCACCTTACGCCACAGGCGGCTGGTGTCCAGCACGTTTGCCTTGTCCACACAGGTCAAACGCTTGCGGCGTTTCATGGCAGTCTCAAAGCCGATGCGCCCGATGCGCTCAATCTCGTGCTCCGAGTAGCTCATCACATCGGTGGCCTGCTCCTCGCCGCCCACCGTTTCGGTTTTGTGCTCGCCAAAGTAGACGCCGCCGATCAGTTCCCGCACCACGATAAAGTCGATGCCCTTGTCCACAATCTCTTTTTTCAGCGGGCTGGCATCGGCCAGCTGGGGCCAGATTTTGGCCGGCCGGTTGTTGGAGTACAGGCCCATCCCGGCGCGCAGCCGCAAAAGGCCCTTCTCGGGGCGCTTGTCGCCGGGCATGCCCTCCCATTTGGGGCCGCCCACGGCACCCAGCAGCACGCTGTCCGCCGCCAGGCACTTGTCCAGTTCACTCTGGGGCAGGGGATCGCCGAATTTGTCAATGGCCTCGCCGCCCATCCAGGCGCGGGTGTAGGTGAAGGTGTGGCCGTGCTTTTCGGCGATCTTGTCCAGCACCCGCACCGCCTGGGCCACGATCTCGGGGCTGGCGCAGTCGCCGTAAATCAGCGCGATGTTCTTCTGCATGGAAAATCCCCCTCTCACGCCTTTTCTTTCAGGGAGGCCATCAGCCCGCCCGCCTGGATAATTTTCTGGATGAACGGCGGGAAAGGGGCGGCCTCAAATTGCCGGCCGGTGGTCTCGTCGGTGATGACGCCGGTGTCAAAGTCAACACTGACCACGTCGCCCTCCCGGATGGCCTCGCTGGCGGCGGGGCACTCCAGAATCGGCAGGCCGATGTTGATGGCGTTGCGGTAGAAGATGCGGGCAAAGCTCTTGGCGATGACGCAGCTGATGCCGGAAGCTTTGATGGCCAGTGGCGCGTGCTCACGGGAGGAGCCGCAGCCGAAATTCTCGCCGCCCACCATGATGTCGCCGGGCTTTACCCGCTGCACAAAGGTCTTGTCGATGTCCTCCATGCAGTGGGATGCCAGTTCCTGGGCGTTCTGGGTGTTCAAATAACGTGCGGGGATGATCACATCGGTATCAATGTTGTCCCCGTAACGGAAAACAGTGCCTTTTGCGTTCATAATATTCCTCCTCACACATCCCGCGGGTCAGTGATATAGCCGGTCAGCGCGCTGGCGGCGGCGGTGGCGGGGCTGGCCAGATACACCTCGGAATCCACATGCCCCATGCGGCCGACAAAGTTGCGGTTGGTGGTGGAGACACAACGCTCGCCCTCGGCCAGAATGCCCATGTAGCCGCCCAGGCAGGGGCCGCAGGTGGGGGTGGAGACAATGCAGCCCGCATCCACAAAGGCGGTGGTGTAACCGCGGACGATGCACTCCCGGTAGACGGCCATGGTGGCGGGGATGATGATGCCCCGTACGCCTTTGGCAATCTTTTTGCCCTTCAAAATGTTGTAGGCGGCCTCCATGTCCTCAATGCGGCCGTTGGTGCAGGAGCCGATGACCACCTGGTCGATCTTGATGTTTTTGCCGTCCCGGGCGGGGTGGGTGTTCTCCGGCAGATGGGGATAGCTGACGGTGGGCTCCAGCGCGTCCAGGTCAATGACCACCGTGCGCTCATACTCGGCGTCCGGGTCGGCGGCGTAGGCCTTCCAGGGGCGCTGGCTGCGGGCCTTCAGGTAGGCTTCGCAGGTTTCGTCCACCGGGAAGATGCCGTTTTTCGCGCCCGCTTCAATCGCCATGTTGCAGATGCACAGCCGGTCCTCCATGGTCAGGCTCCTGACGCCCTCGCCCACAAACTCCAGGCTCTTGTACAGGGCGCCGGAAACGCCGATCTCACCGATCAGGTGCAAAATCACGTCCTTGCCGGCCACAGGCGGGTGCAGGCGGCCTTTCAGCTCCACCTTGATGGCGGCGGGCACCTTGAACCAGGCTTTGCCGGACGCCATGCCGGCGGCCATGTCGGTGGAGCCCACGCCGGTGGAGAAAGCGCCCACCGCGCCATAGGTGCAGGTGTGGCTGTCGGCGCCGATGATGCAGTCGCCGGCGGTGACAATGCCCTGTTCCGGCAGCAGCGCGTGCTCGATGCCCATCCGCCCCACGTCAAAGAAGTTGAGGATGTTGTACTTGTCGGCAAAGTCACGGCAGCGTTTGGACTGCTGGGCGCTCTTGATGTCCTTGTTGGGCACAAAGTGGTCGAGGACAATGTTAATCTTTTTGTTGTCGTAGACCGAGGTGAACCCGGCTTTCTCGAACTCGTTGATGGCAACGGGGGTGGTGATGTCGTTGCCCAGCACCACGTCCAGGTCGGCGTTAATCAGCTGCCCGGCCTTGACGGATGCCTCGCCGCAGTGGGCGGCAAGGATCTTTTGGGTCATGGTCATTCCCATGGCAATCCCTCCTGTAAGTATAGTTGACTTTGGATCTGAAAAAGTGAAAACCGTCAAATTCGTTCAATCAGAGCGCCAAGAGCTTTGATATAGTGCAGGAAACTGCTTTGACGGGCATAAACCCCGGCGTTGGAGTGCATCTCGCCCTTGACGGGCAGGCAAAACGAAAAGCATTCCGCACCCAGTTCGTCGTAGTCCCAGGATTCATCCGGCTCCGCTTCCTTATGGATGCAGAAAGCATCTGGAATGTAAGGTGGGATCGCATCCGGGGCTTCCGGCACAAAGCGCCAGGTATAAGGAAGCTGAGTCAGTGCGGAAGCGATGCGCTTTCCCCAGCGGTCCTTCCAAAAATTGTTTTCCACCGTAAAGTCTGCCAATTCCCATGCCTGGTCAGTTACGTCAAGAACAACAACGCGAAACTGTATTCCATGCGACTTCAAAAAACTGGCGATCTCGATTGCCCCCTGGGAGTTTTCTTCCTCATCGCCGGTAAATGCAAAAACAACCTGTGGCGGCAGGGCGGTGCTTTTCATCAGGGCAACGGCTGCGGTGTTGGTGATGGCATTGTCATAAGTTCCGTGTAAGAGATCGCCGTCCTGCTCAGAAAAGCATCTGGTAATGTGCTGCTCACAGTCCACATGGGAGGAAACCAGCAAAAGCGGTTGCGGCAATTCTTCCAAGGGAGCCTGCGAATACAGGTGAAATAAACTCCCGCGGAAGCACTGGCTGTAAGTGGAATCCTGAAGGCATTGCCGGATCGCCCGCAGGCGGGTATCCTCTGTAAAATACCGGCCGTTGTCAAGGTTTAGAACGCAAAGCTGCTCCAGCAGATCAATGGGGTCCATTGGCATATCCCTTACTTGTTGTTGATGGCGCTGACCAGCGCTTTGATGCCGGCCACGATGATGTCGGTGTCGGTGCCGCAGCCCCAGGTCTCGGCGCCGCTGGCCCATTTCAGGCCCACATAGCTGCAGGCACGGCTGTCGGTGTCGGAATCCAGCGCGTGCTCGCTGTAATGCACCAGCGTAAAGTGCATGCCGGTCTCGTGCTCGATGGCGGTGGCCACCGCATCCAGGCGGCCGTTGCCGGTGGAAACGCACTCGGTCACCTTGTCGTCGATCTTCAGCGTGACGGTGGCCTCGATCTTCTCGCTGCCGCCCATCTGCCGGAAGTGGGCCTCGGTCACATCCAGCGGCCTGGTGTGGTTGAGGTAGCTGCGCTCAAAGACGTAGAGCACCTCCTCCACGCTCAGCTCGCGGTGTTCGTGGTCGGAAACCTCCTTGACCTTGTAGCCCAGGTCCTCCCGCATGCGGGGCGGGGGATTGTAGCCGTATTTCTGCTGCAGCAGGAAGCCGATCCCGCCCTTGCCGCTCTGGCTGTTGATGCGGATGACGTCGGCGTCGTAGGTACGGCCGATGTCGTGGGGGTCGATGGGGATATAGGGGCAGGTCCACTCGTGCAGGTGGTGCTCCTTGCGGTAGGTCATGCCCTTGGCGATTGCGTCCTGATGGCTGCCGCTGAACGCTGCGAACACCAGGCCGCCGGCGTAGGGGGTGCGCTCGTAGACGTGCATGCGGGTCACCCGCTCATACGTCTCGCAGATGGCGGGCATGTTGGAAAAGTCCAGGTGCGGGTCCACGCCATGGCTGTACATGTTCATCGCCAGCGTGATGGCATCCACATTGCCGGTGCGCTCGCCGTTGCCGAACAGGCAGCACTCCACCCGCTGGGCGCCAGCCAGGATGGCCAGTTCGGCATCGGCCACGCCGCAGCCCCGGTCATTGTGGGGGTGGCTGGACAGGATGACGCTGTCCCGGTATTTCAGGTGCTTGGAGCACCACTCGATCTGGTTGGCGTAGATGTGGGGCATGCTCATCTCCACGGTGACCGGCAGGTTGATGATCATCGGCCGGTCGGGGGTGGGCTGCATCACATCCAGCACCGCGTTGCACACCTCCACCGCGTACTCCGGCTCGGTGCCGGTAAAGCTCTCGGGGCTGTACTCAAACAGGAAGTTGCCCTCGTACTCCTCGCTCAGCTGCTTGACCAGCTTGGCCCCGTCCACGGCGATCTGCTTGATCTCCTCCTTGGATTTCTTGAACACCTGTTCCCGCTGGGCCACGCTGGTGGAATTGTAGAAGTGAATCACCGCCCGGGGCGCGCCCTGCACCGCCTCGAAGGTTTTGCGGATGATGTGGTCACGGCACTGGGTCAGCACCTGTACCGTCACATCATCGGGGATGCGCTTCTCATCGATCAGCTTGCGCAAAAATTCGTACTCGGTCTCGCTGGCGGCGGGAAAGCCAACCTCAATCTCTTTGAAGCCGATCTTGATGAGCATGTCGTAGAATTCCAGCTTCTCCTCCAGGCTCATGGGGACGATCAGGCTCTGGTTGCCGTCGCGCAGATCGACGCTGCACCAGATGGGCGCCTTTTCGATGTGATCTTTCATCATCCAGTCATAGACATGTCCCGGCTCCACCGGCGGGGGATAGTAACCAACATGGTATTTGCTTGCATCCATCATGAGAAAACAGCCTCCTTTGCTGTGAACCGCAGCATCTGCGGTGTCGGGCCTTTGGCGGGAGGCAATAAAAAAACCGTCCCTCAAAGGCGTGTTGCCTTTGAGAGACGGGAAACAAATCCATTTGCTGTACCCGCGGTACCACTCTCGTTGCCGCCCGGCGGGCGGCCCCTCTGTACGATCAGCCGAAGCGAATCGCGCCTGCATGATAACGGTCAGGTTCCGGCCTTGCCTAACGCCAGCGGCGCTCAGCAGGGCTGCTCAGGGGCCAGTGACGCATTCCTGTCCGCACCGCCTTGCACCACCCGGCGGCTCTCTATAGCTGGAACTGGGAACGCTTTCTCCCCGTCAATGCATTTAGCTTTGATGTGTTAAAGCATAGCAGGTTTCACCGGCAGTGTCAAGCGAAAACCGGGCAATCCGATACGGATTTGTGCAGAGCATACAAGACGGTTCAAAACACCTTGTACACTCTGACTAAAATTAGTGGGAAAGCTTACTGGCGGGAACATTTTTCCGCATCAATGGCCAGCACCACCATCAGCGCACACAGGGCATCCCGGGAATCCTCCACCTCAATGGTGTAAGTATCGGTCCAGTGGAACAGCTCCTTGCGGATGATGGCCGCAGTGCTGCCGTCCTCCCGCAGAATCTGGTAGTCCCATTCCACCCAGTTTCCCTCCACGTGCCAGCCGTTGAAGTCCAGATGGTAGGAAGGGCGGAAAAAGGTGAACTCCTTTTGCAGCATACCCGCATACTGATCCTGTAGATAAAACTCAAACTTGGGCAAAAAGGTCAGCACCTTCTGCTGTACAGTGGCGATGTGGTCGCCCTGCGGGTTGAGGATGTGCAGACAGTGCCCCCAGCTCAGCTGGCCTTCCACCGTGTAGGCCACCGAGCCGTCCTCGGCATAAATGTCGTAGCTGTCAAACCAGGAGAAAAAACGCTGCTTGAAATACAGTTTCATGGTCGGCACCTCCATCGGGTAGGGGATCAGGCGGCGGGCTGGGACTCGGCTGAGGGATCGGCGGCCGCAGTGTTGGTTTCCGGCGTCTCTGCGGTGACCCGTGCAGTGACCGCCAGCGGGTCGGGCAGATTGCCGTTTTGAATCTGCTGCAATACGGTGGGCACCCCGGGGAAAAACTTGGCAATGCCGCTGCCTTTGCAGTGCAGGCCGTCAAAGAAGTCAATTTCCTCAATGCCGTCAATCAGGGACGGGTCATAGCTGCCGTACAGCGGCACATCGTTTTGGGCACAGTACTGCCGCACCCAGGCCTCCACCTGGAAAAAGCCCTTGTGCAGGTCCGGCTCGGTCAGCAGATAGTTGTACAGGTAGGGATGCCAGGGGCTCAGCACCAGAATCACCGTGGTGCCCTGGCTGCGGGCGTACCGGATAAAGGCGTCGAAAGCCTCGCACTGGGTGTCGCTCAGCGCGTCGAAGCCCTCCATGTGGACGCTGTTAAAGGTGGTGGAGGCCGCCGCCGCGTCCGCCAGCACCTGGTCCGCCGGCCGGTCGCGGAATTGCTCAAAATAGAGCACGCTGCCGTCCGAACGCTTGATGTTGCTGGTCTGCTGCATCGGGTCGCCCTGCACCGGATTGAAATCAATGGGGTTGCCGTCCTCGTCCGTGATGGTGGACTGGCCCCGGTTTTTGAAGTAGTAGTCCACATTGCCCTGGAAGTAGGCCGGTTCGGCCAGTGCCTTCCACAGCTCCACCGGGTCGGGGGCCTCGTAGTCGGTCTCCACCCCCAGCACGTTGGTCAGAAATTCGTCGTACAGTTCCGCGTCGGCGCGGTCGTCAAAGGCGGCCTCGTCACCGTAAAAGACCCACGGGTCCACGCTCCACAAAAGCACCTTCGGCGTTTTGCCGTAGGTGACCATCTTGTAATAGCTGGTCATGCAGTCCCGCACGTCGGCACCGGTGACGCCCATGTTGAAAAAGTGGTCGCTGCCCACCAGCTCGCTGGTGAACTGAAGCACACGGCTGGACCCGATGCCGATCACTTCCGGCGCTTCCGGCACATCCTGGGCGTACAACTGGACCACCTCGCGCTCGTCCATCTGGTCGTAGTTGGTCACGTCATAGCCTTCCAGCATCAGGTCCACAATGCGCCGGGGAGCCAGCGCGCCCTGGAACAGGCCGCTGCAGTCCACATTGTAGCTGAAATAGACCATGAACACCACAATGGGCACCAACAGCACAAAGCGGATCAGGGTCTTGCTGCCAAAGTACAGACGCCGTACCACCCCCACAAAAAAGCGGCGGATCAGGCTGGGCTTTTTCTTCCGGCGCGGTGCCGGCGCACGGCGGGCTGGATAGGGGGCGGTGCGCCGGGATTCTGTGCCGGATGCCCCGGCAGCGCTGCGGGATACCCGCACGGGGGAAGCAGGACGGGCCGGGTTTGCGCGCTTTGCACCGGCGCGGTAAACATGTTGTTCAGCCATGGTGTCTGCCCCTCCCCTCAATAGTTCTGATAGATAAATGCCGACTGCCCGAACACGGCAAAGAAGAGGATTGCCGCACCCATGGCGTAGTACAGCGTCCAGCGCAGCACAAAGCTCTGTTTGCGGATCCACTGCGCCACGTTGCGACCGTTGCTCTCGGCGGCCAGGACAATAGCGATGCCGCAGGTCAGCATGACCGGCAGGCGTCCGTCAATGCGGCAGTCGGTCAGGGTGGCGACGACCTGATCCCAGGCGGCGCCAAGCCCCTGCCAGCCCTGGGTCATGCCGGCGTAGACCGCATAGGGATCGGCCTTGTACAACGCGCTGGCAAAGAATACCATGGTGGCGCTGAACAGAAGAAAAACAATGATCCGTTGAATCCAGCGCTGAATCCCGCCGATGCGGTAAAGCGGATTGTACCGGGCAATGAAGCCGCGGGGCTTGCGGGTGATCACCGCCACAGCCGAGACAACACCGCAGGAAAGACCCCACATCAGGTACCGCCAGTCGGCACCGTGCCACAGACCTGACACCACAAAGACAATGATCAGGTTGAAAAGATGCCGCACCGCGTTGCAGCGGCTGCCGCCCAGCGAGATGTAGACGTAATCCCGGAACCAGCCGGTCATACTGATGTGCCAGCGCCGCCACAGCTCACCGAAGCTGGTCGCACCGAAGGGGGACTGGAAGTTTTCAATCAGGTCGTAGCCCAGGATGCGCGCCATACCCAGCACGATGTCACAGCAGCCGGAAAAGTCCAGATACAGCTGCAGGGCAAACAGCAGCGTGGCGGCCACCAGGTTGGGCCCCGACATGTTGGCATAGTCCCCATATACCAGCGAGACAAACTTGGCCAGATTATCGGCCAGGACCATCTTTTTGGTATAGCCCCAGGCCATGCGGAAGGCACCCCCGGCGCTGCGGGAATAGCTGAACCGACGCGATTTTTCGATCTGCGGCCGCAGATGGGGGTAGCGCTCAATGGGGCCGTTGATCAAAGTGGGGAAAAAGCTGACAAACATGGCATAGTGCAGCAGGTTGTACTCCACCTTGCAGCGGCGCTTGAACACATCGATGGTGTAGCTCAGGGCTGCAAAAGTAAAGTAGCTCAATCCCAGCGGCGCCACCAGGTCGAAGGAGTAAGACTCCACCTGCTGCCCGAACAGCCCCGCCAGGTTGATGATCCCCTGGTCAAACAGGTCCCAGTATTTGTAAAACAGCAGGATCCCCGCCGCGGCAAAAACTGCCAGCAGCAAAAATATCACTCGGACGGCTCTGTTCTTGCTTTTGCCAATGGCCAGTCCGGCCGCCCAGGTCACCACTGTGGCACCAATCAGAACCGGGACCAGCGCCCGGTTCTGGGGTGTGTAACAGAAATAGCCGTAGCTGGCAATCAGCAAAAAATAGGGCCGCAGCACCCGCGGCAGCGCATAATTCAGCACTGCCACCGCCGCAAAAAAGCCGAGAAATCCCAGTGTTGTAATTGACAAATTCCTTCACATCCCACTGCCGCAAGGGGCAAATTTTCACAAGGTGTATCCGCAAGATCATCGGCAGCCATGCACCGGCTTGTTCCATCCCGGAACCATCGCCGCACAAAATGCTGCAAGAAATCCTGCACAGGCCGCCGCAGGGCACCCGCGCAGGAAAACAAGGTCCGCTTTATTCGGGGGGCAGGCGGTGCTCCAGCTCACGCACACGCCTTTCCAGCAGGGCGTTTTGCTGGGTCAGCCGCTTGCACTTTTCCGCCAGTTGAGTGATGGCGATGCTCAAACTCAGCAGCACCACCAGCACAAAACAGAACATCAGCAGGAATACCAGATTCACCGGCATTTGGATGTCCAGCAGATCCCGCAGCACAAACACCACATAGGGGCAGGCGGCAAAGATCACCAGCACAATGGAAAGCCCCAGCCACAAAAGACTGTACTTGACCGTCAACAGCCCTTTTTTGAGAAAGATAAAGATAATCACCAGCAGGGCCAGGGCGCCCAGCAGCATATACAATTGGAAACTTACGGGCATGATACACCTCCGCTCATGGGAACACTGCCAAAAAGGCGCGGTTTATTTCCACTTTCTGGCCCGGTGCCGGCTGATGGCCAGTCGGTCAATGATCAGCGACAGCGACACCTTCAGCATATAGTACACGCTTTTGACGGCCGAAATGCTGGACACGCCG
This sequence comes from uncultured Gemmiger sp., assembly GCA_944388145.1. Taxonomy (GTDB): domain Bacteria; phylum Bacillota; class Clostridia; order Oscillospirales; family Ruminococcaceae; genus Gemmiger. Next base: position 427,194 of record CALXHQ010000001.1, on the reverse strand, counting down.
CCCAGCCGCTCATGCATCACCACCGGGGCTTCGCCCACACGGAACCCGGCCAGGCTGGCGGCCAGGATAGCCTCCGGCTCGGGGTAGTCGGTGGCGTAGTGGCGGGCAAAAAAGGCGGTCATGCCGGCATTGGTGGCGCGGAAACCGCTGGTTACATCCAGCACCTTCCGCCCGCACAGCAGATGGATCAGGCCGCTCAAAAAGCGGATGCCCACCCGGCGCATGAAGCTGGTCTGGAACCCCTCGTGGGTGATAAACCGGCTGCCGATGCACATATCCAGCTTGCCGACGGCCACCGGCTCCACCACGGTAGAAAGGTAAGCGGGATCGTGCTGGCCGTCGCCGTCCATCTGCACCGTAATATCGTAGCCGTGCTGCACGGAGTAGAGATAGCCGCACTGGATGCCGCCGCCGATGCCCAAATTGACCGGCAGGTCAATAAAGTTGTAGCCGTGGCTGCGCAGCAGGTCGGCGCTGTGGTCGGTGGAACAGTCGTTGATGACCAGGTAGTCCGCCCAGGGGCAGGTGGTTTGCAGCCGTTCCACCACCCGGACAATGTTGTCCTGCTCGTTGTAGCAGGGAATCAAAACCAGAACTTTCGGGGGCTTGTTCAAAAAGAGCACCTCACATCCTGCACACAGGGCGCCTGTGCGCGAGAATTACAGTGGATCAACCGGTCCGGCCGGCTGATCGGGCCGTGGCACGGCGTCCGCCAGAAGAAAGGCTTCCAGGCGGCGCAGCAGCATACTCCGCCGGTAGTTGTCCAGATAGTACACCTTGGCGCAGCGGCCCAGTTCGGCCCGGCAGTCCGGGGACAGCCGGCACAGCTCCGCCAGATTTTCCGCCAAAGCGTCCACATCGCAGGCGGGGCTGACCATGCCGCACCCGGCGGCGCGCACCGCATCGGCGCCTGCGCCGTTCATGCTGGCCACCACCGGTTTGCCGGCGGCCATGTAGCTGGCCAGCTTTGCGGGTACCGTCAAGCCCAGATCGGGCGAGTCGGACAGCGAAATCAACAGTGCGTCCGCCAGGGTGGTGAAGCGGGGAACATCCCGCGCCGGCACACTGCCGTAAAAGGTCACATAGCTCCCGGCGTCCAGTTCCTGCACCAGCGCTTCCAGACTGGCACGGCTCATGCCGTCGCCCACCAAAAGCAGGTGCAGGCTGTCCGCCCCGGCGGCGCGGGCCTTGGCCACCGCACGGATCACGGTATCCAGGCTTTGCGCCGGGGTAAAGGTGCCGGTGAACACCAGGTTGAACCGCCCGCCGAACTGCCGGGCCAACGCCTCGTCCGGGCGGGGGATGGCGTAAAAATCCTCGCAGTACTGGGGGATCACCGCCACATCCGCCGCCGGCTTGCCGGTGCGCTCGCACAGGCGCTTTTGCAGCGGTTCGCTCATGGCAATCAGTTTATCGCACCGGCGGTAGAGCCAATCGCTGACGCCCTGGGCCATGCCCCGCAGCAGCTTGCTTTTCACCGGCAGCACACTGTACAGGTTTTCCGGCCAGATGTCCAGCACATAGTTGACGCAGGGGATGTGGTGCCGCCTGGCGTACACCACCGCGGGCCAGCACATCAGAACCGGGCTGGTGTTGAAGCAGAACACCGCATCGTAGCCGCCCGGCAGCCGGGACAGCGCCCATCGGGCGTTCCAGGGCCAGCTGACGTAGTTGAGGAAGATCCGCACGGCGGTGTTGCCCTTGCGGGGAATCTCCTTGCAGCGGTAGACATTTGCGGTGCGGTAGTGCTCCTCAAAGGGGCCGCTGGCGTCATAACCGTCGAACCATTCCCCCTTGGGGTAGTTGGGCAGGCCGCAGAGCACGTCCACCTCGATCCCGTCGTCGAGAAACCCCTCCACAAGATCGTTGATGCGGAAATTTTCCGGCCAGAAATGCTGTGTCACCACCAGAATCCGTTTGCGCATACAGGCAATGTCCTTTCCCTGGCGCAGCAGTCACACGCCGGAGCTTTTTATTCTATCGCTTGCTTTCCATGGGGCGGAAAAGCCCGCCCGTGCAGGGCGTCAGCCCTTGCGCCACACCATCTTGTTGACCACGCCGGTGTAGCTCTGGACAATCTTGACCACCTTGTTCGAGACATCCTCGGTGTAATAGGGCACCGGGATGCCGTCATCGCCGTTTTCCCGCATAGCCACCGCGGTGGCCACCGCCTGTTCCACGCCGCCCTCGGCAATGCCGGCCAATACAAAGCAGCCCTTGTCCAGGGCCTCCGGCCGCTCGGTGGAGGTGCGGATGCAGACAGCGGGGAAGGGGTGTCCCACGCTCAAAAAGAAGCTGGACTCCTCCGGCAGCGTGCCGGAATCCGACACGACACAGAAGGCGTTCATCTGCAAATTGTTGTAGTCGTGGAAGCCCAAAGGCTCGTGCAGCCTGACCCGCCTGTCCAGCTTGAACTGCATGGCCTCCAGCCGCTTGCGGCTGCGGGGATGGCAGGAGTACAGGATGGGCATATCGTAGGTTTCCGCCAAATGATTGATGGAGGTGAACAGATCGATAAAGTTTTTCTCGGTGTCGATGTTCTCCTCCCGGTGGGCGGACAGCAGCATATATTTGTACGGTTCCAGGCCCAAACGTTTCAGCACGTCGCTGGCCTCGATCTTGTCCAGGTTGGCGTGCAGCACCTCGGCCATGGGGCTGCCGGTCACAAAGGTACGCTCCTTGGCGGTGCCCTCGGCGTTCAGGTAGCGGCGGGCATGCTCCGAGTAGCACATATTCACGTCGGCAATGTGGTCCACGATGCGGCGGTTGGTCTCCTCGGGCAGGCACTCGTCAAAGCAGCGGTTGCCGGCCTCCATGTGGAAGATCGGGATGTGCAGCCGCTTGGCCCCGATGGCGCACAGGCAGCTGTTGGTATCGCCCAAAATCAGCAGGGCGTCCGGCCTCTGCTCCGCCATCAGAGTGTAGCTCTTGGCAATGATGTTGCCGATGGTCTCGCCCAGGTCTTTGCCCACCGCGTCCAGATAAAAATCCGGCGCACGCAGGCCCAGGTCCTCAAAAAAGATCTGGTTCAGGGTATAGTCGTAGTTCTGCCCCGTATGGACCAGGATCTGGTCAAAATACTTGTCGCACTTTTTGATGACGGCCGACAGCCGGATGATCTCCGGCCGGGTGCCGATGACGGTCATAAGCTTTAACTTGTTCACGCTGCAACAATCCTTTTTCTTGAATTCCAACAGATTCGCGCCGTATCCGGCGGCGAATGGCCGGCTTCCAGGCCCCCAAGGGGTGGAAAATGAGCCTTTTGGGGAAAACGCCCGCCGCCCATCGGTTCGACTGGCTACAGAATGATCGGAAAATCCAGGGCGGAACGGGCGGGCTTGCGGGGGTTAAAATAAACCCGGATGCACCGGTTCTTCGGCAGAACAGGCGGCACCCAAAGCAGACGGCTGCGCCCAGTATAGTCTATGCCGTCCACGGTATAGCGGTAGTTGATGCGGTAAGGATGAATTTCTGGCCCCGGTACGGAGAGGGTTAGGTTGACTTTGGCAATGCTTCGGGCTACTTTGACAGCATATCCGGTCACAGAATGTCCCTTTCGCACCAGAACACGGTCCTGACGCAGGGCATACCCTACCAGGAAAATCAGGCTGCCACCGGCAAGCAGCAGCACCGGGGCCAGCGGCAGCGGGGCGGGGGAAAAGCACCAGGCCAGTCCAAGCAGGCACAAGATTCCGCCAACCAGTCCGACCGGGCTGGCCAGCAATATGGCTATCAGCATCCGCAACATGGCAAAGTCTCCTTTTTTAGCCCGACGCCAGCCCTAAAATTACACCTGCATCGCGTAGGTGTCCGGGTGTTCCGGGTCAAAGGCTTCGTTGGCCCACATCACCGTCACCATGTCGCCCTCGCCCACATTCTCGATGTTGTGGGTGTAGCCGCAGGGGATGTCCACCACCTGCAGCTTTTCGCCGCTGACACGGTACTCGATCACCTCGTCCGAGAAGATCTGCCGGAACCGGATGACCCCCTCGCCTTTCACCACCAAAAACTTCTCGTTCTTGGTGTGGTGCCAGTGGTTGCCCTTGACGATGCCGGGGTGCGAGATGTTCACGCTGACCTGCCCCCGCTCCGGCGTGCGCAAAAACTCGGTAAAGCTGCCGCGGGCGTCGCAGTGCATGTTCAGGTCGTAGGCAAATTCGTCCGCAGGCAGGTAGGACAGATAGGTGGAGTAGAGTTTTTTCTCAAAGCTGCCCGCCGCCAGCTCCGGCACTGCCAGCGTAGGCAGGCCGTCGGCGCCCAGCGCTCTGGCGGCACCGCCGCCGCGGGCTTTGGCAAAGTTCTGGATGGTCTCGGCCAGCTGCCCCAGCGTCACGGTATGCACCGGGTGGATGCGGCAGCGGTTTTCGCTGTCGCGCACGGCTTCGCTCTTTTCCATCGCGTCCAGGATGCAGGCCACCACGTCGTCAATGTAGACCAGCGGCAGCGCAAAGTCCGGGTCACGCACCTGGATGGGCAGCCCGCGGGCAATGTTGTGGCAGAAAGTGGCCACCACGCTGTTGTAGTTGGGGCGGCACCACTTGCCGAACACGCCTTCCATGCGGAACACATACACCGGCGCGCCGGTGCGCTGCCCGTGGGCAAAGATGGCTTCCTCCGCCTGCAGCTTCGATTTGCCGTAATCGTTGTCCAGTGCGGCCTGCACGCTGGAGGTCACCAGAACCGGGCAGGCGTTGCCGGCGGCTTCCAAATCGGCCAGCAGCAGGTCGGTCAGACCGGAATTGCCGGCGTAAAACTCGCCGGGGTCCTTGGGCCGGTTCACGCCCGCCAGGTGCACCACAAAGGCGGCTTTCTGGCAGTAGCCGGCCAGCGTTTCCGGCGTGTCATCCTTCTCAAAGCAGAGCAGGGAAGTGTACCCCCGGGCAGAGAGCTCCGCCGCCAGGTTTTTGCCCACAAACCCGCCGGCGCCGGTAATCAGGATGGGGCTGTCTTTCGTCAGTGCCATGGCTTACTTGCCGGCTTTTGCCAGCTCCTCCTTGATGTAGTCGGTGGTCAGGATTTTTTCCACCGTCTCGTCCACGTTCAGGCGGCGGGTGTTGTGGCTGGTGTAATCCTCGTCCGCCTGGGTGCGCACCTGCCCCTTGATAAAGTATTTGTCGTAGTTCAGGTCACGGTTGTCAGCCGAAACGCGGAAATAATCGCCCATGTCCTCGCTGCGGGTGCGCTCCTCCTTAGTCATCAGCGTCTCGTACAGCTTCTCGCCGTGGCGGGTGCCGATGATACGGGTGCCGGTATCGCCAAACAGCTTTTGCACCGCCCTGGCCAGGTCGCCGATGGTGGAGGCGTCCGACTTCTGGATGAACAGGTCGCCGGGATTGGCGTGCTCAAAGGCGAACATGACCAGGTCCACGGCCTCGTCCAGGTTCATCAAAAAGCGGGTCATGTTGGGGTCGGTGATGGTGATGGGGTTGCCGTCCTTGATCTGCTCCACAAACAGCGGGATAACCGAGCCGCGGCTGCACATGACGTTGCCGTACCGGGTGCAGCAGATGACCGGGCCGCCCCGCTGGGCGGATACCCGGGCGTTGGCGGTGATGACATGCTCCATCATCGCCTTGGAGATGCCCATGGCGTTGATGGGGTAGGCGGCTTTATCGGTGGACAGGCAGACCACCCGCTTGACGCCTGCCTCGATGGCCGCGTGGAGCATGTTGTCGGTGCCCTCGATGTTGGTGCGCACCGCCTCCATGGGGAAAAACTCGCAGGAAGGTACCTGCTTCAGCGCCGCGGCGTGGAAGATATAATCCACACCGGGCATCACGTCACGCAGGCTCTGGATATTGCGCACGTCGCCGATGTAGAACTTGACTTTCTGGTAATATTCCGGGTAGTGCGCCTGAAGTTCATGGCGCATATCGTCCTGTTTTTTCTCATCGCGGGAGAAAATGCGGATCTCACCAATATCGGTGGTCAAAAAATGCTTCAGCACCGTGTGGCCGAAACTGCCGGTGCCGCCGGTGATGAGCAAAGTTTTATCGTGAAAAATCGTATCTGCCATAACAGCCTCCCGGGGGCAGAGGGCGCAGGGGCGCACCTGTCCCAATTCATCTAATCCACATTATTCTACCATACTTGCCGCCGGTTGAAAAGTCTTGAACCCGCCGCTGGGGCGAAATTTTGGCGGTGGGGCCGGCAGTCAGCAGCGATGAAACCGGGCGGATATCTGTTGGGCAAATTGCCTCTTCCCCTTGGAGAAAAAATATGGTATATTACTTCTCATAGAGCTGCCGCTCAGGTGTGACAAAGGCCGTCACCACTGGGTTGGCAGCGCTTTTGTATGATCTTGTAGGAAGAGGTGACACCATGAGACCTGTGATCGGCATTGTGCCGCTCTACGATGAGGAAAAGCAAAGCTACTGGATGCTGCCGGGTTACATGCAGGCACTGGAGGAAAGCCTGTCCATCCCGGTGATGCTGCCGCTGACCGATGATAAGACCGAGCTGTTGTATTTTATTCGTACCTGTGACGGCCTGCTGCTGCCCGGCGGTCAGGATGTGGACCCCACCCTGTACGGTGAGGAGCGCCTGCCCGCCTGCGGTGTGGCCTGTGCCGCCCGGGATCGGATGGAGGGTATCCTGCTGGATGCCGCCATCCGCCTGGACAAGCCGGTGCTGGGCATCTGCCGCGGCCTGCAGTTTTTGAACGCCCACACCGGAGGAACGCTGTACCAGGATCTGCCCACCCAGCACCCGGGACTCACCCACCGGATGGAACGCCCCTACGACCGCCCTGCCCACAAAGTGACGGTGGAGCGCAACAGCCCGCTGTATGAGATTGTGGGCAGCCCAGACTATGGTGTCAACAGCTGCCACCATCAGGCAATCCGGGATCTGTCGCCGCTGCTGCGTGCCGCGGCCACCTCGGAGGACGGGCTGGTGGAAGCCGCCTGGATGCCGGGCAAGCACTTTATCCTGGGGGTACAGTGGCACCCGGAGTCCCTCTACCGGAAGGACCCTGCCTCGCTGCGCCTGTTCCAGGCGTTTGTCAAAGCCGCCAAATATCCCTGAAGGGAAAAGCCCCCTCTGTGCTGCCTCCGCCGCCCCGGAAAACAATTTTGAAAAAAGTATTGACATTTTCCGAACTCGTGCTATAATAAAATGCGTCGCCGGTACAAACGGCGGAAACAAAATATGCGGATGTGGCGGAACTGGCAGACGCGCTAGATTCAGGTTCTAGTTCCCTTAAAAGAGTGTGGGTTCAAATCCCTTCATCCGCACCAAAGCCCGAAGGTTGATGCCTTCGGGCTTTTTGTGATTTTTGAGCCAAAAGCTTACCCGTCCGCCTGATTTGTGCGTTGCAGGGGACAACGCGCACACTTCTCTGCTCGAGGATGCCGCTGTCCGGCCAGAAAAATTCCGGTGCACTGTTTTGGTCAGCGCATAAGACTTACCCCTGTGTGTGGGAAGCGGCCGCCAAGATGTTGGAAAAACTGCGGCAATCCGTTAGTGGGACCCTTCTAAAGTTGCGCCGAAAAATCGCTCTGCGGCGATTGATGGAATCGGGGCCGACGCGTCCTCAAGAGAGGGGCCGCCCGGATGACCGCACAAAAATCGGACGGCCTGCCTTCCCACAAAAGGAAAGGCAGGCCGTCCGCTGTATTCTCCTGCATATCTGCCAGCTCCAGAGGGCGCTGCTCTCGGTGCGGAACGGAAATTGTGCAGGGATGTCCGGGCGGAGTTGGCTGCGCGGGGCTTTGCCCCGGGTTCACGCCCTGTACAAGTCTACAAGATTCAGCAGAATTTCCACCATCTGATCCATCTTCTCCACGGTGGCACATTCGAAGGGGCCGTGGCAGTTGAATCCGCCGGTGCCCAAGTTGGGGCAGGGCAGCCCTTTGAAGCTGAGCATGGCGCCGTCTGTGCCTCCGCGAATGGGAACATCCTGCGGTTCCAGACCCACTGCGGCAATGGCCTTGCGGGCGTTCTCCACCAGGTGGAAGTGGGGCTGGATCTTCTCAACCATGTTATAGTAGCTGTCCGTCAGGTCCAGTTCCACCGTGCCCTGACCATAGCGGTCGTTCAACCGGGCGGCAATGCGGGCCATCTCGGCTTTGCGGTCGTTGAAGCGGGCAGTGTCATGGTCGCGGACAATATAGCCCAGTTTGGCGGTGGTGACGTCACCGATCATGCTGGTCAGGTGGAAAAAGCCCTCGTACCCCTCGGTATGTTCGGGGCGATCAAAGGCCGGCAGCGCAGCATGGAACTCCATGGCGATGTTCATTGCATTTTTCATCGTGTCTTTGGCCGAACCGGGATGCACCGACAGCCCGTGCACCGTGACCACCGCAGCCGCGGCATTGAAATTTTCGTAGTTAATCTCATTGACATCACCGCCGTCCACCGTGTAGGCAAAGTCGGCGCCAAAGCCCGGCACATCGAAGAGGTCTGCCCCTTGCCCCACCTCCTCATCAGGGGTGAACCCGATGCAGATCTTGCCGTGGGGGCGGTTCTCGGTCAAAACTCGCTCAGCCATGGTCATAATCTCGGCAATGCCGGCCTTGTCATCGGCCCCCAGCAGGGTCGTGCCATCGGTGGTGATGAGGGTCTGGCCCTTCAGCCCTGCCAGGAAGGGAAACTCGTCCACACAGATGGTGGCACCGGACCCCGGCAGCGTCACGTCGCCGCCGTCGTAGTTTTCATGCAGGATAGGGTTCACGTTTTCGCCCGAGGCATCGTCGGTGGTGTCCATATGGGCGATGAAGCCCAGGGCATGGGCATTCTCACAGCCGTCGGTGGCGGGAATAGTGGCATAGACGTAGCAGTGCTCATCCACATGGGCATCCGCGATCCCCAGGGACTTCAGCTCTGCCACCAGCTTGTTGGCCAGCTCGAACTGACGCATGGTGGTAGGGTGGGTGGGACTGTTGGGGTCTGAGGTGGTGTGGACCCGCACATACTGCAAAAGGCGTTCGTAAGCGCGCATGATGGGTGCTTCCTTTCTTGATAAGGTGGCGGCCCGCCGACGGTTGCCGAAGGACTGCATCTGTTTTGTATTCTAGCACAAACGGCCAGCTTTTTCCAACCGACCGCCGGCAAAGGGCATTGATTCAAAAAAAGTTTTTCGTCAAAACGTCAAATTGCAAAAAAATATAAAAAATTTCAAAAAAAACTCTTGCATTTTCGAAATCGGTTTGCTATAATAATCAAGCACTCGCGAGTGACGAAAACGTACGGCGGGCGTCAAAACAGAATATGGGAGCTTTCCCGAGTGGCCAATGGGGACAGACTGTAAATCTGCTGCGTAATGCTTCGGTGGTTCGAATCCACCAGCTCCCACCAAATGGGCTGGACATTTTAGATGTTTAGCCCATTTTTTGTTCGGACTGATGCGGGTTTGCAAACTTTTTAAAAAGTTTGCAAACCCGTTTTCCATTTTGCGGAGCCTGCCGCCTGGTTTGCCCGGGCAGGGTTCAACGGTTCCCGTTCCGAGGGGGATGACCCCTGTTCTGACTATCCCGGCCGGGCTACTCCACCGATGCTGGAATTTTCCCAAAAGGAACAGCTTTGACGGAATGAGGGGGATTCCTGCGCGGGAGGTCGACGCTTCCCCAAGACTGTGCTATAATCGTTCTATACAATGGCAAAGGAGCTGATTTTCATGAAAGCACTGGCGATGAAATCGTTTGCGATCAACCAATTCCTTAGGAGAGATACCGTACTATGCAGATTACATACGAAACCATTATCCTTCGGGATATGACAGCCTCTGACATCGAAGACTATGTGCGTTGGTTTACCACTGAAACTCTGTGGGCAAATACCGACGCGCCCTGGGAACCCATTGACACGGACATAGAGACTGAGCGGACGGCCTGGAACCGCTATTACCAGTCTGTGAAAACGCTGCCCGATGATACCCGCCGTTGGAAATTTGAAATTGAGTGGAACGGCAGACACATTGGCTGGGTGAGCTCTTATCCCATAGACCAGCATTACCGGGGGGTCAACCAAGTCAAGGAAGGGCAGACCGCCCGCTTGGCTGTGGGCATCGACATCTGCGAGCCCGACGTGTGGGGCCACGGCGTTGGCACAAGCGCTCTGAACGCCTTTATCCGCTATTGTTTTGAAAATGGCGTGACAGAGCTTTACACGCAAACCTGGTCAGGCAACACGCGCATGGTGCGCTGCGCGGAAAAGCTGGGCTTTGTAGAATGCAACCGCAACGTGGGTTCCCGGGAGGTTGACGGCCAACAATATGATGGCCTGACGTTTCGATTGACAAAATAACTGGCAGATATCCCACCGGCGCTCCCGGCCGGGATTCCCCGTGAAGAGAAACCGGAGCAGAAGCCGCTTGCGCTGGAGGAGGATTTTCAATGCGCAATCCAAGTCAAGGCGTTTTGGTCACCATAGAGATTTGCCGCGAAGAGGGCTTGCCGGATTTTGAGACCATGAAGCAGATGATGGCAAAATTCTCGCTCACAGAACAGGAAGCCGGAACGTACCTGACGGTAAGGAAGAAAACAAACTGAACGTTGCGGGCGGCATCTAAAACGCCCGCCCTTTCCAAAAAAAGCGGCAAGTTTCTGTAAAACAGAGCTTGTCGCTTTTTGGAAGTGATTCTCTTTCTGGTTATGCCGCAAAGTGTGTCGTAATTGGGGTGCATCTAATCAATAGTACGGAACATTCGCTAAAAAGTACGAATACAAGACGCGATGCCGCAGGAATACTGGGTGTATTCCAAGGTTGAACAACGCTGTAGGCGCTGCTTTTTAGTAGAATTAGACCATGCTGGGGATTTTTCAAAGGCACCTCAAAGGGAGGACAACAGGATGCTATTGAAGAATCATCGTTTGACCATCCGGAGCGCAACCGAGAAGGACGCGGAACAACTTGCCTTGTGGTGGAATGATGGCAAAATAATGGCACATGCAGGGGTTCCCAAATGGCACGGGCGAAACAGCAAAAAGTATTGCAGATCATTTGCGAAAAAATGCCGACACAACTTCCGGGCAGCTGATTGTCGAAATGGATGATATTCCCATTGGGGAAATGAGCTATCGTAACAAGGGCGGTAAGACTGCCGAAATTGGAATTAAAATATGTGATTTCACAAAACAAAATAAAGGTGTTGGAAAGATCCTCCTGAGCATGTTGATTTCCTCTCTGTTTCATGATCTTGGGTATGAAAGAATTATTCTTGATACGAACCTCAAAAACGAAAGGGCACAACATGTTTACGAACAGCTCGGGTTCACAAAATTGCGTGTGAATAAAAATTCCTGGAGAAATCAAATTGGTGAATTGCAGTCATCTATTGATTACGAACTGTATCAAAAGGATTTTATCAACTTTGCAAAATGAGGATTTCCTTCTCCGAAACTTCAAATTCCGAACCGCAGACAAAGAAGCCCTTGATACAAACTCTATAAACAACGTTAAGCAATGTTCGCGTGTTTCAAGCGGCATCTAAAGTGCTTTTTCTCTTTCCAAAATCCCGACTGTGCGAACGGTTGGGATTTTTCTTTTGCTGTGGTTTGCCTGCGGGGGGGCACCGGTCGAAAATATGGGAAACGCGTGCCGCGGGAGAACCTCGCCTGCGGCACGCGTTAGAATATCCTGTGGCGCTGCCGGCGGCCAGTCAGAGCTGTACTGCCTGCCCGGAGGCCATTTGCTTCAACTCCGGCAGCACAGTGAGCAGCATCACCAAAAAGCACAGGCAGCCGCCCGCCGCGTTGGAGATGGGCTCGGCCAGAAAGACACCGGTGGTACCCATGCCAAAGGCGTAGGGAAGCAGATAGGTCAGTGGGACCACAATAATGACCTTGCGCAGCAGGGAGAAAAAGATCGCCTGCCGCTTTTTGTTCAATGCCTTAAAGGTCGTTTGCCCCACATACTGCAACAACATAAAGATGAAGGTGGAAAAATACAGCTTCATGGCCGGGGCGGTGTCAGCCTGCAGGGCCCGGTCGTTGGTAAACAGCGCGATCAGTACCCCGGGCGCCAGCAGGATCACCAGCCAAATGGCCAGCGTATACCCAAGTGCCAACAGAGCCATGGTCAGACAGGCACGGCGCACCCGGTGCGGCCGCCGCGCACCGTAGTTATAGCTGATGATGGGGGACGATCCGTCTGTAATGGCCAACAGGGGCGTTTCCACCATCTGCCGCACGCTGGACAGAATGGTCATCACCGAAACGTACAGATCACCTCCGGTGGCGGCAAGCACGCTGTTGCAGCTGATGGTGACCAGGCTGTTGGTGATCTGCATGATAAAGCCGGCTGTGCCCAGGCTGACAATGTCCCGCACACAGGCCAGGCTGGCTGCCAGTTGTTTGGGGAGCAAAACCTTCACCCGGTATTCGGCCTTTCGGCAAAGGAAGTGCATCAGGTAGGCGGCGGATAGCAACTGGGAAATCACGGTGGCCACAGCGGCCCCCGGCACGCCCATGTTCAGCGCAAAGATGAAAAGCGGATCCAACACCAGGTTGGCCATCGCGCCAATCACCACGCTGGCCATGCCGACAAACACATACCCCTGGGCGTTGACAAATGGGTTCAGACCGGTGGCCAACATGGCGGGCAGTGTGCCGATCAGATAAACCTGCATATAGGGCAGGGCGTATTGCAATGCATCCGGCGAGGCGCCGAACACTGTCAGAATGGGCCGCGCGAACAGCAGCCCCGCTGCCATCAGCACCAGCGCACAGCCGGCCAGCATGGTGAAGGCAACGTGCAGGATGCGATGCGCCCGTTGTTGGTCACCGCTGCCCCTGGCGATGGAAAACAGCGGGGCGCCGCCGCTGCCGAACAGATTGCTGAATGCAGTGATGATAACAATCACCGGAAAACACAGCCCCACCGCCCCCAACGCCGTGGTGCCGATGCCCGGGATGCGGGCAATGTATACACGGTCCACAATATTGTACAGCAGGTTCAGGATCTGCGCCACCAGCATGGGAAATGCCGATTGCAGAATATTCTGCACAATGCCTCCGTTCTCAAAATCCACCCGCCGCATGGGTCCTCCCTCTTTCTGGTTGAAATCTGCCGGTTTAGCCGGTTTCGGATACCAAAAACAAAAAACGAGCATTCCCGCAAGAACGCTCGTTTTGGTGCGGATGAAGGGATTTGAACCCACACTCTTTTAAGGGAACTAGAACCTGAATCTAGCGCGTCTGCCAGTTCCGCCACATCCGCATATTTTGTTTCCGCCGTTTGTACCGGCGACGCACTCTATTGTATCGCAGAACCTGTACGTTGTCAATACTTTTTGCGAAAAATTCTGCCGGATAGATTGTGTCATTCATTGTTTCAGCCAAACGTGGTCAAGTACAAAGCAAAGAGCGCCAGAACCAACGTTCTGACGCTCTTTTTCTTGGTGCGGAAGATGGGACTTGAACTATTCAGCGTTGAATTGCCGTGCCGGTACGCCGGGCAATGTGAGCAATAAGGCGGCCCGCCGGGCGGCCTGCATTTGCATAACAGGAACGCCACAGGCCGATGTAAAAACCAAAAGTGCGGTAAAATATGCGGTACGGCGGGGCTCTATTGGGCGGTTTTCAGCACCCGCAGGAACACCCCGTTCACGGCCTGGGCGGTGGTCTCATCATCGCCGGTCAGGGCGTGGCCGTACACGCCGAAGGTGTCCATGTCCTGACTGTGGCCCACCAGCTGCTTGACCTCCCCGGCGGGCAGCGTCTTGACCACAGAAACAAAGGTGTGCCGCAGCTCGTAGGGGGAGCAGGGCGTCAGCCCGTTGGCCTTACAGTACACCCGCCAGCGGTGGTAATAATACTGTTCCGAGCCCAGGGCAAACACGCTGTCCTCGCTGCCGGTGACCTGGCGCTGATCTTCCAGCACCCGCCGGGCCATGTCTGACATCACAAAGGCACGCACCGCATTCTGGTTCTTGCCCTGGGTTTCCTCGCCGTCCACGTTGACCGAGCGGGCCACCTGCACCGTGTTGCCGTGAATATCCGCCCAGCGCAGGCCCAGCAGCTCACCAGGACGCAGGCCGGTCAGCACCTGGAAGCGGTACGCCTGGATGAAATCATCGTGTACCGTGCGGCCCTTATATACGGTCGTGTCAGTATTGAACAGCTTGACAAGGTCCGCCGGCTGCAGGACGGTTTTGCCTTTGTACCTGGCCCCGGCGGGAACGCGCAAGTCTTCCGGCGTGTAACGGGCAAACTTTGACTTGCGGCAATACTTGCAAAACGCCCGCAGGTCTGCACAAAGCAGCTGCAGCGTCTTGCGGCTGCGCCCGGCGGAATATGCCTTGTTGACGATGTTCTGCAGGTCCTGGTCTGTCAGGTTGCTGACCCGCTTGCTGCCGATCTGGGGCAGCACCCATACCCGCCAGCGGCTTTCCAGCGGGCGGTAGTTGGTTGAGCTGGTCGTGAGGTGCACTTCCTGCAGCCATTGCTGACCGGCTTCGCTGACGCGGGGCGCTTTGGCCTCGATGCCTTCCTCCAGCCAGGCGTCCGCTTTGGCGTTTGCTTCCCGCTGGCCGGTGCGGCCGGGCTTTGAGCTGTAAAAGCTCTTGCGGGTGCCGTCCTTCTGCACGTCAATGCGCCAGCGTTTGCCGTTCCAGGCGGCTGTGTTCGTTCGTCTGCCCATACAAAGACCTCCTTGTGGGTATGTTTTGACAGGCCCACGCAGGAAGGTGTATAATAGCAGATGTTGGGGCTGCTTATACACGTTGCTGTGTGAGCCGTTCTATTCAAAACCGTTCCCGGTTGCCGCCGGGGGCGGTTTTTTCTTTTTGTGTCCAGTGACCGGGTGACTTTAGTGTCTTTAGTGACTTTATTCACGAATACCAGCGATTTAGTCACTAAAGTCACTTTAGTCACTGGCAGGCAAGGGAAAAATGTGTTTTTGTGTTGCCTGCTTTCAGTTGATACAGTTTATTCGGTTTAATGCCGTGCTCTGCCCGGCGGGGTGGCGTTTCCTGGCTGGATTTTAGGTTTTATAAGGTTTTGGGGCGCGAGCCGCCCGCGCGTTATCGCGTCATAAAACCCGCGCGCGTTATCGTGTCCAGAAATTCCCGCGCGTGTCGTGTTACAAAATCCTCCCCTTGGCGTCCCCGCCCTCGCAGGAAGGCCCCGGCGGGGCGCTGTGCGGCGTTCTGGCGAGTAGGAATATAGTTTGCCGCCTGTGCGCTGGAACGCGCCACAGGGGGGCGAAAACCGGGGCGTTGTGGGGCTTTGTGTCCCGCCGGGCTGTTTTGTCCGTGTCATGCCCCCACCGTGAAAAACTACCTGCCCGGCGGGCGGCTTACTCGTGCGGGTCCGGGACATTCCCGCCAGCGGGTCACTGTGCGAGGGTGTGGCCTCGCGCGTTGTCGTGTCATAAAACCCGCCGGGCGCCCATCAAGGTCGTATACTTTCCCGGTCTCGGAATTGACGTCCTGAGAAGTATACGGTTTCCTATGTGTAAGAAATGCCGGAAAGTCCGGCGACTGTGGCGGGTCTGTGGTGGATTGTGGTGGATTTTTGCCGTTTTGAAAATCTCTCTATAACTTTCATTTTTTTATTTTTCTCGTATGGTACTTTTCCTGCAAAATCCACCACATCCACCACAAAAACAAAATAGTAACGGAATATCGTCAATAACAGTGTGGTGGATTTGTGTGCCAATCCACCACAAAACCACCACAATCCACCACGGTCAGCTTCGGGGCGGATCGGCCATGCGCTGCTGCAGTGGATTCTCGGCGGGGCTGGCAGGTCAACGATATTAAGAAACACCAGTGGAATCTTCTTCCAACTTCTTTTCCATGCGAATGCACAGATATTCCGTATACCCGAGTGATTCATGCAGCATTGAGACCAGATCTTGTTGAGAGATGCGATGTTCCCAAGAATTATCGCATTTCTTGAATGTGTAAATATCTTCCTTGTTTGTATCTTTTTCAATGACAAGGTCATAACCGACAGCGCGAATTGAGGTTATAAATGCATTCAGTCTCTCGGCACCTGATTTCAATTTGTCCGAAATTTCTTGAACAGATTCATCAATTTTGGTTTTGCTTAAAATATCTGCCATTTCTTCGATATCGAGCAAAATGTCCGCTACCGATACATTTAAGGCTTTTGCTATGCGGTTTATAGTTTCGCTATCAGCCCCTGCGCTATCTCTGCTGATAATGGAGTAAAGTGTACTATATGGAATGTTTGCCATGATAGACAATCGGCGAATGCTCAAACCGCGTAGTTCGCACAACTCACGAATTCTTTTCCCTATCCCAATGCTATCACCTCTAACATATACAATATCACAACGCTAACGCAATTGCAAAACATTTTGTTGACATAATCGCAATTGCGGTATATAATCTATTGTGTTGACGCAATTGCGTTAACACAATAGGAGGTGAACTTAATGAGGATTGACCGTGTAAAGTTGATTGCAGAAATGGCGCAGCAGGACATTACCAGTATTCGACTTGCGGAAATGGCTGGCGTATCCCGTGTGACCGTTTCCGCTGTGCGGTGCGGGAAAGCGTGCGCCCCTGTCACCGCCAGGAAGATTGCCGCCGCTCTGGGCGTGCCGGTGGACAGCATCATCAAGAAGGAGGTGAACCACGCATGAGACCCTTCTACAACCTGCGCATTCGCTTTGCCGAGTGCGAGATCACCCAGAATGAGGTGGCCCGCCGGGCCGGCATGGCCCCCAGCACCATGACCGCTCGCATGACCGGCCAGCAGCCCTTTGACGCCTGGCAGATGGACGCCATTGCCCAGGTGTTGAACATCGACCGCGCCGACTACGGCAAATACTTCTTTGACGCCGCCCGGAAGAACAGGAGGACCGCATGAACGAACAGAATGCTATGGCCGCCAGAGCCATGAACGAGTATGGATTTCAGACGTACACCTTCCCGGCGGAGATGGAGGAACGCACAGAACTGCAGCGCATTGACCTGGACTTTTGCAAATACGCCCAGGCCACCGGCAGCAGCTACATCGAGACCTGCAAGCGTGTAGCAGCCATGCACGCCAAACTTGCCCGCGCCGGCCGGTATGGCGGCGGTCAGTGGACTGCCTGGTGCAAGGCCCGCGGCTTGAGCGAGGGCAGCGCCCGGCGCATGGTGACGATTGGCGACAATTTTAATTCCGCCAACTTGGCGGAATTAAAAAACCTGGAAGCGTTGCCTCATTCACTGCTGTATGCAGCCAGCCGCCAGCAAACTTCGCCGGTCACCTGGGAACTTCTGGCGAGCAATGACCCGGAAAAGGTCCGAGCCGGCAAGGCTCTCTTGGATGCCGAGAAACAGCTGCACGCGGCCGCAGAGGAATTCCGCCGGGGGACCGAGGCAGCCTGGGAAGCCGCCCGGCACTGGGCTGATACTGCCCGCCGCTTTCCCGCCCTGTACGATGCGCCGGAATATGCGGAGCTGCGGGAGGTTGCCGAATGTGCTACGGTCGAGGAAGCCCACAGCGTTATGACCCGCCAGCTCGACAAACGGCTGGAGACTTCCACACCGGAAGAAATTGCCGCCTGGATGCTGGCGGCTGTCCGTGAATGAGAAAGGCCGCCCCGGATGCTGCAACATCCAGGACGGCCAGGCGGTAAAAAATTGCACACTTTACCGCCTCCAGTATAGCAGAATTGGAGGAAAAAGACAAATGAAACTGACAAAGACCATCCGGCTGTATGCCTATGCCGTGTCCTTTGTGGACACCCGCCAGCCCAAGCCCCGCGCCGAGCAGACCGAGACCGTGATCCTGGACGGCGGCCGGGTTGACGCTCTTTCCCGCCTGGGGATGCGCCCGGCGGGCTACATTACCCAGCAGATGCAGGCGGAGGGGTACGCCGTGACCAACATCCGCCCGGCGGAACAGCTGGACGCCCAGGTGGACCTTGCCGACCTGTGGCGGCAGACTTCCCAGGCTGTTGAGCTGGCACGGCTGCAAAAGACCGTTGCCGAGATGCAAAGTGCCCAGGAAGCAGCCCGCGCCGCGCTGGCAGAGATTGCAGGGGGAAAGACAAATGAATAAATCCGGGTTCGACAGCACCGAGTATCTGCGCCGCCAGATCGGCGACATTCTGAACCGCAACACCGAACCCCAGTTCCTGCGCCTGGCCCTGACGAAACTTGCCGTGCTGGAACAGGTCTATTGGGAACAGCACCAGAAAGGGGGCGGCAGGGTATGACAGAGGAAGAACGCCGCCTGCTGGCCGCGATGCGCGCAGACCCGGAGCTGCGCAGGAAAGTGATGGAGATTTTGGCGCTTGACGGAAAGGGGGCGGCCCGCCATGCTGCTGGGAAAGTTTAAGGGCAGGAATGTGCATTTTTACCAGATTGACGGATGCGAGTTCTATGTGATTCGTGACAAGCAATTCGGTGCGGCTTTGTGCCGGGATGAGAAGTCAACGGCGGTCGCCGTTCTTGTTCCGCCGGGCATAAGCCTCAAACAGGGGGCCATGCGAGCCACCGCCGCACTGAAAAAGGGGGAGTTTGTCCACGTTGAACATCCACTTTAAGGACCCGGCGGGCGTGGAGCAGTGCGCCATGCGGCTGCTGCCGTTCGCCGAACAATGGCGGCAGCCGGGCGACCTGGTTTGCGCAGACGCCGACTTTATGGCCCTGCTGCAAGGGCTGGGGGCCCATGCGCTGAACGAGGAAAGCGCGCTGTCCCTGCTGTACTTCCTGGCACTGACCGCCAACGACAGCGCCAGCCGGGCAGAGCGATGCAAAGCCCTGCTGCTGGCCCGTCTGGACGCCGTGGGGGATGATTCGCCCGATATGTGCAGCGCGTTTCAGTCCGACCATCTGGAGCGTTTGAACGCCGGCCCGGCCCAGTTCCAGCCCGCCGGGCTGCGCCTGCTGCGCGAGATCGTCCCGGAGGAAGAAGAACCAGAGCCGGACGGATTTGCCCCGTTTGAACCGTTTGACGAGGGGCAGGCGGACGACCTGCCCGGCTTCCCGGTGGAAGCCCTGCCGCCTGTGATGGGCGACTATGCCCAGGCCATCGCAACCAGCTTGCAGGTTCCCGCCGATATGCCCGCCGCCGGGCTGCTGGCGGCCGTTTCGCTGGCCGTGCAGGGCGTGTACAAGGTAAACCCAAAGCCGGGGTGGCTGGAGCCGCTGAACTTGTACATTGCCGTTGTGGCAAAGCCCAGCGAGCGCAAAAGCCCGGTGCTGGCCGAGATCAGCCGCCACGTTTACGACTTTTGCGCCGCCGAGAACGAGCGCCGCGCCCCGGCGGTCAACGAGTACCGCATACAAGCCAGCTTGCTTTCGCGGCAAGTGGAATCCATGCTTGCGCAGGCGGGCAAGGTCAAGAAGGGCGGGAACAGCTGGAAGGCAGAGGACATCGCCGCCAAGCAGGCCGAATTGGACAGCCTGGAACCCGTGAAACCGCTGCGCCTGCTGGCCGATGATGTGACCCCGGAGGCCCTGACCAGCCTGCTGGCGGACAACAGCGGGCGCATGGGCGTGTTCAGCGCCGAGGGGGGCCTGTTCGGCATTCTGGCCGGGCTGTACAGCGGACAGGGCGGTGCGAACATTGACACCTTCCTCAAAGCCTACACGGGAGACACCATCCAGGTCGACCGCAAGGGCCGCAAG
This sequence comes from uncultured Gemmiger sp., assembly GCA_944388145.1. Classification (GTDB taxonomy): domain Bacteria; phylum Bacillota; class Clostridia; order Oscillospirales; family Ruminococcaceae; genus Gemmiger. The sequence continues at coordinate 407,657 of CALXHQ010000001.1, read as the reverse complement.
GCCGAGACCATCGCGCACCCGGCTTTAACCCTGCTGCTGATGGTGCAGCCCTCGGTGCTGCGCGAGATCATGGAGAACGAAACCTTTGCCGGGCGCGGCCTGCTGGCCCGCTTTTTGTACAGCCTGCCAACCTCCAAAGTTGGGTGCCGCCAGTTCAGCACCCCGGCCATCCCCGGCACGGTGGCGCAAGCCTTTGCCGATTGCCTGACCGACCTGCTGCAAACCCAGGCGGACAGCAAGCCCGCAGACCCGCCCAAAATCATCCGGTTTGCCCCGGCGGCTGCCGGGCTGGCCGAACAGTTCTTCGATGAGCTGGAACGCCGCCTTGTGACCGACCTGGAGGACGTGGAGGGCTGGGCCGGAAAACTGCACGGCACGACCATGCGCATTGCGGGCGTGCTGCACTGTGCCCGTGTGGGCCTGTTTGCCGACAGCGAGCCGCTATCCGGCGAGACCATGCGGGCGGCCATCTCGATTGCTCGGTACTTTATCGCCCACAGCTGCGCCGCATTCCGCCAGATGGGCGCGACCGAGCCGCAGGCCGTCAAGGACGCCCGGTATATCTGGAACCGCCTGCAAAGTGCAGGAAAGCCAGAGATTGGTAAACGGGATGTGCTGCGGCTGTGCCACGGCCGCATGAACGCCCGCCAACTTGACCCCGGCTTGCAGGAGTTGGAACGGCGCGGGTATATCCGTATCGACAAAATCCCGCGCGGCGGCCGTCCTTCGGAGACCGTTATTTTACGGCCCATCGAAGCGATGCAAAATGCCGAAAACCAAGGCTTTAGTCACTAAAGTCACTAAAGTCACACATGCCTTTTTGAAAAAAACTTTTTGGAGGTCTACCAATGGACGTGCTTTGCCCTCTTGACGATGCCCCTTGCACGAAAGACTGCCCCGACCGCTACAAAGACCGCGCAGAAGGTGGCTGCCTGCTGACGACCTCGCTGGCCGCCGGCTGCCATGTTCTGACCGACAACCCGAACGGGCAGTTATTCCTTCTGTTCCCGGATGGAATGCGGGTGCAGCTGCGGTGATGTACTGGACCTGCCCCTGTTGCGGGGCAAACCTTGACCCCGGCGAGCGGTGCGACTGCCGCGACCCGCCCCGGCGGGGGCTATCACCCCCTCCACCACCGCCCGGCGGGCTTCCCGCCGTCACTGGGAAACTTTTCGCGCGGAAAGGGGCGCAGCATGGAAAGCAGAAACACAACGCCGCCGGACGCTGAAACCGGACTGAACCGAGAGCGAAGCCAGAGAAACCCGACGGAACAGCCTGCCGGGCAGCAGGCCGTCAACGCGGCGCTGGCCGCCCTGGCCAAGACCGGGGACGCCTTTGCCCTGGGCCAGCTGTGGCAGATCAACCGGGGGCTGCTGCGCACCCTGTTCTGGCGGTGGTATCCGGCGCACAAGGCCCTGGCGGACGCGCATGGCATGACCGCAGACGACTTTGAACAGGAAGGCTATTTTGCCGTCCAGTACGCCGCCCAGACCTACCAGCCGGAGGCGGGCAGCTTTTCAAACTGGCTGGGGCAGGCCATGCAGCGGCAGATCAACCAGGCGCTGACCGGCAGCCACCGCCGCAACGTGACCGATGCCGATGGCAAACGGCACACCGTTTCCGCCGACCCGCTGAACCACTGCGCCAGCCTGGACACGCCCTTGGATGAGGACGACAGCGGCGCGTCCACCCTGGGCGAGCTGCAGCCCGACCCGGCGGCTGACAGCGCCATGCAGGCGGCGGAGGACGCCATCTTTCAAGAGCAGCTGCACGCCGCCCTGGAAGAAGCCCTGCACAAGCTGACCGAGCGCGAGCAGGCAGTCATCCGTGGGAAATACTATGCCGGCAAGACGGTGCGCCAGATCAGCGAGGAACAGGGCTTGACAATAGGCCAGGTCAACACGGCCAAGACATCCGCGTTCAGCAAGCTGCGCCGCAACCCGCGCCTGATGCGCTGGCGGGAGGAGACCATCCAGCGGCGTGCCTGGCACGGAACCGGCTTTTCCGCCTGGTACGCGGGCGGCAGCGTGGAAGAGCGCACGGTCGAGTACCTGGAGAGAAAAGGGGGGTACATCGTGGAGGAAAGCCCCGCCGGGGAGGTGATGCCGCAAAAAACGCAAGAAACATAATAAACGATAATCTGAAAGAGAGGACAAAAAATATGAACAAATATGTAAATCAGATGAAGCAGGCGGTTATGGAGTATCAGAAAACCGCCCGGCGGATTGCCGATCAGGAGGCCCGGAACCGTGAACGCCTTTCTGAAGAGTACGCACGGGCCGAGAATAACGCGCTCTTCACCGAGATGCGGGAGGCTTGCGACAAGGCATACAATCAGATTCAGGCCGTTCTTGACACTGTCAGCGGTGGCCTGGGGAAAGCCGTGGAGCTTCGCGGCAAAGATGTTACCGAAGATGTGCAACTGTTGAGCGGCGCGTTTGACCTGAGCAAAACCCAGCTGCAGAGCCTTGTGGCGAAATACCGCAACAATCCCACCATGATGAACGCTATCGCGAAGTACGCGAAGGCAAACGGCATTCACGGTGTACAGATTCCCACCGAAGAAGATAAGCTGGAAGCGTATAAGGTGTTTGCCGAGGGTGCCCGGTCTATGATTCGGAGTATCACCACGGATCCCTATATCCGGCTTGACTACCTGGAAGGGTGGGGTGAAGTACCGGTTTCCAGTGAAAGACTGGTGGATCTTGTCGGAACCGGGAACGAAATCAAATAACATTCATATGCCTTTGCATTCGACTGCAAAACAAGTGCGGTCAAAAGTGCGGTAAAGCAAAAGAAAAGAGCCTAAGAACTTTCGTTCCTAGGCTCTTTTCTTTGGTGCGGAAGATGGGACTTGAACCCACACGTCATGGACACACGCACCTCAAACGTGCCTGTCTGCCGATTCCAGCACTTCCGCATAGGCGACACCGATGTTCCACCAGCATCGCAAAAAAGATATTACCATAGGTGGGGCACAAAAGTCAAGCCCTGGCTCGGCCAATTTCCAAAATCCTTTTCCCGCTGTTGCCGATAAATGCGGTCATTCGGCAAACATCGGGGTAGACAGGTAACGGTCGCCGGTGTCCGGCAGCAGTACAACAACCAGCTTGCCGGTGTTTTCGGGCCGAGCTGCTACCTGAGCGGCAGCCCAAACGGCGGCACCGGAACTGATGCCCACCAAAAATCCGTCCCGGCGGGCGATTTCCCGACCGGTGGCATAGGCGTCCTCATCTGTGACAGGGATCACCTCGTCGTAGACGCGGGTGTCCAGCGTGTCAGGCACAAAGCCTGCGCCAATGCCCTGCAGCCCGTGGGGGCCGGCCTGGCCGCCGCTCAAAACCGGGCTGCCGGCAGGTTCCACGGCGATCACCTTGACATTGGGGTTCTGGGCTTTCAGGTAACTGCCCACGCCGCTGATAGTGCCGCCGGTGCCAACACCTGCCACAAAAATGTCCACCTGGCCGTAGGTGTCGTGCCAGATTTCGGGGCCGGTGGTGGCGCGGTGTGCGGCTGGGTTGGCCGGGTTTTCAAACTGACCGGGCACAAAGCTGCCGGGCGTGGCGGCGGCCAGCTCGTTGGCTTTTTCAATGGCGCCAGCCATACCCTTGCTGCCGGGGGTCAGCACGATCTCGGCGCCAAAAGCCTTCAAGAGGCTGCGGCGTTCCTCACTCATGGTGTCGGGCATGGTCAGGATCACATGGTATCCGCGGGAGGCACCGATGGCGGCCAGGCCAATGCCGGTATTGCCGCTGGTGGGCTCGATGATAGTTGCACCGGGCTGAAGCCGGCCCTGCTCCTCGGCGGTGTCCAGCATGGCTTTGGCCACCCGGTCCTTGACGCTGCCGGCGGGGTTGCAGTATTCCAGCTTGGCCACCAGCGGGGCGCCCAAACCCCGGGCCTTGGAGTAATTTGCCAGGTATACCAGCGGGGTGCGGCCCACCAGGGCATCAATTCCGGATGCGATTCTCATGAGAAAACCTCCTTTTCTCAGCACCTGCCGGGCAGGTGCCGGACAGGATGAAATTGTACACGATTAACATCTATCAAAGTATATCATATCAGCTGCCTGCCGCACAGTGCAAAGCTGCCAAAAATTGGCTTGCAACCCTGTGCAGTGTGCTGAACTTCTCCGGCCTTGGATATTACAGAATGACTTCCATGCCATACTTCAGCGGCCGCAGGCCGCAGGATTCATAAAAGCGATGGGCGGTGTCGTTGCTGGCCCAGACGTTCAGCGTCAAATTGTAGCAGCCGAGGTTTTTGGCATACTGCACGGCGGCATCGTACAGCGCGCGGCCGATATGCTGCCCGCGCAGCGTCTCGTCCACGCACAGGTCGTCAATGTACAGCGTCTTGACGTCGGTCATAATATTGTCGCCGATTTTCTGCTGAAAAATACAGAAGGCATAGCCCAGCAGCCGGTCATTTTCATCCACCGCGGCCAGAATGGGACGAGTGTCATCAACAAGGATGCCGGCCAGTTCCTCGTCGGTGTACTTGCGCCCGCCGCCCTTGAACAGGTCGGGACGGATGCGATGGTGCACCTCCTCCACCTGGGCAAGCAGCTCATGGATACGGGGCATATCTTTCAGGCTGGCGCGGCGAATGGTCATGGCGGACTCCTCCTTGTCATACTTTTGCTCATTTATTCAATATTTCTGTATCAGTATACACCTGTGCCCGCGGCGGGGCAAGGGGCGCGCATACCCCGGCATTGGCGCACATACAGTTCCAGTGAGGCACAAAACAGGAGGACATAGCCATGAAACACAGATCCATCCGCAAAACGGCTGAACAGTGGGGCCTGGGACTGTGGTTCAGCGCGGTGCTCGCCGCGGCGCTGTGCGGGTGGTCGGTGCTGACCGGGAATGTTGAACCCTCCGACGGGGCGGGGGAGACTGCCATCCCCAACGACGTGTTTGCGGTGCAGGCGCCCGCCGGCGATGATGCGGCGGAGGCCATGATGCTCAAAATTGCCTGCCTGACCTTTGATGACGGGCCTTCCCCCAATACCCGGCCGATTTTGGATCTCCTTGCCGACCGGGATGTGCCGGCTACCTTTTTTGTCACTGCCCAGGAGGCCAACCTGGAGTATCTGCCGCTTTTGACCGATATCCAGGCCGAAGGCCATCAGGTGGCCCTGCACAGTGCCACCCACAAATATTCCCGCATTTACGCCAGCCCGGAGGCGTTCTGGCTGGACATCAAGGCGCTGCGGCAGGCTATCTCGCCCTATACGGATGTGGAAAACATCCACTGGCTGCGGTTTCCCGGCGGCAGCACCAACACGGTCAGCCACCGGTACGGCGGCCGGGATATTATGACCCGCCTGATTGGGGAGGCGGAAGAAAAAGGCTACCGGTGGATTGACTGGAATGTCTCGGCTGAGGATGCCGCCGGCGGGCACCCGGACGCCCGGCAGATCCTTGCAAACATCCAGGGGGATGCCGCGGGCCGGGACCTGTGCGTTGTGCTGATGCATGACACCGCCCAGACCAACGCCACAGTGGAGGCGCTGCCTGCCATCATTGACTGGTTCCGCAGCCAGGGATACCATTTCTGTACCGTGGAACAGATGTACGAGGCCAGGGACGGCGGCTGACCGGATGCAGCTGTCAGACGATGGTTTTCTACACCCTGCACAGCCCGGCGGCGCAAAATTTTGGCAGGCCTACAAAACTGGACATGGTGTTGAAATGACAGCCCCCTTTTCATTGCATTGTCGCGCCCGGCGGGGTATAATAAAATTGCTCGCGGCCCCAAAAGCTGGGCCGATTTCCGGTGTCTGCCGCCCTTTGGCAGGGCACCGGCAGCGGGCGGGAAAGAGGGGGAAACTATGTACCGCACCAAAACTGCCCGCATCGCGCTGTGCGGTGTGCTGGGGGCGCTGACCCTGGTTTTGATGGAACTGGGCAGTGTGTTGCCGCTGGCCACTTACGCCGCGCCGATGCTGGCTGCCTTTGCTCTGATTCCGCTGGTGCAGGACTGTCCGCTCCGATACGCCTGGCTGACTTGGGCCGCCGCTGCTCTGCTGGGGCTGATGCTGCTGCCCGATCGGGAGCTGGCGCTGACCTATGCGTTGGTGTTGGGCCCTTACCCCATGCTGAAAAAACGGCTGGACAAACTGCCTTGCCGTCCGCTGCGCATGGCAGCCAAGCTGGCGGTGTTCAACGCTGCGGTGTTGGCTTGCTACGGACTGCTGTTGGTGGTGTTCCCTGTGCCGGGCCTGTGGGAAGAATTTTCCGGCGGAGGCCTGGCGCTGATCGTGGTGACGCTGGCGGTGGGTAATGTCGCATTTGCCGTCTTTGATATGGTGCTGGCACTGCTGGCGGTGGTGTACCGGCACAGGCTGCGCCCGCTTTTGAAACTTCACCGTTGAATCGATTGCCGGCTGGCTTTTTACACAATGTGGAAAGGAAAGGACTGTTGTACCATGTGGTTTGACGATGCTGTGATCTATCAGATCTACCCCCTGGGCCTCTGCGGTGCACCGCTGAAAAATGAGGGCCCTGACCCGGAACACCCCCATCGCATCCTGCGTTTGCTGGACTGGGTGGAGCACATCAAAAATCTGGGCGCCACCTGCGTTTTGTTCAACCCCCTGTTTGAAAGCGATGCCCACGGCTACGACACCCGGGACTATACCCGTGTGGACTGCCGCCTGGGCAGCAATGAGGATTTCAAGCAGGTCTGCGATGCGCTGCACGCCGCCGGGCTGAAAGTGATGCTGGACGGGGTGTTCAACCACGTGGGGCGGGGGTTCTGGGCCTTTCAGGATGTGAAAGCCAATCGACATGCCAGCCGCTATAAAGACTGGTTCCACCTCTCTTTCGATGGCAACAACCAGTATGGCGACGGCTTCTGGTACGACTGCTGGGAGGGCTGCACCGACCTGGTGCGGCTGAACCTGCAAAACCCTGAAGTCAAAAACTATCTGTTCGATGTGGTGCGCGGCTGGGTCAAGGAGTTTGATATCGACGGCCTGCGCCTGGACGTGGCCTACTGCCTGGACCTGGGCTTCCTCTCTGAGCTGCGCGCTTTCACCGAAGGGTTGAAGCCGGGCTTTGCCCTGATGGGGGAGACGCTCCACGGCGACTACAACCGCTGGATGAACGACCACGCCTGCCATTCGGTCACCAACTACGAATGCTACAAGGGGCTGTATTCCAGTTTCAATACGGGCAATATGCACGAGATCGCGTACAGCCTCAACCGCCAGTTCGGCTCCGAGCCCTGGTGCCTGTACACCGGCAAACATCTTTTGAACTTTGTGGACAACCACGACGTCACCCGCATTGCCACCATCCTCACCGACAAAAACTGCCTCAAGCCCATCTACGGCCTTCTGTTCGGCATGCCGGGAACCCCGGCGGTCTACTACGGCAGTGAGTGGGGTGTGCAGGGCGACAAGAAGGACGGCGACCCTGCCCTGCGTCCCGCCTTTGAACAGCCGGAAGAGAACGACCTGACCACCTGGATCAGCGACCTGGCCGCCGCCCGCAGCGCCAGCCCGGCCCTGCGCAGCGGCAGTTACCGCAATGTGATGGTCCAGCCTAAACAGCTGATCTTTGAGCGCCGCTGCGGGGAGGACCGGGTGCTGGTGGCCATCAACGCAGACGGCAGCACCTACCATGCCGATTTCAACGCCGAGGCAGGCCGGGCGGTGGACCTGATCACCGGCGATGTCCACGACTTCGGCGGCGGCAGCGACCTGCCGCCCTATTCCTGCATGTTCTGGAAAACCGAGTAACCCAAAACCTGCCGGCCTTTGGCCGCGCCGACACAAGCTGATATAAAAAAGAAAGGCTTCCGGCCAATTGGCCGGAAGCCTTTCTTACTGGTTTGGCGGGATGCCTGCCGGCAATGCTGGCTTGTCTGCGCGGCTGCGCGGGCGCATTGCCGGCGGCGGCTACTCAGGCGAGCGCCAGCTTGCCGTCCACCACGTCCACCGTCAGCGTATCGCCGCTGCGGTGGCTGCCGGCGATGATCTCCTTGGCGATCATCGTCTCCACGTTGGCCTGGATATACCGCTTCAGCGGGCGGGCGCCGTAGATGGGGTCGTAGCCGTTGTCCACGATGAAGTCCTTGGCTGCATCGGTCACAGCCAGATGCAGCTGCTTCTCCTCCAGGCGCTTGCGCAGGTCGTTCAGCATCAGGTCAACGATGCTGCCGATCTCCTGCTTGGTCAGGCTCTTGTAGTAGACAATGTCGTCCAGACGGTTGAGGAACTCGGGGCGGAACTGACGCTTCAGCAGCTGGTCGATCTTGTTGCGGGCCTCCTGCGAGAGCTCATTGCGGCCCTCGGCGCGGCTGTGCTCCAGATCCTCCAGGATAATGTCGGAACCCAGGTTGGAGGTCAGGATGATGATGGTGTTCTTGAAGTCCACCGTGCGGCCCTGGCTGTCGGTGATGCGGCCGTCATCCAGCACCTGCAGCAGGATGTTGAACACATCCGGATGGGCTTTCTCCACCTCATCGAACAGCACAACGCTGTAGGGGTGGCGGCGGACGGCCTCCGTCAGCTGGCCGCCCTCCTCATAGCCCACATATCCCGGAGGCGCGCCGATCAGGCGGGACACACTGAATTTCTCCATGTATTCCGTCATATCGATGCGGATCAGGTTCTTCTCATCGTCAAACAGTGCCTGTGCCAGCGCTTTGGCCAGCTCGGTCTTGCCGACGCCGGTGGGGCCCAGGAACAGGAAGCTGCCGATGGGGCGGCCGGGGTTGGCAATGCCGGCGCGGGAGCGCAAAATAGCGTCCGAAACCTTCTGCACGGCCTCGTCCTGGCCAATCACCCGCTGATGCAGCACGTCGGGCAGGCGCAGCAGCTTCTCGCGCTCGCCCTCCACCAGCTTCTCCACCGGGATGCCGGTCCAGCGGGCCACGATGCGGGCGATCTCCTCGTCGGTGACGCGGTCCCGCAGCAGGCTGCTCTCCTTCTTCTCGGCGGCCAGCTTCTCCTGCTCGGCCAGCTGTTTCTGCAGGGTGGGCAATTTGCCGTACTGCAGCTCACCGGCCTTGGCGTAATCGCCGTTGCGGGTGGCCTTCTCGATCTCGGCCTTGGTGGATTCCACCTCGGCGCGCAGGTTTTGCACCTGGCTGATGGCGTTCTTCTCGTTCTCCCACTGGGCCTTCTTGCTGTTAAAGCTGTCGCGCAGCTCGGCCAGCTCCTTCTCCAGCGCGGCCAGCCGCTCTTTCGAGAGCTCGTCGGTCTCCTTCTTCAGGCTGGCCTGCTCAATCTGCAGCTGGGTGATGTGATGGCTCAAATCGTCCAGTTCAGCGGGCATCGAGTCCATCTCTGTCTTGACCATGGCGCAGGCCTCATCCACCAGGTCGATGGCCTTGTCGGGCAGGAACCGGTCGGTGATGTACCGGTCGGACAGGGTGGCAGCGGCGATCAGTGCAGCGTCCTGGATCTTGACGCCGTGGAACACCTCATACCGCTCTTTCAGGCCGCGCAGGATGGAGATGGTGTCCTCCACCGTGGGCTCGTTGACCATGACGGGCTGGAACCGGCGTTCCAGGGCAGGGTCCTTCTCGATATATTCCCGGTACTCGTCCAGCGTGGTGGCGCCGATGCAGTGCAGCTCACCGCGGGCCAGCATGGGCTTGAGCAGGTTGCCTGCATCCATGGCGCCGTCCGTCTTGCCCGCGCCCACGATGGTGTGCAGCTCATCGATGAACAGGATGATCTGCCCCTCACTCTTTTTGACCTCGTTCAGCACGCTCTTCAGGCGTTCCTCAAACTCGCCGCGGTACTTGGCACCGGCGACAAGGGCGCCCATGTCCAGGCTGAAGATGGTGCGGTTTTTCAGGTTTTCGGGCACATCGCCGCGGACAATCCGCTGGGCCAGGCCCTCGGCGATGGCGGTCTTGCCAACGCCGGCCTCGCCGATCAGCACGGGGTTGTTTTTGCGCTTGCGGCTCAGGATGCGGATGACGTTGCGGATCTCGGTGTCACGGCCGATCACCGGGTCCAGCTTGTTCTGCCGGGCCATCTCCACCAGGTCCTGACCGTACTTTTTCAGTGCGTTGTAGGTTTCCTCTGGGTTGTCGCTGGTCACGCGCTGGTTGCCCCGCACCGCGCTGAGCTGCTGCATGAATTTCTCCTGCGTGATGCCGAACTGGCGGAACAGTTCGCCCGCCGCTTTGCCCGGCCGCTGCAAAATGCCGAGGAACACATGCTCCACGCTGATGTATTCATCTTTCATCTGCTTGGCCTGGCTCTCGGCGGCATTCAGTGCCCGGTCCAGGTCGCCGGAGATGTAAACCTTATCCGGGTCGCGGCCGGAGCCGGTCACGCGGGACAGGGCGGCCACCTTCTCGGTGGCAGCGCTGGCAAAGGCGTTGGGCTCAACACCCATTGCCTGCAAAAGCTGGGGGATCAGGCCGTCCTGCTGCTGTGCCAGCGCCGCAAGCACATGCTCCTGCTCCACCGTCTGGTTGGAATATTCCACAGCAAGGCGCTGCGCGTTCTGCAGTGCCTCGATGGTTTTTTGGGTAAATTGGTTCATGTTCATATCGCAGACCTCCTTTGTACGGACACGATGTGATACCCTGGCAGTTGCTGCGCCCGATTGCCAAAATCTTGCGCGGTATGCTGCCTTTGGCCGCTGCAAGCAGCCAAAGCCGATGGCACTGGTGCTGGTTCCCAGTGGTGGTACCCTTCGGGTAGCAACCACGGACTTGCTTTAGCACTCTGGCCATCCGACTGCTAACATTGTATCACGCTGTGTCAAAAATGCAATACCATACACAAAATGTTTACAATTTTGTTTGTCTGCCTCCGCGCCGGCCGGTGCTGCCGATGCGGAAAACTGTAAAAACTGTGCCGGATGCCCTCTTTCGCTTGCGATTGCCCTCCGACGGGGGTATAATACGGGTACATTGCTCTTTACCCTTCTTTGTCTCGGGCGCCCCGGCAAAAGTCCGCTCGCTTTTGGGCGGTTACGGCGGGGCAAGCCCCTTCCCTTGGAGAAACACAATGCCAAACACCAACAAAGATACCTATAATTATCACACCTATCGTAAAAAGAAGCTTCGGGGCGGCCGGCGCCGGCTGCTGGCGGTGCTGGTGGTGGCCGCTGTGCTGTTGTTGGCTGCGGCCGGCGCGCTGGGCGTGCACCTGCTGCGCACACAGCCTGCCCAGGCACAGCAGAGCACTGCTGAGGAGGCGGCGGCCCCCGCTGCCTCCCCGCCGCCCACGGCTACCCCGGTCCCCACCGCCGCACCGGCCCCGGCGGCCGCCACCGCAGAGACGGCTGCCTATACCCCCACGCGGCTGCTGCCCCAGGTGGACACCGCTGCCTGGGACACTGCTGCCAGGGTGGAGCCTACCCTCAACCAGGATTATCAGAATACCGACCACCGCATGGTGGCGCTGCCGATGCTGGGTACCGTGACGGTGGACAATTTCAACACAGCCACCTTTGTGGGCGATAGCCTTACCTCGGGGTTGGGCATCTACAACACCGGCTTCCCCAACGCCCACTATGCGGCATATATGGGGGCGGGTCCCGACGTGGTGGTTAACAACAGCACGGTGAAAAACCTGGTCACCAATGTCACCGAGACACCGGTGGAGACCATTGTGGCCAGCCAGCCGGATTACGTCTATCTGCTGTTTGGCACCAACACCATGGTTTCGCCCAACAACGAGGACAAGCTGATGGCCTACTACGAGCAGATGATCGACCTGCTGCGGCAGCAGCTCAACCCTGGCGTGGTGTTTTATATCCAGGCGATCCCCGGCGTGCAGGAGGATGTGGTGCAGACAAAGCCCGGCCTGGATAACGCCCGCATCTTTCAGGTGAACAATATGCTGGCCAACCTGGCCCTGCGCAAGGGCTGCTACTTTGTCAATATCCGGGAAGCCCTGACCAAACCGGACGGCAGCATGGTGGACGAATACGACGCCGAGTATGACGGTGTCCATTTCAACCCCACCGGCTACAAGGCGTGGCATGATTATCTGGTCACCCACACTGCCTGGAACGCCCGCGCCGTCTATATCGGAGAAAATCCCTACAAGATCCTGGGCAGCTGAGAGCCTGCGCGTTTCTTTACAAAAATCGCCTCTGTACGGCAAGAATTGCCGCGCCGGGGCGATTTTTTTGAACATAATGCCAATAAAATGTCTAAAAGTGTGGAAGATTTGCACAAATCAATAAAACGCTTACCGATTTTTTTAGCGGTTTATACCAGAAAAACCTTGAAATTCATGCAGGAAACAGGTAATATAATAGTAGTTCAATTCTGGCGGTGTGCAGCCGCTGTAAAGGGGAGATTACAGTGAATCGAGCAGCAGCCAAGGACGCCGAGTATCCCGTCTACCTGTTCAAGCAGGGTAACAACCAGGAGGCGCAGCGCTATTTCGGCGCGCATCTTTGCGAGAAGGACGGCCAGGCAGGGACAATCTTCCGCGTCTGGGCGCCGCATGCCAAGGCAGTCTCTGTTGTGGGCGACTTCAACAACTGGATGCCCGACAGCCATCCCATGGATCAGATTGAGGAAGGCGTCTGGGAGCGTTTTATCCCCGGCATCAAGGAGTTTGATGTCTACAAATTTTGCATCACCACCCAGTGGGATGAACTGCTCTTCAAGGCAGACCCGTACGCCTTCCACGCCGAAACCCGTCCGTCCAACGGCAGCAAGGTCTACAACCTGGAAGGCTATGTGTGGCATGACGGCGCATGGCTGGACGCCCAGGAAAAGCAGGACATCATCAACTCGCCCATCAGCATTTATGAGATGCATATGGGCAGCTGGAAGATGAAAGAGGACAATGCCCCTTACAACTATTCCGAGGTGGCCGACCTTCTCATTCCCTACATCAAAGAGATGGGCTACACCCACGTGGAGCTTTTGCCCATCACGGAATATCCGTTTGACGGCAGCTGGGGTTACCAGGTTACCGGTTATTTTGCCCCTACCAGCCGCTATGGTACCCCCAAGGACTTGATGGCCTTTGTGGACAAGATGCATCAGGCTGGCATTGGCGTCATTCTGGACTGGGTGCCCGCCCATTTCCCGAAGGACGGCTACGGCTTGTATATGTTCGACGGCTCACCCTGCTATGAGGACCCCAACCCCCGCCGCGGCGAGCACAAGGAATGGGGCACCATGGTCTTCAACTACGGCATGGGTGAGGTGCAGAGCTTTTTGATTTCCAGTGCGCTGTACTGGGTGGATATGTACCACATGGATGGCCTGCGCGTGGACGCGGTGGCCAGCATGCTGTATCTGGACTACAACCGCCGGGACGGCGAGTGGGAACCCAACATCAATGGCGGCAAGGAAAACCTGGAGGCCATCGCTTTCCTGCAAAAGTGCAACGGCGTGGTTCTGGGCCGCCATCCCCACAAGATGATGATTGCCGAGGAATCCACCGCCTGGCCGATGGTTACCAAGCCGGCTGAGGACGGCGGCCTGGGCTTCAACTTCAAGTGGAACATGGGCTGGATGAACGATATGCTCAGCTACATGAAGACCGACCCGCTGTTCCGCGCCGGAAACCACGGCAAAGTCACCTTCAGCTTTTTCTACGCATTCAGCGAAAACTTTATTCTGCCCATCAGCCATGACGAGGTTGTCCACGGCAAGTGCAGCCTGATCAACAAGATGCCCGGCGATTACGAGGCAAAATTTGCCAACCTGCGCACCTTCTACGGCTACATGATGGCGCATCCGGGCAAAAAGCTGCTGTTTATGGGCCAGGAGTTCGGCCAGTTCATTGAGTGGGACGAGAAAAAGCCCCTGGACTGGATGCTGCTGGGCTACGACAAACACAAGCAGCTTCAGGCCTATGTCCGGGACCTGAACGCCTTCTACAAGGAAAATCCCGCCATGTGGCAGGTGGATTACAGCTGGGAGGGCTTCCAGTGGATCGTCCCGGATGACAACCAGCAAAGTGTGGTCATCTTCCTGCGGCGGGATGCTGCCGGCAAGATGGTGCTGATCGCCTGCAACTTTAACCCTGTCCTGCGGGAGGACTACAAGCTGGGTGTGCCGGTCTCCGGTACATATAAAGAGCTGCTCAGCTCGGACGACGCCAAGTACGGCGGCAGCAACTTCCACAACCCGCCGGTCCGCAGCTACAAGGGCGCAATGCACGGTTTTGACCAGCACATTAAGATCACACTGCCGCCGTTGTCCGCCGTTTACTTCTCGGTGCCCATGCCGCGGCCGCGCAAGCCCAAGGCAGGTGCCAAGGCGGCCGGCAAAACTGCTGCCAAGGCAACCGCCAAAAAGCCTGCGGCAAAATCTACCGCCAAAAAGGCGGCCACCAAAGCCAAAACGCCTAAGGCGTGAGGAACCCCGCCCGCCGGCCGCCGACCGGTGTGCGGTATAGACCCAAGGCAACAAAAGGCGGCTGACTTTCGGGCCGGACGCCAGAAAAACGGCGCAAGCCGAACAAGGGGAGAATTATCATGGCAAAAGAAATGATCGCAATGATTCTGGCCGGCGGCCAGGGTTCGCGCCTGTATGCGCTGACCCAAAAGCTTGCCAAGCCCGCAGTGCCTTTTGGCGGAAAGTATCGTATCATCGACTTCCCGCTGTCCAACTGTGTCAACTCGGATATTGACACGGTCGGCATCCTGACCCAGTACCAGCCGCTGGTGCTCAACGAGTATGTGGGCAACGGTCAGCCCTGGGACCTGGACCGCCTGCACGGCGGCGTCCATGTGCTGCCGCCCTATCAGCAGGCTTCCGGCTCTGACTGGTACAAGGGCACTGCCAATGCCATCTACCAGAACATTTCGTTTATTGACCGGTACGATCCCAAATATGTCATCATCCTGTCCGGCGACCAGATCTGCAAGCAGGATTACTCCGACTTCCTCCGCTTCCATAAAGAGAAGGATGCCGAGTTCAGCGTTGCCGTCATGGAAGTGCCATGGAGCGAGGCTTCCCGCTTCGGTCTGATGGTCACCGATGAAAACGACCGCATCAGCGAGTTCCAGGAAAAGCCGAAGGAGCCCAAGAGCAATCTGGCTTCCATGGGCATCTACATCTTCAACTGGGATGTGCTGAAGGCCTACCTGATCGCTGACGAGGCCGACCCCAACAGCGAAAACGACTTCGGCAAGAACGTCATCCCCGCCCTGCTGCGGGATGGCCGCCGGATGTATGCCTACCGCTTCAATGGCTACTGGAAGGACGTGGGTACCATCACCTCCCTGTGGCAGGCCAATATGGAAGTTCTGGATCCCTCCCATTCCGGCATTAACCTGTTCGACGAGAGCTGGAAGATCTATTCCCGCAATACCGGCAACCCCTGCCAGAAAATTGGCAGCGACGCTGACATCGTCAACTCGATGATCACTGAGGGCTGCAAGGTCAACGGCACCGTGAAGGATTCCATCCTGTTCCCGGGCGTTGTGGTCGAAAAGGGCGCCACTGTCGAGGCTGCCGTTGTGATGGGCGGCACCGTCATCAAGGCCGGCGCTTCGGTCAAGCACTGCATCGTGGCCGAGAACGTCACCATCGAGGAGGGCGCCACCGTCGGCGCCATGCCCGAGGGCGGCCTGGACATTGCCAACCCCGGCGATGTGGCCACTGTCGGTTCCGATGTGCGCATCGGCAAGGGCGCAACCGTCGGCCCCAAAGCGATGGTTTCCAATGATGTAAAGGATGGTGAGGAGCAATGGTAAGCAATAACACAGCCGCACTGGGCGTCATTTTTGCCAATACGTATGATAACCTTGTCCCCGAACTGGTGACGGAGCGCACAATGGCTTCCATCCCCTTCGGAGGACGTTACCGCATGATCGACTTTGTGCTGTCCAGCATGGCCAATTCCGGCATCGACAACGTCTCGATCATTGTCCGCAAAAACTATCACTCGCTGATGGACCATCTGGGCGCCGGCCGTGAATGGGACCTGACCCGCAAGCGCGGCGGCCTGAATGTCTTCCCGCCCTATGCAGAGCGCAGCGTCAAAGTCTATTCCGGCCGTGTGGATGCCCTGGACAGCATCCTGTCCTGGATTGGCACCCAGAAGGAAAAGTATGTGGTGCTGTCCGATACCTGCATCGCCTACAACATTGACTTCAACAAGCTGATCGAAGAGCATATCGCCAGCGGCGCAGATGTGACCATGGTCTACAACCGTGCCGAGATCCCCGAGGGCGCCCGCAATGACAACTACACCATCCAGATCAAGGATGGCCGTGTGACCGAGCTGCTCTCCAACGACTATCGCCCCGGCCCGCAGAACCTGGCCATGAACATCTATGTGCTGGAGCGCGAGACGTTGATCCAGCTGATCCGCGATGCCTCTGTCCGTGGCCTTGTCTACTTTGAGCGGGATATTCTGGCCCGTAACCTGAGCCTTTTGAATGTCCATGCCTATGAGTACACCGGCTATGCCGCACGCATTGCCGATATGAAGAGCTACTTCGACGAGAATATGCGCCTGCTGGAGGGTGACAACGTGGATGCGCTGTTTGATCCCGCCAACCCCATTTACACAAAGATTCGTGACGATAACCCCACCCGCTATATCGAGGGCAGCCGGGTCAAAAACTCGCTGCTGGCCGACGGCTGTGTCATTGAGGGCACGGTCGAGAACAGCGTGCTGTTCCGTGGCTGCCAGGTCAAGAAGGGCGCTGTTGTCAAAAACTGTGTTCTGATGCAGGACAGCGTGGTGGAGTCCGGCTCCTCTGTGGAATATGTCGTCACCGACAAAAATGTTCATATCACCGCAGACAAGCAGCTGACCGGTACTGAGTCCTTCCCGGTCTTTGTGGCCAAAAACCACACGGTCTGACGCTCATATAAGGCTTTGCCGCCATATCTCCCCGGCGGCAGGGCCTTTTTGAGAGGGCGGGGGAGGGGCGGCCACCATGCGCCGCCATCCAAAAAAGCCGGCGCCCGCACACTCCTTTCCGGAAACGGCTTCCATTGGAAGGCCGGTTCCCGCGCAGCTGCTGCGGCAGCTGCATTGGGGCGCGGCAGGCGCGGCCGCCCCTTCTTCCGCCATGTAGATGGATTTCCGGCCGGACCGCCCCGGCAGCCCGGCGCTCATGAAGGAGGAACCTATGAAGATCCTGTATGCTTCCAGTGAAGCAACCCCCTATGCCAAGTCCGGCGGTCTTGCCGATGTCGCCGGCTCCCTGCCCAAGGCGCTGGTGGACGACGGCATTGACTGTCGTGTTGTCATGCCTTTGTACGGTGACATTAAGATCCGCGATGGAATGACCTATGTCACCAATTTCAGCGTCCCCGTTGGCTGGCGCAGCCAGTACTGTGGCCTGTTCAAGGCGGTGTACAACGGCGTCACCTATTACTTTATCGACAACGAATATTACTTTAAGCGCAGCGGCCTGTACGGCTTCTACGATGACGGCGAGCGCTTTGCCTTCTTTGCCCGTGCCATCCTCGAAATGCTGTTCTACACCGACTTCGAGCCGGACATCATCAGCTGCAACGACTGGCAAACTGCGCTGACACCCGTCTATCTGAACCTGTATTACCGCCATCTGGACAAGTTCAGCCGCATCAAGACGGTGTTTACCATCCACAACATTGCCTATCAGGGCAAGTACGGCCTGGATATTCTGGAGGATACCTGCGGCATCGGCGCCCGTGACGCCCATGTGGTGGAGTATGATGGCTGCGCCAACTTTATGAAGGGCGCCATCGAGACCGCCGACAAGATCACCACGGTCAGCCCCACCTATGCACGTGAGATCCTGGACCCCTGGTTCAGCCATGGTCTGGATGGCCTGCTGCGCCAGAAGCAGTACAAGCTGTGCGGCATCCTCAACGGCATCGACGTGGTGGCCAACAACCCTGCCACCGACCCCAACATTGCCCAGAACTACGATGTGAACACCTTCCAGGAGGGCAAGGCGGTCTGCAAGGCCGCTCTTCAGGACCGCATGGGCCTGAACAAGGATGGCAGCCCCATCATGGCAATGGTTACCCGTCTGGTGGGCCATAAGGGCCTGGATCTGGTCCGCAGCGTGGCCGAGGGTCTGATTCAGCAGGGGATCGAGCTGGTGGTTCTGGGCACCGGTGAGGCCGGCTATGAGGCGTTCTTCAATGAGCTGTGCGCCCGCCATCCCGGCCGTGTGGGCGTGTATATCGGCTTTAACCTGGCCCTGGCCCAGCAGATCTATGCCGGCGCGGACATCTACCTGATGCCCTCCCGCAGTGAACCCTGCGGCCTGTCCCAGATGGTTGCCTGCCGCTACGGCACCATTCCCGTTGTCCGTGAAACCGGCGGTCTGCGCGATTCCATCCATGACTCCGGCGATGGTTACGGCAATGGCTTTACTTTTGCCAACTACAATGCCCACGAGCTGTACGAAGCCTGCTGGCGTGCCAAGGAGGGCTACTGGAAGAAGGATGGCTGGCCCATCCTGGTCCGCCGCGCGATGGAGTGTGACTTCAGTTGGGCCAATTCTGCCAAGAGCTACGAGGGCCTGTATAACGAGGTTGTCAATCTGTGGTAAGCTGCCCTGCCGGCAGCCGCTCTGCCTGACGGCAGGCTGACAGATCATACAATACCGGGGGGTATCTGCTGAAGATACCCCCCGGTATTTTTCCCTGTTTTGCAAAAGGCTTGAAGGTGCGGCAGCGCCCCTGGCTCAGACTTCCCCGGCACCCTGCAGATGGTTGGATACCCACTTGATCAGCATATCCAGCGCCACAGCATTTTTGCCGCCTTCCGGGATGATCAGGTCCGCTTTGCGCTTGCTGGGTTCCACAAACTGCTCGTGCATCGGTTTGACAGTGGTCAGGTACTGGGTCACCACACTGTCCAGTGTGCGTCCGCGGCTTTTCACATCGCGGACAATCCGCCGCAGGATGCGCACATCGGCATCGGTATCCACAAATACCTTGATGTCCATCAGGTCGCACAGTTCCGGGCTGGCAAAGATCAGAATGCCCTCCACAATGATCACCGGCGCCGGTTCCACCGTCACGGTCCGGTCGCTGCGGTTGTGAATGGTATAGTCGTATACCGGCATTTGAATGCTCTGCCCGGCGCGCAGCAGCTTCAGGTGCTCCACCATCAGGTCGGTGTCAAAGCTGTCAGGGTGGTCATAGTTCAGCTTGCAGCGCTCCTCATAGGGCAGCTCGTCGTGCCGCTTGTAGTAGCTGTCGTGGTTGATCACGCTGACTTCGTGCTCACCAAAATGTTCCCGCAGGCGCCGTGTCAGGGTGGTTTTGCCGCTGCCTGTACCGCCGGCAATGCCGATCACAATGGTTTTCATCTTCCTCCGCCTTTCCTGCTTCGCGCAGTGTTACACATCCAGGGTCAGTTCCCGCCCGGTGGGGTGATAGGCCCGGTATTTGACGCCGGTCATGTTGAACAGCCGCCGGCTGGCTGTGCTGGCCGGCGAATTGTGGTATTTGTCCGAATAGTAGATGATCTCCTGGATGCCGCTCTGAATGATGGCCTTGGCGCACTCGTTGCAGGGAAACAACGTCACATACACCCGGGCCCCCTTCAGGTTGCTGTGGGCGGAGTTGAGGAT
Source organism: uncultured Gemmiger sp. (assembly GCA_944388145.1). Classification (GTDB taxonomy): domain Bacteria; phylum Bacillota; class Clostridia; order Oscillospirales; family Ruminococcaceae; genus Gemmiger. The sequence continues at coordinate 388,161 of CALXHQ010000001.1, read as the reverse complement.
GGCGTTGAGCTCCGCATGGCAGACATACATGTACTTGGTCTCCAGCGGGTCGCCCTCCCGTTCCCAGGGCATATCATCGTCGTTACAGCCGATGGGCATGCCGTTGTACCCCAACGAAAGGATTTTGTTTTCCGGGCTGACAATGCAGGCGCCCACCTGACTGTTGCTGTCCTTGGACCGCATGGCTGACAGCAGCGCAATGCCCATAAAATATTCGTCCCAGCTGATATAATCCTTGCGTTTCATCCTGTTTACACGACCTTTCCATCGGGGATGGCGGCCGCCCTCCGCCGCTCCGGCGCACCCGTTCGACACGCCCTTCTTTTACAAATATTATACAGGCTGACCATCTGCGGTGCAAGCCTTTTCCGGCTGCAGATCAGGCGGATGCAGTGCGCTGCGGAATAGAAATTTCCTGCGGGTAGCCTCGCCGCCGCGCAGGTGCCGTTCGGCCTTGTTGCGCTGCAGTACCTGCTGCACCGCCCGCCACAGCGCGGGCGCCTGACGCCGCAAACGGGTCTGGTCCTTCCAGACGGTGCTTTTGCTCACGCCGAACACCACGGCAGTGGCACGCACCGTCGCCGCATGTTCCACAATGTACCGCCCGATCTCCAGGGCCCGCTGGTCTGTATCGTCTGTCCTCATGCACGCCCCTCCCTCTGGCCCCGCAGGATGAGCGGGGCTTCTGCCACACCCTATGCGGCCGCAACAGGGGATAGAACGCGGTACGCACGGGGAGCTACTTTTTGTTATGTAGCATAAAATGTAAAAAGAGTTTGACATTTGGAGCCGCTGCTGGTATACTGAAAATGTCAAAAGAGTTTTCCGTTTTTGGCGCGGCCGGCCAAAAGCACAGCTCTTGTGGCCGCTGCATCGCGGCCGGATGCAGCGACGTTTTTCCCGATGCATGATCTATCCATGTCGTGCGCAGAGGATTTCACTCGTACTTACACGGAGGTGACTTATGGATCACTGGCTCATCCTGTTTTTATGCGTTGCCTTTTTTGCCGTCTGCTGGGCGGTCATTGCGTATGTGTTTGTCACAATGGCCCGCCAGGGGGACGAGCGCCGTAAATTGATTGTCGGACGCGCAGCTGCGGCCTGTTTCCCCGTCTTTCTCTTGTATCTGATATTCCATGTGGTTGAGGATGTGTACCGGTCCGTCACTGGTGGGGAATCAGACGGCGTCAATGCGTTTTCCACCCTGCTGGTATTTTCGGTCTTGTACGCTATCGAGCTGCTTTACTACAAACGTAAGTATGGTGACTGAGCTGTGCACAATTGTATTCGCGTGCTGCGCAAACAGAAGGGAATTTCCCAGGAAACACTGGCCAAAGCCTGCGGCGTGACCCGCCAGACGGTCAACGCCATTGAAAATAACAAGTATGACCCCACCCTGGCCTTGGCCTTTGCCTTGGCGCGGGAACTGGACACCACGGTGGATGAGCTGTTTGCACAGGATGGGAATACCGGCTGATCTGTGGTATCGCGCAGAAAGTTGCCCAATGGCAGCGGAGGTTGCAAAGATGGATTTGGTAAAGATTCGTCCAGAAGCGTTTGAGGAGCTTGTCGAATTGCAGAAGGCGTATAAAGCGGAAATTGGAGAGGCTGAGCCGACCTGTGCAGAGCTGAATCGTTTGAAACAGGCAATCAAGATGAGAAAAATCCGCTTCTACGGCTGCCGCTGCGATCAGACGCTGGTGGCGTGCTGCTCAATATGTGAGACTTACTCGACTTTCCATTACGGGAAATCCGGTGTGCTGGAGGATTTTTATATTCGGCCGGCATATCGGCATCAGGGGATTGCGCGCAAACTGGTCGCTTTTGCATATGAGCAAAGCGGCGTGGGTTCCCTGACGGTTGGCTGTGCCGACTGCGACGTCCCCCTGTATCGGGCCATCGGGTTCGGCGTTCCCCTGGGAAATCTGCTGGCTTTTGGCGGATAACGCACACACCGCCCTCTCCCGGACAAAACGACCGCGAAGCGGCAAAAGCCCCGCTGCACAGTGCCTTTTTCACTGTACAGCGGGGCTTTTACGTTTCTTGCGCCCCGGGTGTGACGGCCCGCGGGCTGTGTAGGCGCCGAAAGTTTGGCAAGGCAAAGGCTGCGCCTGGCGGCGATATGCCGGCCCTGCCGGATGATCCGGCGCGTGGCGGGCGATCCCGTGCCCGCCGGGGCTCAGGCGTCGTCGGATTTGCGCCGGTCCGACAGAAACAGCGAGGGGATCAGGCCGATGGCGGCCAGGCCCACCAGAATGAACACGGCGCGAGCCAGCCAGCCCAGGCTGCCGCCGAACAGCCAGCCCACAGCGTTGAAGGCCCAGATGCCGTAGATGCCCCAGTTCAGCCCGCCAATAATGACGAGCAGCAACAGGATCTTTCGAAATAAGGACATGAAACATCCTCCTTTCCGCTGATAGCATTGCCGGGCCCTGCTGGTTTTATGCACGGCAAAATACTCGGAGACGTCCTGCACAAAGAGCGCAACCCGGCCCGGCGGGGGAATATTGCCGCTTTGTGTTGCTCGAGCAACGGAAATAGAAAAGGAAATCGTGTATGATAAAACCGTTGAAAGAACGGCGGCGCCTGTGCCAAACCCGGAAGGGGGGGGACAGGTGCGGCCGTGCCCGCGTTTGCGGGCACACTTTTGAGAGGAGTTTTGAACCATGAAACTGAAACAACTGATCTCCGGCGTCACCGCGTTGGCGCTGTGCGTGTCGCTGGCTGCCTGCGGCGGTACTACGTCCTCCACGGCGGAGGAGTCCTCCTCCGCTGCACAGTCCACTGCCGCCCCTGAGGCGGTGGAAGAAACCCCCGAGGCAGCCACCCCGGAGACCTCCGGCAACGCCTTGCGCATTGCCGGGCTGAAGGGCCCCACCACCATGGGCCTGTGCAACCTGATCGCGGACAGCGAAGGCACCGGTGAGTACGAGTTCACTATGTATGGTGCCGCCGATGAGATTGTTCCCCTGCTGGTGAAGGGTGAGCTGGACGCTGCGGCGGTGCCCGCCAATCTGGCGGCCACACTCTACCAGCGTACCGAGGGGCAGGTGGAAGTGGCTTGCATCAATACACTGGGCGTGCTGTACATCCTGGAACAGGGCGACACGGTCCAGTCGGTGGCGGACCTGAAGGGACAGACCATCCTGACCACCGGCAAGGGCACCACCCCCGAGTACGTGCTGCGCTACGTTCTGACTGAGAATGGCCTGGACCCGGATACCGACGTGACCATTGAGTATTTCAGTGAGGCCACTGAGGCCCTGGCCCAGCTGCAGGCCGGCAAGGGGACCATTGTCATGCTGCCCCAGCCCTTTGTTACCAGCGCCCTGTCCCAGGTGGAGGGCCTGCGCGTAGCCCTGGATATGAATACCGAGTGGGAGGCTGTGGCCGGCAGCAAGCTGGTCACCGGCGTTCTGGTGGCCCGCAAGGACGCCATCGACCGTGACCCCGCTGCCTTTGAAGCCTTCCTGGACGGCTACGCCGCCAGCGTTGAGGCCGCCAACACCGACATTGAGGGGACCGCCGCCCTGTGTGAGCAGTACGGAATTGTGGCCAAGGCGGCCCTGGCGCAGAAGGCCCTGCCCGAGTGCAATATCGTCTTCGAGACCGGCGATGAGATGAAGACGGACCTGGTCAACTACTTCCAGGTTCTGTACGACGCCGACCCCTCCAGCGTGGGCGGCGAGATGCCGGGGGATGATTTCTACTACGGCGTTGCCGCCAGCGAAGATGCCGCGGCCTGAACCGAATAAGCGCAGGCGCCTGCTCCAAACGGCAGGCGCCGTTGCGTTTTGGGTGGTTGTCTGGCAGGTTGCCGCCGCAACGCTGGGATACGGCGGCCTGTTCCTCACCTCGCCGCTGGGCACCCTGGAGGCGCTGGCCCGGCTTTTGCCCACCGCCGATTTCTGGCACCGCATCGCCTTCAGCGCGCTGCGCATTCTGGCCGGCTTTTTGTTGGCGGTGGTGTTCGGCGCATTGCTGGGAGCCGCCAGTGCCCGCTGGAAGCTGGTGCGGATTTTGTTCAACCCTGTCATGCAGCTGATCCGTGCCATGCCGGTTGCCAGCTTTGTCATCCTGGCCCTGCTTTGGGCCAGCAGCGCCAATCTGTCTGTCATTGTCAGTTTCACCCATGTGCTGCCGGTGGTTTACGCGGGTGTGGCTGCCGGCATTGCTGACACCGACCGCCAGCTCATCGAGATGGCAAAGGTTTACCGCCTGCCGCTGTCCCGGCGGCTGCGGTACATCTGGCTGCCTGGGATTTTTCCCTCCTTCTGTGAAAGCTGCGCTGCCGCCATGGGAATGTGCTGGAAGAGCGGCGTCTCGGCCGAGGTCATCGGCCTGCCTGACCACAGCGTGGGTGACGCCCTCTACCGGGCCAAGATTACTCTGACCACTCCCGACGTGTTCGCCTGGACGCTGGTCATTGTGCTGCTGTCGGCGTCGTTGTCGGCCATTGCCACCCGGCTGCTTCGCCTGGCCAGAAATTGCCTCTGCGGGGAGGTGCGCGCATGATTCGGATCATTGGCCTCTGCAAAACCTTCGATCAGGGCCCCAGACAGCCGCCGCTGGGGGAGGAATCCCCCGGTAAACAGGTGCTTGCAGATGTTTGCCTGGCCATTGACGGCCCCGCCGTGTTGATGGGCCCTTCCGGTCAGGGCAAGACCACGCTGTTGCGCATCCTGATGGGGCTGGAAACGCCGGATGCCGGCCGGATCGAGGGGCTGGAAGGCCGCCGTATTGCCGCCATGTTTCAGGAGGACCGGCTTTGCCCCCAACTGACCGCGGCGGATAATATCTGCCTGACCGGGAGGGGCGTGACCCGCGCACAGGCCCGGGAGGAGTTGCGTGCCCTGGGCTTTGCCGACGCCGACCTGAAAACCCCCGCCGGAAGGCTGTCCGGCGGTCAAAAGCGCCGTGCCGCCCTCTTGCGTGCTCTGCTCTGCCGGGGGGCTGACCTGCTGCTGCTGGACGAGCCGTTCACCGGTATGGACGACGCGCTGGTGGACCGGGCCGCCGCCGCGGTGGTGCGCCTGGCCGCCGGGCGGGATACCCTGCTGGTCACCCACGACCACGCGGCCGCACGCCTGCTGGGGTGGCCGGTCTTGACACTGGATCAAAATTGAACGCTTGAATTGCATTTTGAAGATTGTGGCTGGAAATCCGGCTTTTCTTTCAAAAAAGGCTTGACAGCCGGTAAAGGGCCTGCTATAATATCATTCGCAGTTGACCGTGTGGTCGGTTGCGAAAATGGAAAGATGGCTGAGCTGGTCTAAGGCGCACGACTGGAAATCGTGTAGGGCCCCTAAAGCCCTCAAGGGTTCGAATCCCTTTCTTTCCGCCACAAACCCCCGCCTTACCGGCGGGGGTTTTTGCATACGGTATGGGCCGTTCCCTTGCCGGGAAAATGGAAAGGGTTCTTCCGCAGCAGAACGACAGTCACCGCCGGCGGAAAAATGACAGGCAATCGCCGGTTATGGCGCAAAAAGGCTTGACAACCACGGACATGCTTGCTATAATAAGTTGCTGTGCCAAACGGCACGGAACCCCGGGTCAACCGCCCGGAACCCTTGCCCCTTGCAAAAGGGGCCTTATGTCCAAAAGGAGGTGTACAGAAATGGCTAAGTACGAAACCATGTTGGTTACCAATCCCGCCCTGGATGAGGAGGCTTCTGCCGCGCTGATCGGCAAGTTCAAGTCCCTGATCGAGGCAAATGGCACCATCGATTCTGTCGACGAGTGGGGCAAGCGCCGCCTGGCCTATCCCATCGAGGACAATACCGAGGGCGTCTACACGGTGATCAAGTTCACCAGCAACTCCGATTTCCCGGCTGAGCTGGACCGCGTCTACAAGATCACCGAGGGTGTTCTCCGCAGCATCATCATTGCTGAGGAAGAGTGAGTGGTTGAGAGGTAAGACACTATGCTGAATGTTGTTGCAATCATGGGCCGCCTGGTGGCGGACCCGCAGCTGCGCCAGACGCAGACCGGCAAAAATGTCGCGTCTTTCCGCATTGCCTGCGACCGCAACCGCCGCGATGCCAATGGTCAGAGCCAGGCGGATTTCCTGGACATTGTTGCCTGGGACCGCACTGCAGAGTTTGTCTGCCGGTATTTCACCAAGGGCTCGCTGATTGCGGTGGAGGGACGTCTGCAGTCCCGCACCTATCAGGACAAGAACGGCAACAATCGCAATGCTGTCGAGATCGTGGCCAGCAATGTGAACTTTGCCGCCCCGAAATCCTCGAACCCCGCCGCAGCCGGGCATGCCGCCCCGGCCCCGGCAGCAGATTACGCTCGCCCCGCCGCACAGCCTGCGGCCCCCAGCTATTCGGCTGGCACCAATGACGATTTCGCCCTGATTGAGGACGAGGGAGATCTGCCCTTCTGATCCACCCGCCTGCACCCGGCGCGTGGAGGCGGCAGCCAGGCCGGCCTGGCCGGTGGTCTGCCCGCAACCAACCTTGAATTTTATCCTGAAAAAGGAGGTAACCCGACATGGCTAACGATCGTTCGTCCCGTCCGATGCACCGCGGCCGCCGCAAGGTGTGCAGCTTCTGCGTGGATCGCATCGAGCACATTGACTACAAGGATCTGCCGCGCCTGCGCAAGTACGTCACCGAGCGCGCCAAGATCATCCCCCGCCGTGTGACCGGCACCTGCGCTTTCCATCAGCGTGAGCTGACGGTTGCCATCAAGCGCGCCCGTCATATGGCTCTGATGCCCTACGTCAGCGACTAATCCTGACGAAACAGCACGTTGAACCGCCCCGCCGGCAGTATGCCTGGTCGGGGCGGTTTTTGTTTGTACTGCTGGGGCAGGGGAGGGGGCGCACCGATCCCGGCGGATGCCTCGACCGCACAGCAGGCCTGCCAGCCCGAATCTGCCGGCCTCTGTGCGGTGTCTGCACTGCCGGCATGGAAAAGTAGTGGGGGGGGTAAGAACGGCTCTCAGCGCCGCTCAGGGCCATGCTGCGCGAAGTGTGGGCTGTTGCCCGCCCGGGTTTAACGCGCCGCGCATCTGTTTTGTTTGGATTGACAAAATGCCCCGGCTGTGTTACACTAATCAGGTACGCTGGCATAGCTCAATTGGCAGAGCAGCTGATTTGTAATCAGCAGGTTGCAGGTTCGATTCCTGTTGCCAGCTCCAAACAAAAACCGCCGTTCCTGCACTTTGTAGCGCAGGGACGGCGGCTTTTTCTTGTCTTATCCGCCCGCTTGCAAAACGCTTTCCGCGGGTGGGGGGGAAAGCAGGGCAGCCCCGGGAACTGGCGGGAACGCGGCCCTCAGTTGGCGAAATGTGTGTGCTTGGTTTTCCATTTTCTGAGAGCGATGGACAGCCAAAAGCCGTAAATGCCAATGGTAACCAGTGTTAGCAGCAGCCACTTGATCCAGTTGCCGAAAAGCTGGAGAGCAGTTCCATCGAAAAACAGGCGGTGTCCATCCACAACGGTATGCTTTGCCTCCCAGCGGTAGGTCATGCAGAAGGCCCAGGGAAAACAGATTCCCAGTGTGCAAAAGGTGATTAGAAAGCCAAGCAGCTTCCAACCAATCAGCTGGAGCAGCCCGCCGTCAAAATAAGAATTGTACATGGCAAAAACCTCCTTGCATTTTGGGGCAGAACGTTTGTATGGACCGACGCCGCCCGCTTGCACAGGGAAGGCGGCAACCTTCGCTGTGTGATATCCTCTGGCTTTCCGATAAAAGAAAAACACCCCAAACCAACGTTGGTTTGGGGTGTTTGAGCTGGAGCTGTTAGGCAGATTCGAACTGCCGACCTCATCCTTACCAAGGATGCGCTCTACCGACTGAGCTATAACAGCAAATGGCGACCCGAATCAGGCTCGAACTGACGACCTCTAGCGTGACAGGCTAGCGTTCTAACCAACTGAACTACCGGGCCATTTCCCAGCTTTGTGCTGCCGTAGCGGCTGCAACGTTGATAATTATATCCTCGAAAGGGGAAAATGTCAACCCCTTTTTTCGATTTTTTTTAAAAAGTTTTGAGGTGACAAAATTGCACGCAGAAACGTACTGCTTTTCCATAGCGGGGCGCGGCGCACCCCGTTGCGGGATGCAGCCCTGCCGGACAAGATTTGCTTCGCCCAAAAGCTGTGCGCTATTCTGTCACCGGTTCGGCATGGCAGCGCTGGCCATCCCAGTTGCCTAAGGTCACCGGCAGGATATCGCCGGAAATATGCCCCGGGGCACAAACAACCACCGGCAGATACTGCTTGGTATATCCGGTGAAAGTATTGGCCGAAAGCGGCGTTTCCAGCAGTACCTCTGCCTGGCGGCCAGCCATCCCGGCAGCCACCTGGGCGCGCACCTCCTCCACAGCCTCCGTCATGCGGCGGCTTCGTGCCTCCTTCTCATGCTCAAGGATCTGGTCAGGAAAGTCATAGGCAGGTGTGCCGGCCCGGCGGGAGTAAGGGAAAACGTGTACTTTCAAAAATCGCTGCGACTTTACAAAGGCCATACTCTCCAAAAAGTCCGCCTCCGTCTCACCGGGGAAGCCCACGATTACGTCGGTGGTCAGGCTGACGTTCGCTTCGCCAAAAGCGGAGCGAAGCTTGGCGGCCACCTGGGCATACTGGTCGGTGGTATAGGGACGCCGCATGGACCGCAGCGTTTTGCTGCAGCCGCTTTGCAGGCTCAGGTGGAACTGCGGGCAGAGTTTGGGCAGGGCGGCCATACGGGCGATGTCTTGGTCGGTAAGCTTGTCCGGGTCCAGGCTGCCCAGGCGAATCCGTTCAATACCCGGTACCTGGCTGGCCTTTTCCAACAGGTCAGCCAGGCAGGTACCGGTGTCCATGCCGTAACTGGGCAGACTGATAGCCGACAGCACCACCTCCTTGTATCCCGCCGCGGCCAGGTGCGTCAGCTCGTTTAGCACGCTGGCTTCACTGCGGCTGCGTACCGGGCCGCGTGCGCGCGGGATAACGCAGTAGGCGCACTGGCGGTTGCAGCCATCCTCCACCTTGACAAAGGCGCGGGTATGCTCGGCAAAGCGCTCGATGGGCAGCTCCTCAAACTGCTCCCCCTTGTGGTGGGGGCGAATGTCCACAATGCGCTCCTCCTCACCGTTCAGGACTTTCTGGACCAGGCCGGGCAGAATCCGCCGGCTGCCGGACCCGGTGACCACGTCTGCCTCCTGCACCGCGGCGGCCTCATGGGGGAACGCCTGGGGGTAACAGCCGGTCAGCACCGTCACTGCACCGGGGTTCTCCCGCTTGGCGCGGCGCAGCCATTTGCGGCTTTTCTGGTCGCCAAAATTGGTGACGGTGCAGCTGTTGACGATATAGACATCGGCCTCTTCACCGGCAGGCACCACAGTGTAACCGTTTGCCTCAAACAGCTGGGCCATCGCGCCGGATTCGTTCTGGTTTACCTTGCAGCCCAGGGTGTAAAAGCTGACGCGCATCTGAATTCTCCTTCTCAAAACCGTGTTTTTTCTGCTTTTCTATTATACTGGAACCCGCGCCAAAGCGCAACGCCGGCAGACCGCCCCGGGAAGGAAAAACGCCCCGGCCATCTTCAATTCCTGGGATGCGTCCTAATTCACCGCCCCCGCGCATAGGTTTGGGTAGCAATCACCACTCCACAATCACACACAAGGGGGCAGCCCAAAGATGAGAAAAATTCTGACCTTGCTGCTTTGCGGGGCATTGCTGGCGTCCTGCTTCACGCTGCCGGCCGCGGCGGTGGCCATCACACCTGCCACCCCGGCGGACTTTGACCTGCCCTGCCAGGCGGCCATTCTGGTGGATCTCGATACCGGAACTGTCCTGTATGAGAAAAATGCCGACGAACAGCGGCCCATCGCCTCCATCACCAAAGTGATGACGCTGCTTTTGACCTTCCGGGCGCTGGAGGCGGGGAAGGTCCGGCTGACCGATTTGGTCCCCGTTAGCGAGCATGCCTACGGCATGGGCGGCAGCCAGATCTGGCTGGAACCCGGCGAAGAGATGACATTGGACGATATGCTCAAGGCCATCTGCATCTCCTCCGCCAATGATGCCGCCGTGGCAGTTGCCGAGTACATCGGCGGCAGCGAGGATGCCTTTGTGCAGCAGATGAACGCGGAGGCCGCCCGCCTGGGTATGGCGTCCACCCACTTTGAGAACGCCTGCGGCCTGGATGAGACTGGGCACCTGTCCACCGCCCGGGATGTGGCGGTGATGAGCCGGGAAATGCTGTTGCATCACACCGAGATTGCCCACTACTGCACCATCTGGACCGACACCCTGCGGGGCGGCGAGACCCAGCTGGTCAACACCAACAAGCTGTTGAAAAGTTACCCGGGCATTACGGGTCTCAAAACAGGAACCACAGGCGGCGCAGGGGTCTGCATCACCGCCAGCGCCGAGCGGGATGGCCTGGGCCTGGTGGCGGTGATCCTGGGCGCGCCCAGCGGCAAGGACCGGTTCGACGCCGCCCGAACCCTGCTGGATTATGGGTTTGCCAATTACCAGAGCCTTGTGGCGGAGCTGCCCGGCGATGCGCCGGACACCCTGCCGGTCACCCACGGTGCAGCGGAAACGGTACCGCTGACCTATACCGCCCCCGGCAGTGTGCTGACTGCCAAGGGGGATGCCGCCCCGCTGGAGGTACACCTCGACCTGCCGCAGAGTGTGGAAGCTCCGGTCACCGCGGGGCAGCAGCTGGGCACCGTAACGCTGACCCATGGCGGACAGACGGTGGCCGAATATCCCGTCACAGCGGCCGATGACGTTGCTGCGCTGAGTTTTGGGCTGTGCTTTGTTCGCCTTGTTGAAGCCTGCCTCATGCACGGATAAGATTTTGTGCAAATAGAGAAAAATCGGGCCTGTTTTGCTTGACAAAGAACTATCAAAACGGTATCATTGAAGTTACAAAGCCGAGGCAAATCCATCGCACGGCGGGCGGTTTGCTGCCTGCCGTGCGGGGGATGCCCGGCGGCAAAAGATAAAGGAGGATCCAGCGATGAGTGTCAAGTTCAATGGCAAACATCTGGCAAAATTTATCCGTCCTGAAGAATATGCAGCCATCTATCCCCAGGTGGAGGCTGCCCACAAGCAGTTGGCCGAGCGCACCGGTCCCGGCAACGATTTCCTGGGCTGGATGGACCTGCCCAAATCCTATGATAAAGAAGAATTTGCGCGCATCAAGCAGGCTGCCGAGAAGATCCGCTCGGATTCCGACGTGCTGCTGGTTGCCGGCATCGGCGGCAGCTATCTGGGCGCGCGCGCAGTGATTGAGGCCTGCCGCGGTGTCTATCATAACGACATCGACGACGGGCCCAAGATTTATTTCTGCGGCAATACAATCTCGCCCACCAGCCTGAACGATATCATTCGTATCACCAAGGGCAAACGCTTCTCCATCAATGTCATTTCCAAGTCCGGCACCACCACCGAGACCGCCCTGGCCTTCCGCGTGCTGCGCAAGCTGCTGGAGGACCAGGTTGGCCCTGAGGAGGCCAACAAACGCATCTATGCCACCACCGACCGCTGCAAGGGTACGCTGAAGGAGCTTGCCGACGCCCAGGGCTGGCCCACCTTTGTGGTGCCCGACGATGTGGGCGGCCGCTACTCGGTGCTGACGGCCGTAGGTCTGCTGCCCATCGCCTGCGCCGGCATCGACATTGATGCGCTGATGCAGGGCGCTGCCGATGCTGAGGAGGCATACAGTGTCCTCAGCCCGGATAATGATGCTTACCGCTATGCCATGACCCGCAACATCCTCTACCGCAAGGGCAGAAGCGTGGAGACACTGGCCTGCTTTGAGCCGGACTTCGCCATGATGAACGAGTGGTACAAGCAGCTGTTTGGCGAGAGCGAGGGTAAGGACCAGAAGGGCCTGATGCCCACCTCCTGCATTTTCTCCACCGACCTGCACTCGATGGGGCAGTTCCTGCAGGATGGCAGCCGCATCATGTTTGAGACTTACGTGGATGTGAAGAACACCCGCGAGGACTTCTATATCCCCGAGCTGGAGGGCAACTTTGACGGCCTGAACTTCCTGGCAAACCAGAACATGAGCGTGGTCAACCGCAAGGCGATGGAGGGCACTATCCTGGCCCACACCGACGGCGGCGTGCCGCTGGGCGTTATTGAGGTGGACAGCCTGGGCGCTTACGACATCGGTTACCTGATCTACTTCTTCTGGAAAGCCTGCGCTGTGTCCGGCTACCTGCTGTCTGTCAACCCGTTTGACCAGCCCGGTGTGGAAAGCTACAAGAAGAATATGTTTGCTCTGCTGGGCAAGCCCGGCTACGAGGACCGCAAGGCGGAGCTGGAAGCCAAGCTCCAGGACTGATTTATGTATGGCATCGCGCTTTGCAGGCCGCAACAATCGCAGTTGCACCCGGTACAAAGCGCGCGAACAAAGGAGGTACCCTTTATGATTAAGCTGATCGTTGGCCCCAAGGGCGCCGGCAAGACCAAGACGATGATCGATATGATCAACGCTGCCGTCAAGACCACGGCGGGCAACATTGTTGTCATCGAAAAGTCGATGAAGCTGACCACCGACATCAACCACGCAGCCCGCCTGCTGGATGTGGATGAGTATCACATCGAGGGCGCAGATATGCTGTACGGCTTTGTTGCAGGCGTTTTGGCCGGCAACTATGACATCACCGAGCTGTTCATCGATGGTGTGCTGAAGATTGTGGATCACGATATCGACGCAGCCGCGGCACTGCTGGCCAAGATCGACGCCATCACCAGCAATGTGGAAGTGATCGTGACCATCTCCTCCGCAGAGGATGCACTGCCTGAGAGCATCAAGAAATACGCGCGCGCCTGATTGTTTCAGGAAAAGATGCGGTAGCGGATTTCAAAAACATGGATTGTACCGCAGGGCGGGGCCGAAAGGCCCCGCCCTTTTTTGGGATGGCAGGGAGCCCGCCCTCAAAAAAAATCCAAATCCTGTAATGTTTTCCCCCTTCCGCCGCACTGATAGGTGAACCGGTTCGGAAGTAAAAAAGAAAGGCGGTGAGCGAATATGGGTGGTAAACACTCCGCGGTGGAGCAGCTGTACCTGGCCTACCGCCAGGACGTCTACCGCTACCTCTGCTCGCTGACCCGCAATGCATCGGATGCCGAGGACCTTCTCAGCGAGACTTTCCTGCGGGCGCTGAAACGGCTGCCGTTTTTCCGCGGGGACTGTTCCGCCAAGACCTGGCTGTTTGGCATTGCCCGCAACGTCTGGCTGGAAAGCCTGCGCAAGCGCCGCCCCCAACTGGACCTGGACGACCTGATCGACTGGTACCTGCAGGATGAGCTGGCCGCCGACACCGATGCCCGCGCCATGCTGGCCCGAGTCCGCGCGCTGCTGGCACAGAAGGACGAGCGCAGCCGCCAGGTGGTATACCTCAGGGCCGAGGGCTACTCCTATGCCGAGATTGCACGGATGCTTTCCATCAGCGAGAACAGCGCCCGCGTCATCGAGCACCGCACACGAACCTGGCTGAAAACAATGTTACAGAAGGAGGGATACTGGGATGAATGAGAACACCCTGCCCGTCACCCCCAAAACCGAAATCCCGGCGGCTGCCGCGCCGCCTGTCACCTGCGCCGTGGTGCAGGACCTGATGCCGCTGGTGCGCGATGGCGTTGCCAGCCCCGACAGCGAGGCGCTGGTCAAAGCGCATATCGAAACCTGCCCGGACTGCCGTGCCCTGTGGGACAGCCTGCCCGCCGCCGGCACGGCGCCCGCCCGGCCGGACGACGCCGCCGTACTGAAAACCGTGCGCACCCATGTGCGGTTGTGGCTGCTGGTGGTTGTGGTGGTGGGGCTGGCGCTGGGCATGGCGGTCTTGAACAGCGGCCGGGCCACCGGGCTGATCTTTGTCATCTTCCCGCTGACCTGCGGCATTGCCTGCTGGCTGGATGACGCCATCTGGAAACTGGTACCGCCCTTTGCGGCGGTCATTATACTGATCCAGAGCCTGCCCAGCCTGATGCACGCCATGCAATTCACCACTTTTGCCAGTGCGCTGTTCAGTTATTTGTGGGGGGCTTGCCCGCTTGCCGTAGTGCTGGCCGTGCTTTGCTTACTGGGTGCCTTGGCGGCCAGGCTGCTGCGTTACGCCGTAAAAGGAAAGGGGAAAAATAAACCATGAAACAGACAACGAATAACAAGGGCAAGCGCATTGCCGCCGGTGTGGCGGGCGGTGTGCTGGTGTTGGGCCTGCTGCTGGCGGCCGATGCCGTATACGGCGACCCGCTCAGCCGCGCCTGGGCCGAAAGCCGTGCCGTACAGTATGCCGAGAGCCTTTACCCCGGCCAGACTTTCATTGTTACCGAAAGCTACGATGGCTCAAGGTTTGAATATGGTACCCTTGTACAGTCTGAGCAAAGCCCTGACACCCGTTTTGAGGTGAGAAACTCGTTCTGGCTGTTTACCACAGACGACAGCGGCGAGGATGACCCCGGCAGCCACGAATGGCTGGTGGAACAACGTTGGAACACTGCTTACCGCATGGGCACAGAAGCCGCCGCCCAGGTGGACGACATCCTGGCCGAAGAACTGCCGCAATACGAGTTCGCCGCCAACTATGGCGGTGAGGAGCCGCAGCGCAGCAGCTTTATCTCAATCGGCTACACCCCGGAGACGGGGGCCGTGCCCGGCAACTATGCCGAGTATCTGCCGCTGGATGCCAGTTTCTCGAAGGATCTCCTGCAGGATGTGCCCACCCGCCTGATGCTCCAGTGCACCTGGCCCACCACCCCCACCCAGGCCGATGTGGATACGGTGCTGGCCCAGGTCAAGCAGGTGATGGAGGCAAACGGCTACCGCTTTGCCTGGTACGATGTCACCCTGACCGACGCCACCGCCCCTGACTACCAGACCCGCCTGGAAAACCTGGCAGAGTCCGGCGATGTCGCTGCCGAGGATATCCCCGCAGCTGCCACCCCCGAATCCTCCGGCTGACCGCCCCCTAGCGATCTGCACAAATAACAGGGCCGCCCCGAACGGGGCGGCCCTGCCGCGTTTTATGGTGAATGTTTACAGGAAACGGGAAAAGCCGGCGCGAAAATCAGACGCTCAGCTCCGCCTTCTGGCCCAGGTCCTCGGGGTTGGCATCCAGCACGGGCTGGATGACGTTCGCCAAAAACTCCTCCACCTGTTCCGGCGCGCGGCCGGTAAAGGCTTCGGGGGTCAGCTCGGCCTCAATCTCCTCGCGGGTCAGGCCAAAGGCGGGGTCGGCCTCCACACGGGCGATCATGTCGTTGGGCTTGCCCTCCTGCTTGACCACGGCGGCGGCGGCCACGGCGTGCTCCCGCAGGCGCTCGTGCAGCTCCTGACGGTCGCCGCCTTTCTTGACGGCCTTCATCATGATGTTCTCGCTGGCCATAAAGGGCAGCTCGGCCATCACGCGGCTGCGGATCACCTTGGGGTAGACCACCAGCCCGTCCGAGACGTTCAGCAGGATGTTCAAAATGGCATCTGCGGCCAGGAAGCCCTCGGCCATGGCAATGCGCTTGTTGGCGCTGTCATCCAGCGTGCGCTCAAACCACTGGGTGCCGGCGGTCATGGCCGGGTTCAGCACGTCGATCATCAGGTAGCGGGCCAGCGCACAGATGCGTTCGCAGCGCATGGGGTTGCGCTTGTAGGGCATGGCGGAGGAACCAATCTGGTTCTTCTCAAACGGCTCCTCCATCTCCTTGAAATTGGCCAGCAGGCGGATGTCGGTGGCCATCTTCATGGCGCTCTGGGCCAGGCCGCCCAGCACCGACAGCACATTGTAGTCCACCTTGCGGCTGTAAGTCTGGCCGCAGACAGGGACAACCTTGGTAAAGCCCATCTGGGCGCAGACATCGGCCTCCACAGCCTTGACCTTGGCGGAATCGCCGCCGAACAGCTCCATAAAGCTGGCCTGGGTGCCGGTGGTGCCCTTGACGCCGCGCAGCGCCAGCTCACCGATCTGGTGGTCAATCTCGCACAGGTCCATGTACAGCTCGTTCATCCACAGGGTGGCGCGCTTGCCCACGGTGGTCAGCTGGGCGGGCTGGCAATGGGTGTAAGCCAGGCAGGGCATGTCCTTGTACTGGCGGGCAAAGCCGGCCAGGTTGGCCAGCACGCCGATCAGCTTTTTGCGTACCAGCTGCAGGGCGTCCCGCATGATGATGATGTCGGTGTTGTCACCCACATAGCAGCTGGTTGCGCCCAGGTGGATGATGCCCTTTGCGTGGGGGCACTGCAGGCCGTAGGCGTACACATGGCTCATCACATCGTGGCGGACCAGCTTTTCACGGGCGGCGGCCTCCTCGTAGTTGATGTCGTCCTTGTGGGCTTCCAGCTCGGCGATCTGCTCGTCGGTAATGTCCAGGCCCTGGCGCTGTTCCGCCTTGGCCAGGGCAATCCACAGCCGCCGCCAGGTGCGGAACTTTTTGTCGTCCGAGAACAAAAACTGCATCTCGTCCGACGCGTACCGGGTGGAAAAGGGGGAAATATAACGGTTATGCGGCATAAATGGTACCTCTCTGTTTTGTAGTCTGTCCGTTTTGCAGCGCCTGGCTTACAGCTTGAAGTAGTTCACGCCGCCCTCAAACAGCGGCTGGTACTTGTCGCCGCCCACGTTCTTATACAGCTCTTCGCCGCTGCGCTCACTGTGGCCCATTTTGCCCAGCACGCGGCCGTCCGGGCTGGTGATGCCCTCGATGGCCAGCACGCTGCCGTTGGGGTTGTAGCGCAGATCCATGGTGGGGGTGCAGGTCAGGTCCACATACTGGGTGGCGACCTGGCCATTATCGACCAACTGTTTCAGCAGGGCATCGTTGCAGACAAAGCGGCCTTCGCCGTGGCTGATGGCAATCAGGTGCTCGTCGTTCACATCGCACTCAGAAAGCCACGGGCTCTTGTTGGAAGCCACGCGGGTGCGCACCAGCATACTCTGGTGGCGGCCGATGGTGTTGAAGGTCAGGGTCGGGTCATCCTTGGTAATGGGGCGGATCTCGCCGTAAGGCACCAGGCCCAGCTTGATCAGCGCCTGGAAACCGTTGCAGATGCCCAGCGCCAGGCCGTCACGCTGGTTCAGCAGGCGGTTGACCGCGTCCGCCACCGCGGGCGCGCGGAAGAAGGCCGTGATAAACTTGGCGCTGCCATCCGGCTCATCGCCGCCGGAGAAACCGCCCGGCAGCATCAGAATCTGCGCCTCATCGATAGCCTTGACCAGCGCCTCGCAGCTTTCCGCCACATCGGCGGGGGTCAGGTTCTTCAGAACCAGCACCTGCGGGTCGGCGCCGGCGCGGCGGAAGGCGCGGGCGGTATCATACTCACAGTTGGTGCCGGGGAAGACCGGGATGATAACCTTGGGCGTGGCCAGCCGCACGGCGGGCGCCACGCGGTTTTTGCACTCGTAGTTCAGGGCTTCAACGGCATCGCCCTTGCCGCGGTAGGGGAAGACCGGCTCCAGCTTGGACTCCCACAGGTCCTGCAGGCGCTCCATATCGGCCACCTGCTTGCCCAGGCTCATGGTGTAATCCACCGTGGTAAAGCCCAGGAACTCGCCGGCAGAGGCGTCCAGCAGCTCCAGAATGATGGCGCCGTAGCAGGGGCTGAACAGCTCCTGCATGGTCACCTTGTCGCTCAGTTCCAGGCCCACATGGTTGCCCACGCACATCTTGAACAGCGCTTCGGCAACGCCGCCGTAGCCGGGCGTGGCAGCGGCCAGCACCTTGCCCTCGGCGATCATCTGTTCCACAATATAATAGTTGGCCAGCAGGCTGGACACGGTGGGCAGCCCGTCCTTGTACTGGGGCTTCAGGATCACAACGGCACTGTTGGCCTTTTTGAACTCGGCGCTGATGACGCTGCGGGTGTCGCCGATGCCGGTGGCAAAGCTGACCAGCGTGGGCGGAACATCCAGCCCCTCAAAGCTGCCGGACATGCTGTCCTTGCCGCCGATGGAGGCGATGCCCAGGCCCATCTGGGCGTCCAGCGCGCCCAGCAGCGCGGCCAGCGGCTTGCCCCAGCGCTCCGGCTGGGTGCCCATGTGCTCAAAGTATTCCTGGAAGGTCAGATACAGGTCCTCGTGGCGGAAACCGGCGCAGACCATCTTGGACACGCTCTCCACCACGGCCATATAGGCGCCGCGGTAGGGGTCCGCTTCGGTCAGGTAGGGGTTGAAGCCCCAGGCCATGCCGCTGCAGGTGGTGGTTTCGCCGTCCACCGGCAGCTTGGCAGCCATGGCCATGGTGGGGGTCAGCTGGTACTTGCCGCCGTAGGGCATCAGCACAGTGGCGGCGCCGATGGTGGAGTCAAACCGCTCGCCCAGGCCCTTCTGGCTGCAGACGTTCAGGTCGGTGACCAGCGACTCCAGCTTTTCCTCAAAGGTATTGCCCGCCCACTGGGGCTGCCAGACGCGACCGGGCAGGATGTGGGCGCTGGCATGGCGCTCGGCGCCGTTGGAGGACAGGAACTCGCGGGACAGGTCCACGATGGCCTGGCCGTTCCAGAACTCCTTCATCCGTTTTTCCTCGGTAACGGTGGCGACGACGGTGGCCTCCAGGTTTTCCTCGTTGGCCAGAGCGATAAAGGCATCGGCGTCCTTGGCGGAAACCGCCACAGCCATGCGTTCCTGGCTCTCGCTGATGGCCAGCTCGGTGCCGTCCAGGCCCTCGTACTTTTTGGTGACCTTGTTCAGGTCGATGGAAAGCCCGTCTGCCAATTCGCCGATGGCAACCGACACGCCGCCTGCGCCAAAGTCGTTGCAGCGTTTGATCATGCGGCAGGCGTCCTCGCGCCGGAACAGGCGCTGCAGTTTGCGCTCGATGGGGGCGTTGCCTTTCTGCACTTCAGCGCCGCAGGTTTCCAGGCTGGACAGCTTGTGCGCCTTCGAGGAACCGGTGGCGCCGCCGATGCCGTCGCGGCCGGTGCGGCCGCCCAGCAGGATGATCACATCGCCGGGGGCAGGGGTCTCCCGGCGGACATGGCTGGCCGGGGTGGCGCCCACCACGGCGCCGATCTCCATGCGCTTGGCCACATAGCCGGGATGGTACAGCTCGCTGACCTGGCCGGTGGCCAGGCCGATCTGGTTGCCGTAACTGGAGTAGCCGGCCGCGGCGGTGGTGACGATCTTGCGCTGGGGCAGCTTGCCCTCCATCGTCTCGGACACCGGCTGCAGCGGGTCGCCGGCGCCGGTCACGCGCATAGCCTGGTAGACGTAGCTGCGGCCGGACAGCGGGTCACGGATGGCGCCGCCGATGCAGGTGGCCGCGCCGCCGAAAGGCTCAATCTCGGTGGGGTGGTTGTGGGTTTCGTTCTTGAACAGGAACAGCCAGTCCTGCTGTTCGCCGTCCACATCGCACTTGATCTTGACGGTGCAGGCGTTGATTTCCTCGCTCTCGTCCAGGTTCTTCAGGATGCCGCGCTGTTTCAGCGCCTTGGCGCCGATGGTGGCGGCATCCATCAGGGTGCGGGGCTTGGCATCGCGGCCAGTCTCCTGGCGCAGCGCCATATAGCGGCCAAATGCCTGCTGCACCACCTCGTCATCAATGGTCACATTGTCCAAAATGGTGCCGAAGGTGGTGTGGCGGCAGTGGTCGGACCAGTAGGTGTCGATCACGCGGATCTCGGTGATGGTGGGGTCGCGGTGCTCGCTCTTGAAGTAATCCTGACAGAACACGATGTCGGCGTGATCCATAGCCAGGCCCTTCTCGTTGCGGAAAGCCTCCAGGGCGGCGTCGTCCATCCCGATAAAGCCGGTCAGCGTCTCGACCGCGGTGGGGATGGCAAACTCCATCTTCAGGGTGTCGCGGGGGTCCAGGCTGGCCTCACGGGCCTCCACCGGGTTGATGACGTACTTTTTGATGGCGGCCAGGTCCTCATCGGTCAGGTCGCCCTCCAGCAGATAGACCTTGGCGCTGCGCACATCGGGGCGCTCGCCCTGGCTCAGCAGCTGGATGCACTGGCTGGCCGAGTCCGCCCGCTGGTCAAACTGGCCGGGCAGGTATTCCACGGCGAACACGGTCTTTGCCTCCGGCAGGGTGTCGTAGGTCACGTCCACCGGCGGCTCGCTGAACACGGTGGGGATGGCGCGGTCGAACAGCTCCCTGTCGATGCCCTCCACATCGTACCGGTTCAGCAGGCGCAGGCCGGTCAGGCTTTTCACGCCCAGCAGCTCGGTCAGCTCATGCAGCAGGCTCTGGGCCTCGCCGTCAAAGCCGGGCTTCTTTTCCACATAAATGCGATATACCATATCAATCCCTCGCTTTCAGAGCTGCCAGGGCGCGGGCGCCGATGTCGCTGCGCCGGTGCAGTTTGTCAAAGTGAATGTTGTCCGCCGCGGCGTAAGCCTTTTTCAGCGCCTCGGGCAGGGTGGCGGCGGTGGCGGTCACACCCAGCACGCGGCCGCCGCTGGTGACCAGGCTGCCGTCCCGGATGGCGGTGCCGGCATGGTAGACGGTGGCGCCGCTGCCGGGCAGCTGGCCGTTTACAAGTCCGGTGATCTCCTTGCCCTTCTCATAGGAGAGGGGATAGCCGCCGGAAGCCAGAATCACGCAGGCGGCGGCGCCGTCCGAGAACTTGACCTCGGTCTCGGCCAGCGTGCCGTTGGTGGTGGCCAGCATAATTTTCAGCAGGTCGCTCTCCAAAAGCGGCAGTACCACCTGGGTTTCCGGGTCGCCGAAGCGGCAGTTGTACTCGATGACTTTGGGGCCATCGGGGGTCAGCATCAGGCCAAAGTACAGGCACCCCTTGAAGGGGCAGCCCTCCTTCTGCATGGCCTCCACCGTGGGCAGGAAGATTTCCTTCATGCAGCGGTCGGCCACCTCGGGGGTGTAGTAAGGGTTGGGGGCAACGGTGCCCATGCCACCGGTGTTCAGGCCCAGGTCGCCGTCCAGGGCGCGCTTGTGGTCCATGCTGGAAACCATCGGCTTCAGCGTCTTGCCGTCGCAGAAGCTCAGCACGCTGACCTCCGGCCCGGTCAAAAACTCTTCCACCACCACCCGGTTGCCGGAAGCGCCGAACTTTTTGTCCAGCATGATTTCCTTGACGGCGGCCTCGGCCTCCGCCTCGTCCTGGCAGATCAGCACGCCCTTGCCCAGTGCCAGGCCGTCCGCCTTGATAACCACCGGGTATTTGCCCCGGGCGCGGACATAATCCATCACCTTGGACGGGTCCTCAAACACCTCATAGTCGGCGGTGGGGATGCCGTACTGTTTCATCAGATTTTTGCTGAACACCTTGCTGGCCTCAATGCGGGCAGCCGCCTTGTCGGGGCCGAATGCCGGGATGCCCACCGCCGCCAGGGCGTCCACCATGCCCAGTGCCAGCGGGTCGTCCTGGGCGACTACCACATAGTCGAAGGCTTCCTCCTTCGCAAAGGCGACCATGGCGTCCACATCGGTGGCGGGGATGGCCTTGCAGGTGGCGTCGTAGCTGATGCCGCCGTTGCCGGGGGCACACCAGATCTCGGTGCAGTCAGGGCTTTTTTTCAGCGCGCGGATGATGGCGTGTTCACGCCCACCGCCGCCAACAACGAGGATCTTCATGCCGAAAACTCCTTTTCTGCAAAAAATAACGTGTATTCGGACAATAGGGAACGGGCCGATGCCCGGCAGATAAAACCTCGAAAAGGAAGCCCGCAAACCCAGAGAGACAGGCTTCCTTTTCAATCCATAACAAGCATAACCGGGGCCGCCGGGCTACGGAATCTCCCGGCACTCCGCCGCCGCTCAGTGGTGGAACAGCCGGATGCCGTTGAATGCCATCACGATGCCGTACTTGTCGCAGGTCTCAATGACCTGGTCGTCGCGGATGCTGCCGCCCGGCTCCACAATGGCGGTCACGCCGCTGCGGCGGGCGCGCTCGATGTTGTCGCCGAAGGGGAAGAAGGCGTCGCTGCCCAAGGCCACGCCGGTGACCTGGTCCAGCCAGGCGCGCTTTTCCTCGGCGGTCAGCGGTTCGGGCTGGCGGGTGAAGGTCAGCGCCCACACGTCGTCGCCGATCACATCCTCCGGCGTGTCGCCGATGTAGACGTCGATGGCGTTGTCCTTGTTGGGGCGGGTCACGTCGTCGCGGAAGGGCAGATCCAGCACTTTGGGCATGTGGCGCAGCTGCCAGTTGTCGGCCTTCTGGCCGGCCAGGCGGGTGCAGTGGATGCGGCTCTGCTGGCCGGCGCCCACGCCGATGGTCTGGCCGCCCTGCACATAGCAGACCGAGTTGGACTGGGTGTACTTCAGCACGATCAGGCTCATCACCAGGTCGCGCTTCTGGTCCTCGGTCAGCGTCTTGTTTTTGGTTACGATGTTGCCCAGCATTGTGTCGGCGTTGATCAACAGGTCCTGGCGGCCCTGCTCGAAGGTCACGCCGAACACGGTGCGGCGGTCCAGCTTGTCGGGCACATAGCTGGGGTCGATGGCAACGACAGGGTAATTGCCCTTCTTCTTGGCTTTCAGCACGGCCAATGCCTCATCGGTGTAGCCGGGGGCGATGATGCCGTCGGACACTTCCTTCTTGATCAGCAGCGCGGTGGGCAGGTCGCACACGTCAGACAGGGCAATCCAGTCGCCAAAGCTGGACATCCGGTCGGCGCCGCGGGCGCGGGCATAGGCGCAGGCCAGGGGAGACAGCTCCATATCCAGGTCGATGTGGTACATCCGGCGCAGCGTCTCGTCCAGGGGCAGGCCGACGGAGGCACCCGCGGGGGAGACATGCTTGAAGCTGGCCGCAGCGGGCAGCCCCAGCGCGGCTTTCAGGTCATGCACCAGCTGGTAGCTGTTGAAGGCGTCCAGAAAGTTGATATAGCCGGGGCGGCCGTTCAAAATCTGGATGGGCAGGTCGCTGCCGTCCGCCATATAGATGCGGGCGGGTTTCTGGTTGGGGTTCATGCCATATTTCAGCTCAAATTCTTTCATCGTTAACCCTCCACCACAGTGTATTTGTTCAGGATCACGTCCTCGTAATCGCCGGTCGCCAGGGTGATGGCGCGCACGAACAGGCTGACCTTGTTGTCCTCGTTCAGGCTTTCCCAAATTTTGCCGGCCAGCTCGTTCGGGTCGTTCTGGTCGATGGCCACCCGCATCGGTTCGCCTGCAAAGCTGGGGATGGGAGCACCGTTTTTCTGGTAGGTGCTGATGAAATGCCCCTCGCCCGCCACCGGCTGGGGGTAGTCGAAGGTTTGGCGCTGCACGCTGGCGGGGTTGCCCTCGCAGGTTTTCAGGATATTCAGCTTGTAGCCGCCCAGGCGCATGTCCACCACGCCGGAGATGCGGGGGGTATAGTTGGGGGCGTCGTCCTCAAACAGGCGGGTGGCCAGCGCGGCCTCGAAGCTGTAACCGGGGTACAGGCCGTCGCGGATAAAGCGGTAGACCGTGTCGGTCTGGTCGCCGTTGGTGACAATGGTGGTCTCGTGGATGGTCAGCACCGGATTGTAGATGATCAGGTGCGGGTCTTCCATCTTGGCCGGATCGGCGGCCACCGTGCGGATGCCGCCGGGGATGGCCTCAAACACACGGTTGCGGCTGTTGGGGCTGCGGCCCATGATCCAGTAGGCGATCATGGCCTTCTCCCCGTCGGGGAACATGCCGATCACGATGCCGCGGCCGGGATACTCGTTGCCGGCAAGAAACTTGTACAAATTCTTTTTCATACCGTTACACCTCACCGTTGCAGACCATGGCGATGGCTTTGGGCAGCAGTTTCCACTCCGCCTGTTCCATCACGCGCTTCTGCAAAATCTCCGGCGTGTCGCCGGGCTGGACCTCCACCGCCTTTTGCAGCAGGATAGGCCCGCCGTCGCACACCTCGTTGACAAAATGGACTGTGGCACCGGTTACCTTCACGCCGCGGGCCAGCGCCGCCTCATGCACCCGCAGCCCGTAAAAGCCGGGACCGCAGAAGCTGGGGATCAGGCTGGGGTGGACGTTCAGGATGCGGTTGGGGTAGGCGGCGATGACGCTGGGCCCCAGCACGCTCAAAAAGCCGGCCAGCACCACCAGGTCGATGCGGTGCTCCCGCAGCACGTTCAGCAGCGCCGCGTCGAACTCCTCTGCGGTGGCGTAGTCTTTGCGGCGCACCACAACGCCCGGCACGCCAAAGTTTTTGGCGCGTTCCAGCGCGTAGACGCCCGGCTTGCTGGCCACCACCAGGGTGACTTTGCCGTTGGGGTTTTCACCGCGGCGCTCGCTCTCCAAAATGGCCTGCAGGTTGGTGCCGCCGCCGGAAACCAGGACAGCAATGTTCATCATACCAATTCCACCCCTTCGCCCTCGGCAATCACGCCCAGACGGTAGGCGTCCTGGCCGTTGGCCTGCAGGACTTCAATGGCCTTGCCGGCGTCCTCGGCGGCCACGGTCAGCACCATGCCCACGCCCATGTTGAAGGTGTTGAACATATCGCGCTCGGGCACGTTGCCCTCCCTGGCCAGCAGATCGAACAGGGCGGGAATGCGCACATCCTCCTTGCGGATGCGGGCGCAGCAGCCGGCTTTCAGGCTGCGGGGGATGTTCTCGTAGAACCCGCCGCCGGTGATGTGGGACACGCCCTTGACGGTAACCTCCTTCATCAGGGCCAGCACCGGCTTGACGTAGATCTTTGTCGGGGCCAGCAGAGCCTCGCCCAGGATAGAGCCCAGGCTGTCATAGCGTTTTTCCAGCACTTCGGGATGGTTTTCGATGTCAAAAATCTTGCGCACCAGCGAGAAGCCGTTGGAGTGCACACCGGTGGAGGGCAGGGCAATCAATATATCGCCCGGCTGCATGGTGGAATTGTCCAGGATCTTGCTTTTGTCCACGGCACCCACGGTAAAGCCGGCCAGGTCATAGTCATCCGCTGGCATCACACCGGGGTGCTCGGCTGTCTCGCCGCCCACCAGGGCGCAGTCGGCCTGCACGCAGCCCTCAGCCACGCCCTTGACAATCTCGGCAATGCGCTCAGGCACATTCTTGCCGCAGGCGATGTAGTCCAGGAACACCAGCGGCTTTGCGCCGGCGCAGATGATGTCGTTGACGCACATGGCCACGCAGTCGATGCCGATGGTGTCATGCTTGTCCATCAGCTGGGCAATGCGCAGTTTGGTGCCCACGCCGTCAGTGCCGGAGATCAGCACCGGGTGGGGCATATCGGTGCAGTCCAGCTCAAACAGGCCGCCAAATCCGCCCAGACCGCCGATGCAGTGGCTGTTCATGGTGCGGTTGACGTACTGCTTCATCAGCTCCACGGCCTTGTAGCCGGCGGTGATGTCCACGCCTGCTGCGGCGTAGCTTTCGGAATGGCTTTTTTCCATAATGTCCTCCTTGTTCTCCAGCCCGTCGGGCATGGCCCGTTCACAATGTTTTGTTGGTTTTCGACTGGCTCAGCGGCCGCTCGTAGACGTTCTCCTTCGGCCTGGGCGGGGGCGCCACCGGGTATTTGCCGGTAAAGCAGCCGGTGCAGAAGCCGCAGTGGCTGTGGATGGCCAGCTGGGTCACGTGCTCCACGCTCAGGTAGCCCAGTGTGTCGGAGCCAACCAGCTTGTTGATCTCCTCCACCGTATGGCCGGTGGCAATCAGCTGCTTTTCATCGGGGATATCGGTGCCGAAATAGCAGGGGTGAATGAAGGGCGGTGCCGAGATGCGGTAGTGCACTTCCTTGGCGCCTGCCTCCCGCAGCAGTCTGATGGTCCGTGCACTGGTGGTGCCGCGGACGATGGAGTCATCCACCAGCACCACCCGTTTGCCGGCCACCGTGGAGGGGATGGCGTTCAGCTTGATGCGCACGCTGCTTTCCCGCTGCGCCTGGCTGCCCTGGATAAAGGTGCGGCCCACATACTTGTTCTTGATAAAGCCGATGCCATAGGGAATTCCGCTCTCCTGGGCGTAGCCCAGCGCGGCATCCAGGCCGGAATCCGGCGCCCCGATGACCACGTCGGCCTCCACCGGGTGTTCCTGCGCCAGGAACCGCCCCGCCTGCAGCCGGGCTTCATGGACATAGGTGCCCTCGATGCAGGAGTCCGGCCGGGCAAAGTAGATATACTCGAAGACACAGATGGTGTGGGGGGCCTTGCCGCAGTGGGTATCGATGCTGCGCAGGCCGCTGCGGTCCGCCACCAGGATCTCGCCGGGGCGCACATCCCGCACAAAGCGGGCGCCCACCGCATCCAGCGCGCAGGATTCAGAGGCAAAGGCCCAGCCGGCGCCGCCCGGCAGCTCGCCGATGCACAGCGGTCGGAATCCGTTGGGGTCGCGGGCGGCAATCAGCTTGGTGTGGGACATGATGACCAGGCTGTAGGCACCCTTGATCAGGTCCATCGTCTGGCTGACGGCGGTTTCGATGTTGGGGGCGGTCAGCCGTTTCTGGGTCAGCAGATAGGCGATGACCTCGGTGTCGGAGGTGCCGTAGAAGATGCACCCCTTCATCTCCAGCTCCTGGCGCAGTTCCTGGGCGTTGACCAGGTTGCCGTTGTGGCACACCGCCATGGCGCCCTTGCAGTGGTGCACCAGCATGGGCTGTGCGTTGGAGCGTGTACGCCGGCCGGAGGTGGCATACCGCACATGGCCGGTGGCCATCTTGGCACCCTTGGGCAGGTCCTCCAGCACCCGCTTGGTGAACACCTCATTCACCAAGCCCAGATCCCGGTGGTTGGACAGCACGCCGTCCACATTCAGGGCAATGCCGCAGCTTTCCTGGCCGCGGTGCTGCAATGCATACAATGCGCTGTACACGGCGCTGACCATGTCGGTCTCGCCGGTTTTGTCGTAAATGCCGAAAACGCCGCACTCCTCGTGCAGGGAATCGGCAGGAGAAAATTCACACATGAAGGAAACCTCATCCTGAAAAAGCAGATTTGATCCATGGCACTCCGCGCGGGAGCGCACGCCTGAAAACCGGTTGGCGCCGGCGGACAAACGCCGACGACGCCAACAAAGATTTGTGCAACAATCAGCCCAGCAGGCGCTTCATCACTTCCTGGTAAGCGTCCGCTTCGCCGCCCATGTCGCGGCGGAACAGGTCTTTGTCCAGATGGGCGCCGGTGGTGGCATCCCAGAAACGGCAGGTATCGGGGCTGATTTCATCGGCCAGGATGATGGTGCCGTCGGGCAGACGACCGAACTCCAGCTTGAAATCGATCAGGCGGATGTTGGCGTCCAGCAGGATCTTTTTCAGCACCTCGTTGACCTTAAAGGCGTACTTGGTGATGGTATCGATCTCTTCCTGGGTGGCCAGGTCCAGGGCCAGGGCATAGTAGTGGTTGATGAAGGGGTCATGCAGGTCGTCGTTCTTGTAGCTGAACTCCAGAATGGGGGTCTTGAAGGGGGTGCCCTCCGGCACGCCCATGCGCAGGCTGAAATGCCCGGCGGCCACATTGCGGATGATGACTTCCAGCGGGACGATCTCCACCCTCTTGACCAGGGTGTCACGGTCGTTCAGCTCCTCCACATAATGGGTGGGGATGCCTTCCTTCTCCAGTTTCTGCATCAGGGCGTTGGACAGCTTGTTGTTGACGATGCCCTTGTCGCGGATGGTGCCCTTCTTCTCGCCGTCGCCCGCAGTGGCGTCGTCCTTGTAATGGACCATGACGATGCCCGGGTCGCTGGTCTCAAAAACCTGCTTTGCCTTACCCTCGTACAGCTGACCTTTGATGGTGACGTTCATGATGATACTCTCCTTTTCCTGTTTCTGAACCAATATGGGAACTGCAAATTTCCTGATACTATATATCATACCACAGCGCGGACAAATTGCACACCTTGTTCGGGACAAAATTTGCGCTGTTCAGGCGGTTTTATCCCCCAATTACAGGGCGGCGGCCTCGGCGCGAATGGCGGCGTCCTTTTTGGCGGTGGCGGCCACGGTGTCGGCGCGGAACTGCTCCAGTTTCTGGGCCAGTTCCTCGTCGGCCACAGCCAAGATGGCCACAGCCAGATAGGCGGCGTTCTTGGCACCGTTGAGCGCCACGGTGGCCACCGGGAAGCCGGAGGGCATCTGCACGGTGGCCAGCAGGGCGTCCATGCCGTCCATGGCGCCGCCCTTCATGGGAATGCCGATCACCGGCAGGGTAGTGTTGGCGGCAAAGGCACCGGCCAGATGGGCGGCCATGCCCGCGGCACACAGGATCACGCCAAACCCGTTGGAGCGGGCGTTTTTGGCAAAGTCCGCCGCTGCGGCGGGGGTGCGGTGGGCTGAGAGGACCCGGGCCTCGTACGCAATGCCAAAATCCTTCAGGACGCTGCAGGCACCCTTGACCACCGGCCAGTCACTGTCAGAGCCCATAACGATGGCAACTTTCTTGTTCAGCATGGATGAAACCCTCCTTGATGAAAACAAAAACAAAGGCGCAGTGCCCTTCAGGTGCACTGCGCTTATCGGTTAGAAATGGATACACGGCGAGCGGGGGACAGGGGCACCATTGCCCCGGCCAGATGGAACTGTGCCGGAAACTGAGACACAGCCAGTCCTCCTTCCACACAAAACCTGCGGCCCGCCATGCTGCGGGCAGGGAAATCCTGTGACCATTCGCCATGTAAATTCAGTGTAAATCCCCGGCGGATAAAATGCAAGCACGGGGCGCGGATTTCAGCTATCTTGCCAGTGCGGCCACGGCAAACCGGTACATTTTGTCGAATTTCACAGGAACAAAATCGGAAAAGTATGACTTATTGTTGCCTCTGCTCCGGCGTTTTCTTCGCCGGATGCGGCAGGGCTGCCCGGCACGGCAATCTTGGCCCGCGTCTTGCCGCCCCGGCGCGTTTGCGGGAGCCGGGTCTGCCCGGAAAAGAATTCGGCCGACCTTTCCCCAAGCGCGGGGTTCTGTGGTATAATAGCTGCAGACGCGGCGTTCTATCCGCTTTATGCGTGGCGTTTTTCCCTTCCGGCATCACCAGGACGGCACAGCGGTTGCTATGCCGTTCTGCCATTTGCCGGTACGCGTGGCAGAACGGAGGCATTCCCACGGCCGGGGCGGTTGGCTCCCATGGAAAGGCAGGCAACAGATGGCACAGACAAGGCGCGTATTGATTTTAGGCAGGGGCGGGTTCGGCACCCAGCTGGCCGAGCTGCTGGTCCACAGCGGCCGGTATACCGAGGCGCTCTTTTTGGATGACAACGCCCCCAATGCGGCGGGAAAGCTTGCGGATCTGGCCCGCCCGGATCTGTTGGCAGCCTGCCCGGACGCCTTTGCTGCACTGGGCAACAACCCGCTCCGGCTGCAGCTGCTGCGGCGGCTGGCCGAGGCCGGGTATGCGTTGCCGGTGTTTGTGCACCCGGCAGCCTTTGTAACGCCCTCTGCGCAGCTGGGGGCGGGCACAGTGGTGCTGCCTTTCTGTTTTGTGGGGGCCCGGGTCCGTACGGGGCGGGGCTGTATCCTGAACGCCGGAGCAGTCATTGACCATGACGCAGTGCTGGGGGATGCCGTCCATGCGGCGCCCGGAGCCATCGTCAAGGCGGGCGTCCATCTGGATGCCTGCACCAAGGTGGAGAGCGGTCAGATTCTGCGCTCTCCCTGGGACAAACCGTGATACGCTGAAAGGAGACAACCATGCCGCAAGCGCAGACAAAACCGGCCACTCTTGCCCCCGGCCGCCGCATCTATGTGGATGCCATGAAGGGGTTGGGCATTATCCTGGTGGTGTGGGGCCATTTTGAGGAGTACTACCGGGGCGCTTCCCCGATATTTAACGGCAGCTTTGAGTGTATGTATCTGTTCCACATGGCACTGTTCTGCCTGTGCAGCGGCCTGGTGGCCAAGTTCAATTGGAAAAAACTCGTTTTGCAGCAGGTGTGGTTGTATCTTCTCTGCCAGGCGCTGCTGCTGCCCTTTCGGACGGCTGTCCTGGCTGAGAACCTGGCAGACACCGGCGGTACGCTGCTGTCGCTGCTCCTTCCCTGGCGGCATATGTGGTATCTCTATGCGCTGATCTTCTGGGAGCTGACGGTGCCGCTGCTGGGCCTGCTGCGGGACAGGTTCCGCCTGCCCGGCAGGGTGCTGGGCCTGGCGGCCGCGGTGGCTGTCGGCCTGGCGGGCGGGCTGGTGGACTGGCCTTTTTCGTTCACCCGAGTATTCGCCTTCTTCCCCTTCTACGCGGCGGGGGTGCTGTTCCGGGACGAGATTGACCGCTGGTTCCGCGCTGCACAAAGGCTGCTCTCGCTGCGTGTGCTGACCGGGGCGGCATTTCTGGCGGTGTACGGGTTCTGGTTTGTCAGTATACTGCGCGCCCCGGAACCGGTTTATGAGGGAGCCCGCATCTTCCACGATGTGCCCTATCACGAGGGGTATACCATGCTGGACCGGGGGATGTTTTACCTGATTGGCCTGGCCACCGCGCTGGCATTGCTTGCGGTGCTGGGCCGGGGACAGCTTCTGGCCGGCCTGGGCAGGAGAACACTGCCCATCTATCTGGTGCATATGCCGGTGTACGCCTTCCTGGTGCAGCTTGGCTGTTATGAGGCCGCCGGCGGCAAGGGCACAGTGTCGGTGGCCGGCTGGGTGTTCCTTGCGGCGGGCGGCTGTGTCTGCCTGTTCGGGTCAAAACCCTTCACCGCGCTGTTTGATCTGGTGGCAAACCTATGGTACAAGGTGCTGCCTTCGTTTTTGCGCCGCCGTTCCGGCCCGGCGGGCTGACGTTCTTTGTCTACCCAAACAAAACAGCAGCAGGGGCGCTGCCTGCCTGGCAGCGCCCCTGCTGCTGTTTTGGGGCCAGGGCGGCGGGGCCGCCAAACATCCTGGAAAATGCCTGCCCCTGGCTGGCGATCAGCGGGCCGATCCGGCGAGGGACTGCACAGCCCAGAATGCCTCCACTTCTGCCCGGCTGCCAAAGGTTACGATTCTGCGCCCGGCCCGGTAGCGTTCCAGCAGGCGGATGATCTCCGGCAGCTGTTGGGCAGGAAAGTCCCGGATATACTGCAAAAATTCTTCGTCCGGCTCCTCCTCCACCCAGGGCATATCCTCCCTTGGCCGGCCGCGGCGGGCAGCCACACCGGCCAGGCAGGCATCCACCGGCAGGTCCAGGAAAAAGACGGTGTCGCACCGGGCCAGCCGCGGCTCCAGCGTGCGCAGATAGTTGCCGTCGATGATCCAGCGGCCGCCTGCCGTCAGTGCCGTTACGCGGGCGTCAAATTCCTCACGGGAAATGTTGGTCTTGTCCGGCCTGTGCCAGATGCGGTCCAGGTAGTAAAGCGGCAGCCCGGTGACATCCCGCAAATTGCGGGCAAAGGTGCTTTTGCCCGCGCCGGGGCAGCCGATGACCAGCACGCGTTTCATGGGCGGCAGCATGATACGCCTCCTTTTGAATTGGTTCCACAAAAAGGCCGATGCCTGCGCACCGGCCTTTTGGCTTATATCTCACTCAATGCCCTTTTCCGCTGCGTATTCCTCGATCAGCTCCCGCTCCAAAAACGGCGTCTTGACGCCCTCCCGGTCGCGGTAGGCCTCGTGCCCCTTGCCGATCACGGCGATCATGTCGCCCTCCTGGGCGTGGTCGATGGCGTAGTGCAGCGCGTCCAGCCGGTCAGGAATCTCCACGTATTTGGCGTTGGGGTTGCCCTTCTGCATGCCCACCTTGATGTCGGCGATGATGTCCTCCACCTTTTCAAAGCGGTTGTTGTCTTCGGTCAGGATACAGAAATCCGCCAGTCTGGCGCAGACTTCACCCATGCCATAGCGGCGCAGCTTGCTGCGGTTGCCGCCGCAGCCGAACACCACCACCAGCCGGGCAGGATGGTAGGCGCGCAGCGTCTCCATCAGGCTCTCGGTGGCGGCCTCATTGTGGGCATAGTCCAACAGGATGGTGAACTTGTGGCTGACGGGCACCAGCTCCACCCGACCCTTGACGATGGTGCTGCCCAGCCCGTCGTGGATGGCTTTGTCCGGCACGCCCAGCTCCTTGGCGGCAGCGATGGTGGCCAGTGCATTATAGACGCTGAACTGGCCGGGCATATTCACCTTCACATCCATGGTTTCCTTGCCGGACACATGGAAGGCCACCCCCAGCATCGTCTTACTGCGCAGCAGCTGATAGTC
The DNA here is from genome assembly GCA_944388145.1 of uncultured Gemmiger sp. Taxonomy (GTDB): domain Bacteria; phylum Bacillota; class Clostridia; order Oscillospirales; family Ruminococcaceae; genus Gemmiger. The sequence goes on along the minus strand of CALXHQ010000001.1, from coordinate 356,232 downwards.
CGCTCCGGCGCGGTAGTCGGCATCGGGGGTGTGGATACCGTAGGTCACCAGCCGGCAGGTATGGCCCTCCAGCAGGGCGGCGGTATTTTCGTCATCGGCGTTCACCACGCCGATCTCACAGCGCTGGAACAGCTGGCCTTTCCAGCTGCGGTACTCCTCAAAGCTTTTGTGCTCGCCGGGACCGATGTGGTCGGGGTACAGGTTGGTAAACACGCCGATCTTGTACCGGATCCCTGCCACACGGTCCATCATCAGCCCCTGGCTGGACACCTCCATCACGCAGGTATCACAGCCCGCATCGGCCAGCTGACGCAGGATGCGCTGCAGGTCATAGCTTTCAGGGGTGGTGTTATTCAGGTCGTAGTGATGCTTGGGGTAATAGACGCCGTTTGTGCCGATCATGCCCACCTTGTGGCCGCCTGCCTCCAGCACCGCCTTGATCATGTGAGTGGTGGTGGTTTTGCCTTTGGTGCCGGTCACGCCGATCATCGTCATTTCCAGCGCCGGATGGCCGAAGAAGGCAGTGGCCAGCAGCGCCATGGCGTAGCGGGTGCTGGACGTTTTTACCACTGTCACATCCGGCAGGGTGGCCAGTACTTCGGCGGGCAAATCATGCTGGATCACCAGCGTTTTTGCACCCTTTGCCGCCACATCGGCGGCATAATCGTGGCTGTCCCGCTGGGTGCCCACAATGCAGACAAACAACCCGCCCGGCTGCACCTTGCGGGAATCATAGTAGATGTCAGTCACTTCGGTATTCAGGGTCCCCTGCACCAGAGTATAGGGAATCTCTTTGACCAGTTGTTTCAAAAGCATGGTTCTCACCTCGACTGCTTGTTACCGCTTGACGAAATACTCATCGTACCATACCAGAAAGATGAACACACACCAGATCTGGCGCCAGTTGTCCCGCTTGCCGGAAATGTGCTGGTCCAGCATGCGGTTCAACTCTTTCACGTTGAAAAACTCGGCCGCGGCCGGTGCACGGAAGGCCTCCCGCACGCGGGCGGCATAGGTCTCGTCCCGCAGCCAGGCGCGCACCGGCACCGGAAAGCCCAGCTTCTTCTTGTCGGCGGTGCGGGCGGGAATGGTCTTTTCGGCGGCGCCCCGCATGGCAATCTTTGTCTGGTTGGCGTTGACCTTGCACTCGGTGGGAATGCGGCAGGCCAGCTCAAACACCTTCCGGTCCAAAAAGGGAACCCGAAGCTCCAGGCTGTTGGCCATGCTCATTTTATCGGCCTTCAGCAGGATATCGCCCACCATCCACAGGTTCAGGTCGCAGTATTCCATCCGGGTTACCGGATCCTGGCCTTTTGTCAGGTCAAACAGCGGCCGGGACAGGTCGGTGGGCAGCACTTTGCCGGTGTAATGCTTCAAAAGGCGCTTTTTGCGCCGCTCGTCCATCAGATTGGTGTTGCCGATATAGCGCTCCTCCAGCGGGCGGCTGCGCCGCACCAGAAAGTTGATGCCATGCACCGGGGGCAGGCAGTCGGCCACCGCGCCCACCGCCCGGCGGAACCACAGCGGCAGTTTATCGTACCAGCTGACGGTGAACGGCTCTTTGTAGATGTTGTAGCCGCCGAAGAACTCATCGGCACCCTCGCCGGACAGGCAGACCTTCACCTGTTTGGCAGCCTCCCGGTTGACAAAGTACAGCGCGGCCGAGGCGGCGTCGGCCAGCGGTTCATCCATGTGGTACTGGATGTTGCCCAGGTTCTGCCAGTATTCCTCCGGCGTGATGCGGTAGGCAAAGTTTTTCACGCCGATCTTCTCGGAAAAGTCCCTGGCATAGTCGGTCTCGTCGTATTGCTTGTCGGCAAAGCCCACGGTAAAGGTTTTATCCACATGGGCCAGCGCAGCCATATAGCTGGAGTCCACGCCCGAGGATAGAAAGCTGCCCACCTCCACATCGGCGATCTTGTGGGCGGCCACGCTCTCCTGCATGGCATCGCTGATGGCGTCCTCCCACTCGGCCAGCGTCGGCTCATGGTCGGGGGTGAAGGCGGGCTGCCAGTAGCGGCCGGTTTCCACCTTGCCGTCCTTCCACTCCAGCCAGTGGGCGGGCAGCAGCTTTTTCACACCCTTGAAGAAGGTGTTCTCCCCCGGTGAATACTGGTAGGACAGGTACAGCTCCAGCTGGTCCGCGTTCAGCTCCTTTTTAAACTCCGGGTGTGCCAGAAAGCTCTTGATCTCAGACCCGAACATCAGCGTGCCGGTCTCGGGGGCAACGTAGTAGTACAGCGGCTTGATACCAAAGTGGTCCCGGGCGCAGAAAAGCGTCTGGGTCTTTTTGTCCCACAGCGCAAAGGTGAACATGCCCCGCAGCCGGGTCAGCAACTCCCGGCCCCACTGCTCATAACCGTGCAGCAGCACCTCGGTGTCGCAGCGGGTGGTAAAGGTATGGCCTGCCGCCAGCAGTTCCTCCCGCAGGGGCTGAAAGTTGTAGATTTCGCCGTTGAACACCACGGCCAGGCTGCCGTCCTCGTTGAACATGGGCTGTTTGCCGCCTTCCAGGTCAATGATGGACAGCCGCCGGTGGCCCAGCGCCGCAGGCCCGTCGATAAAATGGCCCTCTCCGTCAGGACCGCGATGGGCGATTAAGTCGGTCATCTGCTGCAAAATTTCCTGCATATCGGCGCGGGCGCCGACAAAGCCAACAATTCCACACATGTTGAATTCCTCTATATTGATCGATATCTGGCAAGGCCATCCCCTGCCGGGGCAGCCGCCCTATGGTAGTTGGATATGGTTATTATACACGGGAAATGCCGGATTGAAAAGCGCCCGGCTTGTAAAATCTGCCTTTTGGGGGCTCTCGGTCCGGCTTTTTGACAAAAATGCACAGAATATTTTTGGTTACCCTGCACAGGGCGGGACCTGCCAAGAATTGACACCGCCCCTGTTTGGCAGTAGAATACTATATTATATTTCTACTATACGATACCAAAGAGGGGCATACTCATGACGGATTTTCTCCCGGTGCTTCTGGGCAGCGATGCCAATGTTTACGGCATGGCGCGCAGTTTTTACAGCCAGTATGGTGTTACCAGCGCGGCGGTCTGCAAGGGTGCGCTGGTGGCAACGGCCAACAGCAAGCTGGTGCACATCGCCATATTGGAACCCCGGCTGGAAGAGGACGACGTTTTCGTCAAGACACTGGTGGACTTTGCCAAACGGCAGACAAAGCCGCTGGTGCTGGTCTCCTGCGCTGACGGCTACACCATCCTGCTGGCCCGCCACCGGGAGGAGCTGGCACCCTACTATCACTTTGCCTGCCCTGACCTGCAGACAGTGCTGGACCTGGACATCAAGGACAATTTTTACCGTGCCTGTGCGGCGCATGGGCTTTCTTACCCCAAAACCGCCACCTGCACGGCGGAAAACCACAAGACCGTCACACTGCCCTTTGACTTTCCCTGCATCATCAAGCCCAGCAACTCGGCAGCCTACTGGAACTGCAGCTTCCCCCACAAAAAGAAGGTCTTCCTGGCCCAGAACCGCCGGGAATTTGATGAGATCACCGATGCCATCTATGGCAGCAGCTATCAGGACGAGCTGATTTTGCAGGAGTACATCCCCGGCGACGACAACTGTATGCGGGTGTTAAACGCCTACTGCGGCCTGGACCGCAAGGTTCACCTGATGGCCTTGGGCCGGCCGCTGCTGGAGGAACAGACCCCCGAGGGAATTGGCAATTATGCGGCCATCCTGTCGGTCTATGACGGGGAGCTGCTGGCCCGGATGCGCGCCTTTCTGGAGGATGTGGGGTGGGTCGGCTTTGCCAATTTTGACATGAAGTTCGACACCCGCACCGGCGAGTATAAACTGTTCGAGATGAACCCCCGCCAGGGACGGTCCAGCTACTTTGTCACGGCCAGCGGCTACAACCTGGCCAAATGGCTGGTGGAGGACGTGCTGGAACACAAAGATACCGGCTACACCGAGGCAAACACCCACAGCCTGTGGATGATTGCGCCCTACGGCGTCATCCGCAAGTACCTGAAGGATCCCCGGCTGCTGGCCGAGGCTGCCCGGCTGAAAAAGGCGGGCAAATGCGCCCACCAGCTGTTCTGCCGGGAGGATTTCACCCTCAAGCGATTTTTGTGGTACATCCGCAGCCAGCTGAACTACTACCGCAAAACAGCCCGATACTACGGCAACAAGAGCCTGCGGGACTGAAACACCATACAGCAATATTGTACAGACAAGAGGGGAGGGGAACCGCCATGTGCGGCATTACCGGTTTTGCCCAGGCGCGTCACAACGCGGAGGAGGCCCGGCGCATCGTCAAGGCGATGGCTGATCTGATCACCTACCGCGGTCCGGACGGCGAGGGGTACTATGTGGACGATCAGGTGGCGCTGGGCCACCGGCGGCTGTCCATCATTGACCTGGAGGGCGGCAAACAGCCCATGTTCAACGAGGATGGCAGCCTGGTTGTCATCTTCAACGGCGAAATCTACAATTTCCAGACACTGCGGGAAGAACTGATTGCAGCAGGCCACACCTTTGCCACCCGCAGCGATACCGAGGTGCTGCTGCACGGCTATGAACAGTGGGGCGAGGATTTGCCTGCCCGGCTGCGGGGTATGTTTACCTTTGTGCTGTGGGATCAAAAAAACCACACCCTGTTTGGCGCCCGGGACATTTTTGGGATCAAGCCGTTCTACTATTATAATGTGGACGGGCTGTTCCTGTTTGGGTCTGAGATCAAGAGCTTTCTGGCCCATCCCGGCTTCAGAAAGGAGCTGAACGAGCAGCGCCTGCCCGAGTATCTGAGCATCGAGTATATCCCCAATGAGGAGACGATGTTCAAAAACGTCTATAAGCTGCCCGGCGCCCACATGTTTACCTGGAAGGCGGGGCAGATGGAGGTCAAGCGGTACTACGACATCCGCTACCACATTGACGAGGCTCCCACCCTGGAGGAGTGGGAGCAGCGCATCACCGATACCTTTGCTGAGAGTGTGGCCGCCCACCAGATCGCCGATGTGGAAGTGGGATGCTTTTTGTCCTCCGGTGTGGATTCCAGCTTTGTGGTCAACGAGGTGGCCAAGGGCACGCCCCATGTCAAGAGCTTTTCGGTGGGCTATACCGAGGAAAAATACTCTGAACTGCCCTATGCCCAGGCATTCTCCCGGGAGATCGGCGTGCCCAACATTTCCAACCTGGTGGACGCGGACCAGTTCTTTGCGGCCAACCGGGTGATTCAGTGGTATCTGGACGAACCGATGCCCAACCCCGCCGAGGTGCCTCTCTACTTCCTGGCGCAGAATGCCCGCAAATATGTCAAGGTGGTACTTTCGGGCGAGGGCGCGGACGAGCTGTTCGGCGGCTACCCCATGTACTGCCAGGCGGTCCATTTTATGGACTACGAAAAGAAGGTCCCGGCACCCATCCGCCGGGCGGCCGGCGCCGTCGCCGCACGCCTGCCCGAGTTCAAGGGCAAGCACTTTTTGGTGCGGGGCGCCATGGAGCCATGGCAGCGGTATATGCGTGCCAACTATGTCTTTGCCTCGCCGAAGGACCGGGACCGCTACCTGAAAAAGGATTACCACGCCAGGCGTCCGGAGGAATACTTCAAGCCCTACTTTGACAGGGTGGCGGATCTGGACGAGCCCACCCAGCTGCAATGGGTGGATATGCACACCTGGATGCTCTACGATATCCTGCTCAAGGCTGACCGAATGAGCATGGCCAACAGCCTGGAGCTGCGGGTGCCTTTTCTGGACCGGGAAATGCTGGAGCTGGCTTTGTCCATCCCTCAGCGCTACCGCAGCGGCAAGGAACAGACCAAGATCGCCCTGCGCGGCGCTGCCCTCCGGCAGATGCCGGACAGCGTGGCCAAGCGCAAAAAGCTGGGTTTCCCGGTGCCGCTGAACGATTGGCTGCGCCAGGAAAAATACGCCGCCATGGTGCGGGAAAAATTCACCGGCCCGGTGGCGGAGCAGTTCTTCGACACGGAAGAGCTCTGCAAATTGTTGGAGGACCATGTGGCCGGCCGTGCCAAAAATATGACCAAGATCTGGAGCTTTTACTCCTTCATTCTCTGGTATGAGCTCTATTTTGTCAACGAGACACCACCCGCTGAGGTCTATGCCCGGTAATACGGCGAAAAGCAAAAAACATCCCCGTCCGCTCTCTGAGCGGACGGGGATGTTTGGTATTTGGAGAGCGGAGCGGCGGCAGGCAGTGCTCAGCCTGTCGAATCGCTGTCTGCAGCGCCCTGGGGGAGGGGCCCTCCGATCCACACCACGATGGGTTCACTGGCATCGAATTCCTCGCCGGGTTCCCGGCTGCACCGAACCACCTTGCCCACCTGGTCGGCACCGTAGCTGCCGTCGTATTCCAGCTTTACCATGCTGTACAGGATGTCGTACTCATCCAGCGTGGCCTCGGCGTTGGCCTCGTCGTAATTGAGGATCAGCGGCATCACCACCAGGTGCTCGCCCAGGCTAACCGTGATCTCAATCACCGGGGTGTCCTCCGTCTGGGGGGAGTTGGCGGCCGGAGACTGATACATGATGATACCCTTGTCGTACTCGGTGGAATATTCCTCCGACGGTACAAAACGATATTGGCTGTACAGTTCGCTGGTGCGGATCTCGTCAAAGTTTTGGCCCACAAAGTTGGGGATCAGCTTTGCCTCCGGGGTGGGAGAGGGGGTGGGCAGCGGTGCGGCGGTGCTGACCTGTGACTGCGGCGCGGCGGGCGCATCGTCCGCCAGGGGGATGCGCAGGATGGCAAACAGCAGCAATACCGCCAAAATAAAGATCACCACCATGGCGGCGCCCAGTATCTTGCGGGTGGAAACCTGTGCCTCGCCTTTCTCAAACATGGCGCTGGCGACGCTGGGGTTGGCCAGCGCACTCATCAGCTCGGGCACGGTCTGCATCCGCTTGGCCGGGTCAAGCCGCATGGCACAGGACAGCACCTGCGAAAAGTAGGTGGGCACCCCGGATTCCAGACTGTGGGCGGATTCCAGGCTATCCCGTACCTGGCGCTGCGGGGCGGACACTGGTGTCTGCCCGGTCACCAGCCGGTAGGTTACGGCAGCCAGCGCATACACGTCGGTGTACCTGCCGGAAAACTCCGCTGCGGAGTACTGCTCCGGCGCTGCATACCCGGCGTACAGCTGGCTTTTCAGCTCGCTGCCGCCGGTGCGAAGGGCCAGGGTGCCATAGCCGGTCAGTATGGCGGTGCCGTCGATGGGCAGCAGGATGTTATCCGGGCAGATGCCCCGGTGGATCAGCCCCGATTTGTGCAGCAGTGCCACCCCCTCCATCACCGGCTGCAGCAGGGTGCGGGCCTCAGCGGGGGTAAGCGGGCGGGATTTCAGCGAGAGATAATGGGTCAGCGTCATGCCTTTTTCGCTTTCCTCCACGCCATAGACGGTGTTGTTTTCCTCAATCACGTCCACAATGCGGGAAAGCCCGGTGGCGGGGGTCAGCCGGTGCAGATCGTCATACAGGTCTTTGAAGTCCATCCGACTGGTCTTAAACAGCACCTCGCGGCCGGCTTTGGGCATCAGCGCACCGTCCACGCTGCGGCCGTTGCACAGCGTGACGGGAAAATATTCCTTGATGCGCACAAAGCGCCTCTCGTCATTGTCCACACCGCGGTAGCACAGGCCGTCGCCGTCCGCGCTCAGATATTTGCCGATGGTATATTTACCCGCCAACTGGGTGCCAAAGGGCAGCGCACCCTCCGGATTGGCGTTCTCCAGGTTTTTGCCGCAGTAGGGGCAGCTGCCGTGGAACTCCGCATCGATCAGCTCCAGACAGTGGGGGCAGGGAACTTGCTGTTTCATCCGGTCATTCTCCTTTTCTCTGTGCTAAAGTATGGCCCGGATAGGCTTGGATTTGCGGCTTTTGCCCCGCAAGGCGGAAAAAAGCGGCCCGCAGGCAGCCCAGGGGGCGCTGTGCGGGCCGCATATGTGTTTGGGCGGGGCAAGCCCGATTTACCGGTTCAACTCGTCCTCGTTCTCCAGGTTGTGCCAGGCGTTCTGCACATCGTCATCATCGTCCAGCGCATCCAGCAGCTTGGCCATGTTGGCCATCTGGTCAGGGTCGGTCAGGGTTGTGGTTGTGGTGGGAACCATGGCCACATCCGCCGAGATGAAGTGGTAGCCCTTCTGCTGCAGGGCGTCGCACACGGCGCTGAAGTTGTCGGGGGAGGTGGTCACCTCGGCGGCATCTTCACTGGCGTCAAAATCCTCGGCGCCGGCGTCCAGGGCGTCCATCATGGCCTCGTCAGCGTCCTTGTCCTCCAGGTCCAGAACGATCACGCCCTTCTGGTTGAACAGGAAACTGACACAGCCCATGTTGCCCAGGTTTCCACCAAACTTGTCAAAGTAGTGGCGCATATTGGCGGCGGTGCGGTTGCGGTTGTCGGTCAAGGTTTCGACCATAACAGCAATGCCGCCGGGGCCGTACCCCTCGTAGGTCATGGATTCGTACTCGGTGCGGTCGCCGCCCTCGGCACGTTTGATGGTGCGCTGGATGTTGTCATTGGGGACATTGTTGGCCTTGGCTTTGCTGATCAGGGCGGCCAGCTTGCTGTTGGAGGCCGGATCGCTGCCGCCCTCACGCACCGCCACGCTGATCTCGCGGCCGATCTTGGTAAAGATCTTGGCGCGGGCGCCGTCGGTTTTTTCTTTTTTGCGCTTGATGTTGTTCCATTTGCTGTGTCCGGACATGAAAGTTCCCCCTATAATCTGGTGGTATCCCGGCCTTGAAATGCGGACCGGCGGTATGTATCGCCCAGGGCAGCGGACTGCGGCGGGCAAAAGCTCTGCACGCCATGGATAAGCGCACAAAACCACATATTACAATAAGAGAGTATAGCACATCCGTGCGCGGTTTTCAACCGGCGGGACTGTGGGCTTTTCCCGGCAGCAGCCGCAAAATTTTGCGCAAAATATACTTTTTTGCCTGCAACCCCTTGACAAACCATGACAAAGCGAGTATTCTATTAAGGCATTCTTCGCTTGTGAGGAAGAGATAGGGGCATAGCTCAGTTGGTAGAGCAGCGGTCTCCAAAACCGCGTGCCGAGGGTTCGAATCCTTCTACCCCTGCCAAAAAGCCGCGTATCCCGTTAAGGGGGCGCGGCTTTTTTGTGCCTGAAAATCCGTCCCTGTCGGCCAAATGGCTAAAAAGGGCCGGAAAATCCGGCGGGTGATAGAGAAATTTTGCAAAAATGTGCCACGCCCCTTGTAAAAGCTACCCCCTTTTGGTAATATTTTAACAGGAACTGCACTGCACCTGGGTGAGGACTGCTCACCGTACACAGGCCGGGGCGGGGCAGAGGGAACTTTTCTGCAAAAATGCTGTAAGGAGCTGTCAATCATGAGAGGCATTTACACCACCGTTACGGACATCCGCCGCAAGGTGTTTACCGAGGTTGCCCGGATGGCCTACGAGATCGAAGATATGAACGATATGGACTACCTGATGAAGGAGCTGCCCTATGAGATCATTCCCGGTGAGGAACGGTCCCTGCGCAGCAGCATCTTCCTGGAGAGAGCCATTGTCTCTGAGCGTATCCGCCTGGCCATGGGGCTGTCGCTGCGCCCGCTGGATGAGAGCGTGCCGGCCAGCGAGGGTGTGCAGGACAGCATGATCGCGGACAAGTACTATGAGCCGCCGTTGATCAACGTCATCAAATTTGCCTGTAATGAATGCCCCGAAAAGGTTGTCCGCGTGACCGAGATGTGCCAGGGCTGCCTGGCCCACCCCTGCCAGGAGGTCTGCCCCAAAAAGGCAATAAGCTTCCGCAATGGCCGGAGCCACATCGACCAGAGCCTGTGCGTCAAGTGCGGCCGCTGCGTCAGTGCATGCCCCTATAACGCCATCATCAAGGTGGAGCGTCCCTGCGCCAAGGCCTGCGGCATGGACGCCATCCACTCTGACAAGTACGGCCGTGCCGAGATTGATTATGACAAGTGCGTTTCCTGCGGTATGTGCCTGGTCAACTGCCCCTTCGGCGCCATTGTGGACAAGGGCCAGCTGTTCCAGCTGATCAAGTCCATCAAGCGCGGCGACAAGGTCATTGCCATTGTGGCGCCAGCCTTTGTCAACCAGTTCCCCGGGCTGACCCCCTCCAAGCTGCGCACTGCGATGAAACAGCTGGGCTTTACCGGCGTGGCCGAGGTTGCCGTGGGCGCGGACCTGTGCACCATTGACGAGGCCAAAGATTTCATGGAGGAAGTGCCCTCCAAGCATCCCTTCATGGGGACCTCCTGCTGCCCGGCCTGGAGCGTGATGGCCAAGAAGCTGTTCCCCCAGTACGCCGACTGCATCAGCATGACCATGACCCCCATGGTCCTGACCGCCCGCCTGATTAAGCGCAATGAGCCGGATGTGCGCATCTGCTTTGTCGGTCCCTGCGCAGCCAAAAAGCTGGAGGCCAGCCGCCGCAGCGTCCGCAGCGAGGTGGACTTCGTTGTCACCTTCGAGGAGATCATGGGAATGTTCGAGGCCAAGGAGGTTGACTTGGCCAACCTGCCAGACGATCCCGACGAGGCGTTCAACGATGCCAGCGCCGATGGCCGCGGCTTTGCCGTGTCCGGCGGCGTGGCCCAGGCGGTGGTCAATGCCATCCACAAGCTGGACCCCGACCGTGAGGTTAAGGTGGCGTCAGCCCAGGGTCTTGCCGAATGCCGCAAGATGATGATGATGGCCAAAGCCGGCAAGTACAACGGCTACCTGCTGGAGGGCATGGCCTGCCCCGGCGGCTGCATTGCCGGCGCCGGTACTTTGGCCGATCCCGCCAAGAGCGCCGCCATGCTGAACAAGTACAAGGCCCAGGCCCCGGTCAAGAGCGCGCTGGACAATGAGTACAAGGACTCGCTGCAGTATCTGAAGTACTGATCCCCGCGGCCTGAACCGACCATACAGAGCCTCTCCGCCCCGCAGTCTGCCATGACTGCGGGGCGGTTTTGCATTCCCGCGCCGGGAACCCGCAAAAGACCATGCAAAAACATACCGGCCGGCAGGGGAATGTTCCTCTACCGGCCGGCATGGCTGTTCTAACAGTGCAGAATGATGTGTTGTTATTGGCTGCTGTCAGCGGTTCCCGCCGTTTCGGCGGTGGCAGTTTCCGGCGTGGCAGCCTTCAGGGATTCTTTGTTGTAGGCAAAGCAGGAAAGATGGTTGGCGGCGATCTCATAGACGACGCTTTCGTCCGTTGAAGCCCGCAGGTAAGCCACATCCTCGTCATCCGGATCGGTGGAGCCGAAGGTGCAGGTCACGGTGCGACCGTCGGTGGCGGTCAGCCTTACAATGGCGTTGGGGTGGTCCAAACCGTATTGGTCATCCGCTGTCGGGCTGGTGATGCTCCAATCGGTGGTCAGCGAGCAGATGGTGCTGGACATGCGGCTGACGGTGTCCTGATCCAGGGCATAGTCCGGGTCGCCGTCCAGCGTCCAGTTGCCGTCGCTGTCCCGGGTAAAGCTCAGCACCTCATCGCCGGTGTCCAGCGTCATGGTCGCCACATCACTGGTCTCAATATCAGTGATGTCCTGGGCCTCATACAGCTGCCGGGGCGTCTTGCACAGCCCCACAAAGGCGGAACTGTCCACCGTGTACAGCGTGCCGCCGTCCACCTGTACATAGTAGGCGCCGGCAATGTCATTTTCGGCACCAACGATCAGGGTGTGGTTCGCCCCTTCCGCGGTGAAGGAAAACTGCATTGTGGGGGCATCCAGGCCGGTTTCAGCAGTCTCCAGCGTGCTGCCCTCCAGCGAGCGCGCCGCTTTCATGCCGGTTACGCCGTTCAGCACCTCCGTCACCGCGTCCGCGTCGATGGGCAGTTTGGGGTCGCTGTCCAGCGTCCAGCTGCCATCGTCGTTTTTGGTGAGGGAGACATTGCTCTCGTCGTCCTGGTAGGCGATGGCTGTCACACTGTCCGCCGGGGTTGAAAACAGGGCGACGCCCTCCTCCGTCTCGTCGGCATCCAGGCTGCTCAGCACGGCCAGTGCCGCGGCCAGCAGCAGGACCACCGCGGCCAGTACCCCCAGGGGAAGCAGCTTTTTCTTGTTCATGCAAACTCTCCTTTCAACACGGCATTGCGGTTCCCAGGCAGGGGATCAGCGGCGCCGGCGCAGAATAAAGATGACCACGCCGGTGATGATGCACAGCACCGGCAGCACAATGACAAACAGCAGACCAAAGCCGATTACAGCGGTGGCGGGCACGGTCAGAGACTGAGCGCTCAGGCTCTTGGCGTCCACAACGACGCCGCTCTCCGAGCCGGTGAGCCAGTTGACCATACAGCCCAGCAGCTGCGAGTTGCCGCCCGAAACCAGCTGGTCCGCGGCGGAAAGGAAGAGGTCGGGGCAGCCGGCCCAGATGATGCGGGCACCGGTTTCGCTGTCCTCGGTGGCCACGGCAATGTCAAAGGTGCCGGTGGGATCGGTGTCGGCAGGGGTGAAGCTGGTGGCGTTGGCATAGTCCTGCAGGGCCGCCGCCGAGGAGCTGGTGGCCAGCAGAGTGGTGTGGGTCAGCGTATCGGTACTGTCCTGTGAAACGATGCCCTGGGCAATGGGGGCCAGCACCAGCAAGCCGTCGGTCATGTCGGCGGTGATGTCGTTGGAAGAGATGACCGGCAGCAGATAGGCGGGACCATAGTACCCCGCATAGTAGTTCGGGTTACTCTCCACCAGCAGACCTGTCTGGCGGCTCATGCCGTACTCGCCCATCAGGCCGTCCAGGTTGGGGGTGTCATAGGTCAGGGCGGTGGTCACCAGCAGCCGGCCGCCGTTTTGCAGATAGCTGCGCAGCGTCTCGATATTGTCGGCGGTGTAGTCCACCTGGGGGGTGTTGATCAGCAGGGCCGAGGCATCCTCCGGGATGCTGCCGGCGGACAGCAGGTTGAGGCTTTCCACCGTGACGCTGGAGTTTTCCAGGGTGTCGACAAAGTCGGAGGACAGCTCAGTCTCGCCGTGGCCGGTCAGCTGATACAGCACGAAGGAGCTGTCGTTGGTCAGCCGGGCAATGCCGCTGGTCAGGGCAGACTCGGCGGCAAAATCATAGGAGGCGTACCCGGTGGTGTAGTAGCTGGAGTAGTCGATCTGGTACAGGTCAGAGTTGTATTGCAGTACCGCCGATTTCTCACCGCAGACCAGGATAATGCTGGAGGCCGAGGCGTTTTCGGCGTTATACTGCTGGGCAAAGGTGGGGTAAAGCACCGGGTCGCGCTGTTCCCAGTGGAAATGGCTGCTCTCGCCGGCATAGCGGTCCAAAAGACGGGTGATGTTCTCGTCCTCGTTGCCGTTTTCACCCAGATAGTATGCGGTCACATCCTTGTCCAGCGAGTGCAGCAGGTTCAGGGTGGTATCGCTCAGCGTGAACATACCGGTGGTGGAAATGTCAAACTCTGTGTATTTTGTGGGCAGTGCCCGCATCACCAGGTTGACCAGGATCACCGCCGCCAGCACAACAGCGGTGAGGATGGCGGCATAGGCGCCGTTTTTCAGCACGCGGGCCTGCCCGGCCTTCTGGGCCTCGGTGGGCTGATCCGCAGCCGGCTTTTTGTTGAACAGTTTCATGAATGTTCCCTCCTTCGGCTCAGTTCCAGCGGCGGCGTTCCAGCGCCTGACCCGTCAAAAACAGAAACAGCACCACCACCGAGAGGTAGTACACAATGCCGGGCAGCGAGAACATTCCGCCCACAAAATCGGTAAAAGGCTGGAACAGGGCCAAGGCGTCCAGCAGCTGGTTGAAAGCATTCAGCAGCCAGACGGGGCGCAGCCGGAACAGCAAAATCAGCACCACGGCGCCGCAGCAAAAGACAGCGCTGCCGGCGGTCAGGCTTTTGCACAGCAGGCCCACCAGCACTGCCGCAATGGCAACCACCACGCCGAACACGATAAAGGCCATGGTGTTGCCGCTGGTAAACAGCGACTGGATGCTGTTCATCATGTAACCCACCAGCAGCACGGCGAAGGTGGCCAGGTAGGAGATGATCTGGTTTTCGGTCATGGCGGACAGAAACGTGCCAATGGCAATGCACGCCGCCCCCACCAAAAAGAAGGCGAACTCAGCCGAGAAGGCGCTGGTCAGTGAAACATCACCGAACAGGCACATAGTCAGCGGCAGCAGGCAGGAAAAAGCCACCGGCACCAAAAACACCACCAGCTGCGCCAGGAACTTGCCCATCACAATGGCCGGGATGCTCACCGGGCTGGTCAGCAGCAGCTGGTCGGTTTTGTTGCGGCGCTCGTCGGCAAAGCTGCGCATGGACAGCGCCGGCAGAACGAACAGCAGTACCAGCAGCGAGGCGTTCAGGATGGAGGCAAAATCCGAAGAAGCAAAAATCAGGTTGTTGGCAGCGTAGTACAGGGCAATGAAGGCAAAAATCGCCGCAATGATCACATACCCCACCACGCTGGTAAAATAGCTGCGGGTTTCCCGCTTGAAGACAGCCAGCATATCAGTTTTCCTCCTTTTGCTCTGCGGCAGCGTCGCCTGACGGAACGAACGTTTGCGGCTCGGCGTGTGCCTCGGCGGAAGGCTCGGGCTCGGGTTCGCCGCCGGCAGGACTGCCCGCGCCGCTGCCCGCAGGTTCTGCCCCGGCATCGGGCTCTGGCTCACTCTTGCCGGAGTCTGCGGCGGGGGCCTCTGTCAGCTGCAGGAACACGTCCTCCAGGCTCATGGTTTGGCTGGACAGGCTGATGATGGGGCAGCCCGCATCGGCCATTGCCTTGGACAGCACCGCGCGCAGATCGGCGCCGCTCTCGCTGGCGGCGGTAAAGCTCACCTCATCCCCCCGCACGGCGGTCACCTTCAGGCCGGTCAGGCCGGGCACCGCCGCGGCGGCAGCCTCCACGGCGGCGGGAGCGCCCAGCGCCGTGGCCGAGATAACGCCATGGGCGGCCAGCTGCCCGGCCAGTTCCTCCGGCGTGCCCTGGGCTACCAGATGACCGTGGGCGATGATCAGCACCTTGTCACAGACAGCCTGCACCTCACTGAGGATATGGCTGGACAGGATGACCGTGTGGGTCTGGCCCAGGTCGTGGATCAGGGCACGGATCTCAATCATCTGTGCCGGGTCCAGGCCGACGGTGGGCTCGTCCAGAATAATAACCTTGGGGTTGCCCAGCAGGGTGGCGGCAATGCCAACCCGCTGGCGGTAGCCTTTGGACAGGTTGCGGATCAGCCGGCCCATCACTTCATCCAGGCCGGTGCGGCCCATTGCCCGTTCGATCTGTTCCTGGCGGTCGGCCTTGTGCTTAACCCCTTTCAGCTCGGCAACAAATTGCAGGTACTCCCGCACGGTCATGTCGGTATACAGCGGGGGTTGCTCAGGCAGGTAGCCGATGCAGGCCTTGGCCTCCCGGGGCTCCTCCACAATGTCATGGCCGTCAATGCGCACAGTGCCGCTGGTGGGGGACAGGTACCCTGTCATCACGTTCATAGTGGTGGATTTTCCGGCGCCGTTGGGGCCCAGCAGGCCGTAGATGCCGCCGTCTTCCACCGTAAAACTGATATCGTCCACAGCGCAGTGGCTACCGTAGCGCTTGGTCAGGTGGCTGACTTCAATCAAAACACACACGCTCCTTTACTGCTTGACCGGGGCGGCAGTTTACGCCTCACCCGCGGTCTCCAAATTCAGTATAAGAATCAATTGTGAAAAAAGTGAGATGAATTTGGGACGGCTTTTTGAAGATGTTCGCACCGGATCAACCCGATTCGACAGCAAATTTTGGCGGGCAGCTATCTTTTCCTGCCGCAGCATGGTACAATAAATCAGATTTTTCCGGCTGGCAGGCAGCTGCGGCCGGTTTTGCAGAAGGGGAGATTCAACCATGATTCTGGGGATCGGCACCGACCTGTGCCAGGTGGACCGCATTGCGCGCAGCCTGGCGCGGCAGAACTTTGTCGCCCATGTTTTTTCCGAGGAGGAGCAGCACCTGCTTAACAGCCGCCAGGGCAAGGCCCGGGCGGAGACGGCTGCCGCCAACTTTGCGGCCAAGGAGGCATTCCTCAAGGCCTGCGGTACCGGGCTGGCCGGTTTTGCGCTGGCCGAGGTGGCGGTGCTGCGCCGGCCCACCGGCGCACCCTGCTATCAGCTGGGGGGCAGGGCGGAGGAATGGGCGCGCCGGAACCATGTTACTGCCCATCTGTCCCTCACCCATGAGGCCGGCCTGGCCTGCGCCTTTGTGGTGTTGGAGGCTCCCGATGCGCAGGGAGGTGACTGCTGATGCCCGCCGCCGTTGCCACCGCCGTGCCCCGCACCGCAGCGCGCACCGGCCGGGAGAGCGGCCTGGAGCTGCTGCGCATCCTGTGTATGTTGTTCATTGTGGCGGACCATTATGCCGGGCAAAGCGGTGCGGCCCTGTATGACACGCTGCCCCATGCGTTGTTTTTCTCGGCACTGGGGGCAGGCTCCCGGCTGGGGTGCGACCTGTTTGTGGTGCTGGGGGCCTGGTTTTTGTGCAAACAGCCCTTCCAAACCCGGCGGGCGCTGGGGCTGTGGATGGGACTGTGGCTGTATACGGTGCCCCTCACTCTGCTCTGCTGGCTGATCCCCGGCAGCAATGTGGGGCTTGGCACGCTGCGCTGGGCGGTTTTTCCTGTCAGCACCCAGCAGCTGTGGTTTGTCTCGCAGTATCTGTTGCTGCTTTTGCTTTCACCGGCGCTCAACCTGCTGCTGCGTGCGGCACCCCGGGGTGCCCTGCGGGGACTGCTGCTGGCGGTGGGGCTGTTCCAGGTGGGGTATCCCACCCTGTTTGCCGAGGACGGTGTTTTTGGCGACTGGCTGTGGAGCTTCCTTTTCCTCTATCTGCTTACCGGCTATCTGCGCTTTTATCCGGACAACCGGCTGACCTGGGTGCTGCGGCTGCCCGCGGCGCCCTGTATGGCGCTGGCGTTTCTTGTTATGCTCACGGCGGGCCGGGGGGCGGCTCAGTATCTTGGCATTGGCGGCCGTGTAATGCAGTACCTGGAATATTACCGCACTGCGCTGGGGGCGCTGCCCAATCTGCTGTGCGCACTGGTCTTCTTTTTTGCCTTCCAGCGGCTGCGGCTGGGCGGCGTGGCGGTGATCAACCGGCTGTCCTCGGCCACGCTGGGGGTCTATTGTATCCACCAGACGCCGGCAGTCATGGGGCTGCTGTGGACGGGGCTGTTCCGCACGCAGGACCATGCAGGGTCGGCCCTGTACGCGCTGTTTGTCATCCTGGCGGTCTACCTGGGGTGTACTGCCATCGACCTGTTGCGGGACCGGCTGGTTATGCGGCCATTGAGGGCCAGCCGGTGGTTTGACACCCTCTGCCGCCGCGGGGACGCCGCCCTGGGCGCACTGGATAAAATCTTGCCCGAAGAGTGATTGAACCCGCCCCGCCCTGCTTATACTAATAGCAACGACAACTTGAACCAGGCAGGGAGGCATTGCTATGGAGGTACACAGAGGGGAAGTCTTTTATGCGGATCTCAGCCCGGTTGTGGGCTCGGAACAGGGGGGCGTGCGTCCGGTACTTATCATCCAGAACGATGTGGGCAACCGGCACAGCCCCACAGTGATCGCTGCGGCCATCACGTCCCGCCAGGATAAAAACCGTCTGCCCACCCATATCGGAGTTCGGGCGGAGCGCTGCGGCCTTTCGCGGGACAGCATCGTCCTGACCGAGCAGATCCGCACGCTGGACAAACGCCGCCTTCGGGAAAAGGCAGGCTGCATCCCGCCCGATGATATGCGCCGCGTGGACGAGGCGCTGGGGGTTTCAATGGGACTCAGCGCCGAGAACATCGCCCACCACCACAGCGCCCGCTGACCCGGGCTTTTGGCAACAGGCAACAGCACCCCGCCTACAGGAATATTTCCTGCCGGATGAGTGCTTTTTTGCGGTGCATTGTCAATAAAACAGGAATTTGTCGCAGGACATGCGGACGGCCGCTTGCTTGACAGATTGCGGTGCGGTTCATTATAATACACAGGATATGGTAGGGTGTGTCTGACCAATCAGAAGCGCGTGAGAAATTCGCGAAAAAGAGGCGGATGGCAGAAATACGTGGCAGATTCCCTGGTCGCGTAACACGGCATACGCCGCTTGAGGCGCAAGCCGTGAATGATACGGGGACGCCCTAGCGGACAGAAACCGTGCCGAGGATTTTTCGGATACACCCCAGTTTTATCCGGCATTTGCATTCGGCCGTCGGGCCGACAGGGAGGGCTGCACGCAACACCCATGCTTCAAATCAAACAGATCTGCAAACAGTACAGGACGGGCGATCTGACCCAGCAGGCGCTGGATCATGTCAACCTGAGCTTCCGCGACAACGAGTTTGTCGCTATCCTGGGCCCCTCGGGCTCGGGCAAGACAACACTGCTGAACATCATCGGGGGATTGGACCGGTATGACAGTGGTGACCTGATCATCAACGGTGTCTCCACCAAAAAGTATACCGATCGTGACTGGGATACCTACCGCAACCACACGGTCGGCTTCATCTTCCAAAGCTATAACCTGATCCCCCATCAGACCATTCTGGCCAATGTGGAACTGACGCTGACGGTGTCCGGCATTTCGCGCGCCGAACGCCGCCGCCGCGCCATCGAGGCGCTGGAGAAGGTGGGCCTGGGCAAGCACCGCAACAAGCATCCCAACCAGCTCTCCGGCGGCCAGATGCAGCGCGTGGCCATTGCCCGCGCGCTGGTCAACGACCCGGATGTTCTGCTGGCCGACGAGCCCACCGGCGCATTGGACAGCGAAACCAGCATCCAGGTCATGGAACTGCTGAAGGAGGTGGCCCGGGACAGGCTGGTTATCATGGTCACCCACAACCCCGAACTGGCGGACAAGTATGCAACCCGTATCGTTCGTCTGACCGATGGTGTCATCCGCGCCGACACGGACCCCTACACGCCGCCTGAAGCTGAGAAGGAGCCGGTACACAAAAAGTGGGCCCGCCGGTCCTCCATGTCTTTCCTGACGGCGTTGGCCCTGAGCTTCCAGAACCTGCGCAGCAAAAAGGCCCGCACGCTGCTCACCGCTTTTGCGGGGTCCATCGGCATCATCGGGATTGCATTGATCCTCTCATTGTCCACCGGCGTCAACCAGTACATAGAGAGCGTGGAGGAGGACACCCTGTCTGAATATCCGCTCTCCATCCAGAGCGCCAGCCTGGATATGGCCGGCATGATGGCCAGCATGATGGACCAGGGGGACGGGAGCAAACCCCAGTATGAGGTCAACGTGATCGACATGATCACCCAGACCTTCTCCAAGATCGGCTCCAACGATCTGGCCTCCCTCAAAACTTATCTGGAAAGCGGCGAAAGCGGCATCGAGGGCTTTACCAAGGCGGTGGAGTATTCGTACAATGTTCAGCCACAGATCTATCTGCTGCAGGAGGACAGCTACCGCCAGGTCAACCCGGACACCTCCTTTGCGCCACTGGGGCTGGGCTCCACCAACAGCTCCAACAGCATGATGTCCTCCATGGTCAGCACCGACGTCTTTTACCAGATGCCGGAGGACACCGCCCTTTATGAGGACCAGTATACCGTCAAGGCGGGCCGCTGGCCGGAAAATTCCAACGAGTGTGTGCTGGTGCTCACCGGCGGCGGCAGCATCAGCGACTTTTTGATCTACACGCTGGGCTTGCGCCCCGGCTCGGAGCTGGACCACATGGTGGAACAGTTTGCCGAGGAGGAGACGGTAACTGTTCCGGATGACATCACCGGCTATTCCTATGATGACATCCTGGGCATCACCTTCAAACTGGTCAACGCCGCCGACTACTACGAGTATGACGACGAGTACAACGTCTGGACCGACAAGTCGGACAACAAGGCCTACATGCTCAATCTGGTGAAAAATGGCGAGGACCTGACCATTGTGGGCATTGTCCAGCCGGATGAGGACGCGGCGGCCACCATGCTCAGCCCCGGCATCAACTATCCGGCCAGCCTCACCAAACATATTATGGAGGCGGCGGCCAACAGCGAGATTGTCCGGCAGCAGCTGGCCAACCCCGGCATCAACGTGTTTACCGGGGACCCCTTCGGCGAGGAGAGCGATGAGGAACGCCTGGATCTGGCCGACCTCTTCACCGTGGACGAAGGCGCCATGCGGGATGCGTTCACCTTCGATGCCGACGCGCTGCAGCTGGATATGGGCGGAGCCTTCGATTTTTCAGACATGACGATGGACCCCTCCCAGTTTGAGGGGATGGATCTTTCCGGCATGGACTTTTCAGGCATGGATTTGTCCGGGATGGACCTGTCCGGCATGGATCTCTCAGGGCTGGATCTGTCCGGGATGAATCTGGGCCAGATGGATCTGTCCGCCATGCTCAGCCACGTGAAGTTCAATGTGACGCAGGAGCAGCTTTCCACCCTGGCACAGCAGCTGCTGGACGGGTACAAGGTCTACGCCGCCGATCATCCGGAGATGGACTTCACCCGCCTGGATGAATATTTCTGCACCTACCTGCAAAGCCGTGAAGCCTGCCAGGTTATGGCGGATGCCCTCGACCAGGTATTGGAAGAGAGCGGCCTGACCCTCTCGGCCCAGCAGCTGGAGGAGCTGGTCACTAATGTGATGTCCGGCTATCGGCAGTGGATCATCAGCCAGGGATATGATGACTCTGACCCGGAGGCCTACCGCCAGTATCTGGCCGAGTATCTCGGAACTGAGGAGGCCCAGAAGATGCTGGCCGATGGCGCGGCTGAAATCATTGCCTCCTCCAAGGACAAACAGATCACCCCTGAGCAGCTGGAGTTTGTGGCCCAGCAGGTTCTGCAGGGTTACCAGGACTATGCCCAGACCCACAATATGACCGATCCGGCCAGGGTAGGGGACTACCTGCTGGCCTACCTGCAGACCGATGCGGCCCGCAGCGTGATCGCCGAGGGCGTGGCCGGCATGGTTGACACCAGCGAGCTGAACCAGTGGCTGGGCAGCCAGATGGCCGGCGCCCAGCAGCAGATCCAAAGCCAGATGCAGCAGGCAATGACCCAGTTGGTGCAGCAGATTGTCACGCAGATTATGCAACAGGTCATGCCCCAGGTGATGAACCAGTTCATGTCCCAGATGATGCCCGCGCTGGGCCAGACGCTGGAAACCCGCATCACCTCCGGCATGGAGGATGCCATGGCACAGCTGGAGGATTCCTTCAAGGACGCCTTCAACGTGGACGCAGAGGCCTTCGGCAATGCCATCACAGTCAACATGAGCGAGGAAGAGCTCAGCGAACTGCTGATGAGCCTGATGACCAGCCAGTCCACCACCTATGACGGCAACCTGCAGGCGTTGGGGTACGCCAGCCCGGACGAACCCGGCAGTATCAGCATTTACCCCATCAATTTTGAGGCCAAAGAAAAAGTGCTTGACATCCTGGATGGCTACAACGCCCGGATGGAGGGCAGCGGCCAGGAGGAAAAGGTCATTACTTACACCGACCTGGTGGGGACCCTGATGTCCTCGGTCACCGACATCATCAACATCATCAGCTATGTGCTGGTGGCTTTTGTGGCCATCTCGCTGGTGGTATCCTCCATCATGATCGGCGTTATCACCTATATCAGCGTATTGGAACGCAAGAAGGAAATTGGAATTCTGCGCGCCATCGGCGCGTCCAAGGGCAACATTTCCCAGGTATTCAACGCCGAAACCTTTATGATCGGTCTGGCTGCCGGACTGATCGGCATCGGCTGCACGCTGCTGCTGCTCATCCCCGGCAATATGCTGATCCATCATCTTGCCAATTCCAACGAGGTCAACGCGGTGCTGCCGGTGGGGGCGTCCATTATCCTGGTGCTACTCAGCGTTATTCTGACCCTGCTGGGCGGACTGATCCCCTCCCGCAAGGCGGCAAAACAGGACCCGGCCACGGCCCTGCGCACCGAGTAACATCCCGGACCGCCGCGCGGCTTGCCGCGCACCGGCGCCATCACCGCCTTCCCCGTTTTCAAAGTGTCCGGCCGGCCGTCTGTGCCGGCCGGACACTTTTTTCAAAAACCCACCACAGAGCGCTTGACTTTGGGGACCGGGTATGCTACTATTGTATCACCTCTTTTGCGGGTTTGTTTTTTTGTGCCCTTTTTTGGGCGGCCGCAAGCACGAGGGAGGCTTTATCAACCGATTATTGGAGGTGCCGAAACATGACTGTCAAAATCACTCTTGCCTGCACGGAATGCAAACAGCGCAACTATAACAAGACCAAGAACAAAAAGAACAACCCTGACCGTCTGGAAGTGAAGAAGTACTGCCGCTTCTGCAAGAAGCATACGGTTCACCGCGAGACGAAGTAAGAAAGGCGGAGCTGTAACATGGCTGATAAGAAAGCTGCCACCGCCGCCAAGGGCGACCAGACCGACAAGAAGGCCGACAAAAAGCCTGCACAGAAAAAGCCGGGTCTGTTCACCCGCTTTAAGAATTTCTGCGGTCGCGTCGGCAAGTATTTCAAAGATACCAAGAGCGAGCTGAAAAAGGTCGTATGGCCCAGCAAAAAGCAGGTTCGCGTCAACACCATCACCGTGCTGGTCGTCGTGCTGGTCGCTGCGGTGGTGCTGGTTGTTCTGGATCTCATCTTTGGCCAGGCCATCCACCTGATGATCGGCGCATGATGCAAACAGGAGGCGTGAACCATGGCTGAACAGGCTTTCTGGTATGTGGCCCATACCTATTCCGGTTATGAGAACAAAGTGGCCCAGGACCTGATGACAATGGTCGAAAACCGCCGCCTTCAGGACTTGATCTGCGATGTCAAAGTCCCCACTGAGACTGTGATTGAGGACAAGCTGGACAAAAACGGCAACAAGATTGGCGAGAAGGAAGTCCAGCACAAGATCTATCCCGGCTATGTTTTCATCAAAATGGTGATGAACGACAATACCTGGTACATCGTCCGCAATACCCGCGGGTGCACCGGTTTTGTCGGCCCGGCCTCCAAGCCGGAGCCTCTCTCTGAGGAGGAGGTTGCCAAGCTGGGCGTCGAGATGGTCTCTGGTCCCCGCGTCGATTACGCAGTGGGCGATACGGTCGAGCTGACCGGTGGCCCGATGGCCGGTTCCGTTGGCACTGTCGAGGAGATTGACACCCAGGCCCGCAAGGTCCGCGTCAAGATCTCGATGTTTGGCCGCGAAACCCCCGCAGAGCTGGACCTGTCCCAGGTCAAGCTGCTGTGATCCCCAGGCAGCGCTGGCTGCCGCCCCGCCGCTGGATTGCGGCACACAGTTTTCCGGTTAAAGACCGCACGCGGTTTTTATAGAGTGCACAGCCCGTGCACTCGTGGGAGGCCTGCACCGCGGGCCGCAACTCACCACAAATTTTGGAGGTGCAAATTACAATGGCACAGAAAATCACTGGCTACATTAAGCTGCAGATTCCCGCCGGCAAGGCAACTCCGGCCCCGCCCGTCGGCCCCGCTCTCGGCCAGAAGGGCGTCAACATTATGGCGTTCACCAAGGAGTTTAACGAGCGTACCAAGAACCAGATCGGCTACATCATCCCGGTTGTCATCACGGTTTACGCTGACCGCTCCTTCAGCTTCATCACCAAGACTCCGCCGGCCCCGGTCCTGATCAAGAAGGCCGCCGGCATCGAGACTGCTTCCGGCGTGCCGAACAAGAACAAGGTCGGCTCCATCACCCTGGCCCAGGCCGAGGAGATCGCCAAGCAGAAGATGCCCGACCTGAACGCTGCTTCCCTGGAAGCTGCCGTCAGCATGATCAAGGGCACCTGCCGCAGCATGGGCGTTACCGTCGAGGAGTAACCGCCCGACCAATATGTGGGAGGAATTGATCCGATAACCACCACACAGGAGGAATGAGTAATGAATCACGGTAAGAAATATGCCGAAAGCGCCAAGCTGATCGACCGTACCAAAATCTATGATCCGCAGGAGGCTCTGTCTCTCTGCTGCCAGACCGCCAAGGCCAAGTTCGACGAGACGGTTGAGCTGCATGTCCGCCTGGGTGTTGACAGCCGCCATGCTGACCAGCAGGTCCGCGGCGCTGTTGTTCTGCCCAACGGCACCGGCAAAAACGTTCGCGTCATCGCCATCTGCAAGGGCGACGCCGCCAAGGCCGCCGAGGCTGCCGGCGCCCAAGAAGTCGGTGATGACGACCTGATCGCCAAGATCCAGGGCGGCTACCTGGACTTTGATGTCCTGGTCACCACCCCGGACATGATGGGCCGTGTTGGCCGTTTGGGTAAAATCCTGGGCCCCCGTGGCCTGATGCCCAACCCCAAGGCCGGCACCGTTACCCCCGATGTGGGCCGTGCCGTCACCGAGGCCAAGGCCGGTAAGATCGAGTACCGCCTGGACAAGCAGAACATCATCCATGTGCCCATCGGTAAGGCTTCCTTCGGCGCCGACAAGCTGATGACCAACCTGGACACCGTTCTGGAGGCCATCGCCAAGGCAAAGCCCGCTGCTGCCAAGGGCCAGTACTTCAAGAGCGCCACCGTTGCCACCACCATGGGCCCCGGCGTCCGCGTCAACACCCTGAAGTACGGTGTCTGATTTTTGCTGTCCCGGCAAAAATGATGCTTGACAAACCCGCGTCTCTGCGGTATACTAATTAAGCTGTTTTGAAGACAGCAGGTGCTGATTTCAGCATAATTGAGTTTGCTCAGCCTGCCGAGAAACGTGGTGTTTGATTGCAAAAGCATTTTCAAGCCTCTTTCCCGGCCCAAAGCCGAGCAAGAGGCTTTTTTCATACTGGAAACGAAATGAGGTGAATCCAAATGCCCAGCAACAAGATTCTGGCTGCCAAGCAGGCATACGTTAAGGAGCTCAACGAGAAGCTGAACTCCGCGATGGCCGGCGTTGTCGTTTCCTACAACGGCATCAGCGTTGCCGATGACACCAAGCTCCGCAAGGAGCTGCGTGAGGCCGGCGTTGAGTACACCGTCGTCAAGAACACCATGCTGCGCCTGGCTGTTAAGGGCACCAAGTACGAGGCTCTGGCCGAGTGCTTCAAGGGTGACACTGCCATCGCAATCTCCCCCGAGGACCCCGCTGCCGCAGCTCGCATTCTGTGCAAGTTTGCTGATGCCGACAAGACCAAGCGTTTTGCCGTCAAAGGCGGCTTCTGCGATGGTCAGGTCATGGATGCTGCAGGTGTCCGCAGCCTGTCCACCATGCCCAACCGCGAAGGCCTGCTGTCCATGCTGGCCGGCTCTCTGTCCGGCATCATCGGCGGTCTGGCTGTCAGCCTGCAGGCTGTTGTCGACAAGCAGAGCGAAGAGCCCGCTGCCTGATCACTGCCGCATGACGATGGCCGCGTAATGCGGCCGCAAACCAAGCAATTCGATCCTGCGAGATCAAAAATTTACATGGAGGTAACTATCATGGCTTCTGAGAAGATCACTGCCATTGTCGAGTCTGTCAAGACTATGACTGTTCTTGAGCTGAAAGAGCTCGTTGACACCATCTGCGAGGAGTTCGGTGTTTCCGCTGTTGCCGCTGCTGCTCCCGCCGCTGCCGGCGCTGCTGCCGCTCCCGCTGAGGAAGAGAAGACCGAGTTCGACGTCGTCCTGGTTGATGTCGGCGCTTCCAAGATGCAGGTCATCAAGACCGTCAAGGAGCTGACCGGTGCTTCCCTGATGGATGCCAAGAAGCTCGTCGAGACCCCCAACGCCAAGCTGAAGGAGAATGCTTCCAAGGCCGACGCCGAGGAGATGCAGAAGAAGCTGGAAGAGGTCGGCGCCAAGGTCGAGCTGAAGTAAGTTTTTTCTTACTGCACAAAACCACAAAGGCCCGCTGCGAGGTTTGCCCCGCAGCGGGCCTTTTGTATGCCAATAAAAATCCCGCCCGGTGCGCTTGCTGTCCGGGCGGGAGAAGGTGTTGGAGGAGTAACAGAATCAGGATTGGGCCTGCATCAGCTGCTTTTTAACAGCCCGGGTGGAAAACTGGGTCGTCTCGCTGCTGGAATCCATCCGGCGCAGCATGTATTTGATGATCGCGGTACGGGGAACAATGCCAATGAACACGTTCCGATCATCCACGACCGGAACAAAGTTTTGGTCCACAGCGGCCTCCACCAGGGTACGCATATCTGTGGTTACCGGTACCGCTTTGTAGTTGCGCCGGCGGGGAAAGCTGGAGACCGGCACGTCCTCGCTGGCGTCCAGGTCCAGGCCATGGATGTTCTTGATGCCCCACAGCAGGTCGCCCTCGCTGATGATACCCAGATATTCTCCGTTGCGGCGGAGCACCGGAATGGTGGCGTAGCGCTGATTGGACCATTTTTCAAGGGCCTGGCGCAGGGTAAAATCCTCGTAGATATACAGCACATCCTGTTTTGGGGTCAGGAAAAACAGCAGGTTCATGGGCGGATGTCTCTCCTTTGTCGAATAATTTTGCCGGGGCGGAGCCGGTGCGGCACCTCGTTCGCCGCACCGGCCTGACCGGAGGATTCCCCGGCCGGGGCGCCCCTGGACCGCCGGGCGGCAACCGTTGCTGCCACGGGCTGATCCTGCTTAAACCGGGCTTGCAAACCGGTTTATCTATCTAAAGTATACGCGTCTGCTGTGCCAACTTTGTGAATGGTTTGTAAACTATCGATGGCAAATTGGCCCGGCGAAAAGATTCAGCAACAGGCAAAAAAGCGGCCCCCGGTTCTGTGCAAAATGACAGGAACGGGGGCCGCCGCACGCACAGGCGGCTGCAGAATGGGTTAGCCCTGCTGCTTGGCCCGCACGATCTCGTCGGCGATACGCATGGCCACAGCATCCTTGCTCTGCAGCGGAAGAGACTCGGCACCACGCGCAGAAATCAGCGTTACAACGTTGGTGTCCACCCCAAACCCGGCGCCGGGGACTTTCAGGTTGTTGGCTACAATCAGGTCCAGGTGCTTTTTGTTCAGCTTGGCGGTGGAGTTCTCAATCAGGTCCCGGGTCTCCATCGAGAACCCGCACAGGTACAATCCCGCCGGTTTGTGTTCGCCCACCCAGGCAAGGATATCGTCGGTGCGCTCCAGCGCCAGCGTCAGATCGCCGTCACTCTTTTTGATTTTGTCCTGCGCCACGGCAGCCGGTCGATAGTCCGCCACGGCGGCTGCCATCACCAGTGCATCGGCGTCCATGGCGTTGGCTTTCACCGCCTCAAACAGGTCCCTGGCAGTGGTGAAGGGGACAGTCCGCACAAACGGCAGGTGCAGCTGTGCCGCGGCCGCCCCCAACAACGTCACGTCGGCGCCGCGCAGTATGCAGGCTCGGGCTACCGCGCAGCCCATCTTGCCGGTGGAATGGTTGGTGATATACCGCACCGGGTCCATCGGCTCACAGGTGGCCCCTGCTGAAACCACCACCTTCATGCCCTGCATATCTTTCTTGCAGGCCAGCTCCCGCAGGCAGTAGTCCACCAGAACGCTCTCCTCCGGCAGGCGGCCAGACCCCACATCACCGCAGGCCAGCAGCCCCGAACCCGACGGAATCACGGTAAAGCCATAGTGCTCCAGTGTTTTCAGGTTGTCTTGGGTAATGGGGTTTTCCAACATATGGGTATTCATGGCGGGGGCCACCAGCTTGGGGCAATGGGCGGCCAGTGTTACGGTGGTCAGCATATCATCGGCCAGGCCATGGGCCAACTTGGCAATCACATTGGCGGTGGCCGGCGCAATCAGCATCAGGTCCGCCGCATTGGCCAGCGAGACATGGGCCACGTCGTACTGGAAATTGCGGTCGAAGGTATCCACGATGCAGCGGCGGTTGGTCAATGTCTCAAACACCAGCGGCGCAATGAACTCGGTGGCATTTTTGGTCATCAGAACATGAACGTCGGCCCCCAGCTTGACCAGCTGGTGGGCCACGTTGGGCATCTTGTAGGCAGCAATGCCGCCTGTCACGCCCAGAACAATGGTTTTGCCTTTCAGGGAAATATCCGGCATGGAAAACACCTGTCCTTTTTGCTTTGTTTGGGCAGCGGCGCGGCACCGGCCGCCGCCCTTCGGGTTATAGTATGGCACGGGACCGCGCTGTCCGTCAAGGGGGGGGGTGGACGCGGGAGTTGACAAATATAAGTATACTTATTATAATAATTGATACAGTAAGCAAACTTA
This sequence comes from uncultured Gemmiger sp., assembly GCA_944388145.1. Classification (GTDB taxonomy): domain Bacteria; phylum Bacillota; class Clostridia; order Oscillospirales; family Ruminococcaceae; genus Gemmiger. The sequence continues at coordinate 328,214 of CALXHQ010000001.1, read as the reverse complement.
TTAAATGACTTGCTTCTGTTCAGATAGAGCAATTTGGGAAAGAGGGTTCACAACATGGCACAGCTGCCGCTACATCAGCTGCTTCTGCGGGCGCAGGCAGCCATGAATCGGGAAATCATGGCCCAGGCTGCTGCCCTGGGACTCTCCCCGGGGCAGCCCAAGGTTTTGGAGTATCTGCTGGGCGCAGGGGAGAGCAACCAAAAGGCTATCGCCTTGCACTGCGAGATCGAGCCGGCCACGGTGGGCAGTATCCTGACCCGAATGGAGCGGGACGGGCTGATTGCCCGCGCCCAGCACGAGGGCAATCGCCGTTCGCTGTATGTGACGCTGACCGCAAAAGGGCAGGCCGCCGCCCAAGCAATGGACCGTGCCTTTGCCACAGCGGATCAGAAGGCTGCAGCCGACCTGACGCAGGATCAGCTGCAGCAGCTGTGCTGTGCGCTGGACCATGTCTGGGATGCCCTGACAAAGAGAAAGGAAGATGGTTGAGTGAAAGAGCGTACCCCTGCAAATCTTGTCCGCCGTTATCTTATGCTGTTGGTTGGGCTGTTTATCATGTCCCTGGGAGTGGGATTTTCCATCAAAGCCGGGCTGGGCACATCTCCTGTGTCCAGCGTTCCTTATGTCCTCAGCGATGATATCACGCCTTTGACGGTGGGCCAAACCACCATCCTGTTCAACTGCTGCCTGGTTCTGCTGCAGATCGTGCTGCTGCGCCGACGGTTTCAGCTGGTGCAGCTGGTTCAGGTGCCGGTGGCCATGGCGTTTGGCTATCTGTGCGATTTCTCCGTCTGGCTGCTTCAAAGCATTAACCCCACAACCTACTGGCAGCAGTGGATCTTCTGCATTGCGGGTATCCTGTTGGTGGGGACAGGCGTCAGCTTTGAGGTCACCGCCGATGTGGTCACCATGGCGGGCGAGGGGGTCGCCCTGGCACTGTGCAAGGTGTTCAAGCTGAAATTTGCCAGCGCCAAGGTATGTGTGGACTGCTCCATGGTCCTGATCGCCGTGGTTTTGGGCTTTGCATTTTTGCACCGGCTGTCCGGTGTGCGGGAGGGCACCGTTGCTGCGGCCATCTTTGTGGGGATAACCTCTCGCCAGGTGAATAAGCCAATGAAGCATGTGGGCGCAAAACTGTTGGTCTGAGCCGATACATCAGCACTGCATCCAATCTGCAAAAACCAGCCGCTCCGGGAGGAAAATCGCTGCCCCGGGGCGGCGGTTCTGTTTGTGCCAAACCGTGCCGGGGCAGGGGAGAGCCTGCCTGCCGGCAATGATTGTATTTCTGCCCCCGCAATGTTATAATAGCGTCTGACGGTCTTTGCACGGCGCTGCTGCTGGCGCGTGCCCGTCCAGAAAGATGAATTCTGTTTTTTCGACAGCCTGTGACCGATGCCCCATCGGTCACTTTTTGCGCCGGTGCAAGATCATTGCAAAGGAGTCTTTTTCATGCCCCAGTCTGTCAAACGCCTGCTCCGCTTTGTGCGTGCCGAGACGGTTCTCTCGGTGGCGGTGGTGCTGGCAGTTCTCTCCGCCTTTGTGGTGCCGCCGGACGCGGAATACACCGGCTATATCGATTGGGAAACGCTGGCGCTGCTGTTCAGCCTGATGGCAGTGATGAAGGGCTTCCAACAGGCGGGACTGTTCGGCTGCTTGGGCGGGCGCCTGCTGCGCCGGGTCAGGACCTCCCGGGGGATGCTGCTGGTGCTGGTGTTTCTGCCCTTCTTTTTCAGCATGATCGTTACCAATGATGTGTCACTCATCACCTTTGTGCCCTTCGCCTTCACCGTGCTGACCATGGCGGGGCAGCGGCGGCTGATGATTCCGTTGGTGGTGCTGCAGACGGTGGCGGCTAACCTGGGCAGTATGTTCACCCCCATGGGCAACCCCCAAAATCTCTATCTCTATGGCAGGGCGGGCATGAGCTTTGGCGCGCTGTGCGGGCTGATGCTGCCCTATGTGGCCATATCCGGGGTATGCCTGGTCATCCTTGTGCTGGTTCAAAAGTCAGAAACCATCCAGCATGTCCAGGTGGACACCGCAGTGGCGCGCCCTGGCCGGCTGGCGGTCTATCTGGCAGGGTTTGCCCTTTGCCTGCTGGGGATCTTTGACCTGGTGCCGCCGCTGGCCATCGCGGCCGTGGTGGCTGTCTATCTGCTGATCACGGACAGGCATCTGCTGGCCCAGGTGGATTACTCGCTGCTGGGTACCTTTGTGGCTTTCTTTGTCTTTATCGGCAACGCCGGGCGGATCGGCCCTTTCCGCGACTTTTTGGTGGCGGCGCTGGACGGCCGGGTGGAGCTGGTCGCCGTGCTGGCCAGCCAGGTCATCAGCAATGTGCCGGCGGCGCTTTTACTTTCCGGCTTTACGCAGGATTGGCCGGCCCTGATTGTTGGCTGCAATCTGGGCGGCCTGGGCACGCTGATTGCCTCCATGGCCAGCCTGATTTCCTACAAGCAGATCGTCCGCGAAGCCCCTCAGCTGCGGGGAAAATACTTCCTTTGGTTTACCTTATGTAATGTGGGCCTGTTGTTGCTGCTGCTGGCGGCCGGGCTGCTGTTGTGAAAAACATGTAACTTAAGACAGAACCAACCACTGCGGGTGCAGACTTCCCAAAACTGCACCCGCAGTTTTTTATACGATTGTGTCCTGGGAAATGCGATCCTGAGATGCTTCCTGATATGAAAAACTTTGCAATATGCTTGAAATGAATCTGGAACGGAAACGCAGATTCGTTAAAATGCCACAAGAGAAGGCCCGCCATTTGGTTGTATTTGTCGATTGTTGACACTGAACCATACTGTTATGATGAAGCTACCAAACAAACAACTGTGGCCACGGTTGGTTGGGCTTAATCCTGAGAATCTGCATCCGAAACAGGAGGAATTTCAAAACATGGATATGTATATCGTATTGGCCATTACCGCCTTTATGATGGTAATGTTCATCATTAACAAGGTCCCGTTCGGCGTAACGACGATGACCTGCTGCGTGCTGCTGGCGGCAACCGGCGTTGTGGATGTCGAGACTGCATTCAGTGGTTTTGCCAATAAAATCGTCATCCTGATCGCTCCCATGCTGGCGTTAAGCCAGGCCATCACCAAGACCAGCCTGGTGGATTACATCAGCAAGTTTTTGGATCGCCTGAAAGGTAAAAGTGGTATGGGCCTGATCCTCGCCTTCTATGCTGTTGGCATTGTTATGGCGCAGTTCATCCCCACCACCGCCTGTATCGCAATCCTGATCGTTTTCCTGAACACTCTGAGCCACACCGGCAATGTCACTGCCAAACGCATTATGTTGCCTCTTCTGGGGGTTATGGTTGCCTGGAAGTTCCGTACCCCCATCGGCCTGGGTGCCACCACTTTTGCTCAGCTGAACGCCATGGCCGGCGATATGATCACCGATCCGGCCTACCAAATTAAGATGTTGGATCCCTTCATCTTTGCCATTATCCCTGCTGTCTGCCTGACTATCTACTGCATCTTCTGCTGGAAGCTGATGCCCAAGGACGACACTGCCGTCGACGAGAGCAAGCTGAAAAAGCGTACTGCCGCCGACCTGCTGCCCAAGAACAAACAGATCATCGTTTACGTTGTGTTCATTGCCGTCATGGCCATCATGCTGCTCAACACCTGGACCGGCAACCTGATGTATATTGCTCCCGCTGCCGGTGTCCTGGTACTGATCTTCACCGGTTGCATGGGCGTGCCTGAGACGGTCAAGCATATGACTGCCGACATGACCTGGATGCTGGCTGGCGTTCTGACTGTTGCCGATGCGCTGTCCGCTTCCGGTGCCGGTGATCTGATCGGCAATGGCCTGCTGTCCGTGCTGGGCAACGTGGATCAGCCGTTCATCATCGCGCTGATCTTCTCCGCTGTTACCGTCGTGATGACCACCTTCATCTCCAACATGGGCACCCAGTCGGTTCTGATTCCCATCGCCGCTTCCGTGGCTATGGCCGGCCACTGGGATCCCCGCGGCTTGATCCTGATCATCGGCACAGCAAACTACTTTGCCATTGCCTTCCCCTCCGGTTCCGGCGAGGCTGCCGTTGCCTACGCCTCTGCGGGCTACAACCCGGCAAAGGTGTTGCGCTTCACGCTGCCATACTGCATTATCGCCATTGTAACCTGCGCAATCTCGGCAACGCTGCTCTACCCAATGTACTGACATGAAACGGCGGCTGTAAATCCACAGCGCGTAAAACCTCTTGCACGACGCCCCCGGCCGAATGCGGGGCAGTTGCCCGGTGTTCCGCCGGGGGCGTTAGAGGTATTCTGATGGAGGTCCCTTTACACAATGGAAAAAAAGATTTATTATGCGCCGGTCAATCATCCCCGCTTTGGCGATGACATCCAACACCCTTGGAAATATGCGGTGGCTGCCTACCGTGTTGCCCCGCATGTATGGCAAGTGGGCGGCCAGGACGATGTCTGTGCCTACCTGCTGGATAGCGGCGAGGGTTTAATTTTGATCGATACCGGTTATGCATCCTCCTTTTATCTGATGCTGGATCAGATCTGGAGCCTGGGGTACGACCCGCGCAATATCAAAAAGATTCTGCTCAGCCACTGGCATTGGGATCACGTGAACGGTGCCCGTTATCTGGCGGAGATGTCCGGGTGTGAGATCTGGCTGTCCAAAGAGGACGAAGTCATGCATCAGATGCACAAGGACCGCACAGATCATATGCCGATGATCGATTACACCGTTACCAATTTCTACGATGACAACATCCCGGTTAAGCTGGGGCGCTTCACCATTGAGACCAAGCTGGCCCCCGGCCACACCCCCGGCGCCATGGTGTTCCGCTTTGATGATACTGATGACAAGAGCGGCAAAACCTACACCTGTGCTATGCACGGCGGCATCGGCGTGCCGATGATGCGTCCCGAAAATCTGGAAGAGTGGAGCCTTACAAAGCAGATCGCCTATCACTTTGTGGATGAAACCATCGAAATTGCTGATTGGAAGGTGGACATCATGCTGCCCAGCCACCTGAACATGGGGAATGTGCTGCCCAATATTCCTGTTGACCGCAACGATTACAGCGTCTGGGTGGCAGACTATGCATGGAAAGAGACGATGCTCGGCCGCGCCGAGGTCGTCAAAGGATATTATCCTGAACATTATGCCGGAAAGGAATAACACTATGGAAAAGAAACTGTATTACGCCCCGGTTGAACATCCCCGCTGCGGTGATGATCTGGAGCATCCCTGGAAGTATGCGGTGGCACCCTATCGCGCTGCTCCACATGTGTGGCAAGTGGGCGGCCAGGATGACGTCTGTGCCTACCTGCTGGATTGCGGTGAGGAAGGTCTGATGCTGATTGATACCGGCTACCGCGCCTCCTTCTACCTGCTGCTGGACGGCATCTACCGCATTGGCTACAATCCCCGTGATATCAAAAAAATTCTGCTCAGCCACTGGCACTGGGATCATGTGAACGGTGCCCGCTATTTACAAGAAATGACCGGTGCCGAGGTCTACCTCTCCTCCATCGATGAAGAGCAGCATCAGCTGCACAAGGACCTGACAGATCCGCTGCCTATGGTGGATTACCGCGTTGATCATTTCTACGATGACAGCAAGACCATTGACCTGGGCCGCTTTTCGGTGCACACCCGCCTGACCCCCGGCCACACCCCTGGCGCTACCTCCTTCTATTTTGATGACAAGGATGATGAGACCGGCGAGGTTTTCCACTGTGCAATGCACGGCGGCATCGGCATTGGCATGATGTCGCCCGAATTCCTGCACGACAACAATCTGTCCACCGAACTGCCTCACATTTTCATCCGCGACTGCCTGGAACTGGCTGACTGGAAGATCGACATCTGCCTGCCCAGCCACTTGAACCAGGGCAATGTGAAGCCCAACATCCCTGCCGACCGTTCGGACTACCGTGTTTGGATTGGTGACTATGTTTGGGGCGATGTGTTGCGTAACCGCGCCGATGCTGTCAAGAAGATGTATCCCGACATTTATCCCGAAGCAAAGTAAGGACATTCTGACGCGTCCTGAGCAGAAGGTTTAAGCCCAAAAGAGGAGGGGCCGCTGTCTGGTGTTATCTGCCCGGACTGCGCAGCCCCTCCTCTGCAGTTTGTGCCCATCCGAAAGGAGGAAAACACTGTGCCTGCCAAAGTACAGGTCCCGGCCCGTATCGGCCATACCGATGAGGAATTGGCGTTCATCCGCGAGATGGGTGTACGTTACCTGAACCTGAACGTCATGCCTGCCGACACTACTTACGAAACCCTCGCCCGGGAGCAGGAACGTCTGGCTCACTTTGATCTGGAAATATCCGATTTGGCTTGCCCGCCCCTGCAAAAGAATCCTTCCATCATTCTCGGCCGCGCGGACCGGGATGAGCAGATCCAACAGTTTCAGGACTTTGTCCGCCTTTCCGCCCGGCTGGGGGTCAAGATTGTCTCGGTGGCATGGCAGCCCAACGGCATTTTTCGTACCGGGCGGGCAGCCTGTCCTCACACGCGGGGAGGCGTTTCCGCCTATGCCGATTTGGAGGAGATCGAGAGCCGCCCCATCGCCAATGACAGGGTCTATCCATCGGAAGAAATGTGGGACACCTTCCTCTATTTTCTTGAAAGAATGCTTCCCGTCTGTGAGTCCTGCGGCGTCCGTATGGCCTTGCATCCTAACGATCCGCCGGTGCCCAGCCTGGGTGGAGTTGCCAGTCTGATCTACCGCAGCGCCGACTATGACCGTGCCTTTGCTCTGGCAAACCAGAGCTCAGCACTGGGCATGAAGCTCTGTGTGGGCTGTTGGCTGGAGGGCGGCGACCGCTTTGGCGATCTGATGGAGGATATTCGCCGGTACTGCCAGGCGGACAAAATTCTGGTGGTGCATTTCCGCAATGTTTCCTCCAAACTGCCCCGCTTTGAGGAGACTCTTTGTGAGGACGGCTATGCCAATATGTATGCTATCATGAAACAGTTTGTCCGCTGCGGGTTTCAGGGGTATTTCTCCATCGACCATGCCTTTGCTGGGCATCCCTCCATGGGCGGCATGCTGGGGGCCTTCGCTTACCCCACCGGTTTCCTGAAGGGGTTGCTCTGGTCAGCCGAGGAGGAACTCCATCAACCTCACGACCAAGTGCAACAAAAATGAAATGAGAATGCAATAAAACTGCAATCTCGTTGAAACATTACAACGTGGGCCGCTCCCTTTGGTGATTTTTGTCGATTGCCGGGGGGCGGCCTTGCTGCTATGATTGCAGATAAGAACATTGGAGCGACCGGGCTGCCATCGGCGCCGCCCGGTCCAGCAAATGAGAGAAAGGAAGATTGGCCAATGACACCTGTTGTTACCAAGATGGAGGTTTATCCTGTTGCCGGCAAGGACTGTATGGAACTGAACCTGTCCGGTGCGCATGCTCCCTATTTCACCCGCAACATCGTGATTCTCACCGACTCCACCGGGGCCACCGGCGTGGGCGAGGTTCCCGGCGGTCAGAAGATCACCAAGGCCCTGGAGGATGTGAGGCACCTGGTGGAAGGCACCAGCATCGGCGCCTACAAAAACACCCTGAAGGCCGTCAACGACTGGCTGACTGCCAACATCAAGGACGACGTCCGCGGCCAGCAAACTTTTGATCTGCGCACCGGCGTCCATGTGGTCACCGCCATCGAGGCTCCGCTGCTGGACCTGCTGGGCAAATATCTGGGGGTGCCTGCCGCAGCTCTGCTGGGCGACGGCGTCCAGCGCAGCCGGGTGCGTTTTCTGTGCTACCTGTTTTATGTGGGCGACCGCACCAAAACCGACCTGCCTTATGACAGTGAGCCGGATGCCGACTGCGAGTGGTATCGCCTGCGCCATGCGGAGGCAATGACCCCCGACGCCATTGTTGCCCTGGCCAGGGCTGCCCAAAAGAAGTACGGCTTTGAGGACTTCAAACTCAAGGGCGGCGTTCTTACTCCCGAGGAGGAGCTGAAAGCGGTTCAGGCCATCAAGGAGACTTTCCCCGAGGCCCGTGTTGACCTGGACCCCAATGGCTGCTGGAGCCTGAAACAGGCACTGGCCATCGCCCCTGAACTAAAAAAGGTCCTGGCCTACTGCGAGGATCCCTGCGGTGCGGAGGACGGCTTCTCCGGCCGCGAAATCATGGCTGAGTTCCGCCGTGCCACCGGTATGCCCACTGCCACCAACATGATCGATACCGACTGGCGCCAGATGGCCCACTGCATTGCCCTGAACAGTGTGGACATCCCTCTGGCCGACCCCCATTTCTGGACCATGAACGGCTCGGTCCGTGTGGGGCAGATGTGCAACGACTTCGGCCTGATGTGGGGCTGCCATTCCAACAACCACTTTGACATCAGCCTGGCCATGATGGTTCAGACTGCCGCCGCTGTGCCCGGCCGCATGAACGGTATTGATACCCACTGGATCTGGCAGGAGGGCGTCGAGCGCCTGACCAAGGAACCTCTGCAGATTGTGGACGGCTGCATCGACCTGCCCGACAAGCCCGGCCTTGGTATTGAGGTCGACCGCGACCAGGTCATGAAGGCTCACAAGCTGTATGTTGACAACTGCCTGGGCGCCCGTGATGACGCCAAGGGTATGCAGTACCTGATCCCCGGCTGGAAGTTTGATCCCAAGCGCCCCTGCATGGTGCGCTGAGCCCCGCCCCGGCCGAGGCAGGTACCGTTTGCCGGGAACAGTACCGCCCTTCAAAGCAGGAGTCCTCCGCTTTGGGGGGCGTATTTGTGTCCGCTCATGGATTTTTGATTACGCTTTTGGTAAAATAATTTCACGACGATAGCATCACAAAGCAACTTCACAGTGTGGCGGGGAACGGATGCCCCGCGCACCGCATCAGAAAGGGGAAGGTTCATGAACCATATTGCCATGCTGCTCCCCAGGGAGGAACTGGTCCGGCAGGCCCGGGAACAGGCCCGCGGACATGACTCCGTCACCGAGATCCGCTGCATCGCCACCGAACACGCGGTGGAGGAAGCCCGGGCCTCCATCGGCCGGGGAGCCGCTGTGCTGATCGCCCGCGGTCTGCAGGCATTGCGCATCCGGGAGCATTTCAATGTGCCGGTGGTCAGCGTGCGCCTCACCGCCCAGGGGATTGGCCTGCTTCTGCGCAAAGCGCACCAGCTCACCCAGAACCCCAGGCCCCGTGTCGCAATGGTTGTGGTCAACGATATGCTCTGTGACACCAGCTGCTGCAATCTGCTGTTCAACGTGGACCTGCAAATTTTCGTCTACCGCACCGAGGAGGAGTATGCCAAGGTCAACCGGGAGGCACTGAGCAGCAACCCGGATGTGATCATCGGCGGCGACAAGACGGTCGAGATGGCCCGGCAGGCCGGTGCCGCCTGCCTGTTTTTGGATTTCAGCGACGATTCCTTCCAGGATGCCATCCAGAACGCAGAGACGGTCCTGCAGGCGGATGAGATGAACCAGCGCGCCAACGCGCAGATCGATGCCCTGCTCAACAACACCACAAACGGTTACATTCAGGTCAACCGCGCGGGCAAGGTGGTCAATTGCAACGAGATCATGCTCAAGGACCTGGGTGCCACCCTGGAGTCCCTCAAAGGGCGGCCCCTGCAGGAGGTGATCCCCGGCCTGGAACCGGAGGTGATCGAGACCGTGCTGCAGGGCGGCAGCAGTTATTCCACCTTCCTGCACATTCACTATCAGGCTATGGTGGCCATTCTGGCTCCCATCCGGCTGGAAAACGGCAAGATGGAGGGGGCGATCCTTTCCTGCCACAAGGTGCACCGCACCATCCAGTTGGACCCGGCGGTGGAGGACGGGCAGATGCTTTCGGGCAATCTGGCTCAGCGCACCTTCGACAACGTGCATCACCGCTCGCCGCTCATGTCCCGCGCGGTGGATGAGGCCCGTCTGTTCAGCCAGTCGGAAGGCCCCATTCTGCTTTCCGGGCCACAGGGGTCGGAGATCCGCCTGCTGGCCCAGTGCATCCACAACAACAGTGCCAACGCCACCGGCCCGCTGGTGCAGCTCAACTGTGCCACCATGGAACCGGATGAGCAGATGACCACGCTGTTTGGCACCGGCTACAAGAACAAGGACGGGGAGGTGGACCTGGGCGTTTTTGGCATAGCAGAAAACGGCACCCTGATGCTGCAGGAGATTGACAAGCTGTCCTACACGGTGCAGTCCAATATTTACCAGGCGGTGCGGTATCGCCGGGTGATCCAGCGCAATCTGGAACGGCCCATCCATGTGAATACCCGCCTGATCGCCACCAGCGAGGTGGATCTTTGGGATCTTGCCTGTGAAGGGCGGTTCCGCTCGGACCTGTATTATCTGCTGGCCGGCCTGCGCATCGACCTGCCGCCGCTGAAAAAGCGCCCGGAGGACCTGGCAGACATCCTGAAAAAGACGTTTGAGGAGACCTGTGAGACTTTCCACCGCTACCATGTCATCACCAGCGGCGGTATGCAGCTGCTGCAAAGCTATGACTGGCCGGGCAACATCATTCAGGTCAACAGCTTTATGGAACGGCTGGTGCTCACTGCCACGCATCGCAGCATTGACGAAAGCGCTATCCGCCATCTGTGGCAGCAGATGTTCCCCGCCCGGGATCCGGTCGAGGAGACCCGGCTTCCCTCTAACCAAAGCCGCGAGGCCCAGCGCATCGCCCAGGCGCTGGCCCGCAACGATGGCAACCGCGCGCTGACAGCACAGGAACTGGGCATCAGCACCACCACCCTGTGGCGCAAGATCAAAAAGCTGGGGATTGAACAGTGAGCGGGTTCCCGGACACACAGGTTTCGCCGCCACAAAAATCTGCTTTTTGTTTCAATATGCAATGATTCGGAAACGGAATGAAACAAAAAAGTGAAAAACTGTCAGATTGCAATGAAACACGCCTGCCCCCTTTGGCCTAACTGCCAATTGCACTGCGGCGGGGGTTTTTTATAATAGAATCAAACCCGAAAAAGAGGATGCCGGCAGGCGGCGACCGTTTGGATCGCGCCGGTGACAGAAAGGAAGATTCTTATGGCGTTTGTACCGTATGGCATTACACCCCCCATCATTACCCCTTTTCACGATGACGGCTCTGTCAACTACGACGTGCTGGCCATGATGAGCAAGCGCCTGGTGGACGGCGGCGTGCACGGTCTGTTTCCGCTGGGCACCACCGGCGAGTTCTACGCGGTCAACGATGACGAGTTTGTCAAGATCCTGACCACCGTCAAGGAGGCTGTGGTGGGCAAAGCCACCCGCAAGGGCCGCCCCATTCAGCTGTTTGCCGGCTGCAATCACATCACCACCCGCGGTGTGATCCATCTCATCAAGCTGGTGGAGCAGGTGGGCGGCTATGACGCGGTCAGCGTGTTGACCCCCATGTTTATCAGCCAGACGCAGGACGAGCTGTATACTTACTACAAGACCATCGCCGACAGCACCGAGATGCCGGTGATTCTATACAACAATAAACCCAAAACAAACGTCACCATTGCCCCCGCCACGGTGGCCCGCCTGGCCCGCGACTGCAAGAACATTGTAGCCGTCAAGGACTCCACCGGCGACATGACCAACGCGGAGGAGTACCTGCGCCTCACCGCCGACCAGCGGGATCATTTCAACGTGCTGATGGGCCGCGACACCATGATCTTTGCCGCACTGATGTACGGCGCCACCGGCGCCATTGCCAGCTGCGCCAATGTCGCCCCCCGCATTACCGCCGACATCTATGACAAGTGGGAGGACGGCGACTATGCCGGCGCGCTGGCAGCCCAGTACAAACTGGCACCGCTGCGCATTGCCACCAACATGGGTACCTTCCCTCAGACCATCAAGGAGGCGCTGGTTATGCAGGGGCTGCCGGTTGGCAAGTGCCTGGATCCCATCCAGGAACTGACCGCTGAGCAGAAGGAAAAGCTGCGCACTGTGCTGAAGGAAATGGATCTGCTGTAATGATTCTGACGGTGACGGCCCCGGCTGCGGGTGTGACTCATCCAAGGCCCGCCGTTTTCCATACATACGTTTTCACACGAGAGATTGAAGAGAGGTAAAACATTATGAAACTTGGTCTGATTGGTCTGGGTATCATGGGCAAGCCCATGGCAAAAAATCTGCTGAAGGCCGGCTACGAGCTGCTGGTCAATGACCGCAACGAGGCCAATGTGGCCGAGGTTGTGGCCGCCGGAGCCACCGCCGCCACCCAGCCGGAAATCGGCGATACCTGCGATGTGGTGATGACCATGCTGCCCAACTCCCCCCAGGTGAAGGAAGTTATGCTGACCCCGGGCGGTGTTGCCGAGCATATGCGCCCCGGCACCACCTTCATTGATATGAGCTCCATCAACCCGGTTGCCTCCAAGGAGATTGCCGCTGTTCTGGAAGCAAAGGGCATTGATATGCTGGATGCTCCGGTTTCCGGCGGTGAGCCCAAGGCCATTGACGGCACCCTGTCCTTCATGGTCGGCGGCAAGCAGGAAGTGTTTGACAAGTACAAGGATCTGCTGGGCTGCATGGGCGCTTCGGTTGTGCGCTGCGGCGACGTGGGCGCCGGCAACACCACCAAGCTGGCCAACCAGATCATCGTTGCCTGCAACATCCAGGCCCTGGCCGAGGCCCTGACCCTGGCCCAGAAGGCCGGTGTCGATCCGCAGCTGGTGTTTGAGGCCATCAAGGGCGGCTTGGCGGGCTCCACCGTGATGAATGCCAAGGCTCCCATGATGATTGCCGGCGACGAGAAGCCCGGCTTCAAGATTGACCTGCATATCAAGGACCTGAACAACGCCCTTGACTGCGCCCATGCCATCGGCGCACCGGTCCCCATGACCGCCGAGGTGCAGGAGGTGCTGCAGTGGCTGCACAATAACGGCGAGGGTCAGCATGACCACAGCTGCATCGCCCATTACTACGAGAAGCTGACCGGCATCCAGATCGGTCGCTGACCGTACAAAACTTACAGTAAAGAGGAATTTGCCATGAACAGCCGCTTGCGTGCCAATGCTGATACGATCCTCCGGCAGGCGATTCATGCCGTGCTTCCGGACGAAGCGGTCCGCCGTGCGCTGGAAGACCGGCAGTTTCCTGGCCGGGTACTGCTGGTGGCCGCCGGCAAGGCAGCCTGGCAGATGGCCCATGCAGCCGTGCTCTGCCTGGGCGACCGGCTTTCGGCCGGCGTGGTGGTAACCAAATACGGCCATGTCAAGGGGGAGCTGCCCCGCTGCACCTGCTACGAGGCAGGGCATCCGGTGCCGGACGAAAATTCGTTCCGGGCCACCCAGGCTGCGCTGGAACTGGTGGCGGACGCAGCGGCGGGGGACACTGTCCTCTTCCTGCTGTCCGGCGGCGGCAGCGCCCTGTTTGAAAAGCCGCTCATCCCCGGCGGGGAACTGCAGGATATCACCAGCCAGCTGCTGGCCTGCGGTGCCGATATCGTCGAGATGAACACGGTCCGCAAGCGCCTGTCCGGCGTCAAGGGCGGCCGCTTTGCCGAGGCCTGCGCCCCTGCAAAGGTTTACGCCGTGGTGCTGTCCGACATCATCGGCGACCCGCTGGACATGATTGCCTCCGGCCCGGCCTGTCCCGACTCCACCACCTGCGCCGACGCGTTGGCTGTGGTGAGCAAATACAGCCTGCGCCTGAGTGACCAGGCCATGGCCTGCCTGCACAGCGAAACCCCCAAGCAGCTGGACAACGTAGAAACACGGATCACCGGCAGCGTGCGGGAGCTGTGCGCCGCGGCGGCGGACGCCTGCCGCGGGCTGGGGTATGAGCCGGTGCTTCTCACCGACCGCCTGTGCTGCCAGGCCAAAGAGGCAGGCAGCTTTCTGGCATCGGTGCTCAAGACCCATGAGAATACTGACAGGCCGCTGGCTTTTCTGGCGGGCGGCGAGACGGTGGTTCATCTGACGGGTCACGGGTTGGGGGGACGCAATCAGGAGCTGGCTCTGGCTGCAGCCCCCGGCATTGCCGGTATGGCAAATGCCGCGGTGTTCAGCGTGGGGTCTGACGGTACCGACGGCCCCACCGATGCGGCGGGCGGTTATGTGGACGGCGATACTGCCGCCGCACTGGCCGCCAAGGGGCTCAGCGTCCACGATGTTTTGGCCGACAATGACGCCTACCATGCCCTGCAGGCTGTGGACGGACTGATCGTTACCGGCCCCACCGGCACCAACGTCAATGACGTGGCAGTGGCGCTGGTACAGTAAGCCACTTTACTTGGCTTGACACATAACGCATTTATGGGCGGCGTGGAAGAGCCACGCCGCCCATTTTTTGATCCATTGCACATACAGTGAGGACTACCAATGCCCATTTCATCTCCCGTGATCACCAGTATGCAGGTTATCCCGGTGGCCGGTTATGACAGCATGCTTATGACCCTCAGCGGTGCCCATGCGCCCTGCTTTACCCGCAATCTGGTCATCCTCAAGGACAATGCCGGACACACCGGTATCGGCGAAATCCACGGCGGCGACTATACCTGTGACTGTCTCAACGCGGTCAAGCCGCTGGTGGTGGGGCAACCTGTGGCCTGCTACCGCCAGGTGCTGCAAAAGATTCACAAGTTGACAAAGCCCGGCGCCGGTGACGACGGTGAGGGAATCCAGACGCTGGACATCTCCAAGCTGAAGTTTGTCGTCAAGAGCGAATGGGCCATCGAGTGCGCCATGATGGACCTGATGGGCCAGTTTGCGGGCGTGCCCATGTGCCAGCTGCTGGGCGAAGGCAAACAGCGCGATGAGGTGGAGGTGCTGGGCTATCTGTTCTACGTCTCGGACAAGAGCAAGTATACAGCCCCTGGCATCGCCTATCTGGATGAGAGCAACAGCCCGGATCCCTGGTTCCGACTTCGCCGCGAGGAAATTCTTACCTCCGGACGCATCGTTGAGGAGGCCCAGGCCCTGAAGGAAAAGTACGGCTTTGAAAACTTTAAGCTTAAGGGCGGCGTCCTGCGCGGGGAACAGGAGATGGAAGATCTCTGCGCGCTGAAAAAAGCCTTCCCTGCAGCCCGCATCAACATCGACCCCAACGGCGCCTGGAGCTTGGAAGAGGCCATCCGCCTGTGCAGGCCAATGCACGGCGTCATCACCTATGTGGAGGATCCCTGCGGTCCCGAGGCGGGCTTCTCCGGCCGCGAGATCATGCGAGAGTTCAAAAATGCCACCCAGTTCCAGGTGGCCACCAACATGATCGCCACCGACTGGCGGCAGTTCTACCACACCGTCAGCCTGAATGCCTGCGACATCATCCTGGCCGACCCGCACTTCTGGGGCTTTGACGGCGCCGTCCGTATGTCTCAGCTGCTGGAATCCTGGGGCCTGACCTGGGGTGTACACTCCAACAATCACTTCGACATCACGCTGGCAGCCTTTGCCCAGGTGGGGGCTGCCGCCGCCGGAACCCCGGCACCGCTGGATACCCACTGGATCTGGCAGGATGGGCAAAACCTGCTGGAGGATACCCCGCAGATCATCGGCGGTAAGCTGCAGGTGCCTGAAGGCCCCGGTCTGGGCGTGCATCTGAACATGGACCGGGTCATGCAGGCGAACGCCCTGTACAATAGCCTGCCCAGCCATGACCGGGACGACGCTATGGCCATGCAGTATCTGATCTCCGGCTGGACCTACGACCACAAAAAGCCCTGTCTGGTGCGCTGAGCTGCTAACCAGTGCGTACCCGGCAACGTGAAAAATGTGCCGGACGCGGCATAAAGGCCGCAACGATATACAAAGCTTCTGCAATGCCGCAGCGCAGCAGAAAACAGATCCCGCAGTGAATATGGCGGGTAACACGGAATCAAGCCATCCCCACAGACCTCTCTGATACAATAAAGCCAAAGGCCCTGCTGGAACACTCCGTCAGGGCCTTTGGCCATCTTGGGGTATAACGAAGGGGAGAGGATGTCAAAAATATCATTCCACCGTCTGCAGATATTCATCCATGGCCCGTGCCACTTCCTTTGAATACTTGACGGCTTCCACCACCGTGCGGGCACCGGAGACCACATCCCCGCTGGCAAATACGCCGGGGCGGCTGGTATGGCCTTCGCCATCGGTGGTCAGCAGACCGCGGTCGTTGGTGTTCAGGCCCTTGGTGGTGCTGACGATGCGGTTCAGCGGTCCCTGGCTGACGGCCACAATCACGCTGGAACAGGGGAACAATTGAGGGGCGCTCAGCGCGGTTACATTGCCCTGATCATCAAAGCTGGCCATCTGGTAGCGCACGCCCTCGTCGGTGATCTCCACCGGCCGGGCACCGTACAAAAACTCGACGCCATCGGCAATGGCGTAGTCGATCTCGTTCTGGCTGGCGGCAGCCTGCAGCCGGCGGCAGAATACCGTCACATGGCGCACGCCCTTGCGCAGCGCGGTGCGGGCTACATCCATGGCAGAGTTGCCGGCACCAATCACCACCAGGTCGTTGCCCAGGTCGTAGACATCGGGGTTTTGCAGGTAGTTGATGGCAAAATGCACATGGCCCAGGCTCTCGCCGGGAATATTCAGTTTGCGGGGGCGCCACACGCCAGTTCCGATAAAGATGGCCTTGTAGCCATCCCGCTGCAAATCGTCCAGTGTCAGGGTGGTGCCGATGACGGTGTTTGGACGGATCTTGATGCCCAGCTTGACCAGCTGGGTCTTGTAGCGGTCCAACATTGACTTTGGCAGGCGGAACTCCGGGATGCCGTAGCGCAGCACACCGCCGATTTTGTCGTGACTCTCAAACAGGGTCACATCGTAGCCCTTCTGGGCCAGCAGTACTGCGATGGTGATGCCTGCGGGGCCGGAACCGATAATGGCCACCCGCTTGTGTTTCTTTTCCTCGCAGGGAAGCTCCAACCGGTCCAGGTAACTGTCCGAAATGTAGTTTTCAATGCTGGAAATGTGCACCGGCTGGCCCTTGCGGCCCAGTACACAGTGTCCTTCACACTGCTTTTCCTGGTCGCAGACCAGGCTGCACACGTCGCTCAGGGGATTGTTTTCAAACAGCATCAAACCGGCCTCGTCGATCTGATGGTGCAGAAACATCTGGATCATATCGGGAATGGGGGTGTGGATAGGGCAGCCCTCGCGGCACATCGGCTTTTGGCAGTGCAGGCAGCGGCGGGCTTCATCGACAACATGAACAGCCACGGTTCTACTTCACTCCTTTTTGGCGGTCTGGCGGCGAGACGTCCGGTCAGGTGATGGGTGCAGGGTTAAAGATGCACATATCGTTGTGGAATCCGTACTGGTCGCTGTACGGCTGGCGGATACCGCTGGCCACGTCCAGGATCATGTCAAAAATCTCCCGCCCCACATCAGGGATGGTTTTGTCCCCGGTGGCAATGCCGCCGGCGGAAATATCGATCAGGTCAAACCAGTGCTGCTTCATCTCGGTGCGGCTGCAAACCTTGATGACCGGGCAGATGTCCAGGCCGTAGGGGGTGCCGCGGCCGGTCATAAACACCTGCAGGTCGATGCCGCTGGCCACCTGGCTGGGGCCGCAGACGATGTCGCTGGCAGGGGTGGCCGCATAGATCAGCCCGTGTTTGGTGGGCTTTTCGGCGGGGGAAAGCACCTCCACAATGGGGCTGGTGCCGCTCTTGGCGATGGAACCCATGGCCTTTTCCACAATGTTGGCCAGGCCGCCCTTCTTGTTGCCGGGGGTGGGGTTGGCATCCCGGTCCACGCCGCCCTGGGCCAGATAGTCGTCGTACCACTGCATTTCCTCGGCCAAGCGATCGCGGGTGTGCTCGTCCACGCAGCGGGCGGCCAGCATATGAACGCCGTCGCGCACCTCGGTCACCTCGCTGAACAGAACGGTGGCACCGCCCCGCACCAGCATATCGGCTGCATAGCCCGCACTGGGGTTGGCGGTGATGCCGCTGAATGCATCGCTGCCGCCGCATTGCATGCCGATCAGCAGCTCGCTCAGAGGCAGCTCCTCACGGCGGCGCCGGTTCAGCCGTTGCAGCTTTTTGTCCGCCATGTCCAGGATGGCCTGCATCATGGCGTCGTGACCGGCATAGTCCTGCAGTGTCAGCACATTTTCAGGGGTGATGTCCTCCGGGGGCAGTACCCGGTCATAGGTCAGCTTTTCGCATCCCAAACCCACCACCATGATCTCCCCGCCAAAGTTCGGGTGGCGGATCAGGTTGGTCACCGCGCGGATGGGAATCTTGGCCAGCGGTGCGTTGATGGCCACGCCGCAGCCGTAGGGGTGGGTGACAGCCACCACGCCGTCCACGTTGGGGTATTTGGGCAAAAGCTCCTTTTTGATGCGTTCCACCGCCACTTTCAACACGCCGGCGGCACACTGCACGGTGGTGACGATGCCCAGCAGATTGCGGGTACCGGCAGGGCCGACCTTGTTGCGGTAGCCCAGCCAGGTGGTGCGGGTGGGGGCAGGCAGCTGTTCGGTGGGAACAATGTTGGTGGCATAGGGCATATCCTTCAGAGAGGGGCTCTCCGGCAGGTTGAGCATATGCTCGTTGATCCAGCTGCCGGCGGGGATATCCGCCTTGGCATACCCCAGTACCACGCCGTAGCGGATGATCTCGCCGCCGGCGGGAATGTCGCGCAGCGCGATTTTGTGCGCCTGGGGAATGGGATCGCGGGTGACAAGGCCGGGACGTACCTCCTCGCCGGCGGGCAGATCGTGGACTGCCACTGCCACATTGTCTGCATCCTTGATTTGAATCATTTTTGGGGATTCTGATGCCATGAACTTCAGTTCTCCTTTGCTTAAATGATCGGGTAAGACAGGGAAAAACGAATATGTCGCGCCTTCACATAATATCCAGCGGTACGCGATGCCTGGGCGCTGGGAAGGCAGCTTCCAGCCGGCCCAGTTCCTCACTGGTCAGGCGGATCTCCGCAGCTGCGGCGTTTTGCAGTGTGTGCTTGGCGGTGGAGCTGCGGGGAATGGGCACGACACCCGGCCGTGACAGCAGGAAGGCCAGCAGCACCTGGCAGGCGGTCGCCCCGTGTTCTTTGGCCACCTCCTGCACAGCGGGATTTGCCAGCATGCCCCGCCGCAGTGAGCCGCCCTGCGCCAGCGGGCAGTAGGCCATTACCGGCATCCCGCGGTGCTGCAGCCAGGGCAGCAGATCAAACTCGATGCCGCGGCTGCCCAGATGGTACAGTACCTGGTCGGTCAGACAGTTGGTGCCGCCCCGCACCTCAAACAGCTCCTCCATGTCGGCCAGATCCAAGTTGGACACGCCCCAGTTGCGGATGCGGCCCTTGGCTTTCAGCTCCTCCATGCAGTCTACTGTCTCGGACAGTGGGATGGAACCCCGCCAGTGCAGCAGATACAGGTCCAGGTAATCGGTGCCCATCCGGCGCAGCGAATTTTCGCAGCTCTGAAAAATGTCCCGCCTTCCGGCATTGAAGGGGTATACCTTGGAGACCAGATAAAGATGCTCCCGGTCATAGCCCTGGATGGCCTGGCCCACCAGGTGCTCAGCAGCGCCGTTGCCATACATCTCAGCGGTATCGATCAGTGTCATACCGGCCTCAATGCCGGCGCGCAGCGCGCTGCATTCCCGGGCAAAGGTGTCCGGATGCTCGCCCAGATACCAGGTCCCCTGGCCGATGGGGCCCGCTGCCTGGCCGCATTGGGTGATAAATTCCATGTGTTTCCCTCCTTCAGGGAGAGGGCATTCCGCCGTTTTGGCGGACGGCGGGATGCACCCCGGGGTTGTACTATGCAATCCTTATTGTAAAGAAAGGTGCGGCCCGGGGCAATGGCAAACCTGTACAGCTGCCCGGCGGTCTGGTGTACAGGTTGCCCAAAACGCCCCGGAACCTTGCAAAACATTGCAGGAAGATGCAAGATGTGAAACAAAAATGCCCCGCCGCGCAGGGGATAAACCCGGCGGAATGGGGCAGAAAAACGGATGAGAAATTTTCTCAGAAAGGCGGTGGGTTATCGGTCAAGGCGCCCTCCCGCCGCAGCAGCCAGCGCTTTCGCTCCAGCCCGCCGGCATAGCCGGTCAGGCTGCCATCAGCGCCCACCACCCGGTGGCAGGGGATAAACAGGGAAAGCGGATTGTGCCCCACTGCGCCGCCCACCGCCTGGGCGGAAAGATGCGCCCGACCGGTCAGCCGGGCCGCCCGGACCGCCAATGCCCCGTAGGTGGTGGTGTGGCCGCAGGGCACGGTGCGCAGCAGCCGCCAGATCAATTGCCGGAACGGGCTGCCAAACGGAACCAGAGCCGGCAGATCCGGCAGGGCGGAAAACTGCCCGGCAAAATAGCGGTCCAGCCAGCGGCAGGCGGCCTCCAGGTGCCCGGCCGTCTGCGGGGATTCCAGCAACTCCGCGGGCAATGCGGGAAAATAGTTCTGCCCGGCAAACCAGGCGCCGCATAGGCCATCCTGGCAGGCTGCCAGCGTCATGGTGCCGATGGGGGAGCGGTATTCGGCAAGCTGTACCGGCTGTGTAAAGTACTTTGTGCAGGGTGACAAGAAAATACCTCCCGTTCACAATTAACAGATGCGCGGCAGCTGAGCGCCGGTCAGCTTGCCCAAAATCCGGCTGCCGCCAAGGCTGGTGCGCAGCACCACCTGGCCGGGGCGGGCCGTTGTTACCCGGCCGATCTGTACGGCGCCCTCGCCGCCGGGCAGGGCGTGCAGAGCGTCCAGGACGGCCCCGGCCTTTTCGGGGGCGCAGACCACCAGCATCCGTCCCTCGCAGGCGGAATAGAGCGGGTCCAGCCCAAGCAGGTCACAGGCTGCCGCCACCGGCGCATCCACCGGGATGGCCGCCTCCTCCAGTTCAATACCCAGCGGCCCGCCTTCCACAAACTCGTTCAGCGTGGTGGCCACGCCGCCGCGGGTGGGGTCCCGCAGCATCCGCACACCGCCCGTATCCAGCGCAGCGGCGCTCAGCGCATGCAGGGGACGGCAGTCGGAGAGCAGTGCCCCCTCACAGGGCAGGCCGCCCCGTGCCATCAGGATGGCGGCGCCGTGGCAGCCCACGCTGCCGCTGACCAGCACTGCATCGCCCTCCCGCAGGGAACCCCTGCCAAGCCCGGGTGCCCGCAGCGTGCCGATCCCCGCTGTATTGATATAGATGCCGTCGCCGTGGCCCCGCTCCACCACCTTGGTGTCGCCGGTGACAATCTGCACCCCGGCCTGCCGCGCTGTCGCCGCCGCAGATTCCACAACGGCTTTCAGGTCATCCAGCGCAAAGCCTTCCTCCAGAATCAGTGAGAAGCTCAGGTATTCCGGTACGCCGCCTGCCATGCACACGTCATTGACGGTGCCGCAGACCGCCAGCTTGCCAATGTCCCCGCCGGGAAACTTCCAGGGTGAGACCACAAAGCTGTCGGTGGAAAATACCGGCGCCCCGTCCAGCTGCGGCAGCACGGCGCCATCGCCCAGCTGGTCCAGCGCCGTGTTGGCGAAGGCCGGGCGGAGGATCTCATCGATCAGCTGGGCTGTTTTCAGTCCGCCGCTGCCATAATCCAATGTGATAATCTCCCGCATGGGGTCCATCTCCCTTTTTTCAAGCTTCGCGGTATTTGTACGCTGCCGCGCAGGCACCCTCGCCGGAGACCATGCAGGGCCCGACCGGGTCGGCGGGGGTGCACGCCCTGCCAAACAGCGGGCAGCGTTCCGGCGGGCAGGCGCCTCGGATCACCGCGCCGCAGCGGCAGCCGGGCACTTCCGTCCCCGCACCCGGCGCCAGGGCAAATTTTTTCGCGGCGTCCCAGGGGGCAAACTCGGGCCGCAGCGCAAAGCCGCTGTCGGGAATCCTGCCCAGGCCGCGCCAGTCGCTGGCGGCAGGCGCGAATACCCTGGCGATGGCGGCCTGCGCCGCCGGGTTGCCGGCTGGCCTGACCAGGCGGGTGTACTCGTTCTCCAGCGCCGGACGGCCCTCGGCCAGCATGGCAGCCAGCCGCCAGACCGAGTACAGGATATCCCCGGCCTCAAAGCCGCTGACCACCGCGGGCAGGCCGAATTCTTCCGGCAGAAAGCGGAACGCCTCCGCCCCCGTGATGGCCGCCACGTGCCCGGGGCACAGGAACCCGTCCACCGCAAAACCCGGCGCCCCGATCAGCGCCCGCAGCGCCGGTTCGGTCCGCTTCAGGAGGCTCAGCACCGAAAAGTTTTTGATTCCCCGCCCGGCGGCTTCCAGCACACAGGCCGCGGTGCCGGGGGCGGTGGTCTCAAACCCCACGCCGAGAAAGACATATTCCCGCGCCGGGTCATGGGCGGCAGCCTCCACTGCTTCCATGGGGGAGTATACCGTCATCACACCGGCCCCCAGCGCCCGGCGGCGCAGCAGGGTGTCGCCCCGCACGCTGCCCGGCACCCGCAGCAGGTCGCCGTAGCTGGCGATCACCACGCCAGGCTGCCCGCTCAGCCGCAGGATGGCGTCGATGGCGCCCGCCGGCGTCACGCAGACCGGGCACCCCGGCCCGGACAGCAGCTGCACTCCCGGCGCCAGCAGACCGCGCAGGCCTGCTTTGGCGATGGACATGGTGTGGGTGCCACAGATTTCCATCAATCGGATGGGCTTTTCCGGATTGACCAGGCTGCGGATACCCCGCACCAGCGCCGCCGCGTTGCGCGGCTGGCGGAAATCCGTTTCACGCAAGGGCATCGATGGCCTCCTGGATGCAGGCCAGGTTTTCCCTGGCCTGTTGTTCGGTCAGCTTTTCGATGGCAAAGCCGGCATGGACCATCACATAGTCCCCGGGCTGGATACCGGGCAGAAAATCCACCCGCAGCTTCTGGGTCAGGCCGCCGGCCTCGCCCACGGCATGGTTGCCTTCCACCGACACAATTTTCAATGGCACTGCCAGACACATAACGGTTTCCTCCTGGATCTTATCAGGTGTATCTGAAAATCAAAAGGCGCCGGGAATTTTAACTCGTATTGCGCTTTCGCCGCGCTGCGGCGATGGCCAGTTGCCCCAAGGGCAGCCCCTCATCACTGGGGGAAACCCGGTGGTGGGTGTACACGGCAAAGCCGGCCTCCGCCAGCAGCCGGGTCACGCCGCGCAGCAGGTATTGGTTCAAAAACACACCGCCGGAAAGCACCACCGGCAGCCTGTCCGGGTTCAGGGCCAGGCACTGCTCCAAAGCCATGCGGCACAGCGCGTCCAGAAAGCCCCGGGCGATGGCCGCCGCCGGCACATCGGCCAGCACATCGGCACAGATGGCGGCAACCAGCGGGCGGGTGTCCATCCGCCGCACGCCGCCGGACACGCTGTACCCGGTGGGGTAGCTGCGGCCGGCAAGGCCCGGATCAGCCAGGGCTTCCAGCAGGGTGGGGGCCTGGCCGTCGTACCCGGCGTCCACCCGGCCGGAGACCAAGGCGTACACGCCGTCAAACAGCCGCCCGATGCTGCTGGCCGCCGGGCATCGGATGCCTTTTTGAATCATGGCTGCCAGCGCCTGCCGCCCCGGCAGTTTTTGCAGCAGCGGCAGGCGGCTCAGCGTTTCGGCGTCCAGCCCGGCATCCATGGCAAGCGCCAGCCCGGTGCGCCCGATCTGCCGGATGGCCGCATCGCCGCCGGGCAGAAGCACCGGCCGGATGGAACCCACCCGCTCAAACCCGGCGGCGTCCCCGCGGAGAAATTCTCCGCCCCAGATTGTGCCGTCCGTGCCCAGGCCGGTGCCGTCCCACACAATGCCAAACGCGGGCCCATCCAGGCGGTTGTCCGCCATGCAGGCGGCCATGTGCGCCCAGTGGTGCTGCACCTGCACAAGCGGCAGACCCTGCTGTTCAGCGGCACGGCGTGCCTCGGCGGTGGAAGCATAATCCGGGTGCAGGTCGCAGACAAGCACCCGGGGCACCACGCCGAACAGCCGCAGCTGGGTTTGCAGGGCAGTGCGGTAGTGGTCGAGCGTCTCGGCGTTTTTCAAGTCGCCGATATACTGGCTCAAAAATACATGGCGGCCCTTGCCCGCCGCAAAGCCGCCCTTCTGCTCGGCACCGAAGGCCAGCACGCCGTCGGCGGAGGCATC
Source organism: uncultured Gemmiger sp. (assembly GCA_944388145.1). GTDB lineage: Bacteria > Bacillota > Clostridia > Oscillospirales > Ruminococcaceae > Gemmiger. The sequence goes on along the minus strand of CALXHQ010000001.1, from coordinate 304,277 downwards.
GGGCATGGCCAGAGGCTGGGGCGCGTAGCCCCGGCTGCGGCGGAAAAAGTAGGGCAGCCCCTGCCACACGGCGGCCAGCGAATCATCGCACCGGTTGGCGATGGGCCGGTCATGCAGAAGAAACCCGTCCGCCACGCCCCGCAGCCCGGCGACAGCCTCGCCGTTGGCGGTCATCACCGGGCAGCCGGGCAGGTTGGCGCTGGTCAGCACCATGGCGGCCGGCCCGCCAAAGCGGCCGTCCGCCAGCAGCACGTGCAGCGGGGTATAGGGCAGCAATATCCCGATGCGGCGGTTCTCGCTCAAAAACGGGAAGCTGCCGGGCCCGGCGGCACGGCGCTTTTCCAGCAGCACGATGGGGCGGCGGGGGCTTTGCAGCAGCGCGGCCTCCTCTTTGGAGATCACGCAAAACTGCCTTGCCGTGTCCAGGTCCCGGCACAGCACCGCCAGCGGTTTTTCGGCCCGGTGTTTGCGGCGGCGCAGGCGGAGCACGGCGGCCTCGTCCAGCGCGTTGCAGGCCAGATGGATGCCGCCGGTACCTTTTACAGCCACAATCTTGCCCGCCACCAGTGCCTTTTGGGCAAGCAGTACCGCATCGCCCGGCACCGGGCGGCCACCTTCGTCCAGATAGAACGCTTTCGGCCCGCAGTCCGGGCAGCAGTCCGGCTGGGCGTGGTAGCGGCGGCTGTGGATGTCGCCGTACTCGGCGGCGCAGACGGGGCACATGGCAAACCCGGCCATGGTGGTGTTGGCGCGGTCGTAGGGCAGCGCGCGCAGGATCGAAAACCGCGGCCCGCAGTCGGTGCAGTTGATAAACGGGTAGCGGTAGCGCCGGTCGGCCGGGTCGGCCAGCTCTTTCAGGCAGGCGGGGCAGGGGGCCAGGTCGGGGGCGGCCAGCGTGGCGGCTGCCCCGGCGGTGCTGGGCAGGATGGCAAACCCGGCGTGTCCGCCGTGCCCCTCCAGCGGCTGGACGGCGATTTCCTCCACCACCGCCAGCGGGGGCGGCTGGGTGCGCACTGCCTGCAAAAAGCGCCGGAGGGCGTCCCTGCCGCCCTCCAGCTCCAGTTCCACCCCGGCGGGGGTGTTGCGGGCCCAGCCGCACAGCCCTTCCCGAGCCGCCAGCCGGTGGAGAAAGGGCCGGAACCCCACCCCCTGCACGATGCCGGAAATCTCCACCCGGATGCGGCCGGTCATGCCAGCGCCGCGCGGATGCGCCCGGCCAGATGTTCGGCCAGCGCGTCCAGCCCCTCGCCGGTGCGGACGGACAGCCGAAACAGCGGCCCCTGGGGGTTCACGCCCCGGTAGTCCGCCGCCACCCGTTCGGTGTCAAAGTCAAAATAGGGCAGGGTATCGCATTTGGTCAGCGCAAGGCAGTCGGTGTCGGTGAACATCAGCGGATACTTGGCCACCTTGTCGTCGCCCTCCGGGATACTCAGAACCGTCAGGCGGAAATTCTCACCGATGTCAAACTCGGCCGGGCAGACCAGGTTGCCGATATTCTCCACAAACAGCACGTCCAGCCGGTCCAGGTCGAACTGGGGCAGGATGTGCTGGATGCTCATGGCCTCGATATGGCAGGCGCCATCGGTGTTCAGCTGCACGGCGGGGATGCCCAGCGCCGCGATTTTCTCGGCGTCGATCTGGCCGGCAATGTCGCCCTCGATCACGCCGATGGCAAACTGCTCGCGCAGACGCCCGATCAGCGCGGTGATCAGGCTGGTCTTGCCGGCGCCCGGGCTGCCCATCACATTGATCAGGCAGACGCGGTGCGCCCGCAGCGCATCGCGCACCTGGGCGCTCACGTCGTCGTTCCACTCCATGACCTGATGCAAAACCTTGATCTCCATCTATGTGTCCACCTCCAGGCTGTCCACCAGAAATTCCCGGCCGGAAAGCCGGTGCAGGTTCACGCTACCGCAGGCGGGGCAAGCAATGTGCCGCCGGTCAATCTCGCTGACCTGGCCGCAGTCGTTGCACCGCACCCGCAGCGGCAGCCGCTCGGCCTCGATTTTTGCCCCCTCGGCGATGGTGCCCTTTGCCAGCACGTCCAGATACAACTGCACACACTCCGGCACCACGCCGGAAAAGGCGCCCAGCTTGAGCCGGATGGCCCGGATGCGCCGGGCATGCTGCTCTTCGGCTGCGCGCAGCGAAATGGTAAGGATGCTTTGGGTGATGGCCAGTTCGTGCATGGGCAAGGGTCCTTTCGCGGGGCGGTAAGCCGCCTGCAAATCTGTATGCTATTATAGCACCCGCCGGCCTAAAATACCATAGAGGCTTTCCTGCCGCCAGCTTGGCCGTGCAGGGCGCGCCCAGGAAAGACGCTTTGGATAGTCCTTGTTTTTCGGACGGAACAGGTCTATAATAGACCATGGATTTGTCATATTGGATGGTTTTTCTCCAAAAAGGAGCGGATTTTATGGAAGTTATCCCCGTCCTGATCGCCTGGCCGGCGCTGGCGGCCGTGCTGCTGGCGCTGGTCAGGCAGCCCAAAGCCCGCGGCATTGTGGTGTACGCGGCGGCAGCTGGTATGATGCTGCTGGCGCTTGCCCTGCTTGGCAGTTGGCTTTCCGGCGGCGGGCAGGCGATGCTGCTTGCCCCCGAGAGCGTCTATACCGAGTACGCAGACCTTGCCATGCTGGTGGGCGAGTTTGTGCTGATGGCGCTGATCGTGGCGCTGTCCATCCGGCACCGCAAATACCCGGTGATCCTGCTCTCGGTGGGGCAGACGCTGCTGGTGGCCTGGTCGGAGATCTCTCTGCCGGTGGAAAAAACCACCCATATGCGGGTGGACGGCCTGGCCATGCTGCTGTGCCTGATCGCCGCGTTTGTGGGCGGCTTTATCTGCATTTACGCGGTGGGCTACATGAAAGCCTACCACGAGCACCATACGGAATACACCGACCGCAGCAGCTTTTTCTTCTCGATGCTGTTTCTCTTCCTGGCGGCCATGTTCGGCCTGGTTTTGTCCGAAAACCTGGTCTGGATGTACTTTTTCTGGGAGGTCACCAGCGTGGTGTCCTTCCTGCTCATCGGCTACACCCGCACCGAGGAGGCCGTCAACAACAGTTTCCGCGCGCTTTGGATGAACCTGCTGGGCGGCTGCGGCTTTGCGGTTGCCATCGTCTATATGGCTGCCACCCAGGGGCGGGTGGAGCTTACCGCGGTGGTCAGTTCCGGCGCGGCTGTCCCGGTGGCGCTGCTGGCCTTCGCCGCGCTGACCAAATCGGCGCAGCTGCCCTTCTCCTCCTGGCTGCTGGGTGCCATGGTGGCACCCACGCCTTCCAGCGCGCTGCTGCACAGCGCGACCATGGTCAAGGCGGGCGTCTATCTGCTCATCCGCCTGTCGCCCGCGCTGGCGGGGACTGCCGGCGGCGTGATGGTCTCCTTCATCGGCGGGTTCACCTTCCTGGCCGCCAGCATGATGGCCATTGCCCAGAACGACGGCAAAAAGGTACTGGCTTTTTCCACCATCTCCAACCTGGGGCTGATTGTCGCCTGCGCCGGTATCGGCGAGGAGGAGACAGTCTGGGCGGCGGTGCTTTTGATGATCTTCCACTCGGTGGCCAAAAGCATGCTGTTCCAGGCGGTGGGCGCCATCGAAAACAGCCTTGGGACCCGCGATATCGAGGCCATGCATGGCCTGCTGCTCCGCCTGCCCACGCTCAGCTATATTATGGGCATCGGCATCGCGGGCATGTACCTGGCGCCGTTCGGTATGCTGATCTCCAAGTGGGTGGCGCTCAAGTCCTTTGTGGATGCGGGCAACTTCCTTCTGGTGGTGTTTCTGGCCTACGGCAGCGCCACCACCATGCTGTACTGGACCAAGTGGCTCAGCAAGCTGGTATCGCTGCACCACACCAAGGAGCCCGTCACCGACAAGACCCACCGGGACCAGTACCTTTCCATGTTTGTCCATGCGGGGGCTACGCTCTGCCTCTGCCTGCTGTTCCCGCTGGTGTCGGCTCGGGTGGTGGACCCCATTGTGCGCACACTGTTCGGTTCCGCCCACGAGGTTCTGTCCATGAACGTGCTCACCACCATGGTCATCATGCTGGTGTCGGTGCTGTTTGTGCCCACGCTGATGTTCGTTCTCACCCGTGCCACCCACCGGGACTATGTGCCCATCTATATGGGCGGCGCCAACGTGGGGGACAACACCTACTTTGTCAACAGCTACGGCGAGCCGGAACACCTGTACCTGAGCAACTGGTATCTGCGCTTTGAATTTGGCATGCGGCGGCTGATGCGCCCGGCGGTGATTGTCTCCGCCGGTGTGATCGTTGTCATGCTGTGCATGATCATAGGGGGGGCGGTGTAATGCAGGCGATCGGCGTAATTTTGTATCTGGTGCTGGCCCCCGTGGTGGGGGCGCTTTTGGACGGTATTGACCGCAAGGTTTCGGCCCGGATGCAGGGCCGCCAGGGGCCGCCGCTTTTACAGCCCTTCTACGACCTGGGCAAACTGTTTACCAAGCAGATGCTGGCGGTCAACAGCGTACAGATGCTGCTGAATTTGAGCTACCTGATCTTCCTGGCGGTGGCGGGTTCGCTGCTGTTTGCGGGTGAGGACCTCCTGATGAGCCTGTTCATGCTTTCCACCGCGGATATGTTCCTGGTGATGGGCGCCTCCAGTGATTCGTCGCCCTTCTCCACGCTGGGTGCCGGCCGCGAGATGATCCAGATCATGGCCTACGAGCCCATGACGCTGCTTTTGGCGGTGGGGTTCTATCTGGCCACCGGTTCCTTCCAGGCGGGGGATATCGTCAGCCAGCCGGTCAGTGCGGTGGTCACCATGCCGGGCTTTTTGCTGGGGCTGCTGTTCATTATGAACATCAAGCTGCGCAAGTCGCCATTTGACCTTTCCACCAGCCACCATGCCCACCAGGAGATTGTCAAGGGCCTGACCACCGAGATGGCCGGCCCCACCCTGGCGGTAATGAGTATTGCCGAATACTACGAGATGACCATGATGCTTGGCCTGGTGGGGCTGTTCTTTGTCAACAGCAGCCCCGTCAGCTGGCCTCTGGCGGTGCTGGCCTGCCTGGCCGCCTTCTTCCTCGAAACCCTGTGGGACAACGCCAGCGCCCGGGTCAAATGGCGCACGGTGCTGGACGGCTGCTGGGTGGTCACGCTGCTCACCGGCGGCCTCAACGGCCTGATCCTCATGCTGGTACGATAAGGGGGCGTCGCAAAAATGGCAAAGACAAAACTGGCAAAATCGCCCTGGATGCTCCACTACGACGGCAGCAGCTGCAACGGCTGCGACATCGAGGTGCTGGCCTGCACCACGCCCCGCTATGACATCGAGCGGTTTGGCATCATCAACACCGGCGACCCGTTCCAGGCGGACATCCTGCTGATCACCGGCGGCGTCAATTTCCAGAGCGAGAGCGTGATCAAGCAGATTTACACCCAGATGCCGGACCCCAAGGTGGTGGTGGCCGTGGGCATCTGCGCCTGCACCGGCGGCGTCTTCAAGGACTGCTACAACATCAAGGGCGGCATTGACACCGTCATCCCGGTGGATGTGTATGTGCCCGGCTGCGCGGCCCGGCCCCAGGCCATTATCGACGGCGTGGTCAAGGCGCTGGAAATTTTGCAGCAAAAGCGGGAGGCCTACGCCGCCCACCGCAGGCAGGGTAAGGCATAAGAGGGGAGGCAGACTGTATGGAAGCACAAAATACCATTGAGCCCATCACCATGGCCGAGTTCATCCCCCAGGTGCTGCGATTCAAGCAGGAGGGCTGGCATGTGGTTCAGATCTGCGCCGGCCGCATCCCGGAGGGCTATGAACTGAGCTATTCCTTCGGCAGGGACTATGATATGCGCACGCTGCGCCTGGCAGTGGCCGAGGACGAGACGGTGCCCAGCATCACCCAGGCGTACCCCGGCGCTTTTTTGCAGGAAAACGAGGCGGCTGAGCTGTTCGGCGTCCACATTGTGGGCATCACGCAGGATTACCGCGGCAAGCTTTACCGCATCGCCAAAGAGACGCCGTTCAAGCAGAAAGGGTGAGGGAAGTTGGCAAAGCAAAGCATTGTTCCGTTCGGCCCCCAGCACCCGGTCCTGCCGGAGCCGGTGCATCTGGACCTGGTCCTGGAGGACGAGGTGGTGGTCAAGGCGGTGCCCAGCATCGGCTTTGTCCACCGCGGCCTGGAAAAACTGGTGGAGACCAAAGATTACAAGGAATATGTCTATATTGCCGAGCGTGTCTGCGGCATCTGCAGTTTTGGCCACGGCATGGGCTACTGCCAGTGCCTGGAAAAGATCATGGACATTGACATTCCGCCCCGCGCCAAGTATCTGCGCACCATCTGGATGGAGATGAGCCGCATCCACAGCCACCTGCTCTGGCTGGGGCTGCTGGCCGACGCGATGGGCTTCGAGAGCCTGTTCATGCAGAGCTGGAAGCTGCGGGAGGAGGTGCTGGACCTGTTTGACGCCACCACCGGCGGCCGGGTCATCTTCTCGGTGAATTGCGTGGGCGGCGTGCTCAAGGATATGGACGATTCCATGCTGAAAAGGATCGTGGACACCGTCACCGATATGGAAAAGGAGCTGCGCCCCATCGCCGAGACGTTCCTGCGGGATTACACGGTGGGCACCCGCCTGCACGGGCTGGGGATGCTTTCTGCCGAGCACGCCAAAATGATGGGCGCGGTAGGGCCGATGCTGAGGGCCTCCGGCGTCAGCTACGACGCCCGCAAACTGGGCTATGCCGCCTATGGCGACCTGGATTTCGAGCCGGTCACCGCCGCCGACGGCGATTCCTTTGCCCGGTGCGAGGTGCGTATCCGGGAGATCTTCCAGTCCATCGGCCTGATCCGCCAGGCTGCCGCCAAGATCCCGGCGGGCCCCATCGCTGTGCCGGTGAAGGGCAACCCAAACGGCGAGCATTTCATGCGCATCGAGCAGCCCCGCGGCGAGGCCATCTATTACGTCAAGGCCAATGGCAGCAAGTTCATTGAGCGGTTCCGGCTGCGCACCCCCACCACCAGCAACATCCCGCCCATGCTGGAGATGCTCAAGGGCTGCCAGTTGGCCGATGTGGCGCTGCTGATCCTGACCATTGACCCCTGCATCAGCTGTACCGAGAGGTGAGGAAGATGGAACAACGCAAACATGAACCCAAAATCCATCCCTGGCGGGCCTTTCCCTTTGCGGCTTCGGCTTTGAAAAATCTGTTTTCCAAGCCGGCCACCACCGGTTACCCCTTCGAGCCGGCCCACTACCCGGACCGGATGCGCGGCCATGTGGAAATCAGAATCGAGGACTGCATCAGCTGCGGCCTGTGCGCCCGCAGCTGCCCGCCCGGTGCGCTGAAAGTGGACCGGGCCGCCGGCACCTGGACCATCAACCGGTTTGACTGCGTCCAATGCGGCAACTGCGCCAACGTCTGCCCCAAAAAGTGCCTAACCATTGTACCCGGCTACACTGCCCCCGCAACCGGCAAGTCCAGCGAGACGTTGACCCGCCCCAAAGCGCCGGATACCCCCGCGGCAGGCAGGGCGGGCGGCAAACCGGTGAACGATGCGGGCAAGTGCGTTTACTGCACGCTTTGCGCCAAAAAGTGCCCCCAGGGGGCCATCACGGTGGACCGTGCCGCCAAACAGTGGCGGCTGGACGCCGAAAAGTGCGTCGGCTGCGGCATCTGCGCCGCCGCCTGCCCCAAAAAGTGCCTGACGCTGCAATAAGTCAAACAAAAAACGGCCTGTTCTCTCCCTGCGCCAAACAGGGAAGGACAGGCCGTTTTGCAGTATATCAGCCGTGTTACAGCCGGGCGCGCCAAACTTTGGGTGTGGCATCGCGAAAGCCGGCGGTCAGCGCTTTGCCCATCGACAGGCTGGCGGCGGTGCCGCGGGCCACACAGTTCAGCGGGTCGGGGGCCAGCGCCACATTCACATGCAGCTGCCCGGCCAGATATCCGGGCAGCCCCCGCAGCATCGAACCGCCGCCGGTCAGCAGTACCCCTGTCTGGGACACGTCCGACGCCAGCTCCGGCGGGGTGCTTTCCAACACACCGCGGGCGGCGGCGGCAATGCGGCCCACCAGCTCCCGCACCGGCTGGTACAGGTCGCGGGTGTACACCAACTGCCGGGCGGGAAGATTGGTCTGCCAGGAATGGCCGCGAACCTCCATCACGCCCTCAAAATCGCTGTCAGAACAGCTGGCCACCTGCTTTTTCAGCTGCTCGGCGGTGGCGGGCCCGATGGCCAGGTCATATTTCTGCTGTACGCACTGGGCGATGCAGTTGTCGAAGGCGTTGCCTGCCACCGGTACACTGGCCGCCCGCACCTTGCCGCCCATGCTGATCACAGCAATGTCGGTGGAACCGCCGCCAATGTCGATAACCATGCAGCCACGGGGTTTGCGAATGTCCAGCCCGGCGCCCAGCGCGGCGGCCACCGGTTCGTCCACCAGGTAGACCTGACGGGCTCCCGCAGACATGACGGCCTCCACCACGGCATCGGCCTCGATGCCGGTAATTGCTGCCGGCACACAGACCGACACCCGCGGCCGGAAGACCCGGGAACGGCAAACCTGGTTGACAAAGCGCACGATCAGTTCATGGGTCATGCGGTGATCCTGGATCACGCCGTCCCGCAGCGGACGCACCAGCTCAATGTAGGCTGGCACACGGCCCACCATGCGCAGTGCCTGGTCGCCCACCGCGACGATCTCGCCGGTGCGGGTATCAATGGCGCCGATGCTGGGCTGCGAAAAAACCACGCCCTGTTGTTCGGTGGCAATGATGATGGAGGTGGTGCCAAGATCAATGCCGATGTCCTGTTGCTTCATGGGGTTCTCCTTGTTGAGGTACCGGCCGGCTGCCGCGGGGCATGCCATGCCGTACAGTAATCAGTTAATGCTCCTCATCCACCGCAATGCTTGCCGCAAACACGTCCGCTGCGCCGCCCTGAAACAGCGCCAGGGCGCAGGCGGATACCGTGGCACCGCTGGTGATCACATCGTCCACCAGCAGAATGCGGCGGCCGATCACGCTGCTGCCGGAACGCAGTGCATAGCCGTCCCGCTGGTTGAGCAACCGTTCCCGCAGGGAAAGGCTTTTCTGCGGCAGCATGGGCTTGACCGCCCGCAGATCCCGGCATACCGGCAGATGCAAAATCTGCCCCAGCCGCCGGGCCATCAGTTCCGGCAGGCGCGGGCCGCTGCGGGAACCCTGGCGGGGCGGCACCGGCACGATGCAGTCATAGGGGCGCAGACCGCCGGGTGCCTCGTAATCCGGGCAGCCGCCGGCCTGCCCGGCGGGCCTTGCGCCAAACAGGCAGATGGCGGTCAAATCCGTCATCTCCCGGGCAAGCCAGGGGTTGCCGTGCAGCTTGCACAACAAAATGGCCTGACGGACCTCATCCTCATAATAGTAGGCGCTCGCTGCGCCGTGCACCGCGTAAAACACGTGCTCCGACAAGGGAAGGCGGGGCGGGTTGTGGGCCAGCGTTCTGGCACGGACGGCGCAGGACGGGCAAAGTATCACCTGGGATTTATCGCTTCTCAGCACTTCGCGGCAAAATGGGCATCGCCGCGGGTAGAGATATGCCGCCGCCCGCTGTGCAAAAAGCAAAATCCGGTCCCGACTCAATTGTCCAGCCCCTCGCCCTGCAAAAGAAATCGCAGGCCGGAAAATCGCAGGTTCTGGCGGACGTTTTCCACCATGGCCCGTTCGGTTCGGGTGCTGCCGCACAGCACGCAAAGCTTGCGGGCCCGGGTAACGCCGGTATATAACAGGTTTCGGTAGCAAAGCCGGGCGGGCACATCCGCTGCCGGCAGCACCACGGCGGGAAACTCGGACCCCTGGCTTTTGTGGATGGTAATGGCATAGGCGGGGTCCAGTTCCGAAAGCTGGTCGGCGGTGTAAGTCAGGCGGCGGTCATCCATCTGGACGGTCACGGTGCGGTTCTCGGGGTCCACCGCCGTGATGATGCCGATATCGCCGTTGTAGGCGCCCACGCCGGACTCGCCGCCGTCCCGCTCATAGGTGATGTCGTAGTCATTTTTGATCTGCATAACCTTGTCGCCCACCCGCAGGATACGGCTGGAATCCGCCCCGCCGATCTGGGGCTTGTCCGGGGCGGGCGGGTTGAGCAGCTGCTGCAGCCGGCGGTTGAGTTCCACACTGCCGGTAGGACCCACCTTGGTGGGGCACAGCACCTGAATCTCCCGCACCGGGTCATAACCGTAGGCGGCGGGCAGCCGCCGGGTGACCAGATCGCAGACCAGACGCTGACAGGCCAGACCGATGGCCTCGATCAGGAAAAAGTCGTCGTCCCTGCCGCCCTTTTGGGGCATCTGGCCGCCCACGATGCGGTGGGCATTCTGGACGATCAGGCTTTTGCCCGCCTGGCGGAAGATCTCATTCAGCCGGACGGTGGGCAGCGTATTGGCCTTCAGAATCTCGCTCAAGATATTGCCGGGGCCGACGCTGGGCAGCTGGTCAGCATCACCAACCAGAATCAGCCGGCAGTGGGGGCGCAGCGCCGCCAGCAGCGACTGAAACAGCTTGGCGTCCACCATGCTGACCTCGTCCAAAATGACCACATCATATTTCAGCAGGTTCTTGGCGTTGTGGATGAACCGCAGCATGCCGGTGGCGTAATCCACCTCCAGCAGGCGATGGATGGTGGAGGCTTTGTGGCTGGTCAGTTCACTCAGCCGCTTGGCAGCACGGCCGGTGGGAGCGCACAGCGCCACCTGGTCGCCTTGAGATTCGTACAAACTTAAAATCGCGTTGACTGTGGTGGTTTTGCCCGTGCCGGGGCCGCCGGTCAGCACCATCACCCGGCTGGACAGTGCCATCCGGATGGCCTGCTTCTGCAAGGGAGCATAGGTGACCCCCTGTCCCAGTTCCAGGGCGTGGATGTCGACTTCCAGATGTTTTGGCGGTTCAGTGGGGTAGGAGGCCAGCGTGCGCAGATGGATGGCAATGTCCTCCTCAGCGGCAAGCAGGTCGGGCAGATAGATATAGCAGGTATTGTCAAAGGTGCGCTGGCGCAGCTCACCGTTTCCCAAAAGGGCAGCAAGACCTTCGGCCACCCGGTCAGGTTCCACCCGCAAAAAGCGGGCGGTACTTTGCAGCAGCTTGGCCTTTGGCAGGCAGGTATGGCCGTTGTTGGCGTTGTGGCGCATGGCATAGACCAGGCCTGCCCCCACCCGCAGTGTGCCGTCGTGGGCAAGCTGCAGCTTGGCGGCGATGGCGTCCACCTGGCTGAATTTCAGGTTGAGCGGCTCGCCGGTGAGCAGATAGGGGTTGTCCTCCAAAATGGCCACCGCGTTGGTGCCAAAATCCCGGTAAAGCGCAACGGCGTTCTGGGCCGAGATGCCGTACCCGGCTGCCCAGGCCACCACCTCCCGCACGCCGTACATGCGGTGAAACTCTTTGGAGATGGCCTCGGCCTTCTCGGGAGTGATGCCCCGCAGTTCGCACAGCCGCATCGGTTCGTCAGCAATGACGGTAAGGGTGTCCTCGCCAAATTTTGCCACGATCTTTTTGGCGGTGGAAGGACCGATATACGGCAAAGCGCCACTGGACAGGTAGCTGAGCGTGGCGGCTGTGTCCTTGGGCAGGCTGGCCTCGCACTGGTCGGCGCGGAACTGTTCCCCGTAGGAAGGATGGTTGACCATGTGGCCGTAGCACACCACCGACATGCCGTTGTCCACGCTGCCCACGTTGCCGGCCACCACAACGTCAACGCCCTGCGCGTTGACTTCAAACACGGAATAGCCGGTGTCGCGGTTTTCGTAAATCATGTGTTCCACAACGCCTTCCAGCTTCTGCAGGCTGTTTTCGGCCAAAGTGGTCTGTGATGCCATGCCTTTCGCCTCCTCCCTGGGAAAATCCGGGCAATCGGCAGCGCGGTCCTGCCCTGCAAAAGAACAGCGCCTGCCGCCTGAAATCCGTTCCGATTCGGCAGATATCCGGCGCTTTCGTTTGATTTCACCCGCGTGAATTTGCATGCTGCCATGTGACAAAATGCCAAAATCCTACCTTACAGTATAGCGGAAAAACGTCCCTTTGGCAAATTGCCCTGTGCCGGGAGATTTATTCCACCTGATAGACCCGGTAGCTGGCGTTTTGGTAGCACAGCGGGTAGCGCTGAGCATACCAGCTTTCGTCGGCGGCATACTGGGCGGAGACATTGCTGTCAAACACCACATAATCCACTGCCCAGGCTGCCAGCGTGGCCTCGTCGGGGTCCTCGTAGAGCAGCTGCACAGCGTTGCGCTGGTCGGCATAGTCTACCCCGTGATAGTAGAGATAGATGTCCGACCCGCACAGCACCTGCCGCCCGGCCAGGCTGGCTTCCGGCAGCAGGTGGCTGCGGGAGGTCAGAAACAACGCATCCGGTGCGGTCTGTTGCTGCACAAAGCGGGCCAGAGCAAGGTCGTCGCCGGTCCACTGCACATAGTCGCTGACCAGCTCCCGCCCGACAGTGAATACGCTGCCTGCCGTTGCCACCAGGCAGAAAGCTGCGCCCAGCAGGGCCCGCGGCCCCCGGCTGCGCAGCCGGGCCAGCAGGTCCCACACCAGCCCGGCCACCAGGATGCAGCCCAGCAGGTGCCAGATAAACAGCAGTTTGTTGTTATCGTACAGGTTGGGCTGGAACACCACACACTCGGCCAGCAGCCAGATGGCCAGCCCGCCGCCGTAAAACCAGCGCTGCGGTTTGCCGGCATGGAAAACTGCCGGGAGCAGCAGCAGATACACCACCCCGATGTTTTTAATGTAAAACCAGAAGTAATTGTCAGTCAGGGTGCCGTTTTGGTTATTGACCCAGTTGAAGTGCAGTCGGATCATGTTCTCGCCGCCCACTGCTTGACTTAGTACACTGCCCAGTGTTTCCGGCAGCCAGACCGCCCCGCACACCACCGCCAGCCCCAGCCAGGGCAGCAGTACCCCGGCGGTGCGGGGGCGGCAGCACAGGGTGTAAATGCCGCATACCAGGCAGAGCAGCACCAGCGCCAGCGCTGCATGGGTTTGCAGCAAAGGCAGGGGTAGCACCAGCAGCGCCAGCCCCAGCCACAGACGGCTTTCTCCTTCCATGGCAAACCGCCACAGCAGGTACAGTGCCCCAAACAGTACGCACCATCCAAACAGGGTGGCCCGCTGGGGAATCAACAGGTCCACGATGGGGTTGACCCACAGCACATTTTCCTGGGTGTAATTGGTGGGTGTGGTGTAATAACCGGTGAAGATGGAAGCAAATGCCGCCGGGCTTTTGAGGAAATAGACCAATCCGAATCCGCTGCCCATGAAAAACAGCCAGAAAGCCAGGCTGGCTTTGCCGGCAGCACCCAGCATCCGCCGCGCCAGGTGCCAGCCCATGCCGTACACCGCTGCAAAGGCAGGCAGCTCAGGCAGCAGATAGGCGGTACGCAGATCGGCCCCCAGCAACAGGAACACGCTGGAGGCACTCTCGCAAAGATAGGGGTAATTCAATGGCGTCTGCCCGCCCAGCAAGGGCTCAATGGGCGGAAAGATACCGTTGGTGGCAATGCTCTCGATATAGGCCAGGTGCATGGCCAGGTCGCCGTAACAGCTTTGGCCGGTGTGCAGGGCGTCCCCCTTCGGGCAGAGAATGTGGGTGTACAGCAGCACGCAGGTCACGGCCAGCAGCGGCAGCACACAGGCAGCGATGCCCAGCACATCCCGCCGCCGGGTGTCCGCATCGGCGGGGAAAGCAATACTTCTTGGCGGATGCCGCCACAGGCAGACTGCCAGCAGCGCAGACACGCAGGCAGCCCCGCCCGCAGCGATCCGCGTAAAACCAAACCCTAGTGCAAACAGGGCAGGCAGGCCGGCAAGCAGGGCCACCCCCGCCCCGCAGCCCAGCGGCAGCCAGACTGCAGCATCCTCTCCGGGCAAAAGCCGTTTGGCCGCCAGTACGCCGGTGCCCACAAACAGGCACAAATATAACAGCGAGATCAACAGTCCCATACAAAACACTCCCTGCGCCGGTGTCAGACCCCTTCCAGATCAAACGGCGGGGTGTATTCCTCCCGGGCACTGCTCTTTTCCTGCATATATCCGTCGGTCAGCCCCACGGCGATGGCTGCATCCACCACCTTGCGATACTCGTAGCTGGTGATCCGGCGGTTCAGCCCATGCCGGGAAGCCTGGTAAAACGGCGTGAACTGGGACATGAAGCTGGACAAAAACGCCACGCCGGTCTGCTGCCGCAGCGCAGCCATCTGCCGCACCACTTCCAGTGAGTCCGCCGTGTGGCCGGGCAGCACCAGATGCCGGATGATCACGCCTTTTTGCAGATAGCCCTCCCCGTCAAAGCGGGGAACACCGGTCTGCTCAAGCATTTGGCGCAGGGCAGCCAGCGCCACCCGGTTGTAGTCTTCCGCACCGGAAAGCTCAGCCCCCAGGGCGGGGGAGGCGTATTTGAGGTCCGCCAGCCAGATGTCCACATCCCGGGCCAGCGCCTTCACCACCTGAGGGCGCTCATAGCCGCCGGTATTGTACACCACCGGGATATGCAGCCCTCGGGCTCTGGCCCCCCGCAGGGCGGGCAGAACCCAGGGCAGCCACTGGGTGGCAGTGACCAGGTTCAGGTTCTTGGCACCTGCGGCCTGCAATTCCAGAAATATTTCCTCCAGCCGTGCGGCGTCAATGGCCTTGCCCAATCCCTGCTGGCTGATGGGATAATTCTGGCAGTAGCAGCAGCCCAGCGGACAGCCGGTAAAAAATACCGTGCCGCTGCCGGTCTGCGCTTCCGGTGGGCCGCTCAGGCAGGGCTCCTCCCAATGGTGCAGGGCGGCGCGGGCCACCAGCAGGGTGTCCGCGGCACCGCAGCGTCCCGCCTCCCCGGCGGCGCGGTTGGCCCCGCACTGGCGCGGGCAGAGACGACATTGAACGGGCAGTTGCATGGCACGATCCTTTCCTGACAGGGGCAGAGCAAACGGTGAAATTTCTGTTTCCAATCGGGGAATCTTTGTACCAGTTTACCACAAACCGGCAAAATGTGGTATACTGAAATAAATTGCCGGTCTGTCCGCAAGGACCCGGACATCCCAAATATCTGGA
This sequence comes from uncultured Gemmiger sp., assembly GCA_944388145.1. Lineage (GTDB taxonomy): Bacteria > Bacillota > Clostridia > Oscillospirales > Ruminococcaceae > Gemmiger. Next base: position 289,229 of record CALXHQ010000001.1, on the reverse strand, counting down.
CAAAGGAGAGAATGATTTATGTCTACCCCGCACAATCGCGCCGAAATGGGCGACTTTGCCCCCACCGTTCTGATGCCTGGTGACCCGCTGCGCGCCAAATTTATTGCCGATACCTTCCTGGACAGCCCCCGCCTGGTCACTGACGTGCGGGGGATGCTGGGCTATACCGGCACCTATCAGGGGCGTCCCATCAGTGTGATGGGCAGCGGTATGGGGATGCCCTCCATCGGCATCTATTCCTACGAGCTGTACAGCCAGTACGGTGTGGAGAATATCATCCGCATCGGTTCCGCCGGCTCCTATACCGACAGGGCAAAGCTGTTTGACGTGGTGCTGGCCACCGGCGCCTATTCCGAGAGTAGCTATGCCCTGACCCAATCGGGCGACAGTGCCGACCTGCAGCTGCCTTCCCCCGAACTGAACGATGCGCTGCGAGCCAGTGCCGCCGCACAGGGCATCCCGCTGATCGAGGGCAACATCCATTCCAGTGATGTATTCTACCGCCAGCCCTCCGACGCCAAGCCCACCTACTGGGAGCGCCTGCGGGACGAGAAGGGCTGCCTGGCGGTGGAGATGGAAAGCTTTGCCCTGTTCCACAATGCCCGTGTGCTGGGCAAGCGCGCCGCCTGCCTGCTGACCATCTCGGACAGCTTTGTCTCGCCGGAGATCACCACGGCCGAGCAGCGGCAGACCAGCTTTACCGCCATGATGAAGGTGGCCCTGGGGGTGCAGCTGTGATGACTGACCAGGAACTGATCCGCGCTGCCTTTGCCGTGCGGGAAAAGGCCTATACGCCCTATTCTCACTTCAAGGTGGGGGCTGCGCTTTTGACCAAAAGCGGCAAGGTGTTCACCGGCTGCAACATTGAGAATGCCTCCTTCTCGCCCACCATCTGCGCCGAGCGCGCTGCGCTGGCTCAGGCAGTCAGCGCAGGGGAGAGAACATTTGACACCATTGCCATTGTGGGCAGCCTGGAGGGGCAGGTCAACAGCCTGCCCACCAGTCCCTGCGGAGTTTGCCGCCAGGCGCTGTTTGAGTTTGGAGGCCCCGGCCTGCGGGTGATTCTGGCCCGAAGCGAGCAGGATTATCAGGAGTTTACCCTGGGCCAGCTGCTGCCGTTGGGCTTTGGCCCCGCCAACCTGGCAGAGTAACCCCGGTTGACAATCCGCGGGCGATGCGCCATACTGGGAACGCCGCGCTGCGGCAGTCAAACCCTGAAGGAGTACCCTTTCCATGAAAAAAGTTCTTTCTCTCGTGCTGTGCGCCGGGGTCCTGGCAAGCCTTTGTGCCTGTGGTTCGGAGCAAGCCGATTCTGACAGCAGCGTCCCCGCAGCTCTGCAGGATGACAGCACCTACACGCTGCTTCCCTCTGCTGAGGAGGAGGCAACGCTGGCTGCCGGCCGAACCGTTGCCCTGGCGGTGGACCACGCCGGCACCGACACAGGGATCAATGCCATGGTATGGCAGGGGGTGCAGGCCTTCTGCACAAACTTTGGCGCCACACCGCAGCTTTTCACCGCGCAGGAGGATAGTGTTGAATCCCGGGAGGAGGCGCTGCGCGCCGCCGCCGAGAGCGGCGCGGAGATCGTCCTCTGTGCCGGCGCCGACATGGAGGTTCCGCTTTACGAGCTGCAGAACAACTATCCCACTGTCAGCTATCTGATCTTGGACGGCGAACCGCACAGCGACGACTACGCCAACTACACCACTGCCGATAATGTCCATTGCGTGCTGTTCAGTGAGGAGCAGGCCGGTTATCTGGCCGGCTATGCCGCCGTGGCGGACGGTTATACCGAGCTGGGCTTTCTGGGGGCAGACCAGCTGCCCGGCATTGTAAGGTATGGCACCGGCTTTCTGCAGGGGGCCCAGGCCGCGGCCGAGCGCAACGGCGTGGAGGTAAACCTGAAGATTTGGTATTCCGGCCTTTACGATGCCTCTGAGGAGATCACCGCCCGTATGAGCGGATGGTACGTGGAAGGCACGCAGGCCATCTTTGCGGTGGGGGGCACGCTGGCGCAAAGCTGCATTGCCGCCGCCCAGGAAAATGGCGGCCGCGTGCTGGCTGCCGACTGGGATCAGGATGGGCTGGACGCCACCATGCTGGGGTCCGCGGTCAAGCGGTATTCCGCGGTGACGCAGAACCAGCTGTATACCTTTTATACAAATGGCGGCAGTTGGAACAGCGACCAGGCCGGCAAGACCGAGCGCGTGGGTGTGGCCAACGGCGCAGTGGGCCTGGCTTGTGCCCGGTGGGGGTTCCAGTCCTTCTCGGAGCAGAGCTATGAGCAGGTCTATGACGGCCTGGTCAACGGAGGTCTGCGGGTAGAGCGCTATTCTGACCCCGACCCCACAGATCTGATCCAGGCGCCCAATGTGACCATCGACTACCAAAACGGATGATGCAGCGCCAAGGATGCGGCGGCGCAGCGGCTGTGTCAAATCCCTGTAAAGAATTGTTATGCTTTTGTAATGGCGGATTCCGTTGAAAATTGTCACGGCATGGACTATACTAGGCTTGTACTGCGGGAGCGTTTTGCTCTTGCATAACCCATTCCATGAAGGAGACATAACATGAAAAAGATTCTTGCTTTGCTCATGGCCGGCTGCATGGCGCTGTCCTTGGTTGCCTGCGGCGGCACGACCTCCTCTACGCCTGGCAGCACGTCCGGCACCACCTCCGGTGCCACTGAGGAGGCTGCCAGCACGGAGAACACCTCTAACAATAAGACCGACGTCGCGTTTGTTACCGACGTGGGCAACATCGATGACCAGTCCTTCAACCAGTACACCTGGCAGGGCGTGCAGGATTTCTGCGCTGCCAACAACCTGAAGGCCAACTACTACCGTCCCTCTGAGGACTCTGACGCTGCCCGTATCGAGCAGGTCGACAATGCTGTCAACGATGGTGCCAAGGCGGTTGTCATGGCCGGCTATCTGTTCGCCAGCACCCTGGAGACTGTGCAGACCAAGTACCCCGATGTCAGCTTCCTGGCTCTGGACGTTTCCACCGATGATATGCTGGGTGCCGGCGGCGTGGATACCAGCGCTGCTGACTATGATCCGGCTGCCATTGATATGAGCCAGTACATCACCGCCAACACCGCTCTGGTCACCTATAAGGAGGAGCAGGCTGGTTATCTGGCTGGCTACGCTGCTGTGGCCGATGGCTACACCCAGCTGGGCTTCCTGGGTGGCATCGCGGTTCCCGCCGTCATCCGTTACGGCTACGGCTTTGTGCAGGGCGCTGACGCTGCTGCCAACGAGCTGGGCATCGACGGTGTGAATATCAACTACTGGTACTCCGGCACCTTCGAGGCCAACGACGAGATCGTTACCAAGATGGACGGCTGGTACACCACCGGCACCGAGGTTATCTTCGCCTGCGGCGGCCAGGTGGGCAACTCCTGCGCAGCTGCTGCTCAGACCAACAACGGCAAGATGATTGGCGTTGATGTGGACCAGTCCAATCTGGGCGACTTTGTGATCACCTCTGCCATGAAGTCCCTGGCCAACTCTGTCACCGTTGCGCTGACCGACTGCATGGGCAATGACTGGACTTGGACCGACACCTATTCTGGTAAGCAGACCGTCCTGGGCGCTGCCGAGGATTGCGTTGGCCTGCCCATGGAGACCTCCAAGTTCACCAACTTCACCCAGGACCAGTACGACAGCCTGTTCGACGCCATTAAGAGCGGCGAGCTGGTTGTGGATGACAGCTTCGATCAGAATGTCCATCCCGAAGTCACCGCCGTCAATGTTGACTATCAGGGCTGATCTCTGACTAGCTGATCCCTTTTATAATCGCAAAGAAGGCGCCCCAGCCATCCGGCAGGGGCGCCTTCTTTTATTTTGCAGTCAGGGTATGGCTGCGCTCCGTGAAACGCGCAGCAAATTCGCGGAACGGATGCGGGGCAACCGGTATCCGCATCCTGCTATCTTTGCCGGTTGCGCTGGTACAGCAGTGCCAGTCCATGAAAGAGCAGGTCTGCATCGTAGTGCACCTCGCGGGTGCAGCAGGGCATAATGTAAGGGGCCAGGCCGCCGGTGGCAACCACGGTCAGCGGTTGCCCAAGATGGGCCTCTACACGGGCTGCCAGCCCATCCAGCATTGCAGCAGTGCCAAACATGGCCCCGTTGTTCAGGCAATCCACCGTATTTTTCCCGATCAGCTCTGCCGGCGGCTCTGGCGCAATGGGGGGCAGCTGGGCTGTGCCTGAGCTGATGGCCCGCAGGCTCGTCTGTACGCCGGGCACAATGAATCCTCCCAGGAATACGCTCCCTGCACCGATCACATTGTAGGTGGTGGCGGTCCCCATGTCCACGGTCATGCAGGGCAGGGGATACCGCGCCGCGGCCGCTGCGGCGTCGGCAATACGGTCCTGGCCCACCCGCTCCGGAGCGTCCACATCCATTGTCAGTCCGGTATCCAGGTCCACGCTCACCAGCATGGCGTCCCGGCCGCTCAGCCGCTTGCAGGCCTCTGCCAGGGGGCGTGTCAGCCCGGGTACCACGCTGCACACAATGACTCCCTCGGCCTCGGTGGGCGTAACCCCGATGCGCCGCAACAGAAATTTCAGCTCCGCTGTGTATTCGTCCGCTGTGCAGCGCGGACGGGTGACCATGCGTGTGGTAAAACGTACCCTGTCACCCTCCAAAACGCCGATACAGATATTTGTGTTGCCGATGTCCACGGCCAGCAGCATACAAAGCCCTGCTTTCCTGTAAAATTGCCCGGCCGGCCTCTGCCGGCAGGATGTATCCATCACAAAATTATAGCAGATTGCCCTGCGCTTTGCAAAGAGCAGGGCACGGGACAGTTGGCTATAAAAGGGCACGGGGCGGTTGGAGCTAAAAAGCATTTTTCCGGCGAAGGAACCACCCGAACAGGCATTATCGGCCGCGGATCCCGTTTTGCGGAGGCAGCCCTCGCCGGTCAGTCGCCTGTCCTCTCCACTGAAAAGGAAACTGCCCGACAGCCGGACTGCTCCAGTGTGGAGGCCAATGCGCCCAGATCCGGATGCTGCTGCGTGTACACCACGGCCTGGCGGTGGGCGTAGTCCACGAAGGCGCAGGTGGCTTCCATCCGGTTCAACTGCCGCTCCACCAACCTGGCCCGGTATAAGCCCGACAGCGTGCCCAGTGCAATGCGGGTGCAGTAAGGATACCGCCGCACTGCCGGCTTTTGCTTTGCGGCGATCCCATGGAGCAGCTGGCTGCGAAACACCAGCAGCAAGAACGTGGCAAGGGTGAGCAAAACAATGGTTGCAATCGCTGTGGCTGACATGGGTGCCCTCCTCATGGTAAAAACGGAGATGGCGGGTGCTGTTGACACCCGCCAATCCAACCAGAGCAAATTTTGCGTTAGCTATAACTAACAACATAAATACTATACGCTGCTCCGGCTTTTCTGTCAAGAGGGGAAACCGATTCCTTCTGCAAAATGAAGTTGGGGCTCGGCTTGAAGTTGAGCGGCGCTCAGCCACCCATAAAAAAGTCCAACACGTCCCAGCCCTCGCCGCCGGTCTGGCGGTACAGCTCGGTATAGCCGCAGTTGCAGCAGCTGACAGTGACGAACTTTTTGTTCTGCACATCAAACAGCTTGGCAAAGTTGCCGCCGGTGGCTTGCAGCCGGTCGGCCTCGTACTGGGTACAACCGCATTTGGGGCAGATATATTGGCGTTGTTCCATTGCAGTCTCCTTTGTTCGATGAAAATACGGAGCCGGCGGCGTTATGCAAGGTTCAGCCGTTTGCTCAAAAACCGCCGGGCTATCACCCACAGGATACCACCTGCCGCAGCCAAAATCAAGGCGATGCCCACTGCAAACAGGCCAACACCTGCAAAGATATTGCTGTTGATCCAGATGCTCAGATCCTTCAACAGGGCTGCATTGCTGAACTGAAGTGCGGATACCAGCAGCGCGATCATGAGCGTGGCAGTCAGGCCAAGCCCATAGCTCAGGGCCAGATAGCTGATGGCGGTGGCGATCAGCCGCCGCTGCGGCCACTGTCCGCCGATGGCAACACAGGCCAGAATGAGGACGTACCCAAAACAAAGGATAGCGGCCAGCAATCCCATAAGCCCCCAAAAGGCGGGGGCGGTCTCCCCGAACGGCAGGATGGGAACGTCCCCGCCGTCGGCATACATCTGTGCCAGCGGTGCTGTCCCGGTCATCGCTGCCAGCAGCGCAACGGTCAGCACCAGGCTGACGGCGGTGGTTCCAACCGCACACAAAAAGCGGGAGAGCATCAGCCTTCCGGTGCCCACCGGCAGGCTGAACATCAGGTAGCCAGACCGTCCCAGCATCCCGTAGGTGCGCAGAATGTTCAAAACCACGGTCACGACGCTCACGGCGGCCACCACCGCCAGCATGGCCAGTCCGTAAAAAAGCGAGCAGGTCATTTGCCACGGACCCTGCGGTGGCGGCAGCAATACCTGCATCCCCGCAAGAAGCAGCGCCAGCAGGACCGCCCCGGCCCACGCCGGCAGCAGCACGCGGGCCATGGACTGCAAATCATATTTCATCAGTTTGCGCAGCATAAGATACCTCCTGTCAGACAAGTTTCGGCCTGGACCCTGGCAGTCTCAGGCACCTCCTGTGTATCGTAAACCATCTGCCCTGTCATCGGCGGAACACCTCCCGGAAATACGCGTCCACACTCATGCCATGCTCCTCCCGCAGGGCGTCCACGGCCTGGTGGCCCATCAGGCGCCCTTGCCGCAGGAATACCACCTCATCCAGTGCTTTTTCAATGTCGCCCACCAGATGGGTGGACAGCAGCACGGTGGAATCCTCACTGTAATTGCGCAGGATGGTTTGCAGGATATATTCCCGCGCCGCCGGGTCCACGCCGCCCAGCGGCTCATCTAACAGGTACAGTTTTGCACCGCGGCTCATGGTCAGGCAAAGCTGCACCTTCTCCTGTGTGCCCTTGCTCATGGCTCCGATGCGCTGTTTGGTGTCCAGCTTCAGGTCGGCCAGCATGGCGGACGCTTTGCCTGCGTCGAAGTCGGCAAAGAAATCTTTGTAGAACGCCACAGCGTCGTCGGCGCGAAACTCGTCGGGCAGGGCAAGCCGGTCGGGCAGGTAGGCAATGCGCTGCTTGGCGGCAGGGCCGGGACACAGCCCGTCCACCAGTACCCGGCCGGAGGTGGGGGTCAGCAGGCCGGCGGACAATTTGATCAGCGTGGTCTTTCCGCTGCCGTTTGGGCCAAGCAGACCGATCAGCTTGCCCTTGGTCAGGCCCAGGCTGACATCCTCCAGCGCCTGCTTTTTGCCGTACTGTTTGCTCAGACAAAAAGTTTCCAGAATCTTATCCATTATGACTCCTCCTTCGGAGACGGGGCGCTTTCCGCCCGGTCCAGCAGATGGTTGATCTCTGCCCGGGTGCAGCCCAGGGCCTGCATCTCCTGCAAAAATGCCCGGGTGCGTGCCAGGGCACGGCGGGTGCGCAGCTGCTGAAGAGCGGCCTCATCGGCTGTCACAACACGGCCGGCGGTGCGCTGCGCCTGCAGTAGCCCGCGGCTTTCCAACTCCTGCAAAGCCCGCTGCATGGTGTTGGGATTGACCCCGGCCTGGGCGGCCAGCTCCCGCACCGATGGAATGCGGCTGCCGGGGGAATACTCACCCGTCAGAATTGCCAGCTCCATCTGTTCGATCAGCTGCAAGTACACCGGCCGCCCTGCGGCGATATTCCATTGCAAAGGATCCCCTCCATTCTCGTGTATTATTATATTAATTGATTAATACAATAATACACGAATTTCTAGCAAAGTCAAGCTCTTTTTTGAATTTGGCTGGCAGAACACGAGGGAAAATCTGGCCCCGGGCCGATGGCAGCGGCATCCAATTTGAAAATGCTTACCGGCATAATACACATATGAATGGAATAGTAATGATATATCGAAGAAAATTTGACTTTTTGAAAAAAACGAAAAAAATATCAAAAAAAGTGTTGACATTTTCCGCACACGTGCTATAATAATACACGTCGCCGGGAGACAGACACCCGACAGACAGAAAACTGAAAAGCCCGTGGGGGTGTAGCTCACCTGGGAGAGCGCTTGAATGGCATTCAAGAGGTAAGGGGTTCGATCCCCCTCATCTCCACCAAACAAAAAGGACGCCAGAACGAAAGTTCTGGCGTCCTTTTTGCAGTTGAGACCGTACTTTAGACCGTAGTTTTGAAAAATGTGTGTTATGCAAGCACAGAATCAATGGCAGCGGTTACATTTTCAGCAATGCGGGAATCGTTATCGGGACGGAGCACATGGGCATAGATGCCAAAGGTATCCATGCTTTTAGAGTGGCCGACCAGGCGCTTGATTTCACCTTCAGGCAGGTCCTGAAAGCACCCGCTTACCCTTATTGCGGGCGCCATGTGGAATCTTCAGGTTTTCCAGATACAGGGAGGTTGCTTTGGCGGTGACACGGCAGTAGCGCACAAAATTTTCGACAACGGAGGCAATGTTTGAAAGCGTTTTGCGGGACAGTGTTTAGCCTGGCTGGAGTTTACGGGTACCGCGGCCGCTGAAACTGCCGTGTTTATAGGCTTTGCAATAGCCTGGTTGATTCGATTCAGGTCATTGAGTACATCTGCGAAATCATAACCATAAGATTCTTTGATTGATTGTAATGTCTTGGCAACAAGTTCGTCATAAAAATGTATCATATTGTATCCCCGTTTCAATCAACTGCACAGTGGCAATAGTGCATTTCATTTGCACTACATTCCCGTACATACAGCAATACCCCCTGATGTGACAGGCACATTCTCCTGCATCAGGGGGTATATTATCTGTTGTCTATTGATACTGAACTGTTTTGCACTGGAGCGGCGGACTGCTTGATGGTGCCGTTTTTTGGCAAAGCAGCACTTACTCCACCGCGTAGCCCTTCTGCCGGATGACAGCGACCACCTCGTCCACATACTTCTGGCAGGTCTCGTGCTCGGGGGCCTCCACCATCACGCGGACCAGCGGCTCGGTGCCGGATTCCCGCACCAGGATACGGCCGGTGCCGCCCAGAGCCTCGGCCACCTTGGCCACTGCGGCCTGCACGTCGGTATCCGCCTGAGCGGCGGCCTTGTCGGTAACCTTAACGTTTTCCAGCACCTGGGGATAGACCTTCAGCGGAGCGGCCAGCTCACTCATCGGCTTTTTGCGGGCCATCATGACCTCCATCAGCTTGAGGCTGGTCAGGATGCCGTCGCCGGTGGAGGCGTACTTCGAGAAGATGATATGACCGCTCTGCTCACCGCCGATGCGGCTGCCGTGCTGCTGCATATATTCATACACATATTTGTCGCCCACAGCGGTCTTGGCGTAGTCGATCCCCAGCTCGTCAAAGGCCTTGTACAGTCCGAAGTTGGACATTACGGTGGTGACCACCGTGTTGGTGACCAGTTTGCCCCGCTCCTTCATATAGCGGCCGTAAATATACAGGATATGGTCGCCGGTGACCACATTGCCCTTTTCGTCCACACAGAGGCACCGGTCGGCGTCGCCGTCGTAGGCAAAGCCCACGTCCAGCCCTTTCTCAACGACGAACTTCTGCAGCCCTTCGATGTGGGTGGAGCCGCAGTTCAGGTTGATGTTCAGGCCGTTGGGCTCAGCGTTGATGACGTAGGTGGTAGCGCCCAGCGCATCGAACACGGCCTTGGCAATGTTCCAACTGGAGCCGTTGGCGCAGTCCAGGCCGACTTTCACGCCGCGGAAAGAGTACATGCCCAGGCTGATCAGGTAGCCAATGTACCGGTTGCGGCCGGAGATATAGTCCACCGTGCAGCCGATCTTGTCCCGATGGGCGAAGGGCAGCTCCTCCCATTTTTGACCAAAGGCCTCCAGCTTGCCATCCAGGTAATCCTCCACCAGGCGGATGGTCTCCTCATCCATCTTTTCGCCCTGGCCGTTGATTAGCTTGATGCCGTTGTCGTAGTAAGGATTGTGGGAGGCTGAGATCATGATGCCGCAGTCGAAATTGTCCACCCGGGCAATGTAGGCCACGCTGGGGGTGGTGGTGACGTGCAAAAGATAAGCGTCCGCACCGGAGGCCACCAGCCCACCCACCAGGCTGTATTCAAACATATAGCTGGACCGGCGGGTGTCCTTGCCAATGACGATGCGCGCGGGGCCCTGCTGGGGGGCCAAGCCCTCCTCAGCGGCATGGCGGCGCTTCTCGTTGTAGTACCAGCCCAGGAACCGGCCCACCTTGTAGGCGTGGTCAGCGGTCAGGTTGATGTTGGCCTCCCCACGGAAGCCATCGGTGCCAAAATATTTACCCATAGATTCATCTCCAAATGTGGTTTGATCCGGCGGCGGTCCGGTATCCGGACAGGCCGCAAAGGACAGGCCCGGGTGCGCGGACGGCTTTGCTGAAAGGCAAAACCGCAGAACCCTGCCCGCAAGGCAGCTGCAGGCAGGAAAATTGCTGCACCGGCCCCGACAGCGGAGCAAATTGGCCTGTAATCTTTTTTATTGTACCGCATGTATGCCCCGGATACAAGATGCAGAGGCAATCTTTCTGTCACTGTATGCGGTGCGGGGCGGAAACTTGCGGTTCCGCTTGTCTTTTTGCAAGGGGGCAATCTCCAAGCCGACCGCATCGTTGCCTGGAACGGTGGGCTGTGGCGCCTTGCCGCCCTGGACGGCCCGGCTGCTTGCGGTGTGCCGGTGGGGCCTTAATCCATAACAGCCCCGTGCCCCACCGTGGTGTGTTTGTTGCCACAAGAGGGCTATCCGGCTATGTCAATTATGCGGGTGTTGTTGTCGGTGTCTGCTTCCCAACCGGCGGGGGCCGCTGCCATCTGGCAGCGGCCCCCGCCGGGTTTTTCCACGCATACTTATTTCACCCGGATGGCCCCCCGCTCACAGCGGTTGCCCCAGGCATCGATCAGCACGCCCTCCCGGTATACCAGGATGCGCTCGCAGTTGTTGGCACACTGGCCGCAGTTGCTGGCGCGGGTGACAAACTCCATATCCGCCACATCGGCGTTGAAGGGAGACTCGCGGCCGCTGCGGCGGGCCAGGATCGCCACGCCGAACGCACCCATCAGGTGCCCGTTGGGGTCCACGATGACCGGCAGACCGGTCTCCTTTTCAAACGCGGCGCGGACGCCGGCGTTTTTGGACACACCGCCCTGGAATACAATGGGGCCGGCAATCTTTTTGCCCTTGCCTACGTTGTTCAGGTAGTTGAGCACCACCGCCCGGCAAAGCCCTGCGATGATGTCGGTTTTGGAGTAGCCGATCTGCGCCTTGTGTACCAGATCGCTCTCGGCAAAGACGGTGCAGCGGGCAGCAATGGCAGCGGGATTTTTGCTTTTCAGGGCAATCTCGCCGAACTCCTCCACCTTGACGCCCAGCCGGCGGGCCTGACTGGACAGAAAGCTGCCGGTTCCGGCGGCGCACAGCGTGTTCATGGCGTAATCCACCACCACGCCGTTCTCGATCAAAATGATTTTAGAGTCCTGGCCGCCGATCTCAAAGATGGTGCGCACGTCGGGGTACAGGGTAGTGGTGCCCACGGCGTGGGCGGTGATCTCATTTTTCACCACCACGGCGCCCAGCATGGCGCCCACCAGCTTGCGGGCGCTGCCGGTGGTCCCGGACGCCACGATCTGGTGCCTGCCCGCGTCCAGCTGCTGCTCCAGAGATTTCGCCAGCCGTTTGGTGGCACCGATGGGGTCGCCCTCGGTCCAAAGGTAATCGCTGGCCAGAATGTTGTTGTCGGCGTCCAGCACCACACCTTTGGTGGAGATGGAACCGATGTCCACACCCAGATATGCCTTTTCCATGTTTCACACCCTCCTCATTGCTGCGCCTCTTTGCGCATCGAGATCATGTCGTAGAAAGCCTCCAGCCGGGTCTGAAGGCCTGCCTCGCTGGTCTGCGTATCATAACTGAGATACAGGATCGGAATGCGATAGTCGGCGCTGATGTTCTGCAAAGCCGGGATGGCATCGATCTCCGGCGTGCAGCCCGCCGACTTCACATGAATGATGCCGTCAAAGCCGGCTTTTGCGTAGCGCAGCGCTGCGTCGATGGTCCCCATGGCGGTGGCACCCATATCATAGTGGGCATAACCCTTGATACGGGGCAGCATCTTGCGGCCGCGGTAGTGATACAGGCAGTTGGAAATGTCCATCCACCGTTCCACTAGCACCCCCATGCGTCCCAGCTCCCGTTCAATCTCGTGGTTGGAAAAGGGGTCCATCACGGTGAAAAACTCCCCCACAATACCCACCCGAATGGGATGCCGGGGCATATCTATGGGCAGCGCTTCAATGGTGCGGATGGTCGACCGGCGCAGCTGTTCGATCTGCTTCAGACCGTCGGCGTGACGCAGCTGCTCCAGCCACCGGCCGTGGATGTGGTCCAAAAGGCTCGGGTCCCCCACAAAGCCGATGCGGCGGCGGATCAGGGCGTCTACCTCGTCGATGGCGTTGACCATCCGCACCGCCTGTATCGCAGCAGCGGTAAAGCGTTTCAGGTTCAAATCGGGTTTCAGCTGGCGAAACTCGTCCACAAAGGTTTTAGGGTTGCTGAAATCGCAGGCGGCAAAGTTGACAAATCGGATGTCCTTGCCCAGATCCCGCAGAATCTGCTCGTGCAGCTCGCCGTAATATCCCAGCCGGCAGGTGCCGCCGGTCTGGATCAGGGTATCCGCGCCCAGCTCGATGCACTCGAGAAAGCAGCCCAAATTCAGCTTGAAGGGCGCGCAGACCGAATCCGGGGAGTACCGCGCCCCCACCTCCAGCGTGCGGCGGGTCATGCGGGGCGGCATGACAAAGGCCATGTCCAGCCCCCGCTGCACCAGGTGTTCCATGGCGATGCCGTAACTGGCAAACTGGGGAAAACTGATCTTGGCGTCGCGGGGCAGCGGCGCCTGCACAGTGCGGGTCACAGGCATACCGTACCATCCTTTCTCAGATGCAGAATGTCGATAAAACTCTCAATGCGGGTTTCCATGCCGGCGGTGGCGTCCTGGCCGTCCAGCGTCATGGTCAGGATGGGGATGTTTTTCAGCCGCCGGGTCAGGATCTCGTCGGTCATCGAGTCCGGCCCGCAGGAAAAGCTGGACAGCAGCACAATGCCGTCCACCCGGTCTTTGAGCAATACAGCGGTGCCGGTCAGCTCCCGATTGACCATCCAGGGCATGGTATCGGTCAGGTCGGCAGCAGCCTGCCAGGCCTCGTCCCGGTCCATCCAGTCCGCTGGGATGGGAACAGCGTGGTTGTTCCGGATAGCGTCCAACACCGGCTGACCCACATAGCGGTCATAGATGTTATAGGCGTGCCCGCAGATCAGTACCTTCAGTTCGGGGCCGGCCAGGGCAGCCTCCAGCTTGCGGGCGCCGGCGGCAGCCTGCTGCTGCTCCGCCTGTTTGGCCAGCAGGTAGGCTGTCAAGGTCTGATGCTTTTTGAAGCCCAGCTTTTTGCCCAGTTCCGCAAACGCCGCGGCCTCGCTTTTGCCTTTGTGCATCGAGATGTCGCAGCTGACAATGCGCACGCCCTCGTCCCGGAAGGTGCTGAACACCACATCCGGCATGGCCCGAAACCGCAGGCAGAACTCCTTGTCCCGGCCCAGGTCCGCCATGCGGGGTACGAAGATGAAATCGCATTTATCCAACAGCCAGGCACAGTGGCCCAGGTAAATCTTAGCCGACAGGCAGCTCTCATCAATGGCATAGCGGCTGCCCTGGCTCAGGATGGCCCGGTCGGTCTGGGGGCTGAGAATGACCTCGCAGCCCAAAGCAGAAAAGAAGGTTTTCCAAAGTGCGCCGTAGCGGTAGTAATACAGCGCACGGGGAATTCCAATCCTCACGGTAAGATGCTCCCTTCATGGTAGAAATGATGTGACACGGCGGGCTGCGGCATGCCCGCGCAAAGCAATCCTGTCTATTATAGCACATCCTGCAAGGACCGCCTGATTTTCATCGCGGCATGCCGGGAGTATTTGACACCAAAAAAATGGCCGAAACCGGCCAAAAGGCCCGGCGGGGGCGGCCATCGGGGACGGACAAAGCGGTTTTGTTATTGGCTTTCCGCTCTGGTGCGCAGAAAACGCACCATGGGGACAAGGCCCGCCACGTCGGCGATGACCCAACCGATGGGAATGGACATCCAGATGCCGGTGGCGCCCAGCGCAGGGATGGCCGACAGTGCATAGGCCAGCACCACCCGCAGCCCCAGCGAGATGACGGTGAGCACCACCGACATGCCTGGGCGCTCGATGGCGCGGTAGAAGCCGTACAGCAAAAACAGCAGGCCGATCAGGCAGTAGAAGGAACCCTCGATGCGCAGGTACTCCACGCCGATGGCAAGGATCTCCGTTTCCTCCGGCCGGACAAAGATCAGCATCAGCGGCCGGGCCAGCACAAATACCACCGCGCTGATCACCAGTCCAAACACCATGCTGGTGAGCACCGCGCTGCGGGTGCCCCGGCGGATGCGCTGATTTTGGCCGGCGCCGTAATTCTGCGCCAGAAAGGTGGAAAAAGCATTGCCAAAATCCTGTACCGGCATATAGGCAAAGCTGTCAATCTTCACCGCGGCGGCAAAAGCGGCCATCACCGCGGGGCCAAAGCTGTTGACCCGGCCCTGCACCATCAGGATGCCGAAGTTCATAATCGACTGCTGGGCGCCGGTAATGAAGGACAGCCGGAATACACGCCCGGCCCGGGCAGCGTTCCAGCGCATATCGCTGCGGCGAACGCGCAGATCCGGCCGAGCGGCCAGCGCGTAAATGCAAAGGCCGATGCCGGACAGCCACTGGGAGATGACGGTGGCCCAGGCGGCACCCGCCACTCCAGCGTTCAGAACCAGCACAAAAACCAGATCCAACACAATATTCAGCACCGCCGAAAAGCCCAGGAAAAACAGCGGCCGGACCGAATCGCCCACCGCCCGCAGCATGGAGGCGTAGTAGTTGTACAGGAAAGTGCCGCCAATACCAAAAAAGATGGCCCAAAGATACTCCCGCATCAGGCCCCAAACCTCAGCCGGCACCTGCAGCAGCGTCAGGATAGGGTCGATCAGGAGAAACACCGCCAGATTGAGCACCACCGCCGTGGCGCCGATCATCACAAGAGAGAGAAACACCTCGTTGCGCATCTGGGCATACTCGTGCCGGCCAAAAGAGATGGAGACCGCCACGCCGGCACCCATCGACAATCCCAGCAGGATCGAGGTGAGAAAGGTCATCAGCGTATAAGCAGAACCCACGGCGGCCAGGGCATCGGCACCCACAAATTGACCGACGATCAGGGTGTCTGCCACATTGTACATCTGCTGCAGCAGATCACCCAGGATCATAGGCACTGCAAACCACAGCAGTGTGGTGGTGATCGGGCCGCTGGTCAGACTGCGGCCATTGCGCTTGGAACTTGTCATAAACATCCTCCTGAACAAAAACGGCTGCCCCCGGTTGTGAACCGGCAACACCCATGCTATCTATGATAATTGGGAACCGAGTTCAATTCAATAGAAAACGCAAGAAAACGCAAAAAATCACTTGACGCAGCTGTTTTTCTGTGCTATGATAATCAAGCCGCATGGCATGGGCTCTAAAAGTGTGCCTGTTTCAGGCACCGCCTGCCCCAGCGAGACTTTTTGAAAGAGGTTTTACACATGTACGCAGTTATCGTTACCGGTGGCAAGCAGTACAGCGTCAAGGTCGGCGACAGCATCTTCGTCGAGAAACTGGGCGCTGAGGCTGATACCGAGGTCACCTTCGACCGCGTTCTCGCCGTCGGCGAGGAAGGCAGCGTCAAGGTCGGCGCCCCCGTTGTGGAGGGCGCTACCGTGACCGGCAAGGTCATCAAGAATGGCAAGGGCAAAAAGCTCAACATTCTGACCTACCGTCCCAAGAAGGGCAGCATGGTCCGCAAGGGCCACCGTCAGCCCTACACCAAGGTGGAAATCACCGCGATCAACGGCTAAGGAGGTCAACACACAATGGCACACAAAAAAGGCGTAGGCTCCACCAAGAACGGCCGTGACTCTGAGTCCAAGCGTCTCGGCGTCAAGCGCGGCGATGGTCAGTACGTTCTGGCCGGCAACATCCTGGTCCGTCAGCGCGGCACCCACATCCATCCCGGTGAGGGCGTCGGCATCGGCAGCGACGATACCCTGTTCGCTCTGATCGACGGCCGCGTTCACTTCGAGCGCATGGGCCGTGACCGCAAGCGCTGCACTGTCAAGCAGTAAAAACCGTCTGGGGCGGGCCTTACGGGGCCTGCCCCATCTTTTTGTCTGAACCTTCTGCCGCGCTGCGCAGGCTGCGGCGGATTCACCCACGGGCGTTTTGCCCCGAACAGGAAAGAGGTATTCCATGCCCGGTAATTTTATTGATGTGGCCACCATCTGGGTCCACGGCGGCAAGGGCGGCGACGGCTGTGTCAGCTTCCACCGCGAAAAGTTTGTGGCGGCCGGCGGCCCTGATGGCGGCGACGGCGGCCGCGGCGGCAGCATTGTCTTTGTGGCCGATGACAACCTGTCCACCCTGATGGATTTCCGCTACAAGCGCAAGTACACCGCTCCCGACGGCGAGAACGGCCGCGGCGCCCGCCAGAAGGGAAAGGATGCCGAGGACCTGGTCATCCGTGTCCCCCGCGGCACCGTGCTGAAGGAGGCCGACAGCGGCCTGGTGGTGGCTGATCTTTCCGGCAACGAGCCCGTCGTCGTGGCAAAGGGCGGCCGCGGCGGCTGGGGCAACGCTCATTTTGCCACCCCCACCCGCCAGATCCCCAAGTTTGCCAAGCCCGGTCTGCCCGGCGAGGAGCTGCACCTGACGCTGGAGCTGAAGGTTATTGCCGATGTGGGGCTGATCGGTTTCCCCAACGTGGGCAAGTCCACCCTGATCAGCGTCATCAGCGCGGCAAAGCCCAAGATTGCAAACTACCACTTCACCACCCTGACCCCGGTGCTGGGCGTGGTGCGCGTCGGTCCGGAGCAGAGTTTTGTCTGCGCCGACATCCCCGGCCTGATCGAGGGCGCCGCCGAGGGTGTGGGCCTGGGCCACGACTTCCTGCGCCATGTGGAGCGCTGCCGCCTGCTTTTGCATGTGGTGGATGTCTCCGGCTGCGAGGGCCGCGACCCCAAAGCCGACTTTGAGCAGATCAACCATGAACTGGCCGGCTTTTCCGCCGATTTGGCCCAGCGCCCCCAGATTGTGCTGGGCAACAAGTGCGACATCGCCGCGCCCGAGCAGGTGGAGGAGTTCAAACAGTATATCGAGGCCAAGGGTCTGACCTTCCTGCCCATCTCGGCGGCCACCCGCCAGGGGATCGACGGCCTGCCTGCCCTGGTCTGGCAGCGGCTGCAACAGCTGCCGCCGGTCAAGGTTTATCAGGCTGAATATGTCCGCCCCGACCTGTCCAATCAGCCCAAGCGGCCGTTTACCGTTACCCGCACCGGCGATCATGAGTTCAATGTGGACGCCCCCTGGCTGGAGCGCATTCTGGCCGGCACCAATGTGGATGACTACGAGAGCCTGCAGTATTTCCAGACCCAGCTGGGCGATTCCGGCCTGCTGGACGAGCTGGTGCGCCAGGGCGTTGAGGAAAACGATACCATCAAGATTGGTGAGTACGAATTTGACTATGTCTATTAAGGAGGATGGGCGCCATGCTGTTTGATGCCGCACCCAAGGTGGACATCCGGGAACAGAGTCCGCTTTCACTAGCCTTTGTGGGGGATGCGGTGCTGGAACTGCTGGTTCGCCAGCGCCTGGTGGAAACCACCCGGCTGCTGCCCGGCAAACTGCACGCCGCTGCCACCCGGTATGTATCTGCCCGCGCCCAAAGCCGGGAACTGGCTCTGCTGGAGCCGACCCTCTCGGAGGAGGAGGCCAACGTGCTGCGCCGCGGAAAAAATGCCAGCAAAGCCACGGTCGCCAAGCATGCCACCGCCCAGGAGTACCGGGCTTCCACCGGATTTGAATGCCTGTTGGGCTATCTGTACCTGAAGGGCCGCAATGACCGCATTCTGGAACTGTTTGAGCTGGTCTGGCAGGGCTTTGACCCGGAGACGCCCAAATCGGAATAAATAAACAGGCAGCGGCCCGCAGCGGATTGCCCGAAAGGGGTAACCAATCGCTGCCGGCCGCTGCCTTTTCGCGGGCAGACAGGCTTAACGCTTATTTCTTGCGCTCGCCGTCGCCGGATTTGGTGCCACAGCCACAGCCGCATCCGTCGCCGGAGTCGGTAGTCTGGCTGGTGGTCTTGTTGCAGTTGCTGGACTTGTTGGTGGTCTGCATGCCGCCCTTGGTGTTGACGGCGCGGCTGGTCGCCTTCTGGTTGGTCTTTTCGTTCTTTGCCATGATGGGGCCTCCTTCCTCATAGTGTGAAGTCTCGGCCATCTGCCGGCCGGGTCAGCCCTGGGCGGCGCCTGGTTTTTGGCTGCCGCACACGGCTGCCGCAGGCCCACGTCAGTGCTCTCGTCCGGGGGATGGTCTGCCGATAGTCTGCCCGCCCCCATGTCCGTTTATACAGTCTTTTGTCAGGAGGTTTTACCATGCCGCAGCTGCCGGAATGGTTCCTTCAGCGGGAATACACCCTGCTGGGCGACCGCTTTCCTCTGCTTTTCACCCCCGCCGTGTCCATCCGAAATACGCCCGCCCGCGGTGTCACCGTCAACGGGCTGCGCACCACGCCGCAGGCCTTTGCCGCGGGTATGGATGTCCCGCTTGCACCGTCGCCCTTCTGCAAGCAGGCGTTTGCGGTCCCGGCGGATTTCCGCCCCGGCCGCCATCCCTGGCATCACGCGGGCGTTTTCTACGCCCAGGAGCCCAGCGCCGCCAGCGCCGCACCGCTTTTGGACGTGCGGCCGGGTATGCGGGTCTGCGACCTGTGCGCCGCGCCCGGCGGCAAAAGCAGCCAGCTGGCTGCCGCCCTGCAGGGCTGCGGTATCCTGCTGGCCAATGAGTATGTCCCCGCACGGGCCGAGATCCTGCGCCAGAATCTGGAGCGCATGGGCGTGCCCAACGCGGTAGTGACCAACGAGACGCCCGACCGCCTGGCCGCGGCGCTGCCCGGATGGTTTGACCGGGTGTTGGTGGACGCACCCTGCTCCGGAGAGGGGATGTTCCGCAAGGAGGCCGCCGCCATTGGGCAGCACAGCCCGGCGCTGGTGGCCCAGTGTGCGGCCACCGCCGCGGGAATTCTGGATGCTGCTGCGCGGCTGCTGGTCCCTGGCGGGGTGTTGGTGCTTTCCACCTGTACTTTTGCGCCGGAGGAGGACGAGGGCCAAGCGGCGGCTTTTCTGGCCCGTCACCCGGAATTTGTGCAGGAGGATTTGTCCGGTGTGAATTTTGGACGCCCGGGCGAGGCAAACCGCGCGGCGGAAACGTCTGGCTTTTCCGCCGCAGCCTGCCGGCGCATCTGGCCTGCGGATGGGGGAGAGGGACACTTTATCGCCCGCTTCCGCAAAGAGGGCGAACCGCGGCCCCGCCCGGATATTTTCCGGGGAAGAGAGAAGACAAAGGGCAAATCCGCCCGCCCGGACAGAGCAGCCGCCCAGGTGCGGGACGCATGGCGCGCCTTTGCGGCGGAGACTTTCCCACTGCTGCGGGACACCCCGGTGGAGATCTCTGGGGAGTTGGCTGTTTTGCCTCCGCCGGTCCTGCTGCCCGACGCAAAGCTGCATATCCTGCGGTCGGGCGTTCCGGCGGGACGGCTGCAAAAAGGACGGTTTGTACCAAGTCATGCGCTGTTTATGGCACACGGCGCAGCCTGTGCCAATGCCGAGCGGTTGACCCTGGCCGACCCCCGCACTGCGGCTTGGCTGCGCGGTGAGGAAATCGAGGCGGCCACAGCCGGGAACGGCTGGTGCGCCGTGCTGGTGGAGGGTTTCCCGCTGGGCTGCGGCAAGGTCAGCGGCGGACGGGTGAAAAACCATTACCCCAAGGCCCTGCGCAACCTGGGGTGACCCCCTTTGCCCTGCAATTGCGGGGCACAACCGGCGGGAAGGATACAAGCCGCATTCGATGAACCGTACTTTTTGACCGATATATGGAGGATCTGCCCTGTGAAACAGTTTTCCTGGCTTCGCTCCCGCGCCATTTCCGTGGTGGTGAGCATCCTGTTCTCCTTCTTTTCCGTCACCGGCATTGCGTCCCGGCTGGAGCTGACCACCAAAGCCTGGACGGTATCGCTGGTGATGCTGTTGGCGGTCTATGCCATTCTGTTCCTCTTTTTGGCCGAGCTGTTCCGCAGGGGGCCCGGGACCTGCACCGCCCAGCTTCCGCTGCCCGGACTGCCGGCAACATTTGGCCTGTTGCTGTTGTGCTGGTTGCCAACATACCTGGCCTTTTACCCCGGCGTGTTTGGGTATGATGGCCCGGTACAGATCAACTACCTGGTCACGCATACCCTCAGTGCCCACCATCCGGTTTTTCATACCTGGCTGCTGGGCGGATGCTTCTGGCTGGGGCATCTGCTGGGCGGGTATGACATTGGTCTGGCAATCTATACGGCGCTGCAAACCCTGCTGGTGGCGTTTGCAGGGGCGTATGTGCTGAACTGGCTGCGCTGCCGCAACGTGCCTGCACTGGTGTGGTGGTTTGCGGCGTTCTTTTTCGCAGCCAACCCGGTGCTGCCGCTGTTGAACATGAACACCACCAAGGATGTGCCCTTCAGCGCCTGCTTTGTGTTGGTGTTTGTGTCCCTCATCGACCTGCTGGAACAGGGAATGACAGGGGACCGGGCGGGTGTGCGGCGGCTGATCCTGTTCGCAGCCGCCAGCTTTTTTCTGTGTCTGATGCGCAATCAGGGGTATTATCTGCTGTTTGCCGTTGCGGTGATCACGGTGCTGGTGCTGCGCCGCCTTCGTATCCGGGTGGCGGCCCTGGCGCTGGTGCTTGCGCTGGCGGGCTGGTTTTGCATGAACCCGTTGATGTCGCTTTTGGGAATTCCCAAGGGAGACGCCCGGGAGATGCTCAGCGTGCCCATTCAGCAGCTGGCCTGTGTTTGGAACCAGGACCGTGAGGGAAAACTTACCCTCACCGCGGCAGAGCGTCAGGGCATTGAGGAACTGATTGCCCCGGAATATCTGATCCAGTATCTGCCCTGCAACACCGATCCCGTAAAAACCGGCTTCGAGACCGAAGTGCTGAAAGGGGATCTTTCCAAATATCTGGGCCTGTATGTCCGGCTGGGCCTGGAGCATCCCGACGCCTATCTGGAGGCCTTTCTCGACCTGTCCTCCGGCTTTTGGGATATCGGACAGCCCGGTGCCTATCGCCATTTGATGGTGACCAACAGCTTCCCCGATCTGCTGGGGGAGGAGTATGACATCCAGGTGGACAGCAAGTGGGAGGGCTACCGCAGTTACCTGACACTGTATGTCTCCCATTTTGCCGACCTGCCGCTGCTCAACATTCTGTTTGGCAATGCTCTGCCCGCCTGGCTGATGCTGGCACTGCTCATTGCGGTGATTTTTCGCCGCCGCTGGGAGCTGTTCTGCGCGGTGATGTTCTGTGCGGGGCAATGGGGCATCTGCCTGCTCAGCCCGGCGATGCTGGTACGCTACTGTATGTCGCTGATGCTGTGCCTGCCGGTCTTTGTCGGCCTCCTTTGCGAAGCCATGCTGCGGCCAAAGGCGGAATCCGCCCGTTGATGCCGCCGACCCGGCCATCTCGAAAAAACAAGGCCGCCCTGCCGGACGCTGACGGCGACGGTATCCCGGACGGCGCGGATGACCCGTAATACATAGCAGAAAGCCCCCAACTTGCCGGGATTTCCGGCGGGTTGGGGGGATTTTTCGTCCATGTGTATTAAAGCGTGTACTAAAAACAAAAAGAGCGCCGAAACAAAACGTTTCAACGCTTTTCTGTTGGAGCGGGTGAAGGGAGTCGAACCCTCGTCCTCAGCTTGGAAGGCTGATGTACTAGCCGTTGTACGACACCCGCAACTTTGGTAACGCAATCTATTATATCTGCATCTGGCATGGTTTGTCAAGTGCGGCGGCCAGCTCATTGGCAGAAATCTGGCAATGAAATCGGTCTCCATCTGCTTTACACCCGCCCGGGAACCATCTATAATATAGGGCAGACAGCACAGACTGTTCGCCGCTCCTCTGCCGGGGAGCTTCCCCGGGATGCGGCCACATTTTTGCAGGAGGTACACCCTTTGCAACGCAACCAACTGGCGCCCGGCATCTATATGACTGTGCTGGACGCAGAAAAATTCAACCGATGCCGCATCACGGTGCACCTGCGCTACCCGGCCCGGCGGCAAAGCGCCACCGATGCCGCAGTGCTGGCGCTGGTGCTGGAACGCGGCTATGCGGGCTGCCCGGACATGACGGCCCTCTCTCGCCGGCTGGCGGGGCTGTATGGCGCCGAGATGGGGGTGGACCTGTCCAGTGCCGGCAGCGACCGGATCCTTTCGTCGGACCTTTGCGGTATCAAACCACAGTTTGCGCTGAATGGCGAGGATCTGGCCGCTGCCTATACCGAGATTGTGCTGGGCATCCTTTTTGACCCGTATCTTGTGGATGGCCTGTTTGACGCTCAGGCGGTCGCTATTGAAAAAGAAACGCTGCGCCGCCGCTTTGCTGCGGAATTCAACGACAAGCGCCTTTACTGTGTCCAGCAGGCCCGGCGCCGTTTTTATGGTGACAGCCCGATGGGCATTGAGCTCAACGGTTATCTGCCCGATCTGGACGGTGTTACCCCGCACTCGGTCAAGGCCGAGTATGACCGCATCCTTTCCGCGTCTGTGATTGATGTGATTGTCCAGGGGGTGGATGCCGCCCTGGTGGCGGACCGGGTGCAGGCGGCGCTGGCGGGCTGCCGCCGCAGCCCGGCACCATTGTCTGCGCCCGGCGCTGTGCCCGCCGTTCCGGTGCAGCATTTTGCCGAGAAGGTTCCCGGTCTGACCCAGGCAAAGCTTTGTATGTTTTTCACCCGCGGCACCACGGAACATCTGCCGTCCATCCATCTGCTGCGCATTGCCATGGGGCTGTTCGGCGGCAGCTCCACCAGCCGCCTGTTCCGCAACGTGCGGGAAAAGCAGGGCCTGTGCTATTATTGCGGCGCCAGTGCAGCCCGGGCAACGGGAACCATGCTGGTGGATTCCGGCGTGGAACCTGGGAACGAATCCGCCGCCGAGCAGGCTATCCTGCGGGAACTGGAGGACCTTTGCGCCCGGCCGGCCCTCGATGAGGAGCTGGAAGAGACCCGCCGCGGGCTGCTCAGCAGTATTGACGCGGTGGGCGACAGCCTGGGCGGGCTGGAAAGTTGGTACTATGGCTCGATCCTCCGCCAGGAACCGTTTATCACCCCCGAGGAAGGCAAGGCCCTGACCAGCGCTGTCACCGCGGCACAGGTGCAGGAGTTGTTGCAAAGTTACCATTGCAATATCTGCTACGCGGTCACTGCTGAAAAGGAGAATGCCCCATGCCAATGACCATCCGTGAAAAAGCGGCCGCCGCAGTGCATGCCCAAAAGGCGGTGCTGCCCAGCGGGCTGACAGTCCTCTGCCGCACTATGCCGGGGTACAGCACGGTCCATGCCATGTATGCCACGGCCTTTGGCTCCACCACCCGGGATTTTTTGCTGGACGGCCGCCCGGTCCATCTGCCCGCCGGCACGGCGCATTTTCTTGAGCACAAAATGTTCGAGTCGGAGCAGGGAGATGCGTTGGAGCTGTTTGCCCGCACCGGCGCTTCGGCCAACGCCTACACCAGCTGGGACTCCACCTGCTACCTGTTTTCCGCTACCAGCCGGTTCGACGAAAACCTGGACATCCTGTTGCAGATGGTGGCACATCCCTGGTTTACCACCGGGACCATCGCCAAAGAACAGGGCATTATTGGCCAGGAGATCAAAATGTATGAGGACAGCCCGGACTGGCGCCTGACCACCGCTAGCTTCCGCTGCCTTTACCGCAGCGACCCCATTCGGGAGGATATCGCCGGCACGGTGGAAAGTATCGCGCAGCTCACGCCGGAATTGCTGTATACCTGCACGGATGCCTTTTACCAGCCGGGGAATATGGTACTTTCGGTGGCGGGCAACATCTCGCTGGAGCGGGTCCTGGCGGCCTGCCGCCGGGCGGGGCTGGACCGGCCCGGGCATCATCCCGCCGTGACGCTGACACCGTTTCGGGAACAGGGACCTGTCCCGCAGCACAGCATGCACTTTACCATGCCGGTGACCAGACCCTGCTTTTCGCTGGCCTACCGGGAACCGCCGCTGGCCTTTGGCGACGTCCGCCGGGCCATGATTCTGGACGTGGTCACGGAGTTGGTCTGCGGCGGTCTGACGGATCTCTACCGCCGCCTCTACGACGGAGGGCTGGTCAACCCCGAGTTCAGCAGCGACTATGCCTCCACCCGCACCGCCTGCACGGTATTCTTCACCGGAGAGAGCAGCCAGCCCGAACAGGTGGCCGACATGCTCCGCGCCGAAATCGCCCGTCTGCGCCGGGAAGGGGTTGATCCCCGGCTGTTCACGCTGGTGAAAAACGAGATGTACGGTGATCTGCTGGCCATGCTGGAAAATGTGGAAAGTGCCGCAAACCATATGCAGGCTGCCTTTTTGAAAGGTGCCACAGTGGAGGAGGAGATCGCAGCCCTGGCTGCCCTGACCCCCGCGGATGTGGATGGGGCACTGCAGACAATGCTGTTGCCTGAGTGGGAGGCTTTTGTGCGGATTGATCCTTCCGGCCAGGAACTCACACCCGAATAATCCGCTTTGACAGCCGACTTGGCGGCTGTCCCTAAAAGAACAGGGGGCGGGGCAACCACCGGCCTCCGCAAAGATAAGGTGAAACGTATGGTTTATCATGTGCAATTTCCGGGCCTTGGCCTGGAACTGACCGTCAACCGTGTGGCGTTCAGCATCGGCAATTTTGATGTTTACTGGTATGGCATCATCATCGCAGCGGGTATGCTGCTGGCTATGTGGTATGCCTTCCGCCATGCGCCGGATTTCGGCATTGACGGCGACCGGCTGGTGGATGTGGTGTTTGTCGGCGTGGTTGCGGGTGTTATCTGTGCCCGTGCCTACTATGTCATCTTCGCGCCCTTCCGGTACGAGAGCTTCTGGCAGATGATCGACATCCGCCAGGGAGGTCTGGCCATCTATGGCGGTATCATCGGTGCCTTTGTGTTCGGCGGGCTGATGGCAAAACTGCGCAAGGTGCCCATCCTGCCGCTGTTTGACCTGGTGGGCATCTGCTTCCTGATCGGCCAGGGGATTGGCCGCTGGGCAAACTTTATCAATCAGGAAGCCTTCGGCTGCAACACCACCCTGCCCTGGGGAATGTACAGCGAGGGAACCGAGAGCTATCTTGCCAGCGTCCAGTCCACCCTGGCGGCCGAGGGCGTCATGGTGGACCCCACCCAGCCGGTGCATCCCACCTTCCTGTACGAAAGTCTGTGGTGCCTGGCGGGCTTTGTGCTGCTGGCACTGCTGACCCGGCACCGCAAGTTCAACGGCCAGCTGTTCCTGAGTTATATCATCTGGTACGGCATTGGCCGGTACTGGATCGAGGGTCTGCGCACCGACGCGCTGATGGTCACCGACAGCCTGCGCACCAGCCAGCTGGTGGCGCTGATCTCGGTGGCGGCAGCCATCGTGCTGATGGTGGCAGGATTCCAGCATGCCAGGGGCAAACGCCTGATGGTGCCGCTGGCGGTGTCCGATCTGAAAAAGCTGAAACAGGCCGGCAACGCGTTTGAGCGGGAGGAACTGCCCGCCGCTGCTTCCCATCGGGAGTTCGTCCGCGCAACCGCTGAAATGAACCGCCGGCTGGCCGACTGGAATCCGGAGACGGCCGCGCAGCCGGAGGACACTGCCGAACCGGCCGACAGCGCAGCCGACACGGCGGCCCCTGTCGAGACAAAGGCGGAGGAGAAACCGCGGACAGCCGGCTCTGAGCAGGATACCGGCAAAACGGAAGAGGAGGAGACTGACAATGCAGGCAAAGCTGATTGATGGCAAGGCCCTGGCCGCCCAGGTCAAGGCGGAGGCGGCCGCTGAGACCGCCGCATTGAAAAAGCAGGGGATCACCCCCTGCCTGGCGGTGATCCTGGTGGGCGAAGACCCGGCCAGCCAGGTTTATGTCCGCGGCAAGGCGAGGGACTGCGGGGAGTGCGGCATCGAAAGCCGGGTGATCCGTCTGCCGGAATCCACCACCCAGCAGGAACTGTTGGCGCTGGTGGGCCAGCTGGCCGCCGACCGCGCGGTGAACGGCATCTTGGTACAGCTGCCGCTGCCCGGGCATATCGACGAGAAAGCGGTCATCGATGCCATCCCGCCCGAGAAGGATGTGGACGGCTTTTCACCGGTGAATGTGGGCCGTATGCAGGTCGGCGAGCCCTGCTACCTGCCCTGCACCCCCGCCGGCTGCGTGCGGATGATCGAATCCACCGGCGTTGACATTGACGGCAAACACGCGGTGGTGATTGGCCGGTCCAACATTGTGGGCAAGCCGGCGGCCATTTTGCTTCTGGAAAAAAATGCCACGGTGACCATCTGCCACTCCCACACCAAAAACCTTCAGGAAATCTGCCGGAGCGCCGACATTCTGGTGGCCGCGGTGGGCCGGCAGGGCTTTGTCACCGGCGATATGGTCAAGCCCGGCGCGGTGGTTATTGATGTGGGCATCAACCGCGGCCCCGATGGTAAGCTGCACGGCGATGTGGATTTTGACGCGGCAGTGGACAAAGCTGCCTACATCACACCGGTGCCCGGCGGTGTCGGTCCCATGACCCGCGCCATGCTGATGAAAAACACCGTCCAGGCTGCCGCCCGCCAAAACGGCCTGGCCTGACACCCGTAAAAACAGCCCCCGGCGGTCCGTGCAGAATGCAGCGGACTGCCGGGGGCTTTCTGTATCCGGGTAAGGGATTGGAACAAGGGGGGTCAGCGGCCGGCCTTACGGTCCATGCTGCGGTATTGCAGTACCTCCGAGAGATGCGCCGCCGTGATGATCTTGCTGTGGGCCAGGTCGGCAATGGTACGCGCTACCCGCAAAATGCGGTCATAGGCGCGGGCACTGTATCCCAGCTTTTCAAAAGCGCCGCGCAAAAGTTGCTCTGCACCGGTGTCCATGCGGCAGTAGCGGCGCAGCAGATTACCCGGCAGGTCGGCGTTGCAGCGCACCCCCAGCCCAGCATACCGCTCGGCCTGGATGCGCCGGGCCTCCACCACCCGGGCGCGGATGTCGGCGGTGGGCTCGCCGCCTGTCTCGGCGGCAAGGGCGTCGTACTCCACCGGCTGCACCCCGATGTGCAGGTCAATGCGGTCCAAAAGCGGCCCCGAAATGCGGTGCCGGTACTGGTCGATCATGGCGGGGGTGCAGCTGCAGGGGTGGGTGGGGTGCCCCAGATACCCGCACTTGCAGGGATTCATCGCCGCGGCCAGCATGAACCGGCAGGGATAAGAGGCGCTGCCATGCACCCGGCTGACGGTAACCGCCCGGTCTTCCAGCGGCTGACGCAGGGCTTCCAGCGCCTCGCGGGAAAACTCGGGCAACTCGTCCAGAAACAGCACCCCGTTGTGGGCCAGGCTCACCTCGCCGGGGCGGGGAATGGACCCTCCGCCGGACAGTGCTGTGGCGCTGGTGGTATGGTGCGGGCTGCGGAAAGGCCGCGCCTTCATCAGGCCGCCGCCCGGCAGCAGCCCCGCCACCGAGTAGATGGCGGTGGTCTCCAGCGACTCTTCATAACTCATGGGGGGCAGAATGCCCGGCAGCCGCTTGGCCAGCATGCTTTTGCCGGTGCCCGGCGGGCCCACCAGCAGGATGTTGTGCCCGCCTGCGGCGGCCACCTCCAGCGCCCGGCGGGCTTCCTCCTGGCCGCGCACATCGGCAAAGTCGGGGCCGTGCCACTCACCGTCAGGGGTATACGCTGCCCGCAAGGTGGGGGAGAGGGGCACTTCTCCGGTCAGGTGGGCGGCCACCTCCCGGGCAGTGTGGGCGGCGTAAACGGTCAGCCCTTCCACCGCAGCGGCTTCCTCCGCATTCTCTGCAGGGACAAACAGTTCCTGTACGCCGCAGCGCCCGGCGGCCAGCGCCATGGGCAGTACACCTGCCACCGGCCGCAGCGTACCATCCAGACTCAGCTCGCCCACAAACGCCTGCCGGGGGCCGGGGGCGGGCAGGGTGCCCTCAGCGGCAAGGATGCCCAGAAAGATGGGCAGGTCGTACACCGGCCCGGTCTTGCGCACGTCGGCAGGGGACAGGTTGACGGTGATGCGGCTGGCGGGCCATGGGTACTTCAGGTTCTTGACGGCGCTGCGCACCCGCTCGCTGCTTTCCTTCACAGCCGAATCCGGCAGGCCCACAATGGCAAATTGCGGCAGCCCGCCGGAGGTGTCTACCTCTACGCCCACCGCGTAGCCCTGCAGCCCGCTGACGCCAAAACTCATCACCCTGGCAAACATGCACACACGCTCCCTTGCAACCGCACTTTTTTGACACATTGATTTTGCACTTTGCGCACCTTGGATGGATCGGATACACTGAAAGAACTTTTCATATCCAGTATACCGCTGCCCGGGCCCCAGCGCAAGGGACAGGCGGCCCAAGGCGGGGGGCGCCTCCGTTTTGCACCGGGGAAAGAGAAAAAGGGCGGTTGGTTTTGCCTTTTCGATTGACAACACCCGCCAACCTTGGTATAGTTAATCTGTAACGGTGAATTTTACCAGAAAATTTCACTACTTGGAAAGCGAAGGTGTTACAAATGTATAAAGAAATGTACGAGCGGTGGCTTGCCGCCGATCTGGACGACGCCGACCTTAAGCCGGAACTGGAAAGCATCCGTGAGGACGACGCGGCCATCCAGGACCGCTTTGCGGTGGCGCTGAAGTTCGGCACCGCCGGCCTGCGCGGCGTTATCGGCGCCGGCACCAACCGCATGAACGTCTACGTCGTGCGCCAGGCCACCCAGGGCTTGGCCAACTGGGTCAAAACCCAGGGCGGTAGCCAGACCGTTGCCATCAGCTATGACAGCCGCATCAAGAGCGATTTGTTTGCCCATACAGCCGCCGAGGTGCTGGCAGCCAACGGCATCCACGTCCGCATCTACAAGGCTCTGATGCCGGTGCCTGCGCTTTCCTTTGCCACCCGCTACTACAAGTGCAACGCGGGCATCATGGTCACCGCAAGCCATAACCCCGCCAAGTACAACGGCTACAAGGCCTATGGCCCGGACGGCTGCCAGATGACCGATGAGGCCGCCGATATTGTCTACGCCGAGATTCAGAAAACCGATATCCTGGAAGGCGCCAAGACCATGCCCTTTGCCGAGGGCATGGCCCAGGGCCTGATCGAGTATGTGGGGGATGACTGCATCCGCGCTCTGTACGACGCCATCGAGGCCCGCTCCATCCGCCCGGGCATCTGCAAGACCGCCGGCCTGAAGCTGGTGTACAGCCCGCTGAACGGCAGCGGCCTGGTGCCTGTCACCACCGTGCTGAAGGAGATCGGCATTACCGATATCACCGTTGTGCCCGAGCAGGAAAAGCCGGACGGCAACTTCCCCACCTGCCCCTATCCCAACCCCGAAATTTTCGAGGCCCTCAAGCTGGGCCTGGAGCTGGCTGAGAAGGACGGCGCCGATCTGATGCTGGCCACCGACCCCGACGCCGACCGCGTGGGCATCGCCGTCAAATGCAAGGACGGCAGCTACCAACTGCTGACCGGCAACGAGGTGGGCGTGCTGCTGCTGGACTACATTTGTGCCGGCCGCATCGAGCAGGGCACCATGCCCAAGGACCCGGTCATGTGCAAGTCCATCGTCTCAAGCCCGCTGGCGGACAAAGTGGCCGAACACTACGGCGTGGAGTGCCGCAACGTGCTCACCGGCTTCAAGTGGATCGGCGACCAGATCGCCAAGCTGGAAGCCGCCGGCCAGGTGGATCGCTTCATCTTTGGCTTCGAGGAGAGCTATGGCTATCTGGCAGGCCCCTATGTCCGCGACAAGGACGCCATTATCGGCTCGATGCTGATCTGTGAAATGGCCGCCTACTACCGCTCGAAGGGCAGCTCCATCAAGGAGGAGCTGGACCGCATCTATGCCCAGTACGGCCGCTACCTGAACAAGGTGGACAGCTTTGAATTCCCCGGCCTGTCCGGCATGGACAAGATGGCCGGCATCATGTCCGGTCTGCGCGCCAACCCGCCCAAGGACTTCGCCGGCGACAAGGTTGTCAAGGTGGTGGACTACGAGAAGCCGGAGGAAACCGGCCTGCCCGCTGCCAACGTGCTGATCTACACGCTGGAAAGCGGCTCCACCGTTGTGGTGCGCCCCTCCGGCACCGAGCCCAAGATCAAGACCTACTTCACCACCCTGGGCAAAGATTTGGCCGAAGCCCAGGCCAAGGAGGCCGAGCTGGCCGCCGCCGTCAAGCCCATCCTGGCGTAAGGCGGTGCGATTACAACACCATACGGATCATGCTCAGAGAGTGGGCTGCCGCTTGCGCGGCAGTTCACTCTTTTACACAAAAATTAATGATAAACATTAAAATGTTATTGACAAAAGCTAAAGCTTGTGGTATCTTGACAGTGAGGTGAGAACCATGAAGGCGCTGCTGAATGAAAAGTATGCCAGAACCGCTGCAGCTGTACTGCGTGTGTTCTGCTGGCTGGCCATCTGCTTTTTTGTGCTGGTCACGGTGCTGGCCTGCCTGGGCCGACAGCAGTTTACGCTGCGGACCAGCACAGATGTTTATGAAGGGGCCATTTATGCAGAAAGCGATCACGACTGGGGTTCTCGCGGCTTTACCGTGACCTCCAGTGATAATCTCCGTGTCACGGCCAACAGCGATGATGGGGTCGATCTGTCCACGCACATCGGCCTCTCGCTGATGTTTGCGGTCCAGGCGCTGCCGGGGGCGGCGGGATACTGGTTTTTAAGCCGCGTGTTCACCCGCATCGCGCAGGGCAAGATTTTTATCGAGCCAAACGCCCGCTGTCTGCTCGGCTACGGACTGCTGCAAATTTACGTCGCGTTCTGCCTGCCGTTTGTCAAGCTGCTGATCTGTAATCTCACCAACCTGGTCTCGGACAGCCAGATTTCGATGTCGATTCAGATCGGGCCGGACAAACTGTTCCCCTGCATTGCATTCCTGGTGGCGGCGTACATCATCCATTACGGCATTGCACTGCAGGACGAGGTGGACCATACGCTATGATTGTGATTCGTCTGGACCGGGTTCTGGCAGACCGGAAAATGAGGCTGAACCAGCTGGCAGAGCTGGTTGGCATCTCCAATGTCAACCTTTCCTATCTGAAAAACGGTAAGGTGCGGGCAATTCGCTTCAGCACGCTGGACGCCATCTGCCATGTGCTGCACTGCCAGCCGGGGGATATTCTGGAGCATGTGGAGGAGAGCGAAGAACCGCTTTCGCAAGAATAGGGGAAAAGGCTTCCGGGCGTGCCGGTTCGTCGTTGGCGCTGCCTTGCACAGTGCGCCGGGCAGGACAAAAGTAAAGCATAAACAAAAAGCACCGGCCCGGCCGGTGCTTTTTTGCTTGTCTTGGACCCTCGGCAAAACCGCATGCCAAGTGAACAGCGGCCCTGACGGGGCAATGGGGGGACTCGTGATTGTTGCAAAGAAGGCCATCCGCAGACCGGGGCGCTTGCCGCGCCTGTCCGGCGTATGCGGCGGTCCTACTTCAGCCGCTGGTCGGCGCCGAAAAATTTGATGATGCGGCAGTTGCCCAGCATCCGGCTGGCGACCTTCTCGGTATAGCGGGCCTCGAACACGCTTTGGTCCACAATGTTGGTGGTATAGACGGTGGGGCGGCGGCAGAGCATGCGAGTGTTCACCAGTTCATACAGCATGCTCACCACCAGCGGCGTCATAAACTCGGTACCCAGGTCATCCAAAATCAACAAATCGGCTTCTTTGCAGGCGGTCAGCCAATCGTCGTCACTGTCCCGGTCAAAGTGCTCCCGGCTCAGCTGGGCGGCCAGCGCTGCCGAGCTGGTGTACAGTACGTCGAAGCCTTTGCCCAGTACTGCATCGGCCACCGCCAGCGCCAGATGGGTTTTGCCCAGCCCGGCACTGCCCATAAACAACATATTGCTGCTTTTGGAGGTGAAGTTGGCTGCCCAGCGCTGACAATAGCTCAGCACCTTGGCCATATACTCCCGCACTGGGCCGCCCAGGTCGGGGTCCACCTCGGTGGAATAGCGGTCCAGACGGAAAGAATCAAAGCTGCACAATGCCAGCGGGGATGCGGCGTTGATCTCCTCCCGGCGCAGGGTGCGGGCCAGCTCCGCCACACACTGGCAGGGCCTGCCTTCGGCCACGCCGGTGTCTTTGCAGATCGGGCAGGCAAATTTGGGCTCAAACTCGGCGGGATCGTAGCCGGCCGCGCGGATTACTTGCTCCACGGTGTGCCCGGCCTCCTCAAAGGCGCGCTGTGCCTGTGCCCGTTTGGTGATGTCCGCACCGCGGGCGGCTGCCATCAGATAGGCGGCACCCAACCGGGTACGCTCGGATTCCGCCTGTTCAATCTCCGGGTGACGGCGCAGCGCTTCGCGGCGAGTGGCATCAGCCATTGTCACCGCCCGCTGGCGGCGGGCCGCCACCTCCCGCTGGGCGGCGCGGAACAGTTCATCGCGGGTGCGCATGGATCAATCCTCCGTTTCCTCATCGAACACCGCGTTCCAGTTGCGGTTGAACAGGTCTTTTGCAGGCTGTTTGACCGGTGCCTTGCCGGTGGCCAAAATGTTGGCCGGGGACAATGCTCCTTTGCCCCGCACAGCCTTCACGTTGGTCAGACCCTGGCTGCGCCAGCTGCGCAAAATGCCGTCCACATACCGCACGGTGCGGTGGGCGTCGGCACGCAGCAGGGCTTCCTCAATCATATCGGTGCCAAAGTGCCAATCCTCATGCCAGCGGGCAATGGCACGCCGCTCCCAGCTGGTCAGCGTCTGCGGATCGGTGCCAAACAGCTTGGCAGCCTCGGCACACCATTCCTCCCGCTGCTTGACCTGACGCAGATACCGCTCGGCGTCCTCGCCGGTTTCCACGCCGGCATCGCGCCACCGCACCAGTTCCCGGCTGACGGCCCCCACCGTGCGCTGGCCCCGGCGCGCCACCTCGGCGCAGCAGAGCAAAAGAACGTCCGGCTGCCATCCATCTGTCAGGTAAAGCCCCACCAGCCGCTGCAGGTCGCTGCGGCCCAGTGCACGGCCAAAGGCGGTCTGGGCTTCCTCACACAGCACCGATACATAGGGGTCGTTGATGGCGGTCAGGTCCAGCTCGGCGGCGGAACGCTGTTCCGGCACCGCAGCGGCAGGCGCCCCGCGGTCCGGTTCCAGCAGCCCGGCGCCGGACCAGTATTGCAGAGCCCGGTTGGCTGCCTCGATGCTTTTCAGCCCCAGGTCCCGGGCAATGGTGCGGGGGTCGGTGCAGTTTTTGTCCAGCACATACAGCGCCACCCGCAGAGTGTCGCCGTCCACCCGCGTCAGATGCGAAAAAACCAACCGGGGTACTGCGACGGTGTCGCCGCCCGGATTGGCCAGTTTATAGATCGTTCCCACAAGTTCCTCCTGCGGCCGGCATCCACAGCCGGCTCTTTCTGCTCCTATTATACCATTGTGCGGCCTTTTCGTAAACGCCCCGGCAAAGCGGGAAATCCGCCGGGAAAACCGGATGCGTCAAATTGCTGAATTTTCCGCTGCGATTTTGGCGGTTTTTCCGGCTCCGGATGACTTGCGGAACAGGGATGTTTAACGATACAATAGATAGTATCAGATAGGTCCGGGGTGGCTGTCTGCGCCTGGGCACTCGGCCTGTTTAGAGCACCACCCCAAAGACCGGGTCCTGAAAGGAGACAGAGAACATGGCGATTCACCTGGTAAAGATTCCCACCAAGAAAGCAGACCTGTATCTTCGCGTGGCAAAAGGCCATTTTGCCACCAGCCACAGCCACATCAACTATTATATTGATGTTACCATGCCCAAAAGCCGCCTGTCCGAGGCTCGGGCGGTTGCCAGGGAACTGGTCTCCACTTACAAGGCAACCACGGTGGTGGATACGGTCCTTTGCCTGGACGGCACCGAAGTGATCGGCGCTTGCCTGGCCAGTGAGCTGACACGGGATGGCTTTGTGAATATGAACGCCCACCAGACCATCTATGTGGTCACGCCGGAGCACACCACCGGCAGCCAGCTTTTGTTCCGGGAAAATCTGGCTGCCATGATCACCGGCAAACATGTGCTGATCCTGGCGGCATCGGTCACCACCGGTTATACCATGAAATCCGCCATCGAGGCCGTGAACTACTATGGCGGCATGGTGGCGGGGTTGACGGCCATCTTCGCCACGGTCAAAGAGTGCGAGGGATTCCCCGTCATGTCCATCTTTGACCCCACCGATCTGCCGGATTATCAGAGCTACGATTCCCATGTGTGTCCCTTCTGCAAGGCGGGGCAGCGGATCGATGCCCTGGTGAACAGCTACGGGTATTCCACGCTGTGAGGGTGCCTAAATGCAGCCAACAAGTTCCCGGAAAACAGCGGAAGCTGTCCGCCGGGACCATGCTGACAAAGGAGTGAGCAAGCCAATGAAGATGCCGGAAGGATTTTTGTGGGGCGGCGCCACCGCCGCCAACCAGTGCGAGGGTGCCTACAACGTGGATGGCCGCGGTCTTTCCAGTGTGGATGTGGTGCCTTTCGGCCCGGATCGGATGAAGGTGGCCCGGGGCGAGATGAAAATGCTGGCATGTGACGCGGACC
Organism: uncultured Gemmiger sp.; assembly: GCA_944388145.1. Taxonomy (GTDB): domain Bacteria; phylum Bacillota; class Clostridia; order Oscillospirales; family Ruminococcaceae; genus Gemmiger. The sequence continues at coordinate 254,524 of CALXHQ010000001.1, read as the reverse complement.
ATACCTACCCCAGCCATCAGGCCATCGACTTTTACCATCACTATAAAGAGGACATCGCCCTGATGGCGGGCATGGGGTTCAAGTGTTACCGCCTGTCCATCTCCTGGACGCGCATCCTGCCCGGGGGTGACGACGATACCCCCAATGCGGCGGGGGTGGCCTTCTACCGCAATGTCTTTGAGGAATGTCGGAAATACGGCATCGAGCCGCTGGTCACCATCTGCCACTTTGACGCCCCCATTGCATTGATACAAAAGTACGGCGGGTGGAAGGACCGCCGCATGGTGGATGCCTTCCTGAAATATTGCCGGGTCCTGTTTGAAAATTATGGCGGTCTGGTCAAATACTGGCTGACTTTTAACGAAATCAATATGCTGCTGCACATGCCCTTCATGGGGGCTGGCATCGTCTTTGAACCTGGGGAAAACCGCGAACAGGTGAAATATCAGGCGGCCCACCATGAGCTGATTGCCAGTGCCCGGGCGGTGCAGCTGGCCCATCAGATGATGCCCGGCTGCATGGTTGGCTGTATGTTGGCAGCGGGCCAGTATTATCCCTACACCTGTGCGCCGGAGGATGTCTACCAGGCTATGGAGTCTGACCGGGACAATTACTTTTTCATCGACGCGCAGGTACGGGGGGCCTATCCCGTCTGGGCCAAAAAACGGATGGAGCGGGCTGGCGTGTCCATTGACATCCGGCCGGAGGACGAGGCGATCCTGGCGGCCGGTACGGTGGATTTTGTCAGTTTCAGTTATTATTCCAGCCGATGCACCTCTGCCGACCCGGAGATTTTGAAAAACAAGGCCCGGGGCAACGCAGTGGTCAAGTCTGTGGTGAACCCCCACCTGAAATCCAGTGAGTGGGGGTGGCAGATTGACCCGCTGGGCCTGCGCATCACGCTGAATACCCTCTACGACCGCTATCAAAAACCGCTTTTCATCGTGGAAAATGGCCTTGGCGCCAACGATACGGTGGAGCCGGACGGCTCCATCCACGATCCTTACCGCATCGACTATATGCGCCAGCACATCAGGGCCATGCTGGATGCGGTCAATCTGGATGGTGTGCCGCTGATGGGCTATACCTGCTGGGGCTGCATCGATCTGGTTTCAGCCTCCACCGGTGAGATGAAAAAGCGCTACGGTATGATCTATGTGGACAAAAGCAACGACGGTACCGGTACACTGAAGCGCATGAAAAAGGACAGCTATTTCTGGTACAAAAAGGTGATCGAGACCAACGGTGAGGACCTGGATTGAGGGTGTGCCTGAACAATTCCGCGGCGCCGCCCTCCTCTGCAAACAAAAGCCGCGGCTGCACCGCAGCAAAAAAACTTGGAATACGCCTGAGGCTTCAGCGGCTTTTTGCTTGGCATCCGCCCTGGTTTGCAAACTTTTCAGCGCTCGGGATTGACTGGGCCCCTCCGGGCCTTTGCCGTTTGCATATGTCTGACAGGAGGTTTTTCTATGGATTTTAAACAGCTCGCAGCCACGATTCTGGAAAATGTCGGCGGCAAGGAAAACGTCGATAAAGTGGTGCACTGCGCCACACGGCTGCGCTTCACCCTCAAGGATGAGAGCAAGGCCAACACCGACGCCATCAAGGCCACCAAGGGGGTTCTTTCGGTGATCAATGCCGGCGGCCAGTATCAGGTGGTCATCGGCCCGGATGTGCCCCAGGTCTACCAGCAGGTGGTGGCGCTGGGCGGCTTTGAGACGGCTGCCGCTGTCGAGGACCCCAAAGCCGCCAAGGCGGACACCCGCTCGCCGCTCAGCCGCGTGCTGGAGGCCATTGCCAGCGTCTTTCAGCCCATCATCCCCGCGATCACCGGCGCCGGTCTGCTCAAGGCCTTTATGGCGCTGTTTGTCACGCTGGGCTGGCTGGACAACACCACCCAAACTTATACCATTCTGAACGCCTTTGCGGACTCGGCGTTCTACTTCCTGCCGATTCTGCTGGGTGCATCGGCGGCCCGCAGCTTCAAGTGCAACCAGTATGTTGCCATGGCGCTGGGCGGCATCCTGGTCTACCCGCAGTTTGTCACGCTGCTGGCCGGGGAAGAAGCCGTCCATCTGTTTGGTCTCCCCGTCACCCAGGCCAGTTATAGCTCCAGCGTGGTTCCCATTCTGCTGGGGGTCTGGTTCATGTCTGTTGTCGAGCACTTTGTACAGAAGATCTCTCCCCAGGCAATCAAGTTCTTCTCGGTGCCGCTGGCCAGCATTTTTGTGGCGGGCACCGTTACGGTTCTGGTTCTGGGCCCCATCGGCACCTGGATCGGCGACCTGATCGCTGCCTTCTTTACCTGGCTGACCGCCACTGCTGGCTGGCTGGTTCCCACGCTGGTGGGCATCTTCAACCCGCTGCTGGTCATGACAGGCACCCACTACGGCCTGATCCCCATCGGAACCAACAATATTACGACAGCCGGATTTGATACCGTGGTCGGCCCCGGCATGCTCACCTCCAATGTGGCCCAGGGCGCTGCCGGCCTGGCAGTTGCGTTGCGCAGCCGCAACAAGAACACCAAGCAGCTGGCAGCTTCCGCCGGTCTGACCGGCGTGCTGGGCATCACTGAGCCGGTGCTCTACGGCGTCAACCTGCGCTTTATCTACCCCCTGATCGCGGCCATGGTCGGCGGCGGTGTGGGCGGCCTTTACCTGGGAATCACCGGCGTTGGCCGCTATGCCACCGGTTCGCCGGGACTGCTGGTCCTGCCCGCCTACATTGGCGGTGACGGCATGGGCAACTTTGTCAATGCCTGCATTGGCACAGCCATTGCTATGGTGGTTTCCTTTGTGGTCTGCCTGGTGCTGTACAGCGTCTGGGACAAGCGCGGCAAGCTGGACGAAAGTGAAAAGCAGACCGCCTGACCTGCCGTTTGTCCAACCGTTATCCATGAACCCCAAATGCCCTCCGGCGACATGCGCCCTGCGCGGCGGATGCCTGCCGGAGGGCATTTTGCCGGTCTTCTCACGGCGAAAACTTGCAATCTCCGCCATTTTGGGGTAATATGAGAACAATGTGGTACAGGGAGGTGCAAACCGCATGTCTGAACAACACCATCCGCATCAGCAGCGCCAGCCGGCGCCCCTGTTTGCTGAGGGCGGCAGCAGATTTTACGATCAGGACCAGGATGACAGCTTCCCGCAAGGGGGCGGCCGGCCGTCCCGGGGCGGCAAGCCTGCAGGGCGCCGCAAGAAGAGCAAAAAGTCCAAGGGAACGGACATTCTCTATAACATTGCCATCGGAATCTTCGCCCTGATTTTTCTGGTCTGTGCGGGGCTGTTGGGTAAACGTTTTTTGGACGACCGCGCGATGGAAAGCGAGATGGCTGATCTGCATGCCCTGATCAGTGAGCCGTCCGACCAGGGAACCACCGGCGGGGAGGGCGATACCGTTGAAACCAACGCCCAAAAATTTGCCCGACTGGTGGAGCTTAACCCGGACTTTGTGGGTTGGATCAGCATCGAGGGCACCAATGTGGACTTCCCGGTGATGCAGTCTGCGGTGGAAAACCGGGACTTTTACCTCCGCCACAATTTCCAGGGCGAGTACGACGATTACGGCGTGCCCTATCTGGATGCGGATTGTGTCCTGGCAGGGGAGGGCGCCAGCAACAACCTGGTAATCTACGGCCACCACATGAAGTCTGGCACCATGTTCGGCAGCCTGACCAATTACAAGCAGGCCTCCTACTATGAGGAACACCCTACCATTGAGTTTGACACGCTGTACGGGGATGGTACTTATGAGGTGTTTGCCGCTTTCCCCATTGACATTGTCAATGATCCCTTCCCGTACAATACCTACCAGAACATGGATGAAGAGACGTTCAACACCTTTGTGGACGAGGTCAAACGGCGCAGCAGTGTGGATTCCGGTATCACGCCGGTCTACGGTGACCAGCTGCTGACCCTTTCCACCTGTGAGTATTCTGTGGGCAACGGCCGTTTTGTGGTGTGTGCCCGCAAGGTTGATTGATTCTTTCGCCATTCATCGGAACCGCAGCGGAGCGGGCCCAGGCTGAGCCGCTCCGCTGTTTCCGTTTGCTGCACACTGTGCGGCAAACGGCAGCGGTGCCTTGCATATGGTGGAATGGGTGCCGCAGGATGGCACCGGCAGACATTGAGAGATAAAGGGGAGGAAAAACCGATATGTGTGGAATTGTAGGTTTTACCGGCGCTGCTCAGGCGGCGCCCATCCTGCTGGACGGACTGGCCAAACTGGAATACCGCGGCTATGACTCCGCCGGTATCGCTGTGCAGAATGCTGCCGGCAAGATTGAGATTGTCAAGGCCAAAGGCCGCCTGCGTGTGCTGTCTGAGATGACCGACGGCGGCAGCACGGTGCCGGGCAACTGCGGGATCGGCCATACCCGCTGGGCTACCCATGGTGAGCCGTCGGTGGTCAATGCACACCCCCATTATTCCCGCGATCAAAAGATCGCGGTGGTGCACAACGGCATCATCGAAAACTTTCAGGAGCTGAAGGACCGTCTGATCGCCAAGGGGTTCTCCTTCGCCTCGCAGACCGACACGGAAGTGGTGGCCCAGCTGCTGGACTTTTACTACACGGGTGTGTCTGCCGGCGACCCTCTGGACGCCATCACCCGCATGATGATGCATGTGCGGGGCAGCTATGCCCTGGGCATCCTGTTCTCCGACCAGCCCGGCGTCATCTATGCCGTGCGCAAGGACAGCCCGCTGATTGTGGGAAAGGCCGAAAACGGCAGCCTGATCGCCAGCGATGTGCCCGCTCTGCTCAAGTATACCCGCACGGTCTACTACATTGACAACCTGGAGATCGCCCGCCTGACAGCCGATTCCATCGAGTTTTTCAACATCGACAAGGAACCCGTCGAAAAGACCCCTTCCACCATTGAGTGGGATGCCGAGGCAGCCGAAAAGGGCGGCTTTGAGCACTTTATGATGAAGGAGATCCACGAGCAGCCCGCCGCGGTTCGGGATACGCTGTCCCCCCGCATTAAGGAGGGTCACATCGACCTGTCTGAGGTGAACCTGGACGAGGAAGCGATCCGTGGAATCCGGCGGCTGTATATCATCGGCTGCGGTTCCGCCTACCATGTGGGCGTGGCGGCCCGTTATGTGTTTGAAAGCCTGGCCCGCCTGCCTGTGGAGGTGGACGTGGCCAGCGAGTTCCGCTACCGCGACCCTGTGCTGGAGGAAAACTCCCTGGCCATTATCATCAGCCAGAGCGGGGAGACCGCCGACAGCCTGGCCGCCCTGCGGGAGTGCAAGGAACGCGGCGTACGCACACTGGGCATTGTCAACGTGGTGGGCAGTTCCATCGCTCGCGAGGCCGACGCAGTGCTGTATACCTGGGCCGGCCCCGAGATTGCCGTGGCTACCACCAAAGCCTATTCCACCCAGCTGGCAGCCATCTACCTGCTGGCCACCGAGTTTGGCCGGGTGCGCGGCCAGCTGGACGAGGAAACCTACACCCGCCTGGTGGGCGAACTGGAAGCCCTGCCCGATAAGATCGCCAAGACCCTCTCGGACAAGGAGCGCATCCAATGGTTCGCCAGCAAGTATGCCTCCGCCAAGGACGCCTTCTTTATTGGCCGAGGGCTGGACTACGCCGTGGCACTGGAGGGCAGCCTGAAGTTCAAGGAGATCAGCTACATCCACTCGGAAGCTTTTGCTGCCGGCGAGATGAAGCATGGCCCTATCTCGCTGGTGGAAAACGGCACCCTGGTGGTGGGGGTTGCCACCCAGCCGGCCCTGTATGAAAAGACCATCTCCAACATGGTGGAGGCCAAAAGCCGCGGCGCTTTCCTGATGGGGCTGACCACCTACGGCAATTACAACATCGAGGACACCGCCAATTTCACTGTCTATGTGCCCCGCACCGACCCGCACTTTGCCACCAGCCTTTCGGTGATCCCGCTGCAGCTGTTGGCTTACTATGTCAGCTGTGCCAAGGGCCTGGATGTGGATAAGCCCCGCAACCTGGCCAAGAGCGTTACGGTGGAATAAAACGGAACACTCTACACAAAACACAATGCACATTTTTGTGCACTTTTTGCTCCGCTTGCCGGAAACAACCTCGGCAAACGGAGCAAACTTGTGTTATAATACAAACAGGAGTTTTTGTCCTGTCGGAACAGGCGGCACGGCAAAGTGCCCGGCCACCCGTTTTTGGCTGGCTGACCTGGGCTGCATCAGAACCCGGAAAAATCAAAATGTGCATTGCCTGCCGGCGGTGGGCGCAGCTTGATAGAAATACCGTGTGGGCAGAATTGCGAGCCGAACAAGAGTGCGGCGGTTTTGCTGCGGACAGATTCCGGCAGGGGAGAGCGGCCCGGCACCGGAACGATGGAGAATAGATGGAATGAAACAGGAAAACGGACAAATCATCAAAGGGCTGCCCCGGCGCATTGCATTGATGTGCCTGGATTGCGGGCTGATCGCACTGTCCTACCTGATTGCGATCTTGCTGCGTTTTGATGGCGATATGGCAGATGTGCGGGTAGTCATTCACACCATGCTGCCCTGGATGCCGTACATTCTGCTGATTTACATGATCGTGTTCTGGATCGGCGGCCTGTACGAGATCCTGTGGGAGTATGCCGGCATGCGGGATCTTGCTCAGCTGACTCTGCTTGCCGGACTGGCCACCGGCGTTGTCATGCTTATTGATCTGCTGTGGGAGGGCGTGCTCTACCGCACGGTTCTGGTGCTGGGCGCGGTATTTATCGTGCTTCTGGTGGGGGGCGTGCGCTTTCTGTGGCGCGGCGTCCGCAGCCTGGCGGCCCAGGCCCGCAACAACCGGAAGGCCCGCCGCCACACCGGCCGCCGCACCGCGGCACCGCTGCTGATTGTTGGGGCAGGCAACGCGGGGGCCTGGGCGGTCAACCTTTGCAAGAACAAAAACCACAGCTTTGGTGATCCGGTTTGTCTGGTGGACGATGACCTGACCAAAAAAAATCTGCGGGTGCAGGGCGTGCCGGTGCGCGGCACCATCTCAGACATTCCGGAGCTGGTGCGCAGGTACCATATCGTAGAGATCGTTATCGCCATTACCAGCCTGCGGGGGGAGCGCCTGCGGGAGGTTATCAATCTGTGCAATTCCACCCACTGCCGGGTTCGGATGCTCTCGGATCCCCAGGCGGTGGATGAAAACGGTAACCCTACGGTTCCAGGGTATGGCCTTCGTGAGCTGAACACCGCGGACTTCCTCTCCCGGGATGAGGTTCAACTGAACAACGCTCAGATCTCTGAGTATCTTCATGACAAGGTGGTGCTGGTCACCGGCGGCGGCGGTTCCATCGGCAGCGAGCTTTGCCGTCAGATCATCCGTTACCGGCCCAGGCAGCTTTTGATCTTCGATATTTACGAGAATTGCGCCTACGAGCTGGAGATGGAGCTGCGCAACAAGTATGGCAACAAGGTGCCGGTGGTTACGCTGATCGGTTCCATCCGGGATAAAAATCGGCTGGACGAGGTATTTGAGATCTACCATCCTTCGGTGGTGTTTCATGCGGCCGCCCACAAGCATGTGCCGCTGATGGAGGTCAGCCCGGCGGAAGCGGTCAAAAACAATGTGTTCGGAACCAAAAACCTGCTAACCTCGGCGGCCGAGCACAACGTGGAGCGGTTTGTGCAGCTTTCCACCGACAAGGCTGTCAATCCCACCAATGTTATGGGATGCACCAAGCGTATCTGTGAGATGCTGATTCAAACCTTTGCCCAAAACACCACCATGAAGTGCATGGCTGTGCGTTTTGGCAATGTGCTGGGCAGCCATGGCAGCGTGATCCCGCTGTTCGAGGAGCAGATCAAACAGGGCGGGCCTGTCACCATCACCCACCCCGATATTGTGCGCTACTTTATGACCATCACCGAGGCTGCCCAGCTGGTGCTTCAGGCCGGTGCCCTGGCCAAAAGCGGCAGCATCTACGTTCTGGATATGGGCGAGCCGGTCAAGATCATGGACCTGGCCACCCGTCTGATCCGCTTCTACGGCTACGAGCCCGGTGTTAACATGGAAATCAAGATCACCGGCCTGCGCCCGGGTGAAAAGCTCTATGAGGAGCTGATGATGGACTCTGAGCAGGACAAGATGGCAAAAACGGCCCATGACAAGATTTTTATCGCGCCGCCCATGCAGATCGACCTGGCCAGATTCTACGCCCAGCTGCAGCAACTGCAGGAACATCTGGAGAACAAGGACGACGCGGTGGTAGAACAGCTGCAAAGGATGGTCAGCAGCTACCACCCCAACCGCCATGTAAACAAGGACCACACCGTCACCGCCATCACCAACAGCCCGGAGGAACTGGCCCGGGCTGCGGTATCCCAGGCGGAAAAGCCGTCGGCCTGAACCGCCGTGAAAGGAGGAACCCCTGTGTACCAGAACTGTATCAAGCGGGCGCTGGACTTTCTTCTTGCGCTGCTGGCGGTCATTATTCTGGCCATCCCGATGGGGATCATTGCGCTGTGGATCAAGCTGGACAGCCCGGGCCCGGTGCTCTTCCGCCAAAAGCGTGTGGGGCGCTACCGCAGCTATTTTAACATTCTCAAGTTCCGCACCATGCGGGGGGACACCCCTCACGATGTGCCTACCCATCTGCTGAAGAATGCCGATTCCTACATCACCAAAAGCGGCGCGTTCCTGCGCAAGACCAGCCTGGACGAGCTGCCCCAGATTTACAATATTCTGGCCGGCCAGATGAGTATCGTCGGCCCGCGGCCTGCCCTGTACAATCAGTATGACCTGATCGAAGCCCGTGAGAAGGTCCATGCCAACGATGTGCGCCCGGGTCTGACCGGTTTGGCCCAGGTCAATGGCCGGGATGAGCTGCCCATCGACGTCAAGGCCCGCTACGATGGCGAGTATGCCGCCCATGTTACCTTTGGCATGGACGTGTCCATCTTTTTCCGCACCATCGGCTATGTGTTTCAGCGCCGCGGCGTGGTGGAAGGCGGTACCGGCACGCTGGAGGCGCAGGAACAAAGAGACGAGAAGAACGGCGGCTGATTGGACGCCGGGGGCGGCACGGCAGACGGAAAGCCGTGCCGCTGCTTTTTTATGGCAAACCGCACAAAACTGCCGCAAAACCGCATCGCGCTGGGCAAAATGACGGATGCTCCCGCGGTGAAAACTCTCCGTCGGAATGCCCGCTTCGCGGGAGAATACAAATTTGACCAAGAATAGGCAAAATTTTTCGATGAAATATGTTGCAAAACACAATTGGATTGTGTAAAATATACATCAGAGAGTTTGGTATTTGGCAAATTTCACAACTGTTCAAGCGAAGGGATGCTGTGTAAAACTGCACAACATCCTTTCCCGATGTCAAGGCGTTCGCTTGAGCTGTACAAGTTGCTAGGTTATGGGAGGCAGTTATGGCAAACAGGGTATTCCAGAATGTGGTATACCAGATGAAGGACGCGGTAGACCGCGTGGTCGGTGTGGTGGATGAAACCGGCGCGGTGATTGCCTGTTCGGAACTGGGCCAGATCGGCGAGGTGCGCGAAGGCTTTGCCGCTCAGCGCCTGACCTCCAGCGATGCCTTTGTGCGGGATGGCTGTGCTTACCACCAGTTCTCCGGTTCCAAGCACAATGATTACGCTGTTTTTGTGGAGGGCTCTGACCAAACGGCGGAACAATTTGCCGCTATGCTGGCCATCAGCCTGCAAAGCATCAAACAGTACCATGATGAGAAGTTTGACAAAACGAACTTCATCAAAAATGTGGTATTGGACAATATCCTGCCCGGCGATATCTATGCCAAAGCACGGGAGCTGCATTTTGTCTCCGACGTGCAGCGGGTGGTGCTGCTGATCCGGGTCACCAGTTCCAACGATATTTCGGCTTACGATGTGGTCAGCAGTCTGTTCCCGGATAAGCAGAAGGACTTTGTCTTTAATATCAGCGAGACCGACACCGTTCTGGTCAAAGAGATCAAGCCGGACAATAATACCCGCGATATGGAAAAGCTGGCCACTTCCATTGTGGACACCCTCTCGGGTGAGCATTATATCAAGGCGGTGGTGGGCATCGGAACCCCCATCAGCAATATCAAGGACCTGGCCGCCAGCTTCAAGGAAGCGCAAATCGCCATGGAAGTGGGCAAGGTCTTTGACACGGAGCGCCAGGTCATCTCCTACGACCACCTGGGCATCGCCCGCCTGATCTATCAGCTGCCCACCACCCTCTGCGAGGCGTTTCTGCGGGAAGTGTTCAAGCAGGACAGCATTGACTCGCTGGATTCCGAGACACTGTTCACTATCCAGCGCTTCTTCGAGAACAACCTCAATGTCTCGGAGACCAGCCGCGGCCTGTTTGTTCACCGCAACACCCTGGTCTACCGCCTGGAAAAGATTAAAAAGCTCACCGGGTTGGACCTGCGCAAGTTCGACGATGCCATCGTGTTCAAGGTGGCGCTGATGGTCAAAAAGTATCTTTCCGCCAATCCGGCAAAATATTGATTTTTGCCACAACATCGAAAGGATTGCGGCTGCTGTGTACGGTACAGGCAGCGCCTTTCCGGGATTTTGCCCGGGGGCGCTGCCTTTTGTGTTTGCCCCCCCGCACCCTGCATCGGAACAGATCCGCTGAAAAAATTTACAAACTTTCCACAAAACGGAAAAGGGCGCAATCCACAGAATTTTGAGCGATTCGATGCAAAATATTGTGATTCGCCATGTCCTGTGCCATCTTGACGCAGCCCGGCGCATCATGGTAAGCTAACATATGTATATCATAACCCGCAGTGCGCCATGGGCTGGCACATCCGGCGGAAGGTTGCTGAAGCGAAACAGGAGCGACAGAATGATTGACTTTGAACATGTGACAAAGATCTATGAAACCCAGAACGACGAAAACGTCGCCCTGGAGGATATCAATCTGCATATCGACGACGGCGAATTTGTCTTTGTGCTGGGCCATTCCGGCGCCGGCAAATCCACCTTCCTCAAGCTGATCCTGCTGGAGGAAAAATGTACCGAGGGTTCTGTCATCATCAATGGCCAGGACATTGGCAAGCTCAAACGGCGCAAGGTTCCCTATATGCGCCGCCAGATGGGGGTTGTCTTTCAGGATTTCCGCCTGATCCCCACCATGACTGCTTACGAGAATGTGGCGTTCGCCATGCGTGTGACCAACATCTCCACCCGGCAGATCCGCAAGCGTGTGCCCTATGTGCTGGGCTTGGTGGGCTTGGGCGACAAGATGGACCGTTTGCCGGATGAGCTTTCCGGCGGCGAGCAGCAGCGCGTGGCGCTGGCCCGCGCGCTGGCCCACAGCCCCAAGCTGATTATCGCCGACGAGCCCACCGGCAACATCGACCCGGAAATGAGCTTTGAAATGATGGAGCTGCTCTCTGCCATCAACAGCGTGGGTATTACCGTTGTGGTCGTTACCCACGAGCATCAGCTGGTGCGCCGCTTCAAAAAGCGGGTAGTCACCCTCTCGCATGGGCACATCGCTTCCGATACCGCCCATCCCGAAGTGGCAGAACAGTTTGCGGCATCCGGCGGCAAGCTGCCCAAAGAGCTTGACTTTTCACACTGAGGAGGGCAGTTATGCGTTTTTCCAGTTTTACTTACCTGGTGCGGCAGGGCCTGCATAATATGTGGGCCAACCGCCTGATGACTTTTGCCTCTATGGGCGTGCTGACGGTCTGTATGATTTTGATCGGCGTGGCTTATCTGCTGGGCGTCAATGTGGACGCCATCGTGGAATATATCGGCGACCAGAACGAGACGGTCGTATACCTGCAGGATGGTCTGACCGATGACCAGATTGCAGCGGTGGACAGCGCCATCCGAACAACGCCCGGCGTTGTGTCTGTCACCTATGTCTCCCCCCAGGACGTGCTGGCCAATTACAGCTCGATGCTGGACGACTATGCCAACATGTACGATGCTTTTGAGAATGACAATCCCTTCTCGGCCAACTATCGCGTGGTGGTGGATGACATTTCCCAGCTGGATCAGATTTCTGCCCAGCTGAAGCAGATCGACGGCGTGGATGATGTCTACGCGCCGCTGGAACTGTCGGATGCGTTCAGCTCCATCCAGCGGGTGGTGTTCGGCGTCAGCTATGGTCTGGTGGCGGTTTTGGCCATTGTCAGTATCGTGGTGGTCAACAACACCATCCGCATCACCGTTTTTGCCCGCCGCAAGGAGATTGCCATTATGAAGCTGGTGGGCGCCACCAACGGCTTCATTCGCTTCCCGTTCTTTGTGGAGGGCACCACTGCGGGCCTGATTTCGGCCATCCTTGCCTCCGGCATCGTCTGCGGCGGTTATTATGCCCTGTGCGATTGGTACACAAACAATCCGACCACCTTCTCTCAGATGTTTGGCGGCCAGTTGGTATCGCTGTTTGATGTGTGGTACTACATTGTGATCGGCTTCTTTGTGCTGGGCTTTGTTTTGTGCGGTATTGGCACCGCCACCAGCATCCGCAAACATCTGAATGTCTGATCCGCTGCATCCCGGTTTGAAAGGGGGATATCGCCCTTGCACAAACTCAAAAATTCATGGAGAAAGGCTGTCTCACTGGGCCTCAGCCTGGCGATGGCCTGTACGCTGCTGTTCTCTGCCGCCCTGCCCGCCGGGGCGGATGACAAGCTGGACGAGCTGCTGGAACACAAAAACCAGCTGCAGGACCAGCTGAATCAAATCAACCAGAAGATTCAGGACAATGAGGCCGGGCTGGCCGACGCCGAAGCGCAGCGGGATCTGCTGGAGCAGCAGGGGGAGATTCTGCGCCAGCAGATCGAACTGATCGGGACCCAGATCAGCGATGTGAACACCCAGATCGCCAACAAGCAGCAGGAAATCGACCAGAAACAGCAGGACATTGATGACAAACAGGCGCAGATCGACCAGCGCTGGTCGGACTTCAAGCTCCGCATGAAGGCGATGCAGCGGCTGAACGACGGCGGGTCCATCGCCCTGCTTAGTTCCATCACCAATCTGTACGAGCTGCTCAGCTTCCCCAAAACGCTGGAAGATATCTACAACAAGGATGAGGAAGTCCTTGCCGAGATGGACGGCGAGTATGACGAGCTGAACAATCAAAAGCAGCAGCTGGAGAATGACCGCACGGAGCTGGAAGCCAGCTTGGCCACCCTGAACGACCTGGGCAGCCAGCTGGACGGCAAACAGAACGAGCTCAACGCCAACCTGGAACAGACCAATGCCCAGATCGACCAGGCCGAGGCGATGCAAGAGACGCTGACCGCCGAGCAGCAGCAGGTGCAGCAGGCCTTCAATGAGGCGGCTGACGCCTACGACGCCTACCTGCAGCAGTCGCTGAAGGAGTATGACAACCAGGCGCAGATCCATTGTTCACTGAACTTTATCAATCCGCTTAACAGCTACAAGTATATCTCCTGTTATTTCGGTGACGGAGGCCACGGCGGCACCGACTTTGCCGCCCCCGGCGGCACCGAGATCCATGCCATGGCGGACGGCGTTGTCACCAACGCCACCTATCACTGGAGTTATGGCTATTACGTGATGATCACCCACGGCCGTGCGGATGACGGCAACACTTACGCCACCCTTTATGCCCACATGAACTCGGCACCGGTGGTCAGTGTGGGCCAGACTGTCACCCAGGGCCAGCTGCTGGGCTATGTGGGGACCACCGGCAATTCCACCGGCAACCATCTGCATCTGGAAATGCGCGTCAATGGCGTGCGCAGCAACGTGTTGAACTACATTTCCTACCATAAATGATGCTGCCCGGGTCGGCGGCATACCAACAAGGGGGTATTGACCCATGAAACACAAGACCGCTGTGCGCGTTGTCTGCCTGTGCATCGCTGCGCTGATGTGCGTGACGCTGTTCGGCTCTGCCATCGCCTCACTGGCCATGCTGTAAGCTATGGCCCATCATCGCGCGGTACTGCGCTTAAGAAAGGGAAGAACGACAGCACATGAGTAAAAAGATCAGCCTGAGCGTGGCCATCACCATCATGCTCATTGCCATGGCGGTGACCTTCTCGGTCACCATGGCCTTCTCACAAAACATGTTCAACAACAGTGTCACCAGTGTCAAAAGCCGGGAACGAATGTACAACAAACTCTCGGAGATCGACCGTTACGTCCGTGCCAACGAGTATTTTACCATTGATGAGGATACTCTCAATGACCGGATCGCCTCGGGTTATATGCTGGGCATCAGCGACCCCTACGCCCGGTACTACTCTGCCCAGAGCTACAATGAGCTGGTGGGCACCCAATCCGGCCGGCTGATGGGCATCGGCGTTTCTGTCATCAAGGACAGCACCTCCAACTATGCCCGCATCCTGCGCGTTTACGAGAATTCCCCCGCGGCGGAGATCGGTATGCAGCCCGGCGGATTTATCACTTCCATCGGGGATACCAGCCTGCGCAGCATGGCGGATACCGCCGCGGTGCAGTCCGCCCTGCTGGGCGAGGAGGGCAGCACCGTCACCATTGGCTATCTGACCCCCGACCATACGGAGGAAAGCTACACCATCACCCGCGCCAACTATACCGTGGATACCGTCTTTGGCCAGCTGCTGGAAAGCGGCGTGGCATATATCGCCATTGACGATTTTGCCTCCACCACCGGTACCGAGTTCCGCACCGAGGTGGATAACCTGCGCAATCAGGGGGCCATCGGCTTTATCTTTGATCTGCGGGACAACAGCGGCAGCAACCTGAATGCGGCTCTGGTTGCCGCGGACTACTGCGTGCCATCCGGCCTGATCGCCCGCAGCCAGGCCAAGGACGGAACTGCCACTGACCTGCGCGTTTCGGATGATACCGCCATCAGCCAGCCGATGGTTTGCCTGGTCAATGGCCGCACGGCGGGCAGCGCCGAGCTGTTTGCCAACACCCTGCGCAAAATGGGCAACGCCACATTGGTGGGGGAGAACACCGCCGGCCAGGGGGTTGTCCTCAGTGAACCGCAGAGCCTGTCGGACGGCAGTGCGGTGGTTATCACCGTGGGCCTGATCCTGGATAACGAAGGGGTCAGCTGGGACGGTGTTGGTCTTGCTCCCGATGTGGAGGCAACCCTCTCTGCTGATGAGCAGAGCAGCTACTACGACTATACGGTGCAGACCGATCCCCAGATCCAGCGTGCCATCACCACGGTGCAGACCCTGGTGGGTTGACCACCTGAACCGTGACCCTCCGGCGTGCCGGGCGCAGTTGTGCCGGCGCGCCGCTTTTTGTGCGCCAAGGAAGGAGTACGCCCCTATGCCCGCATTGACCGATCTTTCCACCATCCGCAGCCTTTGCGACCGGTACGGATTTTCGCTGTCCAAAGGTTTCGGTCAGAACTTTATCATCAACCCAGGCGTTTGCCCCCGCATCGCCGAGTCGGCCGGTATTGGGCCGGAGTGGGGCGTGTTGGAAATCGGCCCCGGCATTGGCGTCCTCACCGAGCAGCTGGCCCGGCGCGCGGCGCGGGTGGTGTCGGTGGAGATTGACCGCCGGCTGTTCCCGCTTCTGGATGAGACACTGGCCGGCTATCACAACGTCAAGATTGTCGAGGGCGATGTGCTCAAGGTGGATCTGAAGCGCCTGATTGCCGAAGAATTTGCCGGCCGCCCGGTGGCGGTCTGTGCCAACCTGCCCTACTACATCACCAGCCCCATCCTGATGCGCCTGCTGGAAGAGCGCCTGCCGGTGGAAAACATCACTGTCATGGTTCAGCGGGAGGCCGCCCAGCGCCTTTGTGCGCCCCCCGGCACCCGGCAGGCGGGCGCCATCAGCTATGCCGTGGCCTATTATGCCAGCCCTCGGCAGCTGTTTACCGTGCAGCCCGGCAGTTTTTACCCGGCGCCTAAAGTTACCAGCGCGGTGATCCGGCTGGATGTGCGCAGAACGCCCACCGGAAACCTGGACCCGGCAGCCGAAAAAGCCCTGTTTCAGGTCATCCGGGCAGCTTTTTCCCAGCGGCGCAAAACGGCGGCCAACGGCATCTCGGCGGGGCTTTCCGCTGACAAGGCCCAGGTTCTGGCGGCCATCGGGGAGGCCGGGCTCGACCCCCGCCTGCGTCCCGAGCAGATCACCCTGGAACAGTTCCTTGCGCTTCAGGCGGCGCTGGCCCGGCACGGAATCCCCGGGGCGGGGTAAAAACCTTGGGCAGTACCTTGCATATCCCACCCCGGTTGTGGTACACTGTATCTGACAAATTTTGCCGCCTGCGGCACCGTTTCGAGGGGTGGCCCGCCGGACCTGGCCGGGATGCATCCCTGACAAGATTCTTTGATTCTGACACAATAAGGAGCGAAACCCCATGACAGAGCAAGCCATTCTGGAAGCGGTTCAGGATATTTTCCGCGATAACTTTGACGACGACAGCCTGGTCATCACCCGTGACACCTGCGCGGATGACATTGAGGACTGGGACAGCCTGGAGCAGATCAATCTGCTGACGGCCATCGAGAAAAAGTTCCAGATCAAGTTCAAGCTGGCGGACGTCCGCGGCCTGAAAAATGTGGGCGATCTGCTGGACCTGGTCAAGCGGATGGTGGGCTGAAAAGGCGCCTGCCTGTTGCTTTTTGTATGTTACAGCCGGAGGGCGGGCCATGCGCCCGCCCTCCGGGTCTGTCTGCCGACGGTCTTTCCTGCCAGCAAACGGGCAGGGAGCCGGCAAGGAGGACCTGCGCCATGAACCACTATACCCTGGCCGAAATGCAGCCCGGCCTGACTGAAAGCTTCACCGTCACAGTGACCCGGCAGATGATGGATCAGTTTCTGGCTATCACCGGGGACTGCTCACCCATCCATGTGGACGCGGACTACGCCAGGGAACGGGGCTATCCCGGCTGTGTCGTCTATGGCATGTTGGGGGCCAGCTTTTTCTCCACGCTGGCAGGCGTCTATCTGCCCGGTGAGCACTGCCTGCTCCATGGGGTGGAGTGCAAGTTCGCCCGTCCCATCTTTGTGGGGGATACGCTGACCATTACCGGCAAGGTGATCCATGTCAGCGAGGCGGTGGCCGAGGCGGAAATCAAGGCCACCATCACCAACCAGGATGGCAAACAAGTCACCCGCGGCATCATCAAGGCCGGCCTTGCCCGCTGAGCCGCCGTCCACCCCACCGACACAGGAGGAACGACCCCTATGGCTTATACCTATCTGATCACCGGTGCCACCAGTGACGTCGGCACCACATTGATCCCGCGCCTTCTGAACGATGCCCCGGCGGATACGCTGGTGCTGGCCCAGGGCTGCGGCGACCTGGACAAGCTGGCCCCGCTGGTGCAGCGCTATCCCGGCCAGGTGTGCCCCTTCGATGTGGACCTGTCTGACCGGCACAAGGTGGATGCGTTTGTCCGCCTGCTGGAGCAAACAGCCCCGGCACCCACCCATTTTGTGCACCTGCCGGCGCTGCCGGTGGTGAATACGCGCTTCAAAAATTTTGATGAACAGCGCTTCTCACGGGACTTGGAAATCCAGCTGAACAGTGCCATTGCCATCTGCCGGGTATTTGTGCCCAAAATGGCAAAGGCGGGGTTCGGCCGGGTGCTGTTCATCCAGACCAGCTACACCATCGGCTGTCCGCCCAAAAACACTGCCGCCTATGTCATCGCCAAAAGCGCCATCGGCGGCCTGGTCAAAAGCCTGGCGGTGGAGTATGCCCCCAAACATGTCACCGTTAACTGTGTGGCCCCCAGCATGATGGAGACCCACTTCCTCAAGGATACCCCCGACCTGATCGTTCAGGCTGCCGCAGCGGACAATCCCATGGGCCGCAATGCAACCCCTGAGGATGTGGTCCCCGCCATGGCTTTCCTGCTTTCGGAGGAAGCGGGCTTTATCACCGGCGTCACACTGCCCATCACGGGAGGGTCGGCCATTGTCTGAGGTAACCTTTCGTCTGGCCTATTTGGGGGAAGACGCCGCTATTGTCCGTTTCATCAACCGCCATTTCGATATGCGCCTGCCGCTGGTCAACCGACCGGAATTCTACCACTATTATTATGCAGGGCGGGGCGGTGTGCCCCAGTTTGCGGTGGCCGAACAGGACGGTCAGTACCTCAGTGCGGCCGGCTACGTGCTGGCCAACACCAGCAGCCGGCCCGATGTGTGGGTTTCCATCTGGGTGGCGGTCAAGGGGCATAACGGTGTTGGCCTGGAACTGATGAACGCCCTGCCGGAGCTGACCCATGCCCGGGTGCTGGCCTGCAACAACATCCGCGCAGCTACCTGTGCCATGTACCGTTTCCTCGGATGGAAAGCCGAGCGCATGAGCCACTATTACCGGCTGGCCAACCTGCCGCAGTATCGTCTGGCGGAACCCGGCCCCAAGGTTATCCTGCCGGTTACCGGTGCAAGAGTGCTGAAGCTGGTGCCCACGGCGGCGGACCTGATCCCGCTGGGAATGCCCAAAACGCCCCACACGCCCCGCAAGGACCTGTGGTATATGATGCGTCGCTACTTCCACTATCCCCACTATCACTATGATGTCTGGGCCGCCATGAATTACGGACGGTCAGATGCCTACCTGGTCACCCGCACCGTCACCCCGCAGGAGACCGGCAGTGCCGCAGTATTGCGCCTGGTGGATTACATCGGCCCTGATGAGCTGCTGCCCCAGCTGGGCCGTGCCATCGACAGCATCCTTCAGCAGGCGGGCGCCGAGTACATCGACTGTTACAATGCGGGCATCCCCACCCGGATCTGGAACGCAGCCGGCTTTGTGGAGCGGGAACCCGGCGACGGGGTGATCATCCCCAACTACCTGTCGCCGCCCCTGCGGGAAAACACAGAGTACTATTACTTTACCAGCGAGCCGGACAACTTTGTCATCTTTCGGGCGGACGGGGACCAGGACCGTCCCAACCTGCCGGCCGAACAGTGACAGCTGCCGGCAGGGGAGAGGGCAGTCCTGCTTACCAACCGTAATCCTCCAGCCGGCGCTGGAGCTCGGCTTCATCCGCCACGGCCACACCCTGCTGCAGGGCCAGGAAGTCCTGCTCCGGCAGCAGACGGGTGTAGATGTCCTCGTACTCTGCCAGCGGCCCGGTGCCGTCGGCGGCGTACAGGGCCAGATGGCCGCCGTTGTCCCGCAGCAGATACCCTGCCGGCGTGTCGGGCCTGTGCCTGGCACCCAGTGCAAACCAGACGGCCAGTGCCACAATGCACAGCAGCAGCGCCGCTGCCATCAGCGACCAGCAAAGCCATTGCCCTTTGCTCTGTCGGTATCTCATCTCTGCATAACCCCTTTCCGGCAGGCGGATCGCCTGTTGCTGCCCGGCCTCTGCCGTGCAGGCATGCACCGCAGAAACTGGCAAAATTTAACGTCTGTGTACACAGTATGCCCAGCCATCGCTCCAGCAAACGCTGCCGATGTGAATTTTTGATGACAAACTGTACTTTGACTGGTATTTTGTGCTATAATACATCCTATGGCATTTGCCATAGGAGTGTGCCGGTGTCCGTCCGGGCCGGCACATCTCGTTTCGAACCGCAACAGCATACCCCGCAAAGGAGGCGGTCCCCATAGACCCCAAAAATAAGCGGCACATTTCCACATCCGGCGCCAAGGCCCCGGATGCGAACGGCGCCGAAGGCCCCATCAGGGGCAAAAAAGCGAAACAAAACAAAAAATCCCGCAGGCATTTCAGCCTGTGGGGCTATATCTGGCGCACTTTTGCCTGCCTGTTCTGCGTGGGGATCATGGCCTGCAGCGTGGCTGGCGTCATGCTGGCCATGTATATCGTCCAGGTAACTGCCGATGACAGCGAACTGGACCTGGACAACCAGAAACTGAAGCAGACCACCATCGTCTATGCCCAGAATAAGGAAACCGGAAATTGGGACCGCTATGCGACCTTCTCCGGCAACAACAACCGTATCTGGAAACCGCTGGACGAGATGCCCCTCAACCTGCAAAATGCGGTCATTGCCATCGAGGATAAGGGGTTTTACAGTGAGCCCGGCATTAACATCAAGCGCACCATCGGCGCTGCCTTGAATGAGTTCACCGACAATGCGATCTACGGCCGCACCACCGGTGCCTCCACCATCGAGCAGCAGCTGGTTAAAAACCTGACCGGCGACGATGAGGACGATTATATGCGCAAGGTCCGCGAGATCTTCCGCGCCATCGGCCTGTGCAACCGGTACAGCAAGGCGACCATATTGGAAGCTTACCTGAACACCATCCCGCTGACCGGCCAGATCTACGGCATGGAGGTGGGCGCCAACACCTACTTTGGCAAGACAGTGTCTGAACTGACCTTGAGCGAATGTGCGGTGCTGGCATCCATTACCAACAATCCCACCGCCTACAATCCCTTTACCAACCCGGAACAGCTGCTTTCCCGCCGCAACAACGTGCTTTGGGAGATGTTGGATCAGGGGCTGATCACCCAGGAAGAATACGACTCGGCCGTGGCAGAATCCATCACAGTGGTGGAGGACGATGCCTCCACTGAGGTTGCCACCGTTACCTCCAACAATTCCTACTTTACCGATGCCCTCTACGAGGATCTGGTGGATGCCATCCAGGAGGAGTACGGCTTGAGTGAGGACGAGGCTGAGTACGAAGTCCTCAACGGCGGTCTGCAGGTTTATTCTACGGTGGACACCACCATCCAGTCCTCACTGGAAAGGCTGATGCTCAACACCGATGACGCCATTTTCCCCGCCCTCTGGACAGAGGAGGAAGTGCCCAGCAACATCCCCGCCGACAGCGAGATCACGTATGATGACAATGGACGGCCGCTGCAGCCCAACTCGAAAGGGGAGATGGTGGCGGTCTTCGGTGTGGATGACAGCCCGGTCTACACCGATGACACCAACACCACCCTGAAAACCACGGTGGATGAGGACAACAACACCATCACTTTCTACAAAAGTGTCCGCACCCAGGCGGCGGCAGCGGTGGTCGGTTATGACGGCTCGGTGCTGGCCGTGGTGGGTGGTGTCGGCGAAAAGACCAATGACCTGGTCTTTAACCGTGCCACCGAGCCCCACCAGACAGGTTCTACTGCCAAACCCATCGCGGCGTACTGCCTGGCCATTGACAACAACCTGCTGACCTATTCCAGCGGCATCCAGGATCTGCCGCTCTACTCGGCTGCCGAGAAGAAGGTGCTGAAGTCCCAGTATTCCTGGATGGACCCCTATTCCGCTGAGGCCCAGAGCCGCAGCGATGTCTGGCGCTCCTGGCCGGAAAACTATGGCGGTTCCGGCGGTGATGGTGCCATGGTGCTTGCCTGCGATGCACTCCGCAAATCGCTGAACACCTGTGCCGTCCGTGTTGGTTCCATGGTTGGCGCTGAGATGATGTTCAACTTTGTCCACGATACCCTTCAGTGCGAGTATCTGGACCCGGAGCATGATATGGATCTGGCCCCCATGGTCATGGGTTCCCAGTATCGCGGCATCACCTCGGTGGAGCTGGCGGCGGCCTACACCATTTTCTATGACGGTACCTTCACCACACCCCACTATTTCACCGAGGTGGAGGACTCGGACGGCAAACTGTACCTGGACAACAACAAGCGCATTTCCACCACCCAGGCCATCAAGCCCACCACTGCCACCATCATGAACCGCATGCTGCAAAATGTCCTGCATGGTTCGGGAAGTACCGCCAATGGCATGATGCCCGAGACTGCCAACGACATCCCCGCGGCGGCCAAGACCGGTACGACCTCTGACTTCCGCGATTACAACTTCGTTGGTATGACGCCCTACTTCGTCACTGCTGTGTGGTGGGGCTACGATCAGCCGCGGGATATGCGCCAAGTGAACTGGAATATTGATGGCAAGCCCACCCAGTACCTGTGGAAGTATCTGGTGGAGGATGTGCTGGCGGACGCCCCCTATGCGGACTTCCCCATGGCGGACGGCGTTGTCACCAAGCAGTACAACCCCTCCACCGGTGCGATTGTCTCCAGCGGCGGAGCCACCGGCTATTATACCGAGGATAACCTGCCCGAGGATGTGGTTGATCCAACGGTGGATCCCTATGCACTGGCCGCCCAGCAGAGCGCCAGCCAGCCGGAAGCCTGATTCCCGGCGCGGCTGTTCCGGGATCACCTGACTGGATTGTATCACAGTGTATCAGAGCGCCGCGCGGCCGCTGGCTGCGCGGCGCTCTCTCTGTCTGAGGGTGTTCGGCATGCGGCGACAAAACAGGAAAAATGTGGTTAATCACTATTCCTAAAAATGGAGGTAATTCTGGATAAAGCTTGTGCCATACGACGAAAAAGTGCTGGAATTTGGCAAAATCTTTGAAATCTGCTTGCACCTGGCGCACAGTCGTGGTATCATTATCCATGTCTCAAAAACACTTGTGTACGAGGAGGAAACAAACCATGAGCGAGCGCCGCTTCCTACTGGTGGATACTTCGGTGCTTCCTGACGTATTTTTAAAAGTGCTGGAGGCCAAGCAGCTGCTGGCGTCCGGCAAGGTGACCAACATTTCGTCCGCCGCGCGCCAGGCCGGCATTTCTCGCAGCGCCTTTTATAAGTATAAGGACTGCGTTTTTGATGCCGAGACCGGCCGTGAAACCATCACCGTCATTGCCACGCTGCTGGATAAAACTGGTGCCCTGCAAAGCCTGCTTTCCGGTATTTCCTCAGCGGGGGCATCCATTGTCACCATCACCCAGTCCCGACCGGAGAACGGTACCGCCCAGGTGGAGGTTACCGTCCGCACCGGCATGATGCAGATGACCGTCGACAATCTGCTGGCGCATCTGTCACGTCAGCCCAATGTGGTCGAGGTGCACCGCGGCGCCTGACCACAGTCCAGTCCGGTTTGCCGGGCAAAAGAGGGGAGAAGAATCATATGGCTAAAATTGCGATCCTGGGGTTCGGCACTGTGGGCAGCGGCGTGCTGGAAGTATGCCGCAAAAATGCGGCCTCCATCGCCCGCCGCGCCGGTGAACCGGTGGAAGTCAAATACATCCTGGACGTGCGGGACTTTTCTGCCAGCCCGGACGCTGCTTTGTTCGTCAAGGATCTGGATACCATCTTGGCAGACCCGGAGATCCGCGCTGTGGTGGAAACCATCGGCGGGACCAAATTTGCCTATCCGTATGTGCGCCGCTGCCTGGAAAGCGGCCGCAGCGTCTGTACCAGCAACAAGGAGATGGTGGCGACCTACGGCGCCGAGTTGCTGGCCTTGGCCAAGGCGCACGGCGTGGCCTTTCTGTTTGAGGCCAGTGTGGGCGGCGGCACCCCGATCATCACACCGATGCATCAGTGCCTGGCGGCCAACCATATCGACCGCATCGAGGGTATAGTCAACGGAACCACCAACTTTATGCTCACAAAAATGAAGCGGGACGGCATGCGCTTTGATGAGGCTCTGAAACTGGCCCAGCAGCTGGGTTATGCCGAAACCAAGGACCCTGGCGATGACGTGGATGGCCGGGACGCCTGCCGCAAAATCGCAATCCTGGGCAGCTTGGCCTGTGGACATCACCTTTACCCGGACAACATCTCCACCCGCGGCATCCGGGATCTGACCCCGCTGGATGTCAAAGCTGCTGAGATGCAGGACTGTGTGGTCAAATTGATCGCCTGGTATCGGGAGGGGGAGAACGGGCAGATCAGCGCCGGTGTCGAGCCGATGCTGGTACCGGAAACCAACCAGCTGGCCGGTGTGGACGATGTGTTCAATGCCGTGATGATCAGCGGCGATATGCTGGGCGATGTGGTTTTTTACGGCAAGGGTGCCGGCAAACTGCCCACCGCCAGCGCTGTGGTGGCCGACGTGATCGATGCCCTCAAGGAAGGGGCGGCCGTCCACAAAAGCCTGTTCTGGCAGCCAGCCGAAAAGCTGGACCATATGCTGCCGGATGAGGCAGCATACACCTGGCAGCTGCGGGTGCGCGGCGGCGCCTATGGCTTCAGCCTGCCGATGGAACCTGTCCGCAGTGAAAACGGCGAGACGGTCTGCCGGGTGGCAGATGCAACCCCTGCCCAGATCAGCGCTCTGGCTGCCGAAATGCGGGGCCGCGGTTGTAAGCTGCTGCTGGCCATGAAATGGCTGCCCAACGATTGATGCCCTGCAAATTCACGCCGGAAGGAGAACCTGCATACCATGATCACAGTCACCGTACCTGCCACCAGCGCCAACGTGGGCGCCGGCTTTGATGCGCTGGGGCTGGCGCTCTCGATGCACAACACGTTTACCTTTGAGGAGTGCGACCATATCGACATCACCTCGGTGGATGGCACTCGGGTGCCCGCCGGCAACAACAACCTGGTCTATCGAAGTGCCAGGGCTGTCTATGACCAGCTGGGCATCCCGCTGCCGGGACTGCGCATCACCCAGAAAAACGACATTCCCATGGCCCGCGGCCTGGGGTCCAGCTCCGCCTGCATCGTGGCGGGCATTCTGGGAGCCAATGCCCTGCTGGGCGGCCGGCTGACCCGCCGTCAGATGCTCACCCTGGCCACTGCCATCGAGGGCCATCCGGACAACGTGGCCCCTGCCATGCGGGGCGGTTTTGTCACCAGTGTCTACGACGAGGGGCAGGTTTACACCGTCAAAAAGGATATTGACGAGGCGCTGGCCTTTGCCGCCTTTGTGCCGGATTTCCCGTTGCTCACCGCCAAGGCGCGCGCTGCGCTGCCCCAGATGGTCAGCCATAAGGACGCGGTATACAACCTGTCCCGGGCAGCACTGGCCACCGCGGCCTTCTGCGATGGTGACTATGAGCTGCTGGGTGTGGCCACCAAGGATGCGCTGCACCAGAGCTACCGCCTGCCGCTGATTCCCGGCGGGGACGAATTGTTTGATTTTGCCCTTGACCTGGGCGCGCTGGCCGTGTATATTTCTGGTGCGGGGCCCACCATCATGGCGGTGGTCCGCCGCAGCGACAAGAGCTTTTTTGAGCGCGCCGCCGCGGCACTTCCGCAGCATGAAACACTCAAGGCATTTACCGTTCACCGCCTGCTGGCCGATAACACCGGCGCTACTGTGCAGTGACTGGTAACCATAGACCTGCCGCCCAATGGCAGGGCTCCCGGCAGCGTTGTGCCGCCGGGCAAGAAACAAATGGGGAGGAAATTCACGAATGGGACTTATCGTGCAAAAGTTCGGCGGTACCTCCGTCAAGGACCGCAGCCGCATTTTCAACGTGGCGCGCATCGTGGCAAACACCCGCAACGCGGGCAATGACGTGGTCGTTGTTGTCTCAGCCCAGGGCGATACCACCGATGATTTGATCGCCAAGGCTGCTGAAATCAGCTCAAACCCGTCTGATCGAGAAATGGATATGCTGCTTTCCACCGGTGAGCAGATTTCCATCGCGCTGCTTACTATGGCGCTGCAGGAGCTGGGGGTATCGGCCATCAGCCTGACCGGTTGGCAGGCAGGCTTTGCCACCGACCGTGCCTACACCAAGGCCCGTATTCGCCGCATCAACACCGAACGGTTGGAGAGCGAGCTGGCCCGCAACCGCGTGGTGGTTGTGGCCGGCTTTCAGGGACTGAACCGCAACGACGACATCACAACCCTGGGCCGCGGCGGCAGCGATACCTCCGCCGTTGCACTGGCGGCCGCGCTGCATGCGGATCGCTGCCAGATCTTCACCGATGTGGAAGGCGTTTACACCGCGGACCCGCGCAAGATCCCCAAGGCCACCAAACTTAAGGAGATCACCTTTGACGAAATGTTGGAACTGGCCAGCCTGGGGGCCCAGGTGCTGAACAACCGCAGCGTGGAACTTGCCAAGAAATACGGGGTGGAACTGGAAGTGCTCTCCAGCCTGAACCCCATGCCCGGTACGATTGTAAAGGAGGAAACCAAAGTGGAAGGTATGCTGATCAAGGGCGTTGCCAAGGACGAGAACGTAGCCGTCATTTCGATCCTGGAGGTGCCGGATGTGCCCGGTATGTCCTTCAAGGTATTCAGCCTGCTGGCGCAGCGCAACATCAATGTGGATATTATCCTGCAAAGCTCCGGCCGCGGCAACAACAAGGATCTGACCTTCACCGTGCCCCTCTCTGACGCGCAGACCGCCGTTTCGGTGCTGGAGGAAAACAAGAACCGCTTTGGCGGCGGTGAGGTCAAGCTGGCCACCAACTTTGCTAAGGTATCCATCGTGGGCGCCGGTATGCAGAGCCACTCCGGCGTGGCATCCACCATGTTTGAGGCGCTGTCCAACCAGGGCATCAATATCCATATGATCTCCACCAGCGAGATCAAAATCAGCGTGATCATCGACAAGCAGGATGCGGACCGAGCGGTGGCTGCCATCCATGACGCCTTCATCCACTAACTGCCGCGGGTATTTCTGAAAGTAGTTCTCAATCAGGAAACCTCCCTCTTTCTTGTTAACAAAAATTCTTGACATTTGTGCAGGAATGGACCATAATAGGCTTAAGCTAATAAGAATCAAACTCGGATAAGGGCCATGTGGCCCGGTATCGGAAAGGGGAGGCAGATGGCCAAAACAGTGCGGGGCACGTCTGGAGGCTCGCGCCGCGTCCGGTCAATGCTGCGCATCAAGGAGATCGACATGCTGGTGCTGGCGCTTCTCAGCCGGCGCACGCTGTATGCCCACGAGATGCTTCGTCTCCTGGCTGAGATGACCGACAATGTTCTCACCTACGACAAGCTGCACACGCCGCTGATTCGTCTGCAGCGCCAGGGTTTGGTCTGCCAGGCGGAGACTCCGCCCGATGGTGTGGCGGCCCGTGTTTACTTTTCCATCACGCCGCAGGGCCGCGGCCGTCTGGAGGAGCTGGTGCGGGAGTATCGCCGTTTCAATGCGGCAGTGGAGAAGATCCTGAGCCAGATTGAGAACAAATAACAAAAGCTGCATCAAAAAGTCCCTGCCTGTGGGCGGCAAATGCGCCGCCCGGGCAGGGACTTTTTCTGCCTCAGGCCGGGTTGGATGACACAGGCAACAAAAACGACGCCGGGCCGCAGCCTGCCCGATGATGGGGCAGGGGTGCGGCCCGGCGTCCTCGAATAAAGGGAGAAAACAAGCCTGACGGGGGATGCCCGTCAGAATACTAGAGAAAACGGATCAGGTGTTTTTCATCACAACGCTCTCAACAGCATCCGCCACATGTTCGCAGGCGTCGGCGCACTTCTCCAGGTAGATATAGATCTCGCGCCAGGTAATGATGGTGATGGGATCGGTGCAGGTGGTGTGCAGTTTGTGCATGCAGGCCACAAACAGTTTATCGGCCTGCTCCTCCATGGTATTGATGTGGATGATGTGGTCGCGCAGCTTTTTCGAATGGCGGAAATCCGCAAATTCGTTGATCAGCATACGCATCTCCTCGCAGCAGTTGATCAGCACGGCGCCCATCTCCAGCGCATCAGGGCGGATCGACTGGATGTTGTTGCAGTACATCCGCAGCAGAACATCCTCAATCTTGTCCACTACCTCGTCGATGCTCTGGCTCAGCAGGATGATGTCCTCCCGCTCAATGGGGGTGATGAAAGCGCGGGCCAGCACATTGGAAAGCTCATGCTTTTTGGTATCGGCAGCGTGTTCCACCTTGTGCAGCTCGTCCAGCATGCTGTGCAGGCGGTCAGGTTCAAAGTTTTTCAGGGCGTCCTCCAGGTAATGTGCCGCATCGCAGGCGTAGGAGGCACAGGCACTGAAGTTATCATAATAGAAGGCGTCTTGCTTTTTCGACATAAGGGCCACTCCTTTTTATTTGCAGCCGGCAAGGCTCCCGCCGGGGAAATGCCGGCCATATCCAAAATATCAGCCGGTCGTTTCTCAAAAAATTGCCATGAACAGTTTGGCCATCACAAAGCTGATCAGGCCGCAGCCGGGGAAGGTGAACACCCAGGTCAGCATCATATCCTTCACCACGCCAAAATTGATGGCGCTCAGCCGCTTGACGGCGCCAACGCCCATAATGGCGCTGGTCTTGGTGTGGGTGGTGGATACCGGAATACCGCCCAGACTGGAAATCAACAGGCAGAGCGCGCCGGAAAGATCGGCGGCAAATCCCTGGTATTTTTCCAGCTTAACCATATCCATACCCACGGCCTTGATGATCTTCTCGCCGCCGATGCTGGTACCAACGCCCATCACAGCACTGCACAGCAGCATCAGCCAGATGGGAATAATCACACCCTCCACGCTGTTCATGCCGTTGCTGAAGGCCATACCCAAAAACAGCACGCCGATAAACTTCTGGCCATCCTGCGCACCGTGCATAAAGCTCATGGCAGCAGCGCCGAATACCTCGGCCCCGGTGAAGAACTTGTTGGTGCGGCGGCGGTCCATGCGGGAACAAACGATGGTGAGCAGCTTGCAAACGATCCAGCCGATGGCAAAACCCATGATCAGGCTGGCCACCAGGCCATACAACACCTTGACCCATTCCGCCATGTTGATGCCGCCCACGCCGTTCTGGATGGCGATGGCCGCGCCGGACAGGCCTGCGATCAGGCTGTGACTTTCGCTGGTGGGAATGCCGAACACCGAGGCGGTGACGCTGTACACTACAATGGAGAATAGTGCCGCACACAGGGCAATCAACGCCTCATGGGTGTCGCCGCCAAAGTCCACCATGTTGCTGATGGTGGAAGCCACCGAGCTGTTGATCTGGGTCATAACCAACACACCCAAAAAGTTGAACGCCGCACTGAGCATAATTGCCGGGCGCGGGGCCATGCAGCGGGTGGTGATACAGGTGGCAATGGCGTTGGGGGCGTCGGTCCATCCGTTGACAAAGATGACCCCCAGCGTCAGTACCACCGTAATCAGCAACACCGGGCTTTGCGACATGGCGCTGATGAAATACGAAAACGATACATCCATATATGATACCTGCCTTGTTCTGTTGGCCGGGCGATACCTGAACCCGGCAAAACTCGCGATTTTGCGCCGCGCGGGCCGCGGCAGGCCGGCATTTCTGCATAAAAATGACCGGCCCTCAGGAAAAGGGGGCCGGCCTGCGGGGGTTCAATTGATCGTATAGTTCCCGTCTGCAGCTGTCAACTGGCTGCATGGCAGGCAAATCCGCTTCATCCTGACACATTCAAGGGTAACACTAAAACGCATTGCCGTCAATAGAAAATAAAAATCTGGTCAAAAGCGCGTAAATTCATGCCGAATACGCCCACAATTTGTGGAAAAAATGGACTTTATAGGAAGTCTTTTGGGGTAAGCAAAACCTGTGAAAAGGCTGTAAAATTTGGCGGAAAGGTCAGTTTTGCCGCCCCCCTGCGTTGACGCGGAGGAAAAAATCGTGTATGATAAAAGAAAGTTCATTAGTGAACTGATGGAATCGGAGGCAGCGATTGTGCAGGACGACGATATCTTCTATGTGACCGGTCGGGCAAGACGGGTCTTGGAGCATGCCTGCCAGGCTCTGATGCAGCAGAGCGGTCTGCGGAAGGTGGAATTGGACATCCTCTATTTCCTTTCCCGCAAGGACAGCGGGGATACCGCCCGGGACATCATGGAGTCCCGCAGTCTGTCCAAGGCGCACATTTCCAAATCGGTGGACAATCTGCGCCGCACCGGCTGTGTCACACTGATGGCCGACCCGGCGGACCGGCGCTGCGTTCACCTGCATTTGACAGACAAGGGCTTTGCCCTGGCAGCATCCTACGCTGCCATTGTGCACCGTGTCTGCCGCCAGCTTCTGTGCGGTGTTACCCCGCAGGAACGGCAGGCCATCCGCAGCGCGATGGAAAAAATCCGCCGCAACATTGTTGCCGCCGACAACACGCTGGCCCGCCCGGGGCAGACGGAGGATACACCATGAGATCGATTGCAATTGAACGTGAATTTGGCAGCGGCGGCCGCGAAGTGGGCCGCATGGCTGCAAAACTGCTGGATGTGCCTTTCTACGACGGTGAACTGCTGCTTGCCACTGCCGAGAGCAGCGGCATTGACCTGAGCCGCCTGCGCAATTTTGACGAGCGCCAGGCAGGCAGTCTGCTGTTCGACCTTTCGCTGGCGGGCAATCCCAACCAGTACAGCGAACGCACCAGCTTGTATGAGATGTTTGCCACCCTGCAAAAGACCATCCGCCGTCTGGCAGGGGAAGGCCCCGCCGTGTTCATCGGCCGCTGTTCCACCAATACCCTATCTGGCAGTGGAGACGCCCCCCGGGCACTGCGTGTCTTTCTCTATGCGTCTGACGCGGAAAAGCGCTGTGCCCGCGTGATGGAGACGGAGCAGGTCGGTGAGGCTGAAGCCCGCCGCATGATCCGCCGCAAAGATAAGGAACGGGAACAGTATTTCCGCTATTTTACCCAGAAGAACTGGGCGGACCGCGCCAACTATGACATTCAATTGAACACATCTACCATGCCCATGCAGCAGTGTGCCGAGCTGCTGGCAGCGCTGGCACGCGCAGGGCAGTGACGCGGAATCGGCCCATCCAACACCTGACAGAAAAAGGAGGCAGCCATGGCTAACTACGCAGAGATCGAAAAGGAAGCAAAGTGCTATCTGGACGTCTGTGTCGAACATGATAAGATCGACCCGGAACTTTTTGACAAATTTGGCGTCAAACGAGGTCTGCGCGACAAGGACGGCAAGGGCGTTCTGACTGGTATTACCAACATTTCACGCATTGATGCGTTTCAGATGGTCAATGGCAAAAAGACCCCCTGTGAGGGCAAGCTGTGGTACCGCGGCTACAATGTCTACGACCTGATCCGCGGCCTGCACGGCAAGCGCTTCGGCTTTGAGGAGGCCGCTTATCTGCTTTTGATGGGGGAGCTACCCAACGCCGGTCAGCTGGCCGAGTTCAGCAATGTGCTGACCAAATGCCGGGATCTGCCCTCCAATTTTACCCGCGACGTCATCATGAAGGCCCCCACCAAGGACCTGATGAACTCGCTGACCCGCAGCGTGCTGACCCTGGCTTCCTATGATGACACCATCGGGGACAACAGCCTGCAAACCCAGCTGGAGCAGTGCATCAAGCTGATCAGCGTGTTCCCCATGCTGGCGGTCTATGGCTACCATGCCTACAACTACTATGTCAATGGGGACAGTATGTACATTCACCGTCCCCAGCCGGAGCTCTCCACAGCCGAAAACCTGCTGCAGATGCTCCGCCCGGACCGCAGCTATACCGATCTGGAAGCCCACGTGCTGGACATTGCCCTGCTGCTGCACATGGAACACGGTGGCGGCAACAACTCCACCTTCACCACCCGTGTGGTCACGTCCTCCGGGTCCGACACCTACTCGGTCATGGCGGCGGCCCTCTGTTCGCTGAAAGGCCCCAAGCACGGCGGCGCCAACATCAAAGTGGTGGAGATGGTCAACCACATCCGCAATACGGTCCACGACGAGACCGACGAAGAGGAAGTGAAGGATTACCTCTGCAAAATTCTGGACAAGCAGGCGTTCGATCACAAGGGCCTGATCTATGGTATGGGCCATGCGGTCTACTCGTTGTCCGACCCCCGTGCAGTGGTGTTCAAGAGCTTTGTGCAGCAGCTGGCCGAGGCCAAAGGCCGCAAGAAGGATTTTGACTTCTACAATATGATCGAGCGCCTGGCCCCCCAGGTCATCGCTGAAAAGCGGCACATCTACAAGGGTGTTTCCACTAACGTGGACTTTTACTCCGGATTTGTCTACAATATGCTGGACATCCCCCTGGAACTGTATACTCCCATTTTTGCCATTGCCCGCATTGTGGGTTGGAGCGCCCACCGCATGGAGGAGCTGGTCAACGTGGACAAGATCATCCGCCCTGCCTACGAGAGCATCATGGTGCCCCGCGCCTACATTCCGCTGGAGAATCGCTGATTTTTTTGCAGTGGCAGGCCAAACTGCTTGACAGCAGGGGACGTATCTGCTAAAATATTCAGGCAATCGTTCACGACGGCTGCTCCATTCGCACAGGATGGCGGATGCTGGTAGCCAAAATTCGGAGATTGTGATGAGCACATATATCAAGTATGGCTCCCCAAGTCATGATCGAGAAAGAGGTGAAAACCATGAAGCAGGGCATCCATCCCAATTACGTTGATTGCACCATCACCTGCGCCTGCGGCAACGTGATCCACACGCGCTCCACCAAGCCGGAGATTCACGTCGAAGTTTGCAGCAAGTGCCATCCCTTCTACACCGGCAAGCAGAAGCTGGTGGATACCGGTGGCCGTGTTGAGCGCTTCAAGCGCCGCTACAACCTGGGCAAGAAGTAATTCAAATCAATGTGACGGCGGTGCCGCAGAACGCAAAGTCTGCTGCACCGCCGTTTGCTGTCCGCCGTCAAAACAGGAAGGGGAGACCCATCATGTCTGATTACCGCACCGTCCGCGGCAGATCTACCTTTACCTATGAGGAAAAGCGAAGCCGTTTTATCGCCACCGCCGCTTTTGCCGATACGGAGGAAAAGGCGCTGGCTCTGTTGGACCAGGTTCGTGCCGCCAACCGAACCGCCCGCCACAATGTCTATGCCTACGTGCTGCGCCAGGGTGGCCGCACCCGCTACTCGGACGACGGTGAGCCGGCCAAAACTGCCGGAACGCCTGTTTTGGAGGCCATTGGCCACGCAGGGCTGTCCGACGTGATTGTGGTGGTCACCCGGTATTTCGGCGGTATATTGCTGGGTACCGGTGGCCTGGTGCGCGCCTACACTGCGGCGGCCTCCGGCGCACTGGCTGCTGCTGAGGTTGTTACCATGCGGCAGATTGTCCGCTGCCGGGTGCGGCTGCCCTATTCGCTGTTTGAGCAGTCACAGCGGCTGGTCGCCGGGGCTGGCGGCAAACTGGAGGAGCCGATTTACGCTGACGACGTGACTCTGGTTTGGAGAATGCCCGCCGGCACTGAGGCACCGCTTTGCGCTGCTCTGGGTGAGCTTTCCCGGGGAACGGCCCAGGTAGAGATCTCGGCCCCGGAATACGCCGCCTTTTGACCGGCCGGACACTGCGGCCGGTCCGGCAAAGAGGGAGGGCAGAGCTTTGCTTCCACCCGGCGGACGTGGCTTTTTTGCTTGTCGGGAAGTGTTTCCCCATTTTTTATCGTATTTATAAAATAGAGCGGTAAAAACCGCCCAACGGGACGTAAAAAGGCAGCGATTTCCAAAGGGTATCCGAAACGTCACATTTAAACTGATCGGATCCCCCGGAAAAGGAGGACCCATGACCATCCGCGAACAGACCGAGACGATCGAGCGCCTGACCCTGAGCCGCTATGCGACTCTCAGCCAGGCGAGCCAAGGCCGCCGCAGGCCGGAGGCGCCCGACCCCATGCGGTCATGCTTTCAGCGGGACCGGGACCGGATCATCCATTGCAAGGCTTTTCGGCGGCTGAAACAAAAAACCCAGGTCTTTCTCTCGCCGGAAGGGGACCATTATCGCACCCGCCTGACCCACACGCTGGAGGTGGCACAGATTGCCCGTACCATTGCCCGAGCCCTGCGCCTGAACGAGGATTTGACCGAGGCCATTGCCCTGGGACATGACCTGGGGCATACCCCATTTGGTCATGCGGGGGAACGGGCACTGGACAAGCTTTGCCCCGGCGGCTTCTCCCACTATCTGCAAAGCTTGCGGGTGGTGGATTTTCTCGAGAAGGACGGCCAAGGCCTGAACCTTTCCTGGGAGGTGCGCAACGGCATCGTCACCCACACAAAGGGGGCCTGGGCCAGAACCAAGGAGGGGTGTACTGTCCGCATTGCCGACCATATCGCCTTCCTCAACCACGATATTGAGGACGCTATCTCAGCCGGTGTGCTGGATGCCGCAGCCCTGCCCACGGAGGCAACCCGTGTGTTGGGCAACACCAAATCCCGGCGCATCACCACCATGATCAACGACCTGGTGGCTCACAGCCCCCGGGATATCATGCAGTTTTCTCCCGAGGTGGAGGGCGCCTACAATACGCTCAAGGACTTTATGTATGCCACGGTTTATGTGGACAAGGAGGCCAAGCGGGAAGAAAAAAAGGTGGACAGGCTGGTGGAAGCCCTCTATGAGCGTTTTTGCGCCGAGCCAGATCTGATGCCCAACTTTTATTTGCAGATCAGCTTCAATGAAGGCATTGACCGCGCTGTGGCCGACTATATCAGCGGTATGAGCGACGAGTTTGCCACCCGCCAGTTTGAGGAACTGTTTGTCCCTAAAAAGTGGACCGTCCTGTAATGCCTGGCGGGAAACGCCGTGTCCCATTGATCCGAAATGATTCCGCCGCCGGGAAGGGAGGTGCCCGCCGTGATTCCTCATGAATATGTGCAGGAGGTTGTCCGCCGCAGCGATATCACCCAAGTGGTGAGCCAGTACGTTCAGCTCAAGCGCAAGGGGCGGCTGTACGCGGGCCTGTGCCCTTTTCACAATGAAAAAACACCCTCCTTCTACGTTTACCCGGAAACCCAGAGCTTTTACTGCTTTGGCTGCGGCGCCGGCGGCGATGTGATCAACTTTGTCCGCAAAATCTCCAATCTCAGCTATGTGGAGGCGGTCAAGCAGCTGGCCGGTCAGGCCGGTATGCCCTTGCCGGAGGAGGAAGATCAGGAAAGCAAACTCCGCAGCCGCCTGCTGGAGATCAACCGCTGCGCGGCCCGCTACTTTTTTGACCAGCTCAACGCCCCCACGCCGGAGGCCAACGCCGCCCGGGGGTATTGGCGGCAGAAGCGCGGCCTGTCCGACGCTGCCATCCGCCGGTTTGGCTTGGGCTACGCGCCGGAGGATTTTGTCGGGCTGCTGCACTACCTGCGCC
Source organism: uncultured Gemmiger sp. (assembly GCA_944388145.1). Classification (GTDB taxonomy): domain Bacteria; phylum Bacillota; class Clostridia; order Oscillospirales; family Ruminococcaceae; genus Gemmiger. The sequence goes on along the minus strand of CALXHQ010000001.1, from coordinate 219,918 downwards.
GCCGCGGTTTCTCTGAGCAGGAGCTGGAAGCCTCCGGCCTGGTCAAGCGCAGTTCCAAGGGAAACCTGATTGATATGTTCCGCCGCCGCGTCATGGTGCCTATCATTGATGTGCGGGGCAATATTATTGCTTTCGGCGGCCGTGTGCTGGATGATTCCAAGCCCAAGTACATCAACAGCCCCGAGACAATGGTCTACAAAAAATCCCGCACGCTGTTTGCCTTGAATGTGGCCAAAAAGTCCAGCTCCCGGCGGTATATCCTCTGCGAAGGGTACATGGATGTGATCAGTATGCACGAGGCTGGGTTTGACACCGCGGTGTGCGCCTGCGGCACCGCCCTGACCGCCGAACAGGTCAAACTGCTGACCGAATATGCCGACGAGGTGGTGCTCAGCTACGACTCGGATGAGGCGGGGCAGAAGGCCACCGAGCGCAGCCTGGGGCTGCTGGCCGACACCAACCTGCGGGTCAAGGTGCTGTCCATCCCCGGCGCCAAGGACCCGGACGAGTTTATCAAAACGTACGGCAGGGAGCGGTTCGAGGCGCTGCTGGATGGAACTGCCAACCCCACCGAGTTTGAGCTGGCTAAAGTTCGCCGCCAGTTTGATCTGAAATCCGACGATGGCAGGCTGGAATATATCCGGCGCGCCATCGACATTCTGGCCGACACCCCCAACCCCATTGCCCAGGATGTGTACGCCGGCCGCATCGCCGAGGAAACCGGTGTGGCCAAGGCGGCCATCGTCAATCAGCTGAAAAGTTCGGTGCGGGCAGCGGGCCGCCGTGCCCGCCGCAAAGAGCAGCGCCAGCTGGCAGGGCAGGGAATTGCCGCTTCCATCCGCGTGCCCTACGACAAGGGCGGCGACGCGGCGCTGGGGGCTGCCAGCGCCGGGCGACAGCTGGTGGCTGCCATGCTGAAACGCCCCGAAACCATCCCCTATATCCGCCAGCATCTGACACTGGATGACCTGATCCTGCCTGAGATGCAGCAGGCTGCCAAAGCCATCTGGCAGCTGGCCGACCAGGGGCAGCCCATCAACCTGACCAGCATCGGCCCGCTGGTGGAGGAAAGCGTCTTGCCCCAGCTGTCCATGGTGCTGGCTCAGAATGTGGACTTGAACCCCACCCGTCAGGATATTGACCTGTATCTGGAGCGCATCCGACAGTCCCGTCCCAAAAGCGCCCAGGCCGGCAAAACAAACGACGACGAGTTCCGCAAACTGTTTGCCGCCATCAAAGAGGAAAAGACTGCCGGCGAGCCGCCCGCCTGACCGGCCGCAAGCAAAGCCATCTTCTGCGGCAGAGCCGCATAGACATACACCCGGACCCCGGGCAAAACAATCCAAAGGAGAACGTACTTATGGCAGAAAAGAAAAACGCCGTCCGCGAACTGATCGAAAATGGCCGCCGCAACGGCAAGGTGACCGCCCGTGAGATCAACGACGCAATGGAGGACAGCTCCTTTGACGTTGACCAGATGGAAAAACTGTACGAATCGCTGGAAAGCCATGGCATCGAGGTGATCGATGACGAACCCAACGAGGCTGCCGCCGCCGCGGCAAACCTGACCGAGAACAGCGTGGATGAATTTGAGGATTCGCTTTCTGCGGAGGGCGTTTCCATCGACGACCCGGTGAAGGTCTATCTGAAGGAGATCGGCCGCGTGCCGCTGCTGACCCCCGAGGAGGAGGTCCAGCTGGCCCTGGATATCAAGGAGGGCGGTCCCAAGGGTGAGCGCGCCAAGCAGCGCCTGTCTGAGGCAAACCTTCGCCTGGTGGTCTCCATTGCCAAGCGGTATGTGGGCCGCGGCATGCAGTTCTTGGACCTGATCCAGGAGGGGAACCTGGGCCTGATCAAGGCGGTGGAAAAATTTGACCACACCAAGGGGTTCAAGTTTTCCACCTATGCCACCTGGTGGATTCGCCAGGCCATCACCCGTGCCATCGCCGACCAGGCCCGCACCATCCGTATCCCGGTGCACATGGTTGAGACCATCAACAAGGTCAAGAAGGTGTCCAGCCAGCTGCTGCATGAGAACGGCCATGAACCCAGCGCTGAGGAGATTGCCGAACGGCTGGATATGCCGGTGGATAAGGTTCGCGAAATTATGCGCGTGGCCCAGGAGCCGGTCAGCCTGGAAACCCCCATCGGTGAGGAGGAGGACAGCCATCTGGGCGACTTTATCCCCGATGACGAGGCTCCTGTCCCCGCCGAGGCCGCCAGCCAGACCCTGCTGAAAGAGCAGCTGGCCGAGGTGCTGAAAACCCTGACCCCCCGTGAGGAGAAGGTGCTGCGCCTGCGTTTTGGCCTGGAGGATGGGCGGCCCCGCACGCTGGAGGAAGTGGGCAAGGAGTTCAACGTCACCCGCGAGCGTATCCGCCAGATTGAGGCCAAGGCCCTGCGCAAGCTGCGCCACCCCAGCCGCAGCAAAAAGCTGCGCGACTTTTTGGATTAATGGCGCGCAGGCACCGCTGAAAACAAATTGCACTGCGTGAACGCGCAGAACAGAGAAGGCTTTTGGACATTGGTCCAAGGGCCTTTTCTGTTTTTTGAAGCGCCCGCCCACGCACAAAAAGGCCGGCAGCCTGATGGAAAGGCTGCCGGCTGCTGCACACGCGAAAATCCGGGGAAGGCTTGAAAAATCCAAAGCGCCTGGAATTTATTACATATCCTGACAAATTTACATTTCCTTGTCCAGTTTAATGCGATAGTAAAGGGCGGTCCCCTGCACAAAAAGATAAGCGAAAACAAGAAGCAGAACGGCGATCAAGTCAACGCCCATAAGCGCAAAGGATACCATTAAGGCCCCGTAGACAAAGGTCATTATATCGTATGCTTTCCCCTTGGCACGATTTGCGATTGCAAGATTGCGCTCGTCATTCTTTTCGATTTCCAGCTCTTTTTGTATTTCTGGATTGCTGCGGACTGCACGTTCCGCAAAGACAGCTCCCATGCCATGCCCAAACAGGCCGCACCCAATTCCGATACATACATAGGGCAGCGCCCGCAGAACGCCCCGCGGGACACCGTTCTTCTTTAAGAAGCACAGCCCTGCCGCCAGCAAAAGCATGCCGATTATCGCAATTGCGTATTTTGTTGCCTTGGATTTCATTGATCTTCCTCCTCGTAAAAAAAGATATCTTCGATGGTTGTATGAAAATATCGTGCGATTTTGAACGCTAACAGAATGGATGGATTATATCTCCCGTTTTCCAGAGAGCCAATCGTTTGCCTGGATACTTCCAGCGCCTTTGCCAAATCTTCCTGTTTGATTCCCTGCTGTTTCCGGAGCTCTTCTAGTCTGTTTTTCATGCAATTCCCTTTCTGATGGAAAGCGTGCTTTCCATACACTTAGTATAACGGAATGCGTGCAAAATGTCAAGTAAACTTTCCGTCTTATGTGAAGCCACCCGGCTTGACCGGGTTGCACTCTCGTTCAGCTGGTTACCACGGCTGGCAGCCCCCAAACAGCCATCGCCCGGCTCTTCCTGCATCTTCCCTACGGGCGATATGTTTCAACCTTCCGGGGCAGGGGATACCGCGCCTCGATATCACAACAATTTGCATTTGTCAAGCCGTCTCGACCGCTGGTGTTTTGCCAAAATGCCCATACCGCCGCGCCGGTACCAATTTGTCAAGCCCTGATTTTCTGCCCCGAACCGGCAAAATGACCAAATAAGTAACACGCATCCGGGCGTTTCATACAAATGTAAAAATTCCGCCCAAATGCCGAAAAACCGCTTGACAATGCGGCTTGTATCAGGTATACTGACTTAGTATCACAAAAATGGAATAGAGCGCCCTAAAGGCAGTGAACTGTGCAAGCAAAATCGAAAAGTTTGTGCAAAACGACGAAGATTTGCCGCCCCACAGCAGCACCTTGAAGCCGCTTTGCCCAGTTTGTCAATCTTAAGAATAGGAGTGGTTGCGTTTTATGGTAAAGGTCAGGCCCGTACAAAACGGCAGAACGACCCGAATGAGCTTTTCCCGGATCAGCGAAGTCATCAATATGCCCAACCTGATCGAGATCCAGAAAAACTCGTACAACTGGTTCCTGGAAGAAGGCCTGCGCGAGGTCTTCCATGACATTGCTGCCATCGAGGACTACACCGGCAACCTGGTTCTGGAATTTGTCGACTATCGTCTGGACAAACACCCCAAATATACAATCAAGGAGTGCAAGGAACGCGACGCCACCTATGCTGCGCCGCTGTATGTCACTGCGCGCCTGTTCAACAAGCAGACCGGCGAGGTCAAGGAGCAGGAAATCTTCATGGGGGACTTCCCGCTCATGACCGATTCCGGCACCTTTATCTCCAACGGCGCCGAGCGTGTCATCGTCAGTCAGCTGGTCCGCTCTCCCGGTGTCTATTATTCTTCCAGCAAGGACCGCACCGGCAAGGATCTGTTCACCGCCACCATGAATCCCAACCGCGGTGCCTGGCTGGAATACGAGACTGACTCCTCCGACGTCTACTACGTGCGTATCGATAAGAACCGCAAGCTGCCTGTCACCGTGCTGCTGCGCGCGCTGGGCCTTGGCACAGACGAGCAGATCCGCCAGTTCTTCGGCGATTCTGAGCCCAAGATCAACGCTACGTTGGAAAAGGACACCACCCACTCCACCGAGGAAGGCTTGCTGGAGGTCTACCGTAAGCTGCGCCCCGGCGAGCCCCCCACGGTGGAGAGCTCCCGCAGCCATCTGGAGGCGCTCTTCTTTGACCCCCGCCGCTATGACCTGGCTCGGTTCGGCCGCTACAAGATGAACAACAAACTGGCCCTGGCCCGGCGCATCACCGGCCTGCGCGCCGGCGAGGATGTCATCGCCCCGCTGACCGGCGAACTGCTGCTGGCCAATGGCGAAAAGATTACCCACGAGAAAGCCGAGGAGATTGATGCCGCAGGCGTGACCCGCATCCGTGTGCTCATCGACCAGAAGATCGGCGACCCCGTCCCCTTCATCGTCATCTCCAACGGCTGTGTGGATGCTCAGCCTTTCTTCAGCTTTGATGTGGAGAAGGAGGCCGGCATCAACGAACGCGCCAGCCTGGCCGGCATCCGCGAGATTTTGGAGGCTACCTCCGACCCCGAGGAGCAGAAGGAACTGCTGCGCAAAAACCATGACAAGCTGATCAGCCGCACCGTCACCGTGGATGATATCTTCGCTTCGGTCAACTATATGCTGGGCCTGGATCACGGCGTCGGCACCACCGACGAGATTGACCATCTGGGCAACCGCCGCGTCCGCAGCGTGGGCGAACTGCTGCAGAACCAGTTCCGCATCGGCTTCTCCCGCATGGAGCGTGTCATTCGTGAACGCATGACCCTGCAAAACCAGGAGTCCGGCGAGATCACCCCCCAGAGCCTGGTCAACATCCGCCCCGTCGTGGCGGCCATCAAGGAGTTCATCGGCTCCAGCCCGCTGTCCCAGTTCATGGACCAGAACAACCCTCTGGCCGAGCTGACCCACAAGCGCCGTCTGTCCGCCCTGGGCCCCGGCGGTCTGTCCCGTGACCGCGCCGGAGTCGAGGTCCGCGACGTCCATTATACCCACTACGGCCGTCTGTGCCCCATTGAGACGCCGGAAGGCCCCAACATCGGTCTGATCTCCTATCTGGCCACCTTCGCCAAGATCAACAAGTACGGCTTCATCGAGGCCCCCTACCGCAAGGTGGACAAGGGCACCGGCCATGTCACCGACGAGGTGGTCTACATGACCGCCGATGTGGAGGACGAGTACATTGTCGCCCAGGCCAACGAGCCGCTGGACGAGAACAACTGCTTTGCCCGTCCCCGCGTTTCCGGCCGTCACCGCGACAACATTCAGGAATTCGCCCGCGAGCAGGTGGACTTCATGGATGTCTCGCCCCGAATGATGGTTTCCGTGGCAACCGCCTCCATCCCCTTCCTGGAGAACGACGACGGTAACCGTGCCCTGATGGGCTCCAACATGCAGCGCCAGGCGGTGCCCCTGATGGTCACCCAGCAGCCCATTGTGGCCACCGGCATGGAGTACAAGGCAGCCACCGACTCCGGCGTCTGCATCCTGGCCGCCCGCCCCGGCACTGTGGAGTACGTGGATGCCGAGAAGATCGTCATCCGCTGCGAGGACGGCTCCGCCGATACCTATGAGCTGATCAAGTTCATGCGCTCCAACCAGGGCACCTGCAACAACCAGCGGCCCATCGTCTCGGTGGGCGAGCATGTGGAGGCCGGCGACGTCCTGGCCGACGGCCCCGCCACCAAAAACGGCGAGATCAGCCTGGGCAAGAACGCCCTGGTGGGCTTCATGACCTGGGAGGGCTACAACTACGAGGACGCCGTTCTGCTGAACGAGAAGCTGGTTCGCGAGGATGTCTACACCTCCATCCACATTGAGGAGTATGAGACGGAAGCCCGCGAGACCAAGCTTGGCCCCGAGGAGATTACCCGCGACATCCCCAACGTGGGTGACGAGGCCTTGAAGGACCTGGACGACCGCGGTATCATCCGCGTGGGCGCCGAGGTTACCTCCGGCGACATCCTGGTGGGTAAGGTCACCCCCAAGGGTGAGACGGAACTGACTGCTGAGGAGCGCCTGCTGCGCGCCATCTTCGGCGAGAAGGCCCGCGAGGTCCGCGACACTTCGCTGCGGGTGCCCCACGGCGCTTACGGCATCATTGTGGATGTCAAGGTCTTTACCCCCGAGAACAGTGACGAGCTGCAGCCCGGCGTGCGGGAGCAGGTCCGCGTCTACATTGCCCAGAAGCGCAAGATCAGCGTGGGCGACAAGATGGCCGGCCGTCACGGCAACAAGGGTGTTGTCTCCCGCATCCTGCCGCAGGAGGATATGCCGTTCCTGCCCGACGGTACCCCGCTGGACATCGTGCTGAACCCCCTGGGCGTGCCTTCCCGTATGAACATCGGACAGGTGCTGGAAGTCAACCTGGGCTATGTGGCCAAAGCTCTGGGCTGGAAGGTCCAGACCCCCGTCTTTGACGGCGCCCACGAGTCTGACATCCGCGACTGCTTTGCCGAGGCCCGTGACAAGTGGCACACCGACAAGGCGCCCGAGTACCCCACCAAGCTGGACCGCCTGATGGGCGAGAAGGGCCATATCATTGACTTCAGCAAGATTGACCTGACCGACGACGGCAAGACCACCGTCTACGACGGCCGCACTGGCGAGAAGTTCCCCTCCAAGGTCACCGTCGGCTATATGTATTACCTCAAGCTCCATCACCTGGTGGACGATAAGATTCACGCCCGCTCCACCGGCCCCTACAGCCTGGTTACCCAGCAGCCTCTGGGCGGCAAGGCCCAATTCGGCGGCCAGCGTTTCGGCGAGATGGAAGTCTGGGCCCTGGAGGCCTACGGCGCTGCCTACACCCTGCAGGAAATCCTGACCGTCAAGTCCGACGACGTGGTGGGCCGTGTCAAGACCTACGAGGCCATCGTCAAGGGCGAGCCGGTGCCCAAGCCCGGCATCCCCGAGAGCTTCCGCGTGCTGCTGAAGGAACTGCAGAGCCTGGGCCTGGATATTGTTGTGCAGGACCACGAGGGCAACCCGGTGGATATGCGCCAGGAGTTCGACGACGATGACACCGGCTTTGACGCCCGCGATATTCCCGGCGGCGATGACGTGCTGGTGGAAAGCGAATTGCAGGACGATTACAGCGTGAAGGACGCCGATGAAGGCTTTGACAATGATCTGGACAGCGAGGATATGGAGCCCGGTGCCGAGGATCTGGCCAACATTGAGGATCTGTTCGACGGCGAATGATTGCCGGCCACGCTAGTAGTCTTGAGTGAAATGAGAGGGTTCGCTGAATGGAAAATAAAGAGTTCGCTTCGATCAAGATCGGCCTTGCTTCCCCGGACCAGATCCGTGCCTGGAGCTATGGCGAGGTCAAGAAACCGGAAACCATCAACTACCGCACCCTGAAGCCGGAGCGCGACGGCCTGTTCTGCGAGCGCATTTTTGGACCTACCAAGGACTGGGAATGCCACTGCGGCAAGTATAAGCGCATCCGCTACAAGGGCAAGATCTGCGACAAGTGCGGCGTCGAGGTTACCCGCGCCAAAGTCCGCCGCGAGCGCATGGGCCATATTGAGCTGGCAGCGCCGGTGTCGCACATCTGGTATTTCAAGGGCATCCCCAGCCGCATCGGTCTGATGCTGGACATCAGCCCCCGCCAGCTGGACAAGGTGCTGTACTTTGCCAACTATATCGTTACCGATCCCGGCTTTACACCGCTGGAGAAAAAGCAGCTTCTCACCGAGCGCGAGTACAAGGAAATGCGCGAGAAGTATGAGGATACCTTCGAGGCCGGTATGGGCGCCGAGGCCATCCAGAAGCTGCTGGCCGAGATCGACCTGGAGGCTCTCTCCAAGGAGCTGCATGAGGAGCTGGAGACGGCCTCCGGCCAGAAGCGGGTCCGCCTGCTGAAACGGCTGGAGTGTGTGGACGCTTTCCGCCTGTCCAACCAGCGCCCGGAGTGGATGATCCTCACTGTGATCCCCGTGATCCCGCCGGACATCCGTCCCATGGTTCAGCTGGATGGCGGCCGCTTTGCCACCTCCGACCTGAACGACTTGTACCGCCGCGTCATCAACCGCAACAACCGCCTCAAGCGGCTGCTGGAGTTGGGCGCGCCTGACATCATCGTCCGCAACGAAAAGCGCATGCTGCAGGAGGCTGTGGATGCTCTGATCGACAACGGCCGCCGCGGCCGCCCGGTCACCGGTCCCAACAACCGTGCCCTCAAGAGCATTTCTGATATGCTCAAGGGCAAACAGGGCCGCTTCCGCCAGAACCTGCTGGGCAAGCGTGTTGACTATTCCGGTCGTTCGGTCATCGTTGTTGGCCCCGAGCTGAAGATGTTCCAGTGCGGTCTGCCCAAAGAGATGGCCCTGGAGCTGTTCAAGCCCTTCGTTATGAAGGACCTGGTGGAAAAGGGCGTTGCCAACAACATCAAGTCCGCCCGCAAGATGGTGGAACGCGTCCGCCCCGAAGTGTGGGACTCGCTGGAAGTGGTCATCAAGGGGCACCCGGTGCTGCTCAACCGTGCACCTACGCTCCACCGCCTGGGCATTCAGGCCTTTGAGCCGGTGCTGGTGGAAGGCCACGCCATCAAACTGCATCCGCTGGTCTGCACTCCCTTCAACGCTGACTTCGACGGCGACCAGATGGCCGTCCATCTGCCGCTGTCCACCGAGGCTCAGCGGGAAGCCCGCATGCTGATGCTGGCTTCCGGCAACCTGCTCAAGCCCTCTGACGGTGAGCCCGTCACCGTGCCCACGCAGGATATGATCCTGGGCAGCTACTATCTGACCATGGTCAATCCCGAGGACCCCGGCCACGGCAAGGTCTTCCGCGATGAGGCTGAGGCTTTGATGGCCTATTCCGAGCACATCGTCACCCTGCAGGCGCCGGTTAAGGTCCGCCGCACCATGGTGTTTGATGGCAAGGAGGAGAGCGCCCTGGTGGATACCACCGTGGGCAACATCATCTTTAACACTCCCATCCCGCAGGACCTGGGGTATGTGGACCGCACCGATCCCGCTCACAAGTTCGATTATGAGATCGGCTTCCAGGTCACCAAGAAGAAGCTGCCCGATATCATCAGCCGCTGCCTGACCAAGCACGGCACCAAGACAACCGCTATCATGCTGGATGCCATCAAGGCGCAGGGCTACAAGTACTCTACCTTGTCGGCCATCACCGTTGCCGTGCCCGATGCCATCATCCCCGATGAGAAGCCGGACATCCTGGCCGCCGCCGACAAAAAGGTCGAGAAGGTCATGAAGCAGTATAACCGCGGTTTGATCTCCGACGACGAGCGCTACAAAAAGACCGTTGACATCTGGCTGGATGCCACCGAGCAGGTCTCGACCGCTCTGTCCACCAACCTGAAGGAGCACCACCAGCGCAACCCCATCTACATGATGTCCGACTCCGGCGCCCGTGGCTCCATGGACCAGATCAAGCAGCTGGCTGGTATGCGCGGCCTGCTGGCCAACACCGCCGGCAAGACGCTGGAAATGCCCATTCGTGCCAACTACCGCGAAGGCCTGAACATCCTGGAATACTTCATCTCCTCTCGAGGCGCCCGTAAGGGTCTGACCGATACCGCTCTGCGTACTGCCGACTCGGGTTACCTGACCCGCCGTCTGGTGGATGTCAGCCAGGAGGTCATCATCCGTGAGGAGGACTGCCACGCCACGGAGGGCATCTGGGTCCGCGAGATCAGTGAGGGCAATGCCACCATCGAGAGCTTTAAGGAGCGCCTGATCGGCCGCTATGCCTTGAACGATGTTCTTGATCCCAAGACTGGCGAACTGCTGGTTTCCAAGGACAAGATGATGGATATGTTCGACGCTGAGAAGATCGAGGCTGCCGGTATTACCGAGCTGCAGATCCGCAGCGTGATGACCTGCCGCGCCCATGTGGGTGTCTGCGCCCGCTGCTACGGTTCCAATATGTCCAACGGCCAGTGCGTCAAGGTGGGCGAGTCGGTCGGTATCATTGCGGCACAGTCCATCGGTGAGCCCGGCACCCAGCTGACCATGCGTACCTTCCACTCCGGCGGCATCGCTTCCGCCGAAGATATCACTCAGGGTCTGCCCCGCGTTGAGGAACTGTTCGAGAGCCGCCGCCCCAAGGCCATGGCGATCATGTCTGAAATTGCAGGCACCGTCCATATCGACGACACCAAAAAGACCCGCCATGTGGAAGTGTCCGGCGTGGATGAAAATGGTGCTCCCGTCACCAAGAGCTATATCATTCCCTTTGGCCAGCGTGTCAAGGTTATGGAAGGCGACGTGCTGCAGAAGGGCGCGCTTATTACCGAGGGCCACGCCTATCCGCAGGATATTCTGGCCATCCTGGGCCGTGTCGCCACCCAGAACTACCTGATCAGTGAGGTGCAGAAGGTCTACCGTCTGCAGGGCGTGGAGATCAACGACAAGCACATCGAGGTTATTGTGCGTCAGATGATGCGTAAGGTCCGTATCGAGGATTCCGGCTCCAGCGACTTTATCGTTGGCAGCGTGGTGGATCGCCGCGATGTGATGATCAAGAACGAGGAACTGCAGGAGCGCATCGACGCCGGCGAGGATGGCGTCAAGCTGGTGCAGGCCAGCCAGGTGCTGCTGGGCATCACCAAGTCCAGCCTTGCCACCGACAGCTTCCTGTCCGCCGCTTCCTTCCAGGAAACCACCCGCGTGCTGACCGAGGCCGCCATCAAGGGCAAGGTTGACCCGCTCTCCGGCCTGAAGGAGAACGTCATCATCGGCAAACTGATTCCTGCCGGCACCGGTCTGCCGGAGGTGGAAGCCGAACTGGAACGCGCCGAAGCCGAGCGCGATGCCACAGGTTCTGCCTATGACCATGTGGAGTAAGTTCTCCCTGAAAATCCGCTAAAACAACAAAAAAAGTCCTGCCGGGATGCGCTGTTCGCAGCCGTCCCGGCAGAACTTTTTGTATCCGATGGCAATTTTGTCTGCGGCGATCCTCCGCTCCGCCGCTACGGGCCGCTTGCTGCGCCCCGACGGTCATTTGTCGGATTTGTCTCTTGAAATCGTGACCAAAATGCAAAGCCCCATGGCCAGCACCGGCAGCAGGACCCGCAGGCAGAGAAAGCCGTCCGGCCCAAAATCAATGTTGGCGTCCAACACCAGCCCGATGAACCAGCCGGACAAGGTTGCGGTAACAGCGGTCAGATAGATGCCCCATTTCCCTTTGATATGGCAGATGATTGCCGCCATCAGCAAAACAAAGAGAAAAAATAGCAAGAGCACAAAGAGAAACGGCTCCATCGCTGCACCTCCCGGGTGGTCTGCCCGCAAATCTCAAGAAGATAGCCGGACGCTACAACCATTTTAGCAAAAAAGCGGTGAATCTGTCAACACAGCACGGAATGTCGCCAGACCGTTGCCATTTGCTGTTAAATGATGTACAATGATTTTTGCCGCAGGCAGCCGGCAGCGGCTGTGCGGCCTTTATCTCTTTACAGACTCTATACATTATATAAAAGGAGAGAGAATCATGCCTGAAGCACTGAAAGAACGCTCCCAGATTGAGGAAAAGTACAAGTGGGACCTGACCCGTATGTTCGCGGATGACGCCGCCTGGGAAAAGGCCATGGCCGAGTATGCGGCAAGCATCCCGGCTCTTGCCGCCTATGCCGGTACGCTGAACACCGCCGCCAATCTGCGCGCCTGGTTTGACGCACAGGTGCAGGCCCAGCGGACCCTGTCCAACCTGTACTGCTATGCATCCCTGCGCCGCAGCGAGGACACCCGCGCCGAGGCTGCCCAGAAAATGTACGCCAAGGCCAACGCCGTCTATGTGCAGTACCAGTCCGCCGTTGCCTTTGCCGAGCCGGAGATCCTCTCCCTGTCGGAGGAGGAGCTTAAGGCCATGGCGGAGGACGAGCAGCTGGCACCTTACAGCTTCCTGCTCAAAGACCTGCTTCGCCGTAAGCCCCACACCCTGTCTGCTGCCGAGGAGCAGCTGCTGGCCGGCTTTGGTGAGGTGATCAATGCCCCCGGTGAGATCGCCGACAATCTGCAGGATGCCGACATGGTCTTTGACCCCGTCGCCGACAGCCAGGGCAACCAGGTGGAAGTTACCGGCTCCAATTATATCCTGCTGCAGTCCTCCGCGGATCGGACCCTGCGTAAAAACGCCTTCCAAAGCTACTACAAGGGGTACCGCCAGCACATCAACACCTTTGCAGCCACCTACTCTGCCGACATCAAAGCCGCCGTGGCCGAGGCCAAGGCCCGCCACTACAGTTCCTCCCGTGCCATGTCCATGGCGGGGGAGAACATCCCGGCCTCGGTGTACGACAATCTGGTCGACACCGTCCGCAAGCATCTGCCCGCCATGTACCGCTATGTGGCGCTGCGCAAAAAGATTCTGGGCCTGGATGAGCTGCACTATTACGATGTCTATGCCTCGCTGGTGGCCGATGACAAGACCAGCTACACCTATGAGCAGGCCCAGCAGATGGTGCTGGACGCCGTCCGCCCGCTGGGGAATGATTATGTGGAGCAGGTCAAAAAGGCCTTTGCCACCCGTTGGATCGACGTTTACCCCAACCGCGGCAAGAGCGGCGGCGCCTACTCCTCTGGCACCTACGACTCCGATCCCTATATCCTGACCAACTTTACCGGCACACTGGACAGTGTCTCCACCATCGCCCACGAGATGGGCCACTCGATGCACACCTGGCATTCCAACCACACTCAGCCCGCCCAGTATGCCGACTACACGCTGTTTGTGGCGGAGGTTGCCTCCACTGTCAACGAGAACCTGCTGATCGAACAGCTGCTGCGCAAAGAGCAGGAACCCCACGCCCGGCTGGCTCTGCTGAACCAGTACCTGGAAAACTTCAAGGGCACGGTTTACCGCCAGACCATGTTCGCTGAGTTTGAGCGCGAGGCCCATGCCATGGCAGAACGGGGCGAGGCGCTGAACCCCGCTGCCCTCAACGCCCTCTATCGCCAGCTGGTTGTGGACTACTTTGGCCCCGACCTGGTGGTGGATGACGAGGTCCAGTATGAGTGGGCACGCATCCCGCACTTCTACCGGAACTTCTACGTCTACAAGTACGCCACCGGCTACTCCACCGCCGTTGCACTGAGCGAGGCCATTCTGAACGAAGGCGAACCCGCTGTCAAACGCTATCGCGAGTTTTTGTCCATGGGCGGCAGTGCTTATCCGCTGGATGAGCTGCGCCATGCCGGCGTGGATCTGACCACCCCGGCTCCTGTGGATGCCGCGCTGAACAAATTCGAGCGGATCCTGGATGACGCCGAGGCAACCCTGGCAAAACTGTAAAGACGGCAGAGCGGCCGCCGGCTGTGCGGCATCTCTACGGCAGGCAGCTTACCGGCAACCGGCAGGCTGCCTGCCATTTTTTGCCGGGGCGGGGGAGAACCCACCCCATGCGGGAGTATGTCCGGCATTTGCTGCAGGAAACCGAAACACTCTGCTGGCCGCCGGCAAAAAATCTCTGTTTTATACGATTTTTTCACGATTTTTTTGTGTATACTCTTGACAAGACAAGATTCATCCCTTACAATAAATCTTGCGTCGGTCTGGGTGTATTGCACCAATTTCCGGCACAATCCGCCCGTCTTTTCCGATGTAATACCGAAGAAAGGAGAAAAGAAATGCCTACTTTTAACCAGCTCGTACGCAAAGGCCGCGAGGTCCTGGTCAAGAAGAGCACCGCGCCTGCCCTTCTGCGCAGCTACAACTCCCAGAAGAAGCAGTACACCAACCTGAACAGCCCCCAGAAGCGCGGCGTCTGCACTGCTGTCCGTACCATGACCCCCAAGAAGCCCAACTCTGCTCTGCGTAAAGTTGCCCGTGTCCGCCTCACGAATGGTATCGAGGTCACCTCTTACATTCCCGGTATCGGCCATAACCTGCAGGAGCACAGCGTCGTTCTGATTCGCGGCGGCCGTGTCAAGGACCTGCCCGGTGTGCGTTATCACATCATCCGTGGCACCCTCGATACCCAGGGCGTTGCCAACCGCCATCAGGCCCGCAGCAAATACGGCGCAAAGCGTCCCAAGGCCGGTGCCAAGAAGTAAGGAAACATCTTTTCGCCATTAAGTAAGGGTCAGCAATGGCTCTTCTTGTGGCCTTACGGGAGTTCCTATACTTTCGAGTACCGATGATATCATTTTTGTGAAGGAGGGAAGAAAGATGCCCAGAAGAGGTAACGTCGCCAAGCGCGAAGTTCTGGCTGATCCTATTTATAATTCCAAGATCGTCACCCGCCTGGTCAATTCGATCATGCTCGACGGCAAAAAGGGCGTCGCCCAGAAGATCGTTTACGATGCTTTTGACATCGTGAAGGAAAAGACCGGCAACGATCCTCTCGAAATGTTTGAGAAAGCACTCGAGAACATCATGCCCAGCCTCGAAGTCAAGGCCCGCCGTGTCGGCGGCTCCACCTACCAGGTCCCCCTGGAGGTCAGCCCCGCCCGCCGCGAGACCCTCGGCCTGCGCTGGCTGACTCTGTACAGCCGCACCCGCGGTGAGAAGACCATGTCCCAGCGCCTGGCCGCCGAGATCATCGACGCGACCAACAATACCGGTAACGCCGTCAAGAAGCGCGAGGATACCCACAAGATGGCCGAGGCCAACAAGGCTTTCGCTCATTACCGTTATTGATCCGTCTGTTTTTCTTCGACTAGGAGGTTTCAGCCATGGCAACGCCGAGAGATGTTTCTCTGCAAATGACCAGAAATATCGGTATCATGGCTCACATCGACGCAGGCAAAACCACCACCACCGAGCGTATCCTGTACTACACCGGTATCAACCACAAGATCGGCGAAGTGCATGATGGCGCTGCTACGATGGACTGGATGGTGCAGGAGCAGGAGCGTGGTATCACCATCACCTCCGCTGCTACCACCTGCTACTGGAGCCATACCGAAACCCAGCATGACCCGGCCGCTTTCAAGGCGAACCGTCATCGCATCAATATTATCGACACCCCGGGCCACGTCGACTTCACCGTTGAGGTCGAGCGTTCCCTGCGCGTGCTGGACGGCTCTGTGACCGTTCTGGCTGCAAAGGGTGGCGTTGAGCCCCAGTCCGAGACTGTCTGGCGCCAGGCGGACAACTATCATGTTCCCCGCATGGTTTACGTCAACAAGATGGACACCATGGGTGCTGATTTCTACCGCTGCGTGCAGATGCTGCATGACCGCCTGCATGCCAATGCGGTGCCCATCCAGCTGCCCATCGGTCAGGAGGATACCTTCAAGGGCATCATCGACCTGATCGATATGAAGGCTGACGTCTACTACGACGATATGGGCAATGATGTCCGCGTGGAAGAAATCCCCGAGGACATGAAGGAGCAGGCTCAGGAGTATCACGACAAGCTGATCGAGGCTGTCGCCGAGAACGACGAAGAGCTGATGATGAAGTACCTGGACGGCGAAGAGCTGACCAAGGAAGAAATCAAGGCTGCTCTGCGTCGCGAGACCATCGCCAACACGGTTGTCCCCGTCACCTGCGGCTCTTCCTACCGCAACCGCGGCGTTCAGAAGCTGCTGGATGCCATTGTCGACTACATGCCGGCTCCCACCGACATCCCCGACATCAAGGGCACCAACCCCGAGACCGGCGAGGAGGAGACCCGTCCTTCCGACGATAAGGCTCCCTTTGCTGCTCTGGCCTTCAAGATTGCTACCGACCCCTATGTCGGCAAGCTGTGCTTCTTCCGTGTCTACTCCGGCAAGATCGAGGCTGGCACCACCGTTTACAACTCCGTCAAGGATCAGAACGAGCGTATCGGCCGTATCCTGCAGATGCACGCCAACCATCGGAAGGACATCGACATCTGCTACGCCGGCGACATTGCCGCCGCTGTCGGTCTGAAGAACACCACCACCGGTGACACCCTGTGCGATCCGGAGCACCCCATCATCCTCGAGAGCATGGAGTTCCCCGAGCCCGTTATCCGTGTTGCCATTGAGCCCAAGACCAAGGCCGGTTCCGAGAAGATGGGCATTGCTCTGGCCAAGCTGGCCGAGGAAGACCCCACCTTCCGTACCTGGACCGACGAGGAGACTGGTCAGACCATCATCGCCGGCATGGGTGAGCTTCATCTGGAGATCATCGTCGACCGTCTGCTGCGCGAGTTCAAGGTTGAGGCCAATGTCGGTGCACCGCAGGTCGCTTACCGTGAGACCATCCGCAAGGAGGCCAATCAGGAGACCAAGTACGCCCGTCAGTCCGGTGGTAAGGGCCAGTACGGCCATGTCAAGATCAAGATCGAGCCGAACCCTGGCAAGGGTTACGAGTTCGTCAACGCTGTTGTTGGCGGCGCAATCCCCAAGGAGTTCATCCCGGCTGTTGATCAGGGCATTCAGGGCGCCATGAAGTCCGGCGTCCTGGCCGGCTACCCCGTTGAGGACGTCAAGGTCACCCTGTGGGACGGCTCTTATCACGAGGTCGACTCCTCTGAGATGGCCTTCCAGATCGCCGGTTCTATGGCATTCAAGGATGCCATGAAGAAGGCCGATCCCGTCATCATGGAGCCCATCATGAAGGTTTCTGTCATTGTTCCCGACGAGTATATGGGCGATGTCATTGGCGACCTGAACAGCCGCCGCGGTCAGATCCAGGGCATGGAGGCCATGCCCGGCACCCAGCGTATCAACGCGATGGTTCCTCTGTCCGAGATGTTCGGCTACGCCACCGACCTGCGTTCCAAGACCCAGGGCCGTGGCCAGTATTCCATGGAGCCGGCTGAGTATCAGCAGGTTCCCAAGAATATCGCCGACAAGATCATCACCGATCGCTCCAAGGCGTAATCGAAGACAGAAATCACGAATTTACTTGATTTTTGCTCGAAAATCTAGTATGATAGCCTTAAACGAGGCTTCAAAACCCGCTTGAATAAAAGGAGGATATTCCAATGGCTGAAAAGGCAAAGTTTGACCGCTCGCTCGAGCACGTCAACATTGGCACCATCGGTCACGTTGACCATGGCAAAACCACTCTGACCGCTGCGATCACCAAGGTCCTCGCGCTGAAGGGCGACGCGGACTTCATGGATTACTCCAGCATCGACAAGGCCCCTGAAGAGAAGGCTCGCGGCATCACGATCAACACCGCTCACGTCGAGTACCACACCGAGAAGCGTCACTACGCTCACGTTGACTGCCCGGGCCATGCTGACTATATCAAGAACATGATCACCGGTGCTGCTCAGATGGACGGCGCTATCCTGGTCGTTGCTGCCACCGATGGTCCCATGCCCCAGACCCGTGAGCACATCCTGTTGGCCCGTCAGGTCGGCGTGCCCCGCATGGTTGTCTTTATGAACAAGTGCGACATGGTCGATGACGCTGAGCTGCTGGATCTGGTCGAGATGGAGATCCGTGAGCTGCTCTCCAGCATGGGCTTTGACGGCGACGAGACCCCGGTTATCCGCGGCTCCGCTCTGAAGGCTCTGGAGAGCACCTCCACCGATCCCAACGCTCCCGAGTACAAGTGCATTTGGGAGCTGATGGATGCTGTTGATACCTGGATCCCGACCCCCGACCGTGCTGCTGACAAGCCCTTCCTGATGCCTGTCGAGGATGTCATGACCATTTCTGGCCGTGGCACCGTTGCTACCGGCCGTGTTGAGCGTGGTACTGCCCGCGTTGGCGATCAGATGGAGATCGTCGGCCTGAAGGAGGACAAGCTGACCACCACCATTACCGGTCTGGAGATGTTCCGCAAGAGCCTGGATTACGCTCAGGCTGGCGACAACATCGGCGCTCTGCTGCGCGGCATTGACCGTGATCAGATCGAGCGTGGCCAGGTTATCGCTGCTCCCGGCACCGTTCATCCCCACACCACCTTCGATGGCCATGTTTACGTCCTGAAGAAGGAAGAGGGCGGCCGTCATACCCCGTTCTTCAACAACTATCGTCCTCAGTTCTACTTCCGCACCACCGACGTTACCGGCATCATCACTCTGCCCGAGGGCACCGAGATGTGCATGCCCGGCGACAACGTCGATATGCATGTTGAGCTGATCACCCCGGTTGCCATGGAAGAGGGCATGCGCTTCGCTATCCGCGAGGGCGGCCACACCGTCGGTTCCGGCGTTGTTTCCAAGATCGAGAAGTAATTTCTGCTGATCGCGGGATCTGCTGAATAAGCCGAAAGGCCCCCTGCCGCAAGGCAGGGGGCCTTTTTGTGTGCGCCGCGTAAAATTTCTGTCAAACCGCCCCGCCGCCATGGACAGCCGCTGCCGGGTCTGCTACACTGGTGGTGGAAATGACCGCGCCGCCATGCCGCATCCTTGGCGCGGCGCCGGATCGACCGGAAGCAACAGGGGAGGGGACCCACCATGTCCACCGTCATTCTTTATGGCAGCCGCTACGGCACATCCCGGCGGTACGCCCAGGCGCTGGCCGAACGCACCGGGCTGCCCTGCTATCCCGCCGCCCAGGCGGACAGGGCTGAAGGCTGCGCCGAGCTTGTCTATGTGGGCGGGCTGTACGCCGGGGGCGTCTGCGGGCTGGGCAGGGCGCTTCGCGCGCTGGCCCCTGACCCGGCCCGCCGCTACCTGATCGTCACGGTGGGGCTGGCCGACCCCCATGATGCGGAAAACATCCGCAACATCCGCACCGCCCTGCAGGCCCGCCTGCCCAGGCCGGTGCTGGACAATGCCCGGCTGTTCCACCTGCGGGGCGGCATTGATTACAGCCGGCTGAACTTTGCCCACAGGACGATGATGCGCCTGCTGTACGCTGCGGCCAAAAACCAGCCGCCGGAACAGCAGAACGCCGAGACCCGCGCCATGATCGAGACCTACGGCAAAGCGGTGGACTTTGTGGACCTGGCAACGCTGGCTCCCATCGTGCAGGCGCTGGCAGGGCAGGGGGACGGGGAAAAACCGCAGGTCTGATGCTGCGGTGCCCTGCGCCCCGGTACTGCGCCGTTTGGCCGCCAGCGCTGCCCTGTGCAGATATGGTGAAAGGGCATACCTCCCGCCTGAACCAAACGCAAACCAAACAGCAAGGCCCTGGCCGACACCGCAAAGCGGGTCGGCCGGGGCCTTCTCTATGGTTTTGGTTTTGCTTTGGCGTCGATTCGGTCAGCAGACAACCGCTTTGCACGGCAGGCAGGCCAGCCGGCAGCTCCCGCCCGATGCGGACGGGCCGGCGGCGTTTACTTCATCAGCTCGCAGACCATCTGGGCGTAGGCCACGGGATCTTCCAGCGGCAAGCCCTCGATCAGCAGGGCCTGGTCGTACAGCAGCGTGGCGTACTTGCTTACCTTGTCGCCGTCGCCGGCAGCCTTGGCAGACTTCAGTGCCTCAAACACCGGATGGTTGGGGTTCAGCTCCAGCACCTTGGTGCTCTCCATACCCTCAGCGTTGGGCATCTTGCGCAGGACCTTCTCCATCTCCATGGACAAACCGCCCTCGCTGGACAGCGATACCGGGTGATCCTTCAGGGTCGGGTTAACCTTCACATCCTTGATCTTACCCTTCAGTGCGGTCTTAATGTCCTCAAACAAGTCCTTGTTTTCCTCGGTGGCGGTCTCCGCAGCCTTCTTTTCCTCGTCGGTTTCCAGCCCCAGGTCGCCGGAGTTGATATTCTTGAACTCCTTCTCTTTGTAGTCGTGCATCATCTGCAGGCAGAACTCGTCCACATCTTCGGGGCAGAGCAGCAGGTCGTAGCCCTTGCTCAGTACCAGCTGAGCGTTGGGCAGTTTGGAAAGACGGTCGGTTTCGTCGCCGGCAGCGTAATAGATGCACTTCTGGCCTTCAGGCATCTTTTCCAGGTATTCGTCCAGCGTGATATACTTCTTCTCGTTGGCAGAGTAGAACATCAGCAGGTCGGCCAGCAGATCTTTGTGCATACCGTAATCGCCGTAAATGCCGAACTTGATCTGACGGCCGAACGCCTTCCAGAAGGTCTCGTACTTCTCCCGGTCATTGACCAGCATGGCGTGCAGCTCGTTCTTGATCTTTTTCTCCAGCGAGTTGCGGATCAGGCGCAGCTGGCTGTCCTTCTGCAGCGTCTCACGGCTGATGTTCAGGCTCAGGTCCTCGCTGTCCACAACGCCCTTGATAAAGCTGAAGTAATCCGGCAGCAAGTCGGCACATTTGTCCATGATCAGCACGCCGGAAGCATACAGCGCCAAGCCCTTCTCGTACTCCTTGGTGTAGTAGTCGTAGGGAGTGCGGCCGGGCACGAACAGCAGGGCAGTGTAGGTGGCAGTGCCCTCAGTGCGGCTGGTAATGACCCGCAGGGGGTCGGTGTAATCATTGAAGTGGTTCTTGTAAAATTCGTTGTAATCCTTCTCGGTTACATCCTTTTTGTCACGCTTCCAGATGGGCACCATGCTGTTGATGGTTTCCAGCTCGGTGTAGCTCTCGTATTCCGGCTTGTAATCCTCACCGGCATCCTCCGGCTTGGGTTTCTGGCGGGTCTTTTGACGGTACATGGTGATGGGATAGCGGATATAGTCGCTGTACTTTTTGATCAGGTCCACCAGCGTGTACTCTTCCAGATACTGGCTGTAATTTTCGCCGTCGGTATCCTCCTTCAGCGCCATGATCACATCGGTGCCGGGCTCAGCCTTCTCCGCCTCGGTGAGGGTATAACCCTCCACACCGCTGGACTCCCACTTCCAGGCCTCATCGCTGCCCCAGGCGCGGGAGATGACGGTGACCTTGCTGGCCACCATAAAGGCGGAGTAGAAGCCGACGCCGAACTGGCCGATGATATCGATATTCTCGTTCTTGTTTTCGGCCTTGAAATCCATGCTGCCGGAACGGGCGATGGTGCCCAGGTTCTTTTCCAGCTCTTCCTTGGTCATGCCGATGCCATTATCGCTGACAGTCAGGGTGCGGCTGTCCTTATCGGGGGCAATGTGGATGTGCAGATCCTCCTTGTGGACCCCCAGCGAGGTGTCGGTCAAGCTCTTAAAGTAAAGCTTGTCGCAGGCATCACTGGCGTTGGAGATCAGCTCACGCAGAAAGATCTCACGGTTGGTATAGATGGAATTGATCATCAGGTCCAAAAGCTTTTTGCTCTCGGCCTTGAATTGACGCATAGCCATGTGGATAACCCTTCTTTGTATTAAAATTCATGAAAACGAAACTATGTTAGCACTCGATCAATTCAAGTGCTAATTCTATTTTAGCACTCTGCATCCTAAAGCGCAAGCCTTTGATGTACGGATAGCAAAAGATTCACAATTTGTTCAAAACAGGTTCGAGACCCCCTTTTCAAAAAGCCTGGTTTGCGGTATGCTGATATTATACCAGTCTTTTCGCGGATGAGGGTCGGTTCGGCCTCCAGCGGCGGGAGAGGAAAGGACGTGACGGAAATGTCAATCTATGGCGACCGCGCCCGGGAGGCGTTTTATTCCGGCTGCAACTGCAGCCAGTCGGCTGTGTTGCCCTTTGCTGAGGAAATTGGCATGAGCCGGGAGCAGGTTCTCAAATTGGTGGGCGGCCTGGGGGGCGGCGTTGGCCGAATGCGGGAGGTTTGCGGGGCATTTACCGGCATTACGCTGGTGCTGGGGGCACTGTACGGCTTTACCGACCCCAGGGACAAAAGCGCCTTTTACGCCGAGGTGCAGGCCCTGGCCAGGGCGTTCTGCACCCGCAACGGCAAGGGCACGCTGATCTGCCGGGAACTGCTGGGCCTGGAAAAGGCCGAGGGCACCCCGGTGGCCGAGGAGCGCACCCCCGAATACTACCAGAAACGTCCCTGCCCCATGCTGGTACAGGTGGCAGCTGACATCATGGCGGAGTATATCCAGCAGCATCCGCTGCCGGACCGTCCCACGGCGGAGCCGCAAGCCTGATCCGCCAATCCTGCGCCGCTGCAGCCGAGATGCACAGCCGCCGGCGCTGCATAGAAGGAGGAACCTTCCCATGAGATTGATTACCCAAACTTTCCCCGGCGGTGCGGTGCTCACCGGTTGGGTCCGCGGCCGGATCGATTCCTGCCCTGCCTTTGATGTTCGCCCGGCGGTGGTGATCCTGCCCGGCGGCGGTTACGAGTATTGCAGCCAGCGGGAAAGCGAACCCGTGGTCATGCAGTTCCTGGCGGCGGGCTATCAGGCCTTTGTGCTGGAGTATTCAGTGATGGAACAGGCCCGAGACTGGCACCCGATGCAGGACGCTGCACGGGCCTTGGCCTGGGTGCGCAAAAATGCTGCCGATCTGAACACCGATCCGGACCGGATTGCGGTCTGTGGATTTTCGGCGGGGGGACATTTGGCAGCCAGCACTGCCATCCTGTGGGATGCCGAGCCGGTGCAGCAGGCGCTGGGCGGGGACCGCGGCCTGAACCGTCCCAACGCGGTGATTTTAGGCTACCCGGTTATCACGTCGGGGGCCTTTGCCCACCAGGGCAGCATTGACCGGGTCGCCGGCGACGATCCGGCCCTGCGGCAAACCTTCAGCCTGGAACAGCGGGTCCGCCCGGGTCTGCCGCCCTTCTTCATCTGGCACACGGTGGCCGATGAGCTGGTTCCGGTGGAAAACTCGATGCTGCTGGCTGCTGCACTGCGCAAAAACCAGGTGCCGTTTGAACTGCATCTGTTTGCCGGCGGGCATCACGGCATGAGCCTGTGCACCGCTGAGGTCCATGATGCGAACCCTCACAATGCCCACTGGTTCGCTCTCTGCCGGGAGTGGCTGGACGATGTGTTCGATTATCACCCCGGCCCCCACGGCGGCTCGGAGCCGGCTCCGGCGCCCCATGGCTGCTGACAGGTACGCTTCGCTTTTTCAGAAAGCACCTACAGGAGAAATGCGCATGGACCAGATCACCCTGTATGTCCCTAAATTGGAGGACCTGTGGTTCCGGCAAAAACTGCAAGCGGACCCGGCTACCATGTCCTATAACGCGGGGTGGAACGTGGACTTCCCCGGTTACCACCGGGATACCGGCTGCGTGGATTTCCCGCAGAGCGGCTGGGCAGCATGGCACGCTGCCTGGGTCAACCGGGAACCAAAACGGTTTTTCGCTTATATCCGGCGCGATTCGGATCAGGCATGGTTGGGAGAGGTCAATTTCCATTACGTACCGGCGGATGACTGGTGGGATATGGGCATTGTACTGCTTGCCGCCTGCCGCGGTAAGGGATACAGCCGGCCTGCTCTGCAGCTTCTGCTGGACCATGCATTCCGGGACTGCGGCGTCACCCGCATCCACAACGACTTTGAACCGAGCCGGCAGTCCGCCCGGAAACTTCACCGGGACGCGGGCTTCCGCGAGATGGGCCTGGATAGGGAGGGGCTGCTCCACCTGCTGCTGACGCGGCAGGAGTACCTGGCGGCAAACCGGCCCAAACATTGACAGAACTCTCCACCGGAAGGAGCATCCAACCATGAAAATCTGCTTCTATGCCCTGCGCCCCTTTGACGAACTGGATTACTGCCGGCAGTTCAGCGCAAAATATGGCATTGATTTCACCTGGACGGCGGACTACCCCACGCCCGAAAATATCGCCCTGGCCGAAGGCTGTGACGCCGTCTGTATGACACCCTGCGACATGGGCGCCGATATGGTGGACCGGTTCGCGGCGCTGGGTGTCAAATATCTGCTTTGCCGTTCCATTGGCTACGACCACGTGGACCGTGCCCGGGCCAAACAGCACGGCATGCGGGTATCCAATGTCGGTTATACCCCCAACGGCGTGGCCAACTATGCCATTATGCTGATGCTGATGGCCACCCGCCGCATGGGACATATCCTCAAGCGGGCTGAGCTGCAGGACTATTCCCTCAAGGGCAAAATGGGCCGCGATCTGTCCGCCTGCACAGTAGGTGTGGTTGGCGCCGGCAAGATCGGCCGCACGGTGCTGGGGCATCTGTCCGGCTTTGGCTGCAAGCTGCTGGCATACGATGTCTATCAAAGCCCGGAGGCCGCTGCCCTGGCCGAGTTTGTTCCGCTGGACGAACTGTATGCCCGCAGCGACGTGATCACGCTGCACACCAACGCCACCGCCGAGAACCACCATCTGCTGGATGCCGCCGCCTTTGCCAAAATGAAGGACGGCGTGGTCATTGTCAACACTGCCCGGGGCAGCCTGATCGATTCGGACGCGCTGATTGCCGCCATCGAGAGCGGCAGGGTAGGGGCCGCCGCGCTGGATGTGCTGGAAGACGAGAACGGCCTGTACTACTATAACCATGCCGGAGATGTGCTGCAAAACCGGGAGCTGGCTCTGCTGCGCAGTTTCCCCAACGTGATTGTCAGCCCGCACACCGCCTTTTATACCGACGAGGATGTGGCCAGCATGGTGGAGGGCGCCTTCGAAGCGCTGCACTGCTTTGCCGCCGGTATCCCCACCAGCCACGAGGTCAGCCTGCCGTGAGCCGCCCGCAGCCAATCCCAGGCCGTTTTGAGGCGGAATCCGAGCTGGCTGCGCTGCCGCGCCTTCAGCTGGATGACCCGTTTCCCTTTGTCTGTGCCGGCTGCGGCAGCTGCTGCCGGGCCCGGCGGGATATTGTGATGTCCGGACTGGATCTGTACCGGTTGGCCCGGCGTCTGCGTCTGCCGCCCGCCACAGTGGCGGAGGCTTTCTGCCGGCAGACTGCCGGGCTGCTGCCCGGTTTTTGCCTGAAATCTTCCCGCCATAGCGGCAACTGCCCTTTTTTTGAGGCAAATGCCTGCACAGTACATGAGGCGCGCCCACTGGCCTGTGCCCTCTATCCGCTGGGGCAGGCCATCGACCTGGATACCGGTCGGGCCGAGTATTATCTCCAGCCGCCCTTGTGCGGCGCCAGGGCAGGGGAGAGCACCCGCACACTGCGCACATATCTGGCGGATTCCGGCATTCTGGAACGTGCGGGGGCGGATGTCTTTTGGGCGCGCAGCTGCGCCCGCCTGGCGGATCGCCTGATTGCGGTTCAGGAAAGCCGGTGCCTGCCCGCCATCCGCCGCCGGATACTGCGTGCCCTCTATCTCGATTACGACATTCGGGATGACTTTGCCCCGCAGTTTGTACAGAACATTTCCCGGGTAAATCAGCTGCTGGACCGCCTTATGCCCGGATGACCTTCCTTTTATATATAAGGTATAAGGCAGATAAAACGGGCTGCTTCCTGATGCAGGCGGAAGGCATCGGGAACGCTTTTTGACGCATTGCCCAAAAGCGTTCAAATTTCCCGTTCCACAGCAAAAAAAACACGAAAATAACAAAAAGATAACAAAATGGTACTTGACAAAAGCAAAATCTCTGTTATCATAAATTTCGGAAAATTATCTAAATAGTTTTAGGTAATTCAAAATACTGAATCATTATTCAAGGGTATTTAAGGAGCGTATCGGTTATGGATTTCGAAACTTTGAAGCAGGTTATCGTTGACACCCTCAGCTGCGATGAGGACAAGGTCACCATGGAGGCCAGCCTGGCGGAGGATCTGGGCGCTGACAGCCTGGACGCTGTTGAGCTGAACATGGCGATTGAGGAGTCCTGCGGCGTTGCCATCCCCGACGAGGAGCTGGGCAACATGAAGACTGTCGGCGACATCTTCAACTACCTGCAGGCCCACGCCGAATAAAATTGCACCACCGTTGGCCCGCCTGTATTTCTGGCGGGCTTTCGGTTCTTTACGGGGCGTAACATTTTGCGGCCATCCCCGGGGTTGTGGCACATCCCCGGTGGCCCCAGCGCCCAGCCAAAGGAACCGGGCGCAAGGCCGGTTCTTCCATGAAAAGCGAGGTATTTGGATATGCCAAAAGTGTTAGATGCGCTGACCGGCCTGGGCCGTTCCAGCACACTGGCCCGCAAGGCCGCACCCGAATCTGGCGAGCTGGCCCCGATCTGGCAGCCGCCGGTCTTCGTTACCTGCCCTGGCTGTGAGCGTCGTGCCACCCGCCGTGCCTGGGCAGAAAGCATGTATGTCTGCCCCAACTGCGGCAGATATCAGCCCATCGGCGGCTACTACCGCCTGTCCCTGATTCTGGACCACGGTACCTTCCGTGAGCTGGATGAAAAACTGGAAGGCAGCGATCCGCTGGATTTCCCCGGATACAAGGAAAAGCTGGCCAAACAGACCCGCAAGACCGGCTTGTCCGACGCTGCCATTGCAGCCACCGGCAAGATCGAGGGGATGCCCGCCGTTGTTGTCGTGCTGGACAGCCACTTCTTTATGGGCAGCATGGGCACTGCAGTGGGGGAAAAAGTTACCCGCGCCATCGAGTATGCCACCAATAAGAAGCTGCCGCTGATCATCTTCTCGGCCAGCGGTGGCGCCCGTATGCAGGAGGGGATCCTCAGCTTGATGCAGATGGCCAAGACCAGCGCGGCCATCGCCGACTTTTCGGCCAAGGGCGGTCTGTATATCAGCTATTTGACCCATCCCACCACCGGCGGTGTCACCGCCAGTTTTGCCAGCCTGGGTGACATCATGCTGGCTGAGCCCGGTGCTCTGATCGGCTTTGCAGGGCCCCGTGTTATCGAACAGACCATTGGGGAAAAACTGCCGGCCGGATTCCAGCGCAGCGAGTTCCAGGAGGAGCATGGCTTTGTGGACGCCATTGTGCCCCGCAGTGAGATGAAGGCCACCCTGGCGCAGATCCTGCGCCTGCACAGCAAAGGAGGGCGCCGCGGATGATCAAGGAAGTTCTGCGCCAGATCGATGATATGGACAAGGAGCTGAAAGCCCTGGGGGAGGACCGCTCCGCCGAGGTCAAGCAGCGCCGCAAACAGCTGGAACAGGCCCGCGCCGAGCTGCTGGAAGGCTGCAACAGCCTTTCCGCTGCGGACAAGGTGTTCCTGGCCCGTCATCCCCATCGCCCCAAGATCGATGAGTATATCGATGCGCTGTTTACCGATTTCTTCGTCCAGCGGGGTGACCGTCAGTGCAAGGAGGACCCCAGCATTTTGGGTGGCATTGCGCTGTATAAGGGCAAACCGGTCACGGTGATCGGCCACCGCAAGGGCAATACCCTTGAGGAAAACATGAAGTATAACTTTGGCATGCCCGGCCCCGAGGGGTACCGGAAAGCCCTGCGCATGATGAAGCAGGCGGAAAAATTCGGCCGCCCCATCATCACTTTCATTGATACCCCCGGTGCCTATCCCGGCAAGGAGGCCGAGGAGCGCGGCCAGGGCGAGGCCATTGCCCGCAACCTGGCAGAGATGAGCACGCTGACTGTGCCGGTTATCGCCGTTGTCACCGGCGAGGGCAGCAGCGGCGGTGCTTTGGCACTGGGCGTGGGCAACCGGGTGCTGATGCTGGAAAACGCGATTTACAGCGTCCTCAGCCCCGAAGGTTTTGCCAGCATCCTGTGGAAGGACGCCAGCCGCCACGAGGAAGCCTGTGATGTGATGAAGCTGACCGCCCAGGATCTGCTCAACTACAAGGTGATCGACGAGATCATCCCGGAACCGCTGGGCGGTGCGCAGTTGGACCACCAGGCCCTGTTTGCCAACGTGGATGCCGCGCTGGAGCGGAACCTGAGCCAGCTCTCCCGCCTGAGCGGCAGTGCACTGGCCAGCCAGCGCCATAAGAAATTCCGCCAGATGGGCGAGGTGTAATCGGCACCGCCATCCGGCAATGCGCGGTTACATTCGAGACCGGGCCTGCAGATGTGTGCTGCCCTTTTGGGGCGCCCTCTGCAAGATGGCCCGGTCTCCTATGGAATTTGCGCCTATTCGTTCGTTTTTATGCAAGGGGCAGCGGGGCATCTGTCCGCCAGGCTGCCAGGGAGGACGCATGACAGGACTCAAAATGATCGGTATCGGACGGGCGCTGCCCGGCCGGTGCGTGACAAACGACGATCTGAGCAAGATCGTGGATACCAACGATGCCTGGATATCGGAGCGCACCGGTATCCGCCGACGATACTACTGTGCCGAGGGCGAAAGCGCCAACTCGTTGATCATCGCAGCTGCCCGCGAAGCCATCGGGAACGCGCATATTCAGCCGGAGAAGATCGACTGTGTGATTGTCGCCACCGTGTCCGGTGATTATGTGACCCCCAGTGTGGCCTGCCTGCTGCAGGCGGCGTTGGGTATCCGGGAAAACATCCCGGTGATGGACATCAATGCGGCCTGCGCCGGTTTTCTGTACGGCACAGCTGCCGCATCCGGTATGCTGCAGGTCTGCGGCGGCCGGTATGCACTGGTCGTCGGCGGCGAACAGCTCTCCCGTTTGATGGATATGACCGACCGCAGCACCTGTGTGCTGTTTGGGGATGGTGCCGGTGCTGCTGTGTATGAGCGGGACGACACCACCAACCTTTGCGTGGATCTGGGCTCCCGCGGCGGCCTGGACATCCAGATCCAGGGGGCGGGCAGCCCGGAACCCTCTGTTATTCAGATGAACGGCAATGCAGTGTTTCGCTTTGCGGTGGGGGTCATTCCCAGCAGCCTGAATGCGGTGCTGGAAAAGGCCAACCTGACCATGGAGGACATCGACTGGGTGGTCTGCCACCAGGCCAATGCACGCATCATTGACCACTGCGCCAAAAAGATGGGGGCGCCGGAAAAATTCTACAAAAACATTGACCGCTACGGCAACACCAGTGCTGCCAGCATCCCGCTTGCCCTGTACGATATGTACCGGGAAGGGCTGCTCAAGGATGGCCAGAAGGTGCTGGCGGTCGGTTTTGGCGGCGGCCTGACCTGGGCCGGCGCGCTGCTCAATATTCATCTGGGCGTTACGGAATAAGCCCAACAGGATCAGGAGGTATACAATGAAACTGCTCAACGAGATTCTCGGTACCAAGTATCCCATCATCCAGGGCGGCATGGCCAACATCGCCACCGGCGAGTTCGCCGCGGCCTGCTCCAACGCAGGCGCTCTGGGCCTGATCGGCGGCGGCGGTATGCACAGCGGCGATGAGCTGCGCCAGCATATTCACCGCTGCCGTGAGCTGACCGATAAGCCTTTCGGCGTCAACATCATGCTGATGCATCCCTGCGCCTACGAGTTTGCCCAGATCGTTATTGATGAGAAGGTCCCCGTTGTCACAACCGGCGCAGGCAACCCCGGCAAGTATGTTGCCAAGTGGAAGGAAGCCGGCATCACCATCATCCCGGTGGTCGCGGCGGCCGTGTTGGCCAAGCACCTGGCCAAGACCGGTGTTGACGCCATCATCGCCGAGGGCACCGAGAGCGGCGGCCATGTGGGCGAGATGACCACCATGGCCCTGGTTCCCCAGGTGGTTGACGCCGTTGACCTGCCTGTCATTGCGGCAGGCGGCATTGCGGATGGCCGCCAGATGGCCGCGGCCTTTGCGTTGGGTGCCTGCGGCGTCCAGATCGGCACCTGCCTGCTGGCCAGCACCGAGTGCCCCATCCACGAAAACTACAAACAGGCCCTGCTCAAGGCCAAGGACAGCGATACCATTGTCACCGGCCGCATCGGCGGCACCCCTGTGCGCGTTCTGAAAAACAAGATGGCGCGCGAGTATGTCCGCCGCGAGAAGGAAGGCGCCGACAAGATGGAGCTGGAAAAGTACACCCTGGGCAGCCTGCGCCGCGCCGTGTTTGACGGCGACACCGACACCGGCAGCCTGATGGCCGGCGAGGTGGCAGGTATGCTGCACGAGATCCGCCCGGTAGCCGACATTCTGGACGATCTGTGGGCCGGTGCCAAAAAGCGCATCCAGGAGATCCAGTACATCGCTGAATAACTGTTTCCGATAAGGAGAACCAAGCATGAAACTCGCTTTTTTGTATGCCGGCCAGGGCAGCCAGCACGCCGGCATGGGCCGCGATATGTACGAGGCCAACGCCGACTTCCGCGCCGCTTTTGACGCTGCCCATCTGGACTTTGACCTGAAATCCGTCTGCTTTGACGACCCCGAGGGTGTCATCAACCAGACCCAGTACACCCAGCCCTGCATGGTGGCCTTTGCCGTGGGCATGACCGCCGCTTTCTACGCCAAGGGCATCCGCCCCGAGTATGCGGCCGGCCTGTCCCTGGGCGAGTATTCCGCCCTGAACGCCGCCGGTGTGCTGGACGCAGCCACCACGGTGGAGCTGGTCGCTTTCCGCGGCAAAGCTATGGCCAAGGCCGCCGAGGGCATCGAGTGCGGCATGACCGCTGTTATGATGCTGGACCGCGACAAGCTGCAGGCCTGCTGCGACCAGGCCTCCGATTTGGGCGTGGTGCAGATCTGTAACCTGAACTGCCCCGGCCAGCTGGTCATCGGCGGCGAGAAGGCCGCTGTGGATAAGGCTACCGAGCTGGCCAAGGCCGCCGGCGCCAAGCGCTGTGTGCCCCTTAAGGTCAGCGGCCCCTTCCACACCAGCCTGATGCACCCCGCCGGCGATGCGCTGGCCGAGCGCTTCAAGACGGTGGACTTCAAGCCGATGCAGTTCCCGGTGCTGTTCAACTGCCTGGGCCGCGAAAAGGCTGACGGCCAGACCATCCCCGAGCTGCTGGAGCGCCAGGTCCAGTCCAGCGTTTATATGGAGGACACCATCCGCCGCCTGGCCGAGCTGGGCGTGGATACCGTTGTCGAGATCGGCCCCGGTCATGCGCTGTCCGGCTTTGTCAAAAAGACGGTGGGCACGGCCATCCGCTGCATCCCCGTGGAGACGGCCGAGCAGTTTGATGCCGCTGTTGCCGAACTGACCAAGGAGGGCTGAGCATGAAAGCACCTGAAGCACCTGCACGCCGTGTTGCCATTGTCACCGGCGGCAGCCGCGGCATCGGCCGCGCCATCTGCATCCGCCTGGCCAAGGCCGGCTATGATATCGCTTTGAACTTTGCCGGCAACGCCGCCGCTGCTGAGGAGACCGCAAACATCTGCCGTGAGGCCGGCGCCGCGGTGCTGACCGTCCAGGCCGATGTCTCCACCGTGGCCGGCTGCGATGCCCTGGTCGATGCGGTCAAAGCCCAGTTTGGCCGTGTGGATGTGCTGG
This sequence comes from uncultured Gemmiger sp., assembly GCA_944388145.1. Taxonomy (GTDB): domain Bacteria; phylum Bacillota; class Clostridia; order Oscillospirales; family Ruminococcaceae; genus Gemmiger. Next base: position 188,540 of record CALXHQ010000001.1, on the reverse strand, counting down.
TCAACAACGCCGGCGTCACCCGTGACTGCCTGCTGATGCGCCTGACCGAGGAGGACTACGACAAGGTCCTGAACACCAACCTGAAAGGCGCGGTGTTCTGCTGCAAGGCGGTCAGCCGCCTGATGATGAAGCAGCGCTACGGCCGTATCATCAATATGTCCAGCGTGGTGGGCCTGCGCGGCAACGCCGGTCAGGTCAACTACGCTGCCAGCAAGGCGGGCCTGATCGGCCTGACCAAGAGCCTGGCCAAGGAGCTGGCCTCCCGCGGGGTCACGGTCAACGCGGTTGCCCCCGGCTTTGTGGGCACCGAGATGACCGATGCCATGCCGGAAGCCGCCAAGGCTGCCACCCTGGCCTCGATCCCCGCCGGACGCATTGCCGATCCGGACGAGATTGCCCGCGCGGTGGAGTTCTTCGCCGCCGAGGGCAGTGGTTACATCACCGGCCAGGTCCTTTGCGTGGACGGCGGCATGGCTATGTGATCCACCGGGAAACCGAGCAATGTCTGGCTGGCGGAAAATCGCCCGCCGCTGATTTCAGAGCCGATGCCTGGCATCGGTCTGTCCTCTCCCCGGAGGCATGGACAAATCGCTCAAACCATGCTATACTGACCAGATAGGGCGGATTTGCCCGACTGTCACCTTTTACACAGAATTAGAGGAGTAATCCTATGGAAAAACGCAGAGTTGTGGTCACCGGCATTGGTACGGTGAACCCCATTGGCAACACTGCCGCCGAAACCTGGGCCAACGCCCGTGCCGGTGTCTGCGGCATCGGCCCCATCACCCGCTTTGATACCACTGATTTCAAGGTCAAGCTGGCCGGCGAAGTCAAAAACTTTGATCCGGAACCGGTTATTGACCGCCGCGATGCCAAGAAGATGGCCCGCTTCACCCAGATGGCTGTTGTTGCCGCCGACGAGGCACTCAAGGACAGCGGCCTGTCCATTGAGAAGGACGACCCCGCACTGAACCGTTGCGGCATCATCATCTCCAGCGGCATTGGCAGCCTGCCCACCATCGAGGAGGAGCACACCCGCGGTATGCAGCGCGGTTATGAGAAGGTCAGCCCCTTCTTTATTCCGATGGTTATCCCCAACATGGCGGCTGCCCAGATCGCCATCCGCACCGGCTTCAAGGGCATCTGCACCTGCCCGGTCACCGCCTGCGCCGGCGGTACCAATGCGGTGGGCGATGCCTTCCACCGCATCCGCGATGGTTACGAGGATGTCATGATCGCTGGCGGCACCGAGGGCTGTGTCAGCCCGCTGGCCATCGGTGGTTTCTCCAGCATGAAGGCCCTGACCACCGCCACTGACCCCAACGCGGCCAGCGTTCCCTTCGATGCCCGCCGCTCCGGCTTTGTGCTGGGCGAGGGCAGCGGTATCCTGGTTCTGGAGGAACTGGAGCATGCCAAGGCACGCGGCGCCAAGATCTATGCCGAGATGGTCGGCTACGGCGCCAACTGCGACGCCTACCACATGACTGCCCCCGCACCCCACGGTGCCGGCGGTGCGGCCTGCATGACGCTGGCCCTGAACGACGCCTGCATCAACCCCGAGGCCGTGGACTACATCAATGCCCACGGCACCTCCACCAAGATGAACGATTCCTGCGAAACGGAAGCCATCAAGACTGCCTTTGGCGACTGGGCGTACAAGCTGTGCGTCTCCAGCACCAAGTCGATGACCGGCCATCTGCTGGGCGGCGCCGGCGGCGTCGAGGCTGTGCTGACCGCGCTGGCTGTCCACGACGACTTTGTTCCCGCCACCATCCATTACGAGCAGCCCGACCCGGAGCTGGACCTGGACTATGTGCCCAACGTTGGCCGTGAGAAGAAGCTGCGCTACGCCATGAGCAACAGCCTGGGCTTTGGCGGCCACAATGCCTGCATCGTGATGAAGAAGTGGGAGGGCTGAGATCATGGCGGTTGAATCCAAGATCCCCGCAGCCCCGCGGGAGAACGCTGTCACCCTGACCTGTGACCAGATCGCCGGCATCCTGCCCCACCGCTATCCTTTTGCCCTGGTGGACCGTATTCTGGACATGGAGCCGGGCCAGTGGGCCATGGGCCGCAAATGCGTCAGCGGCAACGAGGCTTTCTTCTGCGGCCATTTTCCCGGCCGCAAGGTCATGCCCGGCGTGCTGATCCTGGAGGCTATGGCGCAGGTGGGCGGCGTCGCCCTCATGTGCCAGCCTGAGAACAAGGGCAAGCTGGCACTGTTCGGCGGCATTAAAAATGCCCGCTTCAAGCACCAGGTCACCCCCGGCGATGTGCTGGAACTCCAGTGTGAGATCATCCGCCGTGTAGGCCCTGTGGGCTTTGGTATGGGCCATGCCTATGTGGACGGCAAACTGGCCGCCCAGGCCGAGCTGACCTTCGCCCTGGTGGACGCGGACAGCGAAGCCAAGTAAATACAATCCTTGCCATAAAAACCGGCAGGTACCTGCTCTTTGCAGGTGCCTGCCGGTTTTTGACTTGTATGGGTTTGAAACGGTGAGCTGTCGGCCTTGCTGCGTGGGGCGGACGGACACATCAACGGGAAGTGCTGTGCCGGTATGCCCTGGTCCATCCCCGCAAAGCAAACGGAACAAAGGGGGACAAAAGCCGATTGTCCGCCGGCCCTTGCGCCCGGTCAGGGCAGGGGACAGTCACCCGGCAGCCCCTCAGTCGGCGGCAAACTCTGCTTTTACCCCGGCCAGCCAATCAGCAAATGTCGGGTCGTCCTGCAAAAACGCCATATCCGGGTCGGTGTCCGACCGGCAGATCAGCAGGGCAAACAGTTTCCGGTAGACTTCCGCTGCCTGCTGGCCGCCGTCCGGCTTTTCCGGCAGATGGCAGAAGAATGGGCGCATGACCGGCGCTGAAACCGGCTGCCGGGCGGCGTCGGACAACTGCCGAAACAGCTCCATGGCCTGCTTTTTGTCCCGGCACTTCAGGGCGGCAAGCAGTTCCAGATGAATGCCCAAATAGGGTGGATATCCCAGAAGTTCCAGCATCTGGCGGCCTTTGCGGGCCAGGACGGCGGCATCTTCCCGGCGGTGCTCGGCGGCGGCCACCTCCACCAGCGTGGTCAGTGCTTGCACCAGCGCCGCGACGGACATCAGCAGCCAGCTCTCGGTGACCCGCCCGGCTTCGGCCCACTGGCCCTGGCTGCAATACAGGTCGGCCTGCATCTGCTCCTTGCCGGGCATCCCCGGCCCGGGCAGTTCGGACAAAAGCGCCTGTGCCTCGGTGTAGCGCCCGGCATCCCGGTAGCGCAGTACCAACATGGTTTTGGCCTGCCGAGCCACTGTTTCGTCCGGGCTGGCGGCGGTTTTCTCGTACAGGGACAAAATTTCCGGCTGCATCCGGCCGCGCAGTTCCGGGTCGGATGCGCACAGCCCGTCCAGCACGGTGGCAACGTTTATTGCCAGCAGGCCGCTGGATGGGTATTCCCGCAGTTTACGCCGGGCCAGGGCAAGGGCGGCGTCAAAACCGCCCTGCCGGTTGGCATCGCACAGCCGGTTCAGGATTTCGGCAATCTCGCTGCGGGTGGGGTCGGCGGCAAAACCCAGCAGGGTGTTGGGGTCGGTCTCCAGCAGGCGGGCCAGCACCGGCAGCAGGGCCATGTCTGGCAGGGAGAGGTCATTCTCCCATTTGCTCACCGCGGCGGCAGTCACGCCCAAAGCATCGGCCAGCTGTTCCTGGGTCAGGCCCAGCGCAACCCGGCGGCTGCGGATGGCTTTACTCATTGGCATCGAAAAAACCTCGCTTTCACACAAAAGTGCTGTGATGGACATCGGATGTGCTCCACGGCCGTGCTTGCTTCCGTTGCCTTTATCATACCACCGCCTCCGCCCGCCGTACAATGGAGCCGTTGTTGCACGGATGTCAATTTTTTCAACCGCCGGTTAAAAAGGCTACCTGCCGCAGAGCAGAAATCTTTGCGGCAGGTGGCCCTTGCGTTTAGAAAAAGGTGCATAGGGGGAGCCGTGCCCAGTCCATAGACACCGGGGCGAATCTTACGGGGCTTTGAATTGTTGCTGCCCCATAAAAGGGTGGCGTCAAAATGTCCGGACCGTTTACCCCCACAGGACATGACGGCAAGGGGCATTCGGCAATGCAGCGCAAAACCGGCAAGATCTGCGGCATAATAGTAGCAACGTGTATCCCTTATCAGAAAGGAGCTTCCATGTTGCAAACAATCCCGCAAACCGCGCTGCAAGATTATTGCGTTTGGCTGACCCACCGGGAGTACAGCCCCGCCACCATCCAGAAGTACACCAAAGCCCTGGCCCGCTTTTTTGCCGACACCGGGGCCGGCAAAAAGCCCGACCGTGAGACCGTCGCCGCCTGGCGGGACAGCCTGACCGCCAAGGGCTACACGCCTTCCACGGTCAATTCGCTGCTGGCCGCCGTCAACGACTACCAGGAGAGCATCGATAACCCGGCGGGCAAGGCCAAGCCCTTAAAGCGCCAGCGGCGCATTTTTGCCGACCCGGGCCGGGAGCTTACCCGCGCCGAGTATTTCCGCCTGCTGAACGCCGCCCGCGCCGCCGGCAGCAAGCGCACCCAGCTTTTGCTGGAAACCATCTGTTCCACCGGTATCCGGGTGTCCGAATTGCAGTTCATCACTGCCGAGGCCGTCCGCCGCCGCAAGGCAAGTATCCGCTGCAAGGGAAAATGCCGGGAGATCCTGCTGCCCGCCGAGCTCTGCCACCGGCTGCAACGGTGGTGCCAGCGGCAGCGTATCCATGCCGGACCGGTATTTTTGGGCCGGGGCGGCAAGCCGTTGTGCCGCGGCACGGTGTGGAAGCTGCTGAAATCGCTGTGCGGGCGCGCCAATGTGGCCTGGCGCAAGGTGTTCCCCCACAACCTGCGCCACCTGTTTGCCCGGACATTTTATAATATCGAAAAAAATATCTCGAAGCTGGCGGACCTGCTAGGCCATTCCAGCATCGAGACAACGCGAATTTATATCATGGAATCCGGTGCAGAGCACGAACGGATGCTCAACCAAATGCACCTTTTGCTGTAAATTTTACGAATTTGACAGAAACATGATTCTGTCACCATACATAGTAACGCAGAACCCTGTTCCGAGACATTTGCTTTCATTTTCAGAGATAAGTTCTCTAAAAAACAGTCATATCTTAGCACAATTCTCGGAACATTTCAATAACATAAGTTAAAAGCAAGCAGAATTGCCAAAAAAAAGAACATGAAAAAACTGTTGGGCACAAATGGTCAGTGCTGCCCAACATATTTCCTTTACCCTTTTTTGCCAAAGTTAAGTTTGAGACAGGAAAAATCGCCCTGACTAGCGTTACTTGGTGACAGAATCATGTTTCTGTCAAAACGGCGTGTTTCGGGCGAAGCCGACAGGAAGCGCCGCGCTTGCAGGAGGGGAGGCGGTGGCAGCCGCAGCGGTTCCACAGATTGCGGCATTCAACAAACGACAAGCAAAACGAGGAAAGGAGCAACCACAGTATGAAAAAGAAAATCGTATCAGCACTTGTGGCAGGTGCCATGTGTGTGTGCATGCTTCCGGTCGGCGCATTGGCCGCCACGCCGGGTGCACCGGCCATTGCCGGGGCCAATATTGCGGGCAGCACGGCAGAGGTTGACTTGAACGGCAACCTGTACATCGAACTGCCCAGCACAACACAGCTGGCCGGCAAAACTTTCAGCCTGACAACGAGCGAACCTGTTGCTTTTGAAGCAGTGCAGGGCCAGCCTGCATCTGGCGAGCTGTACACCTATGCGGCCAGCAACAATACGGCCTCGCTGCGTTTCGCGATTGATACGGCCTCTTATCCCGGCAGTATTGATGTGAACTTTAACAGCCCCGCCTACAGCATTGATCTTACTTCTTCCGATGGTACGCATTGGAATGGTGCGTTCAACACCGGATTCAATGCAACCATCCAGATGTTGGGCAGCGCGATGAACTACACCAACGCGAAGGTGCGCGTTAATAGTATGCGGGACGGCAGCGGTCAGGGCAATGATGCCTGGAATATCCTCGCAAACTTTGACGCGGCCAACACCCAGGTGGTCATCTATGACCCGGCTTCGACAATGTATACCGTCAATTACAACTACGGCAATGGCGTGTATACCTGGCGCCTGCCTGCCGGTGCGGCGCTGCCGGAAGTTACGATTCCCGGCAATGACACGGTTCTGGGCTGGTACGAAGATTCCAACTTTGCGGAGGACACCTTGGTCAACTTTACCGGTGCGACTGTGACCAAAAGCATGACCCTGTACGCCAAGACTGAATCCGCATTGACCCCCACGGACGAAGATACTTTCCTGACGGACCTGAATGACCCGAATGCAACCGAGCTGCGGATTTCCACACCCAACGATTTTGCGGATTTTGCAGCCAATTCCGCCGAGGTTGACCCGGGCGAACTTGTTGTGTTGGAAAATGACATCAATCTGGGCGGCGCGACCTACCAGGCCATTCAGTTCGAAGGCAATTTCGATGGCAAGAACCATACCATTTCCAATGCAAAATTCACGAGAAACGGCAGCTATGCCGGTATGTTCTCGGAACTGGGCGAAAACCAGAAGATTGCCAACCTGTACCTGGATAACATTACGGTCACCGGCAATGTTCTCAGCGGTTACGCCGGTGTTCTGGCCGGTCAGTTTTATGGCAACGCCGAGGGCAACCGCCTGAACACCATTATCCAGAACGTGCATGTTACCAACAGTTCGGTCAGTGGTTACACCTCCGGCGGCCTGGTTGGCTTTGCTTTCGTGAATACCATCCGGTACTGCTCGGTGGAAAATACCAGCGTCACCGGCACGGCAAACGGCGGCGGCATTGCGGGCCTGAGCTATTCGGACATCATCGCCTGCTATTCCACTGTCAGCCCCTTCGGCCTGCAATCCCGCGGCCGCGGCGGCATCGCAGGCAAGCTGCTGGAAAGCGGTAAGATTCAGGATTGCTGGTGCTCCTATCAGAACGTTTACGGCAGTTTGGACGAAGGGCTGGTAACGGTTACGAATGTTGTCAAGACTTCGCAGGGCCAATCTGATTGGGCTGCTTGGATGCGCGCACTGACTAATAAGGTCTGGACACTTGGCACGCAGTCTGCCAGCTTAATCAAAACCGCAATCGAGTACAACTTTTAAAGTAGACTGAAAAGTCCAAGGAGAGTAGTTGACATGCGTATAACTCCCATGAAAAGATTATTCTCTGCATTTGTGGCATTGATGATGGCGTTTGCTTTATCGGTGCCAGCATTTGCAGAGGACAGCGTACCGACAAAACCGGACAACGCTATTGATGTCATTTTTTCCAACACTGTGCCTGGCGTAGATGAAGGTCAAGGCGATCCAATGCCTGAAGAAGTTCAGGAAGTTATGCCAGAAGTGCCGGAATATGTTGTGCCGGGCCAAGAGGTAACGATTGAACAACCGTCAGAGCAAACATTGCTTTTTTTCTGGGAAGAACATAATACCTATTATAAACTTACATATACTGGCGTAAACATCGATTCTAGCGATTATGATCCAGAAACCTACTATCCCACTCTCATGGTAGTAGGCAAACCTGGTGAAGGGCCAGTAACATTTACGGTTCCGGATAATTTGCCTGAGGGAACAACAATTTCGATTTCTTATCACTGGGATGGAGGCGCTACCGGCGAGCGCCCTGACATTGTCACCAACTCCATCGCCAGCCTGACCCGCACAGTCAGCCAAAACGGTACGCCGCTCGAGGGAAAGACACAGTTCAACATTGACACTTATAAGGTTCAGAACGAAAGCAAAAGTGGCTTGACGCTGAACTATGATGCTACCATGGATATGACCGATCTTGGCAGCGCGCTTTTCGGCAGCAATTCCTGGGATGTACTTCAGGCGCATAAACAGGAAATTAGCGACAGTACGTATGTTGACCTGCATTTCATGTTCGACAAGAAAGTGGGTCTGAGCGAGAGTACACTCCTGGATCCCGAGAATATTAAGCTGGAAAGCGATATGTTCGTCTTGCAGGATAATAATGCCTACACAATCACGAACAATGTCACAGATGAAAAAACCGGGAACACCTATGATGAGCTGACCATTCACTGCCGCTGGGATCATGACAAAGCAATGTCGAATGAACCCCTGAAATCCGAAATCAAACTGACGGGTGTGAAAATTGCGCTGCCTTCGCAATGGCCTCCGAAAGATACCGATGATAACGAGAACACTGTGGAGAACAGCCTTCTCATCCGCAATCATGGCTATGTGGATGGCCGGGTCTTAATCAACGAAGTTCACCAGGACACGAATACTGGGAAATGGGTAATTGACAAAGCCGATGTCAATTATGCTGACATCGATGGCGGCTCCAAAGACGATGAGTTTATGCTTGGCATCAGCGATAAGGTCAGCCTGCCCGGCCTGGAAAAAAAGATTGTGGAAAATGGCGAAGAGAAGGATGAAACCAGCGTTAATGCCGATGATACAGTCCATTTTAAGCTGACCTCCAACGTGCCGGAAGACCTGGTCGATTACATCACATACGATACCAGCGATGATGTCCAGGACCCGAGCGTCAACATCAGTCCGTTCTCTTTGGGTACGCCGACTGAAGGCGCAACTTACAAGCTGACTTTCCTCGATAAGATCGACCCGGCGTTGACCATCAATATGGACAGCATCGTGGTAAAGCTCGGCAAAGAAAGCAAAGACGAACAGTTTGAATATATCGAACTGACCAATGTCGATGAGTATACGATTAAACAAACTGCGGATGGGTTTACCATTACTCTTGATCTGATCCAGCTTTACGAGATGGATTTGATTGAGGAAACCAACTATATTGGTCAGCCGACCGATTTTGGTAAACTTCCGATCATCGTTGAATATGACGCCACGCTGGGTGCGGATGTCACGAACGGCACCTTTATCAATGAGGCATGGGTTGTCACTGACCATGATTGGGAGAGCAGCCACGATACCGTTGAGGTTGATACTTACCAAATCGAACTTCACAAGTTCGAGCGTGGACAGCATAACAGCGGTCTGCAAGGTGCTGAATTCGAGCTGTACCAGAAGGACAAAGAAGGCAAAGTCATTGAAGCTAGCAAAAAGACGTTGACTTCTAATGAAAATGGTCGTGCCTATGTCAACGGCATCAAAGCAGGCACTTATTACATCAAGGAAACCAAAGCACCCGAAGGATATATCCGCAGCGATAAAGAGCTGGAAGTGGTTATCCCTGGCAAGAACAACGTAAATGTAAACGATAAGAATGTCGTTCATGTTGATTTTGAGAACGTCAAGGTTCCCCACACCGGCGGCACCGGCACCATGATGTACACCATCGGCGGTGTTGCCATCATCGTGCTGGCAGGCGTGCTGCTCATTGTTTACCGCAAATCCCGTAAAAAGCAGGATCGTTAACCTTTGTTAACGTGAGCTGCTAGTTCAACTCCATATCTTGCCCCGGAACATCAGGAAACTACTACTTATCGCGGGGACGCCTTCCTGATGTTTCGGCGGCAGGGGCTTCGCCACAGGCGTGCACTGCGCCTGCGGCGTTGTCCGTGCCGCCGAACCTCCGTTCGGCCTGCCTTTTACCAAACCTGCCCTTATCCGGCAGCTTGCAGGGCGGGCGTTTATGCCCGCCGCCGCACTCCATCTTTCCAACCCGACAAAATTGCCTATGCCAAACGATACCACACAACCCCAAAAGCCCGCAAAAAAATCCCGGCGGCCCAGCCTGGTCACCATCGCCCTGGTGCTGCTTATGCTGGCGGGGCTGGGCGTGCTGCTCTACCCAACCATCAGCGACCAGTTTGCCCGCTGGCAGGCCGTGCAGGAGATCGCCCAGTACAACCAGGTGGCCGAGGCCGAACAGGCCGACTACTCCGACCTGTGGGCTGCCGCCGAGGCCTACAACCGCCGCCTGGCTGAGACCGGCACCTTTACCGGCTCCGTCCTGAACGAGGATGCGGCGGATCTGCAGGATGTCTCGCAGTACCTCAACCCCCTCGGCACCGGCATGATGGGCTATATCGACATCCCTAAAATCAATGTCCACCTGCCCATCTACCAGGGCACCGGGGAAAAGGCCCTGCAGTCCGGCGCGGGCTTCTGGATCGGCACCAGCCTGCCCACCGGCGGCCCCAGCACCCACTGCGTCATCACGGCGCACAACGGCCTGGTCAAAGCCAAAATGTTCACCGATCTGGATCAACTGGAGGAAGGGGATACCTTCACCCTCTCGGTGCTGGACCGTGTGATGACCTACGAGGTGGATCAGATCCTGGTCACCCTGCCGGACGAGATGGAACCCTTGCAAATCGTTCCCGGCGAGGACCTGGTCACGCTGTACACCTGCACGCCCTACGGTGTCAACACCCACCGCCTGCTGGTGCGCGGCCACCGCATCGAAACCCCCGCCACCGCCGAGAGTGCGGCGGGTGAGGGGACAGCTTCCAGCCTTTCTCTGACCGAGCGTGTCATCCTGCTGGCCCTGCTGCTTGTCGCGCTGATTTTGCTGATTTACGGCATTGTGGGCATCATCCGGCGGGCACGCCAGCTGAAACAACGACAACACAAGGCGGGAAACCAGAACAACCCGACCCGGGAGGAATCGACCAAACACCATGAGGAACACAAACAAGAGAAATCTTAGCGCCCTGCTTGCGCTGGTTCTGGCGTTGCTGCTGGCCCTGCCGGCCATGGCCGCGGGCAGTGCCGGCCTGACCATCTACCATGAGCGGGAAAACGTCCGGTTTGACCTGTACCATGTGGCGGTGGCATCGGACTCGGGCTGGCAGCCCACCGATGATTTTGCCGCCTACCCGGTCACCCTGCCCGACGAGGACAGCCCTGCCGCCGACTGGCGCGCCGCCGCCGAGACGCTGGCTGCCTATGTTGCCCAGGACGCCCCAACCCCCGCCGCCAGTGGGCGGGTGGCCTCCGGCAGTGTGCAGTTTGGCGCGCTGGAGGAGGGGCTGTACCTTGCCATCGGCGAAACCGTGCAGCAAAACAACACGCTGTACATCCCGGTGCCGGTGTTGATCCATGTGCATGGAGACACAGCGGTGACAATCAAGGCGGAAGAGACCGCTGTCACACCGGAGCCGGTGGAATACACCGTGGCCAAGGTCTGGCAGGGCGGCGAGAACGCGCGCCCCCTGAGCGTGACTGTACAGCTCCTCTGTGATGGCCAGCCTGACCGCACCGTGACCCTGAACGCACTGAACGGCTGGCGCTATACCTGGACGTCCGAGCCGGGTCACCTGTGGCAGGTGGCCGAGCAGAACGTCCCCGATGGGTTTGCCGTGGCGGTGGAGCAAGACGGCCTGGCCTTTACCGTGACCAACACCTGGCAGGAACCGCAGCAGCCGGGCAGCCCGGATCAGCCCGGCAGCACCCCTGCGCCTGGCACGCCGCCAATGGGACAGGCCGGCGGTACCCTGCCGCAGACCGGCCAGCTCTGGTGGCCGGTGCCGCTGCTGCTGGCTTTGGGCATGGCCTGTGTGGGCATTGGACAGTTCCGCGCCCACCGCAAACACAAACACGACCATGAAGCATAAGGCAAAGTACAATAGTATATGGACATCCATCGGGCTGCTGCTGATTGCGGCAGCCCTGTTGCTGTGTGCTTATAATATTTGGGACAATGGCCGTGCGGCCGCCAGCGTGCAGGGCGTGCTTGCCGCACTGCCGGAAACGGATGCGGCCGGCTCCACGGAGGAACAGCCCGGCGAAGGAGCATCCGAAATGCCCACGGTTCTGATCGACGGCAACGAGTATATCGGCACGCTGGATTTCCCCACGCTGGGGCTGACCCTGCCGGTCATGGCCGACTGGGACTACGACAAACTCAAAATTGCCCCCTGCCGGTACGCCGGCACCACAGCAGGCAACCTAGTGATTGCGGGCCACAACTACCGCAGCCACTTTGGCCCGCTGGACAATTTGCGCCCCGGCGACGAGGTGATTTTTACCGATGCGGCGGGCAACGTTTTTGCCTATCAGGTGGCGGAAACCGAGGTTTTACAGCCCACCGCCATCGAGAAGATGACCGGAGGCGGCTGGGATCTGACGCTGTTCACCTGCACCCTCAGCGGGCAGACCCGGCTGACCGTGCGGTGCACAAGACAATAAAAGCTGGCAGGTAGTGTGAAATGCACAGCCTGTCAGCTTTGTCTTTTCTCTTTTGCGGTTAAGGCTCTCGTGGAATAAACGGAACCAGGGAAGAGTGTAAGCGTGGGTGTTTTGTCTCTTTCGCTTCGGGAAAGGCTGTTTTCCCATTTGCTCACCGCGGTGGCAGTCACGTCCAAAGCATCGGCCAGCTGTTCCTGGGTCAGGCCCAGGGCACCACGGCGGCTGCGGATGGTTTCACCTGGCTTCATTTGGCAGTCCTCGCTTTCAGGTCAGGGGGGACTGCGGATGCCCACGGCCGTGTCTGCCTCCGTTGCCTTTATCATACCACCGCCCCCGCCCGCCGCACAATGGAGCCGTTGTTGCGCAAATGTTGGAAAAATCAACCGGAGGTTGAAAAATGCCCGCCGCAGAGCAGTAAATCTCTGCGGCGGGCATTGGTTTGAAAGAAGAGGATGCGAAAGCGGCGGTTTACTCCGCCTTTTTCCGTCCCCGTTTCATGGGAACGGCTTCCTCCTCCGCCAGTGCGGCCTGGCGGGCTTTGGCCTTCTCCAGCACCGGCTTCAGGTACTGACCGGTGAAGGACGCCGGGTTCTCGGCCACCTCCTCGGGGGTGCCGGTGGCAACCACACGGCCGCCGCCGCTGCCGCCCTCAGGGCCCAGGTCGATGATATAGTCGGCCCGCTTGATGACGTCCAGGTTGTGCTCAATGACAATGACGGTGTTGCCCGCGTCCACCAGCTTGTCCAGCACCTTGACCAGCCGGTGTACATCGGCCACATGCAGGCCGGTGGTGGGCTCGTCCAGGATATAGACGGTCTGCCCGGTATCCCGGCGAGCCAGCTCGTTGGCCAGCTTGACCCGCTGTGCCTCGCCGCCGGACAGGGTGGTGGCCGCCTGGCCCAGCTGGATGTAACCCAGCCCCACCTCCTGCAAGGTTTGCAGCTTGCGGGCAATCTTGGGCAGGTTGGCAAAGAACTGGCAGGCTTCCTCCACTGTCATGTCCAGCACATCGGCGATGGTTTTGTCCTTGTAGTGGACTTCCAGCGTTTCGCGGTTGTAACGCTTGCCCTTGCAGACATCGCAGGGCACAAAGATGTCGGGCAGAAAGTGCATCTCAATCTGCAGAATGCCGCCGCCCTCACAGGCCTCACAGCGGCCGCCCTTGACGTTGAAGCTGAACCGCCCCGGCCCATAGCCGCGCATCTTGGCGTCCTGGGTCTCGGCAAACAGGTTGCGGATGTCGGTGAACACACCGGTGTAGGTGGCCGGGTTGGAGCGCGGCGTGCGGCCGATGGGGGACTGGTCAATGCCAATGACCTTGTCCACCCACTCCATGCCCTCCACCTCGTCGCACTGGCCGGGGCGGCTGCGGGCGCCGTTCATGGCGGCGGCCAGCGTCTTGTACAAAATCTCGTTGACCAGCGTGGACTTGCCCGAACCGGACACGCCGGTGACGCAGACGAACTTGCCCAGCGGGAAATCCACCGTAATGTCGGCAAGGTTGTTCTCCCTTGCGCCAACCACCCGCAGGAACTTGCCGTTGCCTTCCCGCCGGTGGTCGGGCACCTCCACCGCCCTGCGGCCGGACAGGTACGCGCCGGTGATGCTGCGCTTTGCCTTGCAGATGTCCTCCACGCTGCCGGCGGCGACGATCTCGCCGCCGTGTACGCCGGCGCCGGGGCCCACGTCCACGATATAGTCGGCCTGGCGCATGGTGTCCTCGTCGTGCTCCACCACGATCAGGGTGTTGCCCAGGTCGCGCAGCCGCTTCATGGTGGCGATCAGCTTGTCGTTATCCCGCTGGTGCAGGCCGATGCTGGGCTCGTCCAGCACATACAGCACGCCGGTCAGCGCGCTGCCGATCTGGGTGGCCAGCCGGATGCGCTGGCTCTCGCCGCCGGACAGGGAGGCGGCCCCGCGGGAGAGTGTCAGGTAGCCCAGCCCCACGCTCTGCAAAAAGCCCAGCCGCTCCCGCACTTCCTTGAAGATGGACGCGCCGATCATCTGGTCCCGCTCGGACACCTGCGCGGTTTTGATGAATTCCAGCTCCTCGTTGACGCTCTTGTCACAGAAATCGGCAATGTTGATGCCGCCCACCGTCACGGCCAGGCTGGTGGGCTTCAGCCGGCGGCCATGGCAGGTGGGGCATTCCTCGCTGGACATGACCTGGGCAATCTCCTCCTTGACCCACTCGCTGCCCGTCTCGCGGAAGCGGCGTTCCAGATTGGGGATGATGCCCTCGAAGTCGTTCCGATAGGTGCCGGAGCCGAACATATTCTCCCGCTGCATCTCGATCTTTTCGCCCTTGGTGCCGTACAGGATGGCGTTCAGGCCCTCTTTGGGCATCTCCTTGATGGGGGTATCCAGCGTGAAGCCGTAGCGCTTGCCCAGCGCCACATAGTACATTTCCGAGATGGAACCCTCAGCGTAATACCAGCCGCTGGCCTTGATGGCTCCCTGGCGGATGGACTTGCGCTTATCCGGGATGACGCGGGCGGGGTCCACCTTCATAAAAGTGCCCAGGCCGGTGCAGGTTTCGCAGGCGCCGAAGGGGTTGTTGAAGCTGAACATCCGGGGGGTCAGCTCCTCAATGGAGATGCCGTGCTCCGGGCAGGCGTAATTCTGGCTGAACTGCATCGGCTCGCCGCCGATCACGTCAATGGCCACCAGCCCGTCGGTCAGGCTGAGGGCGGTCTCGATGGAATCGGCCAGGCGGCTGCGCACGCTGTCGTTGATGGCCAGCCGGTCCACCACAATCTCCACCGTGTGCTTGATGTTTTTCTCTAACTTGATCTCCTCGTCCAGGTCGTACATGCTGCCGTCAATGCGCACCCGCACATAGCCGGCGCGGCGGGCGGCGTCCAGCTCCTTGGCCTGGGTGCCCTTGCGGCCGCGCACCACCGGGGCCAGCACCTGGAACCGGGTGCGTTCGGGCAGCTTGAGAACCTCGTCCACCATCTCGTCCACGCTCTGCTGGCTGATGACCCGCCTGCACACCGGGCAGTGGGGCACGCCGATGCGGGCGTACATCAGGCGCAGGTAGTCGTAGATCTCGGTCACGGTGCCCACGGTGGAGCGGGGATTGTGGCTGGTGGTTTTCTGGTCGATGGAGATGGCCGGCGACAGGCCGGTGATCTCGTCAACGTCCGGCTTTTCCATCTGGCCCAGGAACTGACGGGCATAGCTGGAAAGGCTCTCCATATACCGGCGCTGACCATCGGCGTAGATGGTGTCAAAGGCCAGGCTGGACTTGCCCGAGCCGGAAAGCCCCGTCATCACAATCAGCTTGTTGCGGGGCAGCACCAGGTCGACGTTTTTCAGGTTGTGTTCCCGCGCGCCCTTGATGACAATGCGCTGGTTCGGGTCAATTTTAATCTTGCTCAATGTTTTCCCTTCCCTCTGGTGGATTTCCGCGCGCCGCGTGCGCTGCGGCGCTTGTTGTCGGCGGCTTTACGCTCCTCGGCGTCCATGGTGGGGTCCTCGCCCCGCTCCAGCCGCTGGATCTGGTCCCGCAGGAACGCCGCGTGCTCAAACTCCAGCAGGCGGGCGGCCTCCTTCATCTCCTTGGTCAGGCGGGCGATGGTCTGCTCCCGCTCGGCCTTGCCCATGCGGCGCTGGCGCAGTTTCTTGTTCTCCTCGGACATGCTGATCTCCAGCCCGCCCGAGATGGCCTTGACGATGGTTTTGGGGGTGATGCCGTGTTCCTTATTATAGGCATCCTGGATGGCGCGGCGGCGCTCGGTCTCCATAATGGCCCGCTCCATGCTGGGGGTCACCTCATCGGCGTACATCAATACCACGCCGTTGGCGTTGCGGGCGGCGCGGCCGATGGTCTGGATCAGGCTGGTCTCGCTGCGCAAAAAGCCCTCCTTGTCGGCGTCCAAAATGGCAATCAGCGAGACTTCCGGAAGATCCAGCCCTTCGCGCAGCAGGTTGATGCCGACGATCACATCGATGGCGCCCACCCGCAGGTCTTTGATCAGCTCCATGCGCTCAAAGGTATCCACCTCGTGGTGCATATACCGGGCCTTGACGCCGTGCTCCTCCAGGTAGTCGGTCAGATCCTCGGCCATCTTGACGGTCAGGGTGGTGACCAGGGCGCGCTCGCCCCGGTCAATGCGGGTGCGGATCTCGCCCAGCAGGTCCTCGATCTGGCCCTCCACCGGCCGCACCATGATGATGGGGTCCAGCAGGCCGGTGGGGCGGATGACCTGCTCGGCCACCTGGGTGGAGTGCTGGCGCTCGTACTCGCCGGGGGTGGCGCTGACGTAGATGGTCTGGCCGACCTTTGCCTCAAACTCCTCAAACCGCAGCGGGCGGTTGTCAAAGGCGGAGGGCAGGCGGAAGCCGTACTCCACCAGTGTGGCCTTGCGGCTGTGGTCGCCGGCGTACATGCCCCGGACCTGGGGCAGCATGACGTGGCTCTCGTCCACCATCAAGAGAAAATCCTTCGGGAAATAGTCCAGCAGCGTGGTGGGGGTGGACCCCGGCGCGCGGCCGGACAGCACGGCACTGTAATTCTCAATCCCTTTGCACATGCCCACTTCCTGCAGCATTTCCATGTCATAGTTGGTGCGCTGGGCAATGCGCTGAGCCTCCAGCAGCTTGCCCTCGGCGGTGAACTTGCGCACCTGCTCGTCCAGCTCCTGAGTGATGCGGGCCAGGCCGGCCTTCATTTTCTCGGGGCTGACAATGTAGTGGCTGGCAGGGAAGATGGCCACATGCCGCACCACGTTCTGCCGCTCGCCGGTCAGGGGGCGCATCTCGCTGATGCGGTCGATCTCGTCACCGAAAAACTCCACCCGGATGGCCAGATCGTCCATGTAGGCCAGGTAGATGTCCACAATATCCCCGTGGACGCGGAACTTGTTGCGGGTGAAATTGATGTCGTTGCGCTCATACTGCAGCCGCACCAGCCGGCGGCAGAGCTCGTCCCGGCTCATCTCCATGCCGGGGCGCAGGCTGATGACCATGCTGCGGTAGTCGATGGGGTCGCCCAGCGAGTAAATGCAGGAGACGCTGGCCACAATGATGACATTGCGCCGCTCGCTCAGCGCCGCGGTGGCGGAATGGCGCAGCCGGTCGATCTCATCGTTGATGGCGCTGTCCTTCTCGATATAGGTGTCGGTGGAAGGAATGTAGGCCTCCGGCTGGTAGTAGTCATAGTAGGAGACAAAATATTCCACCGCGTCATCAGGGAAAAAGCCGCGCATCTCGGTGCAGATCTGGCTGGCCAGCGTCTTGTTGGGCTCCAAAATCAGGGTGGGGCGGTTGCAGCGGGCAATGATGTTTGCCATGGTGAAGGTTTTGCCCGAGCCCGTCACGCCCAAAAGCGTCTGGCCCTTGTCGCCGGCCTTGATGCCCTCCACCAGTTTCTCGATGGCCTGGGGCTGGTCGCCGGTGGGGGAGAAGGGGGCTTTTAGGTGAAAAATGGATTCCTCTTCTTGCATACATGCTCCTTATCAGTATGCCCTTTGGGCGCACGGCAGCGCCCCGCGTGCCGCCCTAAAGCGGGCAATGGGAACGGGACGCCGTCTCACATTTAACAACAATAGGTTGTAGCAGAATTATACCACGTTTTGTCCCCCGAGTAAACACCGCAGCACAAAAAATGCCGAGGGCAGGGACGGCGGAATGCCCGGCGGGCAAAATCAAGCCTGTGCGGTGCCGCCCAGTATCCAGGCAATGCCCTGTGCGGTACGGCGGGCGGCGTGTTTGCCGTGGCCGCCCGGGTTGAGCTCAAACCGGCAGTGGATGCCCAGATCCCGATACCAGGCAGCCAGTTGCTCGGTGTTGGCCTGCACCCTTTGCAGGTAAGGATTGCGGGTGCGGCATTCCCGGTCGCCAACGGAAAAATACAGCCGATCCGGCGGGCGCTTCAGCGGGTGCTGCCGCACAAATTCCAGCAGGCCCGGGTACCACATCGACCCGGATATGCTGGCCGCCCGGGCAAACACATCGGTGCGGTACAGCGCATACAGCGCAAACAGCCCTCCCAGCGAATACCCGGCGATGCCCCGCCAGGCAGGCGGCGCAGCCAGGCGGGATTCCACCTCTGGCAAAACGGTCCCCAGCAGCTGGACCAGATATTCGTCCGCACCGCCTGTGCAGGGGTCGGCGCCCGGCGCCAGGGGCGGGCAGTCCCAGGGGGCCATGTCCCGGTTCCAGGCAAGGCCGCTGACCGCCGCCAGCGTGCAGGGCAGACTGCCCATCTGCTGCAAGGCGGCAGATACCTGCCCGCCTTCGCCGCCGAAAGTGTTCAGCACCACCAGCGGTGCGCCGCCCTGCCCGGCCGGATAGACGGTGACCGTCCTGCCCGATACGGAAAATTTGTGCATGAAAAATCCCTCCCCAGGATGCACTGCAGGTACGCCCTTGACGCCTGCCGCTGCAAAAATTATACTATGGTTGCGCGAAAATGCAAAGGGAGGGGGTTGCCATGGCACTTACGGAATCCACCCGCAGGGGCCTGTTCACCCATGCGGCGGCCTGCTACCATGACCAGCCGGAGTACCTGTGGGCCACAGCGCCTAACTATGCGGTGCTGCGCCACCCGGAAAACCGCAAATGGTATGCGCTGGTCATGGATCTCCCGCGGGAGAAGCTCGGCCTGCCGGGCGGAGGCATCACCGACGTGGTGGAGCTGAAATGTGACCCCGCCATGGCCGGGTCGCTGCGCGGCCGGCCGGGGATTCTGCCCGGCTACCATATGAACCGGGAAAACTGGATTACGGTTTTGCTGGATGGCAGCTTTGACCCCGGCCAGCTGGCCTTCCTGTTGGATATCAGCCACTCGCTTACCGGGCTGCGCAGGCAAAAGGCCAAGGCGCCGCGGCTCAACAGGGACTGGCTCATCCCCGCCAACCCCGCCTACTACGACATTGAGCAGGATTTCGCCAAGGGGGACACCATCCACTGGAAACAGACCAGCAATGTGCTGCAGGGGGACAGGGTCTACATTTATATGGCGGCGCCGGTGGCTGCCGTGCTGTACGAGTGCACGGCCACAAAGGTGGATATTCCCTATGAGTTCGCCAACGCGCATGTCCGCATGCACAAGGTGATGGAACTGAAACTGGTCCGCCGGTTTCCGCCACAGCAGCTCAGCCGGGCGGTATTGCAGGCCCACGGCATCCGGGCGGTGCGCGGTCCCCGCGGCCTGACCAACAGCCTGCGCCATTACATCGAGACCCTGCCCGGCCAGACGATGGAAAAATGACGCCCGGACGTGGCAAAGCTGCCGCTCTACCGGGGTAAACTGCCGTTCTACCGGTGGTGAACTGCAAATCGGTTGCGGGATGGCCGCCGGTGTGGTAGGGTGGGAACGGAGAAAGCAGCCCCACCCAAACCAGAAGGAGGAATCCGCTATGGCACAGCAGACCCTTGGAACCCGTATTGCCGAACTGCGCAAAGCCAAAAATATGACCCAGCTGGAACTGGCCGATCAGATGGGCGTCACCGACAAGGCCGTCTCAAAATGGGAGCGTGATGTCTCCTGCCCGGACGTTGCCTCTATGCCCCGCCTGGCCGGGATTCTGGGCGTCACGGTGGACGAACTGATGCAGGCCCGCACCGGCGCGGCGGCCCCGCAGCCCAAGCCTGTGGGCAAGGTTGTGGAGCTGGCGCTCAAGGGCGTGGCGGTGGCCATGGGGATCGCGGTGGCGGTCCTGACGCTGCTGAACGCGCTGGACAGCCGGTCCGCCCTGCTGATGCTGGGGCTGGGCCTTGCCTGCCTGGCCGTCGCCCAGCTGCCGGAAGGGGAGTGACCCCCGCTTCCGGCCAAAGCGGTACAGGCAGTGCCTGCCGCGGGCCAAAATTCATCCCCCGCCGGTCTTGTGCCGGCGGGGGATTTGCGGTATAAACCTAAATAAGTCAGTAAAATTCTGCTGAAATGAAATTCGCAACTTCTTGGAAAATTGGCTTTACTTTGAAAGAAATATGTTGACGAATTAACGATATATAGTTA
This sequence comes from uncultured Gemmiger sp., assembly GCA_944388145.1. Taxonomy (GTDB): domain Bacteria; phylum Bacillota; class Clostridia; order Oscillospirales; family Ruminococcaceae; genus Gemmiger. The sequence continues at coordinate 168,460 of CALXHQ010000001.1, read as the reverse complement.
TACTAAGTATAAGCAAAAGCAACTGTGCTGTAGTGGGTGTGTGATGTGAAGATCAATTATAAAAAGCTTTGGATTCTGCTTATAGAAAAGGAAATTGCACCGGCAACTTTAAGAAAGGATTTGAATATTTCTACTGGCACGATGACAAAACTGCGCAAAAATGAAGAAGTTGCCCTTTCCGTACTTTTGCGGATATGTGAATATTTGGACTGCAATATAGGTGATATTTGCGATGCTGTAAAATTCAAGCAACAGCAATAAAGCTTTTCTGAGGAGGACTGATGATGGGATATTGTTCAAACTGTGGTCATAAGGTGGATGATGGTGCAAAGTTTTGCTCGAAGTGCGGAGCCGCTATCAATAGAACTTATGACTATACACCACAAGCGCAAAGAAAAACTGAATACGATGGTGTAATACATAAATGTCCAAATTGTGGCGAAATTTTAAATGCCTTTGTATCAAAATGCCCGACTTGTGGATATGAACTGCGCGGTACAGCTGCTGCAAGCGCCGTGCAGGAATTATATAAAAACATTCAATGTGCAAAAAATGATAAAGAAGTCATTAGATTAATCAAAATGTTCCCGGTTCCAAACAATAAAGAAGATATTCTTGAACTTATGGTTCTGGCATCATCGAATTTCGATGAAAAAGAGTATATAACGCACAAAGGAGAGGATAATATATCAGCTGCTTGGCTTTCTCAAATTGAACAATGCCAAAAAAAGGCAAGTCTATCTTTAGACAGTCAAGATAAAATTAAAGCTAACAGGATATATGATGCTATTAAAGAGAAAATTGTCGATGCAAAGAAGAAGGCACATCAGCAATATATGTCCCAACAATCGGAAGCAACGGCAAAGGAGTTTAGGGGAAGTAAACTCCGAATTATTCTAGTGATCTTTTCTGTTATTTCAGTATTGTGCTGTGCGTTTGCTTTTCAAGGTGGCAAGATATTCGCAGGTATTGTTTCTGCACTTATGGTAGTGTTGTTTTTGACCGCTTTTTTGATGGGGAGTGGTGTAATTAGTGAACAGGTAAAAAATTTGCATTTGGTGCCTGCAATACTTGCTTTTTTGCTATTTGTTCCGTATTTTTCATTGTCAACTAATAATGACAGAAGGGTTCATAACTCAAGCCATTATGATGATTATATAGAAGACAATCTCCAGCAGATTTCTTGGAAAAGTTTTAATTTGGGTGAATATCTTCCGGATTTTGGCTATAATGAGGCAGAAGTAATCCGGAATACTGACGATAATTTGATGCTGAACTTTTATGGACTGGAGATGTCTAAATACGAATCCTATCTAGATGAATGTAAAGAATTTGGATATACAATAGATGCTAAAGATGGTGGGACAACTTATACAGCATATAATCAGGCTGGATATTATCTTCGCTTGCAATATTGGGATTTTGATGACAAAGAGCTGTCGATTGATTTAGAAGATCCAATAGCAAGTGAACAGATTATATGGCCGAGCAGTGACTTGGTAAAAGATATTCCGATCCCTAAATCCCTTGTTGGTGAAGTGTCGACAGAAAGCAGCAAGGCCTATGCAGTCTATTTGGTTCAAATTGAGCCATCCTATTTTTCAGAATATGTATCTCTGTGTATGGATAATGGATTCAATGTGGACTATTCAAAATCAGATACATATTTTCATGCTAATAATAAAGATGGCATTTCATTAAGTGTGGAATACAAAGGCTTTAATATTTTGATGATCTATATTGAAAATTATGATTGGTAGGCAGAAGATAAATATGGGAATTTTCAAAAAACGAAAAGTAGGTTTCATGGATGAAATCCGCTGTGATGAGCCGTCATATTTGATATGGAAATGGCACCCGGCAGGGGCGCGCCCAGGCGAGGGCAGAGAAAATGCCATCCGATGGGGATCTTCTCTGCGCGTCAAAGACGGAGAAGTGGCGGTGTTTGTTTATCCGCAGCGAGACGGGACAATGCAGGAATATATTGAGGGTCCCTGCGACATGCTAATTGATACGGCAAATTTTCCCATTCTCGCAGATATGATAGGGTTGGCATACGGCGGCGGCACGCCTTTCCAAGCAGAAGTTTACTTTATCAATTTGGCCCGTGTGGTTCAAGTAAAATTTGGCGTGCCATTTTTCGATATATATGATCCAAAGTTTGTGGATTTTGGAGTGCCTGTTGCTGTCAGAGGCACGATTACTTTTCAGATCAAGGATTACAAAGAATTTGTCAAACTCAACCGATTGAGCAAATTTAGCTTGGATGCCTTTCAGCAGCAGATTCGTGATGTTGTGTGTCGGTATGTCAAGGACACAGTTGCCAATGCTCCTGCCGTCCATAATATTTCGGTGATTCAAATTGAAACTAAAACCGCACAGATTAACGATATAATTGAATATGACCTCAGTGAAAGATTAAAGGAAGATTTTGGCGTTCTCGTTTCCGGCGTCGACATAGCAGCCATCGAAATTGATAAAGGCAGTGAGGGTTATCGCCAATTAATGGCTGTCACAAGAGACATTGCGGCAAGAAAGATCGAAGCTGAAACACAGGACTATGTGGATCGACTGCGTATTCAACGAGAAGAGAACCAGTATGCTATGCACAAACAGACCCAGACGGCCAATATCGGTGCTTTTCGAGTCGAAAAGCAGGCGGAAGTCGGCGTTGCTGGTGCACGGGCGCTCGGGCAGATGGGAACTGACGGTATGAACTCGGATAGCAGTGGCGATAGTTTCAGTATGGCTGCAATGATGGCGAGTATGGCGATTGGCGGTGCCGTTGGTCAAAATATTGCCGGAACAATAAACAATACAATAAATGACGTAAATCAGCAGACAATACCAGGAACTGTTCCACCACCTATTCCTGCTGTGGCATATCATGTGGCTGCTAATGGGCAAGCCACTGGACCATTCGATTTATCCGCACTTTCTCAGATGGCAATTAATGGACAGCTGACAGAAAATTCACTGGTTTGGAAGGCCGGTATGACGCAATGGGAAAAGGCGGGTACAATTGATGAGTTGAAAGACCTATTTGCTACTGTGCCGCCAATTTCTGTCGATGCAAAATAGAGAAAAATATCAAGATAATTAAGTGTCCAAAATGTGGTGTTGAACTGCAATGCAGCCAAAATCCCTCGCCGGTCTTGTGCCGGCGGGGGATTTGCGGTATAATATATCGGTATATCTCATGATCTAACTGCCATTGCCCCACAGGGGCTGACCGGGTGCGGCAAACTCCGCACCACAAAAATTTCACCCCAGGGGGACGTATCACTTGGAAAAATCAACTTATGTCCACGACGCATCGGCGGCACAAACGCTGGCCGAATACTATGAAACCCCGCCTATGGCCTATGTCCACAGCTACGGCTGCCAGCAGAATGTCAATGACGGCGAAAAGCTCAAGGGCGTCTTGCAGGATGTGGGCTTTGGCATCTGCGACAGCGTGGAGCAGGCCGACCTGATCCTGTTCAACACCTGTGCTGTGCGCGAGCACGCCGAGCAGCGGGTGTTCGGCAACGTGGGCGCGCTGAAAAAGCTGAAGGAAAAAAATCCCCGGCTGATCATCGGCGTCTGCGGCTGCATGGCCCAGCAGAAACAGATGGTGGACAAGCTGCGCCAGAGCTATCCCTATGTGGACCTGGTGTTCGGCGTGGACGGCATCGACCGCCTGCCCGCCATGTTGGCTGAGCGCCTGCGCCGGGGCAAACGCTACCTGGAGGAACCCGCCCAGCGCAACGCCGTGGTGGAAGATATCCCCATTCGGCGGGATTCCGGCTTCCGGGCCTGGCTGCCCATCATGTACGGCTGCGACAACTTTTGTACCTACTGCATCGTGCCCTACGTCCGCGGGCGGGAGCGCAGCCGCGAGCCTGCCGCCGTCCTGGCCGAGTTCCGCCAGCTGGTGCAGGCGGGCTACAAGGAAATTACCCTGCTGGGCCAGAACGTCAACAGCTACGGCAAGGGCCTGGCCGATCCCATCGACTTTGCCGATCTGCTGAATCTGCTCTGCCAGACGCCCGGCGACTACAAAGTGCGGTTTATGACCAGCCACCCCAAGGACGCCAGCCACAAGCTGATCGACACCATCGCCGCCAACGACCACCTGTGCAAGCACATTCACCTGCCGGTGCAGTCGGGAAGTGACCGGGTGCTGCAGGCGATGAACCGCCGCTATACCGCGCAGCAGTATCTGGACCTGATCGACTACGCCAAAGCGAAGATCCCTGGCGTCACCTTCTCCAGCGACATCATCGTCGGCTTCCCCGGCGAGACCGAGGAGGAGTTTGCCGAGACCCTCGACCTGGTGCGCAAGGTGGGCTATATGCAGCTGTTTACCTTTATCTACTCCAAGCGCTCCGGCACCAAGGCCGCCGAGATGCCTGACCCCTACACCCACGCCGACAAAACCGCCCGCATGGAGCGTCTGCTGCGCACCCAGGACGAGATCGCCTTCCCGGCCATCGCCGCCATGGCGGGCCGGACCGAGCGGGTGCTGGTGGAAGCCTGCGGCCGCACCCCCGGCACGCTGAACGGCCGCCTGGACAACAACCTGGTGGTGGAGTTTCCCGGCGACGACAGCCTGATCGGCCAGTGGGCCGAGGTCAAACTGACCGGTTCCCGCGCCGCGCTGCTGACCGGCGAAAAAGTCTGATTGCCGCCCGCAGCGTGGCCCCGGCAACAGAGGAAAGCAAACACATCGGATATACTACTACCAGCTGCCTACAGCTTTCATTTTACAGAAAACAAAGACCCGGGGCGCCGCCCCGGGCCGGAAAAAGGAGAACCCATCATGGATTGCATTGATCTGTTCAAAAAAGCCGCTGCCGCCATGCAGACCGACCCCCGCTACCTGGAACTGGATTCCGCCCGCCGCGCCAACGATGCCGACGAGGAACTGCAGAAGATGATCGGTGAGTTCAACCTCCAGCGCCTGGACCTGAACCGCGCCAGCAGCGAGGCCGAGCCCGACACCGCCCGCATCGCATCCCTCAACCAGAAGATCAACGACCTGTACAGCCAGATCATGGCCAGCGAGGGCATGGTCCGCTACAACGCCGCCAAGAGCGAGTGCGAGCAGATGGTCAGCTACATCGACGCCATCATCAACACCGCCATGAACGGCGGCGACCCCATGGCCGTCCGCCAGCCGGAAGCCGGCTGCACCGGCAGCTGCGCCTCCTGCGCCGGCTGCCACTGAGTCGGCCCGCCGGCATTGACGGATTGGTAATAAGTTCGTGTTCGTTCCCGCCGCGCTGAGCATTCACGCGGCGGGTATCCGTCCATAAGGGAAAATTCTGCACAGATCAGGAGTGTGAACCATGGCACAGCAGGCAGTCTCGCCAATGATGCAGCAGTACTTCGAAATCAAAAAACAGCACCCGGACGAGATCCTGTTCTACCGCGTCGGCGATTTCTATGAAATGTTCTACGATGACGCCATCACCGCCTCGCGGGAACTGGAGCTGACCCTAACCGGAAAGGCCTGCGGCAAGGAGGAGCGCGCCCCCATGTGCGGCGTGCCCTTCCATTCCTACGAGACTTATGTGGCACGGCTGATCGCCAAGGGCTACAAGGTCGCCATCTGCGAGCAGATGGAGGACCCGGCCCTGGCCAAGGGGCTGGTCAAGCGGGACATCATCCGGGTGGTCACCCCCGGCACGGTCATCGAGTCCAGTATGCTCTCAGAGGACAAGAACAACTACCTCTGTTCCATTTTCCTGAAAAAGCACCGCCGCAAAATGCAGGCGGGCGTCTGCTTTGCGGACATCTCCACCGGCGAGGCCTATGCCACCGAGCTGGAGAGCGAGAAGATGGGCGGCGCCATTATCACCGAGCTCTGCCGTTATATGCCCAGCGAGATCCTGATCAACACCCCCATGCTGGATCTGAAAGACGTGACCAATTACATCAAGCAGCACACCAGCGCCCTGGTGGAGCTGCGGGAGGACGCCGTCTGCAAAGAAAGCATCCTGCGCGCCAACCTGGCCGAACAGTTTGGCCCCGATTGGCAAACGGCCTGCGGCTTTCAGGAAAACGGCATGGTACCCTATGCGGTGGGCATGCTGCTGGGCTATCTGAAAGAGACGCAGAAGCACGGCATTGAGCGCATCCGCACCATCCAGAACTACGCCGACGCCCAGTACATGCGGCTTTCCCCTGTAACCCGCGCCAACCTGGAGCTGACCGAGACGCTGCGCGGCCGGGAGAAAAAGGGCACCCTCCTGTGGGTGCTGGACAAGACTGAGACTTCCATGGGCAAGCGGCTTCTCCGCGGTTGGATCGAGCAGCCGCTGGTGGACGCCGATGCCATCAACGCCCGGCTGGACGCGGTGGACGCCCTCTTCCGGGAAAATGTCGCCCGCGCCGACCTGAAGGAGGCGCTGGGCCGGGTATTTGACATTGAGCGCCTGACCACCCGCATCCTGTACGGCTCTGCTACCCCGCGGGAGGTCTGCGCCCTGGCCGATACCTGCGAGGCCCTGCCCGAGGTACGCCGCCTGGCCGAGAGCCTGGATGCCCCGCTGCTGGCAAAGCTGGCCGCCGACATCGACCCGCTGGCCGACATCCTGACCAAAATCCGCGCTGCCGTGGACGATGACCCGCCCGCCAACCTGAAGGACGGCGGCGTCATCCGTGCCGGCTACAACGCCGAGGTGGACGAGCTGCGGGACATCATGCACGGCGGCAAGGGCTTCCTCTCCCAGATGGAGGCCCGCCTGCGGGAGGAAACCGGCATCCCCAAGCTGAAGATCGGCTTCAACAAGGTGTTCGGCTACTATATCGAGGTCAGCCGCTCCTACACCGACAGCGTTCCAGAAACCTTTACCCGCAAGCAGACGCTGACCACCGGCGAGCGCTACATCACCCCCGAGCTGAAAGAGCTGGAAAACAAGATCCTCGGCGCCAACGAGCGACTGCTGGTTTTGGAACACCAGCTGTTTGCCGACCTGCTTTCCGCCATCTCCGGCGAGATCCTGCGCATCCAGAAAACCGCCTCGGCGGTGGCGCAGCTGGACGTGTTGGCCGGCTTTGCCGAGGTGGCCGTCTGCAACAACTACACCAAACCCTCGGTGGACAACAGTGACGTGCTGGACATCGCCGAAGGGCGCCACCCGGTCATCGAGCAGATGCTCAAGGGCAGCCTGTTTGTGCCCAACGACACCACCCTGGACGAGGGCGACAACCGCATGCTGATCATCACCGGCCCCAATATGGCCGGAAAATCCACCTACATGCGGCAGACCGCCCTCATCGCGCTGATGGCGCAGATCGGCAGCTTTGTGCCGGCGGCCAGCTGCCGGGTGGGCGTGGTGGACGCCATCTTTACCCGGGTGGGCGCCAGCGATGACCTGGCCGCGGGCCAGTCCACCTTCATGGTGGAGATGACCGAGGTGGCCGAAATTTTGCAGCACGCCACCAAATCCAGCCTGGTCATCCTGGACGAGATCGGCCGCGGTACCTCCACCTTCGATGGCATGAGCATCGCCCGCGCGGTGGTGGAATACATCTGTGAAAACATCGGCTGCAAAACGCTGTTCGCCACCCACTACCACGAGCTGACCGACATGGAGCAGGATGTGCCTGGCGTGAAAAACTACAACATCGCGGTCAAGAAGCGGGGCGAGGATATCACCTTCCTGCGCCGCATTGTGGCCGGTCCGGCGGACGACAGCTACGGCATCGAGGTGGCCAAGCTGGCGGGCCTGCCCGCCGCTGTCACCCGCCGCGCCCACGAGGTGCTGCGCCAGCTGGAGGCCACCGCCCCCGGCGCTAACGCCTCCATGCAGCTGGATTTCGAGACGGTGAACGCCTATGAGAATCCCCAGGTCCCCAGCGAGGTGGTGGACAAGCTGCGCGGCGTGGATATCGAGACACTGACCCCGCTGGAAGCCCTCAACTTCCTCTACGAGCTGAAAAAGGCCCTCAAGGCGTAAGCGGCCTGGCGGCCTGGCAATGGCATGGGCCCTGCCGTTTGGCCCGTTGTTGTACCGCCACCGCGGTCCCCAAAAATTCCTGACTCCTAATTTTTCTCTAATTGTTAGAATGACTTTTTCCTCCGAGGTGTCCCATGGCTGAAATTCACGTGCTGGACAAGCACACTGCTGAACTCATCGCCGCCGGCGAGGTGGTCGAACGCCCCGCCTCGGTGGCAAAGGAACTGCTGGAAAACGCCATCGACGCCGGCGCCACCAAGATCACACTGTCCATCCGCCGCGGCGGCATCCAGCAGCTGCAGATCACCGACAACGGCTCCGGCATCGAGGCGGAGTACATCGACAAGGCGTTCATCCGTCATGCCACCAGCAAGATTGCCACCGCCGACGACCTGGCCCACATCCACACCCTGGGCTTCCGGGGCGAGGCGCTGGCCTCCATCGCCAGTGTGGCCAAGGTGGAAGTGCTCACCCGCACCGAGGCTGATGAGTATGCCTGCCTGTACCGCATTGTCGGCGGCGAACCCCAGGGCATGGAGCCCGGCGCCCGCCCGGTGGGCACCACCATCACGGTGAACGACCTGTTCTACAACACCCCTGCCCGGATGAAATTCCTGAAAAAGGACACCAGCGAGGGCACTTTTGTGGCCGATGTGGTGCTGCACACGGCGCTGTCCCATCCGGAAATCTCCTTCCGGTTTGAGCGGGAGGGCAAGCTGCAGTTTGTCACCCCCGGCGACGGCAGACTGCTCAGCGCGGTGCACGCGGCGGTGGGCCGGGATTTCGCCCGCGACCTGCTGCCGGTAAACGGCGGCGAGGGCGTGTATCAGGTTTCCGGCCTGGTCACCCCGCCCCGCGCCTGCCGGGCTTCCCGCGGGGCGCAGTATTTCTATGTCAACGGCCGGTATGTCAAAAACCGCACCATGATGGCTGCCATGGAAAACGCTTACAAGGGGACGCTGATGCAGGGCAAGTTCCCCGGCGGTGTGCTGATGCTGACCATGCCCGCCGAGCTGGTGGATGTGAACGTCCACCCCGCCAAGACCGAGATCCGCTTTGCCCGGGAGGGCGATGTGTTCGACGCGGTCTATCGTGCGGTGCGCACCGCCCTGGCGGCCCCCGGCAGCGGCGAATGCCGCTTTGACTTGGACCACAGCAAGCCGCAGGCGGCCGCACAGCCGGCAGGGCAGGGGGGCTCCCCCCGTGCCGCCCAGCCGCCCCGCCCGGCGGGCAAGGGCTTTGCCACCATGTCCGCCGTCGAGTACCGCGCCGCCCGCAATCTGGTCAAAGACCTGCCCCAGAACCCGGTCCCGAGGCTGAACATATCCGCCGCCCCCGGACGTATGCAGCTGAACTCCTCCCACACGGAGTACGGGGCCCCGCAGCCCGCTGATGCCGCCCGGCCGCAGCCGTCCGCCCCGGTCCGCCCGGCACCTGCGGACGATGCGGTGCTGGACATTCTGCCCGACGCGCCTGACGCCCAAACGGCGGGGGATGCGTCCGAGCAGGAGCCGCCTGCCGTCCATTACCCGGCCTCTGCAATGAAGGATCTGGCAACCCTGCCGGATGCGGCTGGCCGCACCCTGACCGGCGCCATTGCAGGTGCACTGGCCAATTCGGAACGGGCGCCTGTCCAACCGGCGGAGCAGCCCGGCGATGCGCTGCTGAATGCCGGCCAGACGGAGGAGGCACCGGAAACCTCCCAGACCTCCCTCAGTGCGCTGCCGGACTCGGCGCTGGAGCAGACCACCTTCGCCCCGGCAGAGAGCGAACCGCTGCGCTATGTGGGAGAAGTGTTCAAAACCTACATTATTACCGAGCGTTCCGGTGAGCTCTGTCTGATCGACAAGCATGCCGCCCATGAGCGGGTCCTGTTCGAAAAGCTGGCCAAAGACTACGGCAACGTGCCCGCCCAGATGCTTCTGGTGCCGGTGCAGGTCAACCTCTCCGCCGAGGAAAAGCTCGCCGTGCTGCAAAACCTTGATCTATTGCAAAGCGCCGGCATCGAGGCCGAGGACTACGGCGGCCCCACCGTCATTGTGCGGGCGGTGCCCGCCGATGTGCCGGTGGATGATGTGGAGGATATGCTGGTGGAGCTGGCGGCGCATCTGGCCGCCGGTGGCCGGGACGCCCTGCGGGAAAAGACCGAGTGGGTGCTCCACTCCATCGCCTGCCGGGCGGCCATCAAGGCGGGAGACCGCAGCGATCCCAGGGAGCTGCTGGCCCTGGCACAGCAGATCATGGACGGCACCGTGCCGCCGTTTTGCCCCCATGGCCGCCCCTGTGTCTTGAAGATCACCCGGAAGGAGCTGGAAAAGCAGTTTGGCCGCCTTGTCTGACCGTTTGAATCCTCCCGTGCAGGATACTCGCCCCCGGGTCATCGCCATCGGTGGTCCCACCGCTACCGGAAAGACCGCGCTCTCGGTGGCACTGGCAAAGCGTTTCGGCGGCGAGATCATCAGTGCCGACTCGATGCAGATTTACAAGGGCCTGGATGTGGGCACCGCCAAGGTCACGCAGGAGGAAATGCAGGGGGTGCCCCACCACCTGCTGGATATCCTCACTCCCGACCAACCCTACAGTGTGGCCGAGTTCACCGCACAGGCCGGTTCCCTTATCCGTAATATGGAAGCCCGCGGCAAACTGCCCTTTGTGGTGGGCGGCACCGGGCTGTACATCACCAGCCTGTTAAACGGCGTCCGCTTCGCCCCGCAGCCGGAAAATCAGGCGCTGCGCGCTGTGCTGCAGGCCCGTGCCGCGGCAGGAGAGGGGCAGGCCCTCTATGACGAGCTGGCTGCCGTTGACCCGGACTACGCCAAAACCCTGCATCCCAACGACGAAAACCGTGTCATCCGCGCGCTGGAGCTCTACCGGCTCACCGGCCGCACCATGACTGCTCAGCGGGCGGCCTCCCGGCCGGAGCGGCCGCCCTACCGCGCCCTCTGCCTCTGCCTTGGCTGCCCGGACCGAACGGCACTCTACCGGCGCATCGATGCCCGGGTGGACCGGATGGTGCAGGCGGGCATCCTGGACGAGGCACGCCTGGTTTATGACCACCGCGACAGCTACCGCACCGCCGCTCAGGCCATCGGCTACAAGGAGTTCTTCCCCTATTTTGAAGGCGCCGCCACCCTGGCCGAATGCACCGCAAAGCTCAAGCAGGCGTCCCGCAACTATGCCAAACGCCAGCTGACCTGGTTCCGCCGTCAAGCCGATGCTGTCTGGCTGGATTTCACCGCCCCCGACCTGGCGGACCGGGCTGCCGGACTGGTGATGCACTTTTTGGACAATACCTGAACCATCCGCTCTTGCGGGAACGGAGATTGCCTTGGCTGCAATCCCGCCATTTCCCGTTATCCGGCGAACCAATCAAAGGAGGTGCCTGCCCATGCAGCGCGATTCAGCCCATCGCCGCCGCGTCACCCGCAATATTCTGATCACAGTGCTGACCCTCATTTTGCTGGTGGGCATCGCCTATGTGGCGGTACAGCTGTATGCCATTTTGCACCGCGCTTACCGCACCGAGACCGCCATCCAGGCCACAATGTCGGACAGCGTCCGCCTCAATGGTGCCGCCGTCTTTTCTGCCACGCCGGTGCAGGGCTCCGGCGATTTGGGCTACCTGGTGGGGGAAGGCGAGCGCGTTACCGTCGGCACCGCCATTGCGGAGTGTTACACCGCCGCAGGGCAGGACCTCCTGCGGGAGGAACTGACCAACCTGGACCGGGAAATCTCGCTTTTGCAGCGCAGCCAGAACTCCACGGGCAGCGATCTCTCCGTCCTTACCACCCAGACCCGTTCGGCCCTGTATAATCTGCTGGACCAGCTGGATGCCGGTAACTATACAAGCCTTCTCGATGCCGAGGAGGAGTTTCTGCTGGCTCAGAACCGCATGCAGGTCTCCACCGGGCAGTCCCAGGGGTTCGAGGATACCATCGCGCAGCTGCAATCCCAGCGGGAGGGGCTGGCCGCCCAGTTGGGAAATCTGCAAACCATCACGGCGCCCACAAACGGATACTTTATCTCTGCTGAATCCGCCGGTCTGACCACGCTGGATCAGGCCACTGCCGATGCAGACACTCCTACTCAGCTGGCACAGGCGCTCTCCGGTGACCTTTCAGTTTCAAAGGACGGTGTGGCCGGGTGGATTGTCTCCGGCTTTACCTGGCGGTTTTACGCCACCTGTGACCTGGATACCGCCCTGCGTTTTGCCGATGTCACCCAGGTGCAGATCAGCGTGCCCGGCAAGCAGACCGAACCGCTGGATGCCACCGTCCTCTCGGTGGACACCGACGAGGAGGCAGGTGTGGCAAAGGTTGTGCTGGAATGCGGCACTGTGAACGCCCAGGTGCTCTCCCTTGGCCAGGAGGAGGCTCAGATCAACCTGCACACCTACACCGGCATTCGCATCAGCCGCAGCGCCATGCACATTGTGGATGGCCAGACCGGCGTCTATGTGGCGGCGGGTAACCTGCAGCGTTTCCGCCGGATCAGCATTCTGTATGAGGACAAGGACTATATCCTGGTCCCTCTGGACGGCGCGCTGGGCACCAACAACGAGGTCCGCCTTTATGACGAGGTGATTGTGGTGGGCACCAACCTGCAGGACGGCAAACTGATGTGATCGGCCCTCTGGTGGAAAAATCTGCCGGCAGCCCGGTTTCCCTCAAAAAAGGAGGGCCGGGCTGCCGCTTTTTTGGCCGGATACCTCCAATTTGCGGCCGCGCAGCACCCCGGCCCTATTGACTTTTGACAGCAAAAAAGAGATAATACTTAATGAATATCGCTGAAATGGCTGATTTGAGCAGTCGAAATTGCGATGGCGGCGGTACAGCCGCGACAGATATTGTAAGGAGAATCCAATATGTCCATGTTTGAAGGCTTCAAAAATATGCTTGGCATCAATCAGGACCCCGAGGATGACGAGTACCTCGACGGCGGCGAGGACGAAGTCTTTGCCGGCAACGGTCAGAATCAGGCTCCTGAGGATAACTACGCACAGCCTGACTCAAATCGCCAGCGCAACAACAAGGTGGTCAATATCAACGCCACCACGCAGTTGCAGGTGGTTCTGGTCAAGCCGGAGCGTTTTGAGGATGCATCGGCCATTGCCGATCAGCTCAACGCCAAGCGCACCGTCGTGCTGAATCTGGAATCCACCAACAAACAGGTGTCCCGCCGTTTGATCGACTTTTTGTCCGGTGTGGCCTACGCCAACAACGGCCAGATCAAACGGGTCGCCACCAGCACCTTCATCATCACCCCCTACAATGTGGATATCATGGGCGACCTGATCGACGAGCTGGAGAACAATGGCGTCTTCTTCTGACGGGATCAGGCCGACGCGCGGCTTTCTGCCTCCGCAGAATGATGCGGAGCGCCGCCTGATGCGCCGTGTGGAGGAACTGTGTACCCTGGCCCAGCGCCGGGGTATTCCGCGCCATACGGGCTTTCTCTCGGACCGGGAGCAGATCCTGGCCCGGGCGGCGGCCAACCGGGCCGACTGCCCCTGTATCCGGTTTGACGGCGGCTTTCCCGGGGCCGAGCGGCAGGTGCTCTGCATCGAGCCGCCGGACACCTGGCAGTTGTATCCTGTGGCCTGCCTGCGCCTGACGGCCCACCTGGCTGCCGGCCAGCCTGCCCCGCAGCACCGGGATCTTCTGGGGGCGGTGCTGGGTCTCGGGCTGGAGCGTGTCTGCATCGGCGATATCCGCCCGGATCCATCACAGCCCGGCATCAGCTATCTCTTCCTGCTGGAGGATAAGCAGGACTTTGTGGCTGCCAACCTGCTGGAAGCCGGACGGACCCGCCTTTCCGCAGAACCCTGCGCCGAGCCGCCCGCCTCTGCGCTGGCTGAGCCGGAGCGGGACTTGCGCCAAACGACGGTGCCGTCTTTGCGGGCGGACTGTGTGCTGGGGGCGATGCTTCGCATTTCCCGCGGGCAGGCAGCCCAACTGATCGCCGAGGGCCGCGTGGAAGTGGGCCATGTGCCGCTGCGCAGTGCCCATGAGACGGTGTATGAGGGCGATTTGTTCACCATCCGCGGCCGGGGCCGCTTCCGTCTGGCACAGGTGGGCGGGCAAAGCCGCAGCGACCGTACTTTTATCCAGTTTTATCAATATTGATCGATGGATCGCCCGTACGCCCCGGCCCGCCCGGATGCCGGTTTGGGGCAGCCGTCTGTGATGTCAATGTGGACCGGGCCGAATGAGGAGGAATTGTTCATGATCGCTTCGGAGGATGTACGCCGCGTCACGTTCGATAAGACCATGCGGGGTTATCGGTGCGAGGACGTTGACGATTATCTCAAACAGGTTGCGGACAGTATGGATGCCCTGAGCGCTGAGAACGAGGATCTGCAAAAAAAACTGGTGGTTCTGGCCCAGCGTATTGACCAGTATCGGGCCGAAGAAGACACGCTGCATACCACGCTGATCAACGCCCAGCGCCTGGGCGAAAACGTCATCAAAGAGGCCAAGCAGAAGGCCGCCGAGGTGATCCGCGCTGCCAACATCAAGGCCGAAGACCGGGAGCAGCGTGCCCGGGATGAGGTGGAGCTGGCCCATCAGGAGCTGGCCACCATCCACAAGGAAACGATCAATTTCAAAAATTCGCTGATCGAAATGTACCGCAAGCATTTCGAGCTGCTGGCCAAGATCCCCTCGGACCCGGGCCCGGACGATGTGGCAGTGGAGCCGCCGGAGACAGAGCCTGTCCAGCCGGAACCACAGCCGGAGCAGATTGCCCAGGAAGAACCTGCCCAGTCTGCCCAGCCGGAAACCAACTCCTACCGGGAAGTTCCGCCGGAGGAGTATGCCCCCGAGCCGCAGTATGACGAACCCCGGGCGGAGGACACTGCCCAGCCGCAGGCCGAGCAGTATTACGATGATCCCGAGGATGACCTGCCTGAACCCAACGAGGAAAAAGTGGACACGGTCGAGTTTGCCATCGCCCCCAAACCGGATGAGCCGGAGGACCTGCGGGAAACCCCGCCGGAGCCTGCTCAGACCGCAAGGCAGAACAAATTCCAGCCTGGCGCCGGCCTGTATGACACCCCCTCTGAGCCGGCCGCGGCCCCCAAAAAGTCATCCCGCAGTCGTTCCTCGTCCGGCCGCAGCCGCGCATCCGCCAGCCGGAGCCGCAGCAAAAAGCAGCCGGAGTCGGAACTGCCCGCGTCCTTTGATACCTTTGCCGGCGTCGATTTTGACAGCTGACACCGCTTGAAACAGGAAGCAGTCTTGTGCTTTTCCGCCGCTGCCGCCCACCGGCCGCAGTGTGCGAGTGAAATATAGAGGAGTGTAGGAACTTTGGCGCAGAATTACAATGATACCATCCATCTGCCGTCCACGCCGTTTGCCATGCGTGCCGGCCTGCCGAAAAAAGAACCGCAGATGCTGGAAGACTGGAAGAAAAACCATGTCTATGAGCAGATGATCAAAAATAACGAGGGCAAACCCCGCTTTATTCTGCACGACGGCCCGCCGTACGCCAACGGCAACATCCACATGGGCACCGCGCTGAATAAGATCATCAAGGATATCATCATCCGCTACAAGAACATGGCGGGCTACTGCGCCCCCTATGTGCCCGGCTATGACACCCACGGCCTGCCCATCGAGCTGAAGGCGCTGGGCTCCCTGGGCGACAAGAAGGCCGGAGTTTCCAAGCTGGAGCTGCGCAAGATCTGCCGCGAGTTTGCCACCGAGCACATCGATGTGATGAACGAGCAGTTCCAGTGCCTGGGCGTCCAGGGCGACTTCGATAACCCCTATCTGACCCTCAAACCCGAGTTTGAGGCCCGTCAGGTGGAAATTTTCGGCAAGATGGCCGAGAAGGGCTACATCTACAAGGGCATGAAGGCTGTCTACTGGTGCCCCGAGGACCACACCGCCCTGGCTGAGGCCGAGATCGAGTACGCTGAGGACCCCTGCGACTCCATCTATGTCCGCTTCAAGCTGACCAAAGACCCCAACGGCGTGCTGGCAAAGTACGGCATCCCGCTGGACAAGGCGTGGATCGTCATCTGGACCACCACTACCTGGACCCTGCCCGCCAACGTGGCCACCTGCCTGAACCCCGCCATCGAGTATTCCTTCGTCAAGATCGGCGACGAGTACCATATCATGGCATCCGACCTGGTCAAGACCACCATGGAGGCCTGCGGCATTGAGGACTACACCGTCCTGGAGCCCCGCGTCCCCGGCGCCGAGTTCGAGCGCATGGAGTACAAGCATCCCTTCCTGGACCGCACCTGCCTGGTCATCCTGGGCGATCACGTCACCCTGGAGGGCGGCACCGGCTGCGTCCACACCGCGCCCGGCCACGGCGTCGAGGACTTTGAGGTCTGCACCCAGCATTATCCCGAGCTGCCTATTGTGGTGCCTGTGGATGAGGCCGGCCGTCTGACCGCCGAGGCGGGCGAAGAGTTCGCCGGTCTGAAGGTCTGGGACGCCAACAAGGTCATTCTGGAGCACATCAAGGGCATCGGCCACCTGATGGGCGTCAAGCATATCACCCACCAGTATCCTCACTGCTGGCGCTGCCACCATCCCATCATCTTCCGCGCCACCGAGCAGTGGTTCTGCTCCATCGACGCCTTCAAGGAGGATGTCTACAAGGCCATCGACAGCGTCAAGTGGCAGCCCGCCTGGGGCCACGACCGCATGGCCGGCATGGTCCGCGACCGCAGCGACTGGTGCATCAGCCGCCAGCGCGTCTGGGGCGTGCCCATCCCGGTATTCTACTGCAAAAAGTGCGGCAAGTACCACATCACCGACGCTTCCATCCAGGTGGTCAGCGATCTGTTCCGCAAGGAGGGCAGCGACGCCTGGTACAAGTATGATGCCAATGACATCATGCCCAAGACCGAGGTCTGTGAGTGCGGCGCCTCCGACTGGGAGAAGGACCCGGACATCATGGATGTCTGGTTCGATTCCGGCTCCACCTGGAGCGCTGTCTGCCGCGAGCGCCCCGAGCTGACCTGGCCTGTTGACCTGTATATGGAGGGCGCCGACCAGTTCCGCGGCTGGTTCCAGTCCAGCCTGCTGACCTGCGTCGCCACCCAGGGCATCGCCCCCTATAAGGGTGTGCTCTGCCATGGCTGGGTCGTGGACGAACAGGGCAAGCAGATGCACAAGTCCGCCGGCAACGGCGTCGAACCCTCCGAGCTGATCCGCGATTACGGTGCCGATATCGTTCGCCTGTGGGTCGCCTCCAGCGACTACACCGTGGATGTGCGTGCCGGCAAGGACATCTTCCGTCAGCTGTCCGAGGCTTACCGCAAGATGCGCAACACTGCCCGCTTCATGCTGGGCAACCTGAACGGCTTTGACCCGGCTAAGGATATGGTGCCGGACGACCAGCTGTTCGAGATCGACCGCTGGGCGCTGGAGGCCACCCGCGCTCTGACTGCCACTGTGCGCGATGCCTACGACCATTACGATTTCTCCCGCGCCTACCATGCGATCTACAACTTCTGTGTCATCGACATGTCCAATTTCTACATGGATGTGATCAAGGACCGCCTGTACTGTGCCGATGACCAGGCCCGCCGCTGCGCTCAGACCGCGCTCTATCGCATCCTGGTGGACTTTACCCGCCTGCTGGCGCCCATCCTCTGCTTCACCAGCCAGGAGATCTGGGGTTACATCCCCAAACTGCCCGGCATGAAGGAGTATGTGGTCTTTGAGCAGATGCCCGAGGCCGGTGCCCCCGCTGATGAGGCTTTCACCGCCAAGTGGGATCGCATCATGGCAATCCGCGACGACGTGAAGAAGGCCCTGGAGCAGGCCCGTGCTGATAAGAAGATCGGCTCCTCGCTGGAGGCTGCCGTTACCCTGTACTGCAATGAGGACCTGTACAACTTCCTCAACGCCATCCCCATGGATGATCTGGCCGACCTGATGATCGTCTCTCACATTGCCCTTGAGCAGGGCGAGGGCGGCGTCAAGGGGCTGGTGGACGGCTTGGGCGTCCAGGTGGACACCGCCGCCGGCCAAAAGTGCCTGCGCTGCTGGAAGTATCATCCTGCTGTGGGGGAGGATGGCCTCTGCCCCCGCTGCGCCAAGGTGGTCAAAGGCTGATACACCTTTCCTGAAATTTCTATCTGAACGGCCGGTTTTTCCGCATTGCGGGGGAACCGGCGTTCGGCTGAACATTCCGTTTTATGTAAGGAGCCCCCATGCTGTACGGTATTCTCTCGATGGCCGCTGCTGCAGTGCTTGTGGGCATTGACCAGTGGCTCAAAGCCTGGGCAACAGCCAACCTGCTGCCCGGCGGCGTAATGCCGCTGATCCCCGGCATTGTCGAGCTGCGGTATTCTCTCAATCAGGGCATGGCCTTCTCGCTGTTGTGGGGCAAGCAGACCTTCCTTATCGCCATCACATCCATCGCTCTTCTTGCGGTGGCGGTCTATCTGTTCTGGAAGCGCCCCCCGCTGGTGGAGCGCATCGCCTGGACCATGGTGTTGGGCGGCGGTGTGGGCAACCTGATCGACCGCATTGCCTCGGGCCAGGTGGTGGACTACCTCAATTTCCAGTTTGTCGATTTTGCAATCTTCAACTTTGCGGATATTTGTGTCACGGGCGGTATCGCCCTGCTGATCCTCAGTGTTCTGGTGGGGGAACTTCGCGACCATAGGCACAAATCGAAAGAAGGTCCTGATGCAGACGCTTGAGTTTACGGCCGATCCGCAGGCTGCCGGCCAGCGGTTGGACCGCTTCCTGGCGGATGCCTGTGACAGCATGACCCGCAGCGCTCTGCAAAACCTGATCGATCAGGGGGCAGCTGTGGTCAACGGCCAGCCGGCGCCCAAGCGTTACAAAGTCCGGGTGGGGGACTGCGTCGCCATCACCATCCCGGACCCGCGCCCGCTGGAGGCCCAGCCCCAGAACATCCCGCTGGACATTGTCTATGAGGATACCCACCTGATCGTGGTCAACAAACCCAAGGGCATGGTGGTGCACCCGGCCCCCGGCAATCCGGACGGTACACTGGTGAACGCACTGCTCTACCACTGCGCCGGCGGGCTTTCAGGCATCGGCGGGGCAATCCGTCCCGGTATTGTCCACCGCATTGACAAAGATACCAGCGGTCTTTTGGTGGTTGCCAAGGATGACGCCACCCATCAGGGCCTTGCGGAACAGATGAGTGTTCATTCGATTCATCGTGTCTATCACGCGGTGGTCTACGGCAATCTGAAGGAGGATTCCGGCACGGTGGAAAAGCCCATCGGCCGCGACCCCCGTGACCGCAAAAAGATGGCTGTCACCGAACTACACAGCCGCTATGCCTGCACCCACTGGCGGGTGCTGGAACGGTTCGGCAATTTCACCTACATTGCCTGCCGGCTGGAGACAGGCCGAACCCACCAGATCCGCGTTCATATGGCTTCCATCGGCCACCCGCTGGCCGGGGATGCGGTCTACGGGCCCCGCAGTGTCATCCAATCGCTGAACGGCCAGTGTCTGCACGCCAAGGAGCTGGGGTTTGTGCACCCGATAACGGGGGAGCATCTCCAGTTTGATTCCCCGCTGCCGCCTTATTTCACTGCATTTCTCAACCGGCTGCGCAAGGGCTGACCTGCGCCGCAGTCTTTAGCATCATTCCAGAAGGAAAGGAAAGCCGTCCATGAAGCCGACCCTGCGCGACTATCTTGTCTTTTGCGATATGGATAACACCCTGCTGACTGCCAAGGAGGGCATCCCGTCCTGCAACCGCACGGTCATCAAACTGTTTACCGAGCTGGGCGGCCGCTTCACGGTGGCCACCGGGCGCCCGCCGGAGTCTATCCGAGCGGCGCTGGGGGACATCAAGCTGTCGCTGCCGGCCATCAGCTGCAACGGTTCGCTGCTGTATGACTTTTCCACAAACACGGTTCTGCGCCGTGCCACCCTGGACCGGGATCAGGCAACACTGGCCATTCAGGATGTGGTGCGCCAGTTCCCCCGCATCGGCGTGGAGGTCATGGCTCACGCAGGCGAGATGTTTGTGGTCCAGGCCAACGAGTACACCCACGCCCACCAGGTGGACGAGAAGATCCCCAGTGTGGCCTGCCCACTGGACAGTGTGCCCGACGGATGGGTCAAGGTGGTCTTTGCCAGCGATCCGGAAACCATCCGCAAGCTGTCCCAGTACACCAAAACCCGTTATTACGGGCGGGAAAATTATTTTCTGGTTACCAACAGCATCTATTTGGAGATTATGCCTGCCGGCGTAGGTAAGGCGTCCGGCCTGCGTGACTTGTGTACCCTGCTGGGGGAGCCGCTGCAAAAGACCATCGTCATCGGCGACTACTATAACGACTTGGAAATTATGCAGGCCGCGGGCCATTCAGTGGCGGTGGCCAATGCCCCTGCCGAGGTCAAAACCGCCGCAGATGAGGTAACCACCTGTACCTGTTCCGACGGCGCGGTGGGAGAGTATCTCTATCGCCTGATCGACCAGGCGCTGAGTTGAGCACCGTTCTGCCGGCAAAGGAGGGGTGTGCATGAAAGTCAGCCAACTGATCAGCCGGAAAAGCGTGCTGATCCACGCCGATGTGCCGGACGCCTCCAACGCGCTGGGCATTCTGGTGGAATTGCAGGAGGCCGGCGGCGTCATCACCAACGGCACTGCCTACTACAATGCCGTCTGCGACCGGGAGATCGCGGGCGGGTCCACCGCTATCGGCGATGGCATCGCCCTGCCCCATGCCTGCAATTCCGGCGTGTCTGCGCCAGGGCTTGCGGCCCTATGCCTTCGGCAGGGGGTGGACTGGGGAGCTGCCGACGGCAACCCGGTAGACTTGATTTTTATGATCGCCATGCCGCCCCATGCCCAAAGTCAGCATCTGCTGATTTTGGCCCGCCTGGTCACGCTGCTTTCCGACAACGACCTGACCCAAGCCCTGCGGGGGGCTGTCTCCCGGGAACGCTTCATTGAGCTGTTGGCCCGGGCTGAGGCGGAACGCTTCGCCGAGTAAGGCGGGGCAACAATTGCATCACCACCATACAAACGGCACAGCACGCCATCCGGGCGTTCGCTGTGCCGTTTGTTTTGTTCGGAGGCGCCGGGCAGAGGATCGCCGGCAAGGCAGCAAAAAGCGGTGCCCGATCAACAATTTTGTGTAAAATGATGAATATTGACCAAATAGTCCCCAGCAAATTGGAGGATGAGCCCTTGCCAACCGGGAAGGATTGTGCTATACTTTAATGCATTAAATCGACGAAGGAAGAGAGGACGCCCGGTCTGTGCCGAGCGCTTCCCGCCGAGTGACAGAGGGAGAGAACACCTATGAAAAAAGCACTTTCGATCTTGACTGCTGCCTGCATGGCATTCAGCCTTGCCGCCTGCGGTACCAGCGGCACCTCCAGCACCTCTTCGGAGGGGGCTGATACTGCATCCGGCAGCTCCGCCTCCACGGCGGAGGAGGGCAGCACGGCATCCGCCACCGGTACCGTCTACCATGTGGGCATCTGCCAGCAGCAGCCCCACGAGGCGCTGGACCAGGCGACCCAGGGGTTCAAGGACGCCCTGGTGGATGCCTTTGGGGAGGACGGCGTTGTGTTTGACGAGCAGAACGCCCAGGGCGATACCAATACCTGTACCACCATTATCAACGGTTTTGTCTCCAGCGACTATGATCTGATCATGGCCAACGGCACCAGCGCCCTGCAGGCGGCCGCGGCGGGCACCGCGGAAATCCCTATTCTGGGCACTTCTGTCACCGAGTACGGCGTAGCTTTGGGCCTGGATGACTTCAGCGGCACCGTGGGCGGCAATATTTCCGGCACCAGCGACCTGGCCCCGCTGGATCAGCAGGCCAATATGCTGGCAGAATTGTTCCCGGTGGACCAATACCCCACCGTCGGTATGCTTTACTGCAGTGCCGAGCCCAACAGTGAGTACCAGGTAGAACAGGTCACCGGCTATCTGACCGATAAGGGCTATACCGTGGAGGATTACTCCTTCAGCGATTCCAACGACCTGGCCACCATTGCCACCAATGCCTCCACCAACTGCGATGTCATCTACATCCCCACCGACAACACTGCGGCCTCCAACACCGAGATTATCAACAACATCTGCCTGCCCGCGGGTGTTCCCATCATCGCCGGTGAGCAGGGCATCTGCTCCGGCTGCGGCGTTGCCACCCTGTCCATCAGCTACTACGACCTGGGCTACAAGACCGGCGAGATGGCTGCGCAGATCCTGACCGGGGAGGCGGATATCTCCACCATGCCCATTGAGTATGCCCCCAACTTCACCAAGATGTACAATCCCACCAACTGTGAGGAGTTGGGCGTCACTGTGCCCGATGATTACGTCGCCATCGAGGGCTGATCCCACTAAACACTGAAATCGCCACAAAAGGCGGGAAAAAGGCTTCCTTTTTTCCCGCCTTTTTGCTATACTCAAATGGTCTGTAACCTTTTTTGGGGGTGCCCCAAAATCAAAACAGGGAGGTTTTAACTCTTGGATATTATGACATTGGTCAATGCCCTGCCCGGCGCAGTGGCGCAGGGCCTGATCTGGGCCATCATGGCCATCGGTGTCTACATTACCTACCGTGTGCTGGACATCGCCGACCTGACCGTGGATGGTACCCTTTGCACCGGCGGTGCGGTCTGCATCATGTGCATGCTGGCCGGCTGCAACGTCTGGGTATCGATCCTGCTGGCAACCTGTGCCGGCCTGCTGGCAGGCTTTGTCACCGGCATCTTCCACACCTTCATGGGTATCCAACCCATCCTGGCCGGTATTTTGACCCAGCTGGCCCTCTGGTCGGTGAACCTGAAAATCATGGGCAAGGCCAATCAGGCCATCAACGTCAACCAGTATGACCTGATCGCCTCGCTGCGGTACATCAAGGACGTGCCCTTCTACCAAAATACCATCTTTGTGGTGGCTATCTTTGTGGCGGTGGTTATTGCGGTGCTGTACTGGTTCTTCGGCACGGAACTGGGCTGTAGCATCCGCGCCACCGGCTGCAACGCCAACATGGCCCGTGCCCAGGGCATCAACACCAACCTGAACAAGGTCATTGGCCTAATGATCTCCAATGGCCTTGTCGCCCTGTCCGGTGCGCTGCTGGCCCAGTACCAGGGATTTGCCGATATCAATATGGGCCGCGGGTCCATCGTCATCGGTCTGGCTGCCGTCATCATCGGCGAGGCATTGTTCAGCCGAATTTTCCACAATTTTGCCCTCAAGATGCTGTCGGTGGCCATTGGCAGTGTCATCTACTATCTGGTTTATCAGGTGGTCATCTGGTTCAAGGTGGACACCGACCTGCTCAAAGCATTCAGTGCCATTGTGGTGGCCATTTTCCTGGCCATTCCGTACTGGAAGGGCAAATACTTCACAAAACCCACGGTAGCCAAGGGGGGCGATAAGAATGCTTGAGATCAAAAACGTCTACAAAACCTTCAATGCGGGCACCGTCAACCAAAAGGTCGCCCTGAACGGTCTGAACCTGACGCTGGAGGACGGCGATTTCGTCACCGTTATCGGTGGCAATGGTGCCGGCAAATCGACCATGCTCAATGCGGTGGCAGGCGTCTGGCCCATCGACATGGGCAAAATCCTCATTGATGGCAAAGACATCACCCGTCTGCCGGAACACAAGCGCGCCAAATACATCGGCCGGGTGTTCCAGGACCCAATGATGGGCACGGCCGCCACCATGGGCATTGATGAAAACCTGGCCCTGGCCCGCCGCCGCGGCCGGCCCCGCACGCTGCGTACCGGCATCACCGCCCGGGAGCGCACGGAGTTCCGCGAGATGGTCAAGGAGCTGGATCTGGGGTTGGAGGACCGCATGACCAGCAAGGTGGGGCTGCTGTCCGGAGGACAGCGCCAGGCAATCACGCTGCTGATGGCCACGCTGCAAAAGCCCCGCCTGCTTTTGCTGGATGAGCACACCGCCGCCCTGGACCCCAAGACGGCCGCCAAGGTGCTGACTTTGTCAGAGCGGATCGTCCGCGAAAACAATCTGACCACCCTGATGATCACCCATAACATGAAGGACGCAATCAAGTACGGCAACCGCCTGATCATGATGTTTGAGGGCCGCATCATCTACGATGTGCGCGGCGAGGAAAAAGCCGCCCTGCAGGTTTCTGACCTGCTGGCCCGATTTGAAAAGGTCAGCGATGGCGAATTTGCCAATGACCGTATGCTTCTCTCTTGATTGTCTGCCAGCCCGCAGTTCGGTGTATGCCCCGGCTGCGGGCTGCTTTTGTGTCCGCCCGGCGTTGACATGGATTGGAAAACCATTGAATTTTTTATGAAATCGTGTGCAAACAGCGAAATCTATGATATAATGAAATCTACTGTAAGCTAAAATGCTAGCCGCCTGCCCTGATCTGCACGGTGGTTGCTGCCAGAGGGGGAACCGCTTTGCTGCGCTATGATGCAGTACTGTTTGATGTGGACGGGACGTTGATCCATTCGCGTCCCGGGATCGAAAATACCTTCGCCTATGCATTCCGCCAGATGGGGCTGGACCCTGCGGGGATCGATTTGTCCCGATATTTGGGGCCGCCGCTGCGTTGGAGTTTTGCCCAGCATTTCTCCCGGGAGGAGGATGTGGAGCGCGCGGTGGACATTTACCGTGAGCGCTATGCCCGCGCGGGAATGCATGAGTGCACGCTGTACCCCGGTGTTCAGCAGATGCTGGCCCGCCTGAAGGAGGCCGGACTGTTCCTTGCCACTGCCACCTCCAAACCGCGGGATGTGGTGCTGCCCATCCTGAAGGAGCAGAATATCCTGCCTTATTTTGACTTGGTGGGCGGCGCCAGTATGGACAAGAGTGTGGATACCAAAACCGCTGTGATCCGCCAGGACCTGGCGGACAGCCGCCTGGCGGGCCGGCGTATCCTGATGGTGGGCGACCGCCAGGACGATATGAAGGGCGCCGCGGACTGCGGCCTGCCCGCTGCCGCCGTGCTGTACGGCTATGGAAGCCGTGCTGAGCTGGAACCCTGGCACCCGGTCCTTTGGGCTGAGAACACCACGGCGCTGGGCGACGCCATCCTGCAGGCGGAATGATTTTGATTGGGAGGACTGACCAGTTATGAACCATAAGGACTCGCAACCCCGGGCGTCATTCAGCCCCACGCAGCGCAAGGCCTGCTTTGTGCTGGCCGGCTGCGTGGCGGCTGTGATTGTCACCTTTGTGGCTGCATGGATTCTGCCGGGAATTTTCGGTGGCAGCAGCACCGGCGATTACGACCCTGACGCCTACCCGGTGGATACGTCCCTGGGGGCAGTGCTGACCGGCAGTGCCGACGCCGGCAGCGAATATATTGACTCCACCGTCTTTGTGGGCGATCAGAATACAGTCGCCCTGACGGCATCCGGCGAGGTCACCATCGACCACTATGTGGGGACCGACGGTCTGAGCATCAGCGACCTGATCCGTGAGACCTGTGTCTATTTTGAGGATGACCCCTCCGGGTACACCATTCCCCAGGCCATCGCCAAAATGAAGCCTCGCCGTGTCATTGTGACCATGGGGACAAATGATCTGACCGATATGACGGCGGAGGAATTTGTCATGGATTACCGCCAGGCGCTCAGCGCCGTGGCGTCGGCTTACAGCTACTGTGACATCATCGTCAACGCCATCCCGCCGGTGAACGAATCCTCTGCGGATGCAGCGGCCAAGCAGACCGCCATCGACCAGTTTAATCAGGCGCTGGCCCAGATGTGCGATTCCGACGGTTACAAGTACCTGAACAGCGCCGAGGAGCTCAAGGCGTCCAACGGCTTTGCCGAGGGCAGCTATGTGGGCGCCGCAGATGACAAGCTCACTGCCGCGGGCGTCAACGCATATTTGACCTATGTGCGCACCCACGCCTACGAGACAGAGGACCGCCGCCCCGATACCGACGATATCCCTCGCCGCGCCTCCCAGCCCGCTGCCGAGGCGCCGGCCACGCCCAGCCCCACCCCGCTGATGCATACCGTCAGTTACGGCATCCAGTCCGGCGAAGGTCAGCTGGAGTACAACGGGGAAACCAAGATTTCCCAGCGCTTTGAGGTGGCAGACGGCGAGACGATCCGTGTGACCGCCAAGCCGGCCGAAGGCTTTACCTTCTCCCAGTGGAGCGACGGCGTGCGGGACGCCACCCGCGTGGACCGCGTTACCAGCGACATCTCGGTCTCGGCCATCTTCAACGACGCCCGTGTCGGCCTTACGCTGGACAAGGGCGACACCACCATCCTTTTGGGGGAGACTGTCTCCTTTACCGCAGCAGTCACTCTGGGCGGCCAGCCCACCGACAACAGCCTGGTGCAGTGGGCAGTGAATGATGAACTGCAGACCACGGCAGGCAGCTTCAGCTTTACCCCCACCGAGGTCGGTACCTATACCATCAAGGCAGGGGTGGAAATCAATGGCGGGCGTGACGAGGTTACCCTTACGGTGACGGTCAGTGCACCGGCCACTTCGGTGCATCTGTCGGTGCCGCAGACCATGCGCGCCGGCAGCACGGTGACTCTCTACGTCACAGTGGACAACCGCAACGGGGATACCACCTGGTCCTGTGACCAGATGCCGGACTGGAACCCCACCGGGGACAGTGTCCAGTTTACGCCGCCTCAGCCGGGCAACTATACGGTGCACGCCGCCAACAACGGCGTTGCGGCAGATTACACCATTGTGGTTACGGCATCCGCTTCTACGCCTGCCCCATCCCCAACGCCGTCCTCCGACAACACGTCGCCGCAGGGGGGCTGACGGCTGACCTGCCGGGCACCGTCTATCATTTGAATCTTTGAAGGAGCAACCAGAAATGGCATATTATACCTGCCTTTTGCTCGATGCCGACAACACGCTGCTGGACTTTGACGCTGCTGAGCGTCAAGCTCTTGCCGATGCGCTTACCCGTTATGAACTGCCCAGTGATGCCTCTGCCTGCGACACCTACCACCAGGTCAACAGCAAGCTGTGGCAGAGCTTTGCCAAGGGGGAAATCAGCCGCAACAAACTGTTTGCGGTGCGGTTTGCCCGCTTTCTGCAGGCAATGGGCCTGCCTGACAACGGCAAGAGCCGCGAGATCAACGAGTATTATGAGAACCAGTTGGCCCTGCATCCCGACACAATTCCCGGAGCTTTGACCGCCCTGCAGGAGCTGGGCGAGGTGGCAACCCTGGCCATTGTTTCCAACGGCTCTGCCAAAGTGCAGCAGGCCCGCATCCGCGATTCCGGCATTGAACGCTATATGGACGGCATCTATATTTCCGAGAAGGTCGGCGCAGCCAAACCCTCGGCCAAACTGTTTGACCACGCCCTCAAGGATTTGGGGGTTAACGACCGCAGCCGGGTGCTGGTGGTGGGTGATGACCTTTATGCCGACATCAAGGGCGGCCGCAACGCCGGTCTGGACACCTGTTGGGTCAATTTTGCCGGCGCTGACAACAGTTCCGGCATTGAACCTAAACACACCATTGCCAGCTTCGAGGAATTGTACCGGATTGTAATGGAACCTGAGGAATTGGAAAACGTCGGCGTGCGCAATCGCCGCCATATGAACGACCTGTAAGCAGGCCCACCGTTTGCCGCTGCATCCCGAACCGGGCAGCGGCAAACTTTTGGGTTATGGCCTGCCACACCCGGCAAATTCGCCGCCGGGGAATATAAGGATGGAGAAAGTATGCTGATCGAACTGCAAGACCTGGGCAAGAGTTTCGGCGAACACGAGGTGCTGCGCGGCATCACGGCCGGTGTGGAAAAGGGGGACCGGATTGGCATTATCGGCGCCAACGGCACCGGCAAAACAACGCTTCTGCGCATTCTCTGCAACCAGAGCCAGCCGGATACCGGCAGCGCTGATTTTGCCGCCGGCGCCACTTGCGGCTATCTGGAGCAGACTGCCCGCCTGGACCCCTCACTGACCATCTACGACACGATGAAGGAGTCCTTCCGTCCGGCACTGGACGCAATGGCAGGGCTGGAAACTTTACAAAAGCAGCTGGCCACCGCTCCCAATGACCCGGCTGTGTCGGCTGAAATTGAGCGCTGCACCTCGATCATCGATGCCATGGATGCCTATAACATGGACACCCAGATCCGTAAGATGCTGTCCGGTATGGGCTTTCCCGCCGACACCTGGCAAAAACTGGCCGGGGTGCTCTCCGGCGGCGAGCAGACCCGCCTGCGTCTGGCCGGGCTGCTGCTGCGCCAGCCCGATATCCTGATCCTGGATGAGCCGACCAACCATCTGGACATCGAGACCATGGCCTGGCTGGAAAGCTACCTGAAAACCTGCCGCGGCGCTGTTTTGGTGGTCAGCCATGACCGCTATTTCCTCGACGCTGTCTGCACCAAAATCTGGGAGCTGCGGGGCAAAACGATCCAGGTCTACAAGGGCAATTATTCCGCCTACCTGCCCCAGCGCCAGGCCGCCGACGAGCGCCAGCGCAAGCAGCGGGAGGCTGACCTGGAAAAGGCCGCCAAACTGCAAGACTACATCGACCGCAACCTGGTGCGGGCCTCCACCACAAAAATGGCCCAAAGCCGGCGCAAACAGCTGGAAAAGCTGGAAATCACCGCCGCCCCCGTGGACGAAGCCCGGGAGCTGAACTTCCGCTTTGAGTATGACATTGAACCCTACGACGAACTTGTCACCATGAAGCATGTCTGCATCCGCATCGGGGAGCGCACGCTGGTCAGGGATCTGGACTATGTGGTCCACCGGGGGGATAAGCTGGTCATCGCCGGCCCCAACGGCACCGGCAAATCCACGCTGCTTCAGGTGCTGGACGGCAAGCGCCGCCCCTCCAGCGGTATGGTGCGGCTGGGCGGCGGCGCCCGGGCGGGCATTTTTACCCAGCAGCAGGCCCGGCGCATCGGTCGGGTGATCGACGCCATCTGGGACAAATATCCCCGGTTTACAGAGCTGGAGGTCCGCAGCCACCTGGCCCGCTTCGGTTTCCGGGGCGAGGAGGTGTTCAAGGACTGCGCCTCTCTCTCCGGCGGTGAGCTGGCCCGTCTGCGCTTTGCCGAGCTGGCGCTGGAGCGTCCCAACCTGATGTTCCTGGACGAACCCACCAACCATCTGGATATTTATGTGCGGGAGAGCCTGACCCAGGCGCTGGCCGCCTACACCGGCACGCTTTTGCTGGTCACCCATGACCGCTACCTGATGCAGACGCTGGGCTGTCCCATTCTCTATCTGGACAACGGTGATACCACCTTCTACCGGGATTTCGCCGCCCTGCGGGAAAAAGACAACGACCCGCCTGCATCGCATACCACGGCTGAGGCAAAGCCTGTCCGCCTGGCCTACGGCAAGGAGCAGCGCCGCCGCCGGGCGGAAGTCCGCGCCCGAATCAAAGCGGTGGAAACCGAGATCGAACAGCTGGGAGCCCATATTGTCGAGCTGGAAAACGAACTCAACGACCCGGAGGTGCTCCGCGACCATCTGCTGGTGCGGGACAAGTGCGATGACTTGGACGATACCAGATTTCACCAGCAGGAACTTTTTGACGAGTGGGAAAAGCTGGTGGAAGAACAGGAGCAGTTTGAGTCTGAGGACGAAAAAACCAGCTGATCACGCGGGCTGCACGGCAAAGGCCTGCGAAATATGTCGAATCAACGAATGTTCACCAGATTTTTACATCTCTGTTTATGAACTGTAACTTGTAATCTGTGTAAAAAGCGATATACTATACAAAATAGGGTAGGATTGTCCATGCACTTTGGTGCGCATGGATTTTTTGGAAAATAGGAGCGCGGTGGTCGGCTGCGGCGGACTGCCGGGAAAACAGGGGAGCAGACGTGGAGACCAAAATCATCATCGCAACGCATAAGCCCTACTGGGTACCGGATGACCCTGTGTATTTTCCCGTACAGATGGGCCATGCGATCCATCCTGACATTGGCTATACCGGCGATGATACCGGTGAGAACATCTCAGCCAAAAATCCCAATTTCTGTGAGCTGACCGGGCTGTATTGGGCGGTGCACAATGTGGACGCCGACTTTCTCGGCCTGGTGCATTACCGCCGTTATTTTGCCAGCAGGCATCACCGCTTTGCTTCCAAAAAGCAGCGCGTTATCTCCGGGGCGGAGCTTAACGAGATCCTTCAGCACACCAATGTGATTCTTCCGCGGGAGCGGCACTATTATATCGAGACCAACTATACCCAGTACATCCATGCCCACCACAAGCGGGACCTGACCACCACCCGCAGCATCATCCAGCGCAAGTGCCCTGAGTATCTGCCCGCTTATGACCTGTATATGTCCAAGACCCACGGCCACCACTTCAATATGTTTATCATGCGCAAGGAACTGCTGGAACATTACAGTGCCTGGCTGTTCGATATCCTTTTTGAGTTGGAGCGGGAGCTGGATATCTCCCATTATTCCGACAATGACAAGCGGGTGTTCGGCTTTGTCAGCGAGCGCCTGCTGGATGCCTGGCTGATCACCAACCGCATCACCTACCAGGAGCTGGACATTGTGTATCTGGAACCCCAGCACTGGCTCCGCAAGGGAACCGCCTTTCTCCGGCGCAAGCTGTTCCCCAAACAGCAGGAGGGGTAACCGTTATGCAGCACATTGCCGCCGTGGTGGTTACCTACAACCGCAGGGACCTTTTGGCCGAATGCATAGCCTGCCTTCGCGCGCAAAAGGGAGCGTCCTGCGATATTTTGGTCGTCAACAACGCCAGCACCGACGGTACCGACCGCCTGCTGCGCCAGCTTGCCGGCCCGGATTTGAAAGTCCACACCACAGGGCAGAATCTGGGCGGGGCGGGAGGCTTCTCGCTGGGGGTTGACCTGGCAGTTCGGGCCGGCTACGACGCAGTATGGATCATGGACGATGACACACTGCCGCAGCCCGGCGCGCTGGCTGCCCTGTTGGATGCCGCTTACGATCTGCCGGAATTCGGCTGGCTTTCTTCCCGCGCTGTGGACCGGCAGGGGAACGACCAGCCCATGAACCGCCAGCGCCGCACCCCTTATCGGGACATTGCCGGATACGATGTCCCCGGTGGGCTGCCGATTCCCAGCGTGATGGCCAGCTTTGTGTCCCTGTTTGTACCCGCCGATGTTGTGCGGCGCTTCGGCCTGCCCATTGCCGAGTTCTTTATCTGGTCGGATGACTGGGAGTATACCCGCCGCATTTCCCGGTCGCTGCCCTGCTATACGGTCTCCCAGAGCGTGGTAATCCACGCCATGAAGCAAAGCAGCATCGTCAACATTGCCCGGGATACACCCGACCGTCTGCCCCGGTATTCCTATTTTTACCGCAATGACGTACCTCTCTACCGGCGGGAAGGCGCAGCAGGTTGGCTGTGGCTGCTGTTTAAGGACGCCTGGCACACGGCGCAGGTACTGTTTGGCCGTTGTCCGGGCAAGGCGGAGCGAATCGGCATTATTTGGCGGGGTTTTGTGCAGGGCATCCGCTTTCGCCCTGCCATCCGTTTCCCCAAAAGCAATGCCCCCGCAGGCGCAGGCAAAGATAACGCACTTTAGTGAGAAAGGACGGCGAAGTCGGGATGCCTGAGTATGACCGGCTTGCCGCCCGGTATCCGGCAGTTGCCTTTGATGTGTTTGATACGCTGCTTCACCGGGATGTGGCCGCCCCCACCGACCTGTTTTGCTGGATGGAATCCCATGGGCAGGTCCCTGCCGGCTTCGCCCAAAACCGCATAGCCGCCGAGGCGCAGGCCCGCGCTGCCTGTACCCCGCGGGAGGTTACCCTGGCCGAAATCTATGCCCGGCCGGAACTCGCCGGCCTGACCCCGGATGCCGAACTTGCGGCCGAAAATACCCTTTGCCGGGCCGACGCAGCCATGCAGGCTTTTTACCGCCGCTGCCGGGAACGGGGGCAGAAGGTCTACGCCGTGTCGGATATGTACCTGCCGGCCGGCGAGATCACCCGGCTGCTGGCGCGCTGCGGCTATCCTGACTGGGACGGTGTTTTTGTCTCCTGTGAGTTCGGCGTGCAAAAGCGCAGCGGCAAGCTGTTCACGGTTTTCCTGCAAAAAACGGGTATGAAGGCGGGGCAGGTCCTGTTTTTTGGCGATGACCGCCGGGCCGATCAGCTGGGGGCTGCGCTGGCAGGCATCCGCTGTGTGCACACTGCCGGGCGCCCGCTGCTGCCCCGGTATCTGCCGGAGCACGGTTCCTCTGCACAAAAAACCATGTATGCCTGGCTGTCCAACCGTGCGGTTGAGATCACCGACCCGCAGGAGCGGTTCGGCTTTTCGGTGCTGGGGCCGCTGGCGGTAAGTTTTGCCGGGTGGCTTCGGCAGAAGGCCGGCGCAGTGCCCGGCGGCCGGCTGGTTTTTCTGGCACGGGATATGTACCAGATGCAGCAGGTGGCCCGTCTGGCCGGCGCCCGGGACACAGCCTATCTGCGGGTTTCCAGGCAAAGCCTGATGCCGGCGCTGCTCATGCGCTCCATGACCCCGCCGGTGCTGGAACTGCTTGCCGACACGCTGCCCCGTCAGGTTCTGTCCACGGCAGAAATCCTACACTTTTGCGGGTTTGCCCCCGGTACCCGCCTGCCGGGTTGGGCTGACACCCAAAGCTTTGACCTGCGGACCCGCCCGCTGTCAGCACCGCTGCAAAACTTCCTGCGGGAGCTCAGTGCGTTCAGCCGCACCCCGGCGGGGGAGCCGGTGCGGCAATCCGCCGCGGCGGTGCGCGCTTATCTGGCTGGTTATGAGCTAACCCGGCCCGGTACGTTTCTTGTGGACATCGGCAGCGGCGGAACCACGCAGCGGGTGCTGCAGGAACTCTGCGGTGTCCCGCTCCGCGGTCTCTATCTGGCATGTGACAGCCGCCTGCGGGAACATCTTGCGCTGGAGCAGGCGCAGGTCTATCTCTTTGACGGGCAACCGGCTCCGCTGTGGTTCTGGATGAGCCAGCCGCTGCTGGAATACCTGATCTCGGAACCCTGCGGTGCCACGCTGGGGTATCGGCGGACACCCCAGGGCCCCCCCATGCCGGTGCAGGACAGCATCACCCCGCCCCGCACCCTGCTGGCGCTGCAAGAGGGGACCAGGCGCTTTGCCGCCCTGTGGGCGGCAGGCCCGCATGCCGGCCTGACCCTGCCGGCGGATGCTGCCATTGCGCCGTTTCTTGCCATGTCACGCCGGCCGGCTCTGCAGGAGGCTGCCTGCTTCGGCGACTTTTGGCTGGAGGACGGGGTCCGCTTCCGTCTGGCCGCCCCCGGCACCTGGAACGAGTATCTGCGGCATCCCCGGCAGCTGGCGCGGGATTTTGCCGCTTCCCGCTGGAAGATCGGCTTTCTGCGGCGTCTGTTTCGCCTGCCGCTCCCCTATGATATCCTCTACGCACTGCTGAAAGGCCGTGGCAAAACACGTTGAAAGAAGGAGGCTTCTCCCCCGTGGCACAAATCAGTGTCATCATGCCGGTGTACAATGCGGCCGAGCATCTCACCGCAGCAGTACAAAGCGTGCTTCAACAGACCTTCTCCGATTTGGAGCTGATCTTGATCGACGATGGCTCCACCGATGCCAGCCCGCATCTGTGTGACCGGTTCGCCCGCCAGGATCCCCGTGTACGGGTGATCCACCAGATCAACGCCGGCATCTGCGCAGCCCGCAACGCGGGTCTGGCTGCTGCGGCAGGGGAGTACATCGCCTTCTGCGATGATGACGATACTTTTCTGCCCGGCTTTCTGGCAGCTGCCCACGGGGAAGCCGCACGTGCCGGGGCTGACCTGGTGCGGATGGATTACCGACTGTTTCGTACCCGCAGCGGCAGCCAGATCGAGCTGCCCCACACGCCGGGCAGCGCCCAGACATTGGAACCGGGGGCCGGCGGCAGAGCGTATGATGCATTTCTTCAAGCCTGCGGGCCGCTGTTTGTCTGGAATGCGCTTTATCGCCGCACGGCGCTGGGGGACCTGCGATTCGACACGCGCTGCCGCCGCGGCGTGGAGGACTTTGTCTTTAACGCGGCCTTTCATCTGCGCATGGGGCGGGCCGTGTACCGCCCCCAGGTGGCCTGCCTGCATTACGAGCGTGCCGCCAGCACTTCGGTCAGCTTTTCTGAGTCGGACATTGCAGCCCGGGTACAGGCTGCGGCGCTGTGGGCTTCGGCCGAGGGCAACGCGCTGCGCCGTTGGTGCCGGGGCGGTTCCCGGGCAGCAGTGGCGGCACAGCGCCGGGCGGAAATCGTTACCTTTCTCATGCACCAGCTGCGGGATGCCCACGCGCCGCACAGCGTGCGCAGCCGTGCCTGGCAGTCTCTGCGTCCGGCGCTGGACGCCGCCCTTCCACGCCGCGCATTTGACTTTTTGCGGGTGGCAGGGCAAAATAAGAAGCAGATGGCGGCGTTGGCCCTGTACTCGCTGCACCTGCAAGGTCTGTATCAGTGGATCCCCAACAGGGAGGAATTATAATGAAAACGATTCTGGTTACCGGCGCAGCCGGATATATCGGCCGCCATGTGGTCAAGGCGGCGCTGGACCGTGGTTACCACGTGATTGCCTCGGACTTTCAGTTCAAGGGCGTGGACGAGCGTGCCCAGTTTTGTGATGTGCCAATTTTCAGCGGTGCCAAGGATGTCTACCGTCAGATGGGCGAACCCGATGTGCTGATCCACCTGGCCTGGCGGGACGGATTTATCCACAATTCCTCCGCCCATATGAAGGATCTGTCCAGCCATGTGGTGTTTTTGAACAACATGGCTAAGGCCGGTCTGAAGGACATGACGGTTATGGGAACCATGCACGAGGTGGGGTACTGGGAGGGGGCCATCAAGGCCGACACCCCCTGCAACCCCCAAAGCCAGTATGGTATTGCCAAAAATGCCCTGCGCCAAAGCCTGATGCTTTCGCTGAAGGACGGGCCCTGCCGCCTGCATTGGCTGCGGGCGTACTACATCACCGGAGACGAGGTCCACGGCAGCTCCATCTTTGCAAAAATCACCCAGGCGGAGCTGGACGGAAGGGAAACATTCCCCTTCACCAGCGGCAAAAATCTCTATGACTTTATTGATGTGCGGGATCTGGCCTGCATGATCGTGCTGGCCAGCGTCCAGAACGAGGTGAACGGCATCATCAATGTGTGCACCGGCAAACCGGTTTCGCTGGCCGACCGGGTAGAGCAGTTCCTGCGGGATAAGCATTACCGCATCCGGCTGGACTACGGTGCCTACCCCGACCGCCCGTATGACAGCCCGGGCATCTGGGGCGACCCCACTCTCATCCAGCAGATCCTGAAAAACGCAGGGGAGACCGAACACAGCTTATGAAACGACTGGGCATCTTCTTTTTCTTCGAAAAAAACGGCATTGTGGATGACTTTATCGTTTACTACCTTGCCGACCTGTGCAAAAACCTTACCGAGCTGGTTGTCGTCTGCAACGGCAAACTGAGCGAAGCCGGGCACAGGACGTTTGAGCGGTTCACTCAAAATATTATTGTGCGGGAAAACAAGGGCCTGGATGTCTGGGCCTACAAGACGGCGCTGGACAGTTATGGCTGGGAAAAGCTCTGCCAGTTTGATGAGATTGTCATGACCAACTCCACCCTGATGGGGCCTGTGCGCCCCCTGCGGGAGATGTTTGACGCCATGGCAAAAAAGCCGGACCTGGATTTCTGGGGGCTGACCGTCCACCACGGCGGCAAGGACACCCCCTTCAAAGGCAAATATGCCTACGATTTCCTTCCGGTGCACATCCAGTCCCACTTTATTGTCTACCGCAAAAAATTTGTCCAGACCAGAGATTTGCAGCAATACTGGGACGAGATGCCGATGATCAACGGCTATAACGACTCGATCCAGCGGTATGAGACGGTTTTTACCCGGCAGTTTGCCGACAAGGGCTACCGGTGGGATGTCTATGTGCACACCGATGACTTGAAGGAGTTCACCGATTATCCGTTGCTGGTCTGCCCGGTGCGGCTTTTGCGGGACAAAAAATGCCCGTTGTTCAAGAGGCGCAGTTTCATGCATGGGCTGGAGGCTTACCTGAACGACACGGCCGGTGAGCCTGCCCGGGAACTGTACGATTACCTGCGGGACGAGACCAGCTATCCCCTGGACCTGCTTTGGAAGAATATGGTGCGCACCATGCACCCCTACGATTTTACCCGGGACCTGGCACTGACCCGCATCATCCCGGACCGCGTGCAGGACCCGGCCTGTGTGGCAGACATCCGCCAAAACCGGCGCATTGCCCTGGCCATGCACCTCTATTTTACGGATATGCTGCCGGACAGCCGGGCCTTTGCCGCCAAAATGCCGCCGGAGACCGATGTGTTTATCTCCACCGACACGGAGGAAAAAAAGGCGGCCATCCTGCAAGCTTTTGACGGGCTTGCCGTGCACAGTGTCCAGGTTACGGTGGTGGAAAACCGCGGCCGGGATGTGGCGGCCTTTCTCTGCGACCTGGCCCCCCAACTGAGCGGCTATGATTACTGCTGCTTTATGCATGACAAAAAGGCCATCCAGACCAAACCGGGCAGTGTGGGGGCCAGCTTCGGCTATGTTTGCAACGAGAATGTCTGCCACAGCAGTGCCCATGTGCTGAACGTGCTCACCGAATTTGAAAAGGACCCCTACCTGGGCATCCTCTGCCCGCCGTTTCCCACCCACGGCGCCTATTTCCTCAACATGTGCTCCGGCGGCTGGGGCCCCAACTTTGATCATACCCGCGCCTTGATGAAGTGCCTTGGCATTGATGTGCCCATCTCCGGTGAGAAGAACCCCATTGCCCCCTTTGGCAGCGTGTTCTGGTTCCGGGTCAAGGCGCTGCGCCCGCTGTTTGAACATCCCTGGCAGCACAGTGATTTCCCGCCCGAACCGCTGCCGGTGGACGGGACCATCAGTCATGCCATTGAGCGTGTCTATCCCTTTGTGGCCCAGGCGGCGGGATATTACCCGGCGGTGGTGATGAGCCAGACTTTTGCGGTGCTGCACAACGATACCATGCAGGCCTATGCCACCGGGATGATTCGCCCGATGGCGCGCATTCTGGATTGTACCAGCTTCTGGGGAGCTTCCCGTGCGGTGGAGGCATTCGCTGCACGGCGGCATTTCGGCTTGAAGGTGTATGGCCCCTATTCCAACACCCGCCGGCGCCGTGCCCGCAACTGGCTGCGGGACCACCTGCCCAAGAGCGTCTACCAGACAGTCATGGACGCCAAACGTGCCGTATTTGGCCCTTATCTGGACAGCTACGAGGATTGAACCGCCGGCAGGGGGAAACCGCAATGAACCGGACTGTCATCTATTTTCATTATGATCCCAACGGGCAGGCGGATACCGCCTGCCTGTTTGCCGTGCGTGCGCTCCTGGCCGCGGGGGCAAAGGTGTTATTTGTCACAAACGGCAAACTGGAGGCGGCCTCCCGTGCCGCGGTACGGCAAATGGGGGCCCGCCTGCTGGAACGGGAAAACACCGGCATGGACGTGGGGGCCTATCGGGAGGCTCTGTTTGCCCTGGGGCGGGATGGCCTGTCCGGCGTAGACGAGCTGGTGTTAATGAATTATACCCTGGCGGGGCCGGTGCATCCGCTGGAGCCGTTCTTTGCCCGGATGGATGCCCGCCCGGAGCTGGATTTTTGGGGTCTGACCCGCCATTATGCCATGAAAAGCCGTCGCTTTGGCGGGCGCAGGGGACAAGTGCCGGAGCATATTCAATCCCACTTTCTTGCCCTGCGGCCCCGGCTGTTCCTTTCAAACGCCTTTTGGGACTACTGGCAGCAGATGCCGCTGCCGCAGGGCTACGAACAGTCCATACAAAACCATGAAACTCGTTTTACCGCCCACTTCGCAGCGCTGGGCTATCGCTGGGATACTGCGGTGGACACTGAAGACCTGGCGGAGATTTTTGTCAACCCCATCATGGCCTGTCCGGCTGAACTGCTGGCCCGCCGTGGCTGCCCCTTCTTCAAGCGGCGCAGCTTTTTTACACCGTATGCCGATGAGCTTCGCCGTACCGACGGCGCCGCCGCCTGGGAGCTGCTGCAATGGCTGAAGTCCAATACCGGCTTTCCGGTGGAGGAACTGATCCGCAGCCTGCTGCGCACCCAACCGCTGGCCGATCTGGCCCGCAACCTGCATTGGCATGCGGTGCTGCCTGCTGCGCCGGCTTCCGGAACGGCACCAAAAGTCCGCCTGGTGCGCTGGAACCCCGGCGCAAGGGTGGAACTGCATCCGGGGGAGATTGTCTGTCTTGCCCGCCCGCCGGCCCGACCGCCCCGCACGGCAGGGGAGTGGTATGCCTGCCGCACCGCCCGCCTGCTGGCGGAGGATGCCGCCACCTGTGCCGCCGCAGCAGCTTTGCTGGCGGCAGACCCGCTGATGGGCCTTGCGGTGCCAGCCCCGCCCGCTTGCGGCTCCGTCTATGCCCTGCGGATGGCGCGCTGGAAGCAGGCATTGCCCGACCTGTGCGCCCGGGCGAAAGAGCGCGGCCTTCGCGTACCCATTGCCACAGCCGTCCCGCTGCCAACGGCGGACACGGTGCTGCTGCGTGCCGACGCTTTCCCGCAGGGGCTGCCGCCGCTGGATACCCCGGCGGACTGGCAGCTGCTTTTCCTGGCCGCCCAGAGCAATGGTTACGGTACATTGCAACTGCTCCCGGCGTCTGCCGCAGCTGCCGCGCCCGAACGCATGTCCTGCGCGCTGTATGAGACCCAGGATATGGCAGAGAGCGGCAAAAACTTGGTTCGGGCCCTTCGCCGCCGCCTGCGCGGCAGATGACCACCACGGCTCTCAGAGCGGGATCGAATTTCCATGTTCCGCAAAAAGCGGTGTCTGCCATACTGCGGATGCGTTCTCTGCGGTTTTGCGCCGCAAACACTTCTGGCGGATTGGAGATACCTGCAAACTTTTGAAAAGGGGAGGCCCCTGATGTCCAAACGCCCGCGCCTGTTTTATCTGGACCTGGTGCGCACTGTCGCCCTGGTTTGCATTCTGGTTGTCCATTTTAACGCCACGGTTACCGGATATTTCACCCTGCCCCACAAACTGTTCACCAGCACGTTGCCCGGCGGGGTCTATCTGGGGGATTTTGGGTCCTCGCTGTTTTTCATCGTGTCCGGGGCCGCCCTGGCGTATACGGCGCGCCGGCCCTTTTCAGTTCCTGCTTTTTACAGGCGGCGGGCCATGGCCGTTTATCCCATGTTCTGGCTGGCTTGGTGCATCTGTTTTTCCCTGCGTTTTGTCACCCAGCCCGGCTATTATGCCGCCGCCAAAACCCCAACTCTGCTGCTGACCTTTCTTGGGTTGGACAACTTTGCCGTGGCGGCTGGTATTGTCAGCACCGATTTCGCCTGTGTGGGCGAGTGGTTTTTGGGCAGTATCCTGTTTTTCTATCTGCTCTTTCCGCTTCTGTACAAGGCCATGCAGCGCAGCCGCCTGTTCACCTGGCTGGTCACGGCTGTGCTGGCTTTGGCTCTGCATGCTTCCGGGCTGGACCGGCAGCTCATCGGGGTGCATCTGTTGGAGTTTTTGTTCGGCATCTGGTTTGTTGGCGGTAGACGCCCCGCCCGTTGGGCCCTGGTGCCCGCAGTGCTCACCTGGCCTGTGCTGTGGGCGTTGGGCCAGGTGGTCGCGATCGATGCCAAAATATTCTGCGCGTTGGTTTCGGCAGCAGTGTTTACCCTGATGTCCGCCTGGCCGGACCGGGCGGTGCCCGCTCCGCTTGCCCGCGGCTGCGCGCTGGCGGGCAAGTATTCTTATGCGGTCTTTCTGGTGCACCACTTCCTCATTTTGCAGCTGGTGCAGAGGTTTGACCTGGCAGCGCTGACCCGGCGGGACACAGCC
This sequence comes from uncultured Gemmiger sp., assembly GCA_944388145.1. Classification (GTDB taxonomy): domain Bacteria; phylum Bacillota; class Clostridia; order Oscillospirales; family Ruminococcaceae; genus Gemmiger. Next base: position 128,764 of record CALXHQ010000001.1, on the reverse strand, counting down.
CTGCTGTTTGTCGCCTATCTGATCCTCACGGCATTGGCGTCCTGGGGACTGTACCGGCTGGACGCACGGGTCCGTGCCGCTGCCGGCCGCCTGGCAGCGCCCTGACGCTTTCTAAAAAAGAAGGGTTCGCCCGCTTTTTGTGCCGCAATCGCTGTACAAAAAGCGGGCCTTACGTTATAATGGAAACGAAATGCGGCCGCAGCGGGCTGCCTGCCGCCGCGAAGGAAACGAAAGGGGCGAACCTTGCATGGAAGAACAACACTTTTTTGTCACACTGGATCGCATCGCCGGAGAGTCCGGCCTGACCGTCGCCTTTACGCCGAAGGATCTGAAAGAGATCAAGATTTATGCCACCGAGGTCTACCGCCCCGGCATCTTCCTTGCGGGCTACTACCAATACTTTGACCATCTGCGCATCCAGATCATCGGTTTGACGGAGTTTTCCTACCTCAATGAACTGGACGAGACCAGCCGCCGCACCCATCTGGAAAAGCTGTTTTCCTTTCAGCCGCCGGCTGTGGTGCTTACACGCGGTCTGACCCCGCTGCCGGAAATGCTGGAGTTTGCCCGCAAATACGGCGTGGCATTGCTCCTCTCCAACGAGATGACCTCCCCGCTGATGGGCAGCATGATTACCACCCTGAACACGGAACTGGCCCCCCGCATCACCCGGCATGGCGTTCTGGTGGAGGTTTACGGTGAGGGCATCCTCATCACCGGGGATTCCGGCGTCGGCAAGAGCGAGACCGCCATCGAACTGGTCAAGCGGGGGCACCGCCTGATTGCGGACGATGCCGTTGAGCTGCGCCGCGTCTCTTCCAAGCGGATCATGGGTTCCTCGCCTGAAAATATTCGCCATTTTATTGAGTTGCGTGGCATCGGTATCATCAACGTGGCACGGCTGTTCGGCATTGGCGCTGTCAAGAACAGTGTCGAGGTGGAGAGTGTGATCGAGCTGGAACCCTGGGACCGCACCAAAAACTATGACCGCACCGGGCTGGAAAGCCAGACAACCGACATTCTGGGCGTTCAGGTGCCCAACATGGTTATCCCTGTCATGCCTGGGCGGAACCTGGCCGTCATTATCGAGACTGCCGCCATGAACAACCGTGCCAAGGAGATGGGCTACAACGCCGCCAAGGAATTGCTGCGGCAGCTGGGCCTGCAGAACGACGTCCTGTGAAGTCCATCAACATGGCAGCACAAAAGGAGCGCACCGCACCTATGTATCCGATCATCGCAGACCTGCACACCCACACTCTCAGCGCCACCCATGCCTTCCACACCATTGATGTGATGGCAGACTCGGCAGCCCGGATGGGCTATCGGGTACTGGCCGTCACCGACCATGCGCCGGCCATGCCGGATGCCCCGCACATCTGGCATTTTCAGAATCTGACTTCGCTGGGCCGCCAGCTGCATGGTGTCACACTGCTCTTCGGTGCCGAGGCCAACGTGATGGATACCGCCGGCGGGTTGGATCTGCCCCAATCGCTGCTGCGTCAGATGGACTGGGTGGTGGCTTCCATCCACAGCCCCTGCCTGCCCGGGCTGCTTACCCGGCGGGAGGCCACCAATCTCTGGCTGGCAGTGGCCGAAAATCCGTATGTGGATTGCATCGGCCATTCAGAGCAGGAAAACTACCGTTATGATTACGAGCTGGTCACCCGTGCCTTTGCCCGCAACCACAAAGTGGTGGAGCTCAACGGCAACTCCTTCAACGTCCGCCGGGATGGGATTCCCAACATGCGCAAGCTGGTGCGTGCCTGCTACGAAAATGGTTGTTACGTGTCGCTGGACTCGGACGCTCACACCACCCGCCAGCTGCGGGAAAACATTGCCCCGCTGCTGACCCTGCTGGAAGAGGTGGACTATCCCGCCGACCACGTGGTCAACAGCAGCGCTGCGGCGCTGGTGAATATTCTAAGACTGCACCGCAGGGGATCTGCGGAGGAAATAGGAGGACTGTTATCATGAAATATACCATCGGCATTGACCTGGGCGGCACCACCATGACCGCGGGTCTGGTCAACGAGGAATACGAGATCATCGGCAAAACCACCTGGGCTACCCGTCTGCCCCGCCCGGCTGAAGATCTGGAGGCGGCGCTGGCAAAGCTCTGCCGCACCGTCGCCAAGGATAACAATGTCCCTTTTGAGCAGGTGGAGTATGTGGGGATCGGCACGCCGGGCAGCGTCAATTTCACCACTGGCTTTGTGGGATACAACACCAATTTCAACTATTACGACTGGAATCTGGGACCTGATATGGAAAAGCTGCTGGGCTGCAAGGTCTATGTGGAAAATGACGCCAATGCCGCCGCCTTTGGCGAGTATATCGCCGGCGGCGCCAAGGGGTACCGGGATGCGGTGATCATCACGCTGGGCACCGGCATTGGCAGCGGCATCATCCTGAACGGAAAAATTCTGCGTGGCTTCAATTTTGCCGCCGGCGAGATGGGCCATACCGTCATTGTGAAGGACGGCCGTCAGTGCAACTGCGGCCGCAAGGGCTGCTGGGAGCGTTATGCTTCCGCCCGTGCCCTCAGCGAGGACACCCGCGATGCCATGCGTCAGGACTCGGATTCCCTCATGTGGAAGATCGCCGGCGACTTGGACCACGTCAACGCCAAAACCGCCTTTGACGGCATGGAGCAGGGCGACGAGACCGCCAAAAAAGTCATTCACAACTGGTTGGAATATGTGGGCTGCGGCATCGCCAATGTGGTCAACACCTTTGAACCGGAGGTGGTCTGCATCGGCGGCGGCGTCTCCAATCAGGGCGAGGTCCTGCTGGCCCCCGTCCGCGCCTATGTGGAACGGGAAACGCATAATATTACCACAGGCCGCTGCCCCGAGATCCGCGCCTGCGTACTGCGCAACGATGCCGGTGTGATCGGCGCAGCCGCCCTGGCAAACTCAATCTGATGGCCCAGGCCCCGGCGGCCCGGTACAAACTTATCCTGGACGGAGGACATTTATGGCAGAGATTGCAGCACTTGTGCGGGCGTTGCGGGCAGAACAACTGCCGGTTATGCAGGACGAACCGCTCAGCCGGCACACCACCTTCAAGATCGGGGGCCCCGCCGCGGTGTTCTGCCTGCCCGAGACCCCGGCGCAGCTGCTGCGCACAGTAGAACTTTGCCGGGACGCCGGCGTGCGGATATATCTGCTGGGCAACGGCTCCAACACGCTCTTTTCGGACGCCGGCTTTGGCGGCGCTGTGATCTGCACGGTGGAAATGAAGCGCCCCGTTCAGGTTACCGGAACCCGGCTGACTGCTGCGGCGGGGGCGTCGCTGGCCAACGTCTGCCGCGAGGCACTGCGCCACAGCCTGACCGGACTGGAGTTTGCCTTTGGCATTCCCGGTACGGTGGGCGGTGCGGTCTACATGAACGCCGGGGCCTACGGCGGTGAGCTGAAGCAGGTGCTGGCCCGTGTGTCCTTCCTCAATCATGAGCTGAAACTGGAAACGCTGCCGGTGGACCGGCTGGCGCTGGGTTACCGCACCAGCCGTTTTGAGACGGAGGGCGGCCTGATCCTGGAGGCAGAGTTCCAGCTTCAGCAGGGGAATTCCGCCGACATTGAGGCAAAGATGCAGGACCTGATGACCCGCCGCCGGGAAAAGCAGCCGCTGGAATTGCCCTCTGCCGGCAGCACCTTCAAGCGGCCCCAGGGCGCCTTTGCCGGTGCGCTGATCGAACAGGCCGGCCTGCGCGGATTTGCGGTGGGCGGTGCTGCGGTCAGTACCAAGCATTGCGGTTTTGTGGTGAACACCGGCGGTGCTACCTGTGCGGATGTGCTCCGCCTGACCGACGAGATCATTCGCATTGTGTACGAAAAAACCGGATACCGCCTGGAACGGGAGATCCGTGTGGTGGAATAATTCCAACGGCGGTTGCTGCACCGCCATTCTGCGGGCGGCACGGCAGAAGGGAAGGAACGGGCCAACATGAAATTGCTGATTGTAACCGGCCTTTCGGGCGCGGGCAAGTCGATGGCGGTCAACGCCCTGGAGGACATCGGCTTTTTCTGCATTGACAACATCCCGGCCGGGTTAATGCCCCGCCTGGTGGATTTTGCCCAGCAGGGCGAGAACCAGCTCAACCGGGTGGCGGTGGTGCTGGACGTGCGGGGGCTGCGCAGTGTGAAGGACGTGGACCGGACACTGGCAGCACTGGACGAAAAGCGGGTAGATTACGAGATTCTCTTTCTGGATGCGGCGGATGACGTGATTCGCCGCCGCTACAAGGAAACCCGCCGCCAGCATCCGCTGACCATCAGTGAAGGGCTGCCTGTACAGGAGGCCATTCGCCGGGAACGTCAGCTGCTTCAGCCGCTGCGGGACCGGGCACGGTATGTGATCGATACCTCCATGCTTTCCGCTGCCCAAAACCGTGAGCGGGTCTGCAGCCTGTTTTTGAACAAGGGGCAAACCGGTATGTCGCTGATGGTGGTTTCCTTCGGCTTTAAGTACGGCATCCCCCAGGAGGCCGACCTGGTTTTCGATGTGCGCTGCCTGCCCAATCCTTTCTATGTGCCTGAATTGAAAAACCTCACCGGTCTGGACCAGGCAGTGGTGGACTACGTGATGAAAGCACCTGAATCACAGGAGTTTCTGCGCCGGATTGAAAGCTTTTTGGAGTTTGCCCTGCCCCTCTATGTCAAGGAGGGCAAAAGCCAGCTGATGATTGCGGTGGGATGCACTGGAGGCAAACACCGTTCCATCACCTTTGCACGCAAAATTGGTGAGTACTGTCAAAAACTGGGGTACGCCCCCACCGTCCAGCACCGGGATGCCCGCCGTACCCTGTAACGGCATCCCTCATGCCGAACAGCCCTTTCAAATCCAATTCCAGGGAGGCCCCAAACCTTGAGCTTTTCTCAGGATGTCAAGAACGAGATCCTGCGCCGCAAGATCCAGCGCCATTGCTGCGCACAGGCTGCCGCCTACGCGGTGGCCTGTTTTGGCAAATATTTTGACGAGCGCGGTGTTGTGCTGCAGACCGAGCAGGAGGGCGTTGCCGCGCTGGTCCGCAAGCTGTACGACCGCTGCGGCATCCTTGGCACCATCACCGAAAAGCAGCGTGCTTCCGGCATTCTGTACGAGTTTGCTGTCAAGGACCCGGCGGAGGTAACCAAGATGCTGGCACTCTTCGGCCACACCGGCCGAGAGCCGGCGCTGCGCATCAACCCTGCCTGTTTTGCCTGTCAGCGATGTGTATCCTACTTTCTGTCCACGGCATTTCTCTGCTGCGGCACCGCCACCGACCCGGAGAAGGGCTATACCATTGAGTTCCTCTCCCAGCGGTATCATGTTTCCCGCCAGCTGGAAGCAATCTTGTCAGAACATCATTTCCGTCCCCACCGCACGCTGCGCAAGGGAGCTAACGTGATCTATATCAAGGCCAGTGATCAGATTGAAAACCTGCTCACCTTTATGGGGGCGGGGAACTGCGCCATGCGGGTGATGGAACAGCGGATCTACAATGATATGCGCAACCGCACCAACCGCCTTTCCAACTGTGAAACAGCCAACCTGGGCAAGAGCGTGCAGGCCACCGTGCAGGTGCAGATGGCTATCCGTACCCTGCAGGAGTCCGGTGCCATGGACACCTTGCCCGAACCTCTGCGGGAGACTGCCCGCCTGCGGATGGAATATCCCGATCTGACCCTGGCCCGTCTGGCGGAAAAATTTGACCCGCCGGTCAGCAAGGCGGGGCTCTCCCACCGGTTCAAACGCATCCAGGAGGCTGCCCGCCGGGTCGAGGAGGCCCGCCGGCAGAGCAGCACCTCTCAATCCCCATCCCGGAAGGAAGTACCATGAGCGAGACAAAGCGCCAGTTTACCCACCTGCATGTGCACACCGAATATAGCCTCCTTGACGGCGCCTGCCGCATCGACCGGATGTTTGATCGGCTGAAGGAGATGGGCCAGACCGCCGTAGCCATCACCGACCACGGCGTCATGTACGGCTGCGTCCAGTTTTACGACGCCGCCGTGGCCGCGGGGATCAAGCCCATCATCGGCTGCGAGGTTTATGTGGCCACCCGCACCCGGTTCGATAAAGTTAACCGGGTGGACGGCAACAACCACCTGATCTTGCTTTGCAAAAACGAGACCGGCTATAAAAACCTGATTAAAATGGTGTCCGCCGGCTTCCTGGAGGGGTTCTACTCCAAGCCCCGCATCGACAAGCAGCTGCTGGAGCAGCACCACGAAGGGCTGGTCTGCCTGTCCGCCTGCCTGGCCGGCGAGATCCCCCAGGCCATCCTGGCGGGGGACTATGCCCGCGCCAAGCAGGCGGCGCTTTACTATAACGACCTGTTCGGCCAGGGCAACTATTACATTGAACTGCAGGACCACGGCCTGGATGAGGACCGGGTGGTGTTGCCCCAGCTGATCCGCCTTTCCCGCGAGACCGGCATCCCTATGGTCGCCACCAACGACGCCCACTACATCCGCAGAGAGGACGCCAAGACCCAGAGCATCCTGCTCTGCATCCAGACCGGCAAGACCATCGCCGATGTGGACCGGATGGAGTTCCAGACCGACGAGTTCTATCTGAAAAGCACCGACGAGATGTATGACCTCTTCGCCATGGTGCCGGAAGCCTGCGAGAATACCAATAAGATCGCCGACATGTGCGATTTTCACTTTGAGTTTGGCAACACCAAGCTGCCCTACTTCAAAGCGCCCGATGGCATGGACAACCAGGAATACTTCGAAAAGCTCTGCCGCGAGGGCCTGGAACGCCGTTACCCCGGCAAGGTGACCCAGGAGCTGAAGGACCGCCTGGAATACGAGATCGGCGTGGTCAAAAAGATGGGGTATACCAACTACTACCTCATTGTCTACGACTTTATCAATTATGCCAAGAGCAAGGGCATCCCGGTGGGACCGGGCCGCGGTTCCGGCGCAGGCAGTCTGGCGGCCTACTGTGTGGGCATTACCGACATCGATCCCATCCGCTACAACCTGATCTTCGAGCGCTTCCTGAACCCGGAGCGCGTCTCGATGCCCGACTTTGACGTGGACTTCTGCTATGAGCGCCGGCAGGAGGTCATCGACTACGTCAATGAAAAATATGGCCGGGACCATGTGGCGCAGATCGTCACCTTTGGCACCATGGCCGCCCGCAACGCCGTGCGGGATGTGGGCCGGGTGATGGGTCTGCCCTACCAGGACGTGGACAAGGTGGCCAAGCTTATCCCCATGGAGCTGAAAATGACGCTCCACCACGCGCTGGAGGTTTCTCCTGACCTGAAAGGGCTGTACGACGCCGATCCCAAAATTCACGAGCTGATCGACACTGCCATCGCGGTGGAGGGCATGCCCCGCCACGCCTCCACCCATGCGGCCGGCGTCGTCATCACCCGGGAGCCCGCCACCGAGTATGTGCCGCTTTCCACAAACGACGGCCTGCCGGTGACCCAGTTCAACATGACCGAGATCGAGCGCCTGGGCCTGCTCAAAATGGACTTTCTGGGCCTGCGCACCCTCACCGTCATCCATGACACCGAGGTGGCCATCCAGCGCCACACGCCGGAGTTCGCCGTCTCCAAGATCGACTACGACGACCAGGCTACCTACGCTATGCTGACAAACGGCGAGACCGAGGGCGTGTTCCAGCTGGAATCCACCGGCATGCGGCAGGTGCTCACCGGCCTGCGCCCGAAAAACCTGGAAGATATCATCGCCCTGATCTCACTCTACCGCCCCGGTCCTATGGATTCCATCCCCACCTACCTGCGCAACCGCAGGGAGCCGGACAAGATCCAGTACAAAACCCCTCAGTTGGCCCACATTCTGGATGTGACCAACGGCTGTATCGTCTATCAGGAACAGGTCATGCAGATCTGCCGGGAGCTGGCGGGCTTCAGCTACGGCCAGGCCGACAACGTCCGCCGCGCCATGAGCAAAAAGAAGCACAAGGTCATGGAGGCCGAGCGGGAGCACTTTGTCCATGGCTGCACCGAGCCGGGCCGCGAGTGCCCCGGCTGCGTCAACAACGGCATCCCGGAACAGGTGGCAAATGAGATCTACGACGAGATGATCAGTTTTGCCTCCTACGCCTTCAACAAATCCCACGCGGCCTGCTACGCCTATGTGGCTTTCCAGACCGCCTACCTCAAGTGCCATTACCCCAAGGAGTTTATGGCCGCGCTGCTCACCAGCGTGCTGGACAACACCTCCAAGGTGATCGAGTATTCCACCGAGTGCCAGCGCCTGGGCATCAAGGTGCTGCAGCCGGATATCAACGTTTCACGCGGGGGATTTACGGTGGACGGCGATGCCATCCGCTTTGGCCTGAACGCAGTCAAAAACGTGGGCCGCAACCTGATCGACACGGTGGTGGCCAAGCGGGAGGAACGGCCCTTCCGCGGGCTGTATGATTTCTGCAAGCGGCTGCACGGCGCCGAGCTCAACCGCCGTGCGGTGGAAAGCCTGATCCGCGCCGGCGCCTTCGATGGGCTGGAACCCTCCCGCCGCGGCATGCTGGAAAGCGTGGAGCCGATCCTGAAGAGCATCGAGAACGACCAGCGCCACAATCTGGACGGCCAGATCGACCTGTTCGGCCTGATGTCCGGCGGGGAAGGGCAGACCGACGACTACGAGGTTCCGCCCATGGCGGAGTTCTCCACCGCCGAGCTGCTGCAGATGGAAAAGGATGTTTCCGGCCTGTACCTGTCCGGCCACCCGCTGGACGCCTACCGGGCAGAGATCGCCAAGGTGTCCACCTGCACTGTTGCCCAGCTCACCGGCGATGAGGCCAAAGACCTGGACAACCAGATGATCACCATCCTGTGTACCGTGGTCAAGAACAAGGTGATGACCACCCGCTCCAACACGCTGATGTCATTTACCACCATCGAGGATCTGACCGGCACCATGGAAATGCTGGTTTTTCCCAAAATCTACGCCGAGTGCCGTGCCTGGCTGCAGGAAAATGCCGTCATTGTGGTGCAGGGCCGCGTCTCCTACAAGGAGGACGAGGGAACCCGCCTGTTGGCGGAGGGGGTGCGCCCCATCGACAGCTATGACCCGGACAAATCGTTCGGTGAAAACCGGGCGGCCGCGGCAGGGGAGCAGCGCCACGCCCAGCCAAAGGTAACGGCACTGTGGCTGCTTGTCCCGTCGATGCACAGTGAGCAGATGCACCGGGTGGAAAACCTGCTGCGCAATATTTTTGACGGTTCAACGCCGGTCTATTTCAAATTTGAGGATACCGGCCAGCGGATGCGCGCCCCGCAGAGCCTGTGGGCCAACGACCATCCATTTTTGCGCAAGGAACTGGTAAGGATTCTGGGCAAAGACCACGTAAAACAGCAAACTGCAAAATAAGTCCATGCGTTTTGCAAGATTCGTCCATAATCCGCGGCGGTGTGCTGTGGTATAATATTCGAGGGATTTAGTCTGCCGTTTCGCAGGTTGCCGGTTTTGCCAGGCCGGCGGGCGGGGCGGATCCTGTTTCCGGCCAAGGTGGGTTACCGCCCTGGTTTGTGAAAAATTTATTGTATCGTTTGCTGAAACGGAGGGGCAACTCTTATGGCAAAGGAAATTAAAACGATCGGTGTTTTGACAAGCGGTGGCGACGCGCCCGGCATGAACGCGGCGGTTCGCGCTATTGTTCGCACCGGCATTACCAAAGGTTACCGGATGATGGGCATTCAGCGCGGTTATAACGGTCTGATCAACGGCGAGTGCTACGAGATGAATGTCCGCAGCGTTTCCGAGATCATCCACCGCGGCGGCACCATCCTGTACACCGCCCGTTGCCTTGAGTTTAAGACGGCTGCTGGTCAGGCAAAGGCTTTGGCCCGCTGCAAAGAGCTGGGGATTGATTCTCTGGTTGTCATTGGCGGTGACGGCTCCTTCATGGGCGCCCGCGCGCTGGCCAACCAGGGCATTCCCTGCATTGGCATCCCCGGCACCATCGACAATGATATCGCCTGCAGTGAGTATACCATCGGTTATGACACTGCCATGAATACCGCGGTGGAGGCCATCGACAAGCTGCGCGATACCACCCAGAGCCATGACCGCTGCAGTGTTGTGGAAGTTATGGGTCACCATGCAGGTTACATTGCCCTGAATGTGGGCATCGCCACCGGCGCCGTGGCGGTGCTGCTGCCGGAGCGCCCGTTTGACTTTGAGCGTGACATCCTCTCCCGCATGCGTCAAACCCAGTCCACCGGCAAAAAGCACTTTATCGTCATCGTCTCTGAGGGCGTTGTGGATGCCCAGGAGCTGGCCAACCAGATCCAGGCAGCCACAGGGGTGGACAGCCGTGCCACGGTGCTTGGCCATATTCAGCGCGGCGGTTCTCCCACGGTGCAGGACCGTGTCTATGCATCGCTGATGGGCTATCATGCCGTTGATCTGCTGGATAAGGGCATTTACAACCGTGTTGTCGCTGTTTCCGGCGGCAAGATCGTGGACTACGACGTCAATGTCGCTTTGTCCATGCACAAGACCATTGATATGGATATGGTGGAGATTGCCAACACCATCTCGATCTGATCCTATAAAAGCAGGAGCCGCAGTTCCACAGAACTGCGGCTCCTTTTCTGTATTCAGAACAAGCAGAAAAACAACTCCGCGGTTGGCCTGTCAAGCGTTGAACACATACTGGTCCAGCCGGGCAAACGCGTCTTTTACCACCTGGGTGGGCACGGCCAGGTTCATACGGATGCTGCATGCACCGTGGAAAGGCCGCCCATCCTGCCAGATGACACCCACCCGGATGCCGGCTTTCAGCAGGTCATCCAGCGTTTTGCCATGTGCTTCGCACCAACCGGTGCAGTCCAAAAACAGCATGTAAGTGCCTTCCGGCCAGGCCAGCGAGACCCCCTGGAAGTGGCTGCGGATAAACTTGACCGCATACCACACGTTGGTGCCCAGCACCTGGCGCAGTTCGTCCAGCCAGGCAGCGCCGGTGCCCGAATAGGCGCCGATCAGCGCGTGCATCCACAGCACATTCATCTCATTATAATGGCACAGTGAGGCTTCCTTGTCCACCCGGTCCCTCAGCCGATCATTATAGATAATGTGATAACTGCCCACCAGGCCGGCCAGGTTGAAGGTCTTGGAGGGAGCGTACAGTGCGATGGTGCGCTGTCGGGCGTCCTCGCTCACCGACTGGGTGGGAATATGTTTGTGCCCGGGCAGTACCAGATCGCTCCAGATCTCGTCCGAGATAACTGTCACGTCATTTTTGCGGTAGACCTCCATGGCCTGTTCCACTTCCTCCCGGGTCCAGACGCGGCCGCAGGGGTTGTGCGGTGTGCAGAAGATGGCCGCATGGATGTGGTTCTCTTTCAGCTTGCGGTCCATGTCCGCATAATCCATCCGCCAAACGCCATCCTCATCCTGATACAGCGGGCTCAAAACGATGCGGTAACCGTAGTTTTCCAACACATGGGTGAACCCAATATAGGTGGGAGAGTGCAGCAGGATCGCGTCGCCGGCGGAGCACAATACCCGCAGTGCGGTGGCCGCGCCGCCCAGCACGCCGTTTTCATAGCCGATGTGCTTTGCCTCCAGCCCTTCCACCCCATTGCGGGTGCGCTGCCAATTCACAATGGCGTCATAGAAGTCCTGGTGGGGGGAAAAATAGCCAAACGCCGGGTGCGATGCCCGGGCAAGGAGGGCGTCGGTGATGCTGGGGGCGGTGGCAAAGTTCATGTCGGCCACCCACATGGGAATGCGGGAAAAGCCCGGATCAATGGCAGCCCCCGGGACCGGAATGGTTTCCACCGCGATGGCGTCCTGGCCATCCCGGGACAGCATGGTGGTAAAATCAAAGGGCATACAGTGCAGCACTTCCTTCTTAAAGTATTGCCCACGGTCTTTCCCCGAAAGTGCAGCCGGGGCGTCTGGTTCTATTCTAGCAAAGCGCTGCATCAAATACAAGCTGTGACAATGGGGAACAGCCGAACCGCCAAAATATAAAATTGCGGTAAAATCTTGCAAAATCAGGTGGAAATTCCCTTCTGCCATGGTATAATAAATTGATTGCGAAATGCTTGACAGGCGCGGGGGCGGTGCCGATGACAAAGCACAAAGGGCGGTTTTCGCTTCTGGCTGGGGTCGCGGGCGCTTTGACGGCCATCTGCCTGGGCGCCGCGTTCCTGATCGCACCGGTGTGGCAGTATGGCTACCACGCCTCGGGCGGCGATGTGCTTGCCCGGGCGCTCACCACACCGGTCCCCGCCCCAACGCCCGATCCCCAGCCGATCAACGTCAACACAGCCACCCTCTCACAGCTGATGGAGTTGCCGGGCATCGGGCAGGTAAAGGCGCAGGCAATCCTGGACTACCGGGAAGCCCATGGCCCCTTTGCTACAGTGGAGGAACTGGAACAGGTGGATGGCATCTCACGGCGTATGGTCGCCCAGTGGGGCGACCGGGTCACTGTTTCACAATAATGTCAGGAGGGAACCATTTTGGAAGCAACGGATTCGATTTTTATCAACCGCGAACTCAGCTGGCTGGACTTTAACAGCCGGGTGCTTGCCCTTGCCAAGGACAAGACCGTGCCTCTGGGGGAGCGCCTGAAGTTCGCCGGTATCTACGGCAGCAATCTGGACGAATTTTTCATGGTCCGGGTTGGCTCGCTCTATGACCAGACGCTGCTCAAGGACAACAAACCCGACCTGATGACCCACATGACCGCCACGCAGCAGCTGGCGGCCATCATGCCCAAGGTGGAGGAACTTCAGGCCAAGTGCAACAAGTACTATCAGCACCTGATGGACCAGCTGGCTGAACATGGCTATCAGAAAGTGGACTTTAACAACCTGGATAAGCAGGAGGAACGCCGCTGGAAGAGCTACTACCAGAACGAGGTGTTCCCGGTGCTCAGCCCGCAGATTGTGGACCAGCGCCACCCGTTCCCCTTCCTGCGCAACAAGGAAACTTATCTGATCGTTCAGTTGTCCAACAAGACCGACGGCGTCTACTACGGCATCATCCCCATCAATACCCAGTTTGAGCGGGTGCTCTATGTCAAGGAAGGGGAGATCACCCGCTTTGCCTTTATTGAGGAACTGATCGCCCACTATGCAGCGTCGGTTTTTGGCAAGAGCAATGTGCAGCGAAGCTGCCTGTTCCGTGTAACCCGCAATGCCGACATCACGGTGGACGAGGGCATGATGGACCATGACATCGACTTCCGCGATGTGATGAGTGAATTGCTGAAAAAGCGGCGTAAGCTGGCCGCCGTCCGGCTGCAGTTTTGGCCGGAAGCACCCCAGGACATTGTTCGTTTTTTGCGCGACAAGCTGGTGGTTCCTGCCGACCGCTGCATCGCCCAGACCGCACCGTTGGATTTGGGCTGTATGTTCAAGCTGGCCTCCCGCCTGTCTGCCGATGGTCACAGTGAGCTGGCCTACCCGCCGGCCAAGCCGATTCAGGCACCCCACGGGTACAGCCTTTACGACGAGGCCCGCAAGCATGATGTGCTGATCGCCTACCCTTACCAGAGCATGCGCCCCTTTATCCGTATGCTGATGCGGGCCGGCTCCGACCCGGAGGTTGTCTCCATCAAGATGACCCTCTACCGCCTGGCTAACGACTCCCAAATTGTGCAGGCGCTGATCAACGCTGCTGAGAACGGCAAGCAGGTGGTTGCCATGGTGGAGCTGCGCGCCCGCTTTGATGAGCAGAACAACATTGACTGGTCCAAACAGCTGGAAGATGCAGGCTGCACCGTCTTTTACGGATTTGACGATTACAAGGTTCACTCCAAACTGACACTGATCACCCGCAAGGTGGACGGCAAGTACCGTTACCTGACCCAGATCGGCACCGGCAACTACAACGAAAAGACCAGCGAGCAGTACACCGACCTGTCTTTCATCACCGCTAACCAGCAGATTGGCGAGGAAGCCAGCGCGGTTTTCAACAACATGGCTCTGCAGCGCCTGACCAGCGATGTGGACACCATGCTGGTGGCACCCCTGCGCTTCAAGAGCGTGCTGATGCGGGAGATGGACAACGAGATCGCCCGTGCCAGAAGCGGGCTGCCTGCCTCGATGATCCTGAAAAACAACTCCATCAACGACCCGGAGATCATCAATAAGATCAGCGAGGCCAGCTGCGCCGGCGTCCGGGTGGACATGATTGTCCGCGGCATCTGCTGTGTGCGCGCCGGTGTGCCCGGCAGGACCGAGAACGTCCATATCCGCAGTATCGTCGGCCGCTATCTGGAGCACTCCCGCATCTACTGCTTCGGCTCCGGGGAGGATATGCGCATCTATATCGCCTCCGGCGACTTCCTCACCCGCAACACCGAGCGCCGCGTTGAGGTTGGCGTCCGCATTGACGACAAGCGCATTGCCCGGCAGCTTTACGGCATTCTGGACCTTCAGCTGCACGATACAGTCAACGCCCGCGTTATGCAGCCGGATGGCACCTACGTTAAAATCAAGCCGGTGGCGGGGCAGCCGCCGGTGGACAGCCAGATGGCCATGTACGGCTACTTCCAGCACGGCTGGGACCCGCTGCCGGAAAAAACCGGCTCTGCCGCGGCGCACAAGGGCGCCAAGCCGGCCGGCAGGGCAACTGCCAAGCCTGCCCCGAACAAGGACAGTAGCTCACTGCGGTTCCGCGGTATCTTCGGTTCGCTGTTCGGCCGCGGCAAAAAGTAAACCACTTCCGGTCAGGCGGGAAGAGGGACAAAGTTCCCTGCCGATCTCCGGACAAATCTCTATGGTATCTGAAATCAGGCAGCCGTTGGCTGCTGTATAAAGGGGGAGCTTCTTCCATATGAAAAACTGTGTTCTGACCTACTCGTTCTCCTGTGATCCCATGCGGGTCTGGCTGTACATGACCAACCCCACCCTGCAGGGGTGGCGGCGCGATGTGAAATCGGCAGAGATCAGCCCGGACGGGATGCAGGTGACAGAGACGGCGCCCGACGGCAGCACCACCGAGATCGTCTTCTCGGTCAAGGAGAAGCCCCGCCGCATGACCTGCACCTTTACCCACGGCCGGGTGGAGGGCACCTTCACCGCCATCCTGCTGGGCGGCGGCGATTCCACCAGCGTTGAGTGCACCATGGACGTGAAGGGCCTGGGCCTTTTTGCCAAGCCCAAAAAATTGCTGGAAGAACGCATGAAGATGCTCTCAGCGGCGCTGGGAGACTAAAGATAAACAAACCGCAGCCGTGCGGCCGGGCAAAACCTGCCTGGCCGCACGGCTTTTGTGTTTCCGGCGCATAGCGGGGGACTTGGCCGCATACCTGTATGTTGTGGGCCGCCAGCCCGGAGAGGAGGAACGCACAGCCATGTGGGAGGATGCCACACCAAAATCAGCGCCGGACACCCCCGTCGAGGGGCCGGCGCCCAGCCGGGGCAAGGGGACGCAGCCGGCGGGAAATTATATCCTTTGGGCGCAGGTGCTGTTGGTTGTCCTGGCGCTGGGCATTGTGTTTGCTGTGCAGCGGCTGCAGCTGCCTGCCGGTGAGACGCTGCGCCGGACGTTTGAGCAGGCCATGGCGCTGGAAGGTCTGGAGGCCTTCCAGGGGGAGCGCAGCCTGGTCCGCTTTATACAGACCGGTGCCAGGGCGCTGGAGGATGCCGCGGCCAATGCCGCCGTGCGTCTGGTGGACGGTGTCGCCACCGGTGAGTCTGCCCGTCCCGCTCACGGCAAAACCGGCTCCGAAGTGCCCGCCGGAGCCAGCGCGGATCTCTACCAGCCGCCTTTCTCTCTGGCACAGCCGCTGCCTGCCGGCTTTACACGTACGTCGGGTTTCGGCTGGCGGCAGGACCCGCTGACCACCCGGCAAACCGAGGATTTCCACCTGGGGCTGGACCTGGCCGCTGCTGAGGGCACACCGGTTTATGCGGCGGCGGACGGCACCATCCGATGGTCCGGGTTGGGGCAGAGCTATGGCAATTATCTGCGCATTCTCCACAGCGGCGGTGACGAGACGCTCTACGCCCATATGCAGTACATTTTTGTTCACCCGGGCCAGCAGGTCCGTCAGGGGCAGGTGATCGGCACGGTGGGGCAGACCGGCGATGTCACCGGTCCTCACCTGCACTTTGAGCTGCTGCACGACGGCATTCGCCATGACCCCGCGGCGGCGCTGGGCCTGGCTTAGGCTCAGGCTGCGGCTGCGCAGCCCCTGCCTGACCCTCTTCCTGCTCGTCCTGCTTTTGGTGGCGGACACCACCGGTGTGCTGCGTGTCGGCCTGCTCTGTGCATGGCTGCATGAATGTGGTCATGTGATGGCCTTCTGCCTGCTGGAACGCCGTATTCCCCGGCTGGAAGTCTCGCTGGCGGGGATCTGCCTGTCCATGCGGGGGGTGACGCTGCCGCCGGGGCGGATGCTTTTGCTGGCAGCGTCCGGCCCGGCGGTAAATCTGCTGCTGGCTGCCGGAGCCATGGTCTGGATGCCGTTTGGCGGGTACAGCTACTTTGGTCTGTGGTTTACAGCCACAAACCTTTTGGTGGGTGGTACCAACCTTCTGCCGCTGCCCGGGCTGGATGGGGGACAGATGATGGCCGCGCTGCGGCAATGGCTGTCCGCTTGCCGGCGGTAACGCCTTTCCCCCGCACGGCCCATAGTTCCCGCAACCCTGCCAGGCTTCGACTGCCTTTTCCCTGATGGTGCGCTATACTGAAGCCGCAAAAACTCCTGCGGCTCCAGTCTCTGCCCGCACGCCAACAGGAAAGGACGATCGAACCATGTCAATTTCACCGCTGCGCCGCATTGCAGCGCTGGCCCTTGCGGGGACACTGCTGTGCGGCATTCTTCCCGCTGCACAGGCGGCGCCCACACCGGGTGCTGTCCGCGTAGCCGATGCCGATACCCGGAATGATTTCACCATCAGCCTGGGAGATGACGATTCCACCCTGCTGGATGGCCGCGTCTGGACGGATAAATCTGTCTCCACCGGGAACATCCAGTTTGACGGTGACGCCGGTACCATCACCGTGGAAAATGATTCGGACTTTCTGGTCACCTACTCGGCACTGGCCACCTCCACCCAAATCATATCCGAGAGCACCGCCCCGGTGGATGTGGTTTTTGTGCTGGATTTCTCCGCCAGTATGGCCTGGGGCCAGTATCAGAACGGCCAAGGTACCGTCACCACCCAGGCGGAAAGCCGTGTGCAGGCGATGGTGGACGGTATCAACAACGCCATTGACGCGCTGGTGCAGGCCAACGAAAATAATCGCATTGGCATTGTTGTGTTCAATCGCGGTGCATCCACCATGCTGAACCTGAATTCTGTCAGCGCCCGGCCAGACAAGGACTATCTTGCCATAACCTACTGGAATGCCACCCCCGGCCAGGATGACGGCAATAACAATAATGTCCGGGTGACCTGCAATATCGACCAGGTTACCCTGCCGCTGGATTCCTACACCAACATTCATGCGGGCATCTATTTCGGCATGCAGATGCTGCTCAATGCCACCGACACCCAGGTGGAAGTGGAGAATCAGATGGTCACCCGTGTGCCAAACCTGATCCTTATGTCGGACGGCGCTCCCACCACCTTTTCCCGGGCAATCACCGGCGGAGAGTGGTGGGCGGGCATCGAGAATACCCCCATCGGGTCCGGCGACAACAACACCCCGCACAGCGGCAACGGCTTTCTGCCGCTGGTGACAGCTGCTTACATGAAAAACGCCGTGACGGCCCATTACTACCCCAATGCACAGCCGGGGGAGAGCGCCCGCGTTTTTACCATCGGTTTTATGACAAGCCAGCAGAACCAGGCCATGGTTAACATGGCGGACCTGGTGCTGGAACCCGGCCGGCATTGGGATGCCGGCAACAACTATACGGCCACCGGCACCCCTGCCGTGGATGCGGTCAACACAGCCTGGCAGCAATATCTTGCCGGTACAGCCCCGCAGGTGCAGTACACCCAGTCGGGCCGGGAGGAATCCTATACAGCGGATGTGGCGCCGGAACCTTACAATCCCACAACGCTGGTGTACCCGGACGCCTATTTTGCTGCGGATGATGCCGACGCTCTGTGGAATGCCTTCAGCCGTATAGTCAACAATATCACCAGCTCAGCGCAGGGCCCCACCCGTGTGGAAAACAATGATCCTGTGCACAGCGGCTATATCTATTACCGGGACCCCATCGGGCAGTATATGCAGGTGAACTCGGTCAAGACCATCCTGTGGGCCGGCATCCAGTTTGACCTGGACAATGGTTATACCCCAACCCCGCAGCCCCAACCGGGCGGCGGTGTCCGCTATGTCTATACAGGGCATTTTTCGGATGCAAACGGCAACAAAAACTTTGACAGCCAGGTCTACGGCCGCGGCAATGTGAACGACATCCTCGTCTATGTGGATGAGGACGCCGCCGGAGACCAGACCCTTCATGTGGCGGTGCCCGCCTCGGCCATTCCCATCCGGGTCAACAGCGTTACCCTGAATCCGGAGGATCTGCCGGTGGATAACGTCTCCAACGGCGCGTTCCCGCTCCGTGTCTGCTACACGGTGGGGCTTAAACCCGGCGTTACCGATCCGAACGGGACGCTGAACACCAATCCAGATACCGGCGGCGTCACGCCGGATTATCTGGCAGCCCACACCGACCCAGCCACAAACCAGGTCTATTTTTACGCCAACCGCTATTCCGGCAATGCAGAGGACGGCATCACGGTGGGAAACGCCACTGTGGAGTTTGAGCCTGCCTCCACCAACCCGTTCTATTTTTTGCAGGAAAACACCCCGCTGTATACCGACTCAGCCTGTACCATCCGGGCAAACGACGCCAGCTTTGACCCGGACCGCTACTACTACTTTAAGGATGACTACTATGCCGGGGCGGGGGAGACCGTACAATCGGAAACCTATGTTATCCGCCGCATGGGCATTACCCTGCAGGACAATGTGGCCAGGGACGCCGGCGGCTGGTATATCCGCGCGGATGCGCCCCGTCTGGGCAATCTGACCGATCTGATCCGCACAAAGGGCCAGGGCAATCTGACCCAGACGGCACAAGCTAGCTTTTACCCCATTTACACCACGGGCAGTCAGCCGGGCGGTGTGCTGAACGCCTTCCAGGGCAACAACGGGCGGCTGGCCCTGGCGGCCCCGGCTGCGCTGAGCATCGCCAAGATTGTTACGGCGGATGCCGGGCTGGATATCCCCGCCGGAACCAGCTTCGGGTTCACCCTTACGGTGGCCTCCAAGGCGGGGCAGACGATCACCGCCACCCGCAGTACACAGGGCAGTACTTCCACCGAGCCGCTTGCCTTCGATGGTGGGGGCAATGCGGATTTCACCCTGCAGCCGGGGGACATCCTCACCATACCCGATATGCAGAACACTTCCTTCACCGTACAGGAGTCAACTGCCCCCGACGGATTCGTGCTGGATTCCGTCAGCACGGTGCCCGCCGGAATTGGCAGCTTTGACGCCGCAAACCGCAGCTTTGCCGGCAGCGTTGCCGCAGACCCGGCCATGATCACCTTCACCAACGCCTATCGGGCGCAGTTTGCCGCGGATGCACAGGTGCTGCGCATTCCGGTGTACAAGACCCTGTCCGGCTACCGGGATACCTGGTTGCCGGGGGAAAGCTACACCTTCCACATCGCACCGGCCAGCCGCGCGGATAACAATCTCAACGCGGCGATCCCCATCACCGCCACGGAACTGACACTCAGCCAAGGGGTACCCGCTGGCAATTTCGTGCTGAATTTCAGCCGCCTGCTGGACGCCGCTGTGCTGGATGCCCTGCGCAGCCGTGCCGCTGAGTATCCTGCCGCTCCAGAACCGGTCTCCACGCCGGAAAGCAGCCCTGCCGACCCGGGGCACGCCACACAGGAGACGGCCCTCGCCACGCCGGAAACCTCCGATTCCACGCCAATGCCCACCCTGCCGAGTACCCCTGAGACTTCGACCCCGTCCGGCCCGGCTGCCGAGGCTGTCCGCCGGGCACCTCAGCCCGCCCGGGCCACATTGGCGGGCCTCACCGCCGAACAGGCCGCACGTCTGGCTCCGGACACAGCCCGGGCGCTGTTGGACAGCATTCCCGGCACCTATTATTACACTATCACCGAGATGGGAGATGCGGCCTCGTTGGCGGATCAGGGGGTTACCAAGGACCTTTCCCGCTACGAGGCTGCCATCACAGTGACAGATGACGGCAAGGGTGTGCTGACCGCGGCGCTCACCAGCCTAACCCGGGTGGCGGATGCCGATGGCACTGTGCTGCCTTCCCCGGAGACGGCAACCGGCGCGGAGTTTGAAAACCGGACCAGCGAACCGCCCGCATCCGCCACACCGCAGCCCGGAACCCCCGCGAGCCAAACGCAGCCCGCGGATTCCCGGCAGCCGGCGCAGACCCCTGCGGCGTCTGCATTGGCTGTCCCCCAGACAGGGGATCGTTACCCTCTTGCCGGGCTGCTCGCTGCTGCGGTGGTTTCGGCCAGTCTGCTGGGGGTGCTGCTGTACCGCCGCAACAGGCAATGAACCGTTGCGGATGACCGAAGGCCGCTCTGGCTAAAAATGCCCGGCCCGGGAACCTGTCAGGCAGGCTTCCGGGCCGGGCTGTATTTTGTATTCACGTGGAGCGTTATCTGAAAAGACACTGGCGGGGTAGGGAGCAGGCTATTTATTCATAGGTACGGCGGCCGGCAAAGACACAGAGCGGCCGCTTGGATTTGCCTGCATTCATCAGCTGCAGAGCGGCTGCAAGCGTGGCGCCGGCACTGGCACAGGCGGGCACGCCGTCAAAGAACAACACTTCCTTGGCGGCGCGGTTGGCATCGGCGGTGGAAACAGTCAGCACGGTGTCCACCACATAGGGGTTGTAGTTCTCCGGCACAAACCCGGGGCCGATGCCTGCAATGCCATGGTGGCCCGGCATACCGCCGCTGATGGCTGCGCACTCACTGGGCTCCACTGCCACAATGCGCACCATGCTGTTCCAGGCTTTCAGGTATTCGGCCACACCGGTGATGGTGCCGCCGCTGCCCACGCCGATCACCACCGCATCAATGCTGTCGCCGGCGGCCTTCAAAATTTGGGGGCCCGTCACCCGGCGGTGATACTCGGGGTTGTCATCGTTGGCAAAGTAATTGGTAAAGTAGCCGTTGTACCGGGCAGCGGTGTCCGCGGCCACCCGGTCCAGTGCCTTGCGGCCGCCGCTGCTGCACACCACGATGCGTGCACCAAGGCTTTGCAGATGCTGGCGCCGGCTGATGGGCAGCGCATTGGGAACCACCAGAATGCAGGGGTGCCCAGTGGTCGCACAGGAAACTGCCAGCGCTGCGCCAAAACTGCCCGAACTGGCCTCCACCACTGGCATACCGGGGCGCAGGGTGCCGCGCTCGGTTGCCAGGGCCAGCATGGTTTCGGCCACACCATCCTTGCAGGTGCCGGTGGCACCGCCAAAATCCAGATACGCCAAAATGCTGGCCTGCAGCCCATGCCGCCCCGAAAAGCCCGACAGTTCCACCACCGGACATTTATATACATGCTGATAGTAGCTTTGCAGGATGCCCAAAATGCCGACCGCCTTTCACCAAACTACAACAATACACAACCATACAAGTATGTCTGAAAATTCCGTGCCTCCTGTGCGGTTTTGCACCCAGCACCCGCTGCTGCCCAGCGGACTTCCCGGCAGATCGGATGAATCAGAACCATGATACAGAACTGTCCGCGCCCCTGTACCCGGCCGCCGCAGCGCCGCAGCCGGCCGCAAAGACCGGAAATCCTCTCTATTATAGCATACTCCACCCGCTTGTGCGCGCTTTTTCGACAGAGAATTTTGAAAAGATTCCTGCCCCTGTCAGGCAAAACTACTTGACACCGGCCCCTGCCTCTGCTATAATTGGCAGCTGTAAAGCGGGATGCTTTACACAGAATGACGCTCTGAACGGCGCAGGAGGGCAGTACATTGGCACAGACTCCAAAGGATCTGGAATATTCCATCCTGCTGGACCACTACGGCCCTGTGCTGACCCAACGCCAGCGAGAGATCCTCACCGAATACTACGACGAGGATCTCTCCCTCTCTGAGATAGCCGAAAACTTCGGCATCTCCCGTCAGGGGGTGCGGGATGCCATCAAGCATGGTGAGGCGACTCTGCGCCAGATGGAGGAAAAGATCGGCAACGCCCGCCGCCATCAGGCCATGCTGGCTGATCTGGAACGGCTGGAGCAGCTGATCCGGGAGGTGCGCTGCTGCAATTCCGGCTTGTTCACGCCGGTGCCCCGCATCCAGCAGGATACCGACGAGATGCTGGCCATCGTGGAGCGTCTCACCACACAGGAGGAAACGCCCAATGGCATTTGAATCTTTGACCGAGCGCCTTTCGGGCGTTTTCAAAAAACTCCGCGGCAAAGGCAAGCTGGGCGAGGCGGATATCAAGGCTGCCATGCGGGAAGTGCGCATGGCCCTGCTGGAAGCCGATGTCAACTACAAGGTTGCAAAAGATTTCTGCAGCCAGGTGTCTGAACGGGCCATGGGCCAGGAGGTTATGGAAAGCCTGACCCCAGCCCAGCAGGTGGTCAAGATCGTCAACGAGGAACTCACCCGCCTGATGGGCGGCGACGATCCCCAGCAGCTGCGCATCAAAAACAAGGGCCAGACCGTGCTGATGATGTGCGGCCTGCAGGGCAACGGCAAAACCACCCATGCAGCCAAGCTGGGAAAGTATTACAAAAAGCTGGGCCGCCGCCCGCTGCTGGTGGCCTGCGATATTTACCGCCCCGCCGCCATCGACCAGCTGCGCATTGTGGGCGAGCAGGCCGGCGTCCCCGTCTTTGAGATGGGCACCGAAAAACCGGAACACATCGCCCGGAAGGCCATGGCCTATGCCCGCGACCATGGCAACGACATCGTCATTATTGATACCGCCGGCCGGCTGCAGATTGATGATACCCTGATGGATGAGCTTGTGCGCATCAAGCAGGCGGTGGAAGTGGATTACAGCCTGCTGGTGGTGGATGCCATGGCTGGCCAGGAGGCCGTCAATGTGGCCAAGACCTTCAACGAGAAGGTGGGAATTGATGGCGTTATCCTGACAAAGACTGACGGCGATACCCGCGGCGGTGCGGCCCTCTCGGTGCTGGCCGTCACCGGCAAGCCCATCTACTTTCAGGGCATCGGCGAAAAGCTGGATGATTTGGAGCCCTTCTATCCCGCCCGCATGGCAGGCCGTATCCTGGGCATGGGCGATGTGCTTTCCCTGATCGAGAAGGCTCAGGCCACCCAGGACGAAAAACAAGCCGAAGAAACTGCCAAGCGGATGATGGCCAACAAGTTCGACCTGAACGACATGCTGGCCCAGTTTCAGCAGATCAAAAAGATGGGCGGTGCTTCGGCGCTGCTCTCCATGCTGCCCGGCGGTGCCGGCGCCAAGGTGGATGTGGATCAGCTGGACGAGAAGGCGCTGCCTCATATTGAGGCGATTATTTATTCGATGACGCCGGAGGAGCGGGCCAAGCCCTCCATCATCAATCCCAAGCGCAAGCGCCGTATTGCCGCCGGCAGCGGCCGCACGGTGGAGGAAGTCAACAAGCTGCTGCGTCAGTATGAAATGATGCAGAAAATGATGAAACAGGTCAAGCGCAACCCTAAGGGCTTTATGCGCCGCTTGAGCAGCATCCCCGGCTTCCGCGGCATGCGCTGAAAAATCTGGTATTCCCCTTATGGCTTTTCGGCCCCGAGGGTGATATAAATCAAGTGCCCCGCGAAACGGGCCGAACACAAATTCTGGAGGAAAGTAACAATGGTCAAGATTCGTCTGCGCCGTATGGGCGCCAAGAAAGCCCCCTTCTACCGCGTTGTCGTTGCCGACAGCCGCTACGCCCGCGATGGCCGTTTCATTGAGGAGATCGGCTACTACGATCCCACCAAGGAGCCCTCTGTCGTCAAGATCGACGCTGAGAAGGCCAAGCAGTGGCTGGCAAACGGCGCTCAGCCCACCGATACCGTTCGCGTTCTGCTGAAGAAGTCCGAGATCCTGTAATCAGAACGGAGGCGCACCATGCAGGAACTGCTGATTGCTGTTGCCCGCGGCCTTGTGGAAAACAAGGAAGCGGTGCAGGTCACAGTCGACCCTGTGCGCGAGGATGGCACCGTCGTCTACCACCTGATTGTGGCTGAGGATGACATGGGCCGTGTGATCGGCAAACAGGGCCGCATCGCCAAGGCGATCCGTGTTGTGATGCGGGCCGCCGCCGTCCGCCATGGCGAAAAAGTCGTGGTGGAGATCGGCTGACAAGCCAAAACAGCTGGCACTCCGCGAACGGTGCGGGGTGCCTTTTTTGGCGCTTGTACAGATCAAAATCAAAGGAGAACTCCATGCAAACCTATCTGCCCGCCTGCAAAATTGTCACCACTCACGGCGTCCGCGGCGAGATGAAAGCCCTGCCGCTGTGCGACGGCGCCGGTTTTTTGTCCGGCTTCAAAATGCTGTACACCTCCGCCGATGGCGACGGTCCCCGCAAACTGCTGGGGGTGCGCGCCCAGGGCAATATGCTGCTGGTCCGGCTGGAAGGCGTTGCCGATATGGATGCAGCCCGCGCCATGGTGGGCCGCACCCTCTATCTGGACAAGCGGGAGGCAAAGCTGCCGGAGGGCCGCTATTTTATTGATGACGTACTGGGCTGCGCAGTGGTGGATGCTGCCACCGGCCGGGAGTACGGCACCGTCACCGAGGTCAGTCATCCGGCCGCGCAGGATATCTACACGGTGCGGGATGCCGCCGGTGGTGACCATATGATTCCTGTCGTGCCGGAGTTTGTGGTGCGCATTGACATTGAGACCCGCCAGGTGCTGGTCAACCCCATCCCCGGCATGTTCGACACGCCGGTCAACGGCGACGAGGAGTGACCTATGCGAATTGACATTGTGACGCTCTTCCCGGAGCTGTGCGACAGTTTCCTGCACGCCAGCATACTGGGGCGTGCGGCGGCCAAAAATCTGTTCGAGGCACACTGTCACCAGATCCGGGATTACACCAAAAACAAGCAGAAGCAGACCGACGATTACCCTTACGGCGGCGGCTGTGGTATGGTGCTGTACGCCCAGCCCATCGCCGACTGCCTGCGGGAGGTCCAGGCCCAGTGTGCCGCCCAGGGGCGCGGCAGGCCCCATGTGGTTTTTCTGACCGCTGCCGGCCGGCCCTACAACGAGGGGGTTGCCCGCCGGCTGGCCGCCTGCGACAGCCTGACGCTGGTCTGCGGCCACTATGAGGGGATCGACCAGCGGGTGATCGATGCCTTTGGCGATGAGGAACTGTCCATCGGCGACTATGTGCTCACCGGCGGCGAGCTGGCCAGCCTGGTGGTGGCGGACAGCGTGCTTCGCCTGCAGCCCGGTGTGCTGGCCGAGGAGAAAGGCTACCAGGAGGAAAGCTACTGGGATGGCCTGTTGGAATATCCCCAGTACACCCGCCCCGAAATCTGGGAGGGCCGCCCGGTGCCTTCGGTATTGCTCACCGGCGACCATACCAGAATCGATGCCTGGCGGGCCAAGCAGAGCCATGCCCGCACCGCCGAACGCCGCCCCGACCTGTATGAGGAATGGTGCCGCACCCACCCGCTGACCCCCGCGCGCTGGAAACGCAGCGAGCGCGCCGCGCTGGTTCGGACAGGGGAACAGCTGGCTGCCGCCGCCCAAATTTACAGTGAAAGCTGGCAGATGTCCCACCGGGAGGCCTGCACGCCGGACTTTCTGGCCGAACACACGCCGGAAGCCATGCGGCAGCGGCTGGAGGCCGACCGCACTGCCGGCTGGGCATTTTACCTGCACAGCACGGCGGGGAAGCCGGACGCCATTGTGGGGGTCTGCCACAAAACCGGCGAGATCGGCCGGCTGTACGTGTCCCCCGCAGCGCAGGGCAGGGGGATCGGGGCAAAGCTGTTGGCCTTTGCCCAAAAAAAGCTGCCGGAACACACGCGTACGTTTGTGACTGTGCTGGAAACCAACCGCCCTGCCATTGCGCTGTACCTGCGCATGGGCTACCGGGAGGAGGCGGGCACACCGGCGGTTTCGCCGGAGGCACACCAAACTTTTACAAACCGCGTGCGGGAGCAAAAACTCGTCCGTACACAGCTGAGGGACAGCGAAATGGACGACTGAACGCTGGTTTTTGCTGCGTTTTCGGTACTGTTGAACAACAATGTTGAAAATAAACTGGTAAATATGCACAAAGAAGCCTGTGTGGCTTTGGCAGGATTGCGGAATCTTGCTAAATTTGACAAAATCTACTGTACAAAAGGAACAAAATGGGTTAAAATAAAATCAATTCAGAGCGGAAGAACAGATGTGCAATGCCGCCTGAGGAAGCCCGCGGTGAATGCTTGGGCATATTATTTTCGAAATGGGAGAGAATAACTATGTATGTGAAAGAAGTTACCGTTGAGAATCAGGTTGGTTTGCACGCCCGTCCGGCTACCTTCTTTATCCAGAAGGCGAACGAGTACAAATCTTCGATCTGGGTCGAGAAAGAGGAACGCCGTGTCAACGCCAAGAGCCTTCTGGGCGTGCTGAGCCTGGGTATCGTCGGCGGCACCACCATCCGCATCATTGCCGATGGTACCGATGAGCAGGCTGCTGTGGACGGCCTGGTCAAGCTGGTTGAGTCTGGCTTCTCCGAGTAATTTTATTTGGACCAAATTATGTTGCGGCGGGCGGTTTTTCACCACCCGCCTTTTCTTTTGCCTGCCCGTCTGAAAAAGGAGCCCATATGACCAAAGCGGAACTTTACCAAAAAGCCTGTATGCTGCCGCTGCTGCCCGGCGTTTACATCATCCGGGACAAAAGCGATACCATCATCTACATCGGCAAAGCCAAGCGGCTGAAAACCCGCGTCTCGCAGTATTTCCGCGAGGGTGTCCCCCATGACGCCAAGGTCACCCAGATGATCGCCCACGCCTTTAACTTCGATGTGATCGTCTGCCAGTCGGAGTTCGAGGCCCTGGTGTTGGAGGCCAGCCAGATCAAGGCCCACACCCCAAAATACAACATCCTGCTCAAGGACGACAAGGGATACAGCTATGTCAAGGTGACAAAAGGGGAGTGGCCCCGCCTCTCGGCCGTCTTGCAGAAGGAGGATGACGGCGCCGAGTACATCGGTCCCTTCACCTCCTCCTTTGCAGTGCGTCAGATGGTGGAAACTGCCCAGGACTGTTTTCTTTTGCCCCGCTGCAATCGGGAATTCCCCCGCGACCTGGGCAAGGGACGCCCCTGCCTGAACTCTCACATCGGCAAGTGCATGGCGGTCTGCACCGGCAAGATCAGCCGGGAAGCCTACAACGATGCCGTGCAGAGCGCGGTCCACATGATCCGCTACGGCAAAAAGGACATTGTCCGCCAGCTGCGGGAAAAAATGCAGGCGGCCTCCGATCGGCTGGATTTTGAGACTGCCGCCCTGCTGCGGGACCAGATTGCTGCCATTGACCGGGTGGCTCCGGGCCAAAAGGTGGTCCGCGGCGCCGAGGATGACATGGACGTGCTGGCCTTCGCCGGCACCACCAAGGCGGTCTGCGCGGCCATCCTGCGTTATCGGGACGGCCGCCTGAGCGACAAGCGGGAGTTCCTCTTCCACGATACCGCCGACATCCCCGCCCTGCGGGAGGAGTTTCTGCCCCAGTATTACCTGGATGGTGAGGAAATCCCCAAGACCATTGCGGTGGATGCCCTGCCCGGGGATCACGAGGCCCTGACGGAGGCCTTGTCCAAAACCCGGGGCAGCGCGGTCAACTTGTATGTGCCCCAGCGGGGAGATGTGGCCAAGCTGGTCACTATGGCCTACACAAACGCCGTGGAGCGTCTTGCCCGGGAGAGCGGCCGCTACACCCGGGAGGAAAAGCTGCTGGAGGAAACCGCCCAGATGCTGGGGCTGAAAGCCCCGCCCCGGGTCATCGAGAGTTATGACATCTCCAACTGGGGCGATGGGTCCAGTGTCTGCGGCATGATTGTGTTCAAGGACGGCAAACCCTTCCGTACCGGTTACCGGCGCTTCCGCATGAAAACCGTGGCCGGAACCGACGATTATGCTTCCATGGCGGAGACTCTCTCCCGCCGCGCGGGGGAGTATGCCGCCGCCAAGCGGGGGGAAAAGCCGGACACCCCGGCAAACCAGTTCTCGGTGCTGCCCGACCTGATCCTTTTGGACGGCGGCAGGGGACAGGTCTCGGCCGTGCGCGCGGCCCTGAAGGGCACCCCGCTGGAACAGGTACCGCTGTTCGGCATGGTCAAGGATGACCACCACCGCACCCGCGCCATTGTGGACGATACCGGCGCAGAGATCGCCATCAACCGCAACCGGGGCATTTTTACCTTTGTCACCTCCATTCAGGACGAAGTGCACCGTTACGCCAACGCCTACCGCAAGCAGATGATGCACAAAAAGTCCTACGCCGCCACCCTCACCTCGCTGCCGGGTGTGGGGGAAAAGACCTCCGCTGCATTGCTGGCCCACTTCAAGACGGTGGCCAATGTTCGCAATGCCTCCATCTCCGACTTGGAGGAGGTGCCCGGTATCAGCCACAAAAAGGCCGAGGCCATCTACAACGGCCTGCACGGCTGACGGTCCGGTGTTATCCTGCGCTATTGACAACCCGGTGCAAAACCCGCATAATGGTAACTACACCACTGTACCCTGCCGGATTCTATGCCCAGGCGGCTGTTGGCCGGCAAGAAAGGAGAAGCCCGCCATGCGTGTTATCGCAGGTACCGCCCGGGGCAAGGTCCTCAAAGCCTTACCCGGGCAGGACATCACCCGCCCGACCATTGACCGTGTCAAGGAGGCCATGTTCTCCAGCGTGCAGTTCCTGGTGCCGGGCGCCCGCGTGCTGGACCTGTTTGCCGGCAGCGGTCAGCTGGGCATTGAGGCGCTCTCCCGCGGGGCCATCACCTGTGATTTTGTCGATGCCTCGCCGGAGGCTTTCGCCGTCGTTCGGGAGAACTGCCGCGCTGCCCATGTGGAAATGAAAAGCAAACTGCATCACTGCGATGCCTTTGCGTTTCTCGCGTCGGCCCGGGGACCCTTTGACCTGGTCCTGCTGGACCCGCCCTTCGCCCACGGGACATTGAACCGTGTGCTGCCGGAACTGTCCCGTATTGTTGCCCCCGGCGGCGTCGTGCTCTGTGAAAGCGAGCGGGGAGCGCAGCTGCCTGAGACGGCAGGGGAGCTGACCCGCACCAAACAATATACCTATGGCAAAATATTGGTGTCCCGCTACGAAAAAGCCCCGCGGGAATAATGCCGGCCCGGCACCGGACTGTCTGTGCCGGACGCCGGCCAATCTGTTTTGAACACTCTGGAGGTATCGCCATGAATGTGGATGAATTGCTTGACCTGATGGAAGAAACGCTGGAAGAGGGTACTGCCATGCCCTTCTCCGCGGGCAAACGTGTGGTTGATGTGGACAAGATGAGAGACATCATCGACGATGTGCGTGCCAATCTGCCCGACGAGATGCGCCAGAGCAAAAAGATTGTGGAAGACCGGGAACGGATTGTGCAGGATGCCCGCAAGGAGGCTGACAGTATCATCAAACAGGCCGAGGACCGCGCCAAGGTCCTGACCTCGGACCAGGAAATTACCAAGCGTGCCCAGAAGCGTGCGGTGGAGATTTTGACCACAGCCCAGAACCAAAGCCGGGAGATCAGCAAGAGCGCTACCAATTATTGTGAAACCATCCTGAAAAACACCGAGGAAACACTGGCCCACAGCATTGCCGACATCAAAAACACCCGCATGAACCTGCGCAATGCCACGGCCCGCGGCAGCCGCCGCAGCAAGTAATCCGGCTGCCCGGCAGGGGGAATTCCCCACTGTCTGGCAGATTGTGACAAATATGAAATTTTACTGCCCACAGCGGTTTTCGACTGCTGTGGGCTTGTTTTTTGCCCCTGAATTTGGTATGATAAAACTGCACTTGTGGGTAAAAGTGGTTATTTGAGGGTGAAAGTGGAGAGTTATCCACCTTTTCAACCGGGTTTTCAACGGATACTTCACAGTGCTATGTCAAAAAATGGCGAAAGGGGGAAAACCGCCGTGCTGATGGGGCAGTATGATTATGCCATCGACGCCAAGGGCCGGCTGAATTTCCCCGCCAAGTTCCGCGAGGAGATGGGCACAACATTCATTGTCACCTGCTGGCTGGACCATTGCCTGGCCGCCTTCTCCAGCGAACAGTTTGAAAAGATCGCTCAGAAAATTGAGGAAAAAGGCCTGGTCAAGGGCCGCAAGGTCACCCGGATGCTGTACAGCTCAGCGGTGGAGGTTGCCCCGGACAAGCAGGGGCGCATCCAACTGCCGGCCAAGCTGCGGGAGTATGCCGGCCTTGCCCACGATGTCACCATCATCGGCAACCGCGAGTTTGCCGAGATCTGGAATACCGAGGCCTGGAATATGACCCAGGCGGGCGCAGATGAGGATTTCACCGCCGCCATGGAAGAGTTGGACTTCTGACAGGAAGCAGCCCTGTCTGCCGCTCAGAAAGGAAGTCACAGCATGGAGTTTCATCATATCCCGGTACTGCTCAACGAATGTCTGGATGGCCTTGCCATCGATCCCGCCGGCATCTATCTGGATGGCACGGCGGGTGGCGCGGGGCATTCCCGTGAAATTGCCAAACGCCTGACCACCGGGCGGCTGATCGCACTGGATCAGGACCCGGATGCGGTGGCAACCGCCACCGAAAGGCTCAAGGGGCTTCCCGCCCAGGTGGTCAGGTCTAATTTCAGGGAGGCGCCCCGCGTTCTGGCGGAGCTGGGCATTACCAGCATCAACGGTGCGCTGCTGGACCTGGGGGTTTCCAGCCATCAGCTGGACGATGCCGCACGGGGATTTTCCTACCATGCCAACGCGCCGCTGGATATGCGGATGAGCCAGTCCGGCCCCACCGCGGCTGACCTGGTCAATACCCTGGACCGGGAGGAGCTGACACGCATCCTGCGGGATTATGGCGAGGAACCCTACGCCTGGCAGATTGCCGGCAAGATTGTCGCCGCCCGGGCGGACCAACCCATCACCACAACAATGCAGCTGGCCGATCTGGTTGCCGGCGCCGTGCCCCCCGCCGAGCGCCGCAAACACAAAAACCCGGCGCGCCGCACCTTTCAGGCGATCCGCATCGCGGTGAACGGGGAGCTGGACGCCCTGAACGAGGGACTGGACGGCATTTTTGATTGCCTGGCCCCCGGTGGCCGGCTGTGTGTCATCACGTTTCACAGCTTGGAGGACCGCCTGGTCAAAAACAAGTTCCGCCGCTGGGCACAGCAATGCACCTGCCCGCCGGAATTTCCCGTTTGCGTCTGCGGCGGCAAGGCTAAGGCCAAGCTGATCACCCGCCATCCCATCGAGGCCAATGCCGGCGAGCTGGAAGAAAACCGCCGCAGCCGTTCAGCAAAACTGCGGGTGCTGGAAAAACTGTAACATCCTGTGTACAATGCAAGATAACTGCTTCCGACCCTGCCCAGGGCAGTGCCGCAGCGGAAAGGAGAACCCATTATGACCCAGACAGCCTATGATCTTCACGGCAAAGCGGAAACGCACTATCGCGCGCCCCGCGTACGCGTTGTCCGCGGCGGCCGCATCCGGCTGGAGAAGCTTCGCAAGGCAGCCTATGCCATGCGGGCTGTGCTGCTCTCGCTGCTGGTATTGGGACTCATTATCAGCCTGCTGTACAGCCAGGCCACCATCTCCGCGCTGTCCAGCGAGATTGAGTCCACCCGCCAGGACCTGGTCGAGGAGCAGAGCACCTACGATTATCTCTCCGGCAAGATGGACGATATCACCAGTACCACCAACATTGCTGCCATTGCCGAGGGAAAGCTGGGTCTGGTCAAGGCTGATCCCAGCCAGATCACCTATCTGAACCTGGAGAACGAAGGCTTGATCCGCCGCAACGAGAGTTCCCTGTCCAAGCTGCTGTCCAACTTTCAGGCAGCAGCCCTCAGCCTGATCGATAATCTGGACCCTTGAGCGCGCCGCCGCACGGCTCTCCGGGGCCGGTCCAAAGCGTGCAGCTCGGAACTGCCGGGCCTCGCACGCTTTTGCTGTCTGTATTCATTGTGTAGAAAAAAGGAAAGACCATGTCAAAATCTGCCAACGAACCTCCCCGCAATCCGGAACAGGAAGCCTACGGCGCATCCAATGGCATGCGGGTGCGCACCCTTGTTCTGGTGGCTTTCTTTTTGATCTTCGGTTTCGGCATCCTGATCTATCAGCTTTACGTGCTGCAGATCCGGGACTATGAGACCTTCCGTGCCGACGCCACTGCCCAGCAGCTGTCCGACACCACCATTCCGGCAGCCCGGGGCTCTATTTACAGCTCCACCGGCAACTTGCTGGCTAAAAGCAGCGTGGTGTGGAACATTGTTGCCGACCCTTCCCGCTGCGACAGCAGTTACATCCAGCAGGCCAGCGAGAAAATCGCAGAGCTGGCCGATAACGGCACCACCGCTGACAGCATTGCCGACAACCTCTCCATGTCAGATCGCAAATACCGGGTACTGGTCCGGGAACTGGATATGCCCACCGCCGAGGCGATCCTTCAGTATGCCGATGACCTGAACGAGGCGGCGGGCAAAACCGTCCTCTATCTTTATGAAGAGCAGACCTCCACCCGGGAATATCCTTACGGCGCGTTTCTGGCCCCGGTGCTGGGCTTTACAAACAGTGAAGGGAAGGGCCAGTATGGCCTGGAAGCCTCCTACAACGACGTTCTGGCCGGCACCCCCGGCCGAAGCGTGGCGCTGGAGAGCGCCGGCGGCATTGTGCTGGATGACTCGCAGTCGGAATATTACGCCCCCATCAACGGCTCCAATTTGATCCTGACCATTGACGACAATATCCAGTCTGTCACTGAGCGTTATCTTGCCCAGGCAATTGAGGACTTTGATGTCAAGAGCCGCGCCTGTGCCATTGTGATGAATGTCAACACCGGCGAGATCCTGGCCATGGCCACCATGAACCAGTTCGACCCCAACGACCCCTTCACCATCTACGACAGTGAGATGCAGACCATCCTGGACAGTGACAGCCTTACGCCGGAGGCCATTGACACACTGGTCAGCCGACTGGGCAAGTCCACTCGCCTGGAGGAAATTGTTGCAGACGGCCGGATCGGCGATGATCAGGAGTATTCCGACCTGCAGGGTATGATGCGTGAGGCACAGTGGAAAAACAAAACCATCACCGAACTGTATTATCCCGGCTCTGTTTTCAAGCTGGTGACCGCCTCCGCAGCGCTGGATTCCGGCCTGATGGATACCTCCCAGCAGTTCACCTGTACCAAGGACGGCTGGGTTATCAATGCGGACAGTGAGCTGTACCGCCACACCTACCGCTGTGCCAACAACAATGCGCATGGCACGCAGGATATGGCCACTGCGCTGAACAACAGTTGCAACGTCTACTTCATTCAGGTGGGCCTGAAACTGGGCCCCCAGGTCTTTTTCGATTACTTTGATGCCTTCGGCTTTACCGAGCGCACCGGCGTGGACCTGCCCAACGAGACCCCCTGGATGATCTACCATGACGAGGAGGCCCTTGCCCAGACCGAGGCCAACCTGGACTCCAGCTCCTTCGGCCAGGCGCAGACCTGCACGCCGCTGCAGATAGCCACCGCCGTGGCGGCTGTTACCAACGGCGGCTATCTGGTCAAGCCCCACGTGGTGGGCAGCATCACCGACGAGAACGGCAATGTCATCTCCAATGTGGAAACCCAGGTTCGCCGCCAGGTCATCTCAGAGGAGGTCAGTGCCGAGGTCCGCACCATGATGGAGCAAAACGTGGGCAAGGGCGTCAGCACTGCAACCTCCGGCTCCTGCCGCAACGCCTATGTGGCCGGTTACCGCATTGGCGGCAAGTCCGGCACCTCCGAGAACCTGGGCCGTGGCGAGCGGGAGGACGGCGACTACTATAAGCAGATCAGCTTTGCTGCCGTGCTGCCCATCGACGACCCCGAGATCGAAGTCTTTGTGATGATGGACGATCCCCGTTACTATAACGATTACGCCAGCGAGATTGTCGCCCCGGTGGTGGGCAATATCATCAGCGAGATTGCCCCTTACCTGGGGCTGGAACGGGACCCGGAGTACGATACCGGTGCCATGGTTACGGTGCCGAACGTGGTCGGCAACAACAACAGTTCCTGGGTGCGTGCCCAGGTGGAAATGAACAAGGTCGGCCTTGGCCATCAGCTGGTGGAGGGCACCGGCACCGTCGTCTACCAGTATCCCGCCGCGGGTACCAAGGTGCCGGTGGGGTCCACAGTTTACCTGTACACCCAGTCCACCACAGACCAGATGGCCACCGTGCCCAATGTGGTGGGTAAGAGCGGCAATTTTGCCATCCAGATGCTCAACGCCGCGGGATTGAACGCACAGCTGGATGGCGACGGAAACGCGCTGGTTACCGGCCAGAGCATCCAGGAAGGGGAGAGTGCCCCCATGGGTTCCGTGATTACCATCACCACCGCGGCATCGTCGGATTCCGGCGACACGGCCGCGGCCCCCGCCGCATAAAATCACCACAGCGGTCTGTTGCAGGCCGCGCCAACAAAGGAGCGATGACAGATGAAACCGATCCATGCCAATCAGCTGCTGGCCGGGCTGGCCCTGGCCGGCCCGGAGATGATCACCAGCGTTGTGACGGACAGCCGCAAGGTTACCCCCGGCTGCGTCTTCGTCTGCTTCCCTGGCGAGCACGTGGATGGCCATGACTACGCGGCAGCCGCCTTCCGGGCGGGCGCAGCTTACATTGTGGCCAATCATCCGGTGGACGGCGTGCCCGAGGACCATACGGTTGTGGTGGCTTCCAGCCATCATGCCATGGTGCGTATGGCCTCCAATTATCGGATGCTTTTCTCTCCGTTGGTAATCGGTGTCACCGGCAGTGTGGGCAAAACCACCACCAAAGAATTTTGCTATGCGGTGCTTTCCGCCTTTGGCAACACCCTCAAGACCGAGGGCAACCAGAATAACGAGATCGGCCTGCCCAATACCCTGTTCCGTTTGGATGACGCCACCGAGTACGCTGTGGTGGAAATGGGCATGAGCGCCCTGGGAGAGATCGACCGCCTGACCCGTGCGGCCCGGCCGGCGGCAGGCATCATCACCCGGATCGGCGTCTCTCATCTGGAAAACCTTGGCAGCCGCGAGAATATACTGAAGGCAAAACTGGAAATTTGCCACGGCATGCCGGACGGCGCGCCGCTGGTGCTCAACGCCGACGATGACCTGCTGCCCACCGCCAAGCTGCCGGACCGACTGCGCCCGGTGTGGTTTGGCATTGAGAGCGCGGCCGCGGACGTGCGTGCCGTCAAGATTCAGCCGGAGGCCGATGGCACCCGTTTTGTCATTTCGGATCGGACCCATGGCGAATTTCCGGTGTTTATCCCCACCGTAGGTCTGCACACCGTCAGCGATGCGCTGGCCGCCTACACCGCAGCTACCCGACTGGGGCTGGACTCTGCCCGGGCAGCCCAGGCGCTGTCTGACTACCGGACCACCGGTATGCGGCAGCATATTGTGCACAGAGGCGGCATCACCATCGTGGAGGACTGCTACAACGCCAGCCCGGACAGTATGCGCGCTGCCCTGCAGGTTTTGCGGGACATTCCGGCCCGGCACCACATCGCCCTGCTGGGGGATATGCTGGAGCTTGGCACGGTCAGCGAACAGGCCCACCGTCAGGTGGGTGTATGGGCTGCCGAAGCAGGGGTGGATCTGGTGATCGCCTATGGTCCGCTGAGCCAGGCTACCGCCGATGCCGCCGCAGAAAAGGGGGTAACAACTTTGCATTGCAATGCAGCAGATGAAGTGGTAGGATATGTAAAGCAAATGGTACACGCGGGCGATGCCCTGCTTGCCAAGGCCAGTCACGCCATGAAACTGGATGAGGTGCTGGACCGGTTCTACCAGACACTGTAACACAAGATTTGTGCCCGGCCGCGGTGCGCTGCGCCCGGGCATGGGGGGAGTATTTACATGGGGATGATGGTCTCCTGGATGCTGATCGCTGCCGCGGTCGGTGCCTTCTCGATCACGGCACTTTCGGGCTGCTTTATCATACCGGCCCTGCACAAACTGCACTTCGGTCAAACTATCCGCGAAAGCGGTCCCACTTGGCACAACAAAAAGCAGGGCACCCCCACCATGGGCGGGTTCTGCTTTATCCTGGGCATTGCCCTGGCGCTTGTGCTGGTGCTCATCGGGTTTCGCCGTTATGCCCCGGACCTGATCGGTACCCAGCAGGTACAGGCCATTATGCTGGTCATGCTGCTGGCCGGTGGGTCGGGCTTCATCGGGTTTCTTGATGATTTTGTCAAGGTGGTCCGACACCGAAATCTGGGGCTGCTGGCCTGGCAGAAGCTGATCATGCAGTTTTTGGTCACCGGTGCCTTTCTGGTGGGGCTTCACTCGCTGGGGCTGCTTACCACCGTTATCACACTGCCCGGCGGCGGAGCCATTGATCTGGGCTGGGTATATTATCCCATCGCCTTCTTCGGCATCATCTTTCTGGTCAACGCAGTCAATTTGACAGACGGCCTGGATGGTCTGGATTCCTGCGTCACCTTTGTCTCCATGCTGGGTTACCTGGTGGGTGCCAGCCTGCTGGGTTTCTACCATGTGTCCATTCTGGCCACAGCCACAGCGGGGGCCTGTGCAGGCTTTCTGGTGTGGAACTTTTATCCGGCCAAAGTCTTCATGGGAGATACCGGCAGTATGTTCCTGGGGGGGATTGTTACGGCGCTGGCCTTTGTGCTTTGCCGCCCCGAGCTGGTGCTGTTCTTTGGCATTGTCTACATTTGGGACGCTATGACGGTGGTCATCCAGCGCGTCTATTACAAGCTGACCCATGGCAAGCGGATCTTCCGCATGACGCCCATTCACCACGCCTTTGAGATGCGCGGCTGGCGGGAGGTCAAAATCGACGCGTTCTTCAGCCTGATCGCCCTGATGGGCGCAGTGCTGGGGGTTCTGTACATTTATCTTACCTGAACCTGAGTTGTATCTGAGACATTGCTGGATCAGATACACCCTGCATCGAAACCAGAGCGACAGGGCAGCCGCACCACCGGCCGGGGATCGGCCCGGCGGGGCGGTTTTGCCATTTCAGCCACATGAAAGGGGGACAGCGCATTGCATACCACCGCTGACCTGTTCCAGATTCTCTTTGCGCCGTTCTTCACACTGGTCAAGGACTTGCCTCTGCGCAAAAAAGACCGGGGCCCGCTGTCCTGGTACTTTGTCATCACGCTGCTGGTGCTGCTGGCCTACGGCCTGGTCATCCTTTTTTCTGCCAGCTATTCGATGTCCTACCAGGAAAGCGGCGACAGTTTCGGCCAGATCCGTCAGCAGCTGATCTTTGCCGTCATCGGACTGGCCATCATGTTTGTGGTGTCTCTCTGCGATTACCGCGCCCTGCGCCACGCCACCATTTATGTATATCTGCTTTCCCTGGTTCTGCTGGTGGCCGCTCTGTTCAGCAACAACCCCACCAACTTGCAGGCCAAGTGCTACCGTTGGGTGGATATCTTCGGTGTCACTTTTCAGCCGTCTGAGCTGGCCAAGTTTGCGGTCATTTTGGGGACCGCCGCTTATGTGGACGCCTACCGCCAAAAGATCAAGGGCTTGATCTACGGCATCATCCTGCCTTCGCTGCCGCTCATTCCCATTCTGCTGCTCATCCTCCAGCAGCCCCATTACTCAGCCATCATTCTGATTTTGCTGATCTATGTTACCATGCTTGTCTGTGCCGGCTGCGGTCTGCGCTGGATGCCGATGTTCCTGGCTATTGGGGCGGCGGGTGTTGTCTTTTTCCTGACCAGCCAGCAAAACTATGTCCAGACCCGTCTGGACGGCTGGCAGCTTTTTTCCTACGACACCTCCACCATGACGGACCAGACCAGGCAGAGTGTGTATGCCATTGCCTCCGGCGGCCTGTTCGGGCTGGGCATCGGCAATGGCCGCCAGAAACATCAGTGGCTGGCCGAGGTTGCCAACGACTTCATCTTCCCCGTGATCTGTGAGGAGTTGGGCTTTATCGGCGCCGTGGTCTGTATGGTGCTGTTTGCCGCGCTGATTATTCAGGGGATCCTCATCGCCATGCGTGCCCCGGATCTGTTCGGCAGTATTCTCGGCGTGGGCATTATGGGCCAGATTGCGTGGCAGGTATTTTGTAACGTGGGTGTCGTTACCAATACCATCCCCAACACGGGCATCAGTCTGCCCTTTTTCTCGTCAGGCGGCACCAGCCTGCTGATGCTGTTGGGCGAGATGGGCGTCATGCTCAGTATCTCCCGGGTGGGCAACGCCCGCATCGAGGAGCGCCGCCGCCGCAAGCGGGAAGAATTTGCCAAAAAGCTGGACGGCGGCCGCCGCACGACCTATCGCCGGCGGGAAAGTGCCCGTACCATCTGAACCGTTTTCACAGCCAGGCCGCGCCCCATGCGGTGCAAAAGGGGCACAGCCGGCTTTTTGGTGTCTGTGCAGCCTGACCCCTGTCGGGCTGACACCCGGAACAGGAGGAAAAACCATGCGTGTACTGATCGCAGCCGGCGGCACTGCCGGCCATATCAATCCGGCACTTGCCATTGCCGGCGCCCTGAGGGCGGCAGATCCGGCCATCGAAATCCATTTTGCCGGCCGGCGCGAGGGAATGGAGTACGGCCTTGTCACCAAAGCGGGGTATCCCTTCCATCACATCGAGATCAACGGGTTTCAGCGCAAACTGACCCCCAACAATATCCGCCGCAATGTTATTGCACTGTGGCATCTGGCCATCAGCGGTCCCCGCTGTGCTGCGATCCTGCGGGAGGTTCAGCCGGATCTGGTCATCGGCTGCGGCGGCTATGTCAGCGGCCCCATCCTGCGGGCAGCGGCCAAGAAGGGCATTCACACTGCCATTCACGAGCAAAATGCCTTCCCCGGCGTGACCAACAAGATCCTTGCAAAGGAGGTGGACCTGGTCATGGCCGCCAGCGCTGCCGCAGTGGAAAAACTTGGCGCCCCCGGCAAGACCATTGTGGTGGGCAACCCTGTCCGTCCCGAGCTCTTCACCCAGGATCGCGCCGCCGCCCGCGCCCGGCTGAACGCCGGCACCGACACTGTTATCCTCAGCTTTGGCGGCAGCCTGGGTGCCCGCCGCATCAACGAAGTGGTGGCCGAACTCTGCGGGTGGGAACAGCGCACCCATCAGCCGATCCTGCACCTGCACGCCACTGGCAGCCGTGGGGTGGAGTTGTTCCGGGACCTTGGCAAGCAGATCGGCTTTACAACAGGGAAGCATCTGGTGGTTCGGGAATACATCGACAATATGCCGGAGTTGCTTTCGGCAGCAGACCTGGTCATCTCTCGCTCCGGGGCACTGACATTGGCCGAGCTGGAGGCCATGGGCCGGGCTTCCATCCTGATCCCCAGCCCCAATGTGGCCGAAAACCATCAATACTACAACGCTATGGAACTGCAAAATGCGGGGGCCGCAGTGGTGATTGAGGAGAAGGACCTGACCGGTGATAAGCTGATTGCCACGGTACAGCAGCTGATCGCCCAGCCTGGCAAGCTGCGCACCATGGGCGAGCAGGCCAAAACGCTGGGTCAGCCGGACAGCCTGAAACGAATTACAGAGGCATTGTTCAAGCTGTGCCGCTAAGATAAGAAAAACACAGAAAAATGTTACAAAGGGGGGCGACAAATGGACCGAGATCAGCAAAGCCGTCGGAAAAAAGCCGGCGCGGCTTCCCATGCCGTCTACCGGCCCAAAAGGCAGCCCGCCCAGCAACCGCGCCAGGCGGTTCCGCCCAAACGCGGCCTGGGCAGCCGCCTGGGCATCGAAAAGCCCGCCGCCCCCACCTCCCGCCGCAGATCGGAACAGTCCCGCCAACCGGCCGCCCGACAGGCTCAAAACCCGCCGCGGCGGCAGGCAAAGGATGCCCGCCGCCCGGCACAACAGCCGGCAGGGAATGGCGGAACACAGCAGCCTCGCCGGCAGCCAGCTCCGCAACCGCCGCACAGCACCCGTTACCGGCGTACATCGTCTGCCGGCAGTCACCCCGCCCCGGATAGCCGCAACCCGCAAAGTGCCCGGTACCGCCCCGGTGCGGTAAAGCATCAGCGCCGCGTTACCCAGGTGGAGCGGCTGCGCATCCGTCGCCGCCGCAAGGTGGTGGGCGTTATCTGTATCCTGGCAGCGCTGGCTGTCGGCGTGATCCTGTCCATCAACCTCCTGTTCAAAGTGGCCGATTTCCGCGTTGAGAACATGGACCGCACCACCCCGGCCAATACAGGTATCTATACCGAGGAGCAGATTATTGATTTGTTGGGGGTGCAGGTGGGGGATAACCTCTTCGGCTTTTCCACAAGCAAAAAGTCTCAGGAACTGCAGGAGCAGCTGCCCTATCTGGACGAGATCCGGGTGGATGTGCAGATGCCCAGCACGGTCGTCATCAAGGTACGCCCCGCCACCGAGCGCTTTGCCATAGAGCGCGCGAACGATTGGCTGATCCTCAGTGATAGCCTGAAGGTGCTGCGCACCGATTCCGGCAAACCGGACGGGCTGATCCAGCTGGATGCTGCCTACGATACCAGCCAGCCGCTTACGCCGGGCAGCCACCTGGCGCTGGTGGATGCGGTTTCGCCCGCCACAGCTGAGTCAGCCTTTGTGGACCGCACCGAGGAACAGAAAAAGGCGCAAACGCCGGAGTCCGCCGCAGCCAGTCGGGCCGCTACGGTGCTGGCTGATCTGATGGACAGCCTGGACCAGTACGGGATGC
Source organism: uncultured Gemmiger sp. (assembly GCA_944388145.1). Classification (GTDB taxonomy): domain Bacteria; phylum Bacillota; class Clostridia; order Oscillospirales; family Ruminococcaceae; genus Gemmiger. The sequence continues at coordinate 88,025 of CALXHQ010000001.1, read as the reverse complement.
TTGGCGACGTGACACTGGTTTCGGTGCGGGATCTGGAGGACATCAATTTCCTGTATCAAGGGCGGGTTTCGGTAATTTTGGGAACTGCCAACAATCTGGACTATAAGATGCAGATCACAGCCAAAGTGGTGCTGGATCAGGACGGCAATGGGCTTTCCACCACTGACCGCGGCACGCTGGATGTTTCCTATCAGCGCAATGATGGCACCATTGCAGGTTACTTTGCGCCGGAGCAGCCGGCCCCCACACCGACCCCGGCCCCCACGCCGGACCCTTCTGCCAGCCCGGTTCCCGATGCGGCGGCTGACCCGGATCAGACGGCGCCCACTCCCACGCCGGTTCCACAGGACGGCACATAGTATTCCGAAAATGCCGGCACGGCGGGCCTTTCGCCGAACCGAATCCCCACACCGGCACAAAACAAAATCCCCGGCTGCGCCATCACATTGGCAGAGCCGGGGATTTCTTGTGGGATGGACAGACGGTCAGGAGCGGGGGACCGGCGGGTTCTCGGTCTGGCTGAAGTAGACTGTGGTGGAGGGAAAGGCAAAATCACAGCCGTCCGCCGCCACCAGGTCCATGATCTTCCAGTTTAGCTTGTCGGTCATGGCGCGGAATGCCGGCCCGCCCAGTGCGGTTACATAGCAGCGAACATCAATGTCAATGCTGGAGGCACCAAAGGCGGACAGCGTGGCTTCGGCGCTGCCGGTGATAACCTGCTCATCAGCATTCATCATATCTTTCAGGTCGGTGCAGATTTTGGCCAGTTTTTCCCGGGGCGTGTCATAGGTCAGGCCGATGGTGCACTGGAACAGCCGGTTGGAGCGGGTGGTGGTATTGCAGATGTACTCGGCGCTGACCTTGGAATTCTCCACAGTGACCACGCTGTTATCCAGCGCTCGAATGCGGGTGGATCGGAACGAAATGTCTTCCACCATACCCTCGCAGCTGCTCAATACAATCCAATCGCCGATGCCGAAGGGGCGCTCAATCACCAGCGCGACCCCGGCGATCAAGTTGGACAGGGTGGACTGTGCGCCCAGCGAGACGGCAATGCCGACAACGCCGGCACCGGCAATCAGTGCGTTTACGTCAAAGCCCAGGATGGTCAAAACCTGGATACAGCCAAACAGGAATACCAGCGCCCGATAGATTTTTTCAAAGAACAGATTCATGGTCTTGTTGGTCGCCAGGTCCAGCTTGTTCTGGGTGCTGCGCAAAAGCAGGCCGCACAGTCCGGCCGAGTTCCACAGGCCCCGGGTCAAAAGCAAGGCGATGATAATGCTCAGCACAGTGGTTGAGGCGCCGGTCAGGTTCACAGTCCAATTTGCCGGCCAGGGCAGCGCCAAAAAGGCGCAGTACCACAACAGGCACCGCACAAACAGGATCACCGGGTCGGCAAACCCATCAATCAAAATTTGCACCCATTCCGGCAGGTGGCTGGCCAGTTTTTCCCGCAACTTGTGGAACAGCGCCAAAAACGCCCGCGCACCCACCAGGCCGACCAGCACCAGCACAGCGGCCAGGATCAGCCGGAACACAAAAGCGTACTTGCCCAGCTCTGCCAAAAAGGCGGTGACATCGCTGGACTGCGTCAAAAGTGCCGTGGATTCGTTCATACAGGCTCCTTTCTCTGCGGGGCGGCAGCGGATGCTGCCCTGCGGCTCAAAAAACTTATCTGTATTTTACCATGCCCTGTTGCATTTTTCAAAACCTTTGCTATAATAAAAACAGAAAGTCTGTTTCAGGGCGGGGTGAAATTCCCCACCGGCGGTACAGCCCGCGACCGCTTGGCCGATGCCAGGCGCTGACCCGGTGAGATTCCGGGGCCGACGGTATAGTCCGGATGGAAGAAACGGAAGCTGTTTGCTATGCTTGCATCCCACCCTGTCAGTGTACTTGCTGACAGGGCGTTTTGTTTGGCATATCCGGTGCGCGCCCGGACAAACCTCCCGGTTCAAACTGTTGCCGGCTTTCCAATCTATTTTGAAAAGGCCGGTGCCGACAGTCCGGCCGGGAGGGTTATTATGCAAACAAAAAGTTCCATTCGTCCGCTGGTTGTCACCGCCATGCTGTCCGCTGTGGGCTGTGTGCTGATGATGCTGGATTTCCCGCTGCCCATGCTGATCCCTGCCTTTGTGAAGATGGATGTGTCTGAGCTGCCCGCGCTGCTGGCATCCTTTGGGCTGGGACCGGTTTACGGCATCGCCGTCTGTTTGATCAAAAATGTGCTTTCCGCCATTTTTCACGGTTCCACCCTGGGCATCGGCGAAATTTGCAATTTCCTGCTGGGGGCTGTTTTTGTGGGGATTGCCGGGTTGATCTATAAGCGGCACAAGAGCCGCAAAGCGGCTGCGATCGCCTCGTTGGTGGGGGCCGCTGCCATGGCGGTAGCCAGCGTGCCGGTCAATTTCTTTTTCAGCTATCCGGTGTACGCGGCGGCTTTTGGCGGTATGGAAGCCATCATTGCGGCTTATCAAGAGATCAACCCCAACGTGGGCAGCCTGTTGGGATGCCTGATTCTGTTCAATCTGCCCTTCACGCTGTTCAAAGGACTGGTGGATGCAGTGCTCTGCTTTGCCATCTACAAACCGCTTTCGCCCATCCTGCACGGCCGGCATACCGCTGCGGCCCGCGGTGTCTGAGCGAACCTTCACAGAAACACGTCCGGTCATGCGGAAAACCGTTGACAAATCCGCGGCAAAATGGTATGATTTCTCTCGCAGCTTTCCGGCTGCCACATCAGAATAGCAACTTATCAAGAGAGGCTGAGGGAACAGGCCCTGTGACGCCCGGCAACCTGCGCGTTTGCGTAAGGTGCCAATTCCTGCGGGGAACCGAAAGATAAGCGCTGGGCGCGCAGGCTCTTTTGGGGCCTTGCGCGCCTTTTGTTTTGCACGCGAAACACGATCCCGGCAGTTGCCTTTTCTGAGCAAACCACCACAGGGCGGTGTTCTCCGCCCGACAACTGACAGGGAGGTACCTATGTCCAAAGTTCTTTTCACGTCCGAATCCGTCACCGAAGGCCACCCCGACAAAATCTGCGACCAAATCTCCGATGCCATCCTCGACGCCATCCTGGCTGAGGACCCCGGCGCCCGTGTCGCCTGTGAGACTGCCTGTTCCACCGGCCTTGTGCATATCATGGGCGAGATCACCACCAGCTGCTATGTGGATATTCCCGAGATCGCCCGCCAGGTCATCCGCGACATCGGCTACGACCGGGCCAAGTATGGCTTTGACTGCGATACCTGCGGCGTCATCTCCAACATCGACGGCCAGAGCCCCGACATTGCGCTGGGCACCAACGATGATGTGGCCGGCGCCGGCGACCAGGGCATGATGTTCGGCTTTGCCTGCGACGAAACCCCTGAGCTGATGCCGCTGCCCATCAGCCTGGCCCATAGACTGGCAAAGCGCCTGACCGAGGTTCGCAAGGACGGTACGCTGCCTTATCTGCGGCCGGACGGCAAGAGTCAGGTCACCATCGAGTACGACAACGGCCGCCCCGTGCGGGTGGACGCGGTGGTCATCAGCTGCCAGCACAGCCCCGAAGTCCCCATGGGCCAGCTGCACGAGGATGTGATGGAAAAGGTGGTCCGCAGCGTGCTTCCCGCTGAGCTGCTGGACGAAAACGCCCGCTACTATATCAACCCCACCGGCCGCTTTGTGGTGGGTGGGCCCCAGGGCGACACCGGCTTGACCGGCCGCAAGATCATTGTGGACACCTATGGCGGTTATGCCCGCCATGGCGGTGGTGCGTTCTCCGGCAAGGACCCCAGCAAGGTGGACCGTTCTGCCGCTTATGCAGCCCGTTGGGTAGCCAAGACCATCGTGGCGGCCGGCCTGGCCAAAAAATGTGAACTGCAGTTGGCTTACGCCATCGGCGTGGCCGAGCCGGTTTCCATCATGGTGGACACCTTCGGCACAGGCACGGTGGATGACGAAGTTCTGGAGCGGGCAGTGGAAAAGGTTTTTGACCTGCGCCCCGCTGCCATCATCCGCGACCTTGATCTGCGCAAGCCTATCTACCGCAAACTGGCGGCCTATGGCCATATGGGCCGCGAGGAGCTGGGCGTCAAATGGGAGGATACCTCCCGCGCGGGGGCCCTCAAGGCAGCGGTGGAGGAATTGAGCAACTGATCCCCGGCCGTTCCGATATACAGCAAACTGCCCGCAGCGGAGGCGATCTCTGCTGCGGGCAGTTTTTTACAATTGGGCGGCCACATGCCGACACAAACAGCCCGGCCCCACCTGCATGGTGTGGGGCCGGGCTGTGTCGAAATCGTGCGCTGGGATCAGAATTCCCGGTGCGGTTATGCCTCGGCCGAAGCTTCCGCGGCCGGTTCCTCGGTCATTTCTTTCAGCACGTCGCGGGTATCGCGGGCGATCATCAGTTCCTCGTTGGTTTCCACAACCAGGGTGCGGACACGGGCGCCCCAGGCGGTGATCTCCACCACGTCCTTGTGCTGGTTGCGCACATCTCTGTTCTTATCCGTGTCAATGCGGATGCCCAGCCAGTCCATATGGTGGCAGATCTTGGCGCGGGATTCATCGTCATGCTCGCCGATGCCGCCGGTAAAGATGATGGCGTCCACACCGCCCATGGCCGCAATATAGCTGCCAATGGTCTTTTTGATCTGGTAGTTCAGCATATCCAGTGCCAGCTGTGCACGCTCGTTGCCCTGCTTGGCGGAGACCTCCACGTCGCGCATATCGCTGGACACGCCGGAAACGCCCAGCAGGCCGGACTTCTTGTTCAGGATCTCGTCCAGCTGATGGCCGGTGATGTCCAGAGTGTATTTCAGGTAGTTCACCACCGAGGGGTCCAGGTCGCCGCAGCGGGTGCCCATCATCAGGCCGGCCAGCGGGGTCATACCCATGGAGGTATCCACCACCTTGCCCTGGTCAACAGCGGCGATGGAGGAGCCGTTGCCCAGGTGGCAGGTGATCAGCTTCAGGCGTTCGATGGGCTCTTCCAGATACTCGGCGGCACGATGGCTGACATACTTGTGGCTGGTGCCGTGGAAGCCGTAACGGCGCACGCCGTACTTTTCATAGTACTCGTAGGGGATGGCGTACATATAGGCCTTGGGGGGCATGGTGCTGTGGAAGGCAGTGTCAAACACCGCAATGTTGGGCTTGTCCTGGCCGAACACCTTGTAGCTGGCCTCGATACCCAGGATGGCAGCGGGGTTGTGCAGCGGCGCCAGCGAGCTCAAGTCGCGGATAGCCTGGATAACCTCGGGGGTGATCAGGCAGCTTTTCTTGAACTTTTCGCCGCCGTGGACCACGCGGTGGCCAATGGCGTCAATCTCATCAATGCTGTCAATGACCTTGCCCTCGCCGCTGGTCATCTTTTTGACCAGCTCCAGGAAAGCCTCATTGTGGGTGGGGAAGATGGCAGGGGTGGTGGCCTTTTTCCCGTTGGCCTCGTGGGTGATCATGCTGCTTTCCATGCCGATGCGTTCACACAGGCCCTTGCACAGCACCTTTTCGCCTTCCATCTCGATCAGCTGGTACTTCAGGCTGGAAGAACCACAGTTGATAACCAGGACTTTCATCGTTCAGAAATCCTCCTTGCTTTTTCACATGCCGCGCGGTCGGGAATCCATGGGACAGCCACTCTCACCCGTCCCTGCGGCAAACCGACGGACTGCCCCTCTTTTGCATAGTACAAAATTATTATATAATGGAAGCGAAGTCTTTTCAAGAATCAATTTTGTGGTACTGGCACAGTTTGTGCCGTCGGTAGGAGGCGTTTTTATGGAATTTGCGGGCATTATCGCCGAATATGATCCGTTCCACAATGGCCATGCCCGCCAGTTGCGGATGCTGCGTGCTGCCGGCGCACATAAAATCGCCGTCTGTATGAGCCATGCCGCCGTGCAGCGGGGCAGCTTTCCTGTGCTGCCTGGCCCGGTGCGGGTGCGGGCTGCGCTCCAGGCCGGGGCGGACATTGTGGTGGCTCTGCCGGCCCCTTATGCCTGCCTGGGGGCCGAGGGATTTGCCGCTGCCGGTGTGGCGCTGCTCACGGCACTGGGGTGCGATACCCTGGCCTTTGGCGCAGAGACGCCGGATGCAGACCTGCTCCTCCAGGCGGCCGGGCTGGTGGCGGGTCCGGCGCTGACCCGGCTGCTGCCCGCAAGGCTGGCAAGGGGGCAGACCTTTGCGGCGGCCCGGGCGGACGCTGCCGATCAACTGCTGCCTGGTATGGGGGATCTGCTCCGCCGGCCAAACAATATCCTGGGGGTGGAGTATTGCAAGGCCATCCTGCGGCAGGACAGCCATATGGTGCCGCTGCCGCTGCCCCGCCTTGCCGCCGGACACAATACGGATGAAACCGGTATGGTGGAGGGACGCGCCATTGCTTCTGCCAGCCATCTGCGGGAACAGATCCGTCTCCTTGGCATGGAGGCTGCCGCACCGTTTGTCCCCAGCCAGGCGGCAGAGCTGTACCGCACTGCCGCCGCCGGGGGCCAGCTGCTGGACCCGGACAAGTTCTCGGTGGCGCTGCTCAGCCGTCTGCGCGGCAAAAGCAGGCAGGAACTTGCCAGCACACGCGGCCTGTCTGAGGGACTGGAAAATCGCCTGTATACGGCGGTGCAAAGGGCCGGTACCGCCGCGGAACTGTACGCTCTGCTCAAGACAAAGCGCTATCCCCACGCCCGTCTGCGCCGCCTGGTGCTGGATGCAGCGCTGGACGTTCGTGCCGACTGCGTGCCGGAACCCCCGCCTTTTCTTCATGTCCTGGGGGCTCGGCGGCAAGCGCTGCCAGTGCTGCGATATGCGGCGCTTCCCGCAGCCACCTCACTGGCGGATTTGGCGCGGACCTCGCCGCAGGCCGCGGGCCTGGCCGACCTGTACAGCCGTTTTGCGGATCTGTCCGCCCTCTGCCGCGAGAAGCCGCTGCCCGCAGGACTTGTGTACACTGCTAAACCGGTAATACTGTAAACCACAGTGGAACTGCCGGCTGCCCGCGGCATACAGGCATTCGGAAATGCAAAAAAACAGCCAGCCCTTCGTGGAGTGCAATTCCGCGGAAGGCTGGCTGTGTGCTTATAGAATTAATGGCGGGGAGTCTTTTTCTTCCGCACACTGTACCCGAACCTGCCCAGCCGGCGGCCCAGCGCCAGATAATCCCCGTGGGAGTAGACAATCAGCTTGGCCCGGTTCAGGCAAAGCTTGCCGTTTTCATCCAGCAGGCTTTCCTCCACATCCACGGCAACCACCTCCGCCAAAAACAGGTCATGGCTGCCCAACGGGATGCGCTGTGTCACCCGGCACTCCAGGTTAACCGGGCTTTCCTCCAACAGCACGGTGCCCACGCGGGCGGCGGGGGCGGCATGCAGGTGCATAGCGGCAAACTTGTCCGCCTCTCGGCCGCTTTTCACGCCGCACCAGTCCACCGCGCGGGTCAGCTGCTCAGTGGGCAGATTGATGACAAACTCCCCGCTGTCCTTGATCAGACCGTAACTGTACCGCTCCGGCCGGACGCTGATGCTGACCATGGGCGGTTGGGTGCAGATGGTCCCGCACCAGCCAACCGTGATCAGATTGGGCTTTTCGGTGCTGCCGCAGCTGACCAGCACCGGCGGTTCCGGGTTGAGCAGGGTAGAACCCTTCCATACCTGACGCGCCATCAGTGTTCCTCCTTGATATTGCTGGTTTCCGTGTCCCAGGTGCGGTCGCTGATGATGTACCGCGGTCGGTGCTTGGATTCCATATAAATCTTGCCGATGTATTCGCCGATCACGCCCAGACAGATCAGCTGTACGCCGGACACAAAGCATACGATGCTGGTGGTACTTGCCCAACCGGAAACCGTATTGCCCAGCACAGCCTGAATGACTGCCCAGATCACGCCGATAAAGCTCACCAACGCCACAAGGCAGCCGAACCCGGTGATCAGGCGGATTGGCTTGACCGACAGGCTGGTGATGCCGTCAAAGGCCAGTGACAGCATTTTGGATAGGGGATAGTGGCTCTCCCCGGCGATGCGTTCATGCCGCTCGTAGGCAACACAGGTACTTTTGAAGCCGACCAGCGGCACCATGCCCCGCAGATACAGGTTGACTTCCTTAAATTTGGCAAACTCCTGCAGGGCACGGGCGCTCATCAGGCGGTAGTCGGCGTGGTTGTAGACCACCTCGGCGCCCATGGCGTTCAGCAGCTTGTAAAAGCTTTCGGCGGTAAAACGCTTGAAAAAGGTATCGGTGGCCCGGCTGCTGCGCACACCGTAGACGATCTCGCAGCCGTCCCGGTAGGCGTCCACCATGGCGTCCATGGCGTTGATGTCGTCCTGACCGTCACAGTCGATGGAGATGGTGATATCGCAGCGGTCCTTGGCCTCCATCAGGCCGGCCAGCACGGCATTTTGATGGCCGCGGTTGCGGCTTTGGCTGATGCCGATGTAGTGTGGATCGCTTGCAGCCAGATCACAGATGATTTGCCAGGTCGTGTCCTTGGAGCCGTCGTTCACAAACAGCACCCGGCTGTCCGGGCTTACCTTGCCGGCAGCGGCCAGATCACGGATCTTGCCCAGAAACAGCGGTGCCGTGATGGGCAGCACGGCTTCTTCATTGTAGCAGGGAATGACAATGTACAAAATCGGATGTTCGCGGTTGTTCACGGAAACCTCCCAAGTCCTGATCAAACGGCGGGAACCGTCACTGTGCCTTTTCCCGCCCGGTGCCCTGGTATTGCGCCCTCAGGCGCTCCTCGTCCAGAATCTTAAAACTGCCCCGGTAGGTTTCAATCAACCCCTCTTGCTGCATCCTGCTCAGTTCCCGGCTCAGGGCGCTGCGGTCACAGTTCAGATATTCAGCCAGACCGGCGCGGGTCAATTCCACGTTGAAGGTGTTGCTGCCGGCCCGCTCGGCCTCATCCAGCAGCCAGATGCAAATGCGCGCCCGCAGGCTCTTGCAGATCAGCAGCTCCACCCGGCGGTCCAAGGCAAAGTATTTGTTGCTGATGGTGGTCACCAGATTCGCCATCAGCTGGCAGTGGCTCTCATGCAGGCTGGGGCAGGGGTGAATGATTTTGCGGTAGGGCAGGTACATGGCCAGGCAGGGGGCGTCGGCCATCACGCTTACCGGGCTGCGCAGGCTGGACCCGGACAGCACGTCCCCAAACAGCCCGGCAGGCCCCATGTGGGTGATCGCCACGCTGGCCCCGTCGGGGGTGTTTTTCACCGCGGTGATGCTTCCCTCCAGAATGATCCCCACCTCGTGGTTTTCATATCCGGCCAGCAGCAAAAACTCGCCCTTTTCATAGCGGCGCACCCGAGGGTGAAAGCACTGCATCATGTTGTCCAGCTCATCATCACGCATCCCCCTCAGCAGCGAGGTCTTGCGCAAAACATCATAATACGGCCGCAGGTCCAATGTGTTGCTTCCTTTCCAGTAGCGTTTCCCCGGGGGCATCGGAGAGATCCCCGCAAATTTGGCAGATTCGATGCATCCCCGTACAGAAAACTCAGTTTTTCAGCGCCTGCATCGGGGCGGGGATGCGCCCGCCCCGGCGGATCATCACCGCGGGGCTGAATTTGCTGATGGGCATAATGGGCGCGTGGCCCAGCAGGCCGCCGAAGTCCAGTACGTCGCCGGCCTTGTGGCCGATGGCGGGGATGACGCGCACGGCGGTGGTTTTGCTGTTCACCATGCCGATGGCCGCCTCGTCGGCGATCAGGCCGCTGATGACCTCAGCCGGGGTGTTGCCGGGGATGACCACCATGTCGATGCCCACCGAGCAGACGGCGGTCATGGCTTCCAGCTTTTCCAGCGTCAGGCTGCCGCATTCGGCCGCCTTGATCATGCCGTCATCTTCCGACACCGGGATGAAAGCGCCGGACAGGCCGCCCACATGGTTGGAGGCCATCACGCCGCCTTTTTTGACCGCGTCGTTCAGCAGGGCCAGGCAGGCGGTGGTGCCGCAGCAGCCGCAGCTTTCCAGGCCCATCTCCTCCAGGATGTTGGCCACGCTGTCGCCGATGGCCGGGGTGGGCGCCAGCGACAGGTCAATGATGCCCGCCGGCACGCCCAGGTACTGGCTGGCCAGATTGGCAACCAGCTGGCCCAGCCGCGTGATCTTGAAGGCGGTGCGCTTGACCAGTTCGGCCACCTCGTCCATGGGGGCGTCCTTGGGCAGCTTGGCCAGCGCGGCACGGACGGCGCCCGGGCCGGAAACACCCACATGGATCTCACAGTCCGGCTCCCCGGGGCCGTGGAAAGCGCCCGCCATAAAGGGGTTGTCCTCCGGCGCGTTGCAGAACACCACCAGCTTGGCGTCACCCATGCACATGTTGTCCTTGGTGCGCTCGGCGGTGTCCCGGATGACCCGGCCCATCATGGCCACGGCGTCCATGTTGATGCCCGACTTGGTGGAGCCCACATTGATGCTGGAGCAGACCAGCTCGGTCTCGGCCAGGGCGCGGGGAATGCTCTCGATCAGGCGCTTGTCGCCCGCCGAAAAGCCCTTGTGCACCAGCGCGCCGAACCCGCCGATAAAGTTGACGCCCACTGCCTTGGCGGCGGCATCCAGCGCTTTGGCGTAGTCCACCGGATCGGCGTCCGGCGCGGCGCCCAGCAGCATGGCGATGGGCGTTACGCTGATACGTTTGTTCACAATGGGGATGCCGTACTCCCGGGCGATGGCGTCCACCACCGGCACCAGGTTTTTGGCTTTGGAAGTGATTTTGTTGTAAATCTTCTCACAGGCCTTTTTGCCATCCGGGTCGATGCAGTCCAGCAGGCTGATGCCCATGGTCACGGTGCGCACATCGAGGTTCTCGCTGGTGAGCATCTCGATGGTTTCCATGATATCGCCGGTATTCAAAATCCGCATATTGGTCCGCCCCTTTCGTCAGATGGTGTGCATCGCGTCAAACACTTCCTGGCGCGTCAGCGTCACCTGCATGCCCATATCATGGCCCAGCTGCTCAAAGCGGGCGCGGACGGCATCGGGGGCGGCGTTTGCTTTGGACAGGTCCACCAGCATAATCATGCAGAACATTTCCTGCAGGATGCTCTGGGTCACGTCCTCAATATTGATGTTCAGTTCGGCACAGACGGCGCTGACCTTGGCCACAACGCCCACGGTGTCCCGGCCGATCACGGTGATAACAGCTTTCATGGAAGTTCCTCCATCCCAAATTTTTCAAGTGCATGAATGATTGCATGTATTGCCATTATACCAGATTCCATTGTGCTTGTGTACCGGCCTGGAAAAATTCTCGCGCCTGATCGGCTGGGCGGAAACCCGCCGCAGGCGGCGGGCAGCCGTGTCATTGCCGCTGCCTGCATATAGAAATGTTGGACGTTTGGCTGTTTTGCGGGACTTTCTCGCTTGCCGCCGCCAAAAAAGGTGCAATCTGCGCTGCGGTATGCTATAATACTCGCATAATTCTCTGTCCCTTGCAGGACATTGCCGCGCGCCCCGGCCAATCCGGGACGGGAAAGGAGATAACGTATGGATACCATGCAGGAACTGCTTCAGATTTTGGAGAAAAACGCCCGGCTGTCGCTGGAAAATATCGCCGCCATGATGGATCTTCCCACAGAACAGGTGGCAGCCATGATGGATGAAGCCAATGAGAAGGGCTATATCCACGGCTATCAGGCCCTGGTGGATTGGGAAAAGGCCGGTGTCAACCAGGTGGAGGCCATGATCGAGCTGCATGTCTCCCCCCGCAAGGACCGCGGCTTCGAGGAGATTGCCACCGCCATTGCCGCCTTCGAGGAGGTGGATTCCGTCATGTTGATGAGCGGCAGCTACGACCTGCTGGTCAGCATCAAGGGGCAAAGCTTCCAGGAAATTGCACTGTTCGTGGCCAAGCGTCTGTCCCCGCTGGACGATGTGCTTTCCACCGCCACCAGCTTTGTGCTGCGCACCTACAAACGGGGCGGCGTCCTGTACCAGGATGAAGAGATCGATGAAAGAGAGTGTACGGTACTGTGATGGATTACGATCAGATTCTTGCGCCGGCGGCCAAGGCAATGCGCCCCTCCGGGATTCGCAAGTTTTTCGACCTGGCCGCCGATATGCCGGAGTGCATCTCCCTGGGGGTGGGCGAGCCGGACTTCAAGACACCCTGGGCCATCCGGGACGCAGCTATCCGCACCCTGCAGCAGGGCCGCACCCGCTACACGGCCAACGCCGGCATGAAGGAGCTGCGGGTGGAGATCTGCAACTATCTGGCTCGTCGGTTCGGCCTGCACTATTCACCGGATGACCAGGTGCTGGTCACGGTGGGCGGCAGCGAGGCCATCGATATGGCCATCCGCGCCATGGTCCAGCCGGGGGACGAGGTCATCATCCCGGAACCCTGCTTTGTCTGTTACGAGCCCATCACATCCCTCACCGGCGGCGTGCCGGTGCACATTGCCACCCGGCCGGAGGACCAGTTCCGTCTCAAGCCCGAACAGCTGAAAAATGCCATCACCCCCCGCACCAAGCTGCTGATCCTGCCTTACCCCAACAACCCCACCGGCGCGGTGATGGAGCGGGAAGACCTGGAAGCCATCGCCGAGGTGCTGCGCGGCACCGATGTGATGGTCCTGTCGGACGAGATCTACTCCGAGCTGACCTACGGCCGGCAGCGCCACATCAGCATCGCCTCACTGCCCGGTATGGCCGAGCGCACCATCGTGGTCAACGGCTTTTCCAAATCCTACGCCATGACCGGCTGGCGGCTGGGCTACGCGGCGGGGCCTGCGCCCGTCCTGAAGGTGATGACAAAAATTCACCAGAGCTGTATCATGTCCGCCCCCACCACCAGCCAGTATGCGGCCATTGTAGCATTGCAGCAGTGCGATGACCAGATTGTCAAAATGCGGGACGAGTATAACCGCCGCCGCCGTTTTCTGGTCAAGGCCCTCAACGAGATGGGCCTGGACTGCTTCACGCCGCTGGGGGCGTTCTATGTGTTCCCCAGCATCCAGCGCACCGGCCTGACCAGCGCCCAGTTCTGCGAACAGCTTTTGCAGGAAAAACACGTGGCCATCGTCCCCGGCGACGCCTTCGGCGCTTCCGGCGAGGGCTACGCCCGCATCAGCTACGCCTACAGCGTCGAGTATCTGGAGACCGCCATCAAGCGCATCCGCGCCTTTTTGAAAGAGCACGGCTGGCTGAAACAGGATTGAAAGAAGGCAAAACAGGTTGGAACCACAGGAAAAGCGGCGGCTGCTGGTGTTTGCCGTTCTGGTCGTTTTGTTCGATGCGGTCATGGCCGTCTGGTATGGCCTGACCGGGCAGAGCAATGTGCTGGTGGCGTGCATGTTTACGCCGATGCTCAGCGTGATCCTGACCCGCCTTGTCACCGGCGAGGGGGCCAGAGATCTTTATCTGGCGCCGCGCTTCCGCGGGCAGGTACGCTGGTATCTGGCGGTATGGTTCGCCACGCCGCTGCTGGTGTATGCCGGCGCGCTTTTGTATTTTGTTGTTTTTCCGCAGGACTTTGACCCCATGGGGTCGGTGCTGGCGGCACAGCTGGAAGCCGCCGCGCCTGCCGAATATGCGGCGGCGCTGGCCCAGATGATCCCGCTGGCCGTCCTGGTCAATCCGCTGACCGGGTTGGCGCAGGCTTTTGGCGAGGAGTTTGCCTGGCGCGGCTATTTGCTGCCCAAGCTGGCCAAAGTGCTTTCGCCGGCGCGCGCAGTGTTGGTCACCAGTGTGATCTGGGGGCTGTGGCATGCGCCCTTTGTGGCGATGGGCTACAACTACGGCGCAGGGCACCCGGCTGCCAATATCGCGGCTATGGTGGTGTTCTGCGTCTTTGTGGGCAGCATCGAGGGATTTCTGTTCCTGCGCACCGGGTCGGTCTGGCCGGCGGCACTGTTCCATGCGGCGCTCAACGGCATCGATCTGTGGGCACCGGCGGACCTGCTGATGTCCCGCCCGGCCAACGCTTTCCTGGGACCAAATCCGGTCGGGATACTGGGCGGTGCGGGACTGATCATGGCTGGCAGCCTGTGCCTGTGGCGTCTTGCTCACCTGCCGCAGACCGCTGCGGCGGCAAAACCGCAAAACTGAAAAAGGGGAGATCCCGATGCAAAAACAGAGCGTAACGGTCCTCGCGCCCGCCAAGCTGAACCTTTCGCTGGACGTGCGGGGCCTTTTGCCCAACGGATACCATGACCTGGACATGGTCATGCAGGCCATCACCCTGCGGGAGCAGCTGACCCTGCGCCGCAGCGACACGCTGAACGTCCGCATGCCCGGCAGCTTTGTGCCGGTCAACGACAAAAACACCGCCGTCAAGGCGGCGCTGGCCTTTTTTGATTACACCGGCCTGCTGGCGGGGGTGGATATCACCATCCGCAAGGTTACGCCGGTGCGCGCCGGCATGGCGGGCGGCAGCGCCGATGCCGCCGGTGTGCTGGTGGGGATGAATGCGCTGTACGGCGCCCGACTGTCCATGAGTGAGCTGTGCGCTCTGGGCGCATCCATCGGCGCCGATGTGCCCTTTGCACTGATGGGCGGCACCTGCCGGGTGCAGGGGGTGGGCGATTTGATGAAGGCCCTGCCGCCCTGCCCGGGGTGTTGGTTTGTCATCGCCATGCCGTCGGTGGGGGTCTCCACGCCGGAGGCCTTTGCCCGGTACGACACCATGGGCAGCCCCGTCCACCCAGACTGCCAGGCCCAGGAGGATGCGATCCGCGCTGGAAATCTGGCCGCCCTGTGCACCGCGGCGGGCAATGCCCTGGAGCACTGCAGCGGCGCGAAGGAGACTCCCGCCATCCGTGCCCTTTTGAACAGCCACGGCGCCCTGACCAGCCAGATGACCGGGTCCGGGGCGGCGGTGTTCGGCATCTTTGACGATGAGGCAAAGGCAAAGGCCGCCTGTGCAGCCCTGCGCAGGCAGTATAAGCAGGTGTACCTGGCCCAGCCCGACCGCGGCGGCGCCCGGGTGGTATACAGCCGTGCCGCCCGGCGGTAGGCAGCTTGGTATCGCTCTGGATGGATTGGTTCATCCCGAGCCGAACCTCTGACGTTCCAAAACCATGATTAAACCATCCCGGCGCGGACCATACTTTGGGTACCGGCCAGCCCCCGATCTTTGGGGCAGGCCGCATGAGCTATGGCTTTCGCCGGGAGGTTTTTATGGAACGTTTGCCATCTTTCCGCCGGCCGCCAATCCGCCGCACCGCCCTGGAGTTGGGTGTGGCGCTGGGGCTGGTTTTGACCCTGTTACTTACCATTTTTCTCTGGCGCTGCGAGCAAACCCGAGCCAAGGTCTGTGCCGATACGCTGCGCCTGCACATCCTGGCCAACAGCGATAGCGCCCGGGACCAGGGCCTGAAGCTTCAGGTGCGCAATGCAGTGCTGGAACTTATGCCGGACATCCTGCAGGGGGTCTCCACCAAACAGCAGGCGGAAGCTGCCGTCGCGGCTGCTCTGCCCAGGCTCAAGCAGACCGCCGAGCACGCCCTGCGTGCGGCCGGCAGCAGTCAGACGGTGCAGGTCCGGCTGGAACAGGCGGACTTTTCCGCCAGAAATTACGGCGATTTCCGACTGCCGGCGGGGGAGTACACAGCCCTGCGTATCGAGCTGGGGGATGCCGCCGGCCACAACTGGTTCTGCGTGCTATACCCGGAACTGTGCATCGGCTCCAGTGAGGCCCGCTATGATACTGCCGCGGAGAACGCCCTGGTGTTTGGCAGATTCGAGGTCCGTTCCGCCCTGTGGGACGGTCTGCAGCGGCTTGCCAGGCGGGTAACAGGCGGGCACTGACCTGCTTCTTGGAATGCAACTGGAAAGGAAGTCTCATGCTCACACTGATTTTAGGCCCTTCCGGCAGCGGCAAGTCCTCGCTGCTGCGCCGGCAGCTGAAAAGAAATGCCGAGTCCGGCCGCCGCAGTATCCTGATTGTGCCGGAACAGTTCACCTCCTCCACCGAGGGCGCCCTCTACCGCCTTTTGGGGGACACGCTGTCCGGCTATGTGGAAAGCTACTCCTTCACCTCGCTGGCTGAGACGCTGCTGCGCCGGTACGGCGGCGCGGCGGTACCCACCCTGACCGAGGCTGGGCGTACCGTGCTGGTGCGCCGTGCGCTGGATTCGCTGATGGACAAGGTCGTCTATTACAGCCGCCAACGGCAGAGCGCCGCCTTCTGTGAGAAAGCTGCGCAGACCATCGACGAACTGAAAAGTGCCGGCGTCACCCCGGACGCTCTGGCCTCCTATGCCGCGGCCCCCGGCGCCGACCGGGACAAGCTGTCTGAGCTGGCGCTGATTTACGCTGCCTACGAGGGGCTGCTGGCCGGTACCGGCATGGACCCGGGTGACCGGGTGGAACTGGCGGCTCGCCAGCTGGATGCCTCTTTCTTCGCCGGCCGAGGTGTGTACATTGATGAGTTTGATACCTTTAATGCCTCCAAGCGGGCGATGCTGGCGGCGATGCTGCCGGTGGCGGATATGACGGTGGCGCTCTGCTGCGACGGTCCTCAGGACAAGACCGGCGGCATGGGCCTGTTTGCCGGTGCCAAGCGGGTGGCGGCGCAGCTGCGCCAGATGGCCGAGCGCGCCGGCGTGCCTTGCCATACACAAATACTGACCGATGACCTCCGCCACAAGAACGCCCCCGCTTTGGCAGAGCTGGCCCTGCTGCTGGCCGATCCAACCTACACCCCTCAGTGTGCGGTGGACCCCCAAAACCCCGCCGTGACATACTTTGCCGCCGACAGCCGCCAGGAGGAGGCCAAGGCGGTGGCTGCCGCCGTTCGCACCTGCGCCCGTGGCGGCACACCCTACCGGCGCATGGCAGTCATCTGCCGGGACGCCGCCACCTATCTGCCCGCTTTGCGGTACGAGTTCCGCCTGGCGGGCATCCCGCTGTTTTGCGATGAGCCCACCACCCCGGAAAATACTGCCCCGGCCCATGCGGTGCTGGCGGCGCTGGATCTTTTGCGGGGCGGGGCCAACACGGCTTCCATCCTGCGGCTGCTCAAGACAGGACTGGTGGATCTTCCCGCCGATGCCCAGTGCGCTCTGGAAAATTATGCCTATACCTGGACGCTCTCGGCGGCGGACTGGCGCGCTGAGTTTACCCGCAGCGCCGGCGGCTACAATGCCCGCGGCGATGCCCAGGAGGCCGAGGAACTAAAACTGGCCGAGCAGGCCCGCGCCTTTCTGATGCCCCGCATCCGCCGGTTCACGGAGGGGGCGAAAGGTGCCGATGTGACCACCCTGACCCGGCGTATCTACGGCTTTCTTGAATCGCTGGGCGCCCCCAACGCCCTGAGCGCCCTGGCGGAGCAGCTGCGGGACCAGGGCGAGCTGCCTGCCGCCGATGAGGCCCTGCGGGAATGGAACGCGGTCATGGGCCTGCTGGATCAGATGGTCCGCCTGGTGGGGGGCGAGGACAATGTCCTTTCCGCTGCTGAGTACAGCGATCTGTTCACACTGCTGCTGCGCACCAGCGACCTGGGGCATATCCCGCAAAGCATGGACAGCGTCATCTTTACCACTGCTGGCCGGATGCGCCTGCCCGAAACCGATGCCTGTTTTATTTTGGGCCTGGCGGAGGGAGAATTTCCCCAGACGCCCGGCGACAGCGGGCTGCTGACCCATGCCGACCGGGACGCCATGATCGCCCAGGGCGCCGAGCTACCCGACTGTTTTGAAAATCGTGTCATTCGGGAACAGGTCTGCTTTTACAAGGCTCTTACCGCAGCCAGCAGTTTTGTCTGGTTGTCCTGGCCGGGCGGTGCGGCAGGGCTGCCGGTGTCGGCCGCGTTGGCACCGGTCCTGGACCTGCTGACGGTGCCCAAAGCAGTCTTAACCCCGCAGAAACTGGCCAGCACCCCCGCCGCGGCGCTGGACCTGCTGGGTAGCCTGTGGCAGCAGGATACCCCTGTGCGCGCCACCGTGCAGGCCGCGCTGGAAGCGGTGGAACAAACCCCAAATGCAGCCCCCGGCTATGCCGCTGTGCAGCGGGCAGCTCGCCGCGAACCCGCCGCCGTCACCGACCTTGCCGCGCTGGAGTCGCTGCTTGGAACCGATATGCGGGTCAGTCCCACCCGGTTTGAGCGATATATCGTCTGTCCGTTTGGCTATTTCATGGAATATGTGCTGCGCGCCAGGCCCCGCCAGAAGGCCGAGCTGGCCCCGAACATCAGCGGCACGCTGACCCACTGGGTACTGGAGCAGGCGATCTCCCGGGACGGCGAGGGCTTTCTTGGGCTGGATGCAGCCGGCGTCTCCCGCCTGGTGGACAGCCTGGTCAAGGAGTACGTGGATGCTAACCTGCCCGGCAGCGGCGTGCGGATGGAGTATTTGATCGGCCGCATTGCCGCAAACCTCAAATCACTGCTTGCCTTTTTGCAGCAGGATCTGCGCCAGTCGGGCTATACCCCTGCCGCCTTTGAGCTTCGCATCGACGACCGTCCGGACCCGGAAAAACCGGATGCTCCCCGCATCCCGCCGGTGGAGCTGACCGACGGGCAGGGGCACTCGGTGCGTATCGTGGGCGCGGTGGACCGGGTGGATGTCCTGACGCTGGGCGGCACCACCTATCTGCGGGTGGTGGACTACAAAACCGGCACCAAGCACTTTGATCTGCGGGAAGTCTGGTACGGCCTGGACTGCCAGATGCTGATGTACCTTTTCACACTGGAACGCAACGGTGATGCCCTGCGCCCTCTGCTGAATGGCCAGGCTGGGGAACAGATCCGCGCCGCCGGCGTCGAGTACCTGCTGGCAGACCCCAGCCCTGCCACCGAGCCCCGCGCCGGAGCAGAGGACTCTGCTCAGCCGGCCTACCCGCTGGAGGGGCTGCTGCTGGATGAAGAGAGTGTCTACCGCGCGATGGACCCAAAGGGCACCGGCGATTTCTCCCCCTTGCGCTACAAAAACGGCAAAGTGTTTTGGGCCTCGGCAAAAAAGAGCCTGGCCGATGCGGATAAACTGGCCCGTATCCGGGACCATCTGGACGGACTGCTTTTGACCATGGCCGGGAACCTCTATGCCGGCCGCATTGCCGCTGAACCTCTCTGCCCTGATGCAAACCGTACCCCCTGCGTCTGGTGCAATTACCGGGCGGTCTGCCGCCATGCCGACGGTGTGGCCGAGCGCAGCGTTTCCCTGCCGGATGACCCCTTCGCATCCCCCGCGCCGGAAGAACCTCCGGCACCTGAGCACACCAATCCCAAGGACGATCCCACCCGGAAAGGAGGTACCCGCCATGGCTGATGGCAACATCCGGTTTACGCCCGCCCAGTCCGCGGCCATCTCCGCCCGTGGCGGCAGCCTGCTGGTCAGCGCGGCCGCCGGTTCCGGCAAGACCCGCGTTTTGGTGGAGCGCGTCGTCGGCCTGATTACCGACCCGGATCACCCGGTGGAGGCGGACAGCCTGCTGATTATGACCTTTACCAACGCCGCGGCTGCCAAGCTCCGTGCCGACATCACCGAGCGCCTGGGCAAAGAGGTCCGCACCCATCCCGGTGATCTGCGCCTGCGCCGCCAGCAGATGCGGCTGCAGCGGGCATCCATCGGAACGGTGGACGCCTTCTGCCTTCGGTTTGTACAGCAGCATTTCGCCTCGCTGGACATCCCGCCGGACTTCACCACCGCCGAGGATGCCGATCTCTTCCGCATCCGGCAGCAGGTGTTGTCCGATACGCTGGAAACCGCCTATCAGGACCCGGACTTCCGCGCCTTTGCCGATCTGTTTGACCGGGGCCGCACTGATGACACCACCGGCCAGACGGTTCTGGCCCTGCATGACTTTGTCCGAACCCTGCCCTACCCGCAAAAGGCGCTGGACAATTTTGTGGCCATGTGGCAGTGCGATGAACGCCCCCAGGATACCCTATGGGGTAAAACGCTGCTGCACGGCGCGCTGTCCCGGGTGCAAAATGCCCGCCGGCTGCTTGGCGCCGCACAGGAGCGCGCCGCCCGGGACGAAGTTGCCAGCGCCGCCTATGCGGCTGCCCTGGCGGAGGACGATGCCAACCTGGCCCAGTTGGAACGCTGTTTGACTGCCGGCGACTGGGACACCGCCGTGGCTGCGGTGCAGGACTTTGGCTGGGGCAAGCTGGGCAGGATCAAGGGCGGCAAAAATGGCAACCCCGCCGCCTTTGCCGCCAGTGAACTGCGCACCCGGGCCAAAAAGCAGGTGGATCAGCTCAAGACGGATTTCCTGCTCTGCACCGGCGCGGAGTTTGCCGCCGACCGGGTCGAGGCAGCTCCGCTGGTGGCGGCGCTGGCGCGCACTGTTACCGAGTTTTCCCGCCGATACTTCGAGGCCAAAGTCGCCGAGAAGCTGCTGGATTATGCGGACTATGAGCACCTGACCCTGGAACTGCTGCAGGATGCCGACGGCCGCCGTACCCCGCTGTGCGCCACCGTCTCGGCCCAATATTCGGCGGTTCTGGTGGATGAGTACCAGGACACCAACGCCCTGCAGGACGCCATCTACTACGCCCTGGCCCGGCCGGATGCCTCCAACCTGTTCTTTGTGGGCGACATCAAACAGAGCATCTACCGCTTCCGCCAGGCCGAGCCTTCGGTTTTTATCGAAAAGCAGAAGGCCTGGCCAGCCTGGCCGGTGCAGGAGGGCCCCGCCACCATCGCGCTGGACGCCAACTTCCGCAGCGCCCCCAACGTCATTGCCGGCGTCAATTACATTTTTGAGACAATTTTTTCCGAGCAGCTGGGCGGCGTCTGCTATGGCCCCGGGCAGCGCCTGGTGGTTGGCAGGGCAGGGGACTACCCCGGCCGCTGCGAACTGGACGTGGTCGACAATGCCGATACCGCCGCTGAGGCCCGCACCATTGCCGACCGCATCCGGGCACTTTGCCAACAGCAGTTTGCTGTCCGGCAGGGGGAGACCACCCGCCCCTGCACCCCCGGCGATTGCTGCATTCTGCTGCGCAGCCGGGTGGACTTTGCCGTCTATGAGGCTGCGCTTCAGGCAGCCGGCATCCCTGTCTATGCCGACACCGCCGCCGACCTGCTGGACGCCCCGCACGTACGTCCGTTTGCTGCACTGCTGGAGGTCATTGATAACCCGGCGCAGGATGTGGCGCTGGCTGCGGTGCTGCTCAGCCCCATGTTCCCTTTCACGCCGGATGACCTGGTACACCTGCGCCAGCGGGCGCGGGGCGGCAGCCTGTACGGCGCGGTACTCTCCGACAGCACCCCTGAATTCCGAAACTTTGTCCGCCAGCTGGCCGAGTATCGCCGCCTGGCCCGCACGCTGCCGGTGGACGCCCTGATCGAGGAGCTGTTCGCCCATACCGGCTATCTTGCCGCAGTGGGCGCTATGCCGGAGGGGGCCCGCTGCCGGGAGGACCTGCGGGCGTTCGCTGCCTGGGCTTCCGGCGCGGGCCGCGCGGGGCTGCCTGCCCTGGTGCGTGCCATGCGTGCCGCGCGGGACAGCGGCGGGCTGACCCAAAGTTCCGCCAGCCAGTCCCGGCCGGGCTGCGTTACCATCATGACGGTGCATCGCTCCAAAGGATTGGAATTTCCGGTGGTGTTTGTGGCGGGGACCTCCCACCAGTTCAACACTTCGGACATTCGCAAAGCGGTGCTGCTCCATCGTGAGCTGGGCATCGGCCTGACACTGCGCAGCCCCAGTGGCGCCAGCCGGTACAAAACCCTGCCCTATGCGGCGCTCTCCCAGACCATCCGCGCCGAGACCCTCAGCGAGGAGATGCGCATTCTCTACGTGGCGCTTACCCGTGCTCAGGACGCACTGTTCATCACCGTGCCCTTGAAGGATACCGACAGCGCCCTGAAAACACCGGCGCTGTTTGCCAACGCCGAGATGACCGGTCCCGAGGCTCTGCAGGACTGCCAGAGCTGGGCTGCCTGGCTGTTGATCGCGGCACTGCGCCATCCGGGCAGCGATGTGCTGTGGGCCAGAACGGACTTCCTGCCCCGTCAGGGCACCAGCACGGCACCGCTGGTCATCCGTCTGCTCACGCCCCCGGACCGGCTGCAGAACACTCCGGCTGCCGCGGCACCCTGCCCCGACCCGTCGCTGGAGGCTGCGCTGCTGCAAAACTTTGCCTGGCGCAGCCCCGACGAGGCACTTCAGGAAATCCCGGTCAAGGTCAGTGTCAGCGATGTAACCCACGCTGCCCGGCAGACAGCCCTGCAGCGCCCCGCTTTTTTGCAAAAGTCCGGCATGACCGGCGCCGAGCGCGGCACCGCCATCCATGCCTTCCTGCAAAGCGTGCCCTTTGAACAGGATACCCCCGACCTGGCAGCCGAGGTTGAGCGCCAGCAGGCACTGCGCCTGCTGGACCCGGCACTGGCCGATGCGCTGGACCTGGATGTGGTGCGGCCGTTTTTTGCCAGCGCCGCTTACCGGCGTATCCGTCATGCCCGGCGGGTCCTGCGGGAGGAACCCTTCATCACTGCGCTGCCTGCCGCCGACATCCGGCCCGGCGCCCCCGCCGGCGCCGAGGTGCTGGTGCAGGGCATTGCCGATCTGGTGCTGGTGTTCGACGACCATGCCGAGATTCTCGACTATAAAACCGACCGCCAGACCGAACCGCAGTATTATGTGGACGCCTATGCCGCCCAGCTGCGGCTCTACCGCCGCGCCTTTGCGCTGCGCCTGAAAGTTCCGGTGACCAAATTGACCATATACAGCTTCACATTGGCGGATGAGATTGATGTGCCGCTTGCCTGAGAAAGATTCCGCCCGCCAGGCACACGGCTAATTTTTGATGAGCGCAAAAAACAGCCCAGCCCTGAAAGGAACGCATTTGTGATTCCTTTCAGGGCTGGGCCATTGTTATGCGGTTATCTCGGGATGAACGCCTCGCCAGCTTACTCGCAGATGGCGCCGTAGCATTCCGGCCGCCGGTCGCGGAACAGCCCCCAGGAGAGCCGTGCTTCCCGGATGGCGGCAAAGTTATAGCTGGCGCAGAGAATTGCATCCCCCTCGCGGCCGGCCTGCTTCAGGATGGCGCCGGTTTCATCGGTCAGAAAACTGCTGCCGTAAAAGTTCAGCGACGAACTTTGCCCGCCGTTCTCGGGGCAGGGGGTCACCGCCTCCAGCCCGTAGCGGTTGGCGGCGGCCACAGGCGTGACGTTTGCGGCGGCATGGCCCTGCATGGTGCGCTGCCAGTGCCCCGCGCTGTCCACCTCCAAAATCGGCTCACTGCCGATGGCGGTGGGGTAGAGCAGCACATCCGCGCCCATCAGCGCCATGCAGCGGGCGGTTTCGGGGAACCACTGGTCCCAGCAGATGCCCACGCCCACCTTGCCGTAGCGGGTGTCCCACACCTTGAAGCCGGTGTTACCGGGGGTGAAGTAGAACTTCTCCTGGTAATAGTGGTCGTCCGGGATGTGGGTCTTGCGGTAGACGCCCATCAAACTACCATCGGCGTCGATCATGGCAATGGAGTTGAACAGCCGGGTGCCGTCCTTCTCGTAAAAGCTCACCGGCAGCACCACGCTCAGCTCGGCGGCCACAGCGCGCAGCCGCCGTACGGCGGGGTTTTCATCCACCGGCGCGGCGTAAGCGTAATACTCATAGCGGCGCTCCTGGCAGAAGTAGGGGCGCTCAAACAGTTCCGGCAGCAGAATGATCTGCCCGCCCTGTGCGGCGGCCTGGCGAACCAGTTGTTCCGCATGGTCCAGGTTCTCGGCAGGGTCCTGCACGCAGCGCATCTGCACTGCGCAGACGGTGGTCATGGGCATGGAAAAAACCTCCTGGTGAATCCGTTCCGCTGAGGGGCAGGCCCTTTCAGCGTGATCAATGATCCCTATTTACTCATACCAGCGGCACCTGCTGGGTGATACAATGGATGTTGCCGCCGCCCAGCAGGATGGTGCGGGCATCAATGCCCACCACCCGCCTGCCGGGGAAGGCTTCCCGCAGGATGTCCAGCGCACGGGCGTCGCTCGCGGCATTCTCGCCGCCAAACTGTGGCACCAGCACCGCGCTGTTGGCGATATAAAAGTTCGCGTAGCTGCCGGCCAGGCGGTCGCCCGGCTCCCGCATATCCTCGCCGGGGGCAAAGTCGTAGGCGGCGCAGTCAGCCGCGGTGCAGCAGATGGGATGGTCGGGGATGGGCAGCAGCCGCACCTTCAGCCTGCGGCCTGCCGCATCCGTAACGCTCTCCAGATAGTCAAGGCAGGCTTTGGACAGCGTATACTGCGGGTCGTTTTGATCATCCGTCCAGGCCAGCACCACCTCGCCGGGTGCGGTAAAGGCGCAGACATTATCCACGTGCTCGTTGGTCTCGTCCTGGTAGATGCCACGCGGCAGCCACAGCACCTTGCGAATGCCCAGATAGCCGGCCAGCTTCTGCGCAATCTGCTCCCGGGTCATACCGGGGTTTCGCCCGGCGCTCAGCAGGCAGGCTTCGGTGGTCAGCAGGGTGCCCTCGCCATCGGTGTGGATGGACCCGCCCTCCAGCACAAAGTCCCCTGCATCGTAACAGTCTACGCCCAGCCGGTCGCACAGCGCGGCGGCCACGGCATCGTCTTTGTCCCATTGGGCATACAGGCCGTCCACCTCGCCGCCCCAGGCGTTGAATTTCCAGCTGATGCCCCGCAGGATTTTACCGTTGGTCACAAAGGTGGGGCCGACATCCCGCGCCCAGGCGTCGTCGCTCTCAATCTCGAACACCGTCACGCGGGGGATGCCTGCCGCAGCGGCCTTCGCGGCGGCAAGATCCGCGGCGCCGGCCAGCAGGTAGACATCCTCGCCGTTTGCGATCTCCCGGATCACATCGAGGAACGCCCTCTGCGCGGCGGAGGGGTCCCGTCCCCAGCTTCCGGGGCGCACCGGCCAGATCAGCACGGTGGCTTTGTGGGGGGCAAACTCGGCGGGCATGGCAAAGCCGTCCGCCGCAGGCAGGGTAGAGAGCAGCACCATCAGGAAAGCCTCCCTTTGAAATCTTCGTAACCGAACCGGCGCACCACCTCGCAGCTGCCATCGGTGTGCTGCAGGGCAATGTCCGGCAGCGGCATCCCGTTGAAGGTATTGTTTTTCACCATCGAGTAGATGGCCATATCGCCAAATACCAGCCGGTCGCCGATCTTAGGCATCGCGTCAAAGCTGTAATCGCCGATCACGTCCCCAGCCAGGCAGGTGCGGGCGCCCAGCCGGCAGGTGACGGCCTTCTCGCCCGGCTCGCCCGCGCCGAACAGCGGCGGGCGGTAGGGCATCTCCAGCACATCCGGCATGTGGCAGGCGGCGGAGGCGTCCAAAATCAGGATGGGCATGGTGTTTTCCACCACGTCCAGCACGGTGGTGATCAGCGTGCCGGCATTCAGCGCGATGGCCTCGCCCGGCTCCAGATACACCTCCACGCCATATTTGTCCCGGATGTACAAAATCAGCTTTTCCAGCGCCGCAATGTCATAGCCGGGGCGGGTGATGTGGTGCCCACCGCCCAGGTTCAGCCATTTCAGTCCCTTCAGCAGGGAACCGAATTTTTCCTCAAAGGCGGCGAAGGTTTCCACCAGCGGGGCGGCGTCCTGCTCGCACAGGGTGTGAAAGTGCAGGCCCTCCACGCCCTCAGGCAAAGCATCGCCCAGCACGGACCGCAGGATGCCCAGGCGGGACCCCGGCGCGCAGGGGTCATAGATGGCGTGGCCCTCCTGGGTGGAGTGCTCCGGGTTGACCCGCAGCCCCACGCCGACCCCCGCGGCCTGCCACACCGGCCGGTGATGCTCCAGCTGGCGCAGAGAGTTGAAGCTGATATGGTCGCAGATTTTGCACAGCTCCGCCATTTCCTCGTCGGTGTAGGCGGGGCAGAAGACGTGGTTTTCCTTGCCCAGTTCCTCGTGAGCCAGCCGGGCCTCGTACAGGCCGCTGGCGGTGGCGCCGGACAGGTACTTGGCCACCAGCGGGTAGACCTTATACATCGAGAATGCTTTTTGCGCCAGCAGAATGTGGCAGCCGGTCCGCTCCTCGACCCCGCGCAGGATCTCCAGGTTGCGGGTCAGCGCGGCTTCGTCCACCAGATAAACCGGGGTGCGCAGATCTTCTGCGCGGCAGGTCGCCACGGGGCTCACTCGACGGTGGCGGGATGCTCATCCACCACCCAGGGCAGGCCGTACTGGTTCAGCATCTCCATGAACGGATCGGGGTCCATCTCCTCCAGGTTAAAGACACCCGGCTTTTTCCAGGTGCCGTTCACCACCAGGGCGGCGCCGATCATGGCGGGCACGCCGGTGGTATAGCTGATAGCCTGGCTGCCCAGCTCCTTGTAGCACTCCTGGTGGTCACAGACGTTGTAGATATAGATGGTCTTTTCTTTGCCGTCCTTCACGCCGGTAAAGATGCAGCCGATGTTGGTCTTGCCCTTGGTGCGGGGGCCCAGCGAGGCCGGGTCGGGCAGCAGGGCTTTCAGGAACTGGATAGGCACAATCTCGCGACCCTCAAACTGGACCGGGCTGGTGGACAGCATGCCCACATCCTCCAGGCACTTCATGTGGGTCAGATAGCTCTGGCCGAAGGTCATGAAGAAGCGGATGCGCTTGACGCCGGGGATGTTCTTGGCCAGCGACTCGATCTCCTCATGGTGCAGCAGGTACATATCCTTCTCGCCCACCTGGGGGAAGTTGTAGGTGCGGTGGATTTCCATGGGTTTGGTCTCCACCCAGTGGCCGTCCTCCCAATAGCTGCCGTTGGCCGAGACCTCGCGCAGGTTGATCTCGGGGTTAAAGTTGGTGGCGAAGGCGTAGCCGTGGTCGCCGCCGTTGCAGTCCAGAATGTCGATGGTGTGGATCTCGTCAAAATAGTGCTTCAGCGCATAGGCGGAGAAGACGCTGGTGACACCCGGGTCAAAGCCGGAACCCAGGATGGCGGTCAGGCCGGCATCCTTGAATTTGTCCTTGTAGGCCCACTGCCAGCTGTAATCAAAGTAGGCGGTAAAGCCCTCCTCCTTGCAGCGTTTTTCGTAGATGGCGCGCCAGGCGGGGTCGTCGGTGTTTTCCGGCTCGTAGTTGGCGGTGTCGATGTAGTCCACACCGCAGGCCAGGCAGGCGTCCATGATGGTCAGATCCTGGTAGGGCAGGGCAACGTTCAGCACAGCATCAGGCTTGTAGCTGTTGATTAAAGCCTTCAGGGCCTCCACATCGTCGGCGTTGACCTGGGCGGTGGTGATCTTGGTGGCAGTTTTGCCCGCCAGTTTTTCTTTCAGGGCGTCGCATTTGGATACGGTGCGGCTGGCGATGCACAGCTCGGTGAAGGTGCCGCTGTTCTGGCAGCATTTCTGGATAGCGACTGAGGCAACGCCGCCGCAGCCGATGACAAGCAGTTTGCTCATAAAAATACACTCCTTTTTTGGTTGGGTTCAAAGTTTGGTTCAAACTTGTGGGTTCAAAGGGCGGAAGGCCAACAATGAGGAATGTGGGCGGTTCAGCTTTCCTCCTCTTCCAGCAATTCTTCCACATACCGCGGCAGCATAAAAGCACCACGGTGCAGGTGGGTGGAGTAGTACCAGGTTTTGATGTGCCGCGCATCCCAGCGGGCAGCGTCAAAATCCTTCAGCGGGTGGTACTTTTTGGAGGCAAACCCGAACAGCCAGTAGCCCGCCGGGCAGGTGGGAATGTGCGCCTGGTACACCCGGCTGATGGGGAAGCTGCGATAGGCCCGCTTGTGCATGGCGCGGCAGGTTTCCTCGTCCTCGTCGTAGAAAGGGCTGCCGTGCTGGTACACCATGATGCCGTCCTCGTGCAGAGCTTTGTAGCAGCTGCCGTAAAACTCCTTGGTGAACAGCCCGGCTGCGTGCCCCAGCGGGTCGGTGCAGTCGTTGATGATCAGGTCGTAATCGTCCGACTTGGTGCGCAGGAATTTCAGGCCGTCCTCATAAAAGATGCGCACCCGGCTGTCCCGCAGACCGCAGGCGTTGTCCGGAAAGTATTTGCAGCAGACATCCACAAACAGCTTGTCCGGTTCCACCACATCGATGACCTCAATCTCGTCATACTGGGACAACTCACGGGCCACACCGCCATCGCCGCCGCCCAGCACCAGCACCCGGCGCACGTTGGGGTGCACCGCCATGGGCACATGGACGATCATCTCATCGTAGGTGAACTCGTCCTTCTCAGAAAAGATCACACTGCCGTCCGAGGTCAGAAACCGTCCGAATTCCGGCGAATCGAACACATCAATGCGCTGGAACTCGCTCTCTCCGTGGAACAGCTGCTGCTCCACGCGGATGCTCAGCTTCACGTTATCGGTGTGCAGTTCACCGAACCACAGGTCCATATCCTGCATACGATCACTCCTTCAACACATACAGGTGCGAAATATCCGAGCTGGCCGGCCCCTGCATCGAGCAGCCCTTTTCCATGGCAAACTGGATGTAGTCGATAATGTCTTTGGTAATCACTTCGCCCGGGGCCAGGATGGGGATGCCCGGCGGGTAGCACATGACGAACTCGCTGCAGATGCGCCCGGCGGTGTCCTCGATGGGCAGGCACTCCTTCTCGGCATAGAAAGCCCGCTGCGGGGTGGCCGCCACAATGGGGGTGATGTACTCCGAAGTAAAGATGTTAGTCTCCGGCTTGGAGTACAGCCGCTTGATGTCCGCCAGTGCGCCCACCAGGCGCTCAATGTCCTGGATGCGGTCGCCAATGGAGATGTAGGCCAGCATGTTGGAAAGGTCGCCAAATTCCACCTGGATGTCGTACTCGTCCCGCAGTAGGTCGTAGACCTCGATGCCGGTCAGGCCGATGCCGCGGGTGTAGACGGCCAGCTTGGTCACGTCAAAATCGTAGATGCTGCCGCCGTTGATCAGTTCGGACCCGTAGGCGTAATAGCCGCCGATGTCGTTGATCTCCCGGCGGGCATACTCGGCCATATCCACCACGCGGGAGAAACTCTCGGCCCCGCGCAGCGCCAGGTTCCGGCGGGAAATGTCCAGGCTGGCCATCAGCAGATAGCTGGCGCTGGTGGTCTGCGTCAGGTTGATGACGCTGGACACATACCCGGCGTCCATGGCGGGGCCCAGCAAAAGCAGCGAGCTCTGGGTCAGGCTGCCGCCGGACTTGTGCATCGAAACGGCGGCCATGTCAGCCCCGGCCTTCATGGCGGGGCAGGGCAGGCCAGGGCCGAAATACAGGTGGGTGCCATGGGCCTCGTCCACCAGGGCAAGCATATTGTGCTCATGCGCCAGCTTGACCAGCGTTTTCAGGTCGGAGCAGATGCCGTAATAGGTGGGATTGTTGATAAAAACGGCCACCGCGTCCGGGTTGGCCTCCATGGCGGCGCGCACGTCCTCCACTTCCATGCCCAGGGGGATGCCCAGCCGCTTGTCCACCTTGGGATCGATGTAGACCGGGGTGGCGCCGCACAGCACCAGCGCGTTGATGGCACTTTTGTGCACGTTGCGGGGCAGGATGATCTTGTCGCCCGGCTTGCAGACAGACAATACCATCCCCTGCACGGAGGAGGTGGTGCCGCCCACCATCAAAAAGGCGTTGGCCGCGCCGAAAGCATCGGCAGCCAGTTCCTCCGCCTCCTTGATGACCGATACCGGATGGCACAGGTTATCCAGCGGCTTCATTGAGTTAACGTCGATGCTCACGCACCGTTCGCCCAGCAGCTGTACCAGCTCGGGATTGCCGCGGCCGCGCTTGTGGCCCGGCACGTCAAAAGGTACCACCCGCTGGCGGCGGAACCGTTCCAGCGCCGTGTAGATCGGCGCCTGCTTTTGGCGTTCCTTGTCCAAATCTCATTCCTCCTGCGTTCAAGCATGATCCCCGCAGCCGGAGCACGAGCAGGCCCGGCGCGGACAAAAGAAAAGCAGGCAGTGCCCGCTGAAAAAGGCGAGACACACTGCCTGCAAAACACAGATACGGAAAACACAATCTGCCTGCAACGGGCGCGATACTGCCCGCAGGGAGGTTGCCAGCATCCAGATGCCTGATCCGTACACTTCAGAGTTTTGGCGCAAAACCTGCGCCCCAGCAAATATACTTTACCTACTCTTATTGACGTTTCACAAGTGGTGTGCGTTCGCACGGGAAAGGGGACCAACTTATAAAATTTGAACCGAAAGGTTCATCAATAATTGCGGTGCCTTACACCGCACGCGGCAGCGGCCAGCCCTGTCCGATGAGCTTTAGGCGGAACACCCGCCCGGCCAAATATATTTGCATGAGAAGTGCCGCAGCAACATCTATGCATACCACATTTATTGTACCATAGAATCAGGGGATGTCAACAGGTTTCGAGCCGGTGCGCGGTACCTTTCAGGAACCAACTGCACAAGCTGTCCCGCGCCGCCGGAAACACGGATACCCCCCCTGATAGCGGCTCTTCCCGGCATACGCCCGTTCGCTGCCACACAGCATTGCCGGCGGAGCATATGCGTTATACACCGCGTGCCCGCTTGCTGAACTCGCACCCGCAGTAATCCTGCCGGTACAGGCCGTACTCGGCGCTCAGCACCAGGCTGCGCTTGTAGCCGTCTTTCTTTCGAAATTCACTTTGCAGGTAGTGCAGTCCGTATTGCTTTGCCAGCTCCATACCAATGGTGTTCAGGCGCACGGGGTCCTTTACCGGCGAGATGGACAGTGTAGTGGTAAACCATGGAAACCCGTGTTTCGCCGCATACTGGGCAGCCCGTTCCAGCCGCAGCCGGTAACAGACGGTGCAGCGTGCGCCCCGCTCCGGTTCCTCCTCCAGCCCTTTGACTGCATCGTAAAATTCCTGCGGTTCGTAGGGCAGCTCAATCACGGCAACGCCGGCGTAACCTGCATCCTTCACAAAGCGTTCCAGCTCGCTCTCGCGGCGGTGGTATTCCTCCGGCGGGTAAATGTTGGGATTGTAATACAGGATAGTCAGGTCAAAGTGCCCGGCCAGTCGTTCCAGCGTGGCGCTGGAACAGGGGGCACAGCAGGCGTGCAGCAAAAGTTTTGGCTTTTCGCCTGCGGCAGCCAGTGCGTCCAGCGTCTTTTCCATCTCTTTCTCGTAGTTGATGCGGTTGGGCATGGCGTATACTCTCTTTCCATCAATGCGGCTTGTGTGACACCGGCAGGCTGTCTGCCCGGGCGGCAACCTTTCATTCACAATTCATTATAACTTCTTTCGTGAAATGTTGAAGATTTTGTCACTATTTTGTCACAATTTGCCGGTATTATAAAACTGTCCTCAAGAGGCGGAGCAAACAGGGACGCACCGCCAAGGGAACAGGGACCCTGAATTGAGGACCACCGCTTCTATCTTTTTCATCTCCGCTCCTCTTTTTCTTCTTTTGGCATGGGGGTGATCCCCCAGAAACAGCGCACCGGAACAGGGACCGGTGCGCTGTTTTCCCGTCTGCAATATTTCCTCTCGCCGGGACGCCGCTATTTTTGGCCGGCGGAAGTTTTCCGTTGCGGCATCTTGCCAAAATTCGTGCTTTGCGCTACAATATATTGATTTCTTTTGTCTGTTGTGGCGTGGGCCTGCCGGCCCACTGCCCAATATGAGCTGCTGTGCGCCTGCGCCATTGGGCAAAACGTGCGGCGGCGGACACACTGGCTGCATGCGGCAGAATGCCGCACGACGGCATCCCCTAAAACCTACTTATGCATTTTTCGGGAGGGCAACATCGAATGAGAGTCGGGCTGGATATCGGTTCCACCACGATCAAGTGCGTTGTGCTGAACGACGCTGATGAGCTGGTATATTCCACATACGAACGCCATTACAGTCATATTCTGGAGAAGGGCCATGAGATTCTGGCCCGCATTGAAAAGGACTATCTTCACGGACAAAAAGCGCTTCTGGCCATCTCCGGCTCTGCCGGCATGGGCCTGGCAGACAGCTGCAAGGTGCCTTTTGTGCAGGAGGTGTTCGCCACCCGTGTGGCGGCCAACCGCCTGGCCCCCGGCACCGACTGCATCATTGAGCTGGGCGGCGAGGATGCCAAGATCCTCTTTTTGACCAACGGCACCGAGGTTCGCATGAACGGCAGCTGCGCCGGCGGCACCGGCGCCTTCATCGACCAGATGGCCACCCTGCTGAAAATGTCCGCCGACGAGATGGACAAGGCGGCCCAGAAGGCCACCCGCACCTACACCATTGCATCCCGCTGCGGCGTTTTTGCCAAGAGCGACATTCAGCCGCTGATCAACCAGGGTGCCCAGGCGGGGGACATTGCCAGGTCCATCTACCAGGCGGTGGTCAACCAGACCATCGCCGGCCTGGCCCAGGGACGCCCCATCAAGGGCAATGTTCTGTATCTGGGCGGCCCGCTGACCTTCTCCACCGTGCTGCGCCAGTGCTTTGACGAAACACTGCATGTCAAGGGAACCTGCCCTGAAAACAGCCTGCTCTACGTGGCGCTGGGCGCTGCTTTCTATGCCGACGAGGCGTTCGATCTGGACGATGTGGCAAAACGGCTGGATGATTACAGCGCCACCTCCACCTACGCCAGTCTGCCGCCGCTGTTTGCCAGCAAGCAGGAATATGAGGAATTCCATGCACGCCACATGAAGGCCACTGTGCCCTGCCTGCCGTTCGGAGCGGATGTGGGGCCGGTGCATATCGGTATCGATTCCGGTTCCACAACCATCAAGCTGGTGGTCATTGATGACAACAAGAACATCCTGTTCACCAGCTACCAGCCCAACAACGGCAACCCCATCCCGCTGGTGCGCCAGGTGCTGACTGAGTTGTATGAGAAGCATCCCAATCTGAAGATCGCCAGTGTTACCACCACCGGCTACGGTGAAGCATTGGTCAAAAATGCCTTCCACGCCGATTACAGCCTGGTGGAAACGGTGGCTCACTTCACCGCCGCCAAGCACTTTATGCCCAATGTGGACTTTATTATCGACATCGGCGGCCAGGACATGAAGTGCTTTAAGATCGAGGACGGTGCCATCAGCAATATCTTCCTGAACGAGGCCTGTTCCTCCGGCTGCGGCAGCTTCCTGCAGACCTTTGCCGAGGCGTTGGGCTACAATGTCAAGGAATTTGCTGCTCTGGGCCTGTTCGCCGACCACCCGGTGGATCTGGGCAGCCGCTGCACCGTGTTCATGAACTCGTCGGTTAAGCAGGCGCAGAAGGACGGTGCCTCCATCGAAAACATCAGCGCCGGTTTGTCCATCTCGGTGGTCAAAAATGCGCTGTACAAGGTCATCCGCGCCTCCAGCCCGGAGGAACTGGGCCGCAACATCGTGGTGCAGGGCGGTACTTTCTACAACGAGGCGGTTTTGCGTGCCTTTGAAAAGGAAATGCACGTCAACGTCATCCGCCCCGACATCGCCGGCCTGATGGGCGCCTATGGCGCTGCCCTTCACGGCAAGAGCAAAACTGCCGAGGGTCACATCAGCTCGGTGCTCACCCTTGAGCAGCTGAAGAATTTCAGCCAGAAGGTCAATACCGTACAGTGCAACGGCTGCGGCAACCATTGCCAGCTGACCATCAATATCTTTGCCGACGGCAAGCGCTTCATCTCCGGCAACCGCTGTGAGAAGCCGGTTACCGGCAAAGCCACTGACGAGTCGCTTGACCTGTACGCCTACAAGCTGTCGCTGTTGCTGGAGTACAAGCCTGTGGCCGGCAAGCGGGGCAAAAAGATTGGCATCCCGCTGTGCCTGAATATGTATGAGCTGCTGCCTTTCTGGCACAGCTTTTTCACCACGCTGGGCTATGAGGTGGTTGTCAGCCCGGTGTCCAGCCGCAAACTTTATCAGGAAGGGCAGGCTACCATTCCCAGCGATACCGCCTGCTTCCCGGCCAAACTCAGTCATGGACATATTGCCGAACTGGCCAAGATGGGGGTGGATCTGATCTTCTACCCCTGCATGACCTACAATGTGGATGAGGGCCTGGGCCAGAACCACTACAATTGCCCGGTGGTTGCCTATTATCCCGAGGTTCTGGCAGGCAACTGCCCGGAGCTGGAGCACATTCCCTTCTTTTACGAGTACATCGATATTGCCCGCCGTAAGGACTTCACCGCCAAGATGCCCAAGCTGCTGGACAAATACCTGCCCGGCATCCCTCGCCATGAGGTCAAGCAGGCCATCGATGCCGCCTACGCCGAGTATGCCCGCCATATGGCGCTCATCCGCCAGAAGGGCGAGCAGATCATCGAGAAGGCCCGCGCAGAGCATCGCCGTATCATTGTGCTGGCAGGCCGGCCTTACCATGTGGACCCGGAGATCAACCACGGCATTGACAAGCTGATCCTCCAGCAGGGGGCCGCCGTCGTCACTGAGGATTCCATCTCCGACCGGGTGCAGCCGTTCAAGACCACGGTGCTCAACCAGTGGACCTACCACAGCCGCCTGTATGCGGCGGCCAAATACTGCACCACTCAGCCGGATATGGATTTGGTGCAGCTAGTGTCCTTCGGCTGCGGTGTGGATGCCATCACCACCGACGAGACCCGAGAGATTCTGCAGGCCGGCGGCAAGCTGTACACCCAGCTCAAGATTGACGAGATCACCAACCTGGGCGCCGTCAACATCCGTCTGCGCAGCCTGTTTGCCGCACTGGATGAGCGCAACGGCAAAATGTGACCGGACCATTCGCTTTTTTCATCACCTGGCATAGCGAGGAGATCCCATGGAATACACTACCCCCAATTTCACCAAGGACATGATCCACACCCACAAGATCCTGATCCCCAATATGGCGGTTATCCAGTTCAGCCTGATGCAGGCAGCCCTGGAACGGGAGGGCTACAATGTGGAAGTGCTGGGCAACTGCGGCAGCGAGGTCGCCCAGCTGGGTCTGAAATATGTCCACAACGATACCTGCTACCCGGCGCTGCTGGTCATCGGCCAGTTCATCGACGCTCTCAACAGCGGCAAATATGACCTGGATCACACCGCATTGCTGATCACCCAGACCGGCGGCGGCTGCCGCGCCTCCAACTATATTGCCCTGCTGCGCAAGGCGCTGGTCAAGGCGGGCTACGGAAACATCCCGGTGGCGTCGCTGAACTTTTCCGGCCTGGAGAAGGACAGCGGCATCCCGTTGACCGCCAAATTGATCCGCAAGGTCATTGCCGCGATCTTCTACGGCGATTTGTTGGCCAGCCTGCGCAACCAGGTCCATCCCTATGAGAATCGCCACGGCGATGCTGAGGCCATGACCCAGAAGTGGATCAAGACCATTCAGGGCTGGATGCATGAGGACAAGTATTACAGCGCCCATGACATGAAGCGCCAGTTTGAGCCCATCGTGGCCGACTACGCCACGATTCCCGTCACCCGCACCCCCAAGGTCAAGGTGGGCGTTGTGGGAGAAATCTATGTCAAGTATTCGCCCTTGGGCAACAACGATCTGGAAAAGTTCCTGGAATCTCAGGATTGTGAGGTCAACCTGCCCGGTCTGATGGGATTTGTGGAATACTGCGTCGCCAACTACACCATCACCCAACATCTCTACGGCGGCAATGCCATCGTAGCCGGAGGTGCCGACGCACTGCTCGGCTACCTGGATTCTGTGGGCGAGGCGCAAAACAAGGCGCTGCGCAAGCACGGCTTCTACGCCCCCGGTTCCTTCCGCGAGCTGATGAAAAAGCCGGAGGGCATCATCTCGCTGGGCGCCAAGATGGGGGAGGGCTGGCTGCTTACCGCCGAGATGATCGAGCTGGTGGAGGGCGGTTACCCCAACATCGTCTGCGCGCAGCCCTTCGGCTGTCTGCCCAATCATATTGTGGGCAAGGGAATGATCAACAAGATCCGCGCCCTGCACCCGGAGGCTAATATCACCCCCGTGGACTATGATCCAAGCGCCACCCGCGTTAACCAGGAAAACCGCATCAAGCTGATGCTGGCTGTCGCCAAAGAGCGGCTGGAGAACGGCGGCAAAGATGTTGCCCCGGTTACTGCTGCGGATCTGGCCGGCGGTACCCCGAAGGTGGAAACTGCAGTTCCCGCCGGGATCTGACCGCCGCGGGAGCCATTTGCGAAAAAGGCGCGCCCTTGCGCAGTTTGCGCCTTCCCGCATCACGCGGGCATCGCGGTTTGCTGCTGCAACAAAAAAATCCGTTGCCGGTTTGTCTTGCCGGCAGCGGATTTTCTGTTTTTGCGGGGTGTGAAAACTGATGGGCAGGTCTCAGGCCGCGGGGGCTGCCCGGTGCTTTTGGTACAGTTTCCAAACTGCAAAACCAATGCCGGCGGCGGCCAGGATGGTCAGTACCTCGGTTGGCCAGATGCCGGACAAAATACCAGTCTGATACAGCCCGGCGGGCACATTGCTCACCGCATGCAGCAAGATGGCCAGCGCATAGCCCCACAGGGGCAGCCGCCGGGTTACCACCATCCAGATCAGCATAGACAGGGCAATATGCAGTCCTATGGCAGCCAGACGCTCCACGCCGCCGGCCAGAAAGTCGGCGGGGGAAATACTGGATGCCTGTTGCAGCTGGGCCAGTGCAATGTCGTAGGTGTCGCCCTCCAGGCCGGCCAGCAGCGCCTCAGAATCGCCCATGTTGATGGAAACCATCACCATCAGGTTGCTGATCATGGACATACCGGACAGCATAATGGCCTCAATGCCGCCGTGACCCACACCGTAGGCCAGGCCCATCACCGGCGCATCGCTCAACTTTTTGCAGAGGTATTTCAGCCCCAGCAGCCGTGCGGTTTCCTCAAACAAACCTGCGGCCAGGCAGCCATATGCGGTGTACGCCAGCGGGCTTGTGGGCAGCGCTGGAAGGAGCGCAAATACAATCGAGTGGAAAATTTGTTCCAGCACCAATACAGATAAAATAAAGCAGATGGCGCCGGTGCAGATGGCGGTCAGACAGTGGCGGGAGACCCTGAAGCAATGTACGCCCAACGCGATGGGCACACCAAAGCAGATCAGTGCGGCAACAGCGCTGAATACGATGGACAATACAGGAACAGGCGAAACCATGACGATCCCTCACTTTTGCGTGGACGCCCGCAGCCGGCAAAGCGGGCAGAGCGGCCCTGGAAATTTACCGCTATTATAGACCGGCTGGCCGGGATTGTCAATCAATTGTCAAACCTGCGGCGTGTGCCGCCGGGCTGCGCCGCGGAAGCGTTCGCCGCATTGCAGCAAACCGTTTGTCATGTTTGGGTGACCGCCCCCAAAAAAGCCGCTGATTTGAGGCAAAATTGCGGCCCAAATCCCCACAAACGCCTGCTTTTGGCCGGAAAATGGGCAAAAAGGCTTGCATTTTCCGCGCCCGTGTGGTATATTCCTATTGTTCGATGATTGACTTTGGGAAGTGGGCCGCAATGGTCCGCTTTCTTTTTATGATAGGGGGATATTGCATGGGCAAAGCCAAAAAGGCACAGGGCGAGGGCGCTGCGGCACGGGTCGAGCGTCTGGTCCGACCGATCGTTGAAGGCATGGGCCTGAAGCTGTGGGACGTCCGGTTCGAAAAGGAAGGCCCCGACTGGTTCCTGCGCGTGCTGATTGACCGGGACACCCCATTGGATACCGATACCTGCGAGGCTGCCTCCCGCGCCATTGACCCCATTCTCGACGAGGCGGATCCCATCGAGCAGAGTTACTACCTGGAGGTGGGCAGCCCGGGCCTTGGCCGCCGCCTTACCCGACCGGAACATTACGAGGCGTTGAAGGGGCAAAAATGCCTGGCGCACTTTTACCGCCCGGATGCCCAGGGCCGCCGCGAAATCTCCGGCCTGCTGGTCGGCCTGGACGGTGGCACCGTCACGCTGGATACCCCGCAGGGCCCTGTCGCATTCCCGCTGGAGGCGGCAAGTTACGTCAAGCTTTGCGATGACGAGGACCTGTTCTGACACAGGCCCGCATCCCGCAAAGGAACACAAGGATGTTCGGCCGGCGGGACCGCATACAATAGCCTATATCTCTGAATACTGTTTGAAGAATAGAACCCTGACCTGTTGGTCGTTCGCTTTCATTATCATTTTGGGAGGAAACCGGAAAAATGGCAACTGCATCCACGAACAACAACGAGTTCTTCGAGGCACTCTCCGCGCTGGAAAAGGAGCGCGGTTTGCCCGAGGATTACCTGATCGATAAGATCAAGGCCGCCATCGTCATTGCGGTCAAGAAGGATTATAATGTCGAGGACGAGAACGTCATCGTGGACATCGATCCTTCCATTGGCGCCTTCCGCGCCACGCTTGCCCAGGACATTGTGGAAGAGGTGGAGAACCCTCACACCCAGATCAGCCTGGAGGACGCTCAGCGGGTGCGCAAGAGCTATCAGGTAGGGCAGAAGTTTTTCACGCCTCTCAAAACCAAGGAATTCGGCCGCATCGCTGCCCAGACAGCCAAGCATGTGATCCGTCAGGGCATCCGCGAGGCTGAACGCAGTGCCCAGTATACCGAGATGCAGTCCCGTGCCCACGAGATCATCTCGGCCACCGTTGTCTCCATTGATCCCGAGCGCGGCAATGTGACGCTGGACCTGGGCAAAGGCGGCAGCGCGGTGCTGCCCCGCAACGAGCAGGTCCCCGGCGAAACCTACACCGAGGGGCAGATCCTGCAGGTCTATGTGGTGGATGTGATCTCCACCGAGCGCGGCCCCCGCATCACCATCAGCCGCACCCATCCCGGCCTTGTCAAGCGCATGTTTGAGCTGGAAGTGCCCGAGATTTACGACGGTACCGTTGAAATCAAAGCCATTGCCCGCGAGGCCGGCGCCCGCACCAAGATGGCCGTTTACAGCCATGATCCCAATGTGGACGCCCAGGGCGCCTGCATCGGTGCCCATGGCTCCCGCGTGGAAAAGATCGTGGAGGAGCTGGGCGGCGAAAAGATTGATATCATCCCCTGGAGCGAGGACATTGCCACCTTTATCGGCGCGGCGCTGTCACCCGCCAAGGTGGTCAAGGTCGAGCTGTTGACCGGCGACACCAAAAGCTGCCGTGTCACCGTGCCGGATCATCAGCTCAGCCTGGCTATCGGCAACAAAGGCCAGAATGCCCGCCTGTGCGCGCGTCTGACCGGCTATAATATCGATATCCGCCCCGAATCCGGCTATTATGGCGAGGAATAATCCCGTGGGCAGAGAACAATAAGGCGCGGGGCAGGTTCCCCGGCCAAAATGCAGTTTGAAAAGAGGTCAGCTATTTGCAGCAGAGAAAGATCCCGGTTCGCCGGTGCGTGGGCTGCAACGCCCAAAAGCCGAAAAAAGAGCTTGTGCGTGTGGTTCGCAGTCCGGACGGCACAGTAAGCGTTGATCCGACCGGCAAAAAAGCCGGGCGCGGCGCTTACCTGTGCCCCAATACCACCTGCCTGGCCAAGGCGCGCAAGGCCAAGCGCCTGCAAAACGCCTTTGGCGTGCCGGTGCCGGACGAGGTGTTTGAGCGCCTGACGGCCGAGATCCAGGCTCTGGAAGAGGCGGCAAAGGGGGTATCTCCCCATGAATGATCCCAATTTGCTGCTGGGGGCGCTTGGCATCTGCCGCAAGGCGGGCGGGCTGTTGCACGGCTACGACCGCGTCTGCGATGCAGTGGCAAGCGGAAAGGCAAGTCTGGTCCTGCTGGCTTCGGACGCCAGCGACCGCACGGTATCCCATATCCGGGCCTTTTGCCAGGATCTGGTCGAATGCCGGGCCATGCCCCTTACCATCGCACAGCTCAGCGCACTGACGCCGCGGCCAGCTGCCGTGTTTGCGGTCACGGACGAAAATCTGGCCCGCCTGTGCGCCAAACATCTGACCCAAGACAAGGAGGAACCCGCCCATGGAGTTTAAGTATAAGATCACGGATGTTGCCAAGGATTTTGGCGTGCCCAACAAAAAAATTATCGAGACTCTGGCGGCTGTCACCGGCGAGACCAAAAAGACCGGCGGCACTGTCGACGAGCAAGAACTGAACTATTTGGTGGAAAAGCTGACCAGCGAAACTGCCGAAACGTCTCTTGACGCTTACTTCGCCAGCCAGAGTGAGCAGCCGGCGGAGAAAAAACCTGCCAAGGCCAGCAAGCCTGCGGACAAAAAGCCCGAGCCCAAGGCGGCTGCTCCGGCACAGCCCAAGGCAGAAGCAAAGGCTGAGGCAAAACCCGCCGAGCCCAAGGCGCATCAGCAGGAGCACAAGCGTCCCGCCGAGAAGCGCAAAGAGAAGAGCGTCACCATGCAGGACCTGGCTGCCGATACCGGCGTCAAGCAGCCGGTGGCCACCGAGAAGGTGGAAGTCCAGCGCGCCCGCGTGCAGGTGGATACCCGCACGGTGGATGTGAATGTGGATAAGTTCAGCGCCCGCTATGACGATCTGGCAGACAGCCGCAATATGCCTGCCAAGCGCAAAAACCAGCCGGTGGGCAACAAGCAGAAGTTCAACAACAAAAACCGCGGCCGCAACCAGTACCAGCGCCGTCGTGAGACTGAGGCCGAGCGCCTGCAGCGCATTCAGTTGGAGAAAGCCCGCAATGCCCAGCTGAAGATCTCCATCCCCGATGAGATCACCGTCAGTGAGCTGGCTTCCCGCCTGAAGCAGAACGTGGCCAAGGTGGTTGCCAAGTTCATGCAGATGGGCGAGATGCATTCCGCCTCCGACGTGGTGGATTTCGATACCGCCGCCCTGGTGGCGGAGGAATTCCACGCCAAGGTTGAGCACGAGGTCCATGTCTCCATCGAGGAGCGCCTGTTTGAAAAGGATGAGGACAACGAGGCCGATCTGGTCACCCGTCCGCCGGTCGTTGTGGTTATGGGCCACGTCGACCACGGCAAGACCTCCATTCTGGATGCCATCCGCAAGACGAATGTGACTGCGGGCGAGGCTGGCGGCATTACCCAGGCCATCGGCGCCTACCAGGTAAAAACCGGCGACAGCATTATCACCTTCCTGGACACCCCCGGCCACGAGGCTTTCACCGCCATGCGTGCCCGCGGTGCCAACATGACCGACATTGCGGTTCTGGTGGTTGCCGCCGACGACGGCATTATGCCCCAGACCATCGAGTCCATCAACCACGCCAAGGCTGCTAACGTCAAGTTGATTGTCGCCATCAACAAGATGGATAAACCCACCGCCAACCCTGAGCGCGTCAAGGAGCAGCTGACCAAGTATGACATCGTTCCCGAGGACTGGGGCGGTGACGTTGCCTGCATTCCTGTCTCTGCCATCACCGGGATGGGCATCAGCGATCTGCTGGAGCGTATTGCGCTGGAGGCTGAGGTCATGGAGCTGAAGGCCAACCCCAACCGCCGCGCCAAAGGCGCTGTGGTCGAGGCCCGCCTGGATAAGGGCCAGGGCCCCGTTGCCACCCTGCTGGTACAAAATGGTACCCTGCACCGCGGCGACTGCGTGATTGCCGGTACCTCTGTGGGCCATGTGCGCACCATGCGCAATGATAAGGGCCAGGATATCACCGAGGCTGGTCCCTCCACGCCGGTGGAGATCACCGGTCTGACCGACGTGCCGGAGGCCGGTGACAGCTTTGAGGCCGTTGCCGACGAGCGCCTGGCCCGTGAGCTGGCCGATAAGCGCATGAACGAGGCCAAGGAGCGCCAGTTTGCCAGCTACACCAAGGTGACGTTGGATAACCTGTTTGACCAGATGGCACAGAACGATATGAAAGAGCTGCCCATCGTTGTCAAGGCAGATGTGCAGGGTTCCGCCGAG
Source organism: uncultured Gemmiger sp. (assembly GCA_944388145.1). Taxonomy (GTDB): domain Bacteria; phylum Bacillota; class Clostridia; order Oscillospirales; family Ruminococcaceae; genus Gemmiger. The sequence goes on along the minus strand of CALXHQ010000001.1, from coordinate 46,563 downwards.
GCCGTCAAGCAGAGTCTGGAAAAGCTCTCCAACGAGGAAGTCCGCGTGCGGGTCATCCATGCGGGCGTCGGCGCCATCAGCAAGTCCGATGTCTCGCTGGCCGATGCTTCCAACGCCATCATCATCGGCTTCAACGTCCGCCCCGACCCCATCGCCAAGGCGGAGGCAGAGCAGGCCAAGGTGGAGATGCGGATGTACCGCGTTATCTATGATGCCATCAATGATGTCTCCGACGCCATGAAGGGTATGCTGGCTCCCAAAATCCGTGAGGTTTCCCTGGGCGAGGCGCAGGTTCGCCAGGTCTACAAGATCTCTTCTGTGGGTATGGTTGCCGGATGCCGTGTGACCTCCGGCAAGGTTACCCGCGATGCCCAGATCCGTGTGGTGCGCGATGGTATTGTTATCTGTGAGGACGCCATTGCCTCCCTCAAACGCTTCAAAGACGACGCCAAGGAAGTGGCCGAGGGCTTTGAGTGCGGCATCACCCTGAACAAGTTCTCCGACATCAAGGAGGGCGACGTCTTCGAGTGCTTCAAGCTCGAGGAGTACCGCGACTGATCCGGGCATTGCCTGCAAACGGCTGCCCGATGTTCCATGGAAGGAGGCAGCTATGCCCAGCAAAAACCAGGGCCGCATGGCCCAGGATATGAAACGCGAACTGATTGATATCATCGGCCACATGAAGGACCCCCGCATTACGGGCGGTATCCTGACTGTGACCCGGTTGGATGTCACCCCTGACCTGGATGTGGCCAAGGTCCACATCAGTGTTATGGGCCGTGAGGGCGGCGAGACCGAGGTCATCAAGGCCCTGAACCGGGCCGCCGGCCATGTCCGCACCGAGATCAGCCGCCGGATGCACATCCGCAAGGCGCCCCGCTATGTCTTCGTTGCCGATGACAGTGCTGCCTATGCGGCGCACATCAATGCGTTGCTCAAGCAGTTGGATGACGCAGCGCCCGCGGGGGAGGCTTCCCCTGAGGCGGACGCACCGTCTGACTGATTTTTCCACATGCAGGCAGGTTCCGTCGGCAGGCCGCTGTCCCGCTGGCCGGCTGCTGTGCCTGCATATGCAGAAAAGAGGAACACACTATGACCGAAACTGTGGATCGTCAGACCGCCGCCACACGGCTGCGTGCCGCCGATGACATTCTGATCCTCAGCCACAAGAACCCGGATGGGGACACCATCGGCAGTGCCACCGGGCTTTGCCTGGCACTTCAGGCACTGGGCAAAAACGCCGCAGTGCTTTGCAGTGACCCGATTCCCAAAATGTACAGTTATCTGGACATTACCTGGTTCGACGGCAGCTTTGAGCCTGCCTTTGTGGTTGCGGTGGATGTTGCCAGCATCCAGCTGTTCGGCGAGAACAACCATGTGCAGGACTATGTCAGGCGGGCAAACCTCTGCATCGACCATCACGGCTCCAATGCGGGGTATGCCTACGCCACGCTGGTGGAGCCCCAGGCAGCTGCCGTCTGCGAGATTTTGACCGAGCTTATCCCGGACAATCTGGGGGTGCCGCTCACCCCGCAGATTGCGGCCTGCCTGTACACCGGCCTTGCCACCGACACCGGTTGCTTCCGCTTTACCAGCACCACCGCGCAAACCCACCGGATGGCGGCGCGATTGATCGAGGCGGGGGCCGACATTGGCCGCCTGAATGAGATCCTGTTTGAGTGCCGCAGCCGCAGCCGCATCGAGGCGGAGCGCGAGGCACTGGAAAGCCTGGAATATTACTGCGATGGCCGCTGCGCCATGATCTGCCTGACCCGGGACCAGATCCTGCAAACTGGCGTTGCAAATGCCGAGCTGGAGGATCTGACCAGCCTGCCCCGCTCCATCGAGGGGGTGGACGTGGGCCTGACGCTGCGCCAGCAGCCGGACGGCAGCTTTAAGATCAGCGTGCGCACCTCCCGCAATTACGATGCCTGCGCCATTGCCAGGCGTCTGGGCGGCGGGGGCCATGCCCGGGCGGCAGGTTGCGAGATCTCCGGCAATCTGGACAACGCCAAGCGTGCCATCCTGCAGGAAGTGGAAAAGGAACTGGCTAAACAGGACGTTGCTGCCGGCCAGGAAAGCTGACCAACACACAAGCATGGCATACAATCCCGGGCGGGAAATCCCCCGGCGATGTTTGCCTGCCTACGATCGGAAATAGGAATGAAAAACGGTATTTTGCTTGTCGATAAGCCCGCAGGCTGGACCAGCTTTGATGTTCTGGCCAAGCTGCGCGGCGCATTGGGCACGCGGAAACTGGGACATTCGGGCACGCTGGACCCTATGGCCACCGGCGTGCTCGCTGTGTTTATCGGCAAGGCCACCGCTGCCGCCGACCGCCAGCCCGACCATGATAAAATCTACGAGGCTGCCATTCGCTTGGGCCTGGCCACCGATACCGGCGACATCACCGGTACTGTTCTGGAATCAGTGCCGGCAACGGTGGGGGAGCGCGAGCTGCTTTCTGTTTTGCCGCAGTTTACCGGCCCGCTTTCCCAGCTGCCGCCCATGTACTCGGCGGTCAAGGTCAATGGACAGCCGCTCTACAAGGCCGCCCGCGCGGGGAAAACCGTGGAGCGCAGACCCCGTACCATCACGGTATATGCCATTGATTACCTGGGCAGCCCCGGACAGGATGAGTACCTGCTTCGGGTATCCTGCTCCAAGGGCACTTACATTCGTGCCTTGGCCGAGGACATCGGCAAGGCGTTGGGGTTGCCTGCAACGCTCAGCGCGCTGCGGCGCACCCGCGCCGGCGCTTTCTCCATCGAACAGGCCCATACGCTGCCGGACATCTTGCAGGCGGCGGGGGAGGGACGCCTGCAAGACTGGGTGCTGGATACCGACGCTGCGTTTCCATCGCTGCCCGCCCTCACGGTCAACGATGGGGTCAAATGCCATCTGTTCAACGGCTGCCCCACCAGCCATTACCAGGCTGCCGACGGTCGGTACCGTGTTTACGACGAAACCGGTGCCTTCCTGGGATTGGCTGGGATTCAGGGTGGCGTATTGAACGTCGAAAAACTGTTTTGTGAGAGGGGAAGATAACCGCATGCATATTCTCACCACACTCACCCCCATCGACGCGCCAACGGGCAGCGCCGTTGCCCTTGGCTTTTTTGACGGTGTCCACCTGGGGCACCGGGCGGTGCTGCGGGCGGCGGTGGAATACGCAGCGGACCATGGGCTGACGCCGGCTGCCTTCACCTTCTCGCTGCCGGCAAACCATCCCATGAAGGGCGCGCGCATCTTCCCGGACCGGGAAAAGCATCGGCGGGTGGCAGCCCTGGGCATTGCCGAATACCAGGAGGCCCCCTTTGCCGATTTCTGCGCGCTCTCTCCGGAGGATTTTGTCGGCAGAGTGCTGACCGGCTGCTTCGCTGCAAAGGCAGTATTCTGCGGGGATAACTTCACTTTTGGTGCAAAGGCTGCGGGCAATGTGGATATGCTCAAGTCCCTCTGCGCAGCCCGCGGTATCGCGGCCCATGTGGTGGAAATGGCAAGTTATCAGGGCGTGACCGTTTCCTCCACCCGCATCCGCGCCGCCCTGCAGGCCTGCCGCATTGAGGACGCCAATGCCATGCTGGGGGAGCCTTACGCCATCGACTGGCCGGTAACCCACGGCAAACACATGGGCACATCGCGGCTTGGCACCCCCACCATCAACCAGAATTTTCCTGCAGGGGCGCTGGAACCTGGCTGCGGCGTCTATATTACCCGCATCCGGATTGAAGGAAAATGGTACCCCGCCGCCACCGGCATTGGCCGCCGGCCAACGGTGGATCAGGCGGGCGCCCCGATCACCTGTGAAACGTATGTGCCGGATTTCTCGGGGGATGTCTATGGACAGTCCCCCCGGCTGGAATTTTACAAGTATCTCTGCCCGGTCCGCAAGTTCGATTCGATGCAGGCGCTCAGCGCGCTGATCCGGGACGCAGCCCGGCAAAGCAGAGAATACTTTGCCGCCCGGCGGGATAACGGCTGACAAGCTGCTGTATCTGCCAAAAATCTGTCGCAAAAATTGCGCAAAATACCGCTTGTAAAAGCAATTTCCCTGTGGTATAATCTCTAATGTTACCGCGGCCCGGCTTCGGGTGTATGCCCTGCGGTTTTTCCGCGAAAGGGAACCTTGCTGCCCCCTGCTGCGCCGATGGCAAATTCATACAAAGAGAGGTATGCATCATGCAAGACAAGAAGGCTATCATCGAAAAGGCCGCCATCCACGAGGGCGACACCGGCTCCCCGGAGGTTCAGGTTGCACTGCTGACTGCCCGGATCAATCACCTGACCGAGCACCTGAAAACCAATAAGCACGACAACCACAGCCGCCGCGGTCTGTTCAAGATGGTCGGCCGCCGCCGTAACCTGCTGGCCTATCTGCAGAAGAAGGACATCAACCGTTACCGCGCCCTGATCGCTGAGCTGGGTCTGCGCAAGTAATCTTGCAAAACGCTGGGCAGAGCGCATGATGATGCGCCCTGCCCGCTTTTTATTATTTTGTTCAAAGGCCTTCTGTTTTTTATGGAATCCGGGCTGCGCCTGATGTTTTGTGCAGTAAATCGAATGTCTGACCGTATTTTTGCGGGGTCAGCCACTGGATTTATTGCTCAAAACCGGGATGCGCCCAAAAATAAAGAATCCAAACCACAAGGAGGAAACCTGAATGGCCCTGGAATTTGCATCCCGCAAGGAAACGTTCCCCAATTACCGCAAGTTTGAAACCACCTTTGCGGGCCGTCCTTTTGTTGTCGAAACCGGCAAGATGTGCGGCCTGGCCAACGGAAGCGCCATGATCCGCTATGGCGAGACCTGTGTGCTGTGCAACGTCACCATGAGCGAAAAGCCCCGCGAGGGCATCGACTTCTTCCCGCTGAGCGTTGAGTTTGAGGAGAAACTCTACGCCGCAGGCCGCATTCCCGGCAGTTTTATGCGCCGCGAAGGCCGCCCCGGCGAGCATGCCATCCTCAACTCCCGCGTGGTGGACCGCCCCATCCGTCCGCTCTTCCCCAAGGAGATGCGCAATGATGTCTGTGTCACCATGACCGTCATGAGTCTGGATCCGGACAACTCCCCCGAGATCGCCGGCATGAACGGCGCATCCCTGGCCATTGCCATGTCCGACATTCCCTGGCGCGGCCCCATCGGCGGTGTTCAGGTGGGCCTGGTGGACGGCGAGATCGTACTGAATCCCACCTTTGAGCAGCGCCAGAAGAGCGACCTGGCCCTGACCCTGGCCGCCTCCGAGGAAAAAATCGTCATGATTGAGGCCGGCGCCAACGAGGTGGACGAGGCTACCATGATGGACGCCATCAAGGCCGGCCATGCCGAGATCAAAAAGATGATCGCTTTCATCAAGTCCATCGTCGCCGAGATCGGCAAGCCGAAGGTGGAGTTCCAGTCCGCCGATCTGGACATGGAAATGCTGGCCGATGTCAAGGCCAAGCACCTGGATGAGTTCAAGGCCGCCATGGACACCGATGACAAGAACGTCCGCGACGCTGCCCTGCTGCCCATTATGGACAAAATTGCTGAGGAACATCCTGAGCTGGATGCCGCCGCGCTGGACTACGTCAGCTACAAGATGCAGAAGTACGTCGTCCGCCGCTGGCTGCTGGACGAGGGTAAGCGTGTGGACGGCCGCGGCATCAACGAGATCCGCCCGCTGGCTGCTGAGGTTGGCCTGCTGCCCCGCGTGCATGGCTCCGGCATGTTCACCCGCGGCCAGACCCAGGTGCTGACTATCTGCACCCTGGGCAATACCAAGGATGCCCAGACGATGGATGATCTGTCCGATATTACCTCCAAGCGGTATATTCACCACTATAACATGCCGCCCTACTCCACCGGCGAGGCCCGCGCCCCCCGCAGCCCCGGCCGCCGCGAGATTGGCCACGGTGCCCTGGCGGAACGTGCCCTGCTTCCGGTTCTGCCTTCGATGGATGAGTTCCCCTACACCATCCGCTGTGTGTCCGAGGTACTGTCGTCCAACGGCTCCACCTCTCAGGCTTCCATCTGCGGTTCCACCCTGGCTTTGATGGATGCCGGGGTGCCCATCAAGGCGCCGGTTGCCGGTATTTCCTGCGGCCTGATCACCGAGGGCGACCGCTGGATGACCATGCTGGACATTCAGGGCGTCGAGGATTTCCACGGCGACATGGACTTCAAGGTGGGCGGCACCCGCCGCGGCATCACCGCCATCCAGATGGACATCAAGATCGACGGTCTGACCTATGCAATCGTTGAGGAGGCGCTGGAAAAGTGCCGCAAGGGCCGTCTGTATATCCTGGACGAGATCATCAAGCCCTGCATTGCTGAGCCCCGCAAGGAACTGAGCAAGTATGCGCCCAAGATGTTCAGCATGCAGATCCCCGTGGACAAGATCAAGGATGTGATCGGCAAAGGCGGCAAGGTCATTCAGGAGCTGTGTGCCACCTGCAACTGCAAGATCGATGTGGAGGAGGATGGCCGCGTCTTTATCTCTGCCATTGACGCCGACGATGCTCGCCGTGCCATTTCCACCATCAAGACCATCGTGGAAGATCCTGAGATTGGTGCCATCTATAAGGGCCGCGTTACCCGGCTGATGAACTTCGGCGCCTTTGTCGAGATCGCCCCCGGCAAGGAGGGCCTGGTCCATATCTCCAAGCTGGACGACCACCGCGTCGAGCGGGTCGAGGATGTTGTCGCCGTGGGCGACCCCGTCTTTGTCATGGTCACCGATATTGACCAGCAGGGCCGCATCAACCTGTCCCGCCGTGACGCGCTGGCTGCCATTGCCAAAAAACGTGCGGAACAGAACAAAAAGTGAGCCGTGTGATCCTTCCACATAGTTAAACCAATTAAGCGCCCCCGCCTGACCGATAGCCATCGGAAAGGCGGGGGCACTTTGATATGCAGGACTAATCCGTGCGGAGGCGTTTTGCCACCACGGCAACCCGGTCCTCATTGTTGCTGCCGCAGGTGGACAGAGTCAGCAGCTGGTCGCCGTATTGTGCCTCCACGCCGGTTTCAAACAGGGCGCGTGCCTTCATGGCGTCGTAGCGCCGCTGCCATTCCTCGGGACCGGAGGCATCAAAAAAGCTGTAATACGGCAGTTCATCGGCACCCACTTTGGTGTGCAGCACCATCACGATCTGCCAGTCGATTTTCTCGTATAGCGTGTCAAAGGAGAAGGTGGGATGCTCCTGGCAGAACGCCGCATCCTCAAACCGGTCCAGATGCCCGAACATACTGCCGTCGTTCATGTTGTGGCCGTAGATGATCCAGTTGGCGGTGGCCGGGTCATACAGCCTGCACTGTGCATCCAGAAACAGGGTACCTGCCATGGAGTACAACCCGTCAAATCCCCGGCGCAGATACCGTTCGTTCTCCTCCGGTGTTTGCACCACCGGATAGTCAATGCCGGCGGCTTCTACCGTCAGCCAACCCACCAAATCGGAATTTTGCCGGTACAGCTCCTGAAACTCCGGCAAAATCTGCCGCTGAGACTGGCAAGGATCGGCTGTCGGCGCAGGCGTGGCAGGTGCGGTGGGCATCCCGGACAGCCCGTCATCCATCGCCGCCGCGTCGGCAGCTTGCACGGTTACCTGCACGGAGCCTCCGGCGGAGCTCTCCTGCTGCTGCGGGGCGGGTGCTGCCGACTCCACCGTCAGTGCTTCCGGGCGCTGGGGTTGTCCGCCGCGAAAAACGGTCTGACGGACCACCAGCACCGCCACCGGCACAAACAAAAGCAGCCCCACTGTCCGCAACAGTGCCGCATGCCGGCGCAGACGCCTGCGCAGCCGGGTTCGGGCCCCGAACGGATAGTAGGCAGAGTCCCCCTGCAAGTGGGAATAGCGGGCCTTCTTGGGCATAATATAACCTCTTCCGATTTTGCCACAGGAAAACAAACGTCCCTTATCCCGCCGCATGGCAAGGACAAGGGACCCAGCAATATGGGGCTGTCACACCCGCTTCAACAGCAGCAGCCCGGCCGAACAGAACAAAATCAACCCCACAGTGCCCACCACATACGGCAGGGAAGCGTCCCCGGTGGCAGGGGTGGGGACCGCGCTGGGGGCAGGCGTCGGCGACGCATCCGTCACATCTGCCATGGCGTAGGTCTCGTCCACCCGCACAGGTTCATTGCGCACATCGCGGGAGGTAGCAGCCACGGTGGGGGAAGGGGCGGGGGCACTTTCCTGACGCATACCCGGTACACCACAGGCGACAAACAGCACCATCAGCGCAGCAACCAGCAAAACACCGATTATACGTTTCAACGGAGTGATCCTCCTTACTCTTGTATACAAGCAGGCCAAAACGGCAGCAAACCTCCAGCCGGCATACCCGCCGGCTGACAATTTTTATTCTTTCCGAAAGTCTATAAACTATTCACATTTTAGCACGTAGCAGCGTATTCGTCAAGACAAACCCGGCAATTCTGCCGGAAGGGCTCACATCGGGTGGCACCGCTGTTTTCGTCGGGAAAGCGCACGCCCCATCAAAAGTGCGGCTTGACATTTTGTGGGCATCATGCTATAAATAACCAGTAGCGACGAAGACGTCTGAGAAGGCTTTGGCCTTCTCAGGCGTTTTTTGTTTCTTTCAGACCTGACGCGATAAAACATAGAAGCGGAGGAAACGGCTATGCGTCTTACACCCAAGGAACAGGAAAAACTGATGCTCCACATGGCGGGCAATCTCGCCAAGGAGCGCAAGGCAAGGGGACTGAAGCTGAACTACCCGGAAGCCGTCGCCTACATCAGCTCGGAACTGATGGAGATGGCGCGGGACGGCAAGATGGTGACCGAGCTGATGCAGCTGGGGGCGGAACTGCTGACCCGCGACGATGTGATGGACGGCGTGGCCGATATGGTCGGCGAGGTCCAGGTGGAGGCAACCTTCCCGGACGGCACCAAGATGGTCACGGTCCACAACCCCATTCGCTAAGGAGGCACTGAACATGAAAGTCGGCGAAGTCATCACTCTCGACCGGGAAATCACCCTCAACGCGGGCAAACCCACGGTTACCCTGACGGTCACCAATGTGGGCGACCGTCCGGTACAGGTGGGCTCTCATTTCCACTTTTTTGAGGTAAACCGTTGCCTGGTCTTTGACCGGGAGAAGGCTTACGGTTATCACCTGGACGTGCCTTCCGGCAACTCGGTCCGCTTTGAACCGGGCGAGGAGAAGGAAGTGCAGCTCACCGCAATGGGCGGCACCAAGCGCATCTTTGGCCTGAACGATCTGACCTGCGCCCAGGCAACGCCCGCCACCAGGGCCGCAGCCATGGCCCGTGCGGAAGAAAAAGGCTTTATCCATCGGGGGGACGAAAAATGAGCATTCAAATTTCCGGCGAAAAGTACGCGATGATGTACGGCCCCACCACGGGCGACAAGGTCCGTCTGGGGGACACCTCCCTGATCCTGGAGGTGGAGAAGGATTACACCACCTACGGCGACGAGTCCAAGTTCGGCGGCGGCAAGACGCTGCGCGACGGCATGGGCCAGTCGGTTACCACCTGCAGCTCGGACGGCGACCTGGATCTGGTCATCACCAACTGCCTGATCCTCGACTATACCGGCATCTATAAGGCCGACATCGGCATCAAGGACGGTAAGATTGCCGGCATCGGCAAGGCCGGCAACCCTTCCATCATGGACGGCGTCACCCCCGGCATGACGGTGGGCGCTTCCACCGAGGCGCTGGCCGGCGAGGGCCTGATCGTCACCGCAGGCGGTCTGGACACCCACATCCATTTCATCTCGCCGCAGCAGGTGGACTGCGCGCTGTACAGCGGCATCACCACCATGATCGGCGGCGGCACCGGCCCTGCGGATGGCACCAATGCCACCACCTGCACCCCCGGCCCCTGGAACATGGAGATGATGCTCAAGGCCGTGGAGGAGTACCCCATGAACATCGGCCTGCTGGGCAAGGGCAACTGCTCAGACGAGAAAGCCCTGATCGAACAGGTCAAGGCCGGCGCCATGGGCCTGAAGCTACACGAGGACTGGGGCAGCACCCCCGCCGCCATCGACCACTGCCTGAAGGTGGCGGATGACTACGACATTCAGGTCGCCATCCATACTGACACCCTGAACGAGGGCGGCTGCGTGGAGGACACGCTGAATGCCATCGCCGGCCGCACCATCCACACCTATCACACCGAGGGCGCCGGCGGCGGCCATGCCCCCGACATCATCCGCGCGGCGTCGGCCCCCAACGTCCTGCCTTCCTCCACCAACCCCACGATGCCCTACACCGTCAACACGCTGGATGAGCATCTGGATATGCTGATGGTCTGCCACCATCTGGACAAGCGCATCCCGGAGGATGTCGCCTTTGCCGATTCCCGTATCCGCCCCGAGACCATTGCAGCCGAGGACGTACTGCAGGATATGGGCGTGTTCAGCATGATGAGTTCCGACTCCCAGGCCATGGGACGTGTGGGCGAGGTCATCACCCGCACCTGGCAGACTGCCAGCAAGATGCGCGATGAGCGCGGCCCTCTGCCCGAGGACGAGGGCCACGGCAACGACAACTTCCGTATCAAGCGCTATGTGGCCAAGTACACCATCAACCCAGCCATCACCCACGGTGTCAGCAAGTATGTCGGCTCGGTCGAGACTGGCAAGTTTGCCGACCTGGTGCTGTGGAACCCCGCTTTCTTCGGCATCCGCCCCGACATCATCATCAAGGGCGGCATGATCATCGCTTCCAAGATGGGTGACGCCAATGCGTCCATCCCCACCTGCGAGCCGGTCATGTACAAGCCGATGTTCGCCGCCCATGGCAAGGCCAAGTACGCCGCCTGCCTGACCTTTGTGTCCAAGGCGGCCATGGAAGAACACGTCAAGGAAAAGTACGGCCTGGAAAAGACCGTGGTTCCCGTTTCCGGCTGCCGCAACATCGGCAAGAAGGACATGAAGTTCAACGACGCCACCCCCGAGATTACCGTCAACCCGGAGACTTACGAGGTGCGCGTGGACGGAGAACCCGTCACCTGCAAGCCGGCGGAAAAGCTGCCGCTGGCGCAGCTGTACAGCCTGTTCTGATTCGGGCACAACAGTGCCGGGGCTGCCCCGGCAACAGTCAATGATTTGAGGAGGGAAAGATCGTGCTGGGTGTTTGTCTGCTCTTTGTGGGCATTGTGCTGATCAACAACGGCATGTGTACGTTTTACAAGGTGGATGGCAAATCTGCCGCTGTCATGAATATCCTGACCGGCGGGCTGTCCATCTTTATCAATGCGGTCAACCTGGTCCAGGGCAATTATTATGCCGCCGGTACCGGTCTGCTGTTCGGCTTTACCTATCTGTTTGTGGCGTTCAGCAAACTGCTGAACCTCAGCCCCATCCCGTTTGCCTGGTTCTCCACCTTCGTGGCAGTCAACGCGGTGGTGTGCGGCACCATTGAGGGAATCACCGGCAGCACGGCGCTGGGCATTACCGCCGACTGGCGCTGGGCTGTGATCTGGTACCTGTGGGCCATCCTGTGGGGTACATCCTTTGTGGAGGACATTATGGGCAAAAAGCTGGGCAAGTTCGTCCCCGCGCTGCAGGTGTTCGAGGGCGTGGTCACCGCCTGGATCCCCGGCCTGCTGATGATGATCGGTATGTGGTAATTGCTGGACAGTAGGAGATATCCATGATTTGTGAGAAGATTTTGGGAAAACTGACCCCCGAAAAAGCCCGGGGCAAACAGGTTGAATATGTGGACCTGGATTGGGACGATGCATTCAAAAAGATCCATAAAAAGGTCACTGATGCGGGCACCGAGATCGGCATCCGTATGGATGACTCGGTGCTGACCCGCGGCCTGCAGGACGGCGATATCCTCTACGAGGACGGCGCGAGGGTGATTGCAGTGCGCATCCTGCCCTGCCAGATGATCCTGGTCACAGTGGCCCCCGACCATGCGTTCATGGCCGCCAAGGTCTGCTACGAGATCGGCAATCGCCACGCTCAGCTGTTCTACGGGGACAAAGAGGGCACCTTCCTGACGCCCTACAATGAGCCGATGCTGCTCATGCTTTCCAAACTGCACGGCGTGACCACCGAGGTCCGCACAGAAAAGCCCGACTTTTCCAGGCGGATTTCCTCCGGTGCGCCGGGGCATCACCATCACTGAGGCCGACCCATGGAAACACAGATGACCCGGTTTTTGCTGTTGCAGCTCAACGATTCCCAGTTTCCCATTGGCGGCTACTCCCATTCCTACGGGTTGGAGACTTATGTTCAGAGGGGGATTGTCCACGACGCAAAAACAGCTGAGGAATACATCCGCCGCCGCCTGCGCTACAATGTTCTGTACACCGATCTTTTGACGGTGCGGCTGGCATATTGTCTGGCACAGCAGCAGGACGGCGCTGGCCTGGACCGGTTGGAGACGTTGCTGGAGGCATCCCGCCTTCCGCAGGAGATCCGGGACGGTTCCCGCCGGCTGGGGCGCCGTTTTGTCAAGACGTTGGACAAGATGGAAATCTCTTGGCAAAACGGCTTCTACCTGGACTTTTTCAGCCGCCGCAAATCGGAGCCGGTCTGCTACCCCTGCGCCTACGGTGTTGCCTGCGCCTGTGCGGGCCTGCCGGAGCGGGACACCCTGGCCTGTTTCCTCTACGCCCAGACCGCGGCCATGGTGACCAACAGCGTCAAGCTGATCCCGCTCAGCCAGTCGGACGGCCAGCGGATGCTCTCAGGGATGTACCCGCTGTTTGAGGAGCTGCTTCAGCAGGTGGAAACAGCGGGGGAGGAGATGCTCTGCGCTTCCACCCCGGCCTTTGACCTGCGCAGCATGCAGCACGAAACTTTATATTCAAGACTTTATATGTCGTAAGGAAGGAAAGAACACAGATGTCCTTTGTTAAAATCGGTGTCGCCGGCCCGGTCGGTTCCGGGAAAACTGCCCTGATCGAAGCATTGACCCGCAAAATGTCCAAGCAGTACAGCATTGGCGTTATCACCAACGATATCTACACCAAGGAGGACGCCGAGTTCCTGGCCAAAAACAGCGTGATGCCCACCGAGCGCATCATCGGTGTGGAAACCGGCGGCTGCCCGCACACCGCCATCCGTGAGGATGCCTCCATGAACCTGGAGGCTGTGGACGAGATGATGGACCGTTTCCCGGACATCCAGCTGCTCTTTATCGAGAGCGGCGGAGATAATCTGTCTGCAACCTTCTCACCGGAGCTGGTGGATGCCACCATCTTTGTCATCGATGTAGCGGAAGGCGACAAGATCCCCCGCAAGGGCGGCCCCGGCATCACCCGCTCGGATCTTTTGATTATCAACAAGATCGACCTGGCCCCCTATGTCGGCGCAAGCCTGGAGGTGATGGAGCGAGACTCCCGCAAGATGCGCGGCGACCGTCCCTTCCTCTTCACCAATATCCGCGGCGGCGAGCATGTGGACGAGGTCGTGGACTGGATCCGGAAAAACGTACTGCTGGAAGGGCTGGAATGAGATGGAGCACAACCCGTTTGGCCGCACCTCGGTCCTGAATGTGCAGGCTGCCTGCAAGCAGGGGCGGACCTTCCTGGAGCACCTGTACTTTACTGCCCCCTATAAGGTGATGCGCCCCTTTGAGCAGAAGGACGGCGGGCTGGAAGTGATGCTGATGGCGGCTTCCGCCGGCATCATGGAGGGAGACCGGCAGGATTTCCGGTTCCGGGTTGGGTCCGGGGCCAGGCTGACCTTTGTATCCCAGTCCTATGACAAGATCCACCCGATGAAGGAGGACTGCGCAAAGCGCACGACTTCGATCGACGTTGCACCCGGCGCGGTCTTTTGTTATAACCCACAGCCCACTATCCCGTTTCAGGGATCTGCGTTTGAAAGTGCCATGACGGTGCATCTGGCTGACGCCAGCAGCTGCTTCTGGCTCAGCGAGATCTTCTCCTGCGGCAGGTATGCCCGCGGCGAGCGCTTCCAGTACCGGTTTTACCACAACCTGGTGGAGATTACCCGGGGCGACCGGCTGATCTACCGGGACAACACGCGATTTGCGCCGGCACGGATGGACATGGCGGGCCTGGGCCTGTACGAGGGCTACACCCACCTGTTCAACCTGTTTGTGACTCGCCCAAAGCAACCGAACTTGTTTGTGCAGCAGGTGCGGGAGCTGTTGAACGCCCAACCGGACTGTGATGGCGCCGTCACTGAGCTGATGGACGGCGATTTTGCCCTGCGCGTGTTGGGCCGCCGTGCCCAGCAGCTGGAAATTGTCAGCCAAGAGATCCACAGGATCTTTCTTGCAGCCAATTCGTAAGCTGTTTGCGGGGAGGAATCGGGAACCGCCTTCTATCCGGCAAACAAGGCAATACCCGCTGGGTGTGGGTCAAGCCATACCATCCGGGATTATTGCCGCGGTTCCCCGCAGAAAGTCAAAAGCCAGCCCCCCTGTCCGGTTACTGGCCGGACAGGGGGCTGGCTTGCTGTAACAGGTGTTTTACAAATGTCTGGACAATCAGACAGAAGCAATCTCATCCAGATGGCAGGCATCCAGCTGAGGCTGGCCGCCCACCACGCAGACGCCGCCCTGCAGGGCAGTGTCCAGCGTATCCGCCATGGCGGTCAGCTGTTCCGCTGTGGCACAAAGCAGCTCCCGACGGCGGCGGCAGCGGTCCGGATAGGTGATGCCCTGCCAGTGCCAGGCGTCGGCAGTCAGCCCCTTGGCGTGGGGCGACAGCAACGGTTCGCTGTCAGAGACAGCTCCGATGATCAGTCCGGTCAGATCTTTGCCTTCCCTGCAGAACTGACGCAGAAATTCAGCACAGTGGCCGTACTTTTCCAGGCTCTGTACACCCCGGGGGTCCCGGTAGGAATAGCAGGCGGCCAGGCCGGTATCCCGCAGAACCAGACCGGTGCCGTAGGCGCCACCCTGTACACGGATGGCATTCCACAGGTACTCCAGGCCCACCAGCTTGGAAACCAGCTGCCACGCGCCGGAGTATTGCTGCCCGTTTGCCAGGAAGTTGCCGCCGCAGCAGGCAAAGGCGATGTCAGCGGGGATGGCAATGCCCTCACGGCGGGCTCCCCAGGGGGCCAGGGTGGTGTACGCGGGGGAATCCGTCCCCTCCGGCAGCGCAGCGGCCAGCTGTCCGACAGCGGGCTCGGCCATTTTCTCTGCGGCGGTCACACTCACGGTCAGGCGCTGTTTGGCCGATATCTGGTTCAGCAGTGCCGCCAGCGCAGGCTGCAGGGCGGACCAGTCCCAGCGCTGCTCCTGGGCCTTGACCCACTGGTAGGCGGCGAACCCGCTCAGATGCTCCTGCGCAACGCCCACGGCGGAGAACTGAGCCAGCAGCCGGCCAAACCCGGTCTGGTGCCCGGCCATGATAATGCTTTGCATCCGCTGCATCCGCAGCTGCCGCAGAATATCCAATGCAGCGGAGGCGTCATCCAAACGGGTCTCGGTCAAAACTTCGGTCAGGAGGGCAAGGGCGTCCGGCAGCTTGGCTTCCAGCGCACTCACCGATGCGCAGAACTTCACCTGGCAGCAGTCGGTACGGCCCGGAACAGGGTAGGCCGTGGTGAAGAAGCGCAGCTCACCGCACAGCAGGCGGATGCGGTCGTTCAGTTCCTCTGCGGTGTGGCGGCTGGTGGGCATGTGGCCCAGCAACCGGCACAGATAACCCAGCTGGCTCATCTGCTCACTGGTCAGCCCGTTTGCATCAAAGTAGAGGGTCAGGTAGGCGATGCCGTTGGTGCCTATCCGATGCATCAGCACCGGCAAACCTGCCAGCCGGATCTCCTCCAGCGGCAGTTCGGACGGTTGATCATCCACATCCTCCAGCGTCAGGCAGGGCAGGGTGGCCAGCTGTTCGGGGCTGTCAGGCGTCTGCTGCCAGGTGTCCACATCTTTTTGCAGCTGGACCAGCGCAGCACGGTCGGCATCGGTCCAGGCGGCGCTCTCCCGGGCCAGACGGTCTGCCTCCGCCTGGCGGCGGGCCGCGCCGGCGGTGTGGCTGGGCACCAGGACCACCTTGCAGCGATGATTGTTTGCCAGGAACAGGCGGCGCAGCAGCTGCTCAAACCAGCCGTCCTGCAGCCTGGCCCGCAGCTTGTCGAACAGGTCTCCCACCTGCAGGTTTGCCTCGGGGTGGCCGCCGTACAACCAGCTTTCCAGTGCCTGCATGCACATCAGGATGCCCGGCGGATAGCTGCCGAAATCCCGTTCCCGCATCTGGAATTCCGTGTGGGCCAGGGCAGCTTCCAGCTTGGTGTGGTCGATGCCCTGGTCGGCCAGGCGGGCCAGCTCGTCAAATATGGCTTTCTCGGCAGCCTCGGCATTTTCCTGCTGCAGATTGCGAACTTCCAGCAGCACCCAGGGCTGGGCAACGCCGTCGCAGATCTGCAGCATTACGTCCTCGGCCAGCTGGCGGGACAGTACAGCCTTGCAAAGCGGAGATTCATTATCACCGGCCAACACCTCGGCCAGCACCTGGCTGGCAACCAGCGTCTCCCGGTCGGCAAAGGTGCCCAGCACAAAGCCATAGGCCAGGCGGGTGCGGCCAGCCTCCTCCTCCGGGGTGGCAACCTCGTAAACGACGGCCTGCACGCCGCCGTCCACCGGCTGCTGCAGCGGCGGAAAAACGGTACGCTCGGTACGATCAAAATCGCACAGATATTCCTCGTCCAGGATCTTCAGTACAGCATCCAGATCCACTGCGCCGTCCAGGAAGATCAGCGCATTGGTGGGAGCGTAAAATTTGCGGTGATTGGCAATAAACTGCTCGTAGGTCAGGTCGGGAATACAAACCGGGTCGCCGCCGGACACATACCGATAGGGCGTGTCGGGGAAGAGGGCCCGGTTGACAGCGTTGACCTCCAACTCGTCGGCGTCGGCAAAAGCGCCCTTCATCTCGTTAAAGACAACGCCCTTGTAATGGGGCTTACCGTCGGCGTCAAACTCATACCGCCAGCCCTCCTGGCGGAAAATCTCCGGTTTGTGATAGATGGCCGGGTGCAGTACCGCATCCAGATAGACGCGTACCAGCGTCAGAAAATCCTTGCCGTTGCGGCTGGAAATCGGGTACAGCGTCTTGTCCGGGAAGGTGAGGGCGTTCAGGAAGGTGTTCATTGAATGCTTCAGCAGCTCGACAAAGGGCTCCTTCACCGGGTATTTGTCCGACCCGCACAGCACCGAATGCTCCAGGATGTGGAACACACCGGTGTCATCCGAAGGCAGGGTGGGAAAAGCGATGCCAAAGGTTTTGTTCTCCTCGGCACGCTCCACCCAGGCCAGTCGGGCACCGGTTTTCTGGTGCTCCATCTCGTGCAGGGTGGCGTTTAACTCCGGCAGCGGAGTGGTGCGTGTTTCGCAAAAACCGTAATGGGGTTCACTCATAGATACATTCCTCACTTTCTGTGGCCATTGCAGACCATGTGCACTATACAGAATATCGTCGAACCGCCCCGTCTGTCAAATTCTGCTCGGGCAAAATGTAACGCGGCCGGGGAACAGCGGGACTGTCTCCGGCCGCGTTGGAGGCGCTGAATATCTGCGTTTGCGGTCAGCCTTGATCCTCCGGCACAGCCAGGGCAATCTGTTCCGGTGTGATGGGAATCTCCCTGTGCCAGACGCCGGTGGCCCGGTAGATGGCATGGGCGATGGCCGGGGCCGGGGTATTGATGACGATCTCGCCGATGGACTTGGCGCCAAACGGGCCGGTGGGCTCAAAGCTGTGCTCAAATTCCACCCGCAGATGCCCCATGTCCAGCCGGGTGGGGATTTTATACTGCAAGAAGGAACGCTCCACCGGCTTGCCGTTGGCATCATACTGGACATTTTCCATCAGGGTGTGGCCAATGCCCTGGACGATGCCGCCCTCGGTTTGGATGCGGGCCAGTGCCGGATTGATGGGGATACCGCAGTCCACCACGGCCATATAGTTCAGGATGGTTACCAGGCCGGTCTCCCTGTCCAGTTCGATCTCCACCATGCCCACCATGTAAGGCGGCGGCGAAACCGGGGAGGAGTGGCTGGCGGTGGCCTCGGCGGCGGTACTGTTGAACACCTGGGTTTTGTAGCCGATGTCTCGCAGGGTGACGCTCTCGTCGGTGTCGATGCGGCGGACCCGGCGGCCCTCAAATACCACCGCATCCGGGGCGCAGTGGAGCATGCCGGCGGCGATCTGGCAAATCTTCTCCTTCAATTCCGCGCAGGCTTTTTCCACCGCCTTGCCGGTGACGTAGGTGGTAGAGGAAGCGTAGGAGCCGGAATCATAGGGGGATACATCGGTGTCCGCACCAAAGACGGCAATGTCATCCACGCTGCAGTCCAGACATTCGGCGGCCATCTGGGCCAAAATGGTATCACACCCGGTGCCCATGTCCGCCGCACCGATGATCAGCAGATAGGTGCCGTCCTCGCTCAGCTTGACGGTGGCAGAACCCACATCCACGTTGGAAATGCAGGAACCCTGCATCGCCATAGCCACGCCGGCGGCGCGGACCTTGCCGTTGCCCATGTCCCGCACCGGATATTTTTCGTCCCAGTGGAAGATCCGGCGGCAGTGCTCCATACAGCGGTCCAACGCACAGGCATTGGCCATCTCGTTGTAGTAGGAGGACATCTTCATGCCCTCCCGGACCATGTTGCGGTCGCGGATGACGGTGGGGTCGATGCCCAGCCGCTCTGCCAGCTCGCTGACGGTGGTCTCCAATGCAAAGATCCCCTGGGTAGCGCCGTAGCCGCGGTAGGCACCTGCTGCCTGGTGGTTGGTGTAGACCACATCGTAGCAAAAGCGGTAAGCCTCCAGGTTGCCGGTGTACATGGGGATGGACTTGTGGCCGGACAGGCCGACTGTGGTGGGCCCATGCTCGCCATAAGCGCCGGAGTTGGACAGGGTGTACATATCGATGGCGCGGATATGCCCTTCCCGGTCGGCGCCCAGCCGCACCCGCACCTGCATCTCGTGCCGCGGTGAACCGGCGATCTGGGACTCCTCCCGGGTATAGATCAGCTTGGAGGGGCGTCCGGTCATCCAGGTCACGAAGGCGGGATAGACTTCACACACGGCGGTCTGCTTGGCGCCGAAGCCGCCGCCAATGCGGGGCTTTTCCACGCGGATCTTGCTCATGGGAATGCCCAACGCCCGGGACAGGATGCGCCGCACATGAAAGACGATCTGGGTGGAGGAGATGATGTGCAGCCGTCCGTACCGGTCCAGCTCCGCATATGTGCGAAAGGTCTCCATCATGGCCTGGTTGTAGGCCTTGGTGTGGTAGGTACGGTCCAGCACGATATCGCAGCCGGCCAGCACGGCCTCCACGTCGCCGTCGCTGTTCGTGTCGCTGGCCACCAGGTTGCGGCGATTGTCCCCGCCCACGGGGCAGGGGGGAACCCAGTCCTCCTCCGGGTGGACCAGCACGGGGTTATCCTTGGCAGTATGAAAATCCAGCACCGCAGGCAGAACTTCGTATGCCACCTTGATGAGCTTCATTGCTTTCAGGGCGGCCTTCTCGGTCTCGGCGGCGATGATGGCCACCGCGTCGCCGGCAAACCGCACATGGCGGTCCAAAATCAGCCGGTCGTAGGGGGAAGGCTCCGGGTAGGTTTGCCCGGCGATGGTAAAGCGGTTCCGGGGCACATCCTGCCAGGTATACACGGCCACAACGCCGGGCACCTTCAAAGCCAAAGCGGTGTTGATTTCACGGACAATGGCATTGGCATGGGGAGAACGCAGGATCTTGACCACCAGCGCATCCTTTGGGGTGATATCGTCGGTGTAAACCGGCTTGCCCAAAAGCAGCTGCATGGCATCCTTTTTGCGCACCGGCTTGTGGATCTCCTTATAGTCGCTGTACCGGTTGTTCGGCTCATTCGCCATGGCTTGTGCCTCCTTTCCCGCGGCTGTCCAGATAGCTGCGAATACCCCGCAGCTGACCTTCATAACCGGAACAGCGGCAAAGATTCCCCGCCAAAAAGCCGCGGATCTCGTCGTCGGTGGGGTCGGGGTTCTCCCGCAGCAGAGCGATGGTGTTCATCACAAAGCCGGGGTTGCAGAAGCCGCACTGGTCGGCACCCTGGTCGGCGATAAAACCGACAAAGTCGGCAGCCTCCTCCTGCAGCCCCTCCAGCGTCTGGATGGTATGCCCGGCGGCGCGCACGGCCAGCATGGAGCAGGACAAAATTGGTGTGCCGTCCATCAGTACGGTGCACAGGCCGCAGTTGGATGTCTCACATCCGCGTTTGACACTCAGGCAGCCGTGATCCCGCAAAAAGTCGATCAGCAGCAGGTCGGGGTCCACCCGGGCCGCCACCGGTTTGCCGTTTAAGGTCAGGTTCATCTCGATCACTGTGCTTGCCCTCCCAGTTCCAGTGTGGCACGCCGGGTCAGCACCCGGCAGAGGTGGCTGCGGTAAGCCGCGCTGCCCCGGGAATTGGACCCCATGGGCACCTTCCCGGTCACATAGTCTGCAAAGGCGGCAGCACTTTCCGCCGTGATACCGCCCTGCAAAAGGCCGGTATCGTCCCGAATGACCAGGGCTTTGCCCGGGCGTGCGCCGATCACCGCACGGGTTTCGCCTTCAAGCTGGCAAACGGCGCAGGTCAGTACCGGCAGATCCGTGCGCTGGATGCGCATGGCCTGGTAGGAAAGGCGGCAGGGGACTTTTCGCACCACGGCGCGTACCAAAATGTCATTGTCATAATCCATGGCAGTAAACTGTTCCAGCGGGACAAGCCCCCTTTTGTGCAGTTCCACCTTGGTGTCCAGCGCCAGGAACAGCGTCAGCACATCAGAAAAACCAAACCGTCCCCACAAGCTGCCGCCAACGGTGGCCATGTTGCGGAACTGCACCCCAACAATCGGCTGCAGGGCCCGGGCTGCCATGCCGTGGGTCCAGGCGTTCAAGCTGGGATGCTTTTCCAAAGCGCGCAGTGTGACCATCGCACCGATAGAAAAGCTACTTTCCTCCTCCTCGATGGTATCCAGACCCAGCTTACACAGGTCGATGGCAGTCCCCACCGGGTTTTGGCCCATCTTCAGCCAGAGCATACCGCCCAGCACCCGGGCGTTGCGCTTCTGGTTCAGCTGCCAGGCTTCGTCCAGGCTTTCTGCCTGCACATAGTTTTGTATTGTGATCATTGCTCCGTCCTTTGCTGTCTCTCTCCCGATGCCCGCGCCGGGGGCATACGCCGCCGGTGCAGGCCCGTTTGCTTCCTGCAACGTGACAAAAATTGCGTGCCGCCGTCAGGAATCGCTTCTATTCTTACACTATTATATCAGTATGACTTGCTTTTGCCTAGATGGCTTGTTATAATTTCGCTATAGTTTTGAAAATATAACGGATCCAACCCGTTTACAAAAGGAAGTGTACCATGCATATAAACCGTCTCCTTTCTCTGCTGTTGGCGGGGGCAGTGGTTCTGTCTCTGGCGGCCTGCGGCAGCCCGGCTGCAGGCACGGCGACCGCCGGTGCGCCCGCATCCTCCAGTCAGCAGGAACAGCCGCTCCTGCTGGCAGATGACCCTCTCACGCCGGAGACTGCCGCTGCAACCACCTACCCCGTCATCGTGACTGACCAGGCCGGCAGGAAGGTAACTGTCAGCAGCGAACCGCGGCGCCTTGTCAGCAGCTACTACATTTCCACCAGCATGCTCATTGCCCTGGGACTGCAGGACCGTGTGGTGGGGGTGGAAAACCAGCCCGAAAAGCGCCCGATTTATGCCCTCAGCGCACCGGAATTTTTAGAGCTGGCCAGCATCGGCACTGCCAAGGAAATTGACCTGGAGGCCTGTGCCGCATTGAAGCCCGACCTGGTGGTGCTGCCCCTCAAGCTGCTGGATTCCGCCGAAAGTCTGGAGGCGCTGGGCTTGACAGTGTTGTATGTCAATCCGGAAAATCAGCAGCTGCTTGAGGAGGCGCTCACCCTGCTGGGCGTGGCCACCAACACCCAAGCCCGAGCCGCTGACCTGATCGCGTTTTCCGACGCGCAGGCTGACCGCCTGGCCGATGTGCTTGCCGGTGTGGCAAAGCCCAAGGTTTATTTGGGCGGCAATTCCGACTTTCTCAACACCGCCGGGGCCGCTATGTACCAATCCGATTTGATCACTATGGCAGGCGGTATCAACGTGGCGGCGGAAATCACCGATACCTACTGGGTACAGACCAGCTATGAACAGGTGCTCGCCTGGGACCCCGAGTATATTATTCTGGCGTCCGACGCCACCTACACGGTGGCCGATGTGCTGGCCGACCCAAACTTGGAGGGCTGCACGGCCATCGAAACCGGCCATGTCTATCAGATTCCCGGCAATGCCGAGGCATGGGACAGCCCGGTGCCGGGCGGTATCCTCGGCGCCGTCTGGCTGGCGGGCATACTCCACCCGGAGCAGTGCCCGGCGGACGAGACTGCCGAGGTGATTGATGAATTCTATCAGACCTTCTATGGCTTTACTTACAGTGAGATCGCATAAGACGGCCCTGTTGTGCACCGCAGGGATGGCCCTGCTGATCGTTTTGGCTGTCGTCAGCCTGTTCACCGGAAAGTACCCCCTCACCTGGCAGGGGCTTGCCGGCGGCGACGGAATGCAGCTGCGGGTCTTTTACACGCTGCGGCTCAGCCGGACCGCGGTGGGGCTGATTGGCGGCTTTGCGCTGGGAGCGGCGGGCTTTGTCTATCAGACTGTGTTCCGCAATCCGCTGGCCTCGCCGGATGTGATCGGCGTCACCTCCGGGGCCAGTGCGGGCGCCGCGGCGGGAATATTGTTTTTATCCGGTGCGGCGGCGGTTACGGCGGCCTCCTTTGCGGGGGCGCTGGCGGCAATGGGCCTGGCACTGGCGCTCTCGGCACTGGACCAGTCGGGCAAACAGGCCACCATCGTGCTGGCGGGCATTGCAGTCCATTCGCTGGCGCAAACGGCGCTGATGTGTCTTAAGCTCACCGCCGACCCGGAACGGGAGCTGGCGTCCATCGAGTACTGGATCATGGGCAGTCTGAACGGTATCAGCGGGTATTCCATCGGTGGCAATCTGCTGCTCTGCGCTGTCTGTGTGGCCGTGCTGTTTCTGCTGCACCGGCAGGTGGTGCTTCTCTCCGCTGAGGAGGGGGAGGCCCGTATGCTGGGGGTCTCGGTGGGCAAGCTGCGTCTGGCAGTGCTGTTGGTGGCAACCCTGGCAGTCTCTGCGGTGGTCAGCCTGACGGGGCTGATCAGTTTTGTGGGGCTGCTTGCCCCTCACGGGGCCCGGCTGCTTACCCGACGCAACGATGCCGGCACCATGCTGCTGGGCGGCATTCTGGGTGGGGTGCTGCTCACCGGGGCGGATATCCTGGCACGCAGCGTTGCCGCCAC
The DNA here is from genome assembly GCA_944388145.1 of uncultured Gemmiger sp. Classification (GTDB taxonomy): domain Bacteria; phylum Bacillota; class Clostridia; order Oscillospirales; family Ruminococcaceae; genus Gemmiger. The sequence continues at coordinate 23,276 of CALXHQ010000001.1, read as the reverse complement.
TGAGCTGCCGGTCAGTATCTTCACCAGTCTGTTGGGCGCGCCCTTTTTGATCGTTCTGATTGTGCGAGGAAGAAAAGGCTATGAATGAAGCGCATCCCTTTTTTGCAGCCATCCATCTGTCGGCCGGGTACGGGCGGCAACCGGTATTGCGGGACATCTCCTTCACGCTGGAACAGGGCTGTCTGGCAGGGGTCCTTGGCGCCAACGGCTGCGGCAAGACCACGCTGCTCAAAGCCATCTGCGGAATTCTGCCCCATGCGGGCCGCTGTACGCTGCAGGAAACCTGCCTGGAACAGCTTACACCCCGTCAGCTGGCCCGCCGCTGCGGCTATATTCCCCAGCGCAGCGGGATCTCCATTGACCTTTCTGTGCTGGAGGTGGTCCTGATGGGATTCAACCCGCAGCTGGGGTTGCTGGAACACCCCACCCCGGCCATGCGGGAAAAGGCCCGGCGGGCGCTTGCCCTCACCGGCCTGGCCCACCGGGAAAAGGACAACTATCTTCAGCTCAGCGAGGGGCAAAAACAGCTGTGCATTCTGGCGCGCACACTGGCGGCCGACAGCCAGCTGCTTTTGCTGGACGAACCGGAGAGCGCGCTGGACTTCCGCCATCGCTACCGGATATTGGATCTGCTCCGAACCTGGGCAGGAAAGGGCAATGGCAGTGCACTGGTAGCGCTGCACGACCCGCTGCTGGCATTGAACTGCTGCGATCAGCTGCTGGTCCTGTCCGACGGTTGGGTACAGGCGTGCCTGACCCCGGGCAAAGACGCCCTGCCCCGGATCGAGCGGGAACTGGCTGCCATTTATGGCCCGGTCAGCCTGCAATACTGTACCGGCCGCAACGGTCAACGCCAGATTGTGCTGCTGAAGGAGCCGGATTAGCTGCTTGAACAAGCGAGGTTCACATTGTCGATGAAAGCAATCACCAGGATCATCTTCTACGATGACCGGGACAACAAATTTTTTGGGGAGGGTCCCTGCCGGCTGCTGCGCGGGATAGAGCAGACCGGTTCGCTGCATGCTGCCGCCCAGGCGATGGGAATGGCATACTCCAAGGCGCTGCGCCTGCTGAACAATGCCGAGAACGCGCTGGGGTTTGCGCTGACCACCCGCACAGCCGGCGGAAGGGACGGCGGCGGCAGCAACCTGACACCACAGGGAAAGGAGTGGCTGCAGCGCTATGAACAGTATCGCGACGCCTGCGTGGCGGCTAACCGCAGACTGTATCTGGAATTCTTTCCGGGCGAGCGGTAAGCGGCACCTGATCCTTACCGGCAGGCGCAATGCCGGCAAGACCACACTGCTGGCCAAGCTGCTGTCCGCCATGCCGGCGGAGGGACCGGTTCCCGGGCTGACCTCCTGGGCCGCCCCCGGCTGCGGTGTTTTCCTGCGGGAGAATCCCACCGGCCGCACGGTGCAGGTGGGCCGGTTTGCCCCTGACCTGCCCGAGGGGGAACCCCGTATGCGCCCCGTCTCGGAGGCATTCCGCAGCTTTGGGGTCAGCGCCCTGCGGCGCTGCCGCCAGGCGCCGGGGGAGTGGGTTGCCATTGACGAGGTTGGTTTTCTGGAGACGGACTGTCCGCCCTACTGCGCAGCATTGCGGGATCTGATGGAACAAAAACGGCTGCTTGTGGTGGTGCGCAAGCAGCCGCTGCCCTTTTTGCAGGAGCTCTGCCACCGCAGGGATGCGTTCTGCCTGGATTTGGACGCACCGTTTGGCAGGGTGGGGTGCGTCATCATGGCGTCCGGTTTGGGCAAACGGTTCGGCGGCAACAAGCTGATGGCAGAGTTTAGCGGCGCTCCGTTGATCCAGAGAACCCTGGATGCCACTGCGGGGGTGTTTGCCCGGCGTATTGCGGTTACCCGCCACCGGGATGTGGCCGAGCTTTGCAGACGTCAAAATGTTCCTGTGCTGCTGCACAGCCAGCCCTGCCGCAGCGATACGGTGCGCCTGGGGCTGTCGGCGCTGCTGGCACCGGATCAAAGGTGGCGGGCGCCAACAGACGGCCCGCTCACCGGCTGTCTGTTTTGCCCTGGCGACCAGCCGCTGCTGCGCTGGCAGACTGTGGCAGGGCTGACGCTTGCAGCCGTGGCGGAACCGGATGCTGTCTGGCGCGCTGCATGGCAGGGCAGGGCGGGGGCGCCGGTGCTGTTCCCGGCCTGGGCTTTCCCTGCACTGCAGTCGCTGCCGCAGGGGCAGGGGGGCGGTGCGGTGATCCGTCAATTCCCCGAGCGAGTGCGCTGCCTTCCGGTGCAGGAGGCAAGGGAGCTGGTGGATGTGGATACGCCGCAGCAGCTGAAAGCCCTGTGCGCTGAATTAAAATGTGAATAAATTGTAAATAATAGACAAAAAAACTGTGAATTGTCACCGCAAATATCGCCCTTCTCACATTCAAGAAATCCTTGCGTTATGTCGTTTTTTCGGATATACTTTCAGATATTGACGGGATTTTTCTGTTATCGGGAGTATTTTTGGAAAGCGAGGAAAGGGAAATGTCAAATTCCACCAACACCAACGCCGAATTGCTGAAATTCGACGGCAAACCGTCTTTCGGTGTGGCGCTGCCGCAGGCGTTGCAGCATGTGCTGGCCATGCTGATCGGCAACATCACACCGCCTATGCTGATCGCAGGCATCTGCGGTCTTTCTGCGGATGACCAGATCATGCTGACCCAGGCGGCCATGATCATCGGCGGCATCACCACTCTGCTGCAGCTGTTCCCGGTGTTCGGCTTCGGCATGCGGATGCCCAACGTCATGGGCGTGGCCTTCGCCTATATGCCGATTTTGACCATCATCGGCAAAGAATATGGCATCGCCGCGATCTTCGGCAGCCAGCTGGCGGCGGCGTTTGTATCCATCTTCATCGGTATGTTCATCGGCAAGCTGCGCCCCTTCTTTCCGCCCATTGTCAGCGGCACGGTGGTCATCAGTATTGGCCTGTCGCTCTACAACACGGCTATCAACTACATCGGGGGCGGCAGTGGCGCCGGCGAGGATTTTGGCTCTCCCCGCTTCTGGCTGCTGGCTATCCTGACGCTGATCATCACCCTGGCCTGCAACTTCTTCGGCAAGGGTCTGCTCAAAGCCTCCGGTATGCTGATCGGTATTGTGGTCGGCTACGTGGTGGCGCTGATTATGGGCGGTATTGTGGACTTCACGGGCTTTACCAGTGCCGCCTGGTTCTCGGTGCCGGTGCCGTTCCACTTCGGCCTTGAATTCCATCCCTCTGCCATCATCATGATGATCCTGATGTACATGGTTCAGGCGGTGCAGACCATTGGTGATGTTTCTTCCACCGCCATGGGCGGCTTTGGCCGTGAAGCCACCGATCAGGAACTGGGCGGTGCCATCAAGGGCCAGGGCATCTGCGGCATGATCGGCGCCTGCATCGGCGGTTTGCCCACCGATCCGTACAGCCAGAACGTCGGCCTGATCTGCACCACCAAAGTGGTGTCCCGCCGCGTGTTCACCATTGTGGGCGTTATCATGCTGCTGGCAGGTGTTTTCCCGAAGTTCAGCGGTTTAATGGCCACCATTCCCCAGCCGGTTCTGGGCGGTGCCACCGTCACTGTGTTTGCCGCCATCACCATGTCCGGCATCCAGCTGCTGAAAGAGCAGCCCATGAACTACCGCAACCGGATGATTGTGGGCATTGCGCTGGCCTTGGGCCTGGGCATTGAGTCTGCTCCGCAGATTCTGCAGCACACCCCCGAGCTGTTCCAGGACATCTTTGGCAGTTCGTTGGTGGTTTCCTTCCTGGTTGCGTTTGTGCTGAACATCATCATCCCCAAGGATGACACGCCCGAGGACTGATCCAACCATTCCATCCCGAATCCTTCTGCCGGCCAGCTTCTTTCTGCTGGCCGGCTTTTTGTGTCCCCAAGGCCGGCTGTGCCTGCCCGGACAAAAAGGCGGGATGGAGGGCGCGGTACAAGGCGGAAAAAACGAAAAAAGGCAAAAAATGCCGCTGTGAATTTCCAAATCTGCTGGAAAACTTTGCTTTCAGATCTGTTCAAAAAAACCGAGATGGTGTATAATAAAAAAGATTTCATAAGGTTGCAGCTGTTCGATGCGTTTTTTCTGCCGCAGGTTTGGCAAGTTGCGGCTGCAGCCTAGCAACCTCTCAAATATACAACGTTAGGAGGTCCGGCGATGATCACGAAAGTGAACCCCAGCGGGAGCATCTCTTTGACAAACGAATACTTTTCCGGCCTGGTGGCGCAGGCTGCCAAAAACTGCTACGGAATCGCGGCTATGGGCCAGAACACACCTTCCGGTACACTGCGCGCAGCGCTGCGCCATGGCAGTCTGCCCCAGCAGGGCGTTGCGGTGGAGGAGGAAAACGGTGCGCTGAAAATCTCGCTGCACATTGCGGTGGGGTATGGGCTGAACATCGCCTCCATCACCCAAAGCATTACCCACCGCGTCCGTGACGAGGTGGAGCACGCCACAGGCCTGAAGGTGGCCCGCGTGGATGTGTATGTGGATGACATTGCCGCAGATTGACGCGGCCTGCCTTTCCGTTAAGAGTCAAATGATTGAGGTGTAAAACCATGATTACTGGCAAAATCCTGCGCGATGCAATGATTTCCGGAGCCAACAATATTTCCAACCAGCGCACCCGCGTCGATGAGCTGAATGTTTTCCCCGTGCCCGATGGCGACACCGGCACCAACATGAGCATGACCATCGGCGCAGCCCGCACTGAGCTGGAAAATATGCCGGACGACGCCACCGTCGCCGACGTGAGCAAAACGGCGGCGGCGGCCATGCTGCGCGGCGCCCGGGGCAATTCCGGCGTCATCACCAGCCTGCTGTTCCGCGGCTTTTCCAAGGCGCTGAAGGGCAAGCCCAACGCCGAAGCCGCCGACATCGCTGCCGCTCTGAAGATGGGCGTGGACGCCGCCTATAAGGCAGTTATGAAGCCCACCGAGGGCACCATCCTGACCGTCACCCGTCTTGCGGCCGAGGCCGCTGCGGCCAGCACCCAGACCGAGGTGCCTGCGCTGTGGGATGAGGTGATTGCCGCGGCGCAGAAGGCGCTGGACGACACCCCGAACCTGCTGCCGGTGCTGAAAAAGGCCGGCGTTGTGGACGCAGGCGGACAGGGTATCCTGCTGGTGTTCGAGGGTATGAAACAGGTGTTTGATGGCGGGGAGATTGTCGCCGGCGTGGAGGTTGCCGCTAAGCCCAAAGTCTCCAGTTCTGCCGCAGGAAAGGGCGTTTTTACCGACGACCTGATGAAGGTGGAGGACATCAAAAACGGTTACTGCACCCAGTTCTTGCTGCACAAGGACCCGGGTGCCAGCGTTGCCCGCCTGCGGGCTTTCCTGGAATCCAACGGCGATTCTGTTGTGGTCATTGAGGATGAGGATGTGGCCAACTGCCATGTGCATACCTCTGATCCGGGTATGATGCTCAGTGAGGCTATCAAGTACGGCTACCTGACCAACTTCAAGATTGAAAATATGCATGAGCAGTTCCTGGCCCGCCAGGCACAGGGCAAGGGCCTGGAAAAGCAGGCCGCTGCCGAAGAGCAGGCCCAGGCAGCCGGTGCATCGGAACAATTTGTTTACGCAGCTGTGGACCCGGAGCAGGAGTACGGCTTTGTGGCGGTTGCTGCCGGAGAGGGCCTCAAGAATGTCTTTGCGGATCTGGGCGTGAACGCGGTAGTTTCCGGTGGCCAGACCATGAACCCCGCCACCGAGGATATCCTGGCCGCCATCCAGAGCGTGCCTGCCAAGACGGTGTTTGTGCTGCCCAACAACAAGAACATTATCATGGCTGCCGAGCAGGCCCAGAAGCTGGCCGACCGCAAGGTTGTCGTGCTGCCCACCCGCACGGTGCCCCAGGGCATGACCGCCATGCTCAACTTTGACCCCGGTGTTTCCGCTGACGAGAACGCCGTCAACATGATGTCTGCCGCCGAGCATGTGGACACCGGCCTGATTACCTATGCCGCCCGCGACAGTGAGTACGATGGCAAGACCATCAAAAAGGGCGAGATCATGGCGTTGCAGAATGGTAAAATTGTCTCCACCGGCACCGACATCACCAAGATGACCTATCGACTGGCCCGCAGCATGAAAAAGAAGGACACCCAGTTTATCACGGTAATCTCCGGCTGCGATGTCAGCGATGAGGACGCTGAAAAGACCACCGACCTGGTCCGCACCAAGTGCGGCGGCAATATCGAGGTCAGCCACATCAGCGGCGGCCAGCCAGTTTACTATTATATGATCTCGGTGGAGTAAGCGCTTATTCCACTGCGCAGGACGAATCAGGCTCCACGGCCGTCAATGGCTGGCAGCCGGGTTCGTCCTTTTTGCACCGGGCCAAAGCGCGGCCCGCGGCGGGGGAGAGGAGGCCGATCATATGCTGGATATCACTTTTGAGGAAAGCGCTGTCGGTGCCCTGAAACTGGCGCAGCATTACGGCGAGGAGAAATACCGGATTGGCAGCTCGATCGGCGTGATTTTTGCCGGCGATAGCAAAAGCGATGCCCCGCCCACTGCCGAAGAGATTGCCGAAGCTCAGCGCCAGGCCGAGGAGGAAGAGCGCCGCCGCTGGGCGCAGGCTGTGCCGCTTGGCGGCAGCCCCGCCGATGTGCTGGGCTTTCCCGGCCATCTCGATCTGGGACCCGTTGCCGGCGGTTATGCCGGCCCGGAGCGGCTGGCGTTCCTGGCCCGCCTGTATGCAGGCCAGCTCCAGCTGCAAAGCGAGGATGAAATTCTGCGGGACCTGCGAAAGCGGGCGGAGCGGACCCGCAAAAACCTCGTCCGCCTGTTTGGCGCCGTGAGGGACGGTGTGCCGCTGCGCATCTGGACCGGCAGCCGCGCGGACAATGCCTGCGGCACCTGCTGGCTGATGGCGCAGCTGGACGGTGCCGGCTTGCAGGCAGACGCCCGTCTGATCTGCCTGCCGGAATTTGAAAACCGGCCGGATGGCACCACCGTCCGCTGCCGCAGCTGGGGCGAGCACCACCCCGGCGAGCTTGGCCGCTTTCTGCCATTGGCGCAGCGAGTGCCGCCCGCCTTTCAAACGGCAATGGCCAGGCATTGGCGCAGGCTGGAGCAGGAAAATGCGCCTTTGCGGGTGGTGGTCAGCGGGATGCTGGTTAGCGCGCAGGCGGATTTTTATGACCCGTTCTTTCAGCAGGTGCTGGATCAGATGCCGGAAACCTTTTCCGGCGCGGCGCTGCTGGGGCAGGTGATCGCGCGGTACCCACGACTGCCCGGCGATCTGCTGGTTTGGCAATGGATGCAGCGTCAGGTCGAGGCCGGCGCCCTGCAGGCTCTTGCCCCGGCCCCGTCGGACGCCCCTTACCGGCGCGCCGGCACCTATCGCAAAAACGGATAACCGGCAGAAAGCGAGAACCGGCCCGCCGCTCTGAAAATTCCCATTCCTGATTCCAACGAAAGGAGGCCCCGCCATGCCGGACCTGAACGACAGCGTGCAGTATCTCAAGGGGGTAGGCCCGGCGTTTGCCAAAAAGTTTGAAAAACTCGGCATCCGCACCGTGGGGGACCTGCTCCTGCACTATCCGCGCCGCTATGTGGATTACACCAGGCCTTACGCCGTGGCCGAGGCACCCTATGACATCGACTGCTGCGTCCGGGCCGAGGTCCTGCAAAAGGAACCCGGCCGCCGCATCAAGGGCGGGCGGATGCTCACCCGGGTGCTGGCAGCCGACGATACCGGCACGCTGACCCTGTCCTGGTTCAACGCGCCCTATGTGGCGGAGCATCTGGAAATCGGCAAGCGCTATTATTTTGAGGGCCGCGTGGGCGGTAGCCTGACCCGGCGGGAGATCCTGCACCCCAGCATCCGTACCGAGGCCGATGTGGCCGCCGCACCGCTGGTTCCGGTCTATCCCGGCACCGAGGGGCTGCCCAGCAGCCGCATCGTCAAGGCGGTGGCCGCCGCACTGGATGCCGCCGCCGGCCTGCCCGACCCGCTGCCGGCCTTTTTGCTGGCCAAATACCGCATGCCCACCCGGGCCGAGGCGGTCCGGGCCATCCATGCGCCCCAATCCCCCCAGGATGCCGCCGCCGCGCGCCGTCGCCTGATTTTTGAGGAGCTATACATCCTGCAGCTGGGCATTTTCCTTCTGCGGGGGCATGGCCGGCAGAAAACCGGCGCGCCCATGCATCCGGTGGATCTGGCACCCTTCTGGCGCAGCCTGCCCTACGCGCCCACCGGCGCCCAGCGCCGCGCCACCGAGGAAATCTGCCGCGACCTTTGCGGCAGCATCCCCATGAACCGGCTGCTGCAGGGCGATGTGGGCAGCGGCAAAACGCTGGTGGCCGCCGCGGCCATCTGGCATGCGGCACAGAACGGCTGGCAGAGCGCCATGCTGGCCCCCACCGAGCTGCTGGCCCGCCAGCACGCCGCCACGCTGGCCGACCGGCTGGAACCCTTCGGCGTCAATGTCACGCTGCTGGTGGGGGGCATGAAGGCCGCCGAACGCCGGGTGGCGCTTTCCGCCATCGCCGACGGCCGCGCAGGGCTGGTGGTGGGCACCCACGCGGTGCTGACCGATGCGGTGCAGTTCAAAAACCTGGGCCTTGCCATTGTGGACGAGCAGCACCGCTTCGGGGTACGGCAGCGGGGCATTTTGGCAGGCAAAGCCAAAAGCCCGCACCTGCTCGTGATGAGCGCCACGCCCATTCCCCGCACGCTGGGGCTGCTGCTCTACGGCGACCTGGACATCTCGGTGCTGGATGAGCTGCCCCCGGGGCGTAAGCCCATCAGAACCTGGTTCATCACCGGACGCAAGCGGCGGGATATGTACGGCTTTTTGGAAAAGCAGATCGCCGCCGGGCATCAGGTCTACATTGTCTGCCCGGCCATTGAGGACAATGAGCTGGATGCGGGCATCCAGTCGGTGAAAAGCTACTACGAAAAGGTCGCCTGTCCGCTTTTGCCCGGCCGCCGGGTGGGGCTTTTGCATGGAAAGCTCAAACCCAAAGAAAAGGATGCCGTCATGCAGGCGTTCAAGGCGGGAGAACTGGATGTGCTGGTCTCCACCACCGTCATCGAGGTGGGGGTGGACGTGCCCAACGCCACCGTCATGGTAATCGAGAACGCCGAGCGGTTCGGTCTGTCAGCCCTGCACCAGCTGCGGGGCAGGGTAGGGCGCGGCTCCGCCGATTCCTGCTGTATCCTGATCTCAGACAACGAGAGCGAGAGCGTGCGCAAACGCCTTTCCTTCCTCTGCCACACGCAGGATGGCTTTGCGGTGGCAAAATACGACCTGGAGACCCGCGGCCCCGGCGATTTCTTTGGCGAGGCCCAGCACGGCCTGCCCACGCTTCGGGTGGCCAACCTGGTGGAGGATACCCGCACCCTAACGGTTGCCCAGCAGGAGGCCAAATCCCTGCTGGCCGCCGACCCCAGCCTGGCCGCCCCGGAGCACCGCCTGCTGGCGGATGAGGTGGAGCGTTTGTTTGCCACCACTGCCGGCACCATGAATTGATGGTGCTGCCCGGCAAAATTCCACTCTTCTGCACCTTTTCCAAAGCGGTATTTTTTGGTATACTATTCTTTATATACCGAATGTTCTCCCTGTGGGGCTGGCCACTGTGCAACCCGACAGCCGGTCCTGCTGTGTTATAAGGAATCTATCTGCCCATGAAAAAACGTCTTGCCGGCATTCTTGCTATGTTCATTCTGGCTGTTGCGCTGGCCCTGCCCGCCGCAGCCATGGAGGGATATGCCCCGCCTGAGGAGCCCACCGCCCAAGCTGCCTATGTGGTCAACCTGGATACCAATATCGTTGTCTATGAAAAAAACAGCGAGGCATCCATCACCGCGGCCAGCCTGACCAAAATGATGACTATGCTGCTGATGCTGAAAACCTATCAGGACCAGCTGGATACCGTCACTGTTACAATGCCCCGTGAGATTGATGACATCCTCTACGGCACCGGCGCGTCGCTGGCGGATATCCGCCCTGGCGAGACGGTCACGCTGCGCAATCTGCTCTACGGCATGGAGGTACAGTCCGGCAACGAGGCTGCCTATATCGTGGCGTTTTTTATGGGGAACAATGACCCGGATACCTTTGTGGCCATGATGAACGAAGAGGCCAAAGCGCTGGGCTGCACCGGCACCGTGTTTACCGATCCCTGCGGCCTGAACGAGGGCAACATGACCACCGCCCGGGACGCTTACCTGATTCTGCGGGCTCTTTTGGAGTACGACGCTTTTGTGGAGGCGGCCGGTGTTACCGACTATCAGATGCCCGCCAATACCCAGCACGAATCGCCCTACAATCTGCATACCACCAACAGCATGATCAGCCCAAGCTCCGCCTACTATCGGGCATACACCCAGGGGGGAAAGACGGGCAGTCTGGCTTCCGGCTGGCAGAACTTCGCCAGCTGGCATACGCAAAACGGGGAAACCTATATCAGTGTGCTGCTGCAAAGCGATGCCGCCGCCGACCCCAACGCCAGCGAGCCCAAATATGCCAAGCCGGCCCTGGTGGAAACAGCCAACCTGATGGACTGGGTGTTCTCCACCTTCTCCATCGCCCCCGCTCTGGACACCACCAGCCCCATCACCGAGCGCCCGGTGCGCTATTCCACCGATGCCGACACGGTCATGCTCTACCCGGCAGACAACATGATGACGCTGCTGCCCGCTGACGGCGGGGCTGACCTGACCCAGAAAACCTTCGATCTGCCCGAATACCTGACCGCTCCGCTGAAACAGGGGGACGTGGTGGGAACGGTAACCCTTTCCATCAACGGGGAAAAGCTGGGGACAGTAGATCTGCTGGCAGGCAGTACCGTCACGCGCAATCAGGTGCTGTTCACCCTGACCAAAGTGGGGGAATTCTTCTCCAGCACCTACTTCAAGGTTGTTATCATTCTCACACTGGTTGTGGTGGCTGTGTATGCCTTTGTGTGGGTGTGCGCCATCCTGATGGGCGGCAGCCGCGGCGGTCGAGGAAAGCCCGGCGGCCGTGCAGCAAAGCGCCGTACAGCATATCGTTCGGCCCCGGCCCGCCGCAGCCGCAGAGAATAATGCAGGAATGCCCGGCCTGCCGCTGTATTCGCACAGGCCGTTTGCAGAAAAAAGGCGGGTGAAAACCCGCCGCACTGTCAATAAGGCTCCGGCTTTTATGTCGGACCCACGCAAGGGGAGTTGAGTCCAAAATGCTGGATATTGCACGCAACCTGACCACCATGACCGACTTTTATGAACTGACCATGTCCGCGGGCTATCTGGACGAAGGCTATCAGGACAAGTATGCCGTCTTTGATATGTTCTTCCGCAGGGTACCGGACGGAGGCGGTTACGCCATTATGGCGGGCCTGCAGCAATTTGTGGATGCGGTGGACCACCTGAAGTTCACGCCGGAGGATATTGCCTATCTCCGTGCCACCGGCAGCTTTAAGGAGGAGTTCCTAGATTATCTGGCCAATTTCCAGCTGCACTGCAATATCTGGGCGATTGAGGAGGGGATGCCTATCTTCCCCCATGAGCCCATCGTTACGGTGGAAGGCCCCGCCATCGAGTGCCAGCTGTTAGAGACACTTTTGCTGGTCACCTTCAACCATCAGTGCCTGATTGCCACCAAATCCAACCGCATCGTGCGGGCGGCATCCGGCCGTCCGGTCATGGAGTTCGGTGCCCGACGCGCACAAGGGTACGACGCCGCCTACTTCGGCGCCCGTGCGGCCTATATCGGCGGCTGTGCCTCCACCTCTTGTGTGATGGCTGCGCGGGACTTCGGCATCCCGGCTTCCGGCACCATGGCACACAGCTGGGTGCAGATGTTCCCCACCGAGTACGATGCTTTCAAAAAGTATGCCGAGCTCTACCCGGATGCCTGTGTGCTGTTGGTGGATACTTACAATGTGCTGCGTCATGGCATCCCCGATGCCATCCGCGTCTTTGACGAGGTGCTCAAACCCATGGGCAAGCGCCCCAAGGGGGTGCGCATCGACTCGGGCGACATCGCCTACCTGTCCAAGAAGGCCCGCAAGATGTTGGACGCCGCCGGTTATCCCGACTGCCCCATCTGCGCTTCCAACAGTCTGGACGAGTACCTGGTCCGCGATCTGATTCTGCAGGGGGCCCGTGTGGACAGCTTCGGCATCGGCGAGAATATGATCACGGCCAAAAGTGATCCGGTGTTTGGTGGCGTCTACAAGCTGGCCGCTGTCAGGGATGACGCAACGGGCGAATATATCCCGAAAATGAAGCTATCCGAAAGTGCCGAAAAAATGACCATCCCTTGCCTGAAGAAGGTTTGGCGCATCTACGATGAGGATGGCAAGGCCATGGCGGATCTGGTCACCATGGCGGATGAGCCGGTGGAAACCAAAAACGGCATCACGCTGTTCGACCCGGTGGAAACCTGGAAAGAACGTACCTACGTCAACTGCACGGCGCGCTGCCTGTCCACCCTCATCTATCAAAACGGCAAGCGCGTTTATGTCTCGCCAGATCTGGCGGACATCCGCAAGTTCTGCAAGGCCCAGGTCAATACCCTGTGGGACGAGGTCAAGCGCTTTGAAAATCCCCACCGCTACTATGTGGACCTGAGCCAGAAACTGTGGGATACCCGCAGCGCTCTGCTCAAGGAACTGTCCAAATAATCTGTACTCAGGCCGGACCTGCAGGAACGTTTCCAGCAGGTCCGGCCTCCTCTTTCAGGAAAAAGCTGCCAGATCCATGACAAAAAGGTTACTGGCCGGGCTGGCGGTGCACAATATGGGAAGCGGCCCGCCGACTGGGCCAATACGGGAGGGGGAGTACAACATGATGACACAGCCCGCCAAACGCCTGCCAGGCGCGCTGCTCTGGGAAAAGGCCTCTGTTTTTGCCATGGGGGGAACCGCCTATTTGGCGGCGGAACTGGTCTGGCGCGGCGCCACCCACTGGACCATGTTCTTTGCCGGGGGCGGTTGCTTTTGCCTGCTGGTCTGGCTGGAACACCGCCCCAACCTGACACTTCCCTCTGCTGCAGCGCTGGGGGCGGCGGGCATCACTGTGCTGGAACTGGCCGTGGGGCAGCTTTGCCTTGTGGCGCTTCGGGTGCGCGTATGGGACTACCGCGCCGAGTGGGGCAACATTGCCGGCTTTGTCTGTCCGCGCTATACGGTTTTGTGGTATCTTTTATGCCTGTGGCTGCTGTTCTGCCTGCGAAAAATACGCGCAGCACCGCACACCGTACCGCTGCTTGCCGCAGAGTATTAAAAGACCGCTTTAAGGGACTGCGTTATCGCGGAATGCCGCCTGAAGTCCCAAATAACACCCTGCTCCTTTGCTATACTGAAAGCACAATCCAAAGTCAGGCAGCTTTCACACTGCAAAGGAAAGGCGGTTTACCCCATGTCTGTTCAGTTTCGAAATGTCTGCGGCCATATCGAAGTTTACAATGCCTGCGGCCAATTCCTCTTTTCTGCCGATACCATGGAGGAAGCCTGGCAGGAGCTGGAGGATTAACACCGTTTCCCCGCCAGTCTCCACAAAAACACGCTTACCACTTGCCTTTTCCGGGAAAAACGGGTATGCTGTTAGTGTATGAACACCGGATCACGCCGCGGCGGCAGCCGCCCCGGCAACCGACAGGAGACAACGATGCAGCTTTTGCCCTATGCGATCCTGGATATGGACGGCACACTGCTGGATTCCACCGGAATGTGGGATCAGGTGGCTGTTCAGGTGCTTGCCCCCTGGGGCATCCGCTACACGGGGCAGGAACGCAGCGATACCGCCACCATGACGGTGGAAGGGGCTGCCGCCTACTATGTGCGGCGGTTTTCGCTGCCGGTTACGGCAGCGAAAATGGCAGATGCCATCCGTCGGCAAGCCCGTGCGGACTATGCCACCATGGCCAGTCTCAAACCCGGGATGGTGCAGGCATTGGATGCCATGCGTGCTCGGGGTGTTACCCTCTGCGTTGCCTCCGGTACGGAGAAACCGCTGGTGGATGCCGCGCTGGCCCATTTTGGCATATTGGACCGGTTTGCCTTCACGCTGGGCTGTGCCACGCCCCGCGGCAAGGAGGAACCGGAGGTCTACTTCCGGGCCGCCGAACGCTTGGGTGCCGGGCCGGCGCAGATCATGGTGTTTGAAGATTCGCCCACGGCCATCCGCACGGCAAAGGCAGCCGGATTCTATACCATCGGCGTGCTGGATGCCTACACTCGCCCGTGCTGGGATGACATACGGGCCACGGCAGATACCGTGCTGGAAAATTGGGCGGACTGGACCGCGCAGCTGTCCTGAACCGCAGGACCAGGCTGCCTCACACAGGAGAATGGAGTGTAACCCATGAAACTGATCACCTTTACTGTACCCTGCTATAATTCTGCGGCTTACATGGACCGCTGTATCGAGACGCTGCTGCCCGCCGGTGAGGAGGCCGAAATCATCCTGGTGGATGACGGCTCCACCGACGAAACCGGCCGTATCGCCGACGAATATGCTGCAAAATATCCCACTATCGTCCGGGTCATCCACCAGGAAAACGGCGGCCATGGCGAGGGTGTCAACCAGGGCATCCGCAACGCGCAGGGGCTTTACTTCAAGGTGGTGGACTCTGACGACTGGTTGGACGGCGAAGCACTGGCCCGTGTCATGGACAAACTGCGCGGGTTTGCCGCTATGGAAAAGCCGGTGGATCTGCTGCTGTGCAACTATGTGTATGAACATGTCATCGACAATACCCGCCACGTGATCTCCTACAAGGGCATCCTGCCGGAGGACCGTGTTTTCGTCTGGGAGGAGTGCGGCAAGTTCCCGCCCAGTCAGAACATTCTGATGCACAGCGTCATCTATCGCACCCAGGTGTTGCGGGACTGCGGTATCGAGCTGCCCAAGCACACCTTCTATGTGGACAATATCTTTGTCTATCAGCCGCTGCCCTGGGTCAAAACGTTGTACTATCTCAATCTGGACCTGTACCGTTACTATATCGGCCGTGAGGATCAGAGCGTCAACGAGCAGGTCATGGTCAAGCGGGTGAACCAGCAGGTTCGGGTCACCAAGATCATGATCGATGCGGTGGATCTGTATGCGCTGCCGCCGGAACAGAAAAAGCTCCGCGCCTATATGTTCAACTATCTGTTCATGATGATGACCATCTCGCTGGTGTTCCTGACCATGGACGGCAGCCCCGAAGCGCTGGAGCAGAAAAAGATGCTGTGGGCCTACCTGCGCCACCGCGATGAGCGCGTCTACAAAAAGTGTCGCCGCTCTCTGGCCGGGCTGTGCGATCTGCCCGGCGCCGTCGGCCGCAAGATCTGCCTGGGCGGCTATCGTATCGCCCAGAAGATCTTCAAATTTAACTGATCGAGTGCCTTTTCAATAACATCGGTGCACACGCCGGCGGGACCCGCTGCCGTGTGCCCGTTTTTTGTGCGAAATCCGTGGATGTCCGCCTGGGTTTGTGCTATAATGGGGCCACAACAGGAGAAAAGGGGGAAATGACAATGGCATACCCGGACGACGGTATCCTGCAAACCTGGCTGGATGCACTGCGCGGGCTGAACGTCCGTACCCGCAAACTGTTTGGCTGTTACTGTGTCTATTGCGATGGTGTTGCGGTGGGCTGGCTCAGCGGAGAAACTTTCTCGCTGCGGGAGGTTGGCCTGGCCGGTCTGCCTGCCTCGCTGCATCGCCCGGCGCCGGGGGACAGCATTCAGGAAATTCCCATCCCGCTGGATGACGTCAACGCGCCCTGGCTGCCTGGGGCTGTGCAGGACACGGCGGATTTTCTCAAAACCCATCCCCGGCCCAAGCACGGCCGATGAGCCGCTTGTCACAGAATGTCATCAAAAAAGAAGGCTTCTTCATGTGGTTTGTGTGCGCTGGGGCCCTCCGTGTTTGTGGCACCCACCTCTATCTTTGCCAAGGGCGGCAGGGAAAACGCAAACTCCAACCTGGCTGCCGGCACCCGCACCGTTGTGGTGGCCTTTGCCCGGGGCGTGGTCTTTCTCACCGGGGAACCGCATTTCCCGCAAAAGTGGCTGTTTCTGATCCTTTCCGGCCTGTTCACCGGTGCCGTGGATAGAGCTGCTTGCCGCTGAAAAATAAGCCGCGCAGCCGCGCGGCAGTTCCAACAGGGGGAACAACCCATGAAAATTGTAACCTTTAACATCCGCGGCGATTTTGGTATCGATGCGGAGAATAATTTCCCGCACCGCAAACCGCTGATCCTGAACAAGATCCAGCAGGAGCAGCCGGATGTCATTGGCTTTCAGGAGGTGCTGCCGCACGTGCAGCGCTGGCTTCGCGACAACCTGACCGGCTACACGGTGGTGGGCTGTGGCCGCAACGCCGATTATACCGGCGAGGCCATGACGTTGGCCATCCGCAATGCTACCGCTGAACTGCTGGGGCTGGAGGTGTTCTGGCTGTCGCCGCAGCCGGACCAGCCGGGCTCCCGCTACGCTCATCAAAGCGATTGCCCCCGCACCTGTGCCTATGCCTTGGTAAATGTTCAGGGGATGGGGTGCCCCGTACGGGTTTATAACACCCATCTGGACCATCTGGATGCCGAAGCCCGCCTGCTGGGGCTTCGCCAGGTATTGACCCGCATGCAGGCTGACGCTGCCAGCCGGCCGCTGCCCGCTGTGCTGATGGGGGACTTCAATGCCGAGCAGGGCAGCCCGGAACTGGCCCCGCTGACAGCAGAACACCCGCCTCTTGGTCTGCGGGACATCACGGCCGAGTTTCCGTTCACCTTCCACAACTTCTTCCGTGGGCAGGAGCCCATCTGCAAGATCGATTACATTTTTGTCACGCCGGAGCTGCGGCAGGGCAGGGTGGAACGCTGGACCGACGCGGAGAATGGGGTCTATCTCTCCGACCACTATCCAATCTGTGCTGAGCTGACCCGCTGATGCCGCCCCTTTGCCTTTGTGTGGGCAAATAGGAGGGGATGGCGGTGCGGTCGCACCCTGCCGGCGTACGGAAAGCCATCCAGAAGGAAAAAACAGATTTTTTTGCAAAATTGTGTTGACAAGCCCCTTTCCCTTGTGTATACTAGTTAGGCAACCTTTGAGGTGTACTATGCAATTTGATCTGAACAAATTCATAACCGCCGCGAAAAAGCCTTTTACAGCGTCGTTTTCCTTCGACCTGTCGGGGTATGATTGGCCGGGGTATCAGGTGCCTGCACCTGTGGCCGGCACCATCGCGGTGACGCGCACGCCGCAGGGCGCTGAAATTGCCCTGAATGCCGAGGCAGCCGTGAAGGCGGAATGTGCCCGCTGCCTTGCACCGGTGCAGGAGACTTATCAGATTGCACAGCAGTACACCGTTCGTCCGGTCGATTTGGAAGACCCGGATTTTGAGCTTCCCCTGGACGAAGATGGCTTGCTGGACGTAGAGGAACTGGTTTACCAGGAAATTGTCCTGGCGGTTCCGCGGGTGCTGTTGTGCAGTCCCGATTGTCTTGGCCTATGCCCCATCTGTGGAAAAAGGAAGGCGGCAGGATGTACCTGCCAACCGGCAGGCGAAGCTGCCCCTGCAGATGCCCGGCTTAGCATATTAAAACAACTGCTCAGTTGAAATTTCACCAAGGAGGTGCTTAAACATGGCAGTACCCAAGAGAAAACAATCCAAAGCCCGTCGCGACAAGCGTCGTTCCAATGTCTGGAAGCTGGAGGCTCCTACGCTGGTGAAATGTCCTCAGTGCGGTGAGCTGAAGGTGCCCCACCAGGTGTGCGGCAAGTGCGGCTACTACAAGGGCCAGGAAGTCGTCAAGGTCAAAGAGGCCTGAACGTTCTTACAAGGGAGGGGCTTCGCCCTTCCCTTTTTCTATGTCTCGGCGGGGCACCCCGGTTTCGGGCCAAAGCGGCAGCTTTCGCCCCGTGTTTTGTTGTATCCTGTTCAATGAAAGGAAGGCTGCGCCATGGCACTGCGCGTGCAGAGCGTGGACCCCGGCTCACCGGCTGAGCGTCTGGGCATTATACCCGGCTGTCTGCTGCTGGCCGCCGATGGCCACGAGATGGAGGATTCCATCGACTACCAGTATTACACCGTTGCCGCGAGCTTTCCGCTGCGGGTCTGCCAGAACGGCGTGCAGCGTATCATCCAGGTGACAAAGGGGGAGTATGAACCCCTGGGCTGCAACTTTAAGACCTATCTGGGCGACGAAAAGCACAGCTGTGATAATCACTGTATGTTCTGCTTCATCGACCAGATGCCCCGCGGCCTGCGCAAAAGCCTGTATTTCAAGGACGATGACGAGCGCCTGTCCTTTCTGTTCGGCAACTACATCACCATGACGAATTTGTCCGAGCGGGAAGTGGAACGCGTCATCCAGATGCACATCAGCCCCATCTATATCTCGGTGCACACCACAAACCCCCAGCTGCGGGTTCGGATGATGGCCAACAAAAAGGCGGCGGACACGCTGGCTTACCTGGACCGCTTTGCAAGGGGCGGCATCGACATGAACTGCCAGATCGTGCTCTGCCGTGGCATCAATGACGGCGCCGAGCTGCGCCGCACCCTCGATGACCTGCTGGCCCTACGCCCGCAGGTGGGCAGCATCGCGGTGGTCCCGGCCGGGCTGACCGCCCACCGCAAGGGACTCTACCATCTGGAAGCCTACGATGCCGCCTCCGCCGCCGAACAGTTGGACATTCTGGAGGAGTACAGCCGCAAATGCCGCGCCGAGTTCGGCCGCAGCATCGTCTACCCCAGCGATGAGTGGTACCTGACCGCCGGCCGCCCGCTACCGCAGGCGGAGTTCTACGATGACTATGCCCAGCTGGAGGACGGCGTGGGCATGTGGCGGCAGTACCACGATACCTTCCTGGAGGAACTGGCCGAGCCCCGCGGCCTGGTGTTGCCCCGCAGTGTGGATGTGGTGACCGGTACGCTGGCTGCGCCGCTGATCACCCAGATGATGGACACGCTGCACCGCCAGTACCCGCAGGTGGAGATCACGGTGCATCCCATCACCAACCATTTCTTTGGCGGCAATGTGAGCGTGACCGGCCTGGTCACCGCCACCGACATCATCCGCCAGTGCAAAGGCAGGCTGCGCAGCCGCACCCTGGGCGTGCCCGAGGTCATGCTCCGGGACGGCGAGGGCACTTTCCTGGATGACATCACCACCGACCAGCTGGGCAAAGAGCTGGGCTGCCGGGTACAGATCCTGCCCACGGATGGCGCCGGCTGCTGCCGCGCCCTGCTGGAAACCCAAAGCCCAAAACAGCGCCTGGCCGGGCTCGCCGCCCGCCTGCGCAGGGCCCACAAAGAAGGGAAGTGACAACCTATGCCGAAACCTATTGTTGCCATTGTCGGCCGGCCCAATGTGGGCAAGTCCACGCTGTTCAACAAACTCACCGGCCAGCGCCTGGCCATCGTGGAGGATACCCCCGGCGTCACCCGTGACCGCATTTTCTGCGACTGCGAGTGGAACGGCCACCAGTTCCTGCTGGTGGACACCGGCGGTATCGAGCCCAATATTGATGACGGCATCCTGGCGCACATGCGCCGCCAGGCCCAGATCGCCATCGATTCCGCCGACTGTGTTATCATGCTGTGCGATGTCACCGCCGGTGTCACCCCGCAGGACATTGACATTGCAGGTATGCTGATGCGCAGCGGCAAGCCGGTGCTGCTGGCGGTCAGCAAGTGCGACTCGGTGGGTGAGCCGCCCATGGAGCTGTACGATTTCTACTCGCTGGGGATCGGGGAGGTTTACCCGGTGTCCGGTGTGCACGGCCACGGCACCGGCGACCTGCTGGACGCTGTCTGCGAGCACCTGGACTTCTCGGACGAACAGCCGGAGGATGACGAGCGCATCCCCGTGGCGGTTATCGGCCGGCCCAATGTGGGTAAGTCCAGCCTGGTCAACCGCATTTTGGGCGAGGACCGTATGATCGTCGCCAACGAGGCCGGCACCACCCGCGATGCCATTGACTCCCGCGTGGACAATAAGTTCGGCAAGTTTACCTTCACCGATACCGCCGGCCTGCGCAAAAAAGGCAAGGTGGAAAGCGGTGTGGAGCGGTACAGCGTGCTGCGCAGCCTGGCCGCCGTTGAGCGCAGCCGCGTCTGCGTCATCATGATCGACGCCACCGAGGGCTTCACCGAGCAGGACTCCAAGGTGGCCGGCTATGCCCACGAGCAGGGCAAGGCCTGCATCATCGCGGTGAACAAGTGGGACCTGGTGGAAAAGGATACCTACACCATGGATACCATGCGCAAGCAGCTGGCCGAGGATTTCAGCTTCATGTCCTACGCGCCCATCCTTTTCATCAGTGCCAAAACCGGCCAGCGGCTGGACAAGCTGTTCGAGACGATCCGGTTTGTGGACCAGCAGAACGGCACCCGCATCCCCACCGGCGCGCTGAACGAGATGCTGGCCCGGGCCACTGCCCGGGTGCAGCCGCCATCCGACAAGGGCAAGCGGCTCAAGATCTTCTACATGACCCAGAGCTCCATCCGGCCGCCCACGTTTGTTTGCTTTGTCAACCAGAAGGCACTGTTCCACTTTTCCTACAAGCGCTATCTGGAAAACCAGATCCGTGAAACGTTCGGTATGACCGGCACCCCCATCCGCATGCTGGTGCGGGAGCACGGCGACGGCACCGCCCGTGCCTGATGATTGACCTTTGACGATTGGAGGAGGATCTCCCATGGGATTCAAACTGATTCTGGCCTGCATTCTTGTGGCAATCGAGGCCTATCTTTTGGGCAGCATCGTGTTCGGCATCCTGATTTCCAAGCACTTCTGCCACGATGACGTGCGCACCCACGGCAGCGGCAGCGCGGGCATGACCAATATGCTGCGCAACTACGGCAAGGCTGCCGGCGCGGCCACCGCGGTGGGCGATGTGGCCAAGGGCGCCGTGGCGGTCATTCTCGGCCGCCTGATCTTTGAGTGGATGCTGCCCGGCACCGGCATCGAGCCGATCTGCGGCGCCTATCTGGCTGGCATCTTTGCGGTTATCGGCCACACGCTGCCCATCTACTTCGGCTTTAAGGGCGGCAAGGGCGTGCTGGTGGGCGCGGGTGCTATCCTGGCCACCTCGCCCATTATTGTGGTGGCGCTGCTCGTCATCTTCCTGATTGAATTTGCCATCACCCGCATCGTCTCGCTGGGCAGCATCATTGTTGCCGGCCTGTACCCGGTGCTGGCCATCCTCTACTGGTGGCTGTGGGAGGGCGCCAACCTGCCTTCGCTGGTATTCATCGGCGTCTGCGCGGCCATCATGGGCGGCATGGTCATCTATATGCACCGCACCAACATCCAGCGCCTGCATGATGGCACCGAGTATCGCTTTACCAAAAAGAAGTGACGGCTGCCAATTCTCTATCGACAGGTAAAAATGCCGCCCAGGCTCTCAAACGGGAGCCGGGGCGGCATTGTTGCAAGATTGGGTTTTATAAAATGAAAAGGGACAGGTGGATATTGTTTTGGTGGATTGGAAATCTTTGAAAAAAATTGATGCGCATATCCATATCTTGCCGGATGAAGTGCACAAAGCCAATCCCGATGCAGATGATGTATGGGAATATGCGGATATGCAAAAATACCAACAGATTATGGCCGAAAATAACATTGAAAAAGCGGTTGTTATGCCGTTTAATGACCCTTGCCTGATGTCGATGGGATTCACTGTCCACGCGGTACACAGGAATCTCTGCGCGTTGAAGAAATGTTATCCGGGGCAACTGTATGCTTATGCGGACGTTGATGGAAGGAACTCGATCGCTGAAACGGTCGATGCGATTTGCCGTGCAATAGACGACGGTTTGCTGGACGGGATTAAAATCCATCCCAACAATTCGGGGATCGTGATTGATTCTGATTATAACCGGCCAATTTTCGACTTTGCTCAGCAACGGGGGATTCCGGTTGCAATCCATTCCTATCCAAACACGGACGACGACGTCTCTGCGGCAAGGCGTATTGCAAGGGTCGCGGAACGCTTCCCAAATTTGCGATTGATTGTCTGCCATATGGGGGCATTCCAGTGGGAATGGCTGTTGCCCATCGGATGCTATGTGGATATATCGGCCATTTTACCGGAGTATATCCGGGTTTATGGAATCTCAAAAACCAACAAAATCCTGCGGCGTTTCGGTGCGGAAAGGCTGCTTTTTGCCACGGATTACCCTGACAGCAGAATATTGCCGCCGCAGCAGATTTATGACTTTTATTTTGACGCCTTAAACCAAATGGATTTTACCGAAAAAGAGGCAAGGCAAATCGCATACGAAAATGCGAAAAGTATCCTTGAAACAAAAAAACTCTCGATGCAGGACGGGGTAAACAAAATGACGCAAATTCGCTAAATGCTTTTTTGCAACCCCCGGTTGACAAACTTCCAGCCCGCCTTGGTAGACCCGCAACCGGGCAAAATGGCAGGATGAAACCACAAGAAATGGGGAATGCCCCGGAAACAGGAGAAACCGAACGATGAACCAGCCAACCCTTGCCGACCGGATCCAGCAGCTGCGCCGCGAACGCGGCTTTTCCCAGGAACAGCTTGCCGAAAAACTGCACGTTTCCCGCCAGGCGGTATCCAAGTGGGAATCCGCCCAGGCCCAGCCGGATTTGGATAAAATCATTGCCCTGAGCGAGCTGTTCCACGTCACCACCGATTACCTGCTCAAGGGCAGCCAGGGCACATTGCCGGAAACCGGTCCCGCCCCGGCGCGCCGCCTGGACGCCGATTTCGCCAGCCGGGTGCTGTATCTGGCGGCATTGTTTTTCCTGGTTATCGGGCTGGTCTGCGCCCTGGCCGCCTGGTACGAAAAGCGAACAGCCGATTGCATTGCGGGCGGCATGGTGGTGCAGGCCATTGGTGTGGTGTGCTATGGCATTGGGCGGATGCTGTCCCAGGCGCGCCCTGCCCGCTGGATGGTCAAGGCGGGTTGCGCGGCAGGGCTTTATCTGCCGTTTATGGTGTTGGCAAGGTGGTTGGCAGACATTCTGCCAATACCGCATCTTTACCTGGTAACCGATGGCGTTTTCCTGGCGGCGGAATATGCCGTTGCGCTGCTGCTGTTAACCCGCCTGCGCGTTTGGGACAGGTTGTAACGCGTCAAAAGGCCCCCTTTGGTTGACAAGCGCCGACGGTGCGCGATATTATTATAAATACGAACGGACCCGCAGTTCCACGGAAGGGACAGGGGTTCGCCGACCACTTTATTAAGAGGGAAAGGGGCCGGAGGGGGAACCCCTCCCCGGAACGAAAAAGAAAGGGCTGTATCCAATGGGTTTCAATTATTTGAGAAAGCTGCCGACGCCCGCCGAGATCCGCGCCATGTATCCGC